>NZ_LT699739.1 GCF_900155365.1 Collinsella bouchesdurhonensis | reverse complement strand
GCGGGGGCGCCGCGGGGGATCCCCCCCCGCGGCGCCCCCTTTCTCTTTCTCCCCGTATCGTTCAGCCGAGGGCCCCGCGGGGCCCTTTTTCCATGGGCGGCATCCTGCCTTGTCTGCAGATTGGCGCGGAAGAGCCGTGCGCCCTCCCGGCCCCGCGGCTCTTCTGCTTTGCCGCCGATCCACCTGGCCCGCCCGCCGGCGGTCCTTTCGGTACCCGGCCCCTTCTTTCGGCTATCGGGCCTTTGTCCCGTCCGTTGGGCCCTCGTGCGTTTTCTCTCGTGCAGGGGGAGGGACATGAGGTTATAGGGCCTTAAAGCGAGACCTGCTGCCTTTAGAGCGGCTGTGTCCAATATGGCTGTAGGTGGTAACTTCAAAATGAACAGATCGGCTTGATCAATTTGAGCACAAAGGCAGACATGCCGACCAACTCAATCGACTAACTTGGTTTTCGCCTAGAGAAACCAACCAAGGAGGTCAGAAAGGTATGATCAGCATGTCGCAAACCTATTCTATACGGCAGCTGCGCAAAAGCGGCGAGTCCATCTCCGAGATCGCGCGAAAAGTCGGAGTCTCGCGCAACACCGTGTACGCGAAGCTGGCCGCCCCCGACCTTTCGCCGCAGATGCCGGTGAAGGAGCCCAGAGAGAAGATGCTCGACGCGTACAGGCCGGTCATCGAGGGGTACCTCGACGAGGACGAGCGGGGCTGGCGCAAGCAAAGGCACACCGCGCGCCGCATCTGGCAGCGCCTTCGCGACGAGCACGGCGTCGCCTGCAGCGAATCCACCGTCAGGCATTACGTCCACGACCTCAAGGCCCAGAGGAGAAGCGTCGCCGAATCCTACCTGGACCTTGTCTGGAGCCCCGGCGAGGCGCAGGCCGACTTCGGGGAGGCCGACTTCGCCGTCGTCGGCGCAAGGCGCAGGATGAGCTTCTTCGTGCTCTCCTTCCCGTTCTCCAACATGGGGTTCGCCCAGGTCTTCCCCTCCGAGAACGCCGAGTGCGTATGCCAGGCGCTCAAGCAGATCTTCGAATACGTGGGCGGCGTCCCCACCAGGATCGTCTTCGACAACGCCACCGGCGTCGGGCGCAGGGTCTGCGACGGGGTCAGGACCACCGAGACCTTCGCCGCGTTCGCCGCCCACTACGGGTTCGCCTTCTCGTTCTGCAACCCCTATTCCGGGCACGAGAAGGGCAACGTCGAGAGCAAGGTCAGGTTCGTGAGGTCGAACCTGTTCGTGCCTGTCCCGAGGCTCTGCAACGTCGATTCGTTCAACGAGAGGCTGCTGGGCAGATGCTGCTCGCTGTCCAAGTCCCACTACCTCAAGGGCGAGGACGAGAAGCAGCTGTTCGTCGAGGACTCGGCCGCGATGGCGGGGCTGCCGGAAGCGGCGTTCACAGTGGTCAGGTACGCGCATTGCAAGGCCGACAAGCAGGGGAAGGTCNGTAGCGGTGTCTGCCGTCGAGGCACGCGTCGCCGTACTTGTCGGTCTTGGCCGTGACTATCTTCGCGACGCGGAAGGGCTTCGCCGGCAGGTCGGCCATGGCCACGCAGTCCTCCATGAACAGCTGGCGCTCGGGCTCCCCTTTGAGGTAATGGTCCTTGCCGGCGCGATCCAGGCACCTGCCGAGGATCCGCTTGTTGTAGGCGGGCAGGCTGTCGATGCGGGGAACGGGGACGAACAGGTTGCGCCGGATGGCCCCGACGGCATTCTCCACGGAGCCCTTCTCGTGGCCGGAGTTGGGGTTGCAGAAGGAGAAGTCGAACCCGTAGTGGGCGGCGAAGCGCGTGAACGTGTCGGCGGTGCTGACAACCTGGCCGACCCTTCTGCCGACGCCCGTGGCGTTGTCAAACACCAACCGGGTGGGCACGCCCCCGCAGAACTCGAACACGGCCTTCAGGCCCTCGCAGACGCATTCCGACGTCTCGCCCCAGAAGCATTGCGCCAGCGACACGTTGGAGAACGGGAAGGTGACCACCAGGTAGTGCACCTCGCGCATGACGCCCAGCACCCTGAAGTCGCACACGCCGAAGTCGACCTGCCCCTCGCCGGGCGCCCATTCGAGGTTGAGGAACTCGTCTTTGGCGCCTTTGAGCTCGGCTTTGCGCTTCTTGACGTAGGCCTGGACGATTGTGTAGCTGCCGTCGTAGCCGCATTCCGCGACGAGCCGGTCGAATACCCGCTGGGCCGTGTGTCGCTGCTTGGGGCGCCGCTTCCTGTCCTCCGCAAGCCAACGATCTATCGTCGCCTTGAACGGGTCAAGCTTCGAACCGCGCCTCTTCCTGGGCTTGACCTGAGGGGAGAAGTCGTCCATGTCGCGGTATTTGCGCACCGTGGGCTCGGAGATTCCCTCCTCCCTGGCTATCTGGGCGACGCTGTCGCCACGGGCAGCGCGCTGCTTGATTGCTAGAATAGTTGACATGCCGATCATTTCCTTTCCGGCCTCCTTGAGTCGATTACCGAAGCAATGACTAAGTTAGGCCATCCGTTGGAGGTGGTCGGCGCCTTTGCTTATGAGGCGAAACAATCGTCGTGAAACCCGAAACTTTTATCTCGTGATTTCCTAAAAATAAAAGCTATCAAAAACAAACGAGACGATCGAGTGGTTCCTCGCGTCGTCCAGCGCGGCCCAGCTGAGGGCCGTCAGCGACCTCATCGGATACGAGATGGACGTCAGGGAGAGGAACAAGCGCTCCAGGCTGTACAGAAGGGCGAAGTTCCCGCAGGTCAAATCGTTCGACGGGTACGACTTCTCGCAGGTCGCGTTCCCGGACGGCTACGGCGTGGACGACCTCAAGAGCCTGTCGTTCGTCGATGCGGCCCAGGACTTCGTGTTCCATGGGCAGACCGGGCGCGGCAAGACGCACCTGGCCATCGCGATCGGCAGCGCATGCGTGATGGCCGGCAAGGCGGTCAGGTTCTACACCGCGGCCGAGCTGGCGCTGTCGCTGGCGAAGGCCAAGAGGGAGCACCGACTCGAGGCGATGATGAAGGACATCGAAAGGAACGACCTTGTCATACTCGACGAGTTCGGGTACGTGCCGATCGACGTCGAGAGCGCGCGGCTGCTGTTCCAGGTGGTCTCCGCCTGCTACGAGAGGAGGAGCATGATCTTCACGACCAACATCGAGTTCAGCAAATGGGGGACGATCCTAGGGGATGACAAGCTCGCGGCTGCGATGATCGACAGGATCGTGCATCACGGAAGGCTCATCGAGTTCGGGGGATCGAGCCGCCGCATGGATGCGGCGCTGATGCTCGGAAAGGCGAACGTTTAACCAGGCCGTCTGCCAAACTGCTCAAATTGCGCGTGCCACTTTGTTCATTGCCTGCTTGACATAAACATATGGCTTAACTTTGATAGAGCTTTTTAACTTCTTTTAGTATTTTGCTTTGTACACTTGGCTGGCACCTATTTTGGTTAGGAAGCAATTTCGTGATCGTTACGCTTGTTGTCTTTACGGATATGAGACTGTGTGGCCACTAAGCCTGTTCCTGGCTTTGACGGCATATTTCCGGCTATCGGTGCTTGACCTTTTTTTGAAACGCTTAGGGCTTTTTCAGAAGTTTCTCCACAATCCGGCTATTCGTCGTTATGACCTTCGTTTGTATGATATGAAAAGTAATTCTTTACTTCATAAGATGGCTCGCTTTCGTTAGTACCGTTCATCTTATAATTCCTACCTTTAGCAGCCTTTGATACGTTTCAATTCTGTTTCGTCTCTCATTTCATCGAAAATAGTCCTGCTTAAACGAATTTGTTTTTGCCTGCTACCGAGCGCAATAGCGCCCATAGATGGTCACTCTATGGGTGGAGAAGTGCATAAAACAGCACGTACGGACGGTATCGCAGTTTGACTTGGGAGTTTCCCTGTCTGCTGCGATACCGTTTTTTGTTTTTTATGCCTACGGACGGTATCGCGGTTTGGCCCAGACTTCCTGGACGTCACTGCGATGCCGTCCGTTTTCTGTTTGTTCGTTTGTCGTGCTCGGAAGGGGTTTAAATGTCCAAGAGCGTGCTAGTTGAAGAGAATATAGCTACTGAAACGCTTCAAAATCTGTCGGTAGTCGAGGGTGGATCCTCAGATCAGGGCGTGGCACCCACGACCCGTTTTACGAAAGAGTTGGGCCCGGAGTGGATTGGCTGCCTTGTTGGCCTGTGCGTGCTGTTCGTTCCCATGGCTATGGTTATGGGCACCACCAACATGATCTCCACTCTCATGAAGACGGCGTACGCGCTGCTCCTGGACACCTGCTTCTATATTATGGCGATTGCCGTCGTGTGCGGAGCCTTGGGTTCTCTGTTCACTGAGTTTGGCGTCGTCGCTATGCTCAATAAGTTGATCACTCCGCTGATGAAACCGCTTTTTGGTTTGCCTGGTGCAGCTTCCGTAGGTGCTATCGCGACATTCCTGTCTGATAATCCCGCAATCTGCACCTTTATTCACAACCGTGGCTTCATGCGTTATTTCAAGCGCTATCAGATTCCTGCGCTTGTTAACTTCGGTACCTGCTTCGGTATCGGCATGATTGTTGTCGGTGCTGTCCTGGGCCTCTCTGGCACCAACGGTGTCGACACCATTCTTCCCACTGGAATCGGTAGCCTTTGCGCCATCCTGGGCGGCGTTCTCTCGACTCGCCTGCTGCTCATCCCCTGCGCCCGTAAGTTCGGTAAAGAACAGGACGCAGTCGATGCTTATGAGATGGATGATGACGGTGTCGAGCTTCCTGAGGGCAAGCGCGCCATCCGTGAGGGCGGCGTCTCCATGCGCGCCATGTCTTCCTTGATTGACGGCGGTAAGGACGGTGTTCAGCTTGGTCTCGCCATCATCCCAGGTGTTCTTATCATCTGCACGATCGTCATGATGCTGTCGAATGGCGCTGGCGAGGGCGGCGTTTACACGGGTGCCGCCTACGAAGGCGTGTATTTCCTTCCCTGGCTTGCCGGCAAGATCGATTTCATCATCACCCCGCTTTTTGGCTTTACGCACATGGAGGCCCTGAGCGTCGTGGCTACCTCGCTGGCCTCTGCCGGCGCTTCTATGAGCCTTGTTGCCGGCCTGCTTCAGGGCGGGCTGCTTGGTGCCAAGGACATTGCGGTTCTCACGGCAATCTGCTTTTGCTGGAGCGGTTTCCTCTCTACGCACGTTCCGATGCTCGATGACCTGAAGGGCACCGAGTTCACCGGTTTCGCGATTGTGACGCATCTGGTGGGTGGCCTTGCTGCAGGCGTCTTGGCAAACGTGATCTGCATGCTCATCGGCATTGCATAGGAACGGGACTGACCAGAGATGAAATTGCCAGCTGTCATAAATGTTCAGAAGTTCTCGGTGCATGATGGCCATGGAATTCGCACATCGATCTTTTTTAAGGGCTGTTTGCTGTCATGTTGGTGGTGCCATAACCCCGAGAGCCAGAGCTTTGATCGCGAGCTGATGTTTGATCCCGGCAAGTGCACGGGATGCGGGCTGTGCGTTAAGGCGTGCCCGCATGACGCGGTGACTGTTGGGGAAGATGGGCATGCGCACACGAGCAAGGGTACCTGTGTAACCTGCGGAGCCTGTCTGGATTGGTGCCCCAACGAATGCCGTGAAATCGTGGGCACCCAGCGCTATACGGTGGATGAGCTTGTCCAGAAGGCTCTGGAGGACCAGCAGTTCTACGAGCGCTCGGGAGGCGGCGTTACGCTTTCGGGCGGCGAATGCATGGTCCAGGACTCCGATTTCATGGAGGAGCTTTGCCGCAAGCTTCACTTTGAGGGCATCGACATCGCCATCGACACGTGCGGCTATGCGCCTTTGGGCACCTATCGTCGTCTGCTTCCTTATGTTGATACTTGGCTGTATGACATTAAGATGATCGACGAGGAGAAGCACATCAAATATATTGGCCGTTCAAACGATGTCATTCTTCGAAATCTCGAGTTTTTGGCCCATAACGGCGCATCGCTCAACATTCGCATTCCGACCATTGGAACGGTAAACGATGACGATGAGAGCATGCTTGCTGTCATTGAGTACCTCAAAAGCCATGTGGGAATGCCGCCGGTGAATCTGCTTCCTTACCACACAACGGGAAGCAGCAAATATACGCGTCTGGGAAGGCCGTATTTAGCTCGTGACTTGCAGGTTCCAAGCGAAGAGCGCATGGAGCATCTGAAAGATCTGTTTTTGCAGCATGGGTTCGATAACGTTCAAATTGGAGGGTAACGATGGAAAACGTAAAGGAATTGGAAATGGCGGAGCTCGCTGCGATTGAAGAGGCCTTGAAGGCAGTGTCCTCTCATACGGCCCCGACGCGCGAGACCAGCCATGCCACATGGCAGGAGGATCGCGGCATGAACGACCGTGTCAAGATGCTCCGTCATCAGAGCGAGACCACGCAGCCGTACATCGATATGGAGCGCGCGCTCATCGAAACCGAGACATACAAGCGCTATGAGGGCTCTCTTTCGATCCCCGAGCTTCGCGGCCAGGTGCTCCATGACTACTTTGAGCGCAAGACCATTCGCATCGAGCCCGGCGAGTTGATTGTGGGCGAGAAGGGACGCGGGCCCCAGGCTGCCCCAACTTTCCCCGAGCTTTGCTGCCATACGCTCGAGGACATGCACAACATGAACGATCGCGAGCAGGTCAACTTCAAGGTTACCGAGGACGACCTGCGCGTCCAGGAGCAGATCATCATTCCGTATTGGAAGAACCGCGCTTTTCGCGAGAAGATCATGGCTGCCCAGACCGAGCAGTGGCACCTCGCTTTCGAGGCCGGCATCTTCACTGAGTTCTATGAGCAGCGTGCCGGCGGTCATACCTGCCTGGGCTCTGAGCGCGGCGTGACCCATGGCTTTGCCGAGATCAAGCAGGAGATCCAGAATGCTCTCGATGCCATTGACTATCTGAACGACAATCAGGCTCTCGAGAAGCGTGACGAGCTGCGCGGTATGCTCATCGCCGTTGACGCAACCACCGTGCTTGCCAACCGCTATGCCGACCTTGCTGCCAAGATGGCTGAGGAGGAGAGCGATTCCAAGCGTGCTGAGGAGCTGCGCCAGATCTCTGAGAACTGCCGCGTTGTGGCCAATGAGCGCCCCAAGACCTACTGGCAGTGGATTCAGCGCTACTGGTTTATCCATCTCGCTGTCACCAGCGAGACGAACCCGTGGGACGCTTACACCCCGGGCCGTCTCGACCAGCATCTGAACCCGTACTATCAGGCCGACGTTGCCGCTGGCCGTCTTGACCGCGAGCACGCCCTTGAGCTTCTTGAGTGCCTGTGGGTCAAGTTCAACAGCCAGCCCGCACCTCCCAAGGTGGGTGTGACCCTCAAGGAGTCCGGCACCTATTCCGACTTCGCCAACATCAATACCGGCGGTGTCACCCCGGACGGCAAGAATGGCGTGAACGACGTCTCCTACATCATTCTCGACTGCATGGGAGAAATGATGTTCATCCAGCCCAACTCCAACGTGCAGATCAGCCGCAAGACCCCACGCAAGTTCTTGAAGCGCGCTTGTGAGGTCGCTCGCGCCGGTTGGGGCCAGCCCGCCTTCTACAACACCGAGGAGATCATCGACGAGCAGCTCAATGCCGGCAAGAGCCTGACCGATGCCCGTCATGGTGGTTCTTCGGGTTGTGTTGAGACCGGCTGCTGGGGCTATGAGGCCTATCCTCTGACCGGTTACTTCAACCTGCCTAAGATTCTCGAGGTTACGCTTAACAACGGTGTTGACCCCCGTTCTGGCAAGATGATTGGTATCGAGACTGGCGACCCGCGCGATTTCGAGACCTTCGAGGAGCTCTTCGACGCCTACAAGAAGCAGGTTAAGTATTTCGAGGATGTTAAGGTCAACGGTTCGAACATCAACACCCAGCTGACCGCCAAGTACAATCCCGTGCCCTACATGTCGCTTCTGACCGAGGACTGCATCGCCCGCGGCGAGGATTACAACGCCGGTGGCGCCCGCTACAACACCACGTACCTCCAGGGCGTGGGCATCGGCTCCATCACCGACGCTCTCTCCTCGCTCAAGTACAACGTCTATGACAAGAAGCGCTTCACCATGGATGAGCTGCTTGAGGCTATCGACCACAACTTTGAGGGCGAGAAGTATCAGCTGATCCGCAATCTCGTGAGCCGCAAGACGCCTAAGTTTGGTAACGACGACGATTACGCCGACGACATCATGCGTGCGGTGTTCCAGTACTTCCACGACACCATCACCGGTAGGCCCAATATGCGTCGCGGCGAGTGGCGTATCGACATGCTGCCCACCACCTGCCATATCTACTTTGGCGAGGTTACGGGCGCATCTCCTTCCGGTCGTCTCTCCGGCGAGCCTGTTTCCGACGGCATCTCGCCCGAGCGCTCCGCCGACGTCAACGGCCCTACGGCAGTTATCAAGTCTTGCGCCAAGATGGACCACGCGGCAACAGGCGGCACCCTGCTCAACCAGAAGTTCACGCCAAGCTCCATTGCCGGAGACAAGGGTATCGAGAATCTGGCCGACCTGGTGCGCAGCTACTTTGACATGGACGGCCATCACATCCAGTTCAACATCATCGACAAGGAGACGCTGTTGGATGCTCAAAAGCATCCGGAGAACTACAAGGACCTTATCGTCCGCGTGGCAGGTTTCTCCGAGAAGTGGTGCAACCTGGGTACGGAGCTTCAAAACGAAATCATCAATCGTACCGAGCAGTCGTTCTAGATTGTGTTTTAGATTGCTTTGAGGATTCTATAGGTAACGATGCGGTGTGACAGAATGGTCCGGTGGGCATTTGTCACATCGCCGAATTGAGAGGATAGAGATATGGCTAAGGAACTGGCACTTATCGGTTGCGGAAACATGGGTACTGCGATGCTCAAGGGTATCGTGGGCTCCGGTCTCGTGGCCGCTCAGGACGTTACGGTCGCAGATGTGAGCGAGACGTCGCAGCAGAGGCTCGCAGGCGAGCTTGGCTGCCAGGGAACTTGTGACAACAGCGAGGCCGTGGCTGGCGCCAAGAGCATCATCATCGCTGTGAAGCCGCAGTATCTCGATGGTGTCGTCAAAGCGTTTGCCCCGTCCGTCGATAAGGATGCCGTTATCATCTCCATTGCTGCCGGCGTTTCCCTTGAGCGCCTCGAGGGCCTTTTGGGCGCCGACCATAAGATCGTGCGCGTTATGCCCAACCTGGCCGCAATGGTGGGCGAGTCGATGAGCGCCCTGTGTCCGAATGGAAACGTGACCGAGGCGGAGCGCGAGCACGTTCACGAGCTGTTCTGCGCTTTTGGCAAAGCTGAGTTTATCCCCGAGCATCTGATGGACGCGGTTGTTGCCGTCTCTGGCTCTGCTCCTGCCTATGTGTGCCTGTTTATCGAGGCTATGGCGGACGCCGCGGTCATCGAGGGCATGCCGCGCGCTCAGGCTTACGCTATGGCCGAACAGGCGGTTTTGGGCACTGCCAAGTATCTGCAGGAGACCGGCACGCATCCCGCCGTGCTCAAGGACATGGTGAGCTCGCCTGCCGGCACGACGATTGCTGCCGTGGCCGAGCTCGAGCGCGGTGGTCTGCGTGCGACCGTGGTCGATGCGATGCTCGCGTGCGCCGAGCGCAACCGCGAGTTGGCCTAGCATATAGCGCCTAACGCGAAGATTCGGCATAGGTTTGCCTGAGAGCCAAAGGGACTGTCCCTTTGGCTCTTTATTTATGTTTCAATAAGGCTCATGTTTACGTTATTTCTTTTAGGCAACATAGCATCGGGCAAGTCGTATGCGGCACGCTATCTTGAGCGCGCGGGCGGTTTACGTATCGATTTGGACCAGATGGCAAAAGATCTGTACCAGCCGGGTTCTGCCGTTGTGGCGGAACTTGCCGATTGTTTTGGCTGGGATATTCTGGACGAAACCGGCGGCGTCGTAACGGCTCGCCTGGCAAGCCGTGCGTTTGCGGATGATGAGCGGACGGCAAAACTCAACGATATCGTGCATCCGGTGCTTGTCGAACGCCTGGCCGATCGTTTGTTGCCCTATGGCTGCTGCGTGGCAATGCGGCCAAACGTTCCTTTTACCGTGGTCGAGGTTTCTGCCCCTGCATCTTTTTTGGATGCTTTTTCGCTTGCCGATGAGGTGGCGACTGTTTGGGCGCCGCTCGATGTGCGTCGTGGGCGCGCCATCGCGCGCGGTATGGCTCCCGACGATTTTGAACGTCGCGCAGCTCTGCAGCCGAGCGACGAACAGCTTAAAGCATGGTCTTCGATTGTCTTTGACAATGCGGTTGCTGATGGCCGCCTCGAGGCGGCACTTGACGAGTGGCTTGCATGCCATGGTTTTGATCGGGCGGGAGAGGCTGATGACTAAAATCAGAGCTCCCCGTTTGCTTTCGTGGTACCGCGTCGTTCCCTTTTTGTGCATGATGGCCTTTGGCGTCGCTGCGCTCGTCTACGCGGCGGCACCCGCACCTTTGCTTCGCTTGTTCTATCCGCTTTCTCATGAGGAGCAGATTGTCGATTCGGCGACGCGGCACGGGGTCGACCCCTATCTTGTTGCAGCGGTGATCGAGACCGAGTCGGGGTGGGATGAAGATGCAAGGTCCGATCGGGGTGCGGAGGGCCTTATGCAGCTCATGCCCGAGACGGCGAGCGATATGATCAGCCTGGGCCTCGTCGATTCTTCCTATAATGTCTCGAACCTGAGCGACCCGGCTACGAATATCGAGTTTGGCTGCGCCTATCTTTCGTATCTCATTTCCTACTTCAACGGTTCGACCGATAAGGCCATTGCCGCGTACAATGCGGGAATGGGCAATGTGGAGCAGTGGGCCCAAAGGGAGACATCGCTGCAGGATGCGATCACGTTTCCCGAGACTCAGGCCTATCTGGCACGCGTGACCAATGCGCGCGAGCGCTATCAAGACTTGTACCCTCATAGTTTTTAACGATTGATCGAGGTGATGCACGATGACCGCATTCGAGGTCGAACGTGTGGGCGGAGAGCTCAAACGATTCGGAGTCGCGGGTGAGGACGTGCACTTTAAGGTTGTGGCGCCCTACGAGCCTTCGGGCGACCAGCCGCAGGCGATCGAGTCGCTTAGGGCTGGGGTGGAGGCGGGGGACCGCTACCAAGTCCTTCTGGGCGTGACCGGCTCGGGCAAGACGTTTACCATGGCAAAGACCATCGAAGCAGTGGGCAAGCCAACGCTTGTCATGGCGCCCAATAAGACGCTTGCAGCGCAGCTGGCCTCTGAGCTACGCGAGTTTTTCCCCAATAATGCCGTGGTCTACTTCGTCTCGTACTACGACTACTATCAGCCGGAAGCATATGTTCCGCAAAGCGACACGTATATCGAAAAGGACTCTTCCATTAACGAAGAGGTCGAGATGCTGCGCCATCAGGCGACGGCATCGCTTCTTTCGCGCCGCGATGTGATTGTGGTCGCGAGCGTCTCGTGCATCTATGGTATCGGCAGCCCGGAGGATTACGCGGGCTTGGCTCCCAATGTGGACAAGAAGGTGCCCCTTGAGCGCGATGATTTTATCCACGCGCTGATTGATATCCAATACGATCGCAATGACTATGACCTTGCACGCGGTACGTTTCGCGTGCGTGGCGATGTGGTTGATGTCTATCCTCCGTATGCGGAGCACCCCTTGCGCTTTGAGTTCTTTGGTGACGAGGTGGAGCTCATTGCCGAGATCGATGAGGTCACAGGCGAACTGTTGCGTGAGTACGACGCCATCCCTGTGTGGCCCGCCTCGCACTACGTGACCGAGAAACCCAAGGTGACGGCGGCTCTCAAGACCATCGAGGAGGAGTGCGAGCAGCGCGTGGCCGAGCTCAAGGCCGAGGACAAGCTGCTCGAGGCGCAGCGCTTGCAGCAACGAACCGATTACGACCTTGAGCTGCTCGAGACGATGGGTTTTTGCACGGGTATCGAGAACTATTCGCGTCACCTCGATGGGCGCCGCCCCGGAGAGCCGCCTTTTACGCTTATCGATTACTTTCCCAAGGACATGCTTTGCATTATCGACGAGAGCCATGTCACGGTGCCGCAGATTCGCGGCATGCACGAAGGCGACCGTTCGCGCAAGGTGACGCTGGTGGAGCACGGCTTTCGTCTGCCTTCGGCGCTCGATAACCGTCCGTTGCGCTTCGATGAGTTCGAGGCGCGCATTCCGCAGTTCATCTACGTATCGGCGACGCCGGGCGACTACGAGCTTCGCGTGTCTCAAAACAACGTGGAGCAGATTATTCGTCCTACGGGCTTGCTCGACCCCAAGATCGACGTGCGACCGGTGCGCGGCCAGATCGACGATTTGCTGGATGAGATTCGCGAGCGCACGGCGCGCCACGAGCGCGTGCTTGTGACCACGCTCACCAAGCGCATGGCGGAGGACCTGACGGACTATCTGCTTGATGCGGGCGTGAAGGTCAACTATATGCACTCGGATACGGCCACGATGGATCGCGTCGAGATTCTGCGCGACCTACGCCGCGGAAAGATCGACGTGCTTGTGGGCATCAACCTTCTGCGCGAAGGCTTGGATTTGCCCGAGGTGTCGCTTGTGGCGATTCTCGATGCAGATAAAGAGGGTTTTCTGCGCAATCGCCGCTCCCTTATCCAAACGATCGGCCGTGCGGCGCGAAATGCCGAGGGCGAGGTCATCATGTATGCCGACACCGTCACCGATTCGATGCGCGAGGCCATTGACGAGACGCAGCGCCGCCGCGAGATTCAGATGGCGTACAACGAGGAGCACCATATCGAGCCCAAGACGGTGCGCAAGGCCATCAACGACATTTCGAGTTTTATCGCCGAGGCTACGGAGAACGTGGGCAAGCGCGACCGCAGCCGCGGGGATACGCTGGGTCACGGCGAGTTTTTCACGCCGGCGGGCGGGGAGAGCGCTACTGGCGATACGCCCGAACAAACGGGTTCCGAGCTGGTGCGGGAGATGGCCAAGCTGCCTCAGGCCGAGCTTGCGCGCGTGATTGCCGCGATGGAAGAGGATATGCGCGCTGCATCCGAGGCGATGGATTTCGAGCAGGCGGCTAACCTGCGCGATACGCTCGTGCAGCTCAAAGCGGTTGCCGAGGGCGGCACCGAGGAAGAGATCATCGAGCGTCTGCGCGCGGGCGCTCGTAAGGGCTCGGCCTTTGGCGGCACTCGCCGCCGTACCGGGTTCAAGGGAAAGAGGTAACGGACCCGTGGAGGTGGCGGGAATCCATCGCCTGTTCGCCCACGCGCAAGAGCTTTCGTCCGGTCGCGTGGTCATTGCCATTGCGGGCATGGAAGGTACATTGGCGAGCGTTATCGGCGGCTTGGTAAGCTGCCCGGTGATCGCGGTTCCCACAAGCGTGGGATATGGGGCGAGCTTCGAGGGGCTCACGGCTCTGCTGGCTATGCTCAGCTCGTGCGCGAGTGGCGTTTCGGCGGTCAACATCGACAGCGGCTTTGGTGCCGCTTATCAGGCGAGCCTCATCAATCACTTGGGACCGCGTGCCGCCGCGGCCCTTGATGTATAAGGGTTAACGAAGGTCTGCGATGAGCGCCTGCGCGCAGCGGATGCCGTCGGTGGCGGCGCTCATGATGCCGCCGGCGTAGCCCGCCCCCTCGCCACAGGGGTAGAGGCCCTCTGCGCCGAGTGCGTGACATGAGGAGTCGCGCACGATGGTCACGGGCGAGCTCGAGCGCGACTCGATGGCAGTGAGCACAGCGTCCGGATGGTCGTATCCGCGCAGTTTACGCCCGAGCGCGGGTATGCCCAGACGCAGCGTCTCTGCAACGTGGACGGGAAGGCACGGATCGATTTCGGTCCAAGTCACGCCGCGCGGATAGGTGGGGGCGACCGTCGCCGCGCCCGTGCTAGGGCGATGCGCCATGAAGTCACCGACAAGCTGCGCGGGTGCCCGGTATGCGCCGTCTCCGATCTCGAACGCGCGGTGTTCGCATGAGCGCTGAAGATCGACGCCTGCAAGGGGATCGTCTCCGGGGAGGTCCTGCGGATTGATGTTGACGAGCAGCGCCGCGTTGGCGTTTACGCCGTCGCGGGCATACAGGCTTGCGCCGTTGGTGACCACACCATGTGCCTCCGATGTCGCCGCGACCACTTGGCCTCCAGGGCACATGCAGAACGAAAAGAGGCTGCGACCGTTTTTGGTGTGGGCGACAAGCTTGTATGGGGCGGCCCCCAGGGCGGGATGCCCTGCGGCGCTTCCATATTGAGCGCGGTCGATATCGCATTGGAGATGTTCGATGCGAACGCCCATGGCAAAGGTCTTGCGCTGGAGGGAAAAATCACGCTGGGACAACAGGGCGAAGACATCGCGGGCAGAATGGCCGCAGGCCAAGATGAGCCGTGAGGTGGCGATCGTCTCCTCGCGTTTGATCCCGCCTGCATCCGCGCTGCTCACGGTGATGGACGAGATGGCGCCCGCTGTGGTGCGTGCGATATCGACCATCTGGGTATTGAAGCGTACTTCGCCCCCAAGGTTTTCGATCTGGGCGACGATATCGGTGACGATGGCAGGCAGGATGTCGGAGCCGATGTGCGGTTTAGCGTCCCAAAGAATCTCGCGCGGAGCTCCGGCTTCCACAAAAGTCTGAAGGATGAGCCGGTGGAGGGGATTTTTGGTCCCTGTGGTGAGTTTGCCGTCGGAGAATGTGCCGGCGCCGCCCAGGCCAAACTGGATGTTACTGCTCGCGTTGAGCTCGCCTGTGCGGTTGAAGTGCTCGACGTCGCGCGTCCGACGTGTGGCATCGGCGCCGCGCTCGATAAGGAGCGGTTCAAGGCCGGCATGGGCCAGAGTGAGGGCGGCAAAGAGGCCTGCGCAGCCCGTGCCTACGACGACGGGTCGCAATGCGGGACGGTGGCCGATTGCGTCGGGCTGCGGGAAGTGCGGCTCGTCGCCATCGATGAGATGGATGTTCTTGCGAGCGGATTCATCGAGCGTCTCCACGCATGCGAGCTCTTGGGCGCGGTTAGACAGCTGAATGTGTGCGCTTAGGATGAAGTGAACGTTGCTTTTCTTGCGTGCGTCGATTGACTTTCGATGCAGCACGATACGGGCGATGTCCTGCGATTGGATATTCAGGAGGCGTGTCGCCTCGCGCTTGCAGGCTTTGAGGCACGATTCTTCCGTTGAGCCTTGCTTGAGGCTGGCCTTGATGTTGGTGATCTCGATCATGATGACCTTTCGGGTTATCGAGTCTCTTGGGCTGCACGGGCCGCTGCCCTGCCGGCACGGATGCCGGAGAGCCACGCCCAGGCAAGGTTGAAGCCGCCGCAATCGGCGTCCATGTCGAGTGCCTCACCGCAGACAAATAATTGTGGCGACTGCGGTGAGTCGATGCCGAGCGTGGCCAGGTTGACGATGTCGAAGGGGATGCCGCCGCGGTGCACTTGCGCGGACTGTTCGTCGGCGGTTCCGGTAACGGCGAAGAGGGCATGCTTGATGGCATGTCCGAGGCTCTCGAGGTCTGCTTGTTCTTGGGCAACTGCGAAGACGAGCAAGGCGACGGGACGTGCGAGTAGGCCGTCGAACCAGCTGGGATTATGTGCGGGGGACGCCGCATGCATGGATACCCGACGTTCGAGTTCCGTATGCAGCGCGGCGTCGGACAGCTCGGGCAGAAGGTCCAATTCGAGTGTGTCGCCTGCGTGTGCACGACGAGAGGCGTTGAAAGCGACGATGCCGGAAATGCCGTAAGCGCGAAAAAGCACCTCGCCCGTTTCCGCCCATCCAGAGCCGGGAAGCGAGAGCGTTGCATGGATGCGTTGACCGTCAAGCGCCTTAAGAGCGCTGCTTTCGAGTGGTAGTCCCGCGGTATCGCATGGCGTTGCCGCGAGGGGACACAAAACCGGGCTTGCGGCGAGGTACGGTAGGGAAAAGATATCGGCAATGGAGGAGCTTTTGCCGCCGGCGGCGATGATGACGGCACGCGCCTGGAACGCGACGTGTGCCATTTTGGCATCGCGCAAGGCTCTGCGGAGGGCGCGAAGCTTGGCTTTGGCGTCTACGCCTGCCTTGGCCTTGAGCGGTTGGGTGGGGCGCTGGCATTCAAGCGACCAGGTGCGCGCCGCCTTGTCGTATCGTGCGGCCACGGGCGTGCACGCACGCTCTATGGCAACGTTCTCGCGTGTGCAGCTACCGAGCAGTACGTCGCGAACCGATTCGGCGCGTCGTGTGATGGGGTAGAGGCGGCCATCGATGGATGTCCTGATGAGGCCGAGGGAGTCAAAGAACTCGGCGATGTCGCGCTCCGGTGTGGGCCCCATTACGCGAGACGCGATACCGGGATGCAGGTAATGCGCCGGATCCAGGCTCTCGTTGCTCAGGTTGCAGCGGCCGTTTCCCGTGGCGAGAAGGGGGAGCCCCGCTTCGACGTCGCGCTCGATTACGAGAACGCGCGCGCCTTCGCGAGCGGCGACGATGGCAGCGGCAAGCCCAGAGGCTCCGCCGCCGATGATGGCGATGTCGTAGATGCTGGAGGGCACAAAAGGGCCTTTCAATGAAACTGAAGTGATTCTGATTGAGTGTGACTATAGCACGCGGCCGACGTTTGCCGACGTTTTGTGGCTCGAGACGTATTGGCATGAATGCGGGGTATGGGTTTTCGCTGCCCATTCGACGGATGGGTCCTGGACGGATGCCGAGGCGGGCATCGGGAGATTGCCGGAAAACCGCACGTTGTTGTCGACGGCAACGTGGGCGGATGTCGAGGCGGGCACCGGGAGATCACTGGCGGGTTTACATACGTTTTGCGTCGCTGCAGCGAACGACTGGCGGTTTTCGAATGTTTTCCAAGCTCGTCGCCGGGAATGAGTGGCGGCTTTTCAATCGTTTGCGAATGACTGGCGGCCCTGCATTCGTTTCTTGGATGGATTCGGCCGCAAAACGTGCGAGATTCCGCCAGTCATTTCGATTCTGTCGGAAAACGCGCGAGTTTCCGCCAATCATTTTGGGAGCGCACGATTACTTGCATTTTAATTGGACGGATATTTGGATGCCCATCTCGGGATGCGCATTGAAAGCCCGACTGAAGGTGCCGCAGGAGACCTCAGCCGGGCTTCGTCTCGGCTCTATGCACGCGCCTCGACTGCCTCGCAGGCGGCTACGGCCTGGGGCAGGAACTCTGCAGGGAGGCTCTCCTCAATCTTGCCGGCATCGCATGCGGCAGCAAGGGCGGGGTCGATGGGAAGACGGCCCAAGATATCGAGGTCGTACTGCGCGGCTACCTCGTCGAGCTTGCTCTTGCCAAAGACCTCGATCTTCTTGCCGCAATCGGGGCACTCGATATAGCTCATGTTCTCGACGACGCCCAGTACGGGCACGTCCATCTTCTGGGCCATGTTGACAGCCTTGGCGACAATCATCGACACCAGGTCCTGTGGGCTTGTGACGATTACGATGCCGTCGACCGGCAGAGACTGGAATACGGTGAGAGCCACATCGCTCGTGCCCGGGGGCATGTCGACCAGCAGGTAATCGAGCGGACCCCAGGAGGTCTCGCTCCAAAACTGACGGATGGCGCCGGCGATAACGGGTCCGCGCCAAAGCACGGGGTCGGTCTCGTTTTGCAGTACGAGATTGGATGACATGACGTGGATGCCGCTTTCGGTGACCTCGGGCAGCAGCAGCTTGCCGAGGGCGTGCGCATGGCGGCCGCTCATGCCGAACATTTTGGGGATGGAGGGGCCGGTGATATCGGCGTCGAGGATGCCTACCTTGTGGCCCGCGCGCTTGAGCTGCGTTGCGATGCCGCCGCAGACGAGCGACTTGCCCACGCCTCCCTTGCCGGACAAAATGGCGATGACGTGCTTGACCTCGGAGAGGGTGTTCTCCTCAAACTCCTGCGGCGCGGTTTTCCCGCCGGCTTCGTTAGCGTGTTTGCAGCCCATGTGCGCATGCTCCTTTCACTGTGTATACCCGCCTTTGGGCGGACGCGTCGTGTCCGATTTAACAAGCTTCATTGTACCCACCCTTTCGAGGGGCGCGCGGCTGTTGTGTCTACAGCTTTCGTGCGAAGTTGAGGTACTGCATACGGCGAATGTGATCGATGACGGCAGCATAGGGAGAGTCGCCGTCGAGAGCGTAAAGCTGGCCGTCGGCACCTACGTAGCAGACGCCGGAGAATGTGGGCACATCTTGGCGCGTGGCGAGCAGTGCCTTTTGATAGTCGGTAAGTGGGGCGCCGATCAGATCGAACACGCGGGCGGAAAGCTCGCTTGCGCCGATGGCCTCTTGCTGGCTGATTTGCTCTGCGCCCGCGACGTCGTAATTGGCCCAGACGAAATAGTTCGAGCTGTAGATGCGCGCAGTGTGCTCCAGACTGTTTTCGCCCGCATAGAGCTCGTCGTTCATCGCTGCCGAGACCGTGGGCTGATGATCGCCAAAGAAGACGAGTACGACGGGCCGGTCGAGTTCACGCAGCTGCTCCATGAACGCGGACAGTTCCTGATCGGATTTTTCGATGCAGGTGAGGTAGACGTTCATCCGTGCGCAGGTGTCATCATCAAGTCCCGCGGGCGCATAGTGCGTCAGGTCCTCGTCCGGTACGGTTCCGGCATCGTAGCCGCCGTGGTTTTGCATGGTGACATCCAGAATGAACTGAGGGCTGTCGCTTTTGTTCAGCTCTTCAAGGATCTTGTCGTAGGTGGCAGCATCGGTAACGCCGGAGTGATAGCTTGGAGCCCCCTGGAAATCATCGATGGAGAGGAACTTCGAGAATCCGAGGCTTTGATAGGCGGTGCGGCGGTTCCAGTTGTCGGGAAGGTTGGGGTGCATGGCGAGCGTGCGATATCCGGCGTCGCCGAGCTGTTTGGCAAGACTGTCGACATGTTTAAGGCTGTAAAGGCTGTAGGGGTATTTGCCTGAACCGATAAAGCCCAAAGAATTATTGGTGAGATATTCGAACTCGGTGTTTGCCGTTCCTCCGCCGGTGATCGAGGTCATGAGCGAGCCGCGAATCAGGGCATCGGGAATCGAGTTGAAGTACTGCGGTCCGGCGTAGCCCGCATCGCGCAGCGCGTCGAAGAAGGACAGATCGCTGAACGTTTCGTTCATGATGGTGATGACGGTGGGCTTGAGCTCGTTGTACTGGGCTACGGCGGCCTGACGTTCGGGGCTCGAACCGCGGCCGGCATCGTACTGGGCGGCAAGCTGCGCCTGGATGTCCTGCGCTTCGATATCGGAGTAATTGTCCGGTTGCTTGATCTCGAGGTTCTGAGCGGTCGCGGTGAAGACGGGGATAAAGCCATATGTCTGATAGCTGCTGATGGGCCACCATCGGTCATAGCTAAACTCAAGCGCATCCTCGAGCTTGACATTGGCAAATGCACTTGAGACGCAGGACCAGGCGATGAGTGCGCACATGATGTTGACGCCCACGTTGGCGATGACGTGCGAACGCTTGCTCAGCCGTGGCGGGCTTATCAGCGAGAGCATCGCGCAGGCGACGGCTGCCCAGGTGAGCGAGGCGACGATGCTGGCGTCGAATGTAAAGTGGTAGCCCTCGCTCACGGCCATGGCGGTTCCCATGGCAAGAAGGTCACTGGGAAGCAGGGCTGCTCCCTTGAACTCGATGACAAAATGCTCCGCGATGCCAAAGCCACAACAGATGACGACTGCGATGCAGCACGCACCTCCGCACCTTTGTCCCGCAAAGTAGAGGATGAGCGTGATGAGGAAGACGATGAGCGCGGAAGCATAGAAAAATGCGCTTGGGATGCTTGCGAGATGCGCGCTGTTGCAGGCGGTCTCAAGCGCGATTACCGATATGACGGATGTTGCCGCCATGAGGAGGGCGTCTCGGCCGATGCAGATGACATACGGCATGACTCCATCTTGCTTGTCGAGCCAATCGAGAAACGGGCGCCGCAGGATGGGTATGACGCCACAGATGAGCGTGGTGACCGCGTGGATGCAGATAGAAGATGCATCCGCCCGGCAGATGCCCATGATGCCCCAAGTGGCAACGAGGACCTCGGAAGCGAGGAGGGGGAGAGGCCAAAGGATGGTCGAAGGATGGATGCGATGTTTCGTTTTCCATTCGTACCAGACGGCTGCTGCTATGGCGGAGACAAGTAGTATGGCGGCAACAATCGGATCGGTTGCGGGATGCTGAGGGGTGTTTTGAATCATGGGTGCGTGGTTTCTTTAAGGGCTTGCAAATCCTGGCTTTATTGGTACCGACTATATCGTAGCTTGACGGCGGATGTACCGGCGGGTGTTGAATCGAGGTGCGAATATCGCATGCAAAACACGAACATTTGTCCGAGTGGTACGCTACACTGAGAAGCCAAAGAGGCGCCGAGCGTCAGTATCTATCGTAAGAGGAGCTCGATACATGTCCGATTCGTCCATCGTTATCCGTGGCGCGCGAGAGCATAATCTCCAAAACGTCGATGTCACCATCCCGCGCGATAAGCTTGTGGTCATCACTGGCCTTTCCGGTTCGGGCAAATCGAGCCTCGCGTTCGATACCATCTATGCCGAGGGGCAGCGCCGTTACGTGGAGAGTCTGTCGAGCTACGCGCGCCAGTTCTTGGGGCAGATGGATAAACCGGATCTTGACTCCATCGACGGCCTATCGCCTGCGGTGTCCATCGATCAGAAAACGACTTCCAAAAACCCGCGTTCAACAGTGGGAACGGTAACGGAGATCTACGACTACCTGCGTTTGCTGTTTGCGCGCATCGGCGTGCCCCACTGCCCCGAGTGCGGGCGCGTGATCGAGCGCCAGACTACCGACCAGGTGGCGGACAAGATTCTGGAGGCGGGGCAAGGGCGCCGCGCCTTTATCATGGCGCCGGTGGTTCGCGGCCGTAAGGGTGAGTTTGCCAAGCTGTTTGAAGACCTGCGCCGCGAGGGTTTCTCGCGCGTGCGCGTGGACGGTGAGGTCCGCTCGCTCGACGATTCGATTGAGCTGGACAAAAAATACAAGCATGATATCCAGGTGGTCGTGGACCGCATCGTGATTCGCGAGAACAGTCTGGGCCGTATTGCCGAGGGCGTAGAGCAGGCGACCAAGCTCGCGCATGATAACGTCGAGGTCTACCTGCTGCCCGATCGCGACGCGCCTGAGGGAACAGAAGGGGACCTGCTTTCCTACTCCCTGGCGCTTGCCTGTCCGGAGCATGGCCATTCCATCGACGACCTGCAGCCGCGCGATTTTTCCTTCAATGCCCCCTACGGCGCGTGTCCCGAGTGTGATGGCCTGGGCTTCAAGAAGGTCGTCGATGCCGAGGCCCTTATCGAGGATCCTTCGCTTTCGGTAGATGAGGGCGTGTTCGGTAGCGTCTTTGGCAACGGCAATTACTATCCGCAGATTCTGCATGCGCTATGCCTGCACCTCAAGGTCGATCCCAAGACGCCTTGGAGGGATTTGCCGCCGCGCGTGAAGAAGGTCTTTTTGGATGGTCTGGGAACCAAAAAGATGCGTGTCGATTACCGCAAACTCAACGGTGACGAGACGCATTGGGATACCACATTCTCGGGCGTGCGCAACATCCTGTACGAACGCTACATCGAGACGACGAACGAGAACACCAAAGCTCGTTTGGAGAAATATATTCGCGAGGAGCCGTGCCTGACCTGTCATGCTGCGCGTCTGCGTCCCGAAATGCTTGCGGTCACGGTGGGGGACAAGTCCATCTATGACGTTTGCTGCCTGTCTTGCAAGGATTCACTCGAGTTCTTTGAGCAGCTGCAGTTAACGGAGCGTCAGCAGTTCATCGGCGGCCGCATCGTGAAAGAAATCATGGAGCGCTTGCGCTTTCTGGTGGACGTGGGTCTCGATTACCTGACGCTCGACCGTGCTTCTGCCACGCTTTCGGGCGGCGAAGCCCAGCGCATCCGTCTGGCGACGCAAATCGGAGCCGGTCTTATGGGCGTGCTCTACATTTTGGACGAGCCTTCGATTGGCCTGCACCAGCGCGATAACGAGCGCTTGATCGCCACGTTGGAGCGCCTGCGCGACATTGGCAACACCGTGATCGTGGTTGAGCATGACGAGGATACGATTCGCGCCGCGGACTACGTGATCGATATGGGCCCTGGTGCTGGCGAGAACGGTGGCAAGGTGGTCTGCGCGGGCACGCCCGAGGAGATCATGGCCTGTCCCGACTCGCTGACCGGCGCTTATCTTACGGGAAGGCGCATGATCTGTCTGCCCCACGAGCGCCGCCATCCCGAACGCGGTGCGCTTCGCATCACGGGGGCATCCGCCAACAATCTTAAAAAGGTGAATGTCGAGGTCGAGTTTGGCACCCTAACTGTGGTGACGGGCGTCTCGGGCTCGGGCAAGAGCTCTTTGGTTACCGATACCATTGCACCCGCCCTCACCAACGCGGTACATCATTCGACTCGCCCCGTTGGCCCCTATAAGAGCATCGAGGGCATCGATCAGATCGACAAGGTGATCGATATCGACCAGTCTCCCATCGGGCGCACGCCGCGTTCGAATCCGGCGACGTATATCGGCCTGTGGGATGATTTGCGTGCCCTCTTTGCTTCCACGCCAGAATCTAAGGCGCGCGGCTATTCGCCCGGGCGCTTCTCGTTCAACGTGAGCGGTGGACGCTGCGAGGCCTGCCGCGGCGACGGGCAGATCAAGATCGAGATGCACTTCCTGCCCGATATCTACGTGCCGTGCGAGGTCTGCGGTGGCAAGCGCTATAACCGCGAGACCCTCGAAGTCACCTATCGCGGCAAGTCCATCTCCGATGTACTCGATATGAGCGTGACGGAGGCGCTGGCGTTCTTTGGGAACATCCCGCAGATCAAGCGCAAGCTTCAGACTCTGTATGACGTGGGCTTAGGATATGTGCGCTTGGGCCAGCCTGCGACGACCCTTTCGGGTGGCGAGGCGCAGCGCGTGAAACTGGCCAAGGAGCTGCATCGTCGTCAGACGGGCAAGACCTTTTATATCTTGGACGAGCCCACGACGGGTCTTCATTTTGAGGATGTGCGCCAGCTGATTGACGTCTTGCAGCGTTTGGTCGACGCAGGCAATACCGTGTTGGTAATCGAGCATAACCTCGACGTGATCAAGGTGGCCGACCGCCTGATCGACCTGGGCCCCGAGGGCGGTTCGGGCGGCGGGCGCATCGTGGCGGCAGGCACGCCCGAGCAAGTTGCTAGCTGCAAGAAGAGCTATACGGGAGCGTTCCTAAAGCCTCTCCTCGAGCGAGACCGTGCGCGGATGGCGCAGCAGAAGGATTAGCAGTTCTTCTTATGCTGCGAGGGGCGAACAATGAGAGACGGACGGGCGCGGAGATGATTATCCCACCGCGCTCGTCTCATTTTTTCCTTACCTATGGAGTACGGGTGGAACCTTTTGCGACGCTATCGTGAGGCTGCTACTATGGTGTCTACACGTTTTGCCAAGCGGGCCTTGTGCCTTCTTGGCATGGTGACCGACACGAGTGGTGGGTATCGCTTGCCACGCCGTTAGGAGATGTTTATACATGGCGCACCTTAAACGTAGCCTTTACGCCATTCCCGCCGTTGGGCTGAGTTTTGTACTCGCCTTAGGGAGTTGTCCCGTTTCTGCCATCGCGGCAACGTCCGCTGAGCTGCAGACGCAGCTCGAAGCCGCAACAAAGCAGCTTAATACGCTTGGCGCTGCAGCCGAGCAGGCCGGTAACGATCTTGCTACCGTTACTTCCGAGCTCGAGGATACCAAGGCTCAGATCGAGCAGACGCAAAGCGATATCGAAGAGGAGCAAAAGCAGCTCGAGGCCAATCAAAGCGAGCTCGGTGTCCTTGTTTCCGATCAGTACAAGACGGGCGGTGCGAGCGTAGTCACACTGCTGTTGAGCTCCGGTAGCTTTAGCAGCTTGATCTCCAATGTGCATTACGCCGACAAGGCTGCAGAGCATCAGCAGAATATGATTACGGAGACCCGTGCACTCAAGGAGTCTCTTGAGCAGAAGAAGACGGACCTCGAGGAGCAGCAGAAAAAGCAGGAGGAGCTCGTTTCCGAGCAGCAGAAGAAGAGCGACGCCGCAAATGCTGCCGTAGCTGAGGCTCAGAGCTATTACGATCAGCTTTCCACCGAGGTCAAACAGAAGATCGCTGAGGAAGAAGAGGCTGCTCGTAAGAAGGCCGAGGAGGAGGCTCGTGCTCAGGCTGCCGCTATCCAACAGCAGGCTCAGCAATCCGGTAATAACGGCGGCTCCTCTGGCGGTAATGGGGGCTCGACCGGAAATGCCGGAAGCTCTTCAGGAAACAGTTCCTCGGGCAACAACGGATCCGGCGGAAGCTCGAGTGGGTCCAGCAGCAGCACGAGTGGCGGCTCTTCAAGTGGCGGCAGCAGCTCCGGCGGCGGCGCGTCTGTTGCTCCAAGCGGGTCTGCGTCCGCGATGGTTCAGCGTGCCTATAGCGTAATCGGTTCCGGCTATTCGTACACCGGTTATAAGTGGACTGGCAGCACGAGCACCTCTTGGTTTACCTGCTCCGGCCTGGTTGACTATGCGATGGGCTATGGTCCCTGGTCTAACAGCCCTGCGACCTTCCGCAGTAAGGTGCGCTACCTTACGTATGATGTGAACAGCCTTTCTTACGGCGACTTGGTATTTTTTAAGTCCGGCAGCCGCATTTCGCACGTTGGCATCTATATTGGGTCGGGTCGGATGATCGATTCCATCCCTGGTGGCGGCGTCGGTATTCGCAGCATTACGTATATCGCCGGTTCCGACTATAGAGATTTTGCGGGCGGCGGCCCCATCTACTAAGCGCGCGCTTACACGATGCAATTGACCCCAAAGCGCCCCGGGTGGTGCTTTGGGGTTGTTTTATGTCAGGAGCTAACACGTGGCGAAGAAAGAAAAGATCCAGAAGACCAACGCGATGCGCGAGCTTGAGCGTGCGGGCGTCGCTTATACCGTTAATACATACGAGGTCGCTGTCGAGGGCGACCATGAGCTGGGCGTGCATATTGCCGAACAGCTTGGAGAAGATCCCGATCAAGGGTTCAAGACGTTGGTGACCACGACGCCGACGGGCGACCATGTGGTCTGCTGCATTCCCGTTGCGGAGGAGCTTGATCTTAAGGCGGCGGCGCTTGCGGCGGGGGAGAAGTCTCTCACTATGATGCACGTTCGCGAGCTCTTGGCCGCTACGGGTTATGTGCGCGGCGGTTGCTCCCCTGTGGGTATGAAGAAGAAGTTCCCAACGCTGATAGACGATTCGTGCCTGCTCTATGATGAGATGTTCATCTCGGGAGGCAAGTGCGGGATTCAGCTCAAGCTTGCGCCCCAAGATCTCATAGCTCATACCGATGCTATCGTGGCTCCTATCTGCAGGAAAGGCTAAGACCATATGACTAACGCTGATACCGAGATTACCGACGATCTTGCTTCGTCCGATTCGGTCGATCTGAATACTCCGTTTGTCGAGCCCGACGTCGTTTCCCCCGCTCTTTCGGAAGAGGGCGCGGCAGCCGATGACGATGAGGCATCTGCCGAGGATGTGGGCAAATCGGCTGCCCTTATGAGCGGCCTTGTGATCGTGAGCCGCATCACCGGCTTCTTCCGCACGTGGGCTCAGGCGTTTGGCATGGGCACCACTATCACTGCGAGTGCGTTCACCATTGCAAATAACCTCCCCAATGCACTTTACGAACTCGTTATGGGCGGCATGCTCGTTACGGCATTTTTGCCTGTCTACGTTTCGACAAAAAAGAAGGCAGGGCGTGAGGGGGCGAGCGCCTATGCGTCCAATCTTCTCTCGCTCGTCACCCTGCTTATGGGCGTCCTGGCACTGCTTTCCTTTATCTTTGCGGGCCAGATTATTTGGACGCAGGCGTTCAATGCATCCTCCGAATTCGATTTTGACCTGGCAACATTCTTCTTCAGGTTCTTTGCAATCGAGATAGTGCTCTATGCGCTCTCATCGGTTATCTCCAGTGTGCTCAACGCCGAGCGCGATTACCTGTGGAGCACCGCGGCACCCATTGCAAACAACATCGTGATCACTGCTGCCTTTTTCATCTATGGCGTGCTCGTCGAGACGCAGCCCTTCGCAGCCATCATGGTCCTTGCCATTTCTAACCCTCTTGGCGTGCTCGTTCAGGTGGTCATGCAGATTCCGGCGCTTAGGCGCCATGGCGTAAAGCTCTCGCCGCGTATCGACATTCATGATCCGCTTATTCGCGAGACGCTCTCTATCGGCATCCCTACGCTCATCGTGACCTTTGTTTCGTTCGCCACTACTTCGGTGCAGAGCTCTTGCTCGCTTTCAGTGAATCCGAACGGCGCCTCCATCACGTATTACGCGCGCATCTGGTACATCCTGCCGTATTCGGTTTTTGCCATTCCCATTACGACTGCTATGTTTACAGAGCTTTCGTCGTTTGTGGCAAGCGGCAAGATCGCCAAATTCATCGATGGCATCGCCAATGGCTGTGGGCAGATTCTTTTCCTGCTCATTCCGTTTGCCATGTACCTCATCGCCTTCTCTCCGTGCTTGTCCAACATGCTCAAGAGCGCGCGCATGTCGAGCGAAGATGTCCAGATGCTTTCGACCTACATCGCCTGGCTCTCGGTTTCGCTGCCGTTTTACGGCGTGTGCACCTATCTGCAGAAGGCGTGCTCTTCGCTTCGCAAGATGTCGCTGTTCGCTATTGCCGAATGCATTGCCGGCGCGATTCAGATCGTTATCTGCCTCGTGTTCACTCCGATCTTTGGCTTCAATATCGTCGGCATCAGCTCAACCTTCTTCTTTGTGGCAATCGATGCCGTGACCTTTGCGATCCTTCGCCACGAGCTTGGCCGCATTGGTTTTAAGTCCATTTTTGCTTCCGGCGTGCGCGCACTGGTGCTGGGCGCTGTCGGCGCGCTTGTGGGTGCCGGCATCCTGATGCTTCTTCAGATGCTGGTTGGTCCCATCGCGGGCGGCGGTATGATGAGGTCGTTGCTGTATTGCATCGTTGGCGGTGTGCCGGCGCTCATCGTGACGTTTGGCTTTGCCATCTCGCGCCAGATGCCCGAGGTCGCTGTTCTTTCCGCTATGGTCAAGCGCTTCATTCCGCGACGCGCGTAAAGGAGGCCCCGATGGCACGCTCTCAACAGGAAGCATCGATCGCTCAAATCATGGCTTCGCGCACCGGCACCGATCCTGCCGACTGGTTCTTGGTGTTCAAGGCCCGCTATGGCATGCAGGTCGCGTTTGAGGAGATTTACGCCGAGATGGGCGCAGGCGAGGTGGCGACTCAGCTGCTCACCTGCTGCACAGCGGTCGATCCCATCCTGGTGGCAGGTCTTGTGCCTCGTTATTGCGAGGTGTCTTTTGACACGGCCATGATCGACTCCGATGCGCTTGATGCTTCGGGCGAGCTGCGCGCCGTGGTGGCCCAGCATACATATGGCATTGTGGACGATACGGAGACTGCTCGGCTGGCGCAACGCGCTCACGATGCCGGCGCTCTCCTTGTCGAAGATTGCGCCCATTGCGTGGGCAGGATGGCAAAGGGCGAATCGGGCGAGCCGCTGGCAGACATCTCGTTTCACTCCTTTGGCATCGAGAAAATGCTCCATACCCTTTTGGGCGGTGCAGTCTGGGTGAATCCCGCGTCCCCCTTCTCGGCTGTTTCGCGCCGCGTGCGCGACCGTTTGTCTGTTCTGCCCGTATCGGGCGCCCGCCTTGATATGCTCGAGCGTCTTTTTGTAAATGAATGCCGTGTATTCAACCATGTGCCGCGTCCCGTGGCGCGCGGTCTGCGTCACGGTCTGGCGGCTCTGGGGCTTTTTGAGCCCGCGGTGAGTACTGCCGAGCAGCGAGGCGAGCTTTCTTACGCGCCCATGCGCCCGAGTGACCATGTTTGTGAACAAGCTCGCGCTGCGTTCGATCGCCTTGATGGCGACGAGCGTCTGCGCGTCGAGGCGACGCGGGCATACTGTCGCCTTTTTGCCGATATGCCCGGCGTGGAGGTTCCCGCGTCGACGCAGCTCGGTCAGCCGCTCCTCAAGTTTCCCATCGTCGTGCGCGATACCGCCACGGCAGACTGGATTATCGAGGAGTGCTGCACGGCAGGGCATTATACCAGCTGCTGGTACCGCCCCGAGCTAGGTCCCGGCGTTTTGGACGAGTCCGCCTACCATGTTCCCAGCGATCGTTCGAACCTTGCCGTGTGCGATCACATGGTGGCCTGTCTGGCGACGCTTCCCACCAATGAGGGCGCGACGCAGGCGACAGAGGTTGCCGAGGTGGTTAGGCGCGTGGTCTCTTCGTAGAAGCTGGCGGGCACCAAGCCGGCGCATGCCGTCAACAGATATACTTAAGCGCTTGAGTATATGAATCCGGATTCAACGGAGCTGTGATGATGCAGGTTAAGAAGCTGTCCCGCGAAGCATATGAAGAGAAACTCGCCGCGCTTGGCGTGGCGATTCCCGTTGAGCAGCTTCCCGTTTGGTTGGAATTCGAGTCGACGATTCCTGGCCGCAGTCCATGGGGTTATGCCGTCATCGAGGACGAAGGCATAACCATTGCTGCAATTTGTTTTGCTCAGTACGAGACCCATGGGTATCGCTACCTGCGTGCGCACCATGGTCCCATTTGGGTCGAGGAGCCCACGGCCGAGACGGAGGCAGCTGCGCTTGAAGCCCTGCGCGCATTTGTTCACGCCGAGGACCGTCGCCAGGTGTTTTGCCGTCTTGCGGTGAAGCACGATCTTCCCGCCACGCGACGCTGCCTTTCCACTCTCCCTTACGACACCACGGTGATCATCGACCTCACGGGAGGCGATGACGAGATTCTTGCGCGCATGAAGCCGCGCGGCCGTCGTGATGTGCGCAAGGCGTTGCGCGAGTGCACGCTTACCTTTAGCGATGAGACCGATCGCGCGCAGAAATCCTTTGATGAGTACTATGAAGTTATGGTCGAGACCGGCAAGCGCGACGGGTTCTCGCCCGCCCCGATCGAGGATTACCGCAGCATGCTGCGCATCTTGGGCCCTGAGCACTGCCGCCTGTTCGCCGGTCGCGACGGAGACCAGGTCATTACCTGGACCATCGCCACTATCTCCGGCACGCGTGCAACGCGCTACTATGGCGCATCGCGCTCGTGCGACGCGCGTTTCCTCGCAACCGATCGCCTTATCTATTTTGAGTGCTGTGAGCTCTCCCGCATGGGGTGCACTGAGTACGATCAGATGGGCATCGGCAGCGAGTTTGCGCCCGAGACCCTCAATCTCAATACGTTCAAGACGAAGTTTGCCAAGGATGGCGTGCGCATGATCGCGCCCGACCGCGATCTTCCCGTGCGCGGCGGCTTCTATGGCACGCTTGTCCGCCTTAAGGCGCTGCGTTCACGCCTTCGCTAATCCTTTCTTGTTCCATCCCGCTCTTTTGATTGGTGCACTCATGATTGATACTTCCCAGCTCACCGAATCCGATCTTTCGGCTCGCCTGGTCCCCGTCGCCCTTGGCGGAGAGATTATGTCCTATGGCTTTGCCCGCTGCTTCCATGAGGCGTATGGCGTGAAGACGATGGTCATCTCGGCTGTTGACGTCAAAGTCACCTCCTCGAGCAACCTGGTTGATTATCGCGTTGTTCCCGCCATGGGACAGGGAGACGATGCGATCATGGATTTCCTGCGCAAGCTCGGTGCCGAACTCGCGGCGGCTGGCAAGGTCGCCATCATCTTTGGCAGCGCCGATTGGCATGCGCGCATTCTCTCCCAAAACAAGGAAGAGCTTTCCCAGTGGTTTGCTGTTCCGTATAACGATTTTGAGTTGCTCGACGACATCACGCAGAAGGAACGCTTCTATGCGATCTGCGAGGAGCTGGGTATCGACTACCCCAAAACCTGGACGTTCGATTGCGCGGACCCGGATGTTGTGATCGATGCCGAGTCCTTCACCTATCCGCTTATCGCGAAGCCTTCCAACTCCGCCCGTTATGACCTGATGGATTTCCCGGGCAAGGAGAAGGTCTATGAGGTCCAGACGCCCGATGACCTGCTGCGCATCTTTGACCTGCTTCGCGAGGCGGGCTACGACCGCGAGCTCGTTGTCCAAGATTTCATCCCCGGCGACGACGACGCCTTGCGCTCCCTTACGACGTTTTCCGATGCCTCGGGCGATGTGCGCGTCGTGTCCGGCGGTCGTGTGGTGCTTCAGGACCACTCCCCGGCGCGCATCGGCAACCCGATGTGCATCTTGCCCGAGCGCGTCGATCGCATCATCGAGGACGCCAAGCGCTTTTGCAAGCACGTTGGCTATCGCGGTTTTGGCAACTTCGATATTAAATACGATGCGCGCGACGGCTCCTACAAGTTCTTCGAAATCAATACGCGTCCCGGTCGCAACACGTACTACGTGGCCCAGGGCGGCGCGAACATCGCCCGTCTGCTTGTAGACGAGTACATTCTGCATCGTGAGATTCCTTATCAGGAAGCCTATGGCGATACCCTGTACACCTGTGTGCCCAAAAAGGTCATCGAGCGTCATGTTTCCAACCCGGAGCTGCGTGACGAGGTCTTGGACATGTATCGCAGCGGCCACACCGGCTATCCGTACGATAATCCCCGCGACACCTTTGCCCATAAGCTCTATGCGCGCGTGACGTTTATGCACCAGGTGCAGAAGTTCGACCGTTTTATGGGCTCCGGCAAGAACGCGTAGCCTATGTCTGAGCCGGATGCCGGCGCGGCGCGTCCGCGCATCTCCTCCTCGCTTGATGTGCGAGCTGCGCACGAGCATGTGAGCGCGTCTGCCAACGGCGCGCCCTCGCTTGCCGAGCAGGTGGCGCATGTCCCGACCGATCCAGGTTGCTATCTATGGAAAGATGCTGCTGGCGAAGTCATCTATGTGGGCAAGGCCAAAAACCTTCGCGCGCGCATGAAGCAGTACGTGACGCTGAGCGATGACCGCCAAAAGATTCCCCTTATGATGCAGCTTGTGGCGTCATTTGATTACGTGGTGGTCCAAAGCGAGCACGAGGCGCTCGTTTTGGAGCGCAATCTTATCGAGCAGTATCACCCGTATTTTAATGTCGACTTCAAGGACGACAAGAGCTACCCCTATATCGCCGTCACGCATGGTGATGCCTTTCCCGCTATCAAGTACACGCGTGAACGCCATCGGGCGGGCACGCGCTACTTTGGCCCCTATACAGATGCGCGTGCCGCACGCGAAATGATCGATACCCTGCGCAAGGTTGTGCCCATCTGCAATGCTTCCTGCGCGGGATGGAAACATGTGCGCCGTCTGCTCGAGAAGCATCCCGCCGACAGCGATGTTATTGAGCTTGTTTGCGCCGAGAAGGGCCGTCCTTGCTTTGATTACCATGTGGGCCGCGGCCCGGGTGTCTGCGCAGGCATGATTGGACGCGAGGAGTATGCCAAGAATGTTCGCCGCGTAGAGCGTTTTCTTTCCGGCAAGCGCCGTGAGCTGATCGATGAGCTCAAAGGCGACATGGCGCAAGCCGCTGCCGAGCTCGACTTCGAGCGCGCTGGGCGTATCAAACGCCGCCTTGAGGTTATCAATGGCCTTGATGATCGTCAGCAGGTGGTGTTCCCCACAAGCGTGGACATCGACCTAATCGGTTTCTACCGTGAAGAGACTATCGCGGGCGCTTGCGTTTTTGTGGTGCGCGAGGGCCGTACGGTTCGTACGTGCGAATTCATTTTGGATAAGGGCCTTGACGTGGACGAGGAGGAGCTCGTCTCGGGATTCGTCAAGCGCTATTACGACGAGACCTCGGATATTCCCGCAGAGGTCGATGTTGCCTGCGATGTGGAAGACGCCCCGGTTATTAGCGAGTGGTTGAGTCAAAAGCGCGGCCGCAAATGCGTCCTCCATCGTCCTCAGCGCGGCGAGAAGCATCGGCTGATGGAGATGTGCGTGCGCAATGCCCGCCATGCCCTCATGCGCTATATGATGCGCACCGGATATTCCGATGACCGCACGAACCAAGCATTGCTGCAACTGGAAAGCGCGCTTGCGCTCGATGCGCCGCCGCTTCGTATCGAATGCTTCGATATCTCGACCATTCATGGCAAGTTTACGGTGGCATCAATGGTGGTGTTCACTAACGGACACGCCGACAAGAGCCAATATCGACGCTTCAAGATCCGGGCGGAGCTTGAAGAGGCAAACGACTTCGTGTCGATGTCCGAGGTACTGGGGCGTCGCTACGCGCCCGAGCGTATGGCGGACGAACGCTTTGGGTCGCGGCCCGACTTGCTTGTGGTCGACGGCGGAAAGCCGCAGCTCACGGCTGCTATGAATCAGCTCGAAGCGCTGGGTCTCGACATTCCCGTTTGCGGCCTTGCTAAGGCCGACGAGGAGGTCTTCGTGCCTTGGGACGATACGCCGGTGGTGCTTCCCACGGGTTCTGCCTCGCTCTATCTCATTAAGCAGGTGCGCGATGAATCCCATCGCTTTGCCATCACCTTCCATCGCGAGCTGCGCGACAAGGCGATGACGGTTTCGATTCTTGACGAGGTGGAAGGCGTGGGACCTACGCGCAAAAAGGCCATCATGCGTCACTTTGGTTCCATGAAGCGGCTGCGTGCCGCGAGCGTCGACGAGATCGCCCAGGTGCGAGGCATTCCCGCTGACGTCGCACAGGCGGTCTATGACACGCTGCGCGCGTGGGGGAGAGACGAGCAAGAGCGAGAGGCATAAGCCCGCCGCACGTAAGCGCCGTTGCTTTTGTGGCACCTTGCTATACTGGTCGATAGTTGGAATCAACAGGGAGGCGCTCTTATGCCCGCGAGAGATGATATTACCGCGCAGGAACTTGCCGATCGCATACCGGACATTGTGATTATCACCGGCATGGCAGGGTCTGGCCGCACGCAGGCGATGCATGTCTTTGAGGATATGGGCTATTTCTGCATCGACAATTTGCCCCCGCGCCTTATCTTGCAATTGGCGGAGCTCGTGGGCATCAACGCGGGCATCGGGCGTCATCTGGCGGTCACCTGCGACCTGCGAAGCCAGGGCTTGTTCGACGAGCTGCTGGATACGATCCGCACGCTCGAGGACCATGAGATGAGCTGCAAGATCGTATTCCTCGACGCTTCTGATGAGGTACTGATTCGTCGTTACAGCGAGAATCGTCGTCGCCATCCTCTCGTCATGCCCGGCGAATCGACCGTCGACGCCATTCAGCGCGAGCGCGTGCAGCTCGAGAGCATCAAAGACCGTGCCAACATGGTGATCGATACAAGCCGCATGCGTACCTCCAGCCTGCGTAACAAGCTGCGCATGGCCTTCTCGGAGATTCCCGACCAGCAGCTTATGGACGTGCATGTCTTTTCTTTTGGGTTCAAGCACGGCCTGCCGGTTGAGGCCGATCTTATGATCGATGTTCGCTTCCTGCCCAACCCCTATTACGATCCCGAGATGCGCACGATGACGGGCTTGGATTCCAAGGTGTCTTCCTTCGTGCTCGAGCATCCTAAGACCAAGGAATTTTTGGATGCATGGTTTCGCCTGCTGGATGCTGTGATGCCGGGCTACGTCGCAGAAGGAAAGCCTCAGCTTTCCATCGCCGTTGGCTGCACGGGCGGGCAGCACCGTTCCGTGGCGATTGCCGAGGCGACGGCGCGCTATCTTGAGCGTCAGCAATATCACGTGAGCATTTCCCACCGCGATCTTCCGCGTGCGAACACAGCAAGTTAGGTGTAAGTATCACGATGCTCTGTCAAATGGATAGCCCTTGTGTCCCCTCTCTTTTCCAGAGGAGGCGCCATGTCGTTTACCGCCGAGGTGAGAGATGAGCTCGCGCGCTGCGAGCCTTCCTGTGAATACTGCGATTTGGCGACGCTTGCCGCGCTCGCGCGCGTTTGTGGAACGCTCGTTGCCGGCTCAGGAGGCTATCGTCTGCAGGTTGCAACCGAAACCGGTGCCGTCGCTCGCACCATGATCGGCCTTACCCATAAGATCTTGAAGCTCAAGACCGAGTTCACGGTGCGCAAATCCGTATTGCATCGTGTGCGCAACTATCTCATCGTTTTGCCCGATCAGCCTGATCTTGAAAAGGCCCTTGTTCTGTTGGGGATTCTCGATCGCCAGGGAAATCTGGTGGCGGGCATTCCGCACCATGCGGTTGCGCGCGATTGTTGCCGCCTCGCTTATATTCGGGGAGCGTTGATTGCGGGCGGTTTCGTAGCCGATCCCCGCGGCGACTTTCATCTTGAGATCGCCGTGACGGGCGAGCAGTTCGCCTATGCCCTGGCCGATTTGATTTGCCAGGTGGGCATCCGTGCGCGCGTGAACCGTCGTCGGTCGAGCTATGCCGTGTACGTTAAGAGCGCCGAGGACGTGCGCAATCTTCTGCATATCGTGGGTGCGCGTCGCTGCGTCGAGGATATCGAGGACGTGCGCGCTATGAAGTCGGTTAAAAACGACGTGAATCGACTGGTAAATGCCGAGCTGGCCAACCAGGGCAGGAGTGCCGGCGCGGCGCAGCGCCAGCTTGAGCTCATCGAACAGTTGAAGCGACTGGGGCTGCGAGACAATTTGCCGCGTGCGCTTGCCGATTTCTGCGACTTGCGCGAGGCTCATCCCGATCTGTCTCTTCGCGACCTCGGACAGGCCGCTCGGCCGCCGCTTTCAAAATCGGCGCTGTATCATCGTGTGCTTCGTTTGGAGAAGCTCGTTGGCGATTCATCAGGCAAAACACAGTAGATTGGCGTGCCCTGTATGGATTTCGCGATGTTGAAACGCTTCAAAGTAATGAAAAAAGCGGAATCTCGCCAATCACGCTACTACCGCGATTGAAAAAAGGTATATTCAGTGAGTGGTTAGTTTGTGGGCCCGAGCGGCAGGCAAAAGAGCCTGCGGGGCCTAACGAAAGGAGACACGCATGGCAGTAAAGGTTGCTATCAACGGCTTCGGTCGCATCGGTCGTCTGGCATTCCGTCAGATGTTCGGTCATGAGGGCTCCGAGATCGTTGCTATCAACGACCTCACCTCTCCCGATATGCTCGCTTACCTGCTGAAGTACGATTCTACGCAGGGCAACTACAGCCGCGATCACGAGGTCGTCGCCGGTGAGGATTCCATCACCGTCGATGGCAAGACCATCAAGATCTACAAGGAGGCCGACGCCAACAACCTTCCTTGGGGCGACCTCGACGTTGACGTCGTGCTCGAGTGCACCGGCTTCTACACCAGCAAGGAGAAGGCTCAGGCCCACATCAACGCTGGCGCCAAGAAGGTCGTCATCTCCGCTCCGGCCGGCAAGGACCTTCCCACCATCGTTTACAACGTCAACCATGAGCAGCTCACCGCTGATGACAACATCATCTCCGCTGCTTCCTGCACCACCAACTGCCTCGCTCCGATGGCTAAGGGTCTGAACGACTTCGCTCCCATCGTCTCCGGCATCATGACCACCATCCACGCCTACACCGGCGACCAGATGCCTCTCGACGGTCCGCAGCGCAAGGGCAACAAGCGTCGTTCCCGCGCCTGCGGCGAGAACATCGTCCCGAACTCCACCGGTGCTGCTAAGGCTATCGGCCTGGTTCTCCCCGAGCTCAACGGCAAGCTGATCGGTGCCGCCCAGCGCGTCCCGACCCCGACGGGCTCCCTCACCAACCTCTACGCTGTCGTCGACAAGACCGTCACCGTCGAGGAGGTCAACGCTGCTATGAAGGCTTACGCTGAGACCATCCCCGAGACCTTCGGCTACAACGAGGACGAGATTGTTTCCCGCGACATCGTCGGCGAGACCCACGGCTCCATCTTCGACGCCACCCAGACCATGGTTCAGGACCTTGGCAACGGCCAGTCCCTCGTCCAGGTCACCTCTTGGTACGACAACGAGAACTCCTACACCTCTCAGATGGTCCGCACCATCAAGTACTTCGAGAAGTTCGTTGCTTAAGTTGAGCTTCGATACTTTGCGTAAGTAGCGTCAGGTGAGGCGCGGCCCTGTGGCGTCATGCCTCGAGGCCGCGCCTTTTTGCATCGTGCCGACCGGCACGCTTTTAAGAGAAAGGTAGAAGGCATATGGCTTTCACCAAGAAGACTGTTCGCGACGTCGAGGTCGACGGCAAGCGCGTTTTGTGCCGCGTTGACTTCAACGTGCCCCTGAAGGACGGCGTTGTTGGCGACACCACTCGTATCGTCGCTGCTCTCCCCACCATTAAATACCTCGTTGAGCACAATGCTCGCGTTATCCTCATGAGCCACCTTGGTCGTCCCAAGGGCGACGGCCCTCAGCCTGAGCTTTCGCTCGCTCCGGTTGCCGCCAAGCTCGCCGAGCTTTCCGGTTTCGATGTCGCTTTTGTCGACGACACCTATGGCCAGAAGGCTGCCGACGCCGTGGCCGCTCTCGAGCCGGGCAAGATCCTCGTGCTCGAGAACGTTCGCTTTGACAAGCGCGAGAAGAAGAACGATCCCGAGATCGCCAAGACTCTCGCTTCTTATGGCGACATCTTTGTTCTTGACGCCTTTGGCACTGCTCACCGCGCCCAGGGTTCCGTCGTGGGCCCGGCTGCCTACATCCCGGCAGTCGCTGGTTTCCTGCTGGAGAAGGAGGTCTCCACGCTTGGTGGCCTGTTCTCCGAGCCCAAGCGCCCCTTCGTCGCCATCCTCGGCGGCTCCAAGGTTTCCGACAAGATCGGCGTGATCGATCGTCTGCTCGACTCCGCTGACACCGTCATCGTCGGCGGCGGCATGGCTTACACCTTCTCCAAGGCTCAGGGTGGCCACATCGGCAACTCCCTGTGCGAGGACGACTGGTGCGACCGCGCTCTCGAGATGCTCGACAAGGCCAAGAAGAACGGCGTCGAGTTCCTGCTTCCCGTTGACAACGTGACCGCTGACGCCTTCTCCGAGGACGCAAACACCCAGGTTGCCAAGACCGGCGAGATTGCTGACGGCTGGGAGGGCCTTGACATCGGCCCCGAGACCGAGAAGCTCTTTGCAGACGCTATCGCTAAGGCCAAGACGGTCTTCTGGAACGGCCCCTGCGGCGTGTTCGAGATGGACAAGTTCGCTCACGGCACCAAGGCTATTGCCGAGGCCATCGCTGCGAACCAGGACTGCGACTCCGTTATCGGTGGCGGCGACTCCGTGGCTGCTGTCAACAAGTTTGGCCTGGCCGACAAGATGACCTTTATTTCCACCGGCGGCGGCGCTTCCATGCAGCTCGTCGAGGGTAAGCCCCTTCCTGGAGTGGAGGCGCTGAACGATGCCGAGTAACCGCACCACCCTTATCGCCGGCAACTGGAAGATGAATAACGACGTTGCCGCTGCCGCCAAGCTCGCTGACGAGCTGGCCCAGGCTCTGCCCGAGGTTCCCGCTGGCGTCGAGGTCCTCGTCTGCCCGCCGACCATCGACATCACCACCGTGCACGACCGTATCCAGGCCGCTCCGATCGCCCTGGGCGCTCAGAACGTGTACTGGGAGGAGAAGGGCGCCTACACCGGCGAGTCCTCCTGTGACATGCTCAAGTCCGCTGGCTGCACCTACTGCATCATCGGTCACTCCGAGCGTCGCGACTATTTCCACGAGACCGACGAGGACGAGAACAAGAAGGCCAAGGCCCTCGTTGCTGCTGGTATCGTTCCTGTCTTCTGCTGCGGCGAGTCCCTTGAGGTTCGCGAGGCCGGCACCTATGTCGAGCACGTTGTGAACCAGGTCAAGGCCGGTCTCGATGGTCTCGATATCACCGACCCTGCTCAGCTCGTCGTCGCTTATGAGCCCATCTGGGCCATCGGTACCGGCAAGACTGCCACCGCTGACGATGCTCAGGAGGTCTGCGGCGCTATCCGTGAGACTCTCGTCGAGATGTTCGGTGCCGAGCTCGCCGATGGCATTCGCGTGCTGTATGGCGGCTCCGCTAAGCCCGGCAACATTGCCGAGCTTGTGGCAAAGCCCGACGTCGACGGTGCCCTCGTGGGCGGCGCTTCGCTTAAGGCCGAGGACTTCTCCCAGATGGTCGTTAAGGCAGGCGAGTAGTGAACATGGCAAATCGTCATCTTCCTGCACTGCTGGTTATCATGGACGGCTGCGGCCTGGCTCCTGCTAACGACGAGAACGCCGTTGCATGCGCCAAGCATCCGTTCATCGATTCCCTGTACGAGAAGTACCCCCACACCACGCTCGGTGCATCCGGTGAGGACGTGGGTCTTCCCGACGGCCAGATGGGTAACTCCGAGGTGGGCCACCTCAACATCGGTGCCGGCCGCATCGTGTTCCAGGAGCTCTCTCGTATCAACAACGCTTGCAAGGATGGCTCGCTCGAGCACAACGAGGTCCTCGTCGCAGCAATGGACGATGTAAAGGCTTCCGGCAAGACCCTGCACCTCATGGGTCTTGTTTCTCCGGGCGGCGTTCACTCCTCTATGGCCCATGCCGAGGCTCTCGTTAAGATGGCCGCCAAGCGCGGTGTCAAGTGCGTTCGCGTTCATGCCTTCATGGACGGTCGCGATGTCGACCCCAAGAGCGGTCTGGGCTACATCGATGAGTTCTCCGCTTTCCTGGCCGACGTCTCCGAGAACAACGGCTGCGATGCCCGCGTCGCCACCGTTTCGGGCCGTTATTACGCCATGGACCGCGATAACCGCTGGGAGCGCATCCAGCTCGCCTACGACGTCATCACCAAGCCGTTCGACGGTGAGGCCAGCGCCCATGCTGGCATCGAGGCCTCTTACGCCGCCGACGACCGCGGTGATGAGTTCGTCAAGCCGTTTGCCTGCAAGAACGAGGGCGTAGCCGATGGCGACGCCGTCATCTTCTTCAACTTCCGTCCCGATCGCGCTCGTCAGATGACCCGCGCGTTCACGGAGGCCGACTTCGACGGCTTCACGCGTGAGGTTGCCCCGAAGCTTTCCCACTTCGTGACCCTCACCGAGTACGACCCCACCTTTAACGTCGAGGTCGCATTCCCCAAGATCTTCCCGCAGGAGGTTTTGGCCGACGTCATCGCCGAGAACGGCCTGAAGCAGCTTCATACCGCCGAGACCGAGAAGTACGCTCACGTGACGTTCTTCTTGAACGGCGGCATCGAGGAGCCCAAGCCCGGCGAGGAGCGTGTGCTCGTGCCGAGCCCCAAGGTCGCTACCTACGACCTCAAGCCTGAGATGAGCGCCCCCGAGGTCACCGAGAAGCTCGTCGCTGCCATTAACGAGGATCGCGCTGATTTCTACATCGTGAACTTCGCCAATTGCGACATGGTGGGCCACACCGGTGTCTTTGAAGCCGCCGTCAAGGCTGTCGAGGCTGTTGACGACGCTCTTTCCAAGGTGATTCCGGCAATTCTCGCCAAGGGCGGTTTTGCTCTGATTACCGCCGACCACGGCAACGCCGACCATATGTTTGACGTCGCTGCCGATGGCACCAAGCATCCCTTCACGGCACACACCACGAATCGCGTGCCGTTTATCATCGTTGATGAGAAGGCTAAGCTTACCGGCATCGAGGATGGCCGTCTTTCCGACATCGCCCCCACGATGCTCACCATGGCCGGTCTTGAGCCCTCCAAGGAGATGACGGGCCGCGTGCTCGCCTGCGAGGAGTAGCTTATAGAACGCGCCTGGTACATGGTGTAACAAGGACCGTCGTTGGATTTCCAGCGGCGGTCCTTTTACGTTGTGAATCGCGAGCACGTGCCTGCGTGCGCATTTCGCAAAAGAGAAAACCCACGCACAAACGTCTTCTTTTCGCTAAAAATAAGAAAAAGTGAACGTTTGCGCGCGGGTTTTCGTCTGGGTGCGTGCAGGCTTTTGGGTACCCGGCGTGCTTGTGGGCTACTTCTTGTAGCGAAGCAGGGCGTCGCGGATGGACTCAAGGGCTGCAAAGACACGCTCGTCGTCGCGGTAGACGCCAAGGACGATGCGCAGGTGACCGGCACCGCCCTGACCGTAGTTCTTGCCGTCATTGACCGACACGCGCGCCTCAGCAGTGAGATAGGCTGCAATCTCAGTCGAATCGCCAAGCTCTGAGACGTCAACCCAGCACAGGAAGCCAGATTCGGGAAGCATGACATGTACGCCGGGCACGCTGTTTAAGATCTCGGCGGCGCGATGGCGGCGCTTGTCGTAGGCGGTTTCGAACTGCTTCATGAAGCTGGGGTTTTGAAGCGCGACCGTCGCTGCCTGCTGGGCCGCAGTGGAGGTTGCTCCCACCACGGCGACAGCGGTGGCGAACAGCGGGTCCATGATGCTGTCGCAGCACACGATATATCCCACGCGCAAACCCGAGAAGCCCATGCCCTTCGAGAAAGAAAAGACCGTTACCGTGCGCTCGAACATACCGGGAAGTGCGGCGGGGGTGATCATCTCGTTTTCGTATGTGAAATCCTCAAACGCCTGGTCGCACACGAGCACGAGGTCGTTGTCGATAATGATTTTGGAGAGAGCCTCGAGCGAGGCGCGGTTGAAGACCGTGGTGGTGGGGTTATTGGGGTGCGTGAGGAGCACCATCTTGGTTTTGGGCGTAATCGCTGCCTGGAGTGCTTCTGGGTCGAGCTGATAGCCGTTTTCGGCCTTGAGCTCGACGGCCACAGGCACGCCGCCGGCAATGCGGACGTCGAGGAAGTTATTGGGGTAGCTAGGGGAGGGGATGATGACCTCGTCTCCTGGCTGGATGAACGGCAGGATGGCAAAGAACAGGCCCGAGTCGGAGCCGGGAGTGATGAGGATGTTGCGCTCGGGATCGACATCGAGCCCGTTTTGACGGCGGAGCTTCTTGGCGATCTCTGCCTTGAGCTCGGGGGAGCCGATGGGGGCGGTGTAGTGCGCGGCAGACTCGCGGCGAGCCGCCTTCGCGTAAGCATCTTCCACAAAATCGGGCATGGAATGGTCGGGCATGAACGGGTCGGCCCAGCCCATGAGAGCGACGCCCTGGCGTTCGAGCTCTTGATAAGAGGCTCCAACGTCGGCTTTTTCGACGCATGAGAACAGGCCTCCCTCGGCGGCGCGGAACACGGGTGCCATCTTTTTCTTTATCGGATGCTGCATGGGAAATCCTTACGTTGCGATGCTTAATCATCAAGCCAATGTTTCATTGTATCTGAGTGTGTGCTGCTTGGCGCAAAGGAGTTCTCAGACGAATCGGTAAGCGTTGGGAAGCCGTTGTCCAAGACAAGACGTTTTCGGGTTGTGCGAAGGCGCGGTGAAAATGTGGCACAGATGAGCCTGTCTCTAATGTTTTGAGGGGAAAAGGATGATTTGTGGTACCATAGCAGACTGTAGTTTTAGCATCTCTAAAGGAGAACCTCGTGGGTCCGTTCCAGATTATCCTCTTCATCGTTTGGGCTATCTCCACTGTTGCCCTTATCGCGCTCGTCCTTATGCATTCCGGCAAGGGCACTGGCGTTTCCGATATGATTGCCAGCTCGCTGTATAATTCCAGCGCTGCAACCGGCGTCATGGAGCAAAACCTTGACAAGCTCACGGTTATCGTCGCTGTGGTCTTTGCAATCTGCGTCGTGCTTGCCATGTTCTTCTTCCCTCAGGGCATCTACGGCATGTAGGCCATCATTTATTACTAGTGCACAAGCGGCCGCTCGGATTTATCCGGGTGGCCGCTTTTTTTATTTCACGGTTCTGCCGGGACCAGGGGCCGCGATGCTAAATGCATGCCCGACCCGGGGTCTGAAGGCAAGTCGAGACTCATTTTGTCTCGCTGCGGGGTCGTGCAGAAGACTGCATCGTGCTAAAGTTGCTGCCATGTAGCGTGCTGCCGCAAAGCAGTGTCAAAGATGCGTCTGATAGGAGTCGACGTGGCCGACGAGTTTGAGCTGTACGACCTTAAGGTTGAGGTCGTGGCCGGTGAAAAACCCTTCGTCTGTTCGCATCATGTGGGCGACAGCTTCTTGGTAGAAGGGGAGAACCTCGTTTTTCCGCAAGGTGCGTCGTTTTCCATGTATGCCCTCGCGGCGCTTTTGCCCCTGCTGCCGGCAAAGCAACGTCCGCTGCAGGAAGCTGATTGGATGGGAACCGACGCCCTGATAGCCTGTCCCGACCCCAATTGCGGCGCGCAGTTCAAGATTTCGCGCGTGGGCAAGCGCACACTTCGCCATGGTGACTGTACCGTGGTACCCCTGGATTCAAAACGTTAGGAGTGGGTGGATTATGGACCTCGTTTCATTTGAAGGACCCGAACGCGTCGAGTTGGCGCCTGGCTATACCGTAAGCCGCGTGATCAACGGTTGCTGGCAGCTCTCGGAGGGCCACTCCCTGACGAGCCCCATCGATTTCGACGATGTGACGCGGGCTTTTTTCGAGCTTACGGAGCGTGGCTTCACCACCTTCGATTGCGGCGATATCTATACCGGTGTAGAGGAGTTTTTGGGCACTTTCGTCGAGAAGCTCAAGGCAGGGCAAGGAGCTGTTTCTGCCGATGAGATCCAGATTCATACCAAGTACGTGCCCGATCTTGATATTCTGGCCGATGTCGACTTTGCGCACACCGAAGCGATCATCGATCGAAGCTTGCGCCGCCTGCATCGTGACACCCTCGACCTTGTGCAGTTCCATTGGTGGGACTATGACGTGCCCGGCTATGTAGAGACCGCGCTTGACCTGGCCGAACTCCAGCGGCGCGGTAAGATTCGCAACATCGGTGTCACCAACTTCGATGCTTCGCACCTCAAAGAGATTGTTGATGCAGGCGTGAATGTCGTTTCGTGCCAAAGCCAGTATTCGATGTTCGACCGTAGGCCCGAAAACGGCTTGTCTGCCTATTGTGAAAGCGCCGGTATTTCGCATGTGTGCTACGGCACGCTTGCAGGTGGCCTTTTGGGATCAAAGTGGCGCGGCATCAAGCGTGCGGTTCCCGAGACGCGTTCGCAGGTTAAATACTTGCAGGTGCTGGAGGATTCCGTGGGTTGGAAGGGGTACCAGAAGCTGCTCGCGCTGCTTGCCGAGATCGCCGGCCACTACGGCGTGCAGCCGAGTCATATCGCCACGAAATATATCCTTGGTCAGCCTTCCGTTGCCTGCGCCATTATCGGCGTGCGCAACAGCCGTCATGTAGACGACAACTGTATGATTTTTGAGTTTGAGCTTACTGCCGAGGACGAGGCCGCTATCACGGCGTTTTTGAATGAATACCCGCGTCTTGAAGGCGATTGCTACACCCTTGAGCGTACGAGCCCGCGCTATCGCGGCATCATTCACATGAATGTGAACGAAGAGGAGCAGGGGGAGAAATAAATCGTTTACAAAAGAGCCTTCTGCCGAATATGAGACGCCGTTTGTTGGGCGGAAGGCATATACTCTGACTCATTGCGAGCACAGGATGGCAAACCGCGCCCGCGATGCGTGTGTGCCCCCTTTGGGGCGATTTGGTTTTCGGCTCTTCGGGGCCTAGTTCGAAAGGATTGCAGTCTTATGACTACCAATCACATGATGATGGGCCGCCGCGCATTTGTCGGCGGTACGCTTGCAACCGGCGCTCTCGCTGCTCTTGCCGCTTGTGGCAAGAAGGGCGGTTCTGATGCCGGTTCCGGTGCTGCTGGTGGCGCCACCATCAATTTCTACATCAACAACCCTGTCTGCATCGACCCCTACAACACGCAGGAGTCCGAGGGCGCGCAGGTCGAGTTCCAGCTGTTCGACTCGCTGACCACCTATGACTTCGAGGCCAAGGAGCTCAAGGGCTTGGTCGCCGATTCCTGGGAGGCTAACGACGACGCCACCCAGTTCACCTTCCACCTCAAGAGCGGCACCAAGTTCCATAACGGCGAGACCGTTACCTCCAAGAGCTTCAAGTACGGCTGGGAGCGCATCTGCAATCCCGAGACCAACCCCGGTTCCCCCTCGGTCATCTCCTACCACCTGTCCTTCGTCAAGGGCTACGATGAGATGCTCGATGGCTCTGCAACCGAGCTCTCCGGCGTGACCTGCCCGGATGATGACACCCTCGTGGTCGAGCTCACCTCTGCTTTTGCAGACTTCCCCTATGTGTGCTCGCATCCCGCGCTGGCTCCTGTTCCCGAGGCCGCCAAGGACGACTTCAAGAGCTTCTTCCTGGCGCCGATCGGTAACGGCCCGTTCAAGATGGATGGCAAGTGGGAGGACGGCCAGGAGATTAACCTCACCCGCTTTGACGACTACTATGGTGAGAAGGCCAAGATCTCCGCTGTCCACTTTGCTATCCAGAAGGATATGGAGACGGCATACAAGGAGTTCCAGGGCGGCAACCTCGACGTCTGCGACGTCCCGGTGGCCCAGGTCGACTCCGCCGTGGCCGATCGCGGCAAGTCCGAGGACGGCTACACCATGTCCGATGGCCAGCACATGCTGCTGGGCGAGGAGCTCTCCACGTACTACCTCATCGTCAACAACACAATCGAGCCGTACAACAACCCCGACTTCCGTCGTGCACTCTCCCTGGCCATCAACCGTGAGGCCATTTGCAAAACCCTCTTCAAGGGTACCCGCACCCCTGCCGACGGCATCGTGCCTCCCGCAATCGCCGGTTACGAGAAGAACGCTTGGGCCGACTGCCGCTACGACAAGGACGCTGCTGTCGAGATTCTCGACAAGCTCTATCCTGCGGGTTCCGACGGCTCGCGCGGTCTGAAGCTCAAGCTTTCCTACAACCAGGACGGCGGCCACAAGGAGATCATGGAGTCCGTGATCGGTGACCTGAACGCCGTTGGCATCGATGTCGAGTCCGACACCCCCGAGTGGGCTGCCTTCATCAGCTCCCTGGATTCCAAGAGCTATGAGTTTGGCCGCATGGGCTGGAGCGCCGACTATCCCATCCTGGATAACTTCCTGTACCCGATGTTCAACTCCAAGAGCGCCGACAACAAGACCGGCTATGCCGATCCCGAGGTCGACGAGGCTCTCGTGGCTGCTCGCGCCACCGTCGATGACGCCGAGCGCATCAAGGCCCTGCAGGCTATCAACCGCAAGGTTGGCGATGCTATGCCCATCATCCCGCTGATGTTCTACACGCACCAGATCGCCGGTTCCGATCGCGTGAAGCACCTGTACATCGATCCGTCCAAGCACGCTGAACTTGGCACCGCTGAGCTCGCTTAATTCCGAGCTTGACGTATCTATATAGCTTGAAGAGGGGATGCGCTGCCGTGTACGCACCGGCGCGCATCCCTTTTTATGACAAGAAGGGACAAGCACATGATCAAGGTCAGAAGCGTGCGCGAGCGCTATGAGATTCAGGAGCGCTGCCTCAAGGAGCGCCTGGAGCGAATCGTTCCGCAGGCTATGGAGCAAAGTGGCGCCGATATCTGGCTTCATGTATCTCGCGAGTACAACGAGGACCCTACGTTCCGCGCGTTGTTTCCGCCCATGTATCCCACGGCGCGCCGCTTGACGATCCTCGCTTTTGTAAAGACGGACGAGGGCGTGCGCCGTTTTCATGTGGCGATGCCCGACGAGGATCTTGAGCGTTTCTATGAGCGCTATTGGATTGATTGGCGTGAAGAACCCCAGATGGCTGCCCTCCAGCGCCTTTTTGAGGAATATCAGCCCCGCACGATCGCCGTCGACCGCTCGAAGAACTTTGCTGTGGCTGACGGCCTTTCTGCCGGCTGCGAAGCGCTGCTGCTCGAGGGCCTCGATGAAACATGGACGAGCCGGATGTATGCCGATGACGTTTTTCCCATTAAGGTGATGGAGCTGCGCACTCCTACCGAGATGGAGCTCATGCCCGAGGTGGCAGACGTCTCGTACTCGATTCTCGAGGAGATGTATACGTCCGAGGTCGTGAAGCCCGGTATCACCACTACGCAGGACCTCGAGTTCTTCATGCGTCAGCGTGCCGTTGACTTGGGCCTGGAGTATTGGTTCGAGCCCACGATGGATATCGAACGCGCGGGCGTTGATGAATCACGCATCACCGGCGTGATCGAGCCGGGAGACCTTCTGCACTGCGATTTTGGCATCCGCTACATGAACATGATGACCGACAGCCAGCGCTTGGCCTATGTGGCGCGCCCCGGCGAGACCGAGATTCCCTCCGAGCTTGTGGATGCGCTTGCCGTGAATAATCGCTTCCAGGATATCGTTTGCGAGAACATGGTGCCCGGCCGTACGGGTAACGAGGTTTTCGAAGCGTCGCTTGCCGCCGCGCGCGAGGAGGGCATCGACGCCATGCTGTACTCGCATCCCTGCAATATGTACGGCCATGGCCCCGGGCCCACTATCGGTCTGTGGTCGAATCAAGGTCCAATTCCCGTGGCGGGAGATGTGCGCGTGGACGAGAACACCTGCTGGGCGCTGGAGCTCAACGTCAAAGCGCCGGCTCAGGGTCGCGACAAGTGCTTTATCTATACCGAGGAGACCATCATGCTCGACAGTGAGGGCGTTCACTATCTGCATGAAGGCCGCGACAAGATTACGTTCATCGGCTAGAACCCGCCATTCAATGTTTCGCTTTCGTTAACGAAAAAATGACTTTCGGAAACGAATGTAAAACGCGGCTGTGCCTGCATGTGTGGCGCGGCCGCGTTTTTTTGCAGCTTTAACCTGCGGTTCTTTTGGCGACAAAGGTGCAATAACTCGTGCTGACTAAAGAAATACCTGCTGTTTTAATCAAAAACTACAAACGGCACTTTTCCAAAATAGAGTAAAGTACATCCAATCGTGTATACGCCCACACAGCCAATGGGCGTGTAGCTCGAATGCGATGTATGCAGCTCTCGCGCAATGCATCGCCCATGTTCTGCATTTAAGGAGGATGGCATGGCTGATTTCAAATTCCATGAGCCCGTTATGGGTCGTCGCGCTTTCGTGGGCGGCTCCCTCGCTGCGAGCTCTCTCGCATTCCTGGCTGCCTGCGGCAAGAAAGGCGGCTCCAGCACCGCTGGCTCCGCTTCCGGCGCAACCTCTGGCGCCATCGTCAACTACTACATCAACAACCCCGTCTGCATCGATCCCTATAACGTCCAGGAGGACCAGGGCACGCAGGTTTCCTTCCAGCTGTTCGATGCGCTGACTAACTTTGACTATGACAAGAACGAGATTGTCGGTCTTGCTGCCGAGTCCTGGGATGCCAGCGATGACGCTACCGAGTTCACCTTCCATCTGCGCAAGGGCGCTAAGTTCCACAACGGTGACGCCGTGGATGCCGAGGCCTTCAAGCGCGCATGGACTCGTGTCGTGTATCCCAAGAGCGCGGTTGCGATGGAGTACGGCCCGTCTGAGGTCTCCTACCACCTGTCGCTCGTCGAGGGCTATGACGAGCTCGCAGCCGGCGATACCGACGAGTTTGCCGGTCTTTCCTGCCCGGACGACCTCACGTTTGTGGTCAAGCTGTCTGCCCCTTATGCCGACTTCCCCTTCGTTGCTTCGCACCCGGCCCTGGCTCCCGTGCCCGCTGCTGCCGAGGATGACGCCAAGAACTTCTACCTGGCTCCCATCGGCAACGGCCCGTTCCAGATGGACGGCAAGTGGGAGGATGGTCAGGAGATCAACCTCAAGAAGTTTGACGACTACTATGGCAAGAACAAGGCCAAGGTAGACGGCGTTCACTTTACCGTTCAGAAGGACGTCGAGACCGCTTGGAAAGAGTTCCAGGCCGGCAACCTCGACATCTGCGACGTGCCCGTGCCGCAGATTGACTCTGCCATCAAGGACCGCGGCGAGTCTAAGGACGGCTATACCATGTCCGACGGCCAGCACACGCTGCTCGGCGGCGAGCCTTCCGTCTACTATCTGGTCGTCAACAATACCGCTGCGCCTTTCGACAACGCTGACGTGCGTCGCGGCGTGTCCATGGCCATTAACCGCGAGGCTATCTGCAAGACTCTCTTCAAGGGTACCCGTACCCCTGCCGACGGCATCATCCCGCCGGGTATCGACGGCTACCAGGAGGGCGCATGGGAGTACTCCAAGTACGACGTTGACGCCGCCAAGGAGTGCCTGGACAAGGCTGGCTATCCCGCAGGCTCCGACGGTTCCCGCGGCCTGAAGCTCACGCTTTCCTACAACCAGGACGGCGGCCACAAGGAGATCATGGAGTCTGTCATCGGCGACCTGGAGAAGGTCGGTCTCGAGGTTGTCTCCGATACCCCCGAGTGGAGTGCTCTGCTTGACCAGTATCAGCAGCTCGACTACCAGTTTGGCCGTCTGGGCTGGATCGCTGACTATCCCATCATGGACAACTTCCTGTATCCACTGTTCCACTCCGATTCTCTCGGTGGCGACAACCGCTCCGGCTACAGCAACGCCGAGGTCGACAAAGGTATCACCGAGGCTCGCGCCACGGTTGACGACCAGGAGCGTCTGGACAAGATGCATGCAGTCGATAAGATCATCGCTGCCGATTGCCCGGTTATCCCGCTGATGTTCTACTCGCACGTGACCGCCGGTTCCGATCGCGTCAAGTCCTTCTATCTGGACCCGCAGAAACATGCGTATCTGAACCGCACGGAGCTCAACGCGTAAAAGAGCACACATAAGCCTCAATCTGCTGCTATTACACCTATGGCGCAGATAGCGGCAAAACGATATACTGAGTGTTTGTTTGACGGGGTGTCAATCTTCATCGGTTGACATCCCGTTTAGGTGTATCCACGGTAGGGGAGTTTTTTGTATGGGAAAGTACATCCTCAAGCGTGTGCTCCAATTCATCCCGGTTTTTCTGGGCGTAACGCTTATTCTGTTTGCGCTTCAGAACATCGTTCCGGGAGACCCGATCAAGCTGATTGGTGGCGAGAAGGCGCTCACCCCCGAGGTTGAGCTGCAGCTTCGCGTCAAGTATCACCTTGTTCAGGTTGACGATGAGGGCAACGCAATTCTGGACGAGAACGGCGACCCCGTTCCCGAGACCTTGTGGAACCGTTACGTGTTCTACATGACCGGCCTGCTTCAGGGCGACCTTGGCAGCTCGTATCAGCGTAAGCTGCCGGTGACGGACATCTTTGCTGCCAAGTATCCGTATACAGCGAAGCTTGCCCTTTGCGCTATCGTCCTCGAGGCGATCATGGGTATTGGTGCCGGCATCATCTCGGCGGTTAAGAGATATTCCTTCTGGGATATCTTGGTCACGTTGGTGACTTCGGTGCTCGTCGCTGTGCCCGCCTTCTGGCTGGGCATGCTGCTCCAGCTGTTCTTTGGCGTGCAGCTGCATGTTCTGCCCATTTCCGGTGCGGGCGGTACGGCATCTCAGTATCAGGATTGGGTGCACTACATCCTTCCTGCGGTGACGCTCGCTTCCGTTTCCACCGCATACTGCGCGCGCATCATGCGTTCGCAGCTCCTGGACGTTATGAACCAGGACTACATCCGCACCGCTAAGGCAAAGGGCCTTTCCAATCGTGCCATCATCTGGAGGCATGCACTCAAAAACGCCCTTATCCCGGTTGTTACATATATTGGTGTCGACTTCGGTGCCATGCTCTCCGGCGCCATCCTCACCGAGACGGTTTTCAACTGGCCCGGTATCGGTTACGAGATGTTCCGTGCCATCAGCAGCCGTGACTGGCCCATCGTTATGGGTGGCGTCACTCTTGTCGTGCTCGTGGTTATGGTCATCAACCTGCTGGTCGACGTAAGCTACGCCTTCCTTGACCCGCGCATTCGCTTCGATTCGTCCAATAAGAACGCCTAAGGGGAGGTACTTCATGAACGATAACAAGACCCCTCAGACGATTGAGGAGGAAAACGAGGCGCTGCTGGAGGAGATTCACCAGAAGTCCGATTCCTCTTCCCCCGCCGCCTCACGCACCCTTTGGGGTGACGCTTTCAAGCGTCTGCGTAAGAACAAGCTCGCCGTTATCTCGGTGATTTGGATTATCTTTGTCATCATCGTGGCTCTTTCGGCCGACCTGTGGGCCAAGCAGTGGCTCGGCTCGCCGACGGCTGCCGACTCCACCACGATGGCGCAGAACTCGACGCTTCCGCCTTCGGGCGAGCATCCCTTCGGCACCGACGCCCTCGGTCGCGACATTCTCGTACGCGTTATCTATGGCGCGCGCATCTCGCTTTCCGTTGGCGTTATGGCAACCGCCATCTCCACGATCCTCGGTTTGATTATGGGCGCTCTGGCCGGCTTCTACGGAGGCATCTGGGATACGATCATCATGCGACTGGCCGATATCTTCTTGGCCTTCCCGTATGTTCTGTTCGTGGTCTCGCTCATCGCCGTTCTCGGCCGTTCGCTGACGAACGTGTTCGTGGCCATCGGCATTTTGGGCTGGCCTTCCATTGCCCGCGTCTTCCGCTCCGCGATTCTTACGGTCAAAGAGAACGACTACGTGGACGCGGCTCGCTCCATGGGCGCATCTGACGTTCGCATCATTGCGCGTCACATCTTCCCGAACTCCGTTGCTTCCATCGTCGTGTACGCCACGATGAACATCGGTGGCGCCATCCTTACCGAGTCTTCGCTGTCCTTCTTGGGTATGGGCGTCGTTCCGCCCACGCCTTCCTGGGGTTCGATGATTCAGGACGGTCAGGCCTACCTGCAGACCGCTCCCTGGATGATGATCATGCCTGGTCTCGCCATTCTTTCGACCGTGCTCGCCTTCACCCTGTTGGGCGACGGTCTGCGCGATGCGCTCGACGTCAAGATGAAGGATGCATAAAGTCATGAAGAAGGATACGAAAAACTACGTCGACCTTAAGACGCAGCCCATTCCTGAGGGGCAGCATCTTCTGGAAGTCGATAACCTTAAGATGTACTTCCATACCGAGGACGGTATCGTCCATGCGGTTGACGGCGTTTCCTATACGCTCGACCGCGGCGAGACCCTCGGCGTGGTAGGCGAGTCCGGTTCGGGTAAGTCCGTGACGGCCATGACCATCATGGGCCTCATCCCGATGCCTCCCGGAAAGATTCACGGCGGCTCCGTGAAGTATCGCGGCAAGTCTCTGCTCGATATGAGTGAAGAGGAAATGCAGCACGTTCGCGGCAACGACATCGCTATGATCTTCCAGGACCCCATGACGTCGCTCAACCCGGTCTACAAGATCGGTAAGCAGGTGGGTGAGGGCCTTCGTCTGCACCGTGGCTACAGCAAGGAACAGGCGCTTAAGCGTGCTACCGAGCTGCTTGACCTGGTGGGCATCCCCGAGCCTGAAAAGCGTGTGAACGAGTATCCGCATCAGTTCTCGGGCGGTATGCGCCAGCGCGTTATGATCGCTATGGCACTTGCCTGCGACCCCGATATCCTGATTGCCGACGAGCCCACCACGGCTCTCGACGTGACCATTCAGGCGCAGATTATCGAGCTCATGCAGGAGATGCAGGAGAAGAACGGCAATGCCATCGTCATGATTACCCATGACCTGGGTGTCGTCGCCGATATCGCCGATAAGATCATGGTTATGTATGCCGGTCGCCCCGTGGAGTTTGGTACTGCCGATCAGATTTTCTATGAGAGCCGCCATCCCTATACCTGGGGTCTTATCCGCTCCATCCCCGAGCAGGTTATCGACGAGAAGAAGCCGCTTACGCCCATTCACGGCAACCCGCCTTCACTCGTCAACCTTCCCACCGGTTGCGCCTTTGCGCCCCGTTGCCCCTATGCTACCGAGCTGTGCCACACCAAGCGCCCTGAGCGCGTGGAGCTCTCCAAGGGCCACTATGCGGCGTGTCATTATGCCTCCGATTCGGAGTTTGCGAAGAAGAATGCTCCTGCCACGTCGCGCACCGGCAATGATGCTATCGCTACGGGCATGGACGATACGATGACGGGAGGCGAGGAGTAGACCATGGCAGATACCACACCCTTGCTCAAGGTCGAGCACCTCTCCAAGGAATTCCCCGCCAATTCCGGCGTGTTTTCCAGCCGCTTTTCCAAGCGCGTTGTTTCGGCTGTCAATGATGTTTCGTTCGAGATCATGCCTGGCGAGACCTTTGGTCTGGTAGGCGAGTCCGGCTGCGGCAAGTCCACGACGGGCCGCACCATCATGCGCCTCAACAAGCCTACGGCTGGCAAGGTGTTCTTCCAGGGTCGCGACATTGCGTCCATGAGCAAAAAAGAGCTCAAGGATATGCGTCGTGATATGCAGTTCATCTTCCAAGATCCGTATGCGAGTTTGAATCCGCGTATGACCATTGGCGAGATTGTCTCCGAGCCCATGACCATCCATGGTATTGGCACCAAGGAAGAGCGTCTTGAGCGCGTTCGCGAGTTGCTTGACGTGGTTGGCCTCAACCCCGAGCATATCAACCGCTATCCGCATGAGTTCTCCGGTGGCCAGCGCCAGCGTGTTGGCATCGCGCGCGCATTCATCCTGCGTCCGAAGCTCATCATCTGCGACGAGCCTGTTTCTGCACTCGATGTCTCCATTCAGGCGCAGGTGCTGAACCTTCTCAAGGACCTGCAGAATAAGTTTGGTACCGCTTACCTGTTCATCGCTCACGACCTTTCCGTTGTGCAGCACATCTCCGATCGCGTGGGCGTTATGTACCTGGGTAAGCTTGTCGAGCTTTCCGACTGGAAGCGCCTCTACGCGCAGCCGTCCCATCCGTACACGCAGTCGCTGCTCTCTGCAGTGCCTGTTCCGGATCCGGATATCCAGAAGACGCGCAAGCGCATCATTCTTGCCGGCGATCCTCCTTCACCGCTGGATCCGCCTTCGGGTTGTCGTTTCCATACGCGCTGCCCGATTGCTCAGGAGATTTGCTCTCGCGAGCAGCCTGAGTTCAAGGAGTTGGAGCCCGGTCATTTCTGCGCTTGCCACTTTGGTCAGCCGTTCCCCATCAAGGAATCGCACATCGACCTGTAAGCGCCCCTTTTGGCCCGCATGGACGTTTCCATGCGGGCCTTTTTATTTGAGCATGCTGAGATTAAAGATTGCCATCTTATGTATAGCCATAGAACAAGAACGCTCGTTTACAGAATTGAGCCAGGGGTTACTTGCTTTGAGCCGTATGCTGTGGGTGTAACAGACCGTGTCGCATATGTGACCGTAGTGTTCCAGAGTCAACGGCCACCGCGCTGTAGGCGCGCAAGCTTGTTTGCCTGGCAGTTGGATCTTGCTGGAATCGTCGTAGGAAGAGGGACATATGAAAACAGTGAATGTGGTAAAGCGATGTTTATCCCGCGCCTTTGTGCTGGGGGGGGGGTGCGCTCCTGGCGATTGCCATGTCTGTGCCGGTAGCACCCGCGTTTGCTACTGATACTGCCGCATCTGGCCAGACAACGGCGCTGGAGCAGAATCAAAAAATGGCTACCGAGCTCGACGAGAATCTGGAGACGAAAGTTACGCTCTCGTTCCCGGGGAAACGCGAAGCCGAGCCTGCGGATGTTGTGTTCGTTCTTGATAAGTCGGGCGCCTCTGCGCAGAAGGACATCTATAACCAGGCCAAGTCCTTCCTCGAAGAGGTTAAGACAAAGGCTCAGACCGACGGCTTGGACATCAAGGTTGGCGTTGTCCTCTTTAACAAGGTGGGCAATATTCAGCAGCCGTTGACTGATGTCGTTACAGGTTACGATAACATTCTGACGGCGATGAATTCGAGCTTGAGCTCGGGCACCAACATGGATGCCGGCCTTCTTGCTGCCAAGAGCATGCTCGATGCTGATGCTGCCGTTAAGGCCGAAAACAAGCACGTGATCCTCATTAGCGACGGTGCCACGTACCTTTACTGCAAGAATGGTGACTATACCAAGCCGTATTCGAGGTCGTTTGGCATCGTCAACGGTGCAGATAAAGAAGGCGGCATCTGGGAGTATCAACTTCGCGAGTATAATACTGATAATGCTTGGAAGAAATTCTCCGATGGATCGAACTTCATCTTCTCGCAGGCCATGACGAGTCCTAAAAAGCTCGGCGAGTATCTTGCGTATTATCGTGCCCAGTACGATAACTCGGATAGAAATTGGGCTCAGTACGATTATGAATACAAGCGCGAGGCTCGAAATCCCATTCCTGTTGATGTGACCGCTCCCTGCAACATCGATGTTGCCTTTTGGAGTACCGATGACACCTTCCAGTCGATGGTCAATGCCGGCTACGACATGAACGTCTATTACAAGAACGCTGCTGACTTCGATGGCCAGGTCTTCCTGCAGTATCTCACCAGGAAATCCAACGAGAGCAAGCTCGATACTGACTTCAATAAGCTCAAGGCCAAGCTCATCGACAAGATCGCCGCCGGCTCGACCGTCGAGGATTTTATTGGCAACAACTTTGACTTTGTGAACGATGCCAGTAAGATCAGCCTGAATGTTGCGGGCGAGGACCTGGCGCCCGAAAAGATTGACGAGACCACGTATGGCTTTGGCAAGCGTGCGGACGGCACCTATCGTTTCACCCTCAAGTACACGGCAGGGGAGAACGAGAAGCTCGTCTTCACACTCAATGAGGCCGCAGTGCCCGCTAAACCGGTTGTCCTTACGTACAGCGAGGTATTGGTGAATAAGCCCACCGAGGCCGGCACCCATAGCCTCAAGGTCAACGAGAGTGCAACCCTGTACCCCGTTGACGGCAACGGTGACAAGGGCACGGCAAGCGATTTCCCGGTTCCGACGGTTACCTACACGGTTGCCGCCCCTGAGCAAAAGCCCGAGCAAAAGCCCGAGGAGCCCACGAAGCCTGCGGATACGAAGAAACCGGTTAAAACGGACAAGAAGGGCAACCTCCCCAAGACAGGCGACAGCGCCCTTGCCGCTACCGTAGCGGCCCTCGCTCTCGGCTCCGCCATCTGCGCCGCCGGAGTACATCTTAATTGCCGCCGCAGCTAAGCTATAGATTCGCACGACTAGAATCCCTGCGTTTTGAGCCTGCCTTCAACCCAAGGGCGGGCTCTTTGTTTTTGCGATCGCTGCAGAGTGAAGCGACTGAAGATTGATGATCGATGCGCACACCACTTCAACGCAGGTCTGGCCCGGGGATTACCCCCTGAGCGATTCCGCAGCCGCGAAGCGGCGAGGACCAGTGAAGGGTGTAATCCCCGGATCAGACCGGACGAGAAGAGACAATTTGCGACGCTTTCAACCTATCATTCATCATTATTCAAACTTAGATAAGCCATCTGACCTGCGTAAATCGACTTAGCAAAAAACTTTTTAAAAAAGTTCTTGCATCGGCTCCCGGGTCTGGGCTATTATTTTCCTTGTCGCAAGTCGGAGTGGCGGAATTGGCAGACGCGCTAGCTTGAGGTGCTAGTGACCACTTTTCGGTCATGCGGGTTCAAGTCCCGCCTCCGACACCATCAAATCTTCTGAGCCTCCTCGTGGGGCTTTTATTTTACCTATTGGGCGTGTTGCCCATCATGCTGCGGTATCGTGTGTGCCAATGTATGGCTGCGAAGGATGCGAGGTGCGTCCGATGGAATCACTGGGAAAAGACGATCTTGCCGAGCTGGCTCGACTGGTCGAGGTGACGAGTGACGCCGTTGCCCTTTGCGCTCAGGATGGCACTATCCTGCATGTCAATCGCCAGATGGCCTCGCTGGCGCTCGACGATCGAGAGCATATTGTGGGGACCGACATCAAAGATCTCCTCTTTAGCAATGCTTTTGAACGTGCGGAGCGACACCAGATGCCGTTTACGCTCGATACGCGCGATTGTAGCCTCATGCTCAAGCTGCCCGATGGCTCCTTTGTTCCCGTGAACGTCCGTGCACTGGAGATTGGACGCGATCTTTTGCCCTTGGGCGCCCATCGCGCCGGTCGCATCCTCGTGGTCATCAAGAGCATGGAGGAGCAGACAGCCCACGATCGCCAGACGCAGCGCCTTCTCTCGGAGCTTCAGGCGGCGAATAAGCGCCTTTCGGGCACGCTTTCGGTCATCTTGTCCGCTATGGGCTCCAAAGACCTTCCAACGCTTCTTGATACCGTGCTCAACAAGCTCTCCGGCGCACTCGATGCGGGCGGTTCCACTATCTACATCGCCGAGAACGGTGGCTTCAAGCTCCGCGGTTTCTCGAAGTCACTCGCAAATTGCTATGTGCCCGATTTTATTCCCTACGGCGCCGGCATCCCCACCTATGTGCTGCGCCAGTCGCGCGCGTGCCGTTTTTACGTTTTGCCTGCTACGAGCGACGATGAGGATCTTGGGCCTGCATCCGGAACCTTTTATGACATGGATGCGCGAACAAATATGCGTCTGAATGTCGAGAACATGCCGGCGTTCAAGACGCTTATCGCCGTGCCGGTCTTTTTTGGTACGCAGGTGCTGGGAGTCATCGAGCTTGGCTGGATGCGCCCGTGCTTCCCGCGCGATTACGACATGCATGTGCTCGAGGTCGTGAGCGATTACCTGTCCATTGAGCTCATGGGGCTGGTGACGAATGCTCGTTCGAAGAGGTCGGATGAGCTGACGCGCTCGCTCAATCGCTTACGCGACATGGTGTATGCGGGGTCGGGAGACCTGCGCGACATGTGGCCTCGTCTGACGTCCGAGATGACGCGCGTGCTCAAGTGCCGCCTCTGCCCGCTGTTCTTCGATCATATGCGCGGCCGCTATGTGCTCGATTTTGATGGCGGGAGCAGAGTGAATCTGCCCGGCGGTATCGATGAGCTCTTTTTCTCGACCGTGGCGCCGGCGGCGTATGTCGATCCGTTGGCCGAGGTTGATGCAAAGATTCACCGAGGCGCCTGGACGTATACGGCAGACGACCTGGTCGATGTCCGCGTAGTCCGTGTGGATGCGAACTCGCGCGCTGGTCGCTGGCTCGCACTTCATGGCCTTCCCAGCCAGGGCGTTTTCTTCGATGCTGGTGCAGATTTTGGCGCCGAGGACGGCACTGCGGCCGATGATGCTGATGGGGCCGAAGGGTTGATGCTTGTTGAAGAGCGCCCTCACCGCATGTTTTTACTCTTACGCAGCGCCTCGCAAGAGCCAATCGACGACCTTGAGTACGATTACCTGGTGCATTTGGCGCATGATTTTGAGATGTACGTTCAGGGCGCGCGCAAGAAGGAATCTGAGCATCGCATCGCACAGACCCTTCAGGCGGGAATGAGGAGCTCTCTTGCTTCCGTACCGGGGATCACCTCGGACTGCCTGTATTCCTCGGCAACCAAGCAGGCGCTGGTGGGCGGAGATTTCTATACGCTTATCCGTCTTCCCGACGATCGCGTGGTCATGATTTTGGGCGATGTATCGGGTAAAGGCGTCGAGGCGGCTTCGATGTCTGCTTTGGCCAAAACAGCGCTTTCCGCCTATGCCTGGGAGGGCATGGGACCGCAGCGCATGGCGCGCTCGCTCAACAGCATGCTTATGGGGTTCTCGCGCCTCGAGACGTTTGCGACGATGTTCATTGCAAAGATCGATTTGCGCCAGGGCTACGCAACCTATTGCTCGGCAGGACATCCGCCCTCAATGCTTGTGCATGCTCCGCGCGATGGTGCCCAAGGGGATATTTCTACCGCCGAGATTGAGCTCATGAGCGTGCAGTCTGGTGTTGTCGGTGCATTTGAGACCATGAGCTATGAGGCCGGCTCGTTCGAATTCTCGCCGGGGGACATCCTGTTTATGTACACCGACGGCGCCATCGAGGCGCGCGATCCCGCAGGCGATTTCTTTGGCGAGCAACGCTTGCGCGATACGCTTTTACGCGAGGCTTCCTCTGGTGTGGATGGGCTGTGCGGGCGCATGCTTTCGGCGCTCGATGCGTTTGCCGCCTCGGCGCTGGAGGATGACGTCGCGATGGTGGCGCTGCGCTTCGATATGGGGCGACCTCGCTAGCTGGCTTCTTTTGGGCGGCTCTCTTTCAGATTGATTGTTTAGGGGGTCGATAACCGGGGAACCATGACCGTATGAATGGTTGGAATGACATAACGGTGTTGGCGCCCGCGGGGGATATCGATATCTCCACCGCGCCGGGGCTGCGCAGCCGCATCGATACGCTCATCGCACTGGGTTCTCCGCGCGTCATCATCAATTGCGAGAATGTCTCGTTTGTCGATTCCACGGGCATCGCCTGTCTGGTTTCGAGCGCGCGGGCGCTTAGCCGTTGCGCAGGCATGCTCTCGATGGTCAACGTATCGTCGAATGTCATGCGCTTCTTGCAGATTGGGCGTCTGACCGAGGCGCTTCACGCTACCCCTTCCGAGCGTCCCGCGGTGCCGGTCCTTGCACCCGATGCGAGTCCTTGGTGGAGTAAGAGCCTGCCCATTGTCGAAGGCATCGAAAACCTGTCTTATTATCGTCACCGAATCGTCGAGATGCTCTCGACGCTTCCCATGTCTGAAGGCGACCGATTTGATTATGCCTTGGCGGTAGGAGAGGCCCTCTCCAATGCATATGATCATGCGGACGGTGCACATGGCTGCACGATGACGGTTGCCGCCTACGATGACCGTGTGGTGACGATTCTGCGCGACTGCGGCTGCGGCTATGAGATTTCCGACGACGATGTCCCGGAGGTTTCCGAGCTGCGCGGACGCGGCATCAGACTCATGCGCTTGCTGGTGGATAACGTCGAGGTAAGTCGTAGGTGCGATTGTCCCGGCACGCAGGTGCGCCTGGTCAAACTGTTCCGCGAGCATGGGCTGTAGAGCTCGAGGGGATAAAGAATGTGGGCGAGTGCTTTATCTCAATGCCGATTCGCAAAGAAAAAGACCGGAGACAATGTCTCCGGTCTTGTCATTCTTGGTGGGCGTTACAAGATTTGAACTTGTGACCTCTTCCGTGTCAGGGAAGCGCTCTCCCCCTGAGCTAAACGCCCGAATTCAGGGTGCGCTGTTCAGCGCGAGGAATAATATACAAAAGGCTTTGGCTTGATGCAAGCGTTATTTTGAAAAAAGTTTTGTAATGTTGGAATAAAGTTCATCTATACCGTATCTACCTGCGCTTTTGATTTATCGGGACGCAGGGGGAAGATCTTGTCCAATGCGCATGTTCTCGAATTTGTCTTTCATGAAGCTGTCGCCATAGCGCGTATCCAGGTAGACATCGATGGGATTTGCGGGCGGAATGCCGTCTGCGCGCGCTCCGGCTCTCAGGAAACACGCGACGGTCATGCCGGCGTCAAGAGCGATAAAGGCAGCGAGGAAAGTGACAACGGCTGCCTGGCGCGCCGTTGTTGGTTCACCGATGCGGTAGAGGAGCTCGGGCAAGATCGCGCGGCACCACACCAGGCCCACAAGGCCCCACATGGCAAGGAAGCGCCAAGCAACCCATTGGGAGATGTGATCGGGGAGCCCCAAGTATGTCCATGACTGCGCATGGGCCAGATGTTCCATGGACCAGCCAGTAAATTGCTCGAGGACGCCGCCGATGGCTGCAGAGATGCAGAAGATCTTCCAAGCGGGCCAATCTCGCGCTTCCCAAAGCAGCGCCGTCAGCAGCACGGCACCGCATCCATAAAGAGGGGAGAACGGGCCCCATATTAGTCCCACGCGGCTTTCGAGCACGCCAAAGACAACGAGGGTATAAACGGTCTCGAGCAGCAGCCCTAAGACGGAGGAGATCAGGAAGATGATGATGTATTGATACAAAGAGGGGGTGCAGGCGCTGAGGTAAGAGGCGCGAAGTTCGTTTTTGACGTTACGAATCAGCTTGCGCTGACGCTTGGCGATCTTTGAACGCAGGCGGCGCTTTCCAAATCGCTCGACTTCCGACCAGACGGCGTCGGCATAGACGCTCGCATCGAGTTTTCCTTCGCGCAGGAGATTTTTGAACGAAGATCCGCATCCGCGTGCGTCGTGGTAGCGTTGCACGAGCCAGATGATGCCACGTGCAATGAGATAGACGGCGAGTATGAGGGTGAAGATTTGAAGCAAAGACGTGTCCTGAGCATCGAGTTTGTTTTCCCGCGGACATTTTACCGCTATCAAATTTCTGCATGCGCAAAACTTTTTTGAAAAACTTCTTGCGCCCGCCCGCGGCATCGCGTATATTAATAACCCGCAAGCGGACATGGCTCAGTTGGTAGAGCACAACCTTGCCAAGGTTGGGGTCGCGGGTTCGAGCCCCGTTGTCCGCTCCATCGCATGCATCGGGCCGGTTTTCGAATCGGCCCTTTTCATATCGACGGCGAAGTGGCCAAGTGGTAAGGCAGAGGCCTGCAAAGCCTTTACCCCCGGTTCGAATCCGGGCTTCGCCTCCAGATCGCCCAAGGGGCCCTCCGAAAGGAGGGCCCCTTTTCGTTCGCGGCACCCAGATTCGGGCGGTGCCGGCGGCGCGGTGCGGGGGCGCGGACCCCGGACGGCGGAGACTCCGTCGGTGTGCCCCTCCGGCCTCTTCGACTGCGGAATCCGCCGGCGCCGGCGGCCGGTGCCCCGCTGCGGCTCCCGGGTCCGGGCGCCTTTCCAAATGAAGCAAGAAATCCCATTTGGCACGGGCCCAAGACGGTCCAAATGGGACTTTCTGCTCCATTTGGGATTCGAACCTTTGCTGAGGGCAGGCATGTTCTCGGAAGATTCCTCGACACTCTGCTTTCGATAAAACATTATTTGTCGATTATGCATCAATTGTACGTTTCTCTACATATGTGGTCTACTTATCCATTGTTGAAGAAAAGCTTGAGAGGTATTCTTTCGCAATGAATTTAATGGACACGTGTCGCTTCAGCGGCGGCAGTGCAGCGGAGAAAAAGGTGCATCATGGCCTCTTCCAAGAAGAATTACTTCAAGCCGACGGTTGCCGCGGTGATAACGGCCGGATTTGCACTTTCCCCCATGCTTTCCACCGCCGCAATGGCGCAGACCAATAACGACTTGGTGCTCGCCGGCTGCTATGAGGAGTGCCAGGGTGGCACCATGTCGCTTTCTGCCTGCAGGAAGAATCTCGATGATGCCAAGGCCAAGCTCGATGAAGCGAAAGCGAATTATCAGGCCAAGCGCGATGCGACCGGCAATGCCGCAACCGATCTTGAGTCCGCCCAGGCGGCAGAGAAGGAGGCTGCAAAGAATCTCGAGGCTGCCCAAGCTGCCTATGACGAGGCTGCGGCTGCCAACGAGGCCGCTCAGCAGCATCTCAAGGATGTCGAGGGGGAGTGGACCGAGAAGAGCGATGAGGTCAAGGAGGCCGACCGCGCGGTCGTGAAGAAGACCGCCGCGCTCGAAGCCGCTAAAGCCGAGCACGCCAAGGCAACGCTTGAGGTGCAGCGCCTTCAGGCCCTCGCCGGCCTTTCAAATGATTCCGTCGACAGCCTTAAAGCGGCGGCCAAGCTGGCTCAGAAGAATTACGATGCAGCCCAGAAACTTTGGGAGACGGCGAACGCTCAGAGCAAAAAGGCGCAGGGCAAGTTTGATGATGCACGCACGAAGCACGATGCCGCGGTAAGTGCGCTCGAGACCGCTAAGAAGAACCTCGAAAACGCCGAGAATTGGTACAACGGCATGGTCGATCGTCAGAAGGACGCACAGGCCAAATACGACAAGGCCAAGAAAGCTTTGGACGACGCCAACGCGCGCCGCGACGAGATTAACCAGGGACACGCCGACCTTGAGAAGAAGGTCGACGAGGCAAATACGGCGCTCGACGCGGCAAAGGCTGATGTTGCCTCGGCGCAGGCCGCGCTCGACGCCGCAACGAGTTCGTATAACGGTGCGGTGGCAAATCAACAGGCAAAACAGCAGACAGCCGATGGTGCCCGTACGCTCTATGAAGAAGCCTCAAAGGCAGAGGGCGATGCATCGCAGGTTCAGGCGCTGCGCACGCGCAAGGCCGAGCTTGAGAGCAAAGTCGCGGACGAAAAGCAACAGGTTGAAAACGATCAAGCTGCGCTCGATAGTGCTGATGCGGCGCTCGATACGGCGCAGACGGCTCAAAAAACCGCTGAGGACAAGCTGGTCGCCCCGACGCAAGCGGTGGAGGATGCCCAGGCTGCTCTTTCCGCTAGGCAGGAGGAGAAGTCGGATATTGACTCCGAGGTGAGCGCTTCTCAGGCTAGATATAACTTCGCGAAGTCCAGCTACGACGCCATCAAGGACAGCAAATGGGTCCTTCCATCGGTGAAAAACGAAGCCAAGAAGGCGCTTGACTCTGCCGAAGCCGACCTGAACAGCTGGAAGGCGAAGCAGGATGCCAAGGCAGAGGAGGTCGCCGCCGCCCAAGCCGCGCTCGACAGCGCGAATGCCGCGAAGGCGCCGCTCGATGAGGCCTTGGCTCAGGCAAAACAGGAAGTGGCCGATGCACAGGCGGCAAAACAGGCTGCAAGCGATAAACTCGATGCGGCGAAGGCGGCGCTCAGTGCCGATCAGACTGAGCTCGATAATGTGAACACTCGGCTGGACGCTATCGACCATTTGGCTGAGTACAAGCGCAAGCTCGACGATGCCGAGGAGGCTCTCGAGCAAGCGAAGCAGCAGACTGGGCAGGCTGAGACGAAAAAGAACGAGGCCCAGCAGGCTCTCGATCAGAAAACGGCTGCCCAACAGAAAGCTCAAACTGCCGTCGATGCTGCAAACTCCGCCGTTTCTTCCTATGACACGCAGCATGCTGCCGAGCTCAAGAAGCTCAATGAGCAAATTGACGGCAAGACCGTGCTTGGCGTGAAGATTCCAGGCGGGCTTACTCGAAAGTACGAAGAGGCGAAGGCAGAGCTCGATATCGTGAATGCCCAGCTTGCGGTGGCTGCCAAGAACCTGGATGCCGCCCGTGTGCTCATGGTGGGTGCTGAGGTTGCCGAGAAGGCAACGAAGCTCGCCATGGACGCAGCGGGTGTCCAGCTGCAGGTTGCAAAGGACGCCGAGGCTGCCGCCTATACCGTTATGGAGGCTGCTCGCAAGGTGGCGGAGTCCGCCTCTAAACTTGCCGAGAACGCCGAGCAGGCGGCCCAGCAGGCAGCGCAAAAGCTCGAGGAGGCTCGTGCGGCGCAGGCGGCTGCAAAGCAGAAGGTCGACCAGTCCCGTACCGACCTGGATGCGGCGAAGCAGCACGCCGAGCGCGCAAACAAGGAGCTGGCCGAACTGAGCGCACAGGTTGCCCAGGCCGAGGTGAACGCCATCAAGGCTAAGATCGGCTTGCAGATGAAGGAGAAACCGCTTGCCTCCGCCAAGGCGGCGTTTGATGCCGCCCATGCGAACACGTTGGCGAAACAGGCTGCATACGACAGCGCTGTGTCCGCGGAACAGCAAGCTAAAGATGAGCTCGATGCTGCGCAGGCAAACTACGACGCTGCACTCGAGTGCTACAACAAGTGTTCGCAGGCTGCGGGTTCTGGTGCCGCCGCGGGCTCGGGCTCTGCATCCGGCACCTCTTCGACGGAGGCTCCGACTGAGGGCAAGGGCGGCGCATCTGCTACGTCCCAGCAGGCTTCGAGCGGCGCTGCTGTCACCTCGCACGCCGCAATCGCTACGCTGCCGCAGACGGGCGATGCGACTCTTGAGGGCATCGTCGTCATTGCCGGCGCCGGCGCTGCTGCCATCGCTGCGGGCGAGGCTGCTCGTCGCCGTCATGCGGTGAAGTAGCCGCGGGTTTTCGCATCCATAACCTTCGTTTTGGAGGGCGCGTCGAATCAATGCGGTTTGACGCGCCCTTTTCTCGCTGAACGCACAACATATAGGTCAAGTGCTTTTTTAACGCCGTTCATCGCGGGACTCGTGAGGTTTTGAAAGATTTCCAAAAGGAATATGTCCAATATGCTTGAGGGCCAAACTGCAGGTCACGTGTTGGCGGAGCGTGAAATAAATCGGCCCGTGGAAGCAATGCAAATGTTTACGGTATCTTTCTTACGCTGTTGACCTGCTAAAACACAATATATAGTGTTGACCATAAATAAGAAAACATTATATAGGGTGAGTAACTTGTCGTATGATAGGTATCGACGCACCGTAAGATATGACTTCGCGCTTGCCAAGCACGCTGCGACACTTCCTTTGCCGCCCTATGGGCAAAGCCGGGATCTGTCCACACGCGAGCGTAAAGTCTTTCAACGAATAGAGAAGACGCAGGAAGGCGGGAGAGGCCCGCGACGTTCGTGCGCCTTGTAGAAGAGGACGAGAGGTACGAGCTTCATGAAGATCATCAAGCGCAGCGGAGTGGAAGTTACGTTTGACATCGAGAAGATCAGCAGCGCGATTCGAGCGGCGAACCGTGAGGTCAAGGAGGCCGATCGCTTGACCGAGCGCCAGGTTGTCTATGCCGCGCAAAACGTTGCCGATGCCTGCGAGAACGCCGGCCACACCGTTTCTGTCGAAGAGATTCAGGATATGGTCGAGGATGAGATTATGCGTCTCGACCGCTACGAGGTGGCTCGCCGCTACATCATCTACCGCTATGTGCAGAGTCTCAAGCGTACCAAGAACACTACCGACGACAAGATTCTCTCGCTCATCGAGTGCAACAACGAAGAGGTCAAGCAGGAGAACTCCAACAAGAACCCCACCGTCAATTCTGTTCAGCGCGACTACATGGCTGGCGAGGTTTCCAAGGATCTGGCCCAGCGCGTCTTGCTGCCTGCCGATGTCGTGGCCGCTCATAACGAGGGCATCATCCACTTCCACGACTCGGATTACTTTGCTCAGCATATGCACAACTGCGACCTGGTGAACCTTGAGGACATGCTGCAGAACGGCACGGTTATCTCGGGTACGCTTATCGAGAAGCCGCATAGTTTCTCGACGGCATGCAACATCGCCACGCAGATCATCGCTCAGGTTGCGTCGTCTCAGTATGGCGGACAGTCCATCTCGCTGACGCATCTGGCGCCTTTCGTCGAGGTGAGCCGCCAAAAGATCCGTCGTGAGGTGGCTCGCGAGCTCGAAGAGCTTGGCGTGAGCGCTCCCGAGGAGAAGGTGCATGAGGTTGTGGAGGAGCGTCTGCGCGACGAGATTCGTCGTGGCGTTCAGACCATCCAGTACCAGGTTGTAACTCTTATGACCACCAACGGTCAGGCCCCGTTTGTCACCGTGTTCATGTATCTCAACGAGGCTCGTTCCGAGTCCGAGAAGCATGACCTCGCCATGATTGTCGAGGAGACCTTGCGCCAACGTTATGAGGGCGTGAAGAACGAGGCGGGCGTATGGATCACCCCGGCGTTCCCCAAGCTCATCTACGTGCTCGAGGACGACAACGTAGCCGAGGATTCTCCGTTCTTCTACCTCACGCAGCTTGCGGCCAAGTGTACCGCCAAGCGTATGGTGCCCGATTACATCTCTGAGAAGAAGATGCGCGAGTACAAGCTATCTTTGGGCGAGGCCGAGGGCAACGGCGACTGCTACACCTGCATGGGCTGCCGCAGCTTCTTGACTCCCGATCGCTCTGGCAACGGCTATGACAACGTGGCGAATGCCGGCAACTGGGAGCCGGGTAAGCCCAAGTACTACGGCCGCTTTAACCAAGGCGTTGTCACCATCAATCTCCCCGACGTGGCGCTCTCGTCGCATCAGGACATGGACAAGTTCTGGGAGATCTTTGACGAGCGCTTGGAGCTGTGCCACAAGGCGCTTATGTGCCGTCACGATCGCCTGAAGGGCACGCTGTCCGACGCCGCTCCGATTTTGTGGCAGTACGGTGCCCTTGCGCGTCTGAAGAAGGGCGAGACCATCGACAAGCTGCTGTATGGCGGGTATTCGACCATCTCGCTTGGCTATGCGGGCCTGTACGAATGCGTCAAGTACATGACCGGCCACAGCCATACAGAGTCGGAGGGTACGCCCTTTGCGATGCAGGTCATGCAGCACATGAACGACAAGTGCAACGAATGGAAGGCCGAGAGCAACATCGACTTTTCGCTTTACGGCACGCCGCTCGAGTCCACGACGTACAAATTTGCCAAGTCGTTGCAGCGCCGCTTTGGCATCGTGCCCGGTGTGACCGACAAGGGCTACATCACCAACAGCTATCACGTGCACGTGTCCGAGCAGATTGACGCTTTTGACAAGCTCAAGTTCGAGAGCCAGTTCCAGCGTCTGAGCCCTGGTGGCGCCATCTCTTACGTCGAGGTTCCCAACATGCAGGATAACCTCAAGGCCGTTATCCGCGTGATGCAGTACATCTACGACAACATCATGTACGCCGAGCTCAACACCAAGAGCGACTATTGCCAGGTATGTGGCTACGACGGCGAGATCAAGATTGTGGAAGACGATGGCAAGCTGGTGTGGGAGTGCCCCCACTGCGGTAATCGCGACCAGGAAAAGATGAACGTGGCGCGTCGTACCTGCGGCTATATCGGTACGCAGTTTTGGAACCAGGGCCGCACCGAGGAGATTCGCGACCGCGTTTTGCACCTATAAAAGATTGCGCTGAGGTGCGGTCTTTCTGCCTGCAAGAATTGATGGGGCTGTTTTTGCGGCCCCATTCTTTCATCTGCAGGATGTTTGGTCGATGAACATAGGGTGGACGCCGTTTTTTAGGGGAGGCAGTGTGAATTACTCGGCTATCAAATACTTTGATATCGCTAATGGCGAGGGGGTCCGTACTACGCTGTTCGTCAGCGGGTGCCGCCGCGGCTGCAAGAATTGCTTTAATGCCGTGGCATGGGATTTTGCTGCCGGTGACCCGTTTACGCCTGGGGTTGCCGATCAGATCATCGCAAGCATCGATCATCCGTTTTGCGACGGCCTTACCCTGCTAGGCGGCGAGCCGATGGAGCCGGAAAACCAAATGGGCCTCGTGGACTTTGTCGAGCGCGTGCGCGCAGCGTACCCTGTAGAATCGGGTAAGACCATCTGGTGCTATACGGGCGACACGCTCGATGCGCTCATGCCGGGCGGGGCGCATCGCACCGACGTTACGGATCGCCTTCTCGCCTGTATCGATATCTTGGTTGACGGTCCTTTCGTGCAGGATTTGCATGACATCTCGCTGCGCTTTCGCGGATCGTCCAATCAACGTATCATCGACATGAACGCGACGCGTGCCCGTGCCGCCTCCGAGGGCGTGAGCCTTGCAGATGCGGTTGAGCTCTGGCATGACGAAGCGGTGTACAGCACCCATACAATGAAGTAGGAAAGGCCCCCATGGTCGATTCGGAAAAGGTAAAAGAAGCGATTCGTTTGCTGCTCGAGGGGATCGGTGAAGATCCAACGCGCGAGGGTCTCGTGGAAACCCCCGATCGCGTGGCGCGCATGTGGGAGAAGCTTGCCGGCGGAATGGAGTCGGACGCCTCCGAGCATTTGAGTCGCACCTTTGCGGTGAATTCGAACGATCTGGTGATCGAGCGCGACATCACGTTTTACTCCATGTGCGAGCATCACATGCTTCCCTTTTATGGTCGTGTGGCCATTGGCTATATACCGCGCGGTCGCGTGGCGGGGCTGTCGAAGCTTGCGCGCACGGTCGAGGTCTATGCGCGTCGTTTACAACTGCAAGAGCAGCTTACCGCGCAGATTGCCGATGCGCTGATGGAGCATTTGGCTCCCGAGGGTGCGATCGTCCTTATCGAAGCGGAGCATATGTGTATGACCATGCGTGGCGTGCAGAAGCCCGGCACTACCACGGTGACGCTTGCGCGACGCGGTTGTTTTGAGAGTAATCCCGCCCTTGAGGAGCGTTTCTTCCGCATGCTGGAGCGCTAACGTTGCTTGCGAGTATGCCGCGTGTCGACGCAATTTGGGCAAACCCCTTATTTCAAGAAAACCTGGCTGCCATCGAAGCGGCGGAGACGCAGCGCGTCTACTGCAGGCACGGTTTGTCCCACCTGTTGGATGTGGCGCGTACGGCGTGGATTATCAACCTCGAAGGCGGCTTTGGCCTCGCGCGGGACGTTGTCTACGCTGCAGCGCTTTTACATGACATCGGTCGCGCGGCTGAATATTCCAAGGGCATTTCCCATGATGTGGCGGGCGTCGAGATAGCGCGCCGGATTTTGGGTACGGTAGTGGCTGAACAGAGATTCTCTTCCGCCGAGGCGGAGGCAATCGTCAAAGCGGCGCGAGGCCACCGTGCCGACGGCGTCGATGCGGTATCGTGCGAGCTTTCCTCTCTGTCAAGTCGTTTGGCCTGCGTGATTGCCGAGGCCGACCATCGGTCACGTCCTTGCTTCGCGTGCTCCGCTTGTGCTACCTGCTATTGGCCGGAAGAGAAGAAAAACATGGCGGTGCGTGTCTAGCCGATGCGAACCGCATTGGAGGAGTGATTCGCATGAGTAGCAAGAAATTGCCCGATAGCACAACGCCGATTGAGGGGGCAAAGCTTGCGCGCCGTGACGGCGCGAATGTCCCGGCGACGCGAACCTCGATCGTTCGCGCGACCTCCGATCAGATTTCTCATGCCGATCGCATTCTGATTGACGGTCTTGAGGTTTTTGCCAATCACGGCGTGTACCCCGAGGAAAATACCCTGGGGCAGAAATTTGTCGTTTCGCTGGTGCTCTACGCCGACCTGCATGCGGCGGGGGAGAGCGACGACCTGAATACGTCAGTCGATTATGGCGCTGTCTGCCACGATGTGGACAGCTATATGCGAGGGCATACGTTCAAGCTTATCGAGGCGGCGGCAGAAGGTGTGGCACAGACCTTGCTCGCACGTTATCCGTTGCTCCTGGGTGTGCGTGTGAAGATCGAAAAGCCCTGGGCGCCCGTAGGCCTGCCGCTTGTCTCTTGCGGCGTGGAAATTGAGCGCTTGCGCTAACGAAGTTGAGGCATGTGTTTGAAACTCCTGTGCATCATTCGGTGTGCAGGGGTTTGCCGTTCGACGCATGCCGATTATACCTTTGCACCTGTAGAGTTGGAGCAGGGCAGCAGCGGCGCGTATGTGATAATCACGGCAAGACCCGATTATGATATGGGGGTATGCCATGTTTTGCACCAACTGCGGGGCGCAGCTGAACGAAGGTACCAAATTCTGCACAAGCTGCGGCGCTCCTGTCGCCGGCCCTGCTCCCGAGCCGGAGGCGCAGTCGTCTGCCGACGTTGCGCCCGAATCCGCGCCGATGCCTGAGTTAGCATCAATTCCCGAACTTGCTTCGGATTCTGCGGCTGCTTTCCAAACGGTGCCGGAGCCGGTGTTAGAGACTGAGCCCATGTCGATCCCGGAGGCCGTATCCGGGTTTGATTCTGAGCCCGAGCCTGTTGCGGCAACAGAACCCATGACGATTCCCGAGCCCGTGTCCGGGCATGACCCCGAGCCCATACCGGAGCCTACGCCGGCCCCCATGCCGGAGCCGTCGTATGATCCTGCCGCCGACTCTCAGCCTGCAGCCGAGACGGTGCCCGATTTCCAACCTGCTCAGGCACCCGACTTCTCGTCTCAGGTCGCGACGCCCTCGCCTAAGAAGAACACAAAGCTACCCATTATCATCGCTGCCGCCGTTGTCGTTATCGCTCTTGTCGTTGGTGGGTTCTTCCTGCTGGGCAATGGCGGCTCTGGCAAGCTGGCTGAAGACGTCACCCCTCAGATTGAGGAGCTGCTGGAAGAGGAGTACGGAGAATCCTTCGAGGGCTTTGCTTCCAACGAGTATGTCGAGGAGGCCAAGTATCGCGTCAAAGACGTCGAGGTGTCGGACATTACGGAAGAAAACGGCCACGTTACCGCGACTGCCGAGGCAACTATTCAGAATCGATTCTTTGTTTCCGAGGCGACGTTTGCGGTCAGCGCTCATATCGATAGCGACAACGACATTTCTTCCGTTCGCTTCGAGCTAGAAGATCAGACCACCACGCCGCGTTGCGGTGTTACGCGCGACGATGACAACGGTGGAGCCGCGCTTGACAGCAAGCTTTCGTCCGATAAGAAGAGCTGCTCTGTTGTGACCACCGGTTGCTGGGTTACCGGCGGTACCGAGGTTGCGAAGAGATATGTCTTTACGGGCAAGAAGTGGGAGCTTGATAGCTCGAACACAACGGGCGAGCAGAACAAGTGGAATATCGCCGGCAAGTACTATAGCGATGACGATTACATCGAGATCTCCAATTGGGACAACAATCGCCATACGGCGACGGTGAAGCTTTACATGGAGTGCAGCCTCAATCTCGATAACGGTTCAGAGGACTGCTCGGTTACCGCTACGCTTGATTCCGTTCAGATCATGGACGCCGGCGACGATTACTATTGGTTCCGATTCGAAGATTATGGTGCCAAGACCAGTACCGGCAGGCCCGTATTAATCCATTTTGACGTCTACTTCAATCCGACCGAAGAGGGGGAGCTTGCGCTCTTTGCAGACGCCGACGCTGTGAACGAGAACGTTTTAAGCGAGGACGGCTATGCGGCCGCTGAAACCGTGATGGAGGTCGAGGTGTCGGAGGAGGGCGCTTACTACGGCGTCTACACCGATCTTTCCGACTTCGAGAAGACTGAGGATGCGTTTGTCTACAACTACTTGAATTTCTATCGATAGGATATACTGAGTAAAACAGGTTACCTACCGCGGGGCGCTGCAGCAATTGAGCTCGGCGCCCCGCGTCATGTTTGCGGCTTCGAGCGGGGATTTCCTGAGGATACGCGAAGCCTCTCGATTGCTGGGGCAATAGGTGTCGAGCAGGGCGTGGAACCGGGCGTTATGGCTGGGCTCCATCAGGTGCACGAGCTCATGGGTGACGACCATCTCCAGGCAGAGGGGCTGGTAGGCGGCGAGCTGCGTATTGATACGGATCGTCTTGCGCGCAGGCGTGCACGAGCCCCAACGCGACTTCATGGTCCGGAGGCTCCATCGCTCGGCGTGTATGCCCATGGTTGCCTCGATACGCCCTACGATACGTGGCAGCGCCTTTTCCAACTCCAAGCGATAGAGCTGTTGGAGCGTAGCTGCGTTGGGAATGGCCTCAGCCGCGTCTATAAGTTCGCCCCAGAGGGGGATGAGACCGTCGCAGGTTGGTTCGTCGTGCCGTGGTTGCGTGTACGCTGCCTGCTCGGCGCGCACGACGTGCTGCACAATCCAGGACGCATGCCGGGTGAGAAAGTCATCGATTTGCTTGCTGTTCGCTGCGTTTGGGACGCTGCAAAAGACGCTTGCGTCGGCACGGACATGCAGGTTGAAGTTCTTGACGCGCTTGCGCTCAACAAGAACGGGCACATCGCGCCCGTCGTGATGAACGCAATGCGAGCTAGGCTTCACGCCCTCTCCTTTCAGCCGGTTCATAAGCGTCTGTCATTCTAGCGTTTATGAGACGATGCGCCATCTTTGGCAACGATGCTTATAATAGGGCCTCGTGAACAAGCACGCCCACGGGCGTCGCTGCGAGAGAGGACAATCCCCATGATCAACGTCGCCATCCTGTTCGGAGGCATCTCCACCGAGCACGATATCTCCCTTAAGTCTGCCGATAACGTTATCGCCGCGCTCGATTCCAAGCGCTTCTGCCCGGTGCTGATCGGCATCGATCGCAACGGTTCCTGGTTCCATTACACGGGCGATCTTGCCGATGTGGTGACAGGTGCCTGGGAGGAGCATGATTGCGCTCCCGTAGTGCTGATCCCTGGCAGCGCACCCGATGCCCGCGGCGGCTTTCTCGAGCTTGTCGACGGCGAGTTTCGCGAGCTCGAGGTCGATGTTGCCCTTCCTGTCTTGCATGGTCAGGGCGGCGAGGACGGCACCGTTCAGGGCGCGCTTGAGGTTTGCGGCGTCCCCTACGTGGGCTGTGGCGTGCTTGCGAGCGCTGTGTGCATGGATAAGGATGCGAGCCATCGCCTTGCTGCGGCGGCCGGCGTGCGCTCGCCGAAGTGCGAAGTGCTCTACCGCGGCGCTACTGCCGAGGACGAGGCTGCCGTAGTGGAGAAGTGCGGCGGATACCCCGTCTTCGTGAAGCCCGCTCGTGGCGGCAGCTCGATCGGCGTCTCCAAGGCGAACGATGCAGATGAGTATCGTGAAGCGCTCGACGCTGCTTTCGCGCTCGATGAGAAGGTTGCCGTTGAGGAGAATATCACCGGTGTCGAGGTCGGTTGTGCTGTCGTAGGTGATGCTGTCCATGGCGTACGCATGGGCGAGGTGGACGAGATTGTCGTTCATGGCGATGGCTTCTTCCGCATCCACCTGGAAAAAGACCCGGGTGCCAATACCGAGCTCCGCTGCCCGTCCGAGCTCCCTGCAGATGTGCTCGAGCGCGTACGTCAGGTGGGGCGTACGGTATATGAGGCTCTCAACTGCTCGGGTTTTGCACGTGTGGACTTGTTTGTCACGCCCGAGGGCGAGGTCGTGTTCAATGAGGTCAACTCTACGCCCGGCATGACGTATTACAGTCGCTTCCCGCAGATGATGCGCGTTGCCGGACATGAGCTGGGCGAAGTGCTGGCAGGTCTTATCGACACGAGGCTTGGGCTGTAGATAAGTTACCTTAGTGCAAGGCAGGCGCTCAATCGCTAAAGAAGTGCGGGCGCGGGATGCAACTCAGTGCATCCCGCGCCCGCTTTGTTATTCGGATGGGGCCGTGACCTAGAAGCGTTCGAAGAAGGACAGCGCGTTCTCAAAGCAAAGCTTGCGCGTGATCGTTTCACCAAAACGTTCGACAAGCATCTGCTGGAATGCGGGGAACTTGGAGGCGTCTGCCACGTACTCGGGCACGTCGGCTCCGTCGAGGTCGCCGCCAAGTGCGATGACATCTTCGCCGCCCAGCTCGAGCCAGTGCTCGATGTGGCGTGCAGTGGCATCAAAGGTGACCAGTTCGGCCGACGTATCTTTATTGGCGCCATCGACCAAGAAACCATTGCAATAGTTGAGGCCTACGACACCGCCAGCGTCGCGGATAACTTGGAACTGCTGGTCGGTGAGGTTGCGCACGTGACCGCAGATGGCGCGCGAATTGGAGTGGCTTGCTACGAAGGGGCGCTTGGCAAGGGCGGCTACCTCGTCAAAACATTCATCGTTGAGATGCGAGACGTCGAGCACCATGCCGCAGCGTTCCATTTCGGCAATGGCCTGGCGACCAAGATCGGTGAGGCCCGCGTGGGTATCGTGTCCGCTGGCAAGCGGGCCCGCGGCGTTCCATGTAAGGGAGGCCATGAGCACGCCGGCACGTTTGAGGGCCTCGATGAGGTTGAGGTCGTGTGCGAACATGCGCGCGTTCTCGATCGTATGGATGCAGGCGAATCGACCCTGATCGAGAGCGGGGCGAATGTCACTTGCGGCATGCACCTCGGTTGCCTGGGCGTGGTTGAGGTTCGTCTGAGCGCTGATGTGCGCCATGATCTGCGCATGGAAACGCAGAGACTGCTCGGGGGAGAAGCAATCGGGGACGAACGTGGCAAAGCACTGCGCCCAGGGAGTGCCCTCGGCCATGTCGATCGAGATGGCGCAGTCGTTGTTCTTGAGGGAGAAGTAGCGCTCGGGGCATTCGGCGTCGTCTGGGGTGAAGAATTCGTCTCCCGAGACGGTCTTGAGTTCGCGATCGATGGTTTGCCAGCCCAAGCGATCGGCGGTATCGCAATGTAGGTCGAGTACGGGAATAGACATGAAGCCTCCTGTTGGTGCGGTTTTAGTCTCGTCCATTCTACACGTCTACGCGTAGGCTGCGCTCGTCCGATAGGTCGGATTGCAGCGTACAGTTTGGGGTATAGTTGACCCTACGTGTCCGCTCCGGCGGGCAAAATCGAGTTTTCACTGAAATGAGGACGATATGTCAAACGAAGGCAAGAAGGTGCGCGCCCACTACCGCGGTACGCTGGATGACGGCACCCAGTTCGATAGCTCCTACGATCGCGGCGAGCCTTTGGAGTTCACCTGCTGCGCCCACCAGATGATTCCCGGCTTTGATGCCGCCGTGAAGGACATGGAGGTGGGCGAGAAGAAGACCGTCCATATTCCGTGTGCCGAGGCCTATGGCGAGCGTCGCGAGGACCTGGTCATGTTCTTCCCCGCCGCGCAGGTGCCCAACATCGACCAGATTCATGTGGGTGATAAGCTCGCGCTTTCCGGTGCCGGCGGTCAGCCTGTTCCCGTTACGGTTGTCGAGGTGACCCCCGAGGGCGTCAAGATCGATGCCAACCACGAGATGGCCGGCAAGGACCTCAACTTTGAGATTGAGCTCGTAGAGGTTCTGGGCTAATTCAACTTAGATAAAACGAGCGGGAGCGGCGACGTTGGTGCAACGTCGCCGCTCCTTTTTTGATTTTTTGCCCTGAATCTCGCAAGGCAAGCCACGAACGCATGGGGCACGTCTCCGCAGCCGAGAGCCGGCACCCCCTCCTGAGCGATTCCACAGCGAAGCGAGGACCAGCGAGGGAAGGAAATGCCGGCTCTCGGCGTTGGGCCTTTAAGCCCCCTTGACGTTCATGGCGCGCATTGCGTTCAGGATCGCTATGATTGCCACTCCCACGTCGCCAAAGACCGCAAGCCACATGTTGGCGATGCCCAGCGCCGCAAGCGCGAGGATCAGCAGCTTCACCGAAAGGGCAAACACGATGTTTTGCCAGACGATACCCATGGTTTTGCGTGCGATGCGCATGGCGCGCGCGATGTTGGAGGGCTTGTCGTCCATCAGCACGATGTCGGCCGCCTCGATGGCCGCGTCGGAACCCATAGCGCCCATGGCGATACCGACGTCAGCGCGTGTGAGGACCGGGGCGTCGTTGATGCCGTCGCCCACAAAGGCAAGCTTGTGTTTGGCACCTTCACTGGCGAGGAGTTTTTCGACGCGTTCCACCTTGTCGCCAGGAAGGAGCTGCGCGTGGTATTCGTCCAGGCAAAGCTCGCGGGATACTGCGGCTGCCACCTCCTCGCGGTCGCCTGTGAGCATCACACAGCGGCGCACTCCCGCGGCGTGAAGATCGCTGATGGTTTGCTTGGCGTCGTCTTTTACGGTGTCGGCGATCACGATATGGCCAGCGTAAGTAGTGTCGACCAGCACGTGGAGAATCGTTCCTGCGATTTCGCAATCGGGCGCTGTGAAGCCTGCTTTTGCAAGCATTTTTGCGTTGCCCACAATAACCTTTTTGCCGTCGATGGTTGCGAAGACGCCATGGCCGGAGTCATTGCCGGAATTCGCGATGCGCTTGGAGTCCAGTTCGCCCGTGTAGGCGGCGCGGACAGACTGCGCGATGGGGTGATCGGAGAAGGATTCTGCAAGGGCCGCCATTTCGAGCAGGGAGGACTCGGTGTAGCCGTTCTCGGGATGAATCTCTGCGACGGAAAACGTGCCGCGCGTAAGCGTACCCGTCTTATCGAACACTACAGTGTCGACTTCGGCGAGGGCCTCCAGGTAGTTTGACCCCTTGACCAGGACGCCGATTTTGGAAGCACCGCCGATGCCGCCAAAAAAGCTCAGGGGCACGCTGATCACGAGCGCGCAAGGGCAGGAGACGACCAAGAATGTGAGGCCGCGCAAAATCCAATCGGGCCACGCCCCCGTGACGATCCCGCCACCCACCGCGAGCAGTGCCGCGGCGCCGGTGACGGCAGGCGTGTAAATGCGGGCAAAACGCGTGATGAAGTTTTCGGTCCGCGCCTTCTTTTCGCTGGCGTTCTCTACAAGCTCAAGGATGCGCGAGACAGTGGACTCGCCAAAGGGCTTGGTAGTCTTGACCTTGATGAGGCCCGTCATGTTGATGCAGCCCGAGACGACCTCGGCGCCCGTTTCCGCATGACGAGGGATGGATTCGCCGGTGAGAGCGGCGGTGTCGAGCTGGGTAGCACCCTCAACGATTGTTCCATCGATGGGCACGCGCTCTCCTGGCTTGATTACGATGATGCTTCCGCACGCCACCTCGTTGGGGTCTACCTGCTTAAGGTTGCCTTCGGCATCTTCGATGTTTGCATAATCGGGCGCGATATCCATCATGGAGCTAATGGACTTGCGGCTCTTTCCTACGGCGTAGGCCTGGAAGAGCTCTCCCACCTGGTAAAAGAGCATAACGGCTGCTCCTTCTGCCATGTGTGGGTCGGTGTCTGGAAAAAACACCATAGCAAAAGCGCCGAGCGTGGCCACGGCCATGAGGAAGCTCTCGTCAAATGCTTTGCCGTGACGAATGTTGTTCCAGGCTTTTTTGAGTACGTCATGGCCGGCGATGACAAATGGCACGAGGAAGAGCATGAAGCTTGCGTAAACGTCCCCGGGGTTTCCAAAGGCGCGCTCAAGGACGCCCAGTTCATCCAGTGCGTATACCGCGACAAAGACTGCAAGCGCTACAAGGATGCGATTGCGTTTGTGCTCGAGCGACTCCTTCTTGCGGCGCTTCTTCTTTTTCTTTTTGGGATCGGCGGTTGCCATGATTCAAATACCTCCCATTTGAATGTATGAACACTCGCTCATATGACTTTGCGAATGAAGGCCGCAGTGACTGCGGCCTTGCTGGTGCGTGGGCTAGAGAATGATTTCGCAGTCAGGTTCTGCTTCGGCGGTGAACTCAACCACGCGGTCGAGCACTTCCTCGAACTCGTTGTCTTCGGCCTCGAGGGTAAGTTTTTGTGTCATAAAGTTCACGGAGACGGACTTGACGCCTTCGAGCTGGGTGAGCTCGTCTTGGAGCTCGCGAGCGCAGTTAGCGCAGTCGATTTCGTCGAGCTTGAAGGACTTTTTCATGATGGGTTCCTTTCCTGTGCTGGCGGCATAGATGCGGGCCGCGTTGTTGCCTTGCCGGATTGTTATTCGCAAATATGGCTCATGCCTTGATTGAGCATGGTGTAGACGTGATCGTCTGCGAGTGAGTAGAGGATGTTTCGGCCGTCGCGACGAAATTTAACCAGGTGGGAGCTCTTAAGCGTGCGCAGCTGATGGGAGACGGCCGATTGGGACGTTTGTGTGGCATCGGCAATATCGGCTACGCACAGCTCGCGGCCCATGAGGGTATAGAGAATCTTGATGCGCGTAGTGTCGCTAAAGACCTTGAAGAGGTCTGCAAGGTCGTAGAGCAACTCCTCGTCGGGAAGGTCTTCGGGAGAGCAAGTTGCTGCAAGGGGAGCGTCATATCCGTTGGGGCCGCTTATGAGCTCCGGGGGTTGTTCGTTCATGGCAACATCCTTTCATATGAACATGCGCTCATATTTTCTAGTAATTATTATATGAATGTATGCTCATATGTCAATGGAATTTCGCTGAGCACTTCTTTGTTTGGTTGAAAGCAATGGCGGACGGGGTGAGATTGCCGCCGTTGAGGTATCGAGACTGTGGTAGGTGGTCGGGAACTGTGCAAAATTTAATGTATTCAGCATAGGGGTTGGGATTTTTGTCATGTCGAAAGGTCTAAATGGGCAAAATGAACGCAATACTCCACAGATGTTGAAATATTATCTGAGCAGAGCGTCCAATAGACCCGCTTGGAACAAGGCAAATAGACCTAACGACTGAATACTTTGATTTTTGCACGGTACCAGAGCGTCTATTCCTTTATTTGAGTTCGATACCGGCTCCAAACACTTTGCCATCGGGCGCGGGGCCACGTGCGTTGTCTGCGCGAGGCGTTTGATGCTCGAATGTCTGCATGTCGTCAATTTCTGGAACGGTATTGATTAACGGATCGTCAAGGACTCCATCAAGCAGGGCTTTTTCGTAGTCAATCCGGTTTCGCTCTTCACGGTCGCGCCGGATTTTCTCCTCGAGCCGTTTCTTTTCCTCGAGATGTCTTCGAAGTACGAACTTTCTCAGCTCCTCCTGTTTAGCTTTAAAGTTCTTTGGGAGGCGCGAGGGACGAATGCCTTCTTTTCGTTGAATTACTTCCATGACCCGGGCAAACGGCTCGGCATGCATAAATGAGTGCCTGCTGATGGTGACAATTCCATAGCCCATCGCTGCAAGTGCGTTTTTGCGCTCTTCATCGATAGCGCGATTTTCTTCCGTATCGTGATGAAAGCCGTTGTATTCGATGTCGACGCGAGAACGTTTGAGGTACGCGTCCATGTAGAACTTCGTTCGTCTTGTGAGGCCTTTCGCGACGTTGGCGACCTTGATCTCGTAGTCGGTTTCGAGGGCCCTTATCCCCAGGCCGCCTTCGTTTTTTGGCATCGTGAGCATCATGACAAAGGCTGTTTCCATGGGCGAACGGCAGCCGTCCCGTATGCACTTGATGGCCTTCCGTGCCGGAATGAGTCCATCGCAAGCAGAAAGCGTATTGAAGAAATGTTTGAGCCGTGCGGTCGTTGTGAGGGCTGGCCTTTCGCTGTACGAGGTTGTTGAGCCCGTCTTCAGGGAATAGGCCCCGCACAATTCAAAGTAGTATTCAACAAGCTTGCGAAAGGGCAGATAGGTTGCGGCTTGAAGGGCACACAGCTCAACTCCGACTATCGAGATGTCGTCGGTGAGCTTGACGAATCGAGAGCTCGAGAATCGTTTTGTCGAGACGTGGGTTCGGCAGCCTGTAAGATTACGCATACCGTTGCGCTCGAAGACCATTGTCTCAATGGGGGCGTTTTCGTCCGCTTCTACATTGTGGATAGCGAGCCATCTTAACGCATCATCAACAAGCTTTCTGCTTGGATGCGACTTGAAGATAGCGGCATCGCTACAGGGCTCGATGCCGCTGCGTGCAATCGAGTGGACGGTTTGATAGACCGCTCTTGCCGTGGTATGTGACAAAACGATTCCCATATATCGATGATGCCATAAGCCAGGACTTCCGCCTGCGAAAATATGACATCCGAGCTTTGTACGTTGCGGGTTACGTGGCGTGTCTGAGCTCTATGGGCAAAGGGCCGGATGCGACACGCTCGCGGCAACTGGTCGCATCCGGCTGATTAAGCTATTTGGCGAAAAGGTTTTTCTCGTTGAACTCCGCTTGCACCGTGCGAAGCATGAGGTCGGTGTCGTCGAGACCCAGATGCTGTTCGACTTCGCCCGTTCCGAGCGTGCCGCGGCGGCGTGCCCAATTCTCAAGCGCGGCAGGGGAGCTCTCGCGCGGGAGGGTCTTTACCTCGCCATCGAGTCTGCGGCAGATTTCGCGCGAGTCGATGATGACGATTTTGCCCTCACGACGCGCCTCGGCATAGCCCTCAAGATGCAGCTTGAACCAGGAGTCCTCGAAGGCGGCGTTGTGCGCCATATAGGGGTACTTTTTCATGAGTTTGAGAATCTGCTTCTGCAGCGCCTTGTTTTCGCGAAAGGGTGTTTTGTTGTCGATATCTTCCCAGGTGATGTGATGAATTTCGGTGAGTGGAACACCGGACTCGCGGTAGATCTCGGGCAGGCCGCAATAGTGGGCCTCGGCATCGTGCGGGGTCGCATCGCTCGTGAGCTCCATGATCTCCCAGCCCACGTTGATGATATAGCCGCGTTCGGGCGCGCGCCCGGTCGTTTCGATATCGATGCCGAGCACCGTGCCCTGGATGGGCTTGCGCGTGAAAGCGACGCCAAGCGCCTCGCGGTCTCCGTGGATCTCGCGCATGACGGCAGAGGCGCTGCGACGCTGCATCTTGCCGATGGCGGCGCAGGTGTCTGCGTCGGACAGGCTGCGAGCAAGCATGGAGGATGGCTTGTTGCGCAGTCGTGTTTCGCCCACGTGATCGCATAGCTCGCGATTGCGATCGGCGAGGTCTACGATCACGTCGTAGCCGAAGGATGGCTCGGGATTTGTGTTCCATTCGTCAACAAGGGCTTTGAGCGCTTCTTCACTGCGCAGACGTTCGGATTCGACCATTTCGTAGCCGCCGCCGAAGATGAACATGGGAATAAACGGTTGCATCGAGTATTCAAGTGCCTGTTGAGTATTCATTGCTACACCTTTCGCTGTGTGGAAATAGAGGTTTGCTGCTTGCCTCAGTTTACCAATGGAAACTTTTATGTTGAACTATCATCTTCAGTACAATAGATTAATTTAAGCCTTGGAACTCAAAATCTTGGTAAAGCCATCGATGGGAGCACGCACTGCATGGATTTGATTGCGGATATCGTATTGGACGCCGGCAAGGATACGCTGGCTTTGGTTCCGTTTTTGTTCGTGACGTATCTGGCGCTCGAATTGTTGGAGCACGTGGCGGGAGAGCGTGTTAACAACACGATTCGTCGCGCGGGAACGGCCGGCCCTGCTGTGGGCGCCTTGCTGGGAATCTTTCCGCAATGCGGCTTTTCCGCCATGGCGGCGACGCTCTACGCTGGGCGCATTGTGACGCTGGGAACGTTGGTGGCGGTGTTTCTTTCTACGTCCGATGAGATGCTACCCATGCTCATGGCCGAGCACATGCCCCTGAAAAGCATGACAACCATTTTGGCTATCAAGATGCTCGTGGCGCTTATTACGGGATTTTTGATTGACACGGCTGTGCGCGCTTTGCGCAAAAATGCACGTGTCCATGCGGCGCTGCGCCAAACCGTGCTTGGGGCAGCCGTGAATCCAAGCCATGTGAACTGCGGTCATGGCGACCATAGCGAAGGCGATATCGTCGATGAGGTTTTCGAGGCGGGCGTGAGCGCCGAGCACATCCACGAGCTGTGCGAACGTGATCACTGCGGCTGCGAGGAGCACGTGGAACACCACCATCGTCGCGATAGCGATTCGATGCGCGAGCATTCTTGCGCCCACGAGCATGGGCACGCTCATGAACATACCCATGACAATGAGCACATGCTGTCTTCGATCGTACGGAGCGCGCTTTCTCATACTGTGCAGGTGAGCATCTTCATTTTCTTGGTGACGCTCGTGCTGGTGGGCATCTTGGATACCGTAGGCGAGCCGGTGCTCGAGCGGGTGCTGCGCGGTAACGAGACACTTGCGGTGTTTGCATCTGCTTTGGTGGGCCTCATTCCCAACTGCTCGGCGAGCGTGGTTATCACGCAGCTCTATCTCGAGGGCGTGCTGACGCTTGCCCCCATGCTTGCAGGCACGCTCATCTCTGCCGGCGTGGGTTACCTGGTGCTGTTCCGCACCAATCGCTCGGTACGCGAAAACATGGTCATCATCGTCATGCTCTATGGCATCGGCGTCGTGTGGGGATTGCTCTTTACGGCGTTGGGGCTCTAGGCGGTATTGAGCTCCGGTCCAGGGTTCACGCCACCTTGCAATCTCGGGTGCCAGCTATTTGCGGAGCAGCTCGATAAGGTTGTGGCGAAAGCGCGTTCGGTCTGAGCCTTTAAATGGCTCTGGCCCGCGCGTGCGTCCTCCGGCGCGACGTACCTTTTTCTCTTCGTGACGAATAAAAAGCTGCATGTCGATGGTCGCTTTGTCATACACGCGGCCTCGCACTCCGATGGCTGCCGCTCCGCGGCCCAGCACCATGCTGGCAAGGCCGATGTCCTGGGTCACCACGATGTCGTTTGGCAAAAGACGCTCTACGATGGCGAAATCTGCGCTGTCCGCTCCGATTGAGACATCGAGCACATCGACCCAAAAGCCATCGTGGCTGGCGTCTCGACCGCGCGCTTTTTCGCGTGAGCGTGGATCGCCATGGCGTATGTGCCGCTCGAGGTTTTGCGTCGTATTGCCTACGATGACGACAGGCGTGCAGGCGTCGCGGGCGCAAGCAAGGGCAACGCTTGTGACGGGGCAGGCGTCGGCGTCGATAAATAGGACTCGACCGCGCGGGGGAGCTGCATCCTCTTCGTCCCGCATGTCATATTTCTCATCTGACTCGGAATCTTCCGGAGTGTTCTTGCTGGGGTTAATTGGCTCCATTTCATCGTTGCGGACAAGGGGGTTATCAAAAGCGGCCATTTGGGACACGTTCTCTTTGTTCATGTTCTCTCCGTTCGTATCGTGCACTCTCATTGTACGCTGTCGTGAAGACGCTTCTGCGGCGGTACAATGGCGCGAAGTCGCTAACGAAAGGAGACTCCTATGGCAGAGAACGAGAACGTTTCCGTGCAGGCAGCGTCCGCGCGAGACGAATATGGTCTTGTCCAGATGGCCAACCTTGTTGCTTCGTGTCGGAGCTTTCGCCGCTTTGATGAGGGTCGGCGTGTGCCGGAGGGGTTCTTGCTCGAGTTGGTTGATATGGCCCGCCTGTGCGCTAACGGCGCAAATCGGCAGCTGCTGCGCTTTCGCGTTGTGAGCGATCCTGCGGCATGCGACGCCGTGTTCGCCGAGCTTGCTTGGGCAGGTTACTTCAAGGATTGGGCTGGTCCTGCAGCAGGAGAGCGTCCCACCGGTTACGTGGTCATTGCTGCCGAGCGCAGCGCTGCGGGGAAGTCTACCGCGCCCATCGTCGAGGTCGATTGCGGTATCGCCGCGCAGACCATGATGCTTGCCGCTCGTTCGGCCGCGCCCTCTTATGCAGGTTGTATGCTTAGAGCGTTTACGCCGCGTCTGATAGATGTGCTGGGCCTCGATGCCAAGCGCTATGAGCTCAAGCTCGTCTGTGCTTTTGGCCTTCCTGCCGAGGAGGTGCGTCTGGAGCCGCTTTCCGCCTCGCCGGATGGCTCCATCAAATACTGGCGCGATGATGCCGGGGTGCACCATGTGCCCAAGCGTTCGCTTGAGGATGTTTTGATCTAGCGCAATTGTCGTCCGCTGCCCCTATTGCCCCTCGGAGGAATTATGACCAACGACCTGTATCTTGTTCGCCATGGCCAGACCCTGTTCAATCGCAAGAAGATGATTTCGGGCTGGACCGATTCTCCGCTCACCGAGCTGGGCCTCGAGCAGGCACGCCGTGCCGGTGCGTTTTTGCGCCATCGGGGCCTCGTGTTCGATCATGCCTACACCTCGACGCTTACGCGCACGCATGTGACTACCCAGGCCGTCATGCCCGGTATCGAGTTTGAGCAGCGAGCCGGTATTCGTGAATGGTTTTTTGGCGAGTACGAAGGCGAGCGTATCTCCTTGATGCCCCAACGTCCCTGGGGTGATTACTTTGCGCACTTCGGTGGCGAATCGCAACAGGAGGTTCGCGATCGCATGATGGCGACGTTGAGCGAGGCCATGGAAGTGCCGGCAAGCAGATGCGTCCTCGCTGTTTCGCATGGATCGGCCATCAAAGAGTTTCACGATGCGGTGCTGGGCGACGCTGCCGACCTGCTCAAGCCGGTACCCGGCAATGCCTCTACCATGCATTTTACCTATAAGGACGGTGTCTTCACACTGCAAGAGATTTTCACGCAGGAAGATTATGCACGCGAGTTGGGTGTCGAGCCACTTTAGGTGCGATTGCGGTGCCCTCTCGGGCAAGAAGTGATGGCGCACACTTCGCTCGGTGTTCGAGGCGACTTTGTGCTGCCGATATAGCGCGTTTGGGTCCGTTATAAAATGCTACTGCAATAAAACAATTCGAAATAGGTACCCTTATTTGCTTTGGCGAAGTAGAAGACGGTTTTGGACAAGAAAACCCCAGGATTCAGAGGTGTTAAAACCGTTGCTACTTGCAAAAATCGAAACAGGGTACCTATTTCGATGAGTTTTGAAAAACAACCCCTCTGTTGCAGCCCGAGCATTCATGTTACGGGCGAGGATAGCGCTTTCAAATACGGGATGTTGTCAGGAGAATTATGGGGGGGGGTTGCGTCGCCCGCGCCTGCGGAGGCCGTGAATGGCTCAAATAAAGATTGAGCCGCAACAGGGGGGCTGGCCCCGGAATTCCTTCGGAGTCAGTCCCCTTGTTGCGGCTCAACGAGGCGAATTGCTACAGTTTGGCGATCTGATGTGCAAGAAATCCGACGGGCATGGCCGGCAGAGCGGTTTTGGCTCCATCGGTGGGATAGAGCGCTAGCAAGACATAGTTAAAGGGCTCGCGTCCGGTGAAATTGCCTGCCGCTTGCGCCTTGGCGCGGGCGGTCTCGGCGTGGTTGACCATCGAAGCGAGGACGCCGGAAGAGACGTCGCTCGCGGAGGGAATCTGCTGCACCATGGTGCGTATCGCCTCGACAGCTTCGGTGCGACCGATATGCCAGATGCGGTGACGCGCTCCCGCAGGATCGTAGAGATCGTACAGGGGCGCGCCCTGTTGTGCGGCAGAAAGAATCACGTCTAATACCGGTTGACGCTTGTAGGTAACCGGTGCAGGCGTGCACTGAAGGGCGGGACATGCACCGGACGGCGCCGCCTCAACGCTCTGCGCGACATCGCATGCGAGCGATTCCAGGGCGCAGATGCCAATGAGCGCCGTTTGGCAGGCGCCGTTCGCTGCCGTGTTTTCGTACAGGTAATACGAGGGGCGCGCGTCCTTAAGCAAAACCCCCGCCTCCTGCGCCTGCAAGATGGAACCGGCTGATGCCAATGTATCGATCGGTTGGGAAAGGACCTCGATAACGTGGCCCTCAGCCGGGCGAAGACAGGGAAATGGCAGGACGTTCATGGTAGTTAGGAACGCTTTTCTGCTTTGCAGCCGCACTTGGGGCAGGTGATGAGAATGCGGCCTTTACCGCGCGGGACAGAGAGAATCTGGCCACAGTTCTTGCAGCGGAAGTACATCGTGGTCTTGCGGTTGACGAGCATCTTCTTGGCGGTGCGGCCGGCGCGCGCCATGCGCTCGGCTCCATGCTTGAACGGCAGCTTGTCAAAGAAGCCGTCGAGGGCGGGCGCCTTGGAGGTGAGCTGGCGGAACTGATCATTCTCGCGCTCGCGGGCGGGGAAATTCTTGGAGATGGCGCGCACGATGGCAAGCACGATAACGATGATGGCAATCCAGGTGAACAGGCCAACCTTTAGGAGCGCACCCAGCAAGGCGATGATTACGCCCAAGGCGCCGAGCGCACAAGAAAGATCGTCAACGCCGTAGCGATCATCCATAAAATGCTTCAGCTTGTTCAAGAAATCCTGCATGAAATACTCCCCGTCGAGATGCTAATCGTTAAAAGAATACTCACAGTTTTACCCACATGCAACGCGAAAAGTGCAGTTTCCCGCACATCCCCGTACCGAGAGAAGCGAGAGGGTCGTTATTTGGTGAGTTTTTCGATAACACGGCCGATCTCGTCGAGCTTTTGAGTCTTTTGCGCCTCGCTGCCATCTTCCAGAGCGCTGCGCACGCAGCCTTCGACATGTGCTTTGAGCACGTCGGCGTTGATGCGTGCGATGAGCGACTGCGTGGCCATGAGCTGAGTGGAGATGTCGATGCAGTAGCGATCTTCATCGACCATCTTCATGATGCCGTCAATCTGGCCGCGGGCGGTCTTGAGCAGGCGCGCTATCTTGTCGTGGTCTGCCACCATAGTTGTGCCTACGCTGTCTCGATGGAGACGACGGCAAAGCTCTCGCTTGCGCCTTCGATGGCGGCAGCGAGGGACTCGGGCGTCGTGTCCTGCGTGCACTCGACCTCGACGGTATTGGTCTCGTGGTCGGCGTCGGCATCGGTTACGCCGGCGACCTTGAGCAGTGCCGCCTCGACGGAGGCGTCGCAATGTCCGCAGTGCAGGCCGCGAGTCTTGATCTGGTACTTCATGGTTGGTCCTTTCTTAGATGTCTAACAGATATATTAGCAACTGCGCGAGCGAAATCGGCGCAGGCGCAGCGCGTTGGTGACCACACAGACGCTCGAGAGGCTCATGGCAGCGGCGCCGAACATGGGAGAGAGCTGCCATCCCAAAAGCGGATAAAGCACGCCTGCCGCCAGGGGAATGCCCAGGGAGTTGTAAAAGAGCGCCCAAAACAGGTCTTGCTTGATATTGCGGATAACCGCGCGCGAAAGCTCGAGGGCACGCGCCACGTCGGCAAGGTCGCTGTGCATGAGGATTACGTCCGCACCCTCTTTGGCAATGTCGGCGCCGGCTCCAATGGCCAGGCCCACATCGGCGCGGGCGAGAGCGGGGGAGTCGTTGATGCCGTCTCCCACCATGGCAACGCGGTGGCCGGCCCGTTGCAGCTCGTGCACATGGCGCTCTTTGTCGGCAGGCATGACGCCTGCAATCACGGCTGCGCTGTCGATTCCCACGCTGCGTGCAATCGCCTGGGCGGTGACGGCATTGTCGCCGGTGAGCATCACGGAGCGGATGCCCAGGTTCGTGAGCGCCCTGATCGCCTCCGGGCTCGTGGGCTTCACTTCGTCGGCGACGGCGATGATGCCCACGAGCTCACCGTTTTTGGCAAAGAGCAGCGGCGTTTTGCCCTGCGCGGAGAGCGTGACGAGGGTCTCGTTGCTGTAGGCGATGCCCAGGCTGTCCATGAGTCGAGCGTTGCCGGCGGCGATGACATTTTGTCCCTCGTGCGCCGTGACGCCTTGTCCGGGGATGGCGCGGAAGTCCTTGACGCTGCGGGCAACGATGCCCATCTCGTCGGCTCGCTCCATGATGGCTTCGGCCAGGGGATGCTCGCTGCCGCGTTCGAGGGCGCAGGCGAGCTTCATCAGCTGCTTTTGGGTCATGGCGCTGCCGTCGCTGCGCACCTGGGGCAGGATGTCGACGACGGCGGGCTTGCCGCGCGTGATCGTGCCGGTTTTGTCGAGCACGACAGTGTCAACCTTTTGGAGCGTCTCGAGCGCTTCGGCATTTTTAAAGAGCACGCCCATTTCGGCGCCGCGGCCGGTGCCCACCATGATGGCCACGGGCGTGGCGAGGCCGAGCGCGCAGGGGCAGCTGATTACCAGGACGGCGACGCTTGCGGTGAGCGCCTGCGTGATGCTGCCGCCCGCGGCGAGCCATACGATAAACGCGACGGCAGCGATACCCAGCACCACGGGCACAAAGACGCCCGCCACTTTGTCGGCCAGGCGCGCAATGGGCGCCTTCGTGGCGTTGGCATCCTCGACCAGCTGAATGATCTTTGACAGATTGGTGTCGGAGCCCACACGTGTGGCGCGCAAATCAAACGAGCCCGTGCGGTTGATGGTGGCGGCATATACGGTGTCGCCCACCGTTTTTTCCTGCGGGATGGACTCTCCGGTGAGGGCGCTTTCATCTACGGCGGTGGATCCTTCGACCACGACGCCGTCGACGGGGATGGATTCACCGGGCTTGACGCGCAAAATCTGGCCCACCTGGATAAGTGCGGCGTCGACGACGCTCTCGCTGCCGTCCGGGCTCACAAGATGAGCCTGTTTGGGGGCGAGGTCGATAAGCCCCTCGATGGCGCTGCCCGTCTTTGACTTGCTGCGGCACTCCAAGTACTTGCCTACGGTGACAAGTGTGAGGATGGTGCCCGCGCTTTCGAAGTACAGGTTGTCCATGGCAGTCATCATGGCCATGTGCACCTGGGCACGGGCGAGTTGGTCGGCCATGACAAAGAGCGCGTAGACCGACCAGGCCACGCTCGCCGTGGCGCCGATGGCGATAAGCGCGTCCATGGTGGGGGCGCGGTGCGCAAGGGATTTGAAGCCGTTGATAAAGTAGGCGCGGTTCATATAGAGGATGGGGAGCAGAAGCATGAGCTCGGTGAGGGCGAGCGTCATGGAGTGCGCGTGGTCGGCAAACACTGCGGGCAGTGGCCAGCCGAGCATGTGGCCCATGCCTAAGTAGAACAGCGGGATGAGAAAGACAATGGAGGCGATCAGGCGCGTCTTCATGGCGCGGGCCGCCGCATCGAACTTTTTGGTAGGGGATTCCATGGGCGTTGCGCCTGTGGGGGCAGAGGTTCCAGCGGCGCCGGTGCCCGCGGCAGTTATCGGCGCCGCGCTGTAGCCGGCGCGATCGACGGCACTGCATATGGCGTCTGCGTCACAGGCGGCGTCGTTGTAATCGACGGCCATCGAGCCCGAGAGCAAATTGACCGAAACGCTCGACACACCGGGAACGTTTTCCACGGTGCGCTCCACGTGCGCCTGGCACGCGGCGCACGTCATGCCTCCTACGTCGAATTTCTGATGAGTCATGGACGACGGCTTCCTTTCTATTGCTGCATGCGTGTGTCTCCAGACGAAGACAGCTGCATTCGAGGTGGCCCCTCTTGATAGATCAACCATACCCCCACCCCCCGGGGGTGTCAACGAGAGAAAGTCAAATTTGCTTGCATGTATTCTCCTCGTTAGCACCGTTTGCAGCCTCGTGCTCATCCGCCTGCCGAAAACATGGGGTTCGGGTGTGGACAAGCGAAAGCCGTGCGGCATGTCGCAGGTGCGACTTATACTTCACTGTTGGCGAAACCTGCTCCATCGTCCATTAGCGCACGCTGTTATTCCACTCGCTTATCGCGCGCGGACGATTCGCCCCATGCGAACCCATCCTTTTCGCATGGTGTCATTGCAATCCATATCAACACTCACGAGCGCGGTCGCGAACCGGCTTATGTTTGCGTGCGCCGCGAGAGAACGGATATATCTTCATGCCTTCTACTATCGTTGAAGAAACGAACGAGAACCTGCCTGCCGAGGAAGAGGCGACGGTCCGCTTTGCCGACTTGGGCCTTTCCGATGCCGTGATGCAAGCCGTCGTCGACATGGGCTACGAGACCCCCACGCCCGTGCAGGCGGCCTCTATCCCTGAGGTTCTTGCTGGTCGCGACATCTTGGCCGCGGCACAGACGGGCACCGGCAAAACGGCGGCCTTCCTGCTCCCCACCATGTCTAAGCTGGGCCATGTGGTGCCTCCCGCAAAGAAGGGCGATCGCGGCCGTCGTCGCCGCAACGCCGCGCGCGGCCGTGGTCCGCTGATGCTCGTCATCACTCCCACGCGCGAGCTTGCCCAGCAGATCGACGAGGTTTGCACCACCGTCGCCAAGCGCACGGGTCATACGGCCGTGACCGTCGTGGGCGGCTTGAGCTACGGTCCGCAAAAGCAAGCCCTTGCTCGCGGTTGCGACATTCTGGTGGCGACGCCGGGGCGCCTGGTGGACCTGATCGAGCAGGGCGCAGCCAACCTCGACGAGGTGGGCGTGCTTGTCCTGGACGAGGCCGATCGCATGCTTGACATGGGCTTTTTGCCTCAGGTACGCACCATCGTGAGCAAGTGCCGCGAGGAGCGTCAGACGCTCCTGTTCTCGGCTACGCTTGACGAGGAGCGCGTGGGCGCCATTACCGACCTGGTCCACGAGCCCGCTCGTGTGGAGATCGCTCCGGTTACTTCCACGGCAGATACCGTCGACCAGTACGTGGTGCCCGTCTCTATGGACGAGAAGAACGCTCTTCTGGCCGAGGTCCTCAAGAAGGAGGGTCCCGAGCGCGTGATCGTCTTCGTGCGCACCAAGCGTCGCGCCGACACCTGCGTGCGCCGTCTTGCGCGCAGCGGCTTTAAGTGCGAGGCCATCCATGGTGACCGCAGCCAGGGCCAGCGCCAGCGCGCCCTCGCCGCATTCCGCGATGGTCGCGTTCAGGTTCTCGTGGCAACGGATGTTCTCGCGCGCGGCATCGATGTCTCTGACGTGCGCTACGTTGTCAACTTCGATGTTCCCGAGGAACCTACCGACTACATCCACCGCATTGGCCGTACGGGCCGTGCCGGTGAGGAAGGCTGGTCGCTCACTTTCGTGACCAAGGCGGACATCGCTGAGTTCTTTGACATTGAGGCTCTGATGGGCAAGACCGCCGACATGTACGATGCAACCGGGCTGACCCTTGGTACCGACCTGCCGCGCATCAACCCCGATCGCGTGCCCGCCGATCATGCTGCGACCAAAAACGAGCGCAAGCGCCGCAAACAAAAGGAAAAGCGTCGCGAGAATGCTGCTAAGCGCGCTGCCGCCAAGCGCGGCGATGGCAATCGCCCCGCTCGTCCTAAGCGCGCCGGCAAAGCGCGCGTACGCGCCGATGAGGCTACGGGGGCTGTGGAGGCTGAGACCGCGCTTAAGGTCGAGACGCCTGGGGTGGGCGGTAACCGCGCCGAGCGTCGCGCTGCGAAGTTCGCCGGCCGCGAGCGCGAGTTCGACCGTCGCGACCGTCGTCGTGAGTCCGACCGTTCTCGCCGTGGGTCTCGCAAATCGGCCTTTGAGCGCGCGGACAAGAGCGAAGGCAAGACTCAACACGGCGAGGAGGCACGCTTTGATCNGTGGCGGCCGCGACAATCGTGGCAGCTACGGCGGCGGCAAGCGCGGCGGACGTCGCGTGGGCGATCGCGGCGGCAAGCGCTCGTAGATAGCTGTTCTGGGCGCGGTGCTCTTGGGCACCGCGCTTTTTATATCTCAATCCGTTGCGGGGCCCTATGGCATGCAGACGAGGGCGATGAGTATCGGGATGCCATACGTGGGGAGAATCGCGCGCGTGAGGGCGGCGGCTTCGCGGATATAGCCGCGCGACCATGCTCGATGCGCGCTCGAGGCACCCACGCTCACAGCATCGAGGACCTCCGATGCGGCAAACATCGCGCAGCGCGGGAGATGGTAGTCGGTTGATACCACGGCAACGCGCATCCCGACGCCCAGGTGTTCCTCGATGAGCTGGCGAGAATAACGCATGTTTTCCCTGGTTGTAGTGGAATGGCTTTCGTCGATGATGAGCCCATCTGGCACGCCTTGCTCTGCGAGATACCGATGCATGGCGCTAGCCTCGCTTACGCATTCGTCGGAGCCCTGCCCGCCCGAAACTACGATATGCGCGCAACACCCCTGTTCGCGCCACAGCTCGAGTGCTCGCTCGAGACGCGAGGCGAGAAACGGGGAGGGGCGACTGCCCCTAAGCGCTGCGCCGGGCACGATGATGGCATCTACGCAATCTTTTGGGTTACATCGATGCGTATGGGCGTACCGATCGAGCGCGGCGATGCTCAGCGAGAACCAAAGGCCGCACGCGTGCAGTGCGTTCGCGCAGAAAAGAGCTGCTCCGTGCCATTTTGCACCCATCGCGACGGGCAAGGCGAGGGAGCAGACAACAATACAAAGCGAGAGGACGCATCCCAGGCAAGCGATTAAAGAGAGGCCGCGGGTGCGCATTGATGTGCAAACGTGGAGGGCAAGCGACCCTGCGCACCACCAGCAAATCGTGATGGCTATGATGGCGGCACCCAGACGGGGAGCCTGCACTGCCTGCGCGCAGGCACGCTCAAGCACCCATGTTGCTGTGGTCATAAGGGGGATCACACAGGTAAAAGAGTCGGGGTGTCGCCTGCGACAAATCGCATAGGCGATAATGCACGCCAGGGGAACAAGCAATTCGAATGCCATGGCTGCCATGATGCTCCGAGCACGATGCCGAGGGCTAATAAAAAAGCTCCAACAAGGTTGGAGCTTGAAACGTCAGGGTGGAGACGAAGGGAGTCGAACCCTCGGCCTCTGCCATGCGACGGCAGCGCTCTCCCAACTGAGCTACGTCCCCAAGACAAGTGTCTATGATAGCAAGACGATGAACGCTGTCAACTAAGACACACAAAAAGGGCCACCCCACGCGTCACGAAAATGAACCCACCTCAACAAGGTGGGTGCCCTCATCGCTCTCTCCAGCGTCCTTAACAACGAAGGATACCTGTACCAGAAACGACTGTGTGGGCTCCCTAAATAAACTCGACGGTTCACCCAGTTGCTTCGCGTGGGGCGGAACACCTTCATCATAGGGCACCACATATCCAATACCAGTCTTGACTTATAACAATCTATGTCACAAGATAAAAAAACAGGTCTCGATGTTGTTTCCGGCATGGAGATTGTTAATAGAATCATGAAGACGCCGCAGGTAAAAGCGGCGTTTTTCATATGGAGGCGTTGTTTTGACTACTCAATCCGCACCGATGGCCCCCGCGTCTTGTGTGCTGTGCCCCAGGCTTTGTCGTGCCGCTCGCGCCGCGGGTGCGACTGGCATTTGCGGCGCCGATGACACCCTGCGTGTGGCTCGCGCCGCTTTGCACATGTGGGAAGAGCCGCCCATTTCCGGCGAGGCAGGATCGGGCACCATTTTCTTTAGCGGTTGCTCCCTCAAATGCGTCTTTTGCCAAAACCATGAGATTTCGACGGGGAACTTCGGCCTCAAGATCGAGCCGGAGCGTTTGGTGCAAATCATGCTGGAGCTCCAGGACCAAGGCGCCCTCAATATCAATCTCGTCACGGCGACGCACTATGCCCATTTGCTCCCTTGGGCTATTGGGCGCGCTCGCGAGGAGGGGCTTTCTATCCCCATCGTCTACAACACGAGTGGCTACGAGCTCGAGCGGGCTGTGCGCGACCTGGGCGATTTGGTTGACGTGTGGCTTACCGACTACAAGTACGCTTCGCCCGATCTTGCCGCCAAGCTGTCAAACGTGCGCGACTACCCGGATGTCGCGCGTCGTGGCTTGGCGCAGATGTGCCGCGAGATTCGTCGCCGCGGCGGCATTGAATACGACGAGCATGGCACGATGCTGCAGGGAATGATCGTGCGCCATCTGGTGCTGCCGGGCCATGCGGACGATTCGTGCCGCGTGCTCGATGCGGTGTGGGACGTTGCGGGAGACGTACCTATTTCGGTGATGAATCAGTACACGCCCAATGAGGGCATGCGCGTCGCGGGCGGTAACCTTGCACGCGCCGTGACCGACGAGGAATATGAGCACGTGCTCGACCATGCTGACGATTTGGGCTTTACCACTCTGTTTTGGCAGGAGGGCGGTACGGTCGACGAGAGCTTTACGCCGGCTTTCGACACCACCGGTGTGCTGCGCGCCGCCGACGCCTAGACATCGTGGATGTTGATGGTGCGCTAAAGCTGCGGTCGCGGGGCCGTCGCGTTAGATAATACGGGTATACTGCAAGCCAATGCGAACCGCTTCGCACGGATTTGTTGCCCTGCGAAACGTTGAAAACGAGGTACTCTCATGACCGATACCGAAGCATCGCCCTTAAACGATGATGAACGCGCCGAGCTTGAGGCCCTGCGTGCCGAGAAGGCCCGCCGCGAGGAGGAAGAACGTGCACGCCAGGAGCGTGCCGAGCTTGAAGCCCTGCGCGCCGAGCAGCAGCGCGCCGAGGCCGCCAAGACCCGGAAGGCCGAGCGCCCCGTGCAGGTAGCGCCCGCAAAGGCGGCGCCTCGCTCCGCATCTACCCAGAAGAAACCTGTTGTTGATCCCGATCACCTCACCTTTGGCCAGAAGATGGTGCTGGGCAACACCAACGATGACGAAGATATTCCCGGTATGCCACCAGCCCAAAAGCTCATTGTCGGCCTGGCCCTGCTCTTTGTCGCGGTTGGCGCCGTCTGGATGTTCCTTCACTAGGAGCAAACTGTTTAATTAACCCCTGTCATTGGAGATGCCATGGCGCTGACAGATGTTTCCCGCCCTACCGATGTGGCGATGCTCACCGACCTTTACGAGCTTACGATGGCTCAGGGTCTGTGGGAAAACGACAAGCTCGAGGAACGCGACTGCTTTACGGCGTTTTATCGCGACAAGCCCTTTGGTAGTGCCTATGCCGTTATGTGCGGCACCTCCGACCTGCCCGATTTGGTAGAGAACCTGCGCTTTACCGATGAGGACATCGATTACCTGGCGTCGCTTTTTGCGCCTGCGGGCGGACGTATGTTCAACCCGGCGTTTCTCGAGTACTTGCGGGGATTTCGCGCTCACGTGGATATCGATGCGGTTGCCGAGGGCGACCTCGTGTTTCCGCGCGAGCCCATGGTGCGTGTGACCGGACCTGCCCTTGAGTGCCAGCTGCTTGAGACGGCGCTGCTCAACACCATCGGCTTTCAGACGCTCGCGGCCACAAAGACCGCTCGTGTGGTCGCCGCTGCAAAGGGTCGCCCCGTGGCCGAGTTTGGCCTGCGCCGTGCCCAGGGTCCCGACGGCGGCATGGCCGTTGCCCGCGCGAGCTACGTGGCGGGTGCCGCAAGCACATCCAACGTGCTTGCGGGTCGTAAATACGGCATCCCTGTTTTTGGCACGCATGCGCACAGCTGGGTGATGAGTTTCGATACCGAGCTCGAGGCATTCCGTGCCTTTGCTAAGTCCATGCCCAACAACTGCACGTTGCTCATCGATACATACGATGTGCGCGAGGGCATTGAGAACGCCATCACGGTGGCAAAGGAAATGGAGGCGCGCGGCGAACGCCTTTCTGCCATCCGTATCGACTCGGGCGATCTGGCAAAGCTCTCTGCCTACGTGCGCGATCGCATGGACGCCGAGGGGCTGGGATATGTAAAGATCTCGGTTTCCAACGACTTGGACGAGTACACCATTCAGTCGCTTTTGTCCCAGGGCGCTCCCATCGATTCGTTTGGCGTGGGCACCAAGCTTGCCACCTGCTACGACCAGCCGGCGCTGGGAGGCGTGTACAAGCTTACGGCGCGCCTAGAGGACGGTTGCGACGAGTGGACCCCGGTGGTCAAGCTTTCCGAGCAGCCATACAAACGCACCATTCCGGGACGTCAGCATATCCGTCGCTTTATGGATGAAGCGGGCAGCCCCGTGTGCGACATGATTTATGACGAGATGTATATGGAGGGGGAGGGCGCCTCGCGCGGCACTTCTGTCGTGAGCGTGGACGACGTCGCCTTGGTTGCCGATGTTTCCGGTCTTTCCAGCCGCGAGGTCATGGTCCCCATTGTGCGCGATGGCCACGCCGTGGCACCGCGCGAATCCATCGAGCTCGCGCGCACGCGTTGCCGCGAGGCGCTTGATTCCCTCGATGGCGTCTATAAGCGTTTCCTGTATCCGCAATCCTACATGGTGGGTATGGAATCTGGCCTTGCGCGACTGCGCGACGAACTCGTGCGCGAGCGCATGGCGGAGACCGCCCCAACGCTTATGTGGAAGAAGCGAGGCTAGAGCATGACAAACGATGTCAAGACGATGGTCGTGAAGATCGGTTCCTCCACGATAGTGGGGGAAGATGGTCGTATCGACCGCGCGTTCATATCCAATCTGGCACGTCAAGCGGCGGAACTGCGCCGCCTGGGATGGAACCTGGTGGTGGTGAGCTCGGGCGCCATGGCATGCGGGTATCCCATTTTGGGGTTTGCTGCCAAGCCCAAGGGCGACCTGCCAAGTTTGCAGGCGTGCGCTTCTGCCGGCCAGTGTATTTTGAGCGCGGCCTACGACGAGGAGTTCCACGCCCATGACATCTTGACCTCGCTCGTGTTGCTCACGCGCCACGATACCGCCCGTCGCTCTTCCTACCTGCATGCGCGCGATGCGCTGCTGCGCCTGGTGGAGCTTGGTGTGGTGCCGGTCGTAAACGAGAACGACACCGTGAGCGTGGCCGAGATTAAGTTTGGTGACAACGATACCCTGGCGGCGCTTGTGAGCTGTCTGGTCTCGGCCGACATGTGCGTCACCCTTTCCGATATCGACGGCCTCTACACGGCCAACCCCGCGCTCGACCCCAATGCGCGCTTTATCCCGCGCGTGGACAAGATCGACGCGTCTATTATCGGCTCCGCGGGCGATTCGTCCACCTCGGTGGGTACGGGCGGCATGATCACGAAGATCCGCGCGAGTCGCATCCTTATGACGGCGGGTATCGAGAGCGTCATCTGCTCTGGCTCCGAGCCGGATGCCCTGGTGCGCATTGCCCGCGGCGAGAGCGTGGGCACTCTGTTTGCGCCGCCGGTCAAGCACCTCGATATCGCGCCGCGCAAACTGTGGATCGCTCTGGGCGACCAAGCTCACGGCTCCGTGACGGTGGACGACGGCGCGGCGCATGCCCTTACCGATAACGGCTCCTCCTTGCTTGCCGTAGGCATCCGCGGGGTCCAGGGGCCATTTGCTGCGGGAGACATTTTGGATGTCAAGGACGCGAGCGGCATGGTCGTAGCGCGCGGCATCGCCGAGGCGGATTCCGATACGCTCGAGCTTGCTGCGGGGCGCCGGGAAGAGGAGATCGAGTCAAACCGTCTTCTGGCGCAGTTGGCGGGAAAGCCCGCCATCCATCGCGATAATTTAATCGTGTTTGCATAAGGGCATACGTCTTTTATCGAGTGGTTTTGAACGGGCCGTGGCCTTAGGTGCGTAGCATCTTGGAGCATGGCCCTTTTTTGTAGAGCACGCACGTGTGGGAAGCGCCGGTGACGCCTTGGTCGCAAACGGGACTTGACCGGACGAGGGCCGGGTCTCCCGGCTTGTCTCGCACGTCAACGTTATTCTGTGGCGAATTCCACACGGTCGAGTTCGGGGACGTTGAGGGAGATGAGCCTCTTTGCCGTCTCGCGGTCGCGACTGTCGAGCTTTGTCTTGGTGGTGACGCGCGCGACGACCTCGCGCTTGGCGCTTTCCTGCGCGGAGCCCTTTGCAAGGGAGGTCTCGACACCCACGGTGTAATCTTCAAATCCCGGCACCACAGCGGCGAGCTCGCGTGTGGTTTCTGCCACACCGTAGGCGTCTGTGATGCCCGATTCGGCCGAGCCGATGGAGCTTGCCGTCAAAACGAGGCAAGGGATGGCAAAGATCGCCGTGCCGATGATGATGCGCCGGCGGACGATGCGCGAGAGCTTGTCTGCAATCGCACTTTCCTCGTCGGTGACGATGCCGTCATCGTTGAGGTCGCGCTTAAGGGGGATGCGCAGCATCAGCAGCACTGCTTCGGTGCCAAGTGCGATGAATACCACGTTGATGCCAAACTCATAAAGCGCAGAGAGAAATAGCGACAGGTCCCAGGCTGCGATGCCGTAGCCCGCGGCGCACAGCGGAGGCATGAGGGCCGTGGCGACGGCTACGCCCGCGATGAGCGTCGAGGGCTCCTGCTCGCGTGAGTTGCCAAGGCCTCCTGCAAAGCCGCCTGCAAGCGCCACAGCGAGGTCCCAGATATTGGGCGATGAGTTGTCTACCAGCGCGGGCGTGACGGTAGAGATGGGCGAGAGCTTGAAGTAGAGCGTCGATGTTGCAAGACAAAATGCCATCTGCAGCAAAAGGCCCGTTAGGGCGTCGCGCGTGACGTTGCGGTCAAGGGTCGCGATGCCGTAAGCGATAGCCAAAACCGAACCCATCAGGGGGCATATGAGCATGGCTCCGATGATGGCGATGTCGGAGTTGATGTCGAGTCCGATGCTCGCGATGAGCATGGCAACGATCAGGATGCACAGGTGCGTCCCGTCAAGGCGAGAGCCGTTAATAAAGCGCTTGCGAATTGCGTTATAGGGCGCCCTGCCTTGGCGGATGTTAAAGGCACGCTTGAGAAAGCGCCTCGTGCGCATGCCGGCCTTGCTGTGCCAAGGGTGAATTCCGTGACGTCGATGGTGCCGCTCGCGCAGGCGCTTGAGCTCTTTGCGATCAAGTTCCATGGTCGTTTTCGCGTCCGTTTCCGTGCGTCTTGGCAAGACTAGAGAATCCCTGCAAGGTCGCCACGCATAAGGGCCTCGTCAAAAAGATGCTTGAACACGGTGTCGCCATGCAGGCCGTCATGCTCAAATTCGTTGGTGACCCAGGCGTGGGTTGCGCCCACATGGCTGAGGGTGTCCAGCTGCAAAGTGGAGTCGACGTACATATCGTCAAAGTAAACAGCTGCCTGCAGCGGCACTTCGTTTGCGGCGAGGCGCCGCGGGTCATAGATATGGTCCCAAGAGGTGTCCTCCATAAGGAGGTCCATAGCCGACGCAAAGGGCTTGAGCTCAGGCATCTCCTCAAACATCCAGGGGAAGGCGGCCTCGCCGGTGAGCATGAGCGGGCGGGCGGCTGGATCGAACTCCGGGCGACCTGCCTTTTCTGCGGCGGCTGCCCAGCCGATGGGCATGGTGTCCCCGTCGGCGTAGATAAATTCCTGTAGCGTCCAATAGAGCGGATTCGTCGCGGTCGTGGTACGCGCGAGGGCGCTCATCAAAAAGCCGTCGGAGATGGTGGGGTCGGCGTTGCCCAGGGTGCCGTCGCCATCTTCAAAGGCATGGTCCATGATCCAGTGCATGCGCTCAAAACTCGGCTTCATGCCAAAATCGCTGCCAAAGAGCTGCAGGCGCTCGACTGTCATGGGGCTCGCATCGGGCAAAGTCACGGGCGTGGCGCTGAGCGCGTCGGCAAGGGCGGCTACGCGCTTGACGTCCTGCGGATAGCGCTTGTAGTACTGTTGGGTCTTCGCCGCCATGCGCGGGAAGGTGTGCGCATAGACCTCGGCGGCGCTGGCCGGAACATGAGGGATGCCGCCGCAGGTAAAGCAGGCGGCGAGGCCTGCGGGGAAGAGCGAAAGGTACGTGAGAGTCAAAAAGCCGCCATAGCTTTGACCGAGCGACACCCAGCGCTTTCCGCCAAATTGCGTGAGACGTAGGTACTCAAAATCGCGGACGATCGAGCTTGCCAGGTAGCGCTTGAGGAAATCCGCCTGCGCGCGGGCGGGGTTGGCACCTGCTGCGGTCGCGCGGGTGCCCAGGGCTTCAATCCCCTTGCCGCTCACGCGACCGCTGCGACCGCATCCGCGCTGGTCGGGCAAAACGATGCGGAAGTGCTTGATGGCCTCGGCGATCCAGCCATCGCTTGTGGGCGAGCAGGGGCGAGGGCATTCGCCGCCAGGACCGCCTTGGAAAAAGACGAGCAAGGGAAGGTCGTCGTTTTCGCGACCCGGCGCGCACAGGACGCGGTAGAACAGCTTGATGCTCTCGGGTGCGCCGGGGATCGGCGCGGGCATGGCGCCGCGGCGCATGGTGGAGCCCACGGCAAGCAGTGCCGGTTCGAGACCGCGCCAGTCGAGGGGGACATCGATGGAATGGTCCTCGACATAGAGGCCGGGGACGTAATAGCTGGCGAGTTTGGTCATGGTTGCTCCTTTGGGGTCATTCGGTATATTCATCATAGCCAAAGCACCGCGGGGCACAGGCCTCGGTGCGCGTCCGTTTCTAATTGGGGTACCCGTCCATCTCGCCATGTCTAGACGAGGCCGTTTCGTTTACCATGGGGTGCAATTAACGGACGGATGGAGGTAACCATGGAAGATATCGCAACGTATGTGGAGGGGCTTGCGGCCGCGGCGAAGGCGGCGTCGAGGCCCCTGGGTTTTGCTTCCAACGAGCAGCGTGTCGCTACCGTGCGCGCGATGGCGACCGCCCTGCGCGATGCCGAGCCGACGATTCTCGAGCAAAACGGACTCGACATGGACGCCGCTGCCAAGGCGGGCACGAGCGCCGGCCTGCTCGATCGCCTCAAGCTTACGCACGAGCGTATCGAGGGGATGGCAGCCGGCCTCGAGAAACTTGCCGAGCTTCCCGATCCGGTGGGGCGCGTGCTTGAGCATCGCACGATCGATTGCGGCCTTGACCTGCAGAAGGTAAGCGTGCCGCTGGGTCTTGTCGCCATGGTCTATGAGGCCCGTCCCAACGTGACGGCCGATGCCGCCGGTATCTGCATCCGCACCGGCAACGCCTGCATCCTGCGCGGCGGCTCCATGGCACGGCGCTCCTGCGTCGCTATCGCGCACGCGCTTGCCGATGCCGTTGAGGCATGCGGCTTTTCGCGTGAGGCCGTGAGTATTATCGAGACCACCGACCGTGCCGCCACGGGGGCCCTCATGGGTCTGCGCGGCATCGTCGATGTGCTCATCCCGCGCGGCGGTGCCGGCCTTATCCAGCGCTGCGTAAGGGAATCGCTTGTTCCCGTCATCGAGACGGGAACGGGAAACTGCCATATCTACCTGCATGAGGGCGTTGATATGCAAAAGGCCCTGCCCATCATCGTCAATGCCAAGACGCAGCGCGTGGGCGTGTGCAATGCTGCCGAGTCCCTGCTGGTGGACGATGCGGTTGCCGATGCGGTGCTGCCTCAGGTGGTGAAGACTTTGCACGAGCACGGCGTCTTTATTCACGGTGACGCGATGACGTGCGCTGCCGCCGCCGCTGCTGGCCTTGCCGAGGGTGCCGATTACGTCCCGGCGACCGAGCAGGACTGGGGACGCGAGTACTTGGCGCTCGAGATGAGCGTCAAGGTGGTGGCAGACGAGGACGAGGCCATTTCGCACATCAACCGCTATGGCACGGGTCATTCCGAGGCTATCGTGACCGAGGATGTTCAGGCGGGCGAGCGTTTCTTGCGTGAGGTCGACGCGAGCTCCGTTTACGTGAATGCAAGCACGCGCTTTACCGACGGTGGCGAGTTTGGGCTTGGCGCAGAGATTGGTATCTCTACCCAGAAACTGCATGCCCGCGGCCCCTTTGCCGCCGAGGCACTCACCACCTACAAATACGAAATCCGCGGCTGCGGCCAAACCCGCCCCTAATGTGACAAAAAGTCGACAGGTTTATTTTGTCACATTTTCACATCTTGTTCATATTCGTATGGGACTCGCGAAGACATGCCGAAATAAACCCGGCGACAACGTGACCTATTTTGAGGAAGAGGGGGACCGTCCGCGGAGTGGGCGGATGCTTTAGCGTGGTGGCGTGTTACACTTGCCGATGGAAAAATAGGCGCGCTGGTTATCGTTATCAGTGCACTCTTCGATATGACGGTGAGGTTCCCATGGATGTTGAAGCTCTATTCGATCGTGAAGACGTCGATCAACTTGTAAAGGCACTGCTTTTGCTCAAGAACGAGGATGATGTCCGAGCATTCCTCAAAGACCTGTGCACGCCACGCGAGATTTGTGATTTTGCTCAGCGTCTGACGGTTGCGCGTTTCCTCGACGCCGGTGAGCCCTATGTCGAGGTCCAGGCTCGTACCGGTGCCTCGTCGACCACGGTGAGCCGCGTCTCAAAGGCCCTGAACGGCGAATCTGGCGGCTATCGTCGCGTGCTTATCGAGCTTGATGACGCGAAATAGGCATTTGATTTAAAGCGATTGCCATCCGGGCTCCGCTCCTATGGGACGGAGCCTGTTTTGTTTGCGCGAGGCACCAGCCGTGATGTTGTCTGTCCGCACGGGCATGTAGCATGGTTGGTAGCAAAAAGAGAACGTGGGAGGACCATGGCAGTTCACATTCGTATTGTCGATTCGGCTGCGGAGCCTGTCGGCGCGGAATTTTTGACCATACGTCGTGCGGTGACCGCGCGCGGCCGCGTTGAACTGCTGACCTCCTCTTTCGAGGAGCGTGAGACGTGCCGTCATGCGTTGGCGCGGGCCGGCTGTGGCCTTGGCGTTGAGGTGACAACGCCTACCGGATGGGTCGCTTCGCTTTGGGAGCTGCTGGGGACGGGCACCCATCTGACGAGCACTCTGCAGCGAAACTTGCTTATCGCCGACATTCTGGCATCCTGGGACCCTTCCGATCTGGAGCCGCTGCGTGACACTCCGGGCACGCGTTTCCTGCTCGCCTCCATGGCACGCGACTTTTTGCCCTATGTACTCGATGGGGCGCGCATGGCTCGTCTGGCACCCGCTTCGCAAGCCGAGGACCTGGTTGTGCGTCTGCTCAGGCGCTACGCGGATCGTCTTACAAAGCTTGGCCTCGAGGAGCCCTCGACGGCGGCGGTCCATTTGGCTCGCTCATTTGCAGACGAGCTTCCCGCCTGCGCCTCCTGCGTAATCGTGCGCGGCATGCAAAAGGTTCCCGCCTACCTTATGGACTTGCTTGCTTCGGTGGGGGCGGCGGGCGAATGCACCGTGTTGCTCGCCCCGCAGCAACGCGATGCCGCCTTGTGTATCGAAGAGGCATTTGGTGTCCGTGGTGTTGAGGCTTCGGTCGAGGAATCTCTTGCGGACGAAGCCGCTGCCTTTCCAGTGCTTCCCGCGTTGTTTTTTGAGGTGGCGGGACCGCATGCGCGCAACCGCGCCTACGCTCAGCTTATTTCCCGCGCCGCCGAGCAGGCGTGCGCGGCCACATCAAGTCCACAGGCTGTTGTCGCGGTCGTGGCGCGCCGTCCGGCGAAGGCGGCCTGCCAGCTTGCCGAGCGTCTTGCCGCCTGTGGCGTGCAGGCGATTGTTCCTGCCGATGCCAGGTTCGATGAGACGCGTACGGGTGCTCAATTCAACGCTTTGGCCAACCTTGTAACGCGCATGAGAGCTGCGGCGGCGGGAGAGATTCCCGATTCCGAGTGGTGGCCTGCCCCCGAGCTCTCCGACTGGCTCGCCTGTCCGCTTTCGGGCTGCGATGCCTGGTCTGCGCGCGTTTTTGATAAGAAGATCCGTGGCAAGCGCGCCATGGGCGTCGATGCCGTGCTGAGTGAACTGCAGAGTATCCAGACGCGCGTGACCGCCCAGCGCAAAAAGCTCGATTCCGGCAATCCCTGGGCGCAGGTTCCCGCGGTGTGTGCCGATGTAGTGCAGTACCTGATGCAGGAGCGCCCCGTCTCGGCATTTAAATCGATGCTTTTGGTTGTGGAGGCGCTGCCCGCGTATGCTTTTGGCAATACGGATGGAGCGGTGGCGCGTGAGCGCGAGGCGTCCATGCTCAAAATGGCGATTGCTATGCTTATGGATGAGACGCGTGCCGTCGACGTCCCTCAAAGTGTGGCTACGGGCGTGCTCTCCGGTCTCAAGGTTGGCATATCTGCAAAGACGGATGAGCTTAGGCCCGACGCCGATGCTTCCGAGCCCGCCGATGCTTTGGGATCGCTTCCTGCAGCGCAGTTCCTGACGCTCGCCGCGGCCGCCGCGGCTCGCCCGGGCGCCTTCGATGCGATGGTCTTTTTGGATGTCGACGCCGAAACCTATTCCCTTGCGGTCAAAGAGGACGCTTCCACCTTGCTGGGCGAGCGCCTGACAGCGGCTCCGGTGACAATCGATCCCGCGTCGTACCAGCGCGTGCTCTTCGACCGTGCCGTTCGCGCTTCAAGCGGCGCGGCGATTCTTGCACGCGTGACGCACGACCGGCAGGCCAAGGATGTCTATCCCGCTGCCATCTGGACCGAACTTCGCACGCGCGCGGGCGCCGCTGCGAATGTGGAACAGACCGACGAGGGCGATATCGTCCTCGATCTTGATCCCTCGGGTGCCGTTGGCCTCGATGCATGCCAGGTCCAGTGCCTTCCCCCTCAGCAGTTGAGCGACGAGGCTACGCCTTATGTGGTCCTTCGCCAACGCAGCGAGAACGGTGAGCTGGTTGCGCGGCAGCTATCCGCTTCGCAGATCGAAAGCTACAGCTCCTGCCCCCTGTGCTGGTTTATTTCCTCGCGTGTACGCCCTTCTTCGATTGACGCCGGCTTTGGCAATATCGAAAAGGGCAACTTCGTCCACGATGTCATGTTCCGCTTCCATAGCGAGCTGCTCGAAGCAGGCGTGGACCGCGTGCGCTCCGAGAACGTGCCGGCGGCTCTTTCTGTCTTGCACGAGGCATTTGACGAGGTTCGCGCGGAGCACGCGCGTGGCAAGACGACAAGCTCCGGCGCGCTTGTGCCCCTCGACGCAGGCGAGCGCGCACAGATTGACGAGATCTTGCCTCAGCTCGAGCGCGTGGTGCGCTATGAGGCAGGCGCCCTCATGCCGTTCAAGCCTGCATATCTTGAGTACTCCTTCAATGGCCTGGGCGTCACCTATGCCGGGTGGCCCCTGGGCGGGCGCATCGACCGTGTGGATGTGGATGCCGAGGGCCGCGCGGCCATTATCGATTACAAGCATCGCGGGGACGTCAATCCCTTCAAGCTCAAAGATCCCACTACGCCGCTCAAGGACGGCACGATCCCGGCCGAGAACGAGCGCTGGCTCCCCGAGCACACGCAATCGCTCATCTATGCTCAGGCGATGCGCCGTGCCCTGGGCCTTGAGCCGGCCGCCGCGCTTTACTTCTCCACGAAGGGGCGCGCACCCGCTATGCGCGGTGCTGCCGCGGCGGCGCTTGTGGGCGACAAGGCCGAGGAGAGCATGATTCCCGGGCTGCGCGATGGTTTCCCTGCGACGGAACATGGCGGAACCATGACGTTTGAGCAGCTGCTTGACCGTGTCGAAGATGCTATCGCACAGCGCCTGGATGAGATGGCCCATGGTGTCGTGTGTGCATCCGAAGATCCCGCCGGCCGTTGTTCGTTTAACCATCCGTCTGGATTTGAGAGGAGGGGAGCGTGAGTACCATGGATCTCTCAACATTGATGCCTCAACAGCGCGAGATCGTGACAACGCTCGATCGTCCTCTGTTTGTGTCGGCGGGCGCCGGCTCGGGCAAGACCTTCACCCTTACGCGCCGTATCCTGTGGGCACTCTCCCCGGAGTCCGGTCCTTTTGCCGAGCATCTGGACCAGGTGCTCGCTATCACATTTACCAAAGACGCCGCGGCGGAGATTCGCGAGCGCGTGCGCGCCGCCCTTATTGAAGCCGGCATGGCAGAAGAGGCCCTGACGGTCGACGATTCTTGGATCTCGACCATTCATGGCATGTGCTCTCGTATCCTTCGCACCCATGCTCTTGAGCTGGGCATCGATCCCGCTTTCCAGGTGCTTGAGGAGGGGTCGGCCGCGGTCCTTATGGACCGTGCGGTGGAGCATGTGCTTTCTGCAGCCCGCGATGAGCGCGGCGATGACGCCGATCCTTTTGCCGAACTCAAAACCTGGTATCCGCTCTACGGAGAGATCGGTCCTTCCGGTAGCGAAATGGGCACTTCGGCGCGCTCCCTGGTGCGTCGTCTGCTTGAGGTGTCCTGTGCGCTTCCGCATGGTATGGATGACATTCACGTTGTGGGGGCGCAGGCAGATTTAAGCAGTCTGGCCGATGCATATCGCCCTTGCTTGGAGGCGAGCCCTGGTGCCGCCGAATGTGCCCGCACGGCGCTTGCCGCTATCGACGCCTTCGAGGCGAGCGAAAAGACCATGGCAGATCTTGGCGCCTGCATGCTGGCCTGCTCTGCTCCGCGCGCGAGCAAGGCGTTTCCCAAAGACCAGGTTTTGCTCCTTAAGGCCGAGGCGGCAGACAGCTTTATCAATGCGATGGTAGCTGTGGGCTCTGCCGCGACAGAGCAGCTCTTTGAGCTTGCTCGCCGCGTCGAGGCCGAGTACCGTGAGCTCAAGCGCGCCGCGGGCGGCTTGGACAACAACGATCTTCTGCGCATGACCCATGAGGCTTTGCGCGATTATCCCTCGGTACGCTCTGCTTATGAGAACCGTTTCAAGCTCGTGATGATCGACGAATTTCAAGATACCGACCAACAACAGGTTGACCTCATCTCGTATCTCACGGGTGAGGACGGTCGTGCGCTATGCACCGTTGGCGATGCCCAGCAGTCGATCTATCGTTTTCGCGGCGCAGATGTCGAAGTGTTTCGTCGTCAGGAGCGCTCGATTGCCCAGGCGGCCAGCAACGAGGATTCGTCCTCTCGGGGGCGCATCGTCAAGCTCGTGCGCAACTTCCGCAGTCACGCTCAGATTTTGGAATATGTGGCGCGTGTCTTTGACGGCGAACAAGGCGGCTTGATGCGCGATTTCCTGGATCTGGAAGCGCACGAGGGCAGACGCGATGCGCTGGTCGCCGCGGACGTCTCACGTCGTCAGGCGATTTTTGTTGCGGGCGGCAGTGCAGAGGAGCGCATTGACGTCAAGGCGGCAACGATTGCAACTCGCTTTAAAGAGCTTGCCGATAAGGGCCAGCCCGTGGGCGGCATGGTATTGCTTTTGGGCGGCATGACCTTTGCCGACCGCTATGCCGCTGCATTTCGCGCGCGGGGACTCGACTGTGTCATCTCCGGTGGCTCGGTGTTCTCAAGCGCGCCCGAGGTGTCCGCCGTGCGCGCTCTCGTCTGTGCGCTTGCGAATCCTGCAGACACTGCCCAAGGACTCATGCCGTTGCTTGCTTCTCCGATGTTCGCGCTCGGCGTCGAGGAGTTCTTGGCTCTCGCTACCACGTACGACCCCGAAACAGGCGAGACGCGGCGCCGTAACCTGGATGCAGGCATTGCTTCGGATGACGATGCACCCGGTTTTGAGAATCTCCGCCTGCTTCATCGCGCGCGACAGGTGCTTCGCTATGCCTTCGCACGTGTGGGTCGCGATTCTTTTGCCCGTATCGCGCGCGATGCGATCAACGCCTCGGGATGGTTTGTCCGCCTGGCGAAGCGCGGCCCTGAAGGGCGTGCCATCGCCGCCAACGTGCTCAAGGCTCTCGACGCCCTGCAGGATGCGGAAGACGCCCTTGGCAATGCGCCGCGACAGATCGCGGGTGCGTTCGATGCATTTTTGGCGGGCAAGGAGGCCCCCGGTGCCCTAAATGAGGGCGACGCCTCGGCAGTTCGCATCATGACGGTACATGCCTCGAAGGGCTTGGAGTTCCCGGTTGTCGCGGTGGCGGATTGCTATAGCATCCACGCTAATTCTTCTCGCATGCAGATGCGCCGCGCCGCAGACCATGCCAACGTTTCGCTGCTGCCCGCCCGTTTTGCGGGGGGTCGCGCTGCGGACGGGACGTTTGTCGCAAGCGCCGATGTGGAGAAGGCCTTCAATAAGTATTTCCGCGGTAGCACGTCTTCGCCTGCATGGCTTGACCCTGAGCTTATGGATGATGTGTGCGCCACGGATTCTGCTGCGGGCGAGTTTGTCGCCATGCGAGAAGAAGACGAGGCGGCATCGCTCGAGGAGCGCGCACGTCTGCTCTACGTTGCCATGACGCGCGCCCGCGAAGTGCTCATCTTGGCGCTCGATGCGGGTACGGGGACAGCACGCAAGGCAGGGAAGGTTGCAGAGCTCAAGTTCAACGAGGATCGCGACCTTACCGCTGCCGTGCTCGATCGCATTTTGCCCAAAGGTATAGCGGACCTTGCTCAGGATCGTCTGGTGTTCGAGGGTTCTGAAAGCGGTGATTACGCCTTCATTCCGTTGGGGGATTTTTCCTATGGTGAATCTCGTTATGTCGATATGACCGATGCGTTTGCTGCCGCGCAGAGCGCGCCTGGCACCGATGCGGACGTTCTTCCCAACGACGGTGGGCCGCTCGATACCTTTACCTTGGCTTACCCGGAGCACCACCGTCTTCGCTCTACGGTCGTTTCACGTGCAGAGCGTGATTCCTATAGCTATTCCTCGATGGCCGCAACGCTTGACGAGGAGGGGGAGGATCGTCTGCCTTCACAGGGGTCGAATCTTGTGTTTATCCCTCGGGCCGATGCGCTTGACAACCTGATGGGCGACGCGCTCGAAGAGACGCTGGCTTCGTCCGATGTGCCCTCATCGCGCACCCTTCTGCATGAGGGCGACCCCTGTGCGCTCGGATCGGCATTTCATGCCGCGGCGCAATGGCTCATCGAGACGGGTTCTGCGTCGCTGCCGCCCGCGCGCGCGAAGGCGTTGTGCTCGTACTGGAAGGTGTCTGCCTCGCAGCGCGCTCGCTTTGATGAGGCGCTGGGACTTTGGTCTGACTCGGATGTGCGCGCAGAGCTTCTTGGCTGGCCACGCGTCTTGGCCGAGGTCCCGTTCTTCTCGTTGGGTCTGGATGACGATGAGATCCGCCAGCGCTTTGGCAGCTTTGCAGAAGGCGCAATCGATGCTTTGGCCTACGACCCCGCCGATCCATCGCGTGCGCTGGTCATCGACTATAAAACGGGCGGCTCTTCCGACGAGACACTCGAGGATCTGCAGGAAAAGCATGCTCTACAAGCGCGCATCTACGCCGATATTTTGCATCGTGCCGGCTTTGCGGAGGTAACCCTTAAGTTCGTGCGCGTTGAGGTCGAAGACCCTCAAAGGCCGGGGCAGCCGCAGGTTATAACCTATCGCTTGCTGGCCTAGACGCTCGTGCCGTCCTCCGCGATCAAGACGGCTCCGTTGCGGTCGGCATCGGCGATGATGCGTCGCAGCTCGAAGAGGTATTGCGTGAGGATCGGTGCGGGCCTTCGCTCGTCGTGCACGATGTAGCCAACAAGCATGTGCGCATCTTCTTTGAGCGGGATGCTCGCCATGCCCGACTGCATTTCACTCGAAAGCACGCCGGTGGACAGTGCGTATCCGTTTGATGTGGTAAGCAGGTTGGTGAGGGTTCCACGGTCCGATACGCGTATATTGCGCGCGCAGGGGATGTGCGAGAAAGGCTCCTCCGAAAAATAGAACGAGTTGGACGTTCCCTGTTCAAAGCTGTAGCGCGTATAGGGCACGAGGTCTTCAAGGCAAATGGAAGGCTTCCTCGCGAGGGGATGACTCTCGCTTACAAACACGTGGACGCGCGCGTTGAAGAGCGGATGAAAGCTCACGCGTGCGTCGGCAAAGGCCTTTTCCAGTACGCGTCGATTGAAATCGTCAAGGTAGAGGATTCCTACTTCGCTGCGAAACGCGCGTACGTCGTCGATGATTTGTGCGGTTGTGGTCTCGCGCATGGTGAACTCGAACTTTTGGGCGTCGCACGCCTCGACCACGTTGATAAACGCCTGCACCGAGAAGGCGTAGTGTTGAGCCGAGACGGCGAGGCGCTCCTGTGGTGCCTCGTTGTGCTCGTAGCGGGCTTCGAGCATGTTTGCTTGCTCGACTACCTGGCGAGCGTAGCCCAGCAGCTCGGTGCCGTCCGAGGTGAGCATGACGCCGCGGCTGCTGCGCGTGAAGATCGATATCCCCAGCTCTCCCTCAAGCGATTTGATGGCGCTCGATATGTTTGATTGGGCGGTATAGAGGTTTTGAGCTGCGGCGTTGATGGAGCCGTTCTCGGCCACCGCAATGAGGAAGCGCAGTTGCTGCAGAGTCATGAATGTCCTTTCGCCTGAGTTGTTATCTATTTTAACGATAGCTAGCTACCATATTTTAATGATTGACGTAGAGTAGCGGCGATTTTACTATGCTAAACATACCAAGCCGATAGGGAATTATCCCTGCGGAGAACGAATCAGAGGGGAGGACCCACGGATGTGTCAGACGGAACGAATGCATAGCTCTCGGTTGCCGCGCATGCTGGGGACAATCCGCGATTCGCGAATGTCCCGATAGCACCGTGCGACCGGGAGCTTTAACGCCTGCTTTTTCCCGCGCTTTTGCGCCTACCTTGTTTAAGGAGAACATCATGTCCCAGTTTGTTAACAACCCCGAGCATACCTTTGGCTTCGATACCCTTCAGCTGCATGTTGGCCAGGAGAGCGCCGATCCCGCATCCGATGCTCGCGCTGTGCCCATTTATCAGACTACGAGCTATGTCTTCCGCAACTCCCAGCATGCTGCCGATCGCTTTGGCCTGGCCGATGCCGGCAACATTTACGGGCGCTTGACCAATTCGACTCAGAGCGTCTTTGAGGATCGTATCGCCGCGCTCGAGGGCGGCGTGGCGGGCCTTGCCGTCGCGTCGGGTGCTGCTGCCATTACCTATGCCATCCAGGCGCTTGCGCAGTCCGGTGACCATGTAGTTGCTCAGAAGACCATCTACGGTGGCTCTTACAATCTGCTTGAGCATACGCTTTCTCAGTTTGGTATCGAGACTACCTTTGTCGATGCTCATAATCTCGAGGAGGTCGAGGGCGCAATTCAGGACAACACCACCGTTGTCTATCTGGAGACCCTGGGCAACCCCAACTCCGATATCCCCAATATCGACGCAATCTCCGAGATTGCCCACAAGCACGGCCTACCGGTCGTCGTGGATAACACCTTTGGTACCCCGTACCTGTTCCGTCCGCTGGAGCACGGTGCAAACGTCGTCGTTCACTCCGCGACAAAGTTCATCGGTGGTCACGGCACTTCGCTCGGTGGCGTGATCGTCGACGGCGGTAACTTTGACTGGAAGGCTTCCGGCAAGTATCCGCAGCTCGCCGATCCCAACCCCTCCTACCATGGCATCTCTTTTGTCGATGCCGTGGGTGCCGCTGCGTTTGTAACCTATATCCGCGCTATTCTTCTGCGCGACGAGGGCGCCTGCATTTCTCCGTTCAACGCATTCCTGCTGCTCCAGGGTACCGAGACGCTTTCTTTGCGCGTCGACCGCCATGTGGAGAACACCAAGAAGGTCGTTGAGTTCCTGAGCCAGGACCCGCATGTTGCCTCCGTCAACCATCCGAGCCTGCCCGATCATCCCGATCACGAGCTTTATCAGCGCTATTTCCCCAACGGCGGCGCCTCGATCTTCACCTTCGAGATCAAGGGCGGCCAGGAGGCGGCTTGGAAGTTCATCGACAACCTGCAGATTTTCTCGCTGCTCGCCAATGTTGCCGACGTGAAGAGCCTGGCGATTCACCCGGCGACCACCACGCACTCCCAGCTCACCGAGGCCGAGCTCGCCGATCAGGGCATCACCCCCTCGACGATTCGCCTCTCCATCGGCACCGAGAACGTCGAGGATATCATCTGGGATCTGAGCCAGGCCTTCGCCAAGCTCGACTAATGTGACAAAAAGTCGACAGGTTTATTTTGTCACATTTTCACATTTCCATCACATTTTATGCGTAAAGCCGGGTGCCCCCGTACGTGCGGGGCACCCGGCTTTTGCGCGGGCGGCAGATTGGCCGTGGGTTTGGCGTGCTACCAGGAGGATTCGATTTCGCGGACGCGCTTGAGCAGCCAGCGGTTTTGAGGCACCAACAACCCGTGATGCTCAGCGCGCTCGATGATGGTGCCGGCAAAAAGCGCCACCTCTGTACGTTTGCGATTGATGCGGTCTTGAGCCATCGAGGGTATGCCGTTGGGGTCGAGGTTGGCGATGATAGAGATCATCTCGTTAAGATCATCTTCTGTAAGGGCGATCCCCTCTGCGTTGGCGACGGCCTTCGCCTCGCGCATGGCGGCGATGAGGCAGCGGTTTTGCTCGCCATCCGAAAGCACGGTTCCGTAGGTACCGCCATATACCATGCACGTTTGGTTGATGCCAACGTTCATCATCAGCTTTGTCCACATACGTCGGCGAATATCCTTCTCAACCACATGTGAGATGCCGGCGCGCTCAAGCAGGCCGGCGATGTCTTCAACAACGCCCGCCTCGGTGTGCGGCGCCGCGCCTAGGCGAATCTCGCCCGGGTGGGTGAACGTGAGAGCATTGTCGATAAAAACGGCGTCCATGCCCTGTGTGATGGCAAGGACCAGATGCTTCCAGCCATAGCGCGCGGCGATCGCCTCCTCGCTTGTCACTCCGTTGAGAAGCGAGATGATGCGTGTTTCGGGTCCCACCAGGCCTTCCATACTATTGATTGCCTGGTCGAGTCCGGTTGCCTTGACGGCAAGGATAACCAGGTCGACGGGTTTTGCTTGGCTGGCGGGGATGGTAGTGAAGGTTTGAATCTCATCGTTGATGACGATTCTATCTGTGCGATGCCGCAGGTAACGCTCGTCGTCCATTACATACTCAAGATGCTTGGACCCAACGGCTTTTGCGATTTTGCTGCCGTGGAGCAAGCCCACGGCTCCCTTTCCGATGATGGCAACGGTCTCGATGGGCATGCGCGTTCCTCTCGGTTGGGGTGTGATACGCGTTTGCTTATGATAGCGCCATTACGACGGGATACTGCGATGTTGCGCGCAGGTTAACAGTTTGCTTGGGCGCGGTATGATGATGCTCGAGTATGCTGAGGAAAGGACGTGCATGCAGTACAGAACGGATCCTGCAAGTGGCAACAGGCTTTCTGCTTTGGGCTTGGGCTGCATGCGCTTCCCGGGTTATCAACTGGGCCGGCCCGACGCAAAGGCGGCGCAAGATATTATCTCCCGTGCCGTTGAGCGGGGCATTAACTACTTGGATACAGCCTATCTCTATCCAGGCAACGAGGCTTGCGTGGGAATGGCGCTCGAAAAGCTTGGCTTGCGCGACAAGGTCTTTATCGCAACCAAGCTTCCCCATGCCTCGTGTAGGCGCACCGAGGATTTTGATCGGTTCTTTAACGAGCAGCTCAAGCGGCTGCGTACCGACCATATCGACTACTATCTCATGCACAACATCACAAGTCCCGCACAATGGGAGCGCGTGGCGGCATTGGGCATCAAGGATTGGATTGCGCGGCAGAAACGCGAGGGGAGTATTCGGCAGATCGGTTTTTCCTATCATGGTTCTGCCGATGATTTTCCGCGCATGCTCGACGCATATGACTGGGATTTTGTTCAGGTGCAATATAACTATGCAAACGAACGCTACCAGGCGGGGACTGCCGGCGTGATGGAGGCCCATGATCGCGGCCTTGCCGTGTTCGTGATGGAACCGCTCCTGGGCGGGCGTTTGGTCGATAAGCTTCCGCATGCAGCTCAGGAAATCTTGAAAAAGGCGCGAGCTGGGCATCTTCAGACTCCTGCGGATTGGGGCTTGAGCTGGGTGTGGAATCATCCGCAGGTCACCATGCTGCTCTCGGGCATGGCTTCGATCGAGCAGGTCGACCAAAACGCCTCAATCGCCGATGCAGCTCTACCCAAAGCCATGACGCCCTCTCAGCTCGAGACCATCGCGCGCGTGGTCGAAGTCTTCGAGCGCTTTAACCGCGTGCCCTGTACGGGTTGCAACTACTGTATGCCCTGCCCGCAGGGGATCAATATCCCCGGATGTTTTGCCGCCTATAATGCCAGTTTTGCTTACGGTCGCTGGACGGGGCTGTCTCAGTATTTCACCGCGAGCGCCGTGCGAACCGCTTCTCCCAAGCTGGTAAGTAATTGCATCCATTGCGGCAAGTGCGCTCGGCATTGCTCGCAGCAGATCGATATTCCCGCGCGCCTGGAGGATGTGCGACATCGCTTGCAACCGGGGCCGGTCGATGCGGCGCTCCGCGTCCTCGCACGGTTTCGGCGCGATGGCGCTGCAGAGTGATTGCAGGGTGCAGCGATACGGATGTTGCACTTAGGGGCTTTGCGTCCAAGCCGCTGTGCTGCCATTGCTTCTTGTCGCGGCGATTAGATGCGATGCATCGGTGCGTCTTCAACAAGGAAATCGATAAAGGTCTGCGCGAGCATCGAGATGCCGCCTTTGGGCAGCGATGCGATGCCGATGGTTCGGTAGCGCTTTGGAGATAGAGGCCTTGCTACGGGATACGACTTGCAGCTCTTGAGGATTAGCTCGGGCATGATTGCCACGCCGAGTCCGCCCTCGACCATAGAAAGCACCGAGAAGTCGTCGTTGAGGACGTAGCGGATGTTCGCGGGCTTCTCGGTCTCCTTGAGAACTGCGTTGATATCGTTGTCCGAGCCTTGTGCGGGAATGATCAGTTCCTCATCCAGCAGATCGTCGAGCGTGAGTGAGCGCTTGCGGGCAAGGGGGTGTCCCTTGGGCAAAAACGCCAGCATGGGGTCGCGGTAGAGCGGGAAGAATTCGAGTCCTTCATGCGCGGGTGCCGCCAAAAAGCCACAGTCGACCTTGCCCGCCACGAGCATTTCGGTGATTTGGTCGTAGTCTCCTGCCTGCAGGTCGAACTCGACGCCGGGATGGCGCGCGGTGAAGTTTTGAATTAGTCGCGGCAGCCACTGCATCGAGACGCTGGTGAAGGTCCCCACGCGCAGTGTTCCCGCTACCACGCCGCCAATTTGATTGATCGCTTGCGTGAGGGCGTGTTGGTCGTTCACGAGCGCTTGAATCGAGGGCAACAGGCGGCGCCCGTTTTCGGTCAGCGTGACGCCGCGCGCCGTACGCGCAAAGAGTGTGAGGCCGGTCTCTTTTTCCAGTGCAGCGATGGCGTGGCTTATACCGGCTTGCGTGTAGTGCACAGACTGCGCGCATTTTGTGATATTGCCGCACTCGGCGACCTTCAAGAAGATTTCATAGCGGTTCACGTGCGGTCCTTACGTTGGCGAGGCGTTGCGGCAGTCTTGTATTCGGCACATTTTTGCCATAACAACTTGTAATGGCTTCAATAATAATCATTCGCTTCTCAAATGAAAATCAGGGGGTTATAACAGTCCCGTCGAATGAAGCGGACGGAGTACGGAAGGGGGCTACTCGATGAACACGAAGACTGCGCATTCATTTGCATGGACTCAAGGTAAGGCTGATATTGCCCTGGGCCTGGTCGCCGTGGCGTGGGGGAGCTCCTACCTCCTTATGAAGATCGGCTTGGGCGGTATGGGTCCGTTCATGGTAATCGCGATGCGTTTTCTTATCGCGTTTGCTGTGGTGGGAGCCGTGTCGTTCCGCAAGATTGCCCATACCAATCGCGTTGTTCTTAAATATGCATCCGTGCTCGGTCTGCTTCTGTTCGGCCTTTTTGCGTTTCTTACCCATGGACTCGAGACGACATCGGCGTCAAACGGCGGCTTTTTGACCGCGATGGCAGTCGTGTTCGTTCCTATTATCAATGCGGCACTTCAACGTCGCATGCCGCCTCGCCCTATCATTGCGGGAACTTTGGTGACGCTTGCGGGCATCGCTTTGCTTTCGCTGCGCGGCGGGCTTGAGTTGCATCCGGGAGACGCTCTTTGTCTGGCGGGCGCCCTTCTTTATGCCGTGTTCATTGTTGCTACCGATAGGCTGGCTCCGGGTATCGACGGCATGCTGCTTGGAACGTGGCAGCTTGGATTTGCCGGCCTATATGGCTTGGTGTTTTCCCTTGTTTGCGAGGTCCCAACGTTGCCGCAGACGCCAGCGCAGTGGGGTGCCATTTTGGGGCTCGCCATTGTGTGCAGCGCATTTGGATTTGTGCTGCAGCCTGTTGCGCAGCCGCATACCACGCCCGAGCACACTGCTTTGCTGTTCTCAATCGAACCGGTCGCTTCTGCCGTGCTGGCCTTTTTCGTGCTGGGCGAGACGCTTCCCGCGCAAGGCTACCTTGGTGCTGTGCTCGTGGTGACGGGCGTTGTGGTGGCGTCGCTGCCTGGCCGTGAAGGCGATCAGGCTGCCCCGGGCTTGGATGAGCCCGTCGAATCGATGCCGGATGGCTCTGTGCCGGTAATGTGATGCATGGCTTAGGACGTTGACCTGACGGTAGTCCGGTGCCGGGCGTGAGCGACGGGCATCTTGCGCCCTGATTCTTCCAGCGAGCAGCGCACTGCGCCTCATGCCCTTCTTTGCTGTGCTCATGCTTGGAGAAGGCGCTGCGCGTCAATGTGCATAAGGGTGCTGATGACGCTTTTCTTTACCCCGTTCGCGTCTTAAGAAATGCTATCTGAACAAAACAATTCGAAATGTGTACCCTAAAATCAAAATGCTGAGTAGAGCGGCTGTTTGAGCTTCGAAATCCTGGGGTTTTGCTGATTCAAACGGCTGTCTACTCGAAGAAATCGATTTAGGGTACACATTTCGAAGAGTTTTGAAAAGCAACCCCCTATCTACCCTCTGTAAGCAGGCGGTGAACGCATGATTGCGGGGCATTCATGGCATGTTGCCATCTTCGAGCGATGCCTTGTGCATCACCTGCGCAAAAAAGGGGGCGCATCAGCCGATGCACCCCCTTCATTACCATGACAGCTTAAATGCCGCGTGAGGTCGAAGCCTTTCGCTACTTCATAAACGTGGTCCAGCAAAAGATGAGAAGCGCGACCGCCACGACGATCGCTGCCACAATGCCCACGAACTTAAGGCGCGACGTGCGCGTTTGCTCGCGAACATTCTTCTCGGTTGCGGCAAGCGATTCGACTTGCTGCATCTGCTGGGCCTGGTACTGCTTATCCGAGTCGATACGGGCGGCGAGCTGCTGAGTGATTTCCGGGTGAGCGTGGATATCGTTTGCGTCGGCGAGGATCTCTGCCGCGTTGTCGGCGTCGTCTTGGGCTTCTTGCTGGGCTTTCTGTTGGTTTTTGAGAGCCTTTTCCTGTTCGTTGATCTGGGAACGAAGTTCCTTTTGACGGGTTTCGGCGTCTTTGCGAGCGGCGTCTAAAGCGTCGCGAGCTTCGGCGGTGGCATTTGAGACATCGCGGAACGAAGAGCGGGCTTCTTCGATAGGTTTGTTGGCTTCGGCCACGACTGCTTCGGCGTCGGCAATGGATTGGTCGAGCTCGGCGGTAAGGCGCGGCAACTGCTCTTGTGCGATGCGGAGCTGCTCGGCGGCGTCGGAGATATCGTTTTCGAGTTCGGTGCCACGTACGCTGTATGCGGCAGAGTTCGCAGACGGATTGCGCTGGATTTCGGCGAATTCCTCGCGTAGGGCGTTGAGGCGTGCCTGTGCACTCTCCACGGCCTTCCGTGCGGCGGCAAGGTTGGTTTCGCGATCGGCTTTTGCCGATTCAAGTCCGCGCTGGGCGTCGGTTACACGTCTTACCAGGCGATTTGCCCCTTCTCGTGCGGATGCTTCCTGGGACTCGGCGGCGTCAAGCGCCGACTTAAGGCGCTTTTCGGTTGCCTTGTCTGCGTCCTTCATGGCTGAGAGACTCTGTTTGAGGTCGTCGATTGTCTTGGCGATCGCTTGCTGGGCGACGACGGCGGCGCGTACGGACTCCAGGCAGCTAGTTTGGCGAGCGGTCTGTTCGGCAACGATTTGAGCGTAGTTCGCCTCCACATCGCGGCGATGCGTAAGCTCGTCCTCGTTTTCCTCGATGACTTGCGAGAGCTCGTCCAGGTGACCGCGCGCCTCGCTGGGCGCGCGTCGGGCAGCACTCACCTCGCGTACGGCGTCCATGCCCTGGGAGAGCATGGAGCCCACGCTTGCGGCGGCGTCGGCGATTGCGGCTCCGGCCTTGGCGACGGCTTGTGCGGCGCCATCCTCTGGTTTTGCTGGCAGCGCTTCCTTAGGGGCACTTTCCTCGTCGGGGGCAGTGGGAGTTTGAGCCCCGCCTGTCGCCGAGATTCCTCCGTCGATGACTTCAAAGCCCGAGGGCAAAGGATCGGGATCGTCTCCCACTTGCTCATACTGGTCGCGCGTGAGGAAGCGTGGGATGTTTTCGGTGTCGGAAGCGGTGGTCGAGACATCATCGAGTACAGGCACTCCGTCGAGGGCGAGGGGAGTGCTGTCTTGCTGGCCGTCTTCTTTGCCGGGCGCAATCTGCTCGTCGGTGTCGGCCTCTTCGCCCGCCGGCTCGCTTGCATCGTCGGTGCGCTCATCGTCGTCGTGGTTGTCGTTGGCCTCCGCGAGGTCGTCCTCGAGTACGGTACCCTCCGGGCGCGCTGCATCGCCTGCCGTGACCTCGATGACCTCGACCTGGTCCAGGTTGTCCTGCTCGGCATCCGCCTTTTTCATTTCGTCTACATCTACCTGGGAATCTGGCGTCTTGATGTCTTCGCTCATGGCGCTCCTATCTGTGTGCGCCCGATGCGCACCTTACAATCGTTTTGTTCAATCTTATACCCGCGTGAGAACACCGGATGTCGGAGACGTGTCGCCTTTCACCCCATTTGGCTCCATTCTTGGCGTCGAGGGCGCAAACGCTCAGCTACATTAGTGGTTTGAGCCGCGGGCCTCACCCGTGGAGATTTGAAGCCTCGATGCGATAGGAGTATCACATGGGACTGTTTGACGGAAAGACCGTGATCGTGACCGGCGGCGGCAAGGCGACGCTCAAGGACGGCAGCGCTGGATCCATCGGCTATGGCATCGATATCGCGTTTGCCAAAGAGGGCGCGAACCTCGTTATCACCGGCCGCAACGTGGCCAAGCTCGAGGATGCCAAGGAGAGCCTCGAGGCTGAATACGGCATCAAGGTGCTGCCCGTGCAAGCAGACGTTTCTGCTGGTCAGGACAACGAGGCCGTGGTTCAAAACGTTATCGATAAGGCCATCGAAGAGTTTGGCCGCATCGACGCCGTGGTCAACAACGCACAGGCTTCCGCCTCGGGCGTGACCATTGCCGACCACACGATGGACCAGTTCAACCTTGCTATCTACTCGGGTCTCTACGCAACCTACCTGTACATGCAGAAGGCCTACCCGCATCTCAAGGAGACCAAAGGCTCTGTGGTGAACTTCGCTTCGGGCGCCGGCCTCTTTGGCAACTTTGGCCAGTGCAGCTATGCGGCTGCAAAGGAGGGCATCCGTGGCCTTTCGCGCGTGGCTGCGAACGAGTGGGGTCCCGACGGCGTCAACGTGAACGTTGTATGCCCGCTTGCCTGGACGGCTCAGCTCGAGAACTTCGAGGCTGCCTACCCCGAGGCGTTCAAGGCCAACGTCCACATGCCGCCGGCCGGCCATTACGGCGACGTCGAGAAGGAGATCGGCCGCGTGGTCGTGCAGCTGTGCGGTCCCGACTTCAAGTACATGAACGGTGAGACCATCACCCTCGGGGGCGGCATGGGCCAGCGTCCGTAGGCTGACATCTGCTCACGTTGTTTGAGTACCGGTGGGTTCCGCGTTTGCGCGGGGCCCATTTTTGATGTGCGGCTATCGTTTTGTGTGCCCTTTGTTTGGGTTTGGCATACAGGACATGTTTCGCCCTGGTTAGTTTTCATCGTCGTGCGAGCTGCGATGGGTTACGCCGTAGAATGGAGCGTGCTGATCAGTGCCACATCTTGTCGAAAGGCTTTAATATGACCTGTTCTATCTCTCGTCGCGGTTTTGTTGGGCTTCTCGCTGGGGGTGCCGTCGCCGCGCTTGCCGGCTGTTCTGCTCAAAACGCCGCCCAGGGGTCTGCCGCATCTGGCTCTGCCGCGGCGACTGCCGATGGCATCAAGGACGCCAAGCTCACTTTTGTGGGCGACGACGCCTTTGCCCCGTATCGCTATATCGATACCGATGCAGACGGCAAGCACAAAGTCGTGGGTCTCGACATCGCCATTGCCGACGAGATGGCTTCGCGCTTGGGATTCACCTATACCTTCGAGCCGCAGGACTTCGCCGCCACGCTCGCGTCCATTCAGGGCAATGACACCGCCTTCACCATGGCGATGAGCGCCAACGAGGAGCGCGAGGAGACCTACGACTTCACGCGTGGCTATTATCAGCCGCTTGTGGGCGTGCTCACCATGGGCGGGGACCCCATCAAGAGCGTCCAGGACCTTGCGGGCAAGTCCATCGCTTGCACTACCGGTACCGTGCAGAACAAGTTCATCACCAAGGTGATGCCGGATGCCGACGTGCACACGTACGACGGCGGCGACCAGTGCCTGCAGGAGGTGCTTGCCGGACGTATCGACGCTTACCTGTGCGATGGCGCCGAGGGCCAGTCCATGCGCGATGCTAACGAGGGCCTGGTGCTCGGCCTGCTCGACCGCGCCGAGACCGCCGACCACGTAGGCGTCTATCGCCTGATGGCTAACAAGGGTGCGAATTTTGTGACCGAGCTCGACCTTTGCATCGGGGAGATGCTCGAGGACGGCACAATCGACACGTACATCAAAAAGTACGTGGGCGCCGACTTCATGTGGAACGGCGACTTCTCTGCTTCGGGCACCTCGACCGTCGAGTCCCAGGGCAAATAGTCGCCCGCCCCACCTCTGATCAAACTTGCGTGCATGACGATGAAGTTCCACCTTTTGCAGCCGTACATATCGATGTTTGTCGAGGGCCTGGCCGTGACCTGCGAGGTTACGGCGGCCGCCCTCGCAATCGCTCTTGTGCTGGGCTTCATTATCGCCGTGCTCAAAGTGGTGCCCTGCCGTCCGCTGCGGGCGCTGCTCGATTTCTATACGTCAATCTTTCGCGGTGTGCCCCTCATTGTGCTGCTCTTTATGGCGTACTTTGCAACGCCGCAGCTCACGGGCTATAAGATCTCGATGTTTGCCGCCGGCGTCATCACGCTGGGGCTCAATGGTTCGGCGACGGTTTCGGAGACCGTGCGCGGCGGTATCGAGGGAGTTGACCGTGGGCAGTACGACGCTGCTCGCGCCATTGGGCTGCCATATGGCACCATGATGCGCCTGATTGTCATCCCGCAGGCGCTGCGCTCGGTGATTCCCGCTCTTGTGAACGAGGTCATTACCGTGCTCAAAAGTTCCTCGCTTGTCGCCACCATTGGCCTTATGGACATGATGCGCGCGGCACAAAGCGTGCAGGCGTTGACCTATCGTGCGTTTGAGCCGTTCCTGGCGGTGGCCGTTGTGTACTACCTTATCGTTATGGCGCTCACCGCTGCGGGGCATGCCGTCGAGCGCAAGTTTTGCCTCTAGGGGCGTGCGGGCGTGCCGCGCGTGGCGGCCGTGGGCGTGCTTGACCTTGCGGCGCTGCTTCTTGTTTCGCTGAAGCTTGGGGCGCATGCGCATACCATGTGACTGCTGCTGCAACATGCTGCGCGCGTGGTAGAATGCATGACGAATTCAGGGCTCAGCTCGAGATGGGAGCATCATGGAGATTACCGAGGATATCCGCTACATTGGCGTCAACGATCACGACATCGATTTGTTTGAGGGCCAGTATGACGTGAGTGAAAACGGCATGTCGTACAACAGCTATGTGATTCTTTCCGATAAAGTGGCTGTTGCAGATACTGTCGACGCTCATTTTGTTGACGAGTGGCTGGGTAACCTCGAGGCCGTGCTCGACGGTCGCACGCCCAACTACCTGATCGTTCACCATATGGAGCCCGATCACTCCGCGGGCATCGCCGCCTTCATGGAGCGCTATCCCGAGGCTCAGGTTGTTTCCTCGGCAATGGCTTTCAAGATGATGAAGAACTACTTTGGTACCGATTTTGCGGGCCGCAGCGTAGTTGTCAAGGAGGGCAGCGAGCTTGACCTTGGTGCTCATAAGCTTGCCTTTGTGGCAGCGCCCAACGTGCACTGGCCGGAGGTCATGTTTTCCTACGACGCGCACGACAAGGTTTTGTTCTCGGCCGACGGTTTTGGCAAGTTTGGCGCCAACGACATCGAGGATCCCGAGGGCTGGGCGTGCGAGGCGCGCCGCTACTACTTTGGTATCGTGGGCAAGTTTGGCAAGAACGTGCAAGCAGTGCTCAAGAAGGCAGCTGGCCTCGACATCCAGGTTATCTGCCCGCTCCACGGCCCTGTGCTCAAGGAGAACCTGGGTTACTACCTGGAGACCTACAACACCTGGTCTTCTTATCAGCCCGAAGATCATGGCGTGACTATCGCCTACGCGAGTGTTTACGGTCACATGAAGCAGGCCGCCGAGGAGCTTGCCGCGGCGCTTGAGGAGCGCGGCCAGAAGGTTTCGCTGTTCGACCTTGCCCGCGACGACATGGCCGAGGCCGTGGAAGACGCCTTCCGCTACGATCGCCTGGTCCTGTGCTCCATCACCTATGCAACGGGCATCTTCCCGTTCATGAGCACGTTTATCCACACGCTGGCCGAGCATAACTACCAGAACCGCACGATTGCGCTGGTCGAGGGCGGCTCTTGGATGCCCATGGCGGCCAAGGTTATGAAGAAGCAGCTTGCCGAGCTCTCTGACATCACCTTTACCCAGGCGGGCGTTACCGTCCTGGGTGCGCTCGATGACGATTCGCGCGCGCAGATCGCGACGCTTGCCGACGAGCTTTCGGCGTAGGGGAGTACGGAGGACCCGGCGTCTCGCCGCCGGCTGCCTTGCAACCAGAAACGCTATGTAAACGGCGCGGGTTTTGCTCCCGCGCCGTTTTTGTGTGCGAAACTACTGCACGTACATGCATATCAACAAGGAGCTCCAATACATGGATCAATCCCTCTTCAAATACGACATCGTCGCCGAGGATCCCAAGACGCATGCGCGTGCGGGCGTTTTGCACACGCCGCACGGCGATGTCGAGACGCCCATCTTTATGCCCGTGGGAACCAAGGCCAACGTCAAGGGCATTCCCACCGAGACGGTTAAGGCACTGGGCGCGCAGATCGTGCTTGCCAACACCTATCACCTGAGCATGCGCCCGGGCGAGGACCTGATTGATGAGCTGGGCGGGCTCCATAACTTCATGAACTGGCACGGTCCCATCCTTACCGATTCGGGCGGCTTTCAGGTCTTTAGCCATAACGATGCGGTCAAGCTCTCCGACGATGGCGTGCGCTTTATCGTGACCGACTACGATGGCCGCCACGTGTTCTGGACGCCCGAGGACAACATGCAGATTGCCATGAAGCTGGGAAGCGACATCTGCATGCAGCTGGACCAGTGCCCGGGCTACCCGGCAACGCGCGCCTATGTGGAGCGTGCCGTTGAGCTTTCGAGCAAGTGGGCCGAGCGCTGCTATGCTGCGCATACGCGCCCCGACCAGGCTCTTTTTGGCATCGTGCAGGGCGGCATGCATCTGGACCTGCGCGTGCGCTCGCTCAGGCATCTGGAAGAGTGCGGCGATTTTCCCGGTTACGGCATCGGTGGCTATTCTGTGGGCGAAGACCACGAGACGATGTTCGAGACGCTTGCGCCGCTTGCTTCTGAATACATGCCGCGCAACAAGCCTCGCTACCTCATGGGTGTGGGAAACCCCACCACGCTCGTGCGCGGTGTGGGCGTGGGCATCGATATGTTCGACTGCGTGCTGCCTACGCGCACGGGCCGCATGGGCACGGCGTTTTCCAGCCAGGGCCGTCTGAACTTCCGTAACGCCAAGTTTGCGCATGATGACGGCCCCATCGATCCCAAGTGTACCTGCCCGGTGTGCACGGGCGGCTACAGCCGTGCGCTTATTCGTCATATGGTCACGCAAAAGGAGATGCTCGGCGGCATCTTGCTTTCCGAGCACAACATCTACTTCCTGTTGGACCTGATGCGCCGTGCTCGCCAAGCGATTATCGAGGGACGCTATGCCGAGTTCCAAAGCGAGTGGATGGCAAGCGAAGGCGCCGTGGACTATTAAGGGTGCGCGCTGTCGCATTGCGCTGACGTACGGCGGCCTATACTCACGTTGGGTTATCTGAGCATTCGAGGAGCCATTATGGGCAAGTTGGGTTATATCTTTCGTTGCATCGCGCACATGGATTACGGTGCGCTGTTTCAAACGGTGGGGGACTGCCATGACAAGAGCGGAAAGAACCGCGTGTGGCTGTTTGCCGACGTGGTGAAGTGCGGCTTTAAGTTTGGTGCCGGCTACAAGGATTACTCGCTGCTGGAGTTCTACAACATGAACGATGCGCAGCGCGCCACCTTTGTGACCCGAGGGGTTAATAACACCATTGTGCGCCGTCTGAATAATCCGGAGTATTACCACCTGGTGGATAACAAGAACGAGTTCTATGAGTTCTTTAATGAGTATCTGCATCGCGGATGGCTGCATTTCTCTACTTGCTCCAAGGAGGAGTTCCTTGCCTTTATGGAGGGACGCGAGCAGATTATCGCCAAGCCGAGCGATCTGTGCTGCGGTCAGGGCGTGGAAAAGCTCAAGGTGGCGGATTTCGATTCGCTGGATGCTCTGTATGACTATCTAAAGGGCTCGGGTGCCGACCTGATTGAGGACGTGGTGGTGCAGCACCCTGCCATGGCCAAGATTTATCCGGGTTCGGTGAACACCATCCGCGTGTACACGGTGCGCCCCGAGGACGGAGAGCCGCATGTGATCTATGCGTGCATCCGCATGGGCAACAGCGATCGCCCTGTAGATAATATCAACGCTGGTGGCATGTACGCCGTGGTGGACCTGGAGACGGGAAAGATTGCGGGCCCTGCCTGCGACAAGGAGTTCCATGTGTACGAGCGTCACCCGCGCTCCGGCACCGAGCTGCCTGGCTATCAGATTCCCATGTGGGACAAGGTTATGGATCTGTGCCATGCGGCTGCAGCAAAGATCCCGGGCATGGGCTATGTGGGCTGGGACGTTGCTATCACCGAGGACGGCCCGCTGTTCATCGAGGCAAACAACCTGCCTGGTCACGATGCCTTTCCGCAAATGCCGAGTCAGGCGCCCGACCATATTGGCTTCAAGCCGCAGTTTGAGAAGTACCTTGGCAAGCTGTAGGTGCTGATGGGTTTGAGGTGCGTTGCCCGGCCCTGATGAGTTGGTTTTAGCCGGCCTTTTTGTTCATGTGCCGCTCTTTGCGGCGGACGCGTGGACAAAGGGGCCGGCTTTTTTGCGTTTTGGTTGGGGTTGCCGTGCGTGCTGGGTGGGCGACTGGGCGATAAAACCGCTTATAGGTAGGGTTGCAGGAATCAGTTTACGCAAAACTCGTTGTAAACGATGGTGCGGCGGGAAATGCTGTTCGACGTCTGAGGAAGCACCGTCCGCCTTCTGGCTTAGTTCAGGTTTTGCGCGTCATGGAGTCGCAGTTTGCGACAATGGAATATATAACGGGCAATCGCGAAGCTTACGATGAGGTTGATACGATGGAAGAGCTTCTTATTCTATGAGATTGGTATTTTCTGGTTTCGAGTATCCGTTGGAGGTAGAGGCGGGGGAGACGTCGGTCTTCGAGATTGAAAATGGCGCTTTGTTTGCGCGTGTGGCTGCTTCGTTGAAGTCAGGGTGTGGGCGCTACTTCGTAAATTCGAAATCTTTTTGACGAAAAATGAGCTTGAACAGCTCTATGAGCATATATTTTTCTTGAAATTAAAAGTGCTTTTATTGGAAAATAAGCATGATAACAGCTCGTATGAACATGAGCAAAAAATGGCTATTGACCTGCGGTTTTTGGAGCATAAATAGCTAATTCGGTTGGATCGGCCGTCCCTCTCGCAGTGGGGAATTTGTTCCAATGGTTTTGAAGCAGTGCCGATCTAACTGGTAATCAAACAGATTCAGAAAAGAGCGAAGCCGGGAAGCGTGAACATCGTAAGGACGGATAACCTGCGGATATCTGATAGAGCGAAAGATTCCGTTACTTCACGCAAATACTAAAGGAGTGCTCCATGATTGATATCAACGCTGCAAGAGATATAGCGCTTAGCAAGATGAGCGATAAATCTTTTTTCGACTTTTGCACTGAGTATGAGAATGCATTTGTTTTCAGTAAATATGATGACATGAGCATTGGTGGGAATGGGCCGTGTGCTGTCATGAAGAGCGATGGCAGCGCATTGAATTTCGCTGCCGTTCTTGATGAAATCGGTGATGAGCTTCACGATTACAAAATGAGCCTAGATGGCAAATTTACAGAAATCCCTATTGAGCAATTTGACGGTGATTAGCCATGCGTGATTACGAAACAATGCGCTCATTGCTCACATTCATCTCCAAAAGCAATGAGCTGCCGTTCGATGAGTTCTCTGGTTTCATTGATCGCTCCACCGTGGTTGATGAACTTAAACGCATGAAGCGCGAGGGGCTTATTTCCAGTTCGCTAGAGTTCAACGGCGATATATGCCTAGGCGGTTCGGTTCACGGGCTTACGGATGGCGGCGCCGATTTCCTGCGGATGATTGAGCAGCCCGATGTTTGGCGTATATGCATTCACACCCTCAAGGCTGCTGGCGTTGACATGCCTTATCCGCTTCTAAAAGACATCTGCGAGACGATCGTTCGCCGCTATGTCGAGAAGTTCATCGAGTAGCGAAATCGCCAAAAAGCAATTCCGGGCAAGCTCAAGCCAACCGCCATGGTGGGATTTTTGAAATGACCAGTGAATGCGCGATTTCTGACTCTGCAAAAACGTAAGAAATTTCTAGCCGTCCTTCGGGTCAGCTTTTTTTATTACCGATTGGATGTGATCGCATGCCCATCACAAAGCCCCCTGGCATCGAATCGGATGCGTTCAAATCCGCTAAATGGGACGAGCTGACGCAAGGACGCGCGTTTTCGCAGTCTGATGTGCCCGCGCTCTCGCTGCTCTGCCAATGGTACAAAATCGCGGAGACAGCTCAAGAAGAGCTAGACAATTTCGGCGGACAGACGGCCTATTCGAATGATATGGGCGATTTGAAGGCCTTCCCGCAAATCAGTTTTGGAGCAGTGCCGATCTAACTGGTAATCAAACTGGAGGGGCAGGCGGTATGAGTAGGCAACGTTTTGGAGCAGTGCCGATCTAACTGGTAATCAAACATCGTCGCCGTCAAGGATAACGACGTCTCCGTTATCGTCGGTGTATGCCCTGCCGTTTGCGTGGGCTTCAATCTCCTCGGCGATGCGGATGCAGTTTGCGTTGAGATGGCTGTCGGTGGTATACTCGGTCATGGTCTTTCCTTTCTGTTAGACCGTTGTTCTAGCTGGTAGCAATCGTGTTTGGTTGAGTGCTACCATCGAGACAAGGGCGGTTACCCGTTGCCGCGGGTGGCCGACTCGTTTACAACTTTTCAGGTTGGGGAGTGGCCGTTTCCGTTTCTCGGGGGCGGCTATTTCTTTCGGCGTCCGATATCCTTACCGATTCGGTAGCCGAGTTCGATAGCTGCGATTATGAGCGCCAACAGTGCGATTGTTTCCGTAACGTCCATGTTCTGGACCTCCGTTCATGTCGTCGAGTCGGCTGTTTTGGAGCAGTGCCGATCTAACTGGTAATCAAACTGGCCTCCGTCATCGCGCGCCTCCCCCGATGTTTTGGAGCAGTGCCGATCTAACTGGTAATCAAACCCGTTCGCGATAGCCATTCTCTACCTCCCGTTTTGGAGCAGTGCCGATCTAACTGGTAATCAAACGACGGTAGTCGTGGTCGAGCAGCGGAAGCGGTTTTGGAGCAGTGCCGATCTAACTGGTAATCAAACGATTGCTCTCTGGCACGCCCTCACGCCCTGTTTTGGAGCAGTGCCGATCTAGCTGGTAATCAAACTCCCGAGGCTGGCTATGACCTGTTCCAGCAGGACCCTGACGAATGGACCGGACCGAAGAAGCGAATGGCCTAAGGAGGCTGACATGATTCATCCGGGGGAACAGATGGGCGGTAGGCCTGCCGACTGCAAGGCGTGCCAAGGGTGCCTGTTCGCGCACGGGCCGGCACCGTTCGAGAACGCCCCGGATAAGGCGTACTGCCTCATCTACCGACGCGGGGAGAGCACGGGGAAGCCGCGCGCCATCCTTTTCGACGGCGCGTCGTGCGACCACTTCAGGCCCGATACCGAGCCGCAGCCCTAGAGACGACAGAACGAGAGCGTAAAAGGCCGCGCGGGGGTGTGGCCTTTCTCATGCAGCGTGCCGCCGCCGCAGAGCGTGCCGCCGCAGAGCGCTGGCACCTGAGCGACCGCGAGCGCGCCGTACATGCCGCGCTCGGCTAGCGCGTGACCGGTGCGCGACCATGCGTCTATGTTTTGGAGCAGTGCCGATCTAGCCGGTAAGCAAACCAGAAACGCCCAATTCCGCAGTTGCGACCTGAAGTCGTGAGCTGCACGTCGTAAGTCATGCCAAAGAGCGTTCTCGCCGGCTCGTCTGGTCCTAGCTCTCTGATACTGATCGTGTTGATGCAGCTCGTTGTGCTATACTCGATTATGGTCTTTTCCTTTCTGTTTAGGCCGTTGTTCTAGCTGGTAGTCTTCGTGCTGAGTGCTACCATCGAGACAAGGGCGGTTACCCGGTGCTAGCGGGTGGCCGGCTCGTTTTCAGCTTTCGAGGTTGGAGGGTGGCCGTTTTCCGCGTCGTGCGGGGAGCGGCTATTTCTTTCGGTGCCCGATATCCTTACCGATTCAGTGGCCGAGTTCGATAGCCGCGATTATGAGCACCAACAGTTCGATGATTTGCGTAACGTCCATGTCTGGACCTCCGTTCATATCGTTGAGTCATCGCTGCCCTTGTCTCGATGGGAGCACTTTGCGTGCCGCTTTTCTCTGCGCTATCCGGTTATCGAGGTTCCCGCCGTCCGGTTGACCCGGTTGGCAGCTGCATCATGCGGCTGCGGCATTCGCTCCGTCAAGCGACGAGAAGAGCGGCGAGGTATTGCGAGGTTCCTATATGCGCGAGATGCCGCAAACAGCAAAATAGCAGGTCAAAAGGCAAAACGTTTTGGAGTATTGCCGATTTAGCCGGTAATCAAACTGGCGGAAGACATGGCAGCCGTAAACCTCGATAGAGCATACGCGTCACGCTGTTCAGATATAAGAAGGAGAGGAGCAGCCGCTACGACGCACTTTGGGATAAGGTACGCGAACGACCCGACCGATGAGTTCAGCGAGTACATCGTCGATTCCGTCGACCTCCTCAACCTGCAGCTCGCTCCCCACGGCGTGGGTTTCTTCTTCGACGCGGTCGACGTCGGGCTCCCCGAGGGGCCTTTGTCAAGGGGCGCGCGACAAAGGCGGGACAGGGCAATTCGCGGAGGGCCGGGCAATAATTCTGGCGTCCAGCGTGGTTGCTTGAGCTGTGGGAGCGGGGAGCCGTCCAGGTGATGCTGCTGCCATACAACTGCCAGCGGTTTAATCGGGCGACGTTTCAAACCCATCTTGGCCGCTTCCACAGCGTTTCTTGCAATTTTGACGTTGGAAATAAAAAGAAAGGTTGCCGGCCCTATGATGCATTCAGCAGAATTATCAAAAAGCCTCAAGCGGGAGGAGTCCAAATGAAAACGAGCATCGAGGGACGTCGAGCTTTGATCACCGGCGCGGGCTCGGGCATCGGCAGGGCTGTTGCCCAGCGGTTGAGTGAGCTTGGCTGCGACGTTGTCCTGGTGGGCAGGACCGGTGCCACGCTCAATGAGACCGCTGCCCTTTGTCCGGGTGCCACCAAGACCGTCACCTGTGACCTTACGGACGAGAGCAGCATCCTTGCGCTTGTGGGGTACATCCGCGCAACTGGCGGGCTCGATATCTTGGTGAACAATGCGGGCATCGTGCAATCGGGGCCGCTGGAGAGCATATCGACCAAAAAGTTCGACGCCGTGATGGCAACAAACGTGCGCGCGCCGTTCATCCTCATGCGCGAGACGTTGCCGCTCCTTAAGGCATCGCCATCGCCTGAGATTATCAACGTTTGCTCCGTTGTTGCCCATGAGGGTTATCCCAATCAGAGTGCCTATGTTGCGAGCAAGCATGCCCTGTGCGGTCTTTCCAAGTCGTTTGCCAACGAGGTCTTTGAAGACGGCGTTCGCGTCCACCTCATCTCCCCGGGAGGCGTTCTGACCGACATGGTTGCCAAGGTGCGTCCCGAGATTGTGGGGACGCCCATGATTTTGCCAGAGGACGTTGCAGATGCGGCGGAGTACCTGCTCACGCATCGCAGCGATGCCGTTTGCGACGAGATCCGTCTCCATCGTGTGACAAAGGCACCGTTTTAAGGGGCTTTGGGTCGCTGCGGGGCGGTGGCCTGGCGGCGCGTGGGCGCACGACCGCTGTGCGCTCATTGCATTTCTTGTCCGCGCGAGGGCTTACGATTTGCCTACGAGGAGTCGCAAGCATGTCCATGTTTATCCCAGGTGACACCCATTCTTATGGTGACAGGCGGCGCGACGGTTGGCACTGTCTCACTTACACGGACATTGTTGCTTTGGGGTGGTGCTTGTCTGATTGCCGATGAGAGACCGGAAAGAAACTGTCGAGGGCAAGGAGAATCGTCATGGCAAATGTTCGAGACTGTATATACGGCCAGGCCGTTGGCGATGCGCTGGGGGTTCCGTTTGAGTTTCGTGGGCGGGATACGTTCGAGTGCACCGGGATGGTCGGCTTCGGTACCCATGGACAGCCGGTGGGCACCTGGAGCGACGACACATCCATGACGCTCGCGATATGCGACAGCTATCGTGATTTGGGCGGCATCGATACCGATGGCATCCGTGCGCGGTTTCTGGCGTGGTATCGCGACGGCGCCTATACGTGCGACGGTCTTTTCGATATCGGCAACGCGACGGCGCGTGCGCTTATAGCAGGCCATGGTCTGTCTGGCGAGCGCGATAACGGCAATGGCTCGCTTATGCGCACGGTTCCTTTGGCGTTTTTTGATGTGACGGACGATGAGGTTCGCGCGGTTTCTGCCATCACCCATGCGCACCCGACTTCAACCGAGGCATGCGTGCAAATGGTGCACGTTGCCAAGGCGCTTGTCGACGGCATGTCGGTTAGCGATGCCGTGGCCATGGGCGGGGTTGACGCAGGAAAACCGCGTGGCTCGATCAGTTCTGGCGGGTATGTCCTCCATACGTACGAAGCGGCGCTTTGGTGCCTTGCCAACACGTCGAGCTACGCGGAGTGCGTGCTGACGGCTGTCAACCTTGGCGACGATACCGATACGACCGCCGCCGTTGCCGGTGCCCTTGCTGGCATTGTCTATAGCTTTGATGGCATCCCTAGCTGCTGGATTGATGCGCTCAAGGGCAAGGATGTTATCGAGGCATGTCTGCCGTAGATGGGTGGCTTGGGGCGCCGTTCGTCTAGCGCATCAGCTCGAAAGTCAATCCATCGTAGATGTCTCCACGCACCTGGCGGATTCCGTCTTTTCGCCTGTACTCTGTGAAGCCGAGCTTTTGCGCCAATGCGATCATGCGCTCGTTGCCCGACCAGGTTTGGGTGAAGATGCGCTGGCTTCCATGGGCTTTTAGGTAATCGATAAGACCCGTGAGCGCTGCGGTGGCAATGCCGTGCCGGCGGTACTGGGGATCAAACACGCAGATGCCAATCGCCCTGCCGAGGGACGTTGTATCGCACCCGTCCAAGATATTGCAGTTGCCGTCAATCAGATAGCTCGCGCAGGAGCCCACGTGTTCGCCCTGATAGTCGATCTCAAAACGGCTGCGAATGCTCGAATCGGAATACTCGGATGCTTCGGAAACCCAGCGCCCGAGTTTCTCGATATATTCCTTGAGTTCGCGCTCGCATTGCTTAGGAGTACGTCCTTCGTAAAGCCAGGGGGCATCCCAAAGCTGCCATTCGGTCTCGATGGTTTCCCATCGGATGTAATCGGCGATGTCTTCTTGACGAATATCGCGCAGCGTCACATCGTCATTCGTTTGTATTTCCAAGGCGATTCGCCCCCATATCTGGATTGTGCTGCTTTGGATTGTGACACAAAGTTGTTTCTGGAGAATAACGGCGGAACTTGCTGGAGGCGGGTGGATGCCGGCGGGCCGTCGATGCTGTGCCGGCATCCGCGCTCCCCTCCAATGTGCAACAATAACAACTGCCTATCATCAGCGAAAGGAAGCCCATGTCTCAGCGAAGCACCAGCCCGCTCAAGCGATCGACCGTGCGCCGAACGCTGCGGCGATTTTGGGACGTCACGCGCACGCAGCCGCTGATCGTCTTCCTTTCGGTGTTTTCGTCTGCGGGCTACATCTTCTTGCTTACGTTTGCCAACACCTATGTCATGGCGCTTATCGTCGACCGTGTTCAAGCTGGCCCTGTGGTGGGCGATCAGGTATTCGAGGTCTTTGGACCGTATATTCTCGCGCTTGTGCTCGTTAACCTGGTGGGCCAAATTCTTTCCAAGCTGCAGGACTATACCGTCTACAAGCTCGAGATTGCCGGCAATTATCATCTGGCGCGCCTGTGCTTTGACACGCTTTCCAACCAGTCCATGACGTTTCACACCAGCCGTTTTGGCGGATCGCTCGTGAGTCAGACGAGTCGCTTCATGAGTGGCTACACCGGCCTGGTGGATGTGACCGTGTACTCGCTCATTCCCACAATCACTTCGGTTGTCTGCACGGTTGTAGCCCTGGCGCCGGTGGTGCCGCTGTTCACGGCGATTCTGGTCCTCATTATGATTGTCTACATCGCTTTTGTATGGGTGATGTACAAGCGCATCATGCCGCTTTCGGCCGCTACGTCCGCCGCGCAAAACAAGCTCTCGGGCGTGCTTTCCGACGCTGTGACCAATATCTTGGCTGTTAAGACCTGCGGCCGAGAGGACTTTGAACGCGATCTGTTCGACACCGCCGACCGTGCCGCACGCGATGCCGAGACGGTTTCGATGCATGCCATGATGCAGCGCAACTTCACGACCTCCGGCCTTATCGTTATCACCATGGCCGTGGTGAGCGTTTTCGTGGCGGGCGGCAACGCGTGGTTTGGCATCTCGGCCGGTGCGCTCGTTATGATCTTTACCTACACGTACAACCTCACCATGCGGCTCAATTACGTGAGCTCCATGATGCAGCGCATCAACCGTGCGCTGGGCGACGCCGCCGAGATGACGCGCGTGCTGGACGAGCCGCGCTTGGTGGCAGATGACGAGGACGCTCCCGGGCTTAAGGTACGCGAGGGCGCGATTGATTTCGAGCACCTGAACTTTGCCTATCGCGATGCAGCATCGGGCGAGAGCGTGTTTGACGATCTTACGCTGCACGTGCCGGCGGGCCAGCGCGTGGGCCTGGTGGGCAAATCGGGCTCGGGCAAGACGACGCTCACCAAGCTGCTGCTTCGCCTGGACGACGTTCAGGGCGGCCGCGTGCTTGTTGATGGGCAGGACGTCTCGCGTTGCACGCAGCAAAGCCTGCGCCGCCAGGTTGCCTATGTGCCGCAGGAGGCGCTGCTGTTCCATCGTTCTATTCGCGAGAACATCGCCTACGGGCGCCCCGACGTTACCGACGAGCAGATTCGCGAGGCGGCTCGCTTGGCTAACGCGACCGAGTTTATCGACCGTCTGCCGCAGGGCTTTGACACCATGGTGGGCGAGCGTGGCGTTAAGCTTTCGGGCGGGCAGCGCCAGCGCGTGGCTATCGCACGTGCCATTTTGACCGACGCCCCGATCTTGGTGCTTGACGAGGCGACATCTGCTCTCGACAGCGAGTCCGAGGCGCTGGTGCAGGAGGCGCTCGAGAACCTCATGCGCGGGCGCACCTCGATTGTTGTGGCGCATCGCCTTTCCACGGTGGCGGCGCTTGATCGCATTGTGGTGCTTGCCGACGGCAAGATCGTGGAGGACGGCACGCACGCGCAGCTTGTGGATGCGGGCGGCGAGTATGCGAGCCTGTGGGGTCGTCAGACGGGTGCCTTCTTGGAGGCGTAACGCTGGAGGCGTAGCGCGGCGGTGCCGATGGGGTGCTTGCGGATGGCGTTCCGGGCTGCTTTTCTCGCTAACGTGTGGCGGTAAAACGTGCATTTCAAAACGAGTGGCGGTGAATCGTGCGGAATCGGGCCGTATCTAGCCCGGAGGCGTTTCAAAAACCGCCACTCGTCGGGAGATGTTGGGAAAACCGCCACTCATTTCCGGGCGACGCCGCCATGGTGGGCAACATGTTCGTGAGCGCACCAAGGCGGCACCGAGACGCTGCTCGGCCCCGTATTCGTCGATTGATGAGTGGCGGTAAAACGTTCATTTAATATGAGTGGCGGATAATCGTGCAGAATCAGAACCTATCTGGCGCTATGCCGTTTCAAAAACCGCCACTCGTTCAAAAATGTTCGAAAACCGCTACTCATTTGAAACGATGCAATGGCCCAAACGGGTGCCGTGCTCGCAAGTGCATTAAAAGCCGCCACTCGCCCAGGAACAGCATCGTTCTCGATGGTCGGTCTGTCCGCGGGCGCGGCAAACCTGCCGCTCGTTCAGGGCCAGCACCGCTCCAAGCCGCTGCAACCGCTGCCGTCAACAAAAGGGGCACCGCCGGAAGATACACTTCGGCGGCGCCCTGGTCCCATTTTCTGCCGGGTCACTCGGCTACTTTCCAAAAATTGCGCCGAAGAGCCCCCTGCGCTTGGTCTTTTCCTCTCGATACGCACCCTGGCTTGCCGCAGCGGTTTGCTGCCCGGTGCCCTCGCCACCTCGACGGACAATCTGGTACAAGAACGGCGACTTGATGTACTTGACCTCGATAGGCGTTGCATGCACGGTGCTTTCGCTCGAAAGGCGCAGGCTCGGATTGAGGGGCGCCACGATGTGCGTCTCGCGCTTTTCGCTGAACACCACTGCTGCCGCGCGACCGGTCTGTCCGTTGACGGCGATGCGCACCTGTTCGTCGTCTCGACCATCCGCCGCTGGACGGTCAACAAAGTACACGGGCACCATGACCAGGCCGTCCTTGTGCCTGCGCGCCTTGCGAGCCCACTTGCGGATGCTTTTTTTGTTGAACCCTAGGGCAGACTCGGCGTCATTGCCCGCGATATCGAGCGCTAGCTTGTCGATAACGACGTTGTCTTTGGTCGAGGCATCGACGGCGATCACGCGGAAGTCACCCTCCTGCATTGCGGGATCGAACGGGGCGACTTTCGAGAAATCCCAGGGCTCGAGAATTCCCATAAGGCGAACATCCAGGTAATTGGCTCGGGGGTACGCCCAGTCGAGTACCTCGTAATACACCAGTGCTTCCTTATTCAGGCCCTTGCCTGGGAAGGACGCCATCATACGCAGGTCGGCAAGCGCCATGGGGAAGTAGAAGAGCATCATATCGTTTTGAATGGCGTCTTCCACGTTATGGCCTGCAAAGGCATCGGGGTATTGCCGCACGAGGTGCAAAGCGTTGGCGCGTGCCTGTTGCTCGGTAATCGTGCATGGAATTCCCTGTTCGGGCACGTATTCCGCACCAACGCCCATGGTCAGGCGCTTGCTGAATGCGCCGGGTTTGAGCAAGTCGGCGACACCGATTTTATTGCCACACGACGGGCACTCGAACACGCGCTGTGTCGACGAGCCCTCAAAGGCCGCACCACAAAACGGGCAAGGGATGGTCACGTGCTCGGCTTCTTGGTACTCAGAAGCGGTGGCGCGGTCTTCCCATAGAAGATGCTCGAGCACCGTTTGGTTGCGCCAATGGGGATTGAAGAAATACCAATCGGGATCTTCGGGCGTTTCGAGCTGCGAGACATGGGTGAGTTTGAGCAGACCGTCGACAACTTGAAGCGTCTGATGCCGAATGCCCAGAGCGCTCTTGGGCTCTCCTGCGCCCGGGGCCCACGGTGTGGTCGTTCCGCAGTAGGCGCACTCAAATGAGCGGCTGGCCTGGTGCGAATACATGGGACCGCCGCAGTTTTGGCACTTGATGGCAAAGAACTCGTCCATAGGGTGAGCCTCCTTAACGCTTGGTCTGTTGCCACCAAGTATGGAGAGGCTTGTTTTTCGTGCCTAGACCCTTAGGTCCCGTTTTGGAGCTGTGACGGCGCCCTGCGGTGCACTGTCATGCAGGGCTAGATGGATGGGCGCCGTCAGGCGGTCGCTGTGCGTCGGGTGGCCATTTCATGTCCGGCGGTCATCGAGTGTCGGGCGCTCGCTCGTGCCCGCAGAGTCCTGTCCTCGCAAGAACCCGTGCTGGCAATCGTCAGCACGCACATGTGCCAGTGCCCGCAATCGCCCACGTCGGCAATCGCCAGTCCGCGCAATCGCCAGCGTACGAAAATGCCAATGCCCGTGACCGCCCACACCCACAGTCGCCCTACTGATACCTCAGACACTCCACCGGGTCGAGCTTTGCTGCACGGCGGGCGGGGTAGAAGCCAAAGATCACGCCTATACCTACGGATACCGCAAAGGCGAGCAGTACCGTCGTGATGGAAAAGCTCGGGGCGATTCCTCCGCTTGCGCCAAGCTCGTTCAGGATGCCGGAGTTTGCGGCAAAAAGCGTCAGCGCCCAGGCAAGCAGGTATCCGATGACCACGCCCAGGATGCCGCCCGTGATGCACAGCGCCGAGGATTCGGCCAGGAACTGGGCTGTGATATCGCGTCTGCTCGCGCCGAGTGCGCGGCGGATGCCAATCTCGCGGATGCGTTCGGTAACGTTGGTGAGCATCATGTTCATGATGCCGATGCCGCCCACCAAAAGCGAGATGCCCGCCACGGCGCCCATGATGAGCGAGAACGAGCCCATAAAGGAGTTCATGGCGTCGATAGCGCTTTTCATCGAGCTGACCATGACGTCTCCGCTTTCATCGTCACCGCTCAGCCCCTTGAATTCCTGAATCTTGGTCTTGATGGTATTGCACAGCTCGTCGATATCGGCGTCTTCTCGTGCGAGGGCCGTCACGTTGGGGAATACGCTATTCGAGTCCATGAACAGCGCAGCGATTGTCGCCCTCGGTATGATGAGCGACAGCGATCCCAGGGATTCGGCGCCATTATCGACCACGCCGATGATGCGCACTTCGCCGCTCGATACCTTGATTGTCTTTCCCAGGGCGTCTTCCATGTTTTGGCCAAAAAGTTGTTCAGCGCCGTTGCGGCTGATCATCGCCACGCGCGCGCCGGTCTTGGCCTCGGCCTCAGTATAGGAGCGTCCACAGAGGGGCTCGTCATATCCCTTAATCTTGAGCACGGAGATGTCCATGCCCTCAGTTGAGACGTTATATGTGGTGTCGCCTTTTTGATAATCGGTATAGGCGTTGTCGATGATGCCTATCTGCTCGATCTGGGGAATCGTCTTACGCAGTTTCTCGATATCCGAATCGGTGAGGTTTTCTGATGAATAGATTTGGATCATGCGCGCCGCATTGAGGCCCAGACTGTTGATGAGACCGTTTTGGATGCCGCCGATGAGCGAGGTCATGGCTATGACCGATGCGATGCCAATGACGATACCCAAGATGGTAAGCAGGCTTCGACCCTTGTTGGATTCAAGCGAGTGCAATGCCTCGCGAATCAAATCGCGGATGCTCATAGCGTTGCCCCCTCTCGTGGCTGCAGGGTGGGAAGTGCAGCGATATCCGAGCGAAAGCCGGTGGCGCCGGCAGCGTTGGCAGCACTTCGCGCGTGCGCCGCGCGCGGAATATAGGCGCCTTCGTGCAGACGTCCGTCGCGGATGGTCACGGCGCGGTCGGCCTCGGCGGCAATTCCGGGGTCGTGCGTGATGAGCACGATGGTCTTGCCGCGCTCCTGGAGCCTGTGGAACGTTTCCATGACAAGGGCTCCGGTGGTCGAGTCGAGATTGCCCGTGGGCTCGTCGGCCAGGATGATGGGCGGATCGTTGACGAGCGCTCGCGCGATGGCGACGCGTTGCATCTGGCCGCCCGAGAGCTCGGATATGCGATGGTCCCAGTGGTCGACGGGAAGCGTGACAGCTTGCAGTGCGTGGACGGCGCGCATCTCGCGCTGCGAGCGCGGTACATTGGTGTAGGAGAGAGGGAGCATCACGTTTTCGATAACCGAAAGACGCGGCAGCAGGTTGAAGCTCTGGAAGACAAAGCCGATGCTTAAGGCGCGCACCTCGGTAAGCTCGTCGTCATCGAGCTCGGCCACGTTGAGTCCTTGCAAGAAGTAGTCTCCCGCCGTCGGTTTGTCCAGGCAACCCAGGATGTTCATGAGCGTCGACTTACCCGAGCCGGAAGGGCCGGTGATGGCCACGAACTCGCCCGGATCTACAGCTAGGCTTACGTTATGGAGGATGTGCGCGCAGCCGGCCTCGCTCTCAAAGATGCGATGCACGTTGCGGATGTCGATGACGGGGCGCATTACATGTCCTCATATGGCGTAGCGTCTGCGGGAGCGTCGGCATCACTGGAGCCGGATTCCGTGTCGACCACAAGAGTGTCGCCGTTGCGTAGTTTGGTTACGGGAACGTTTGGATTGATCTCGTTGCCTTGGTCGTCGTACTCGGTTTCAACCTTACCCACCACGGCTTCGTCGTCATTTTGGGTCACGATGGTCACCTCGACGCGGCGGGTCTCGGTGCCCGTCTCGTCGGTTGCCAGGTTGACGTAGTACGTGTCCCCGTCGTCGGTCATGAGGGCGAGGGTCGGAACCATGACAACGTTGTCAAGCTGTTCGGTGATGATCGAGACCTCGGCGGTCATGCCGGGCTTTAGGCGTTTGTCGGGCGCGTCGATGAGGATGTCGACGTCGAAGTTCACGCCATCGCCGCCATCACCGCTTGCCACCGAGGCGATGGCGGTGACGGTTCCCTGGCTCGTGATATCGGGAAATGCGGGATAGGTGACGTTGGCGGTTTGGCCCACGGCGATCTTTGCGATGTCTTTTTCACCCACCTGGACCGTTACCTTCATCTTGGAGAGGTCGGCGATCTGCATGCACTGCTTGCCGCCGCTCGTGTCGCCTTCGCCCATGACCATGCCGCCCGAGACGGTGGCGCCAACCTTGGCGTTGAGCTCCACGATGCTGCCCGAGCTGGGTGCCTTTACGGTGCGCTCGGCGGCGCGGGCATTGGCCTGGTCGAGGGCCGCCTGGGCGGATTCCACGGAACGCTGGGCGCTCGAGACGGCGCTTTGTTCCGAGGAGGTGTCGGTAGAGGCAGGGCTGCCCTCATCATCGACGGCCGGTGCGCTCTGTGCGCTGGTCAGGGCCCTTTTTGCAGCGGCGAGGTCTTCCTGCGCCGCGGCGAGGGTGCGCTGGGCCTCGGTAACATCGCGATCGAGGTCGTCGTTCTTGATAGTCATGAGCACGTCGCCGGCATTGACCTGCTGGCCCGTCTGCACGTTGATCTCTGCCACGGTTCCGTCGACGGTAGGGGAGACTACCGATGCCGAGATAGGCTTGAGCTGGCCTTTTGCCTCAACCGAGGTCGTAAACGTTCCTTCCTGGACCGTCTCGAGTACGGGCTCGTTTGTGGACTGCGGTTTCGAGCTCATGATGGCGGTCGCAACGACAGCGATGAGTATGATGCCGGCGATGACGCCCGCGACAATGCCGCGACGGATGAGCTTCTTGCGGCGGCGTTCGGCACGCTTGGCTTTGAGCTTAGCGTATGCCTCTTCATCGGAGATGGAAGAATCTTGCTGCTCGGGGTCTGCGGTGGTCAAGAGCGGCAAGGTCTCAGTCGAGTCTACGGGCAGGTGCTGGACCTCGTCCTGGGAGGTGCGGGGATCTTGAGCCATGGGGTCTCCTCTATAGATTCGGTTTCCTCGATGGTTTACATGCTTTCCTCGAAAGTTTACATGACGACCCTGGACGGTGTGTCGTGCGTGCGCTTTCTTACGAGCATGTTAGGAACCGAAGGGACCGCTCGGGTGGCGTCCAACTGCGCACAAGAAGCAAATTCGACCAGTGTCACCGCGCCGCCGCGGGAACCGGCTCATCCTCTGTGCAAATGAAGCAAATAATCCCATTTAGAGCTCGTGACCGCGTCCCTAAGTGGGATTATTTGCTTCATTTGGAAGCGTGGCGAGCCCGTGCCTGTTTTTGCCCCTCTGGTCGTTCCTCGATTCCAAGGGTATCAAACGCCCAAAGCGGGGATAATACGGCCAAGACGATAAACCAGGGAGAATTATGGGTGATAGCCTACATATCCGGTCCGAGATCGGCCGGTTGAAAAAAGTCATGCTTCATCGACCGGGCAGGGAGTTTCTCAATCTCTCGCCGGACAGTATGGGACGTTTGCTGTTCGATGACATCCCGTATCTCGCGGCGGCGCAAGAGGAGCACGATAGATTTGCCGAGCTTCTGCGCGAAAACGACGTTGAGGTTCTGTACCTTGACCAGCTCGTTGCCGAGTCGATCGCATCGAACGCGGCTGCCCGGGAAGAGCTCCTGGATGGTTGGCTTGCGCAGTCGGGCGTTTCTTCCCCTTCGGTTCTTGAGGCGGTGAAAGATAAGCTCGAAAGGATTGAGGACCCCCTTGTCCTTGTTGACAAGCTGATTGAAGGTATCAGGGCCGACGAGCTCGAGCTTTGCACGAGTGGGTCGTGTCGTTCGCTTGCCGATGTTGTTGCGGCAGGCGGTAATGAGCGCGGTGGCCTTCTTATCGATCCCATTCCCAACTTGTACTTTACGAGAGATTCCTTTTCCATCATCGGACAGGGCGTATCGCTTAACGGTATGTGGTCGGTCACGCGGCGTCGCGAGCCGTTGTTTGGGCAGATCGTTTTCAAGCATCATCCTGTCTATGCGGGCGCGCCCGTGTGGCGCGAGCCCGGCCATGAGGCGAGCGGATGTATCGAGGGCGGAGACATTCTCGTGCTCGGGCCGAGTACGATTGGCATCGGCATTTCCGAAAGGACCGATGCTTCCGGTATTGACGCTCTCGCCGAGACGCTGCTGTGGGGGAGTCCCGCCTCTGGCGTCGACCGGGTTTTGGCGTTTTCGATTCCGCGCAAACGCTCGTGCATGCATCTGGACACGGTGTTTACGCAGCTTGATGTCGACGCCTTTTTGGTGCACCCCGGGATTCTCGGGACGCTTAAGGTTTTTGAGCTGACGCGTGGGGCAAGCGCTGGCTCGACTGCCATCAGGAGCCTCGAGGGGATGCCGCTCGAGAGTGTACTGGCCGATGCGATTGGGGTCGATTTCGTTCGAATCTACGAATGCGGTGGTGGCGACCCGTTGGCGGCTGCCCGCGAGCAGTGGAACGACGGTGCCAACACGCTGGCCGTAAGTCCCGGCAAGGTTATTGTCTACCAGCGAAATTCGGTCACGAACGACCTCCTGTATAAGAGCGGGTTCGACCTTATCGAGGTCCCGTCATCCGAGCTTTCGCGCGGTAGGGGAGGTCCTCACTGCATGAGCATGGCCTTTGAGCGAGAGGATTTGTAGGCACAAGTTCCCGTTGCAACAAAGCGCGGCGCGCAGATGCCCATGGCTCTGCGCGCCGCGCTATGTATATAAATGGGTTTTGCTGCGATACCCGAGAGGCTGTTTAGCCCCACACGCGCTCGGCCACGCGCTTGACCAGCGCGATCTTTGCCCATTGCTCATCTTCGGTAAGCTTGTTGCCGCATTCGCAGGAGGCAAAGCCACATTGCGGGGAGAGATAAAGATTCTCGAGCGGCACGTACCTGGCGGCTTCATTGATACGGTCGATCAAGAGCTCTTCGTCCTCAAGGCCGGGCTGCTTGGAGGTCACGAGGCCGAGCACGACCTTCTTGCCGGGCGCTACATACTTGAGCGGTTCAAAGGTTCCGGCACGCGGCGTGTCGAACTCAAGGTAGAAAGCGTCGACGTTCTCGTGGGCGAACAGGTACGGTGCGATGGGGTCGTAGCCGCCCTCGAAAGCGTATGTCGAGTGGTAGTTGCCGCGGCACACGTGCGTAGTGATCACCAGATCCTCGGGTTTGCCCTCAATCGCAAGGTTGTTGAGGTGAACGCCCAGCTCGGAGACCTTTTGGATGTCAACCGGGCTCATGCCGGTCTTGGCCACGAAGTCCGTGTCGCAGTAGATGCCCCAGGTGCAGTCGTCAAACTGGATATTGCGGCAACCTGCGGCGTAGAGGTCGGCGATGACGGTGCGATAGGCGGCAGCGATGTCTTCGATGAGGGCCTCGTCTGTCGGGTAGACGGAGCGCAGGCTTTCGATTTGCCCGTCGCAGCGGTCAAGAATCACCTCGGAGTAGGTTTGGACGGGGGCGGGGATGGTCTGGCGCGCGACCTGGTCGTCCTCCTCGAGTGCCTTCACGAATTTGAAGTGCTCGACGAACGGATGGTTCTCACCGGAGATTTTGCCGGCAACGACGGCGGTATCGGCCGTGGTCTCCTCGTCGTGGAACATATAGCCGGTGCGGCTCGCGCGGCGCTCGATACCGTTGAGTCCCCACATAAAGTCGAGGTGCCAATAGCTGCGGCGAAACTCGCCATCGGTGATTACGTGCAGGCCGGCGGTCTTTTGTTTGGCTACGAGGTCGCGGATGGCAACGTCTTCGACGGTCTTGAGCGCGGCGTCATCGATGATGCCTGCGGCATGGTCGGCGCGAGCCTGCTTGAGCACGTCGGGGCGCAGAAAGCTTCCGACGATGTCGTAGCGAAACGGTGCGTTATGGGTAGTGGGCATTGGGGTCCTCTCTCTGGTTTGATTAGTAAACCAGAGTATGGCAGCGGCTTTTGCCATAGGGAACTACTAAGAATTTATCGATATATATAGGTAATGGCTATGGTCTGACGAGGAATCTAGATTTGGATTGGTTTTCGCTTTGTTAGCAGGCCTGCGCCTGTTGAATGCTGCGGTTCGAAGTCGGATGGGGCTGATTTGCCGAGCGTCTGGGAAGCAGAATGATAGTATAAAATGTATAAAAATGTCCAAATCTGCTGTATAAATGTATCAAGAAAACTTCGGTTTTCCCATATTGACGTTTTGGGGCGCTTGACTGCAGGCCGGCTGCTCCGAAATGGCAAAAAAGTCAAATATTGCGCGATGGCAAGATGTCTTTTTGGCTCATATGGGGCATTTGAAGGTTTGGGGATGGTTCATGAACGGCGTTCATGAACCATTTTGCATGTTAAAGCATTTATACATTGATAAATTAAAGGGTTCCGAAGGCCCCCCATCGCGCATTTCTAAACTTTTTTACCAGATAGATCAGTGCATGTTGCAGCGAAGTTATTTTTTGTTGCGACCTAGTTGATATATCGCGACAGAGTGGGGGTCGAACATGTCTTTCAAGGCTCGATACTTAGCTTTGCCTTCGAGTGTCGCTTTGACTCTCGCGCTTTTGCTCAATCGAATACGAATGCATTTTGCATAGGAGTTTTCACTTGACGATTTTGTGTCGCCGGCGCCGCAAAAGCGCCCGTGCGATTCAATCCACGGCAAGCCGGGTAAGTATGCCATATGCCAACAGTGCCGCGGTGTCGATGCTGCGGCGTAGAGGAGGAACCATGTCTAAATACGCTGGAACCCAGACCGAGAAGAACTTGGCGGCTGCCTTTGCCGGTGAGTCGCAGGCAACCAATAAGTACACGTACTTCGCTTCCGTCGCAAAGAAGGAGGGCTTCGAACAGATTGCGGAGATCTTCCGTAAGACCTCAGCAAACGAGCAGTATCACGCCAAGATGTGGTTCCGCGAGCTCGAGGGCATCGGCGATACCACCGAGAATCTCGCCGCTGCAGCCGATGGCGAGAACTTCGAGTGGACCGACATGTACGACGGCTTTGCCAAAACCGCCGAGGAGGAAGGTTTCCCCGAGCTTGCCGCGAAGTTCCGTGAGGTGGGCGAGATCGAGAAGCACCACGAGGAGCGTTACCGTGCGCTGCTGCACAACGTCGAGACCGCTGCTGTCTTTGAGAAGAGCGAGGTCAAGGTGTGGGAATGCCGCAACTGTGGTCACGTCGTCGTGGGCACCAAGGCTCCGGACGTTTGCCCGGTTTGCAACCATCCGCAGGCGTACTTTGAGGTTAAGGCCGAGAACTACTAAGGTCCGGTAAGTCATATATACGACGGCCCCATCGGCTAGAGCTAACGCCACAGCATCGCACAGGTGCCGTGGCGTTTTTAATGCGCAACGGGCCTGGGTCGTATGTTTTGCGTTGAGTTTGCGCGGTCATGCTAGGATGGTCAACGAACTTTGACTAAAAGGGGATGCCAATCGTGACCATGCGTACCGATGATTTTGATTACACCTTGCCTGAGGAACTTATCGCCCAGGCGCCTGCCGAGCCGCGCGACTCGTGCCGTCTACTTGTACTTAACCGCAAGGGGGGCGACGCCGCAGATGCCGTGGCGTTGGAGCACGGTGGGACGGTCGAGCATCGCATCTTCCGCGACATCATCGATTACATCGAGCCGGGTGATCTGCTGGTCATCAACAAGACCCGCGTGATGCCGGCGCGCCTGATGGGGCGCAAGGCGGAGACTGGCGGTGTGGTAGAGACGCTTTTGCTCAAGCGCTGCGAGGACGTTGATCCTTTGGGCCACGTATGGGAATGCCTGGTCAAGCCCGGTAAGCGCCTAAAGCCCGGCGCGAAGATCGAATATCGTGCGGGCGGCGCCCATGCTCCCGAGAGCGCGCCGGTCGTGTTGACGGCCGAGGTTACCGATTACGTCGTTGACAGCCGTGGTGGCCGCCTGGTTCGCTTTGAGCCTCAAGGCACCGACCCCGCAACGGGCGAGTCGCGCACGCTTGACGAGGCCATTCATGCTGCGGGCCATGTGCCGCTGCCTCCCTATATTACCGATTACGAGGGTGATCCCGAGAAGTACCAGACCGTCTACGCGATGCCCGAGGAGCATTCGGCTGCGGCGCCAACGGCGGGTCTGCACTTCACTCCCGAGCTTATGCAGCGCATCGAGGATAAGGGTGCGCACTTTGCCGCTGTCGAGCTTGAAGTGGGTATCGATACGTTCCGTTTGGTGGAGGAGGACGACCCGACTCAGCATGTCATGCATACCGAGCGCTATCATGTGCCGGCCGAGGTAGTCGACGCCGTACATGCCACCAAGGCGGCGGGCCATCGCGTGATCGCCGTGGGGACCACCGCCGTGCGCTCGCTCGAAAGCGCCTTTGACGCGGATGCGCCCGTGGCCCCAAAACCCGTTACCGCACGGTACTTCGAGAATCGCGCCGATGGCGCCGACACTCTCGGGCGCGGCGATATCACCGTGCATGAGAACGCGACCACGCAGCTCTATCTCATGCCGGGAAGCACCTATCACGTGGTAGATGCCCTTATCACCAACTTCCATGTGCCGCGCTCCACGCTCATGATGCTTGTCTCGGCGCTTGCTTCGCGCGATCAGGTGATGGACGCATACAGGCAGGCCATCAAGGCGCGGTATCGCTTCTTTAGCTTCGGCGACGCAATGCTTATCGAGTAGGGTTTTCGCCATACACGTCCAAATATGAAGGCCGTGTGAAAATGTGACAAAATAAACCTGTCGTTTTGCTGTCACATCGATGAAAAACGGTCCCCCGGGGTGTGTGGGGCGACCGTTTTTCGTTACGTGCGATGTGAAAAGCTGCACTCGAGTTACTTCTTGATCCAGCTGAACATGGAGCGGATCTTCTCGCCGGTCTTCTCGATCGGGTGCTCGTTGATGGCCTCGCGCTGCTCGAGCAGCCACTTGTGGCCGTTGTTGCAGTCGCCCACGAACTCCTGGGCAAAGCTGCCGTCCTGGATGCGGGCGAGAATCTCCTTCATGGCACGGCGGCTCTCGTCGTTGATGACCTTGGGGCCGGCATAGTACTCACCGTACTCGGCGGTGTTGGAGATGGAGTAGTTCATGAAGTGGATGCCGCTCTCGTACATGAGGTCGACGATCATCTTCATCTCGTGATAGACCTCGAAGTAGGCAAGCTCCTCGGGGTAGCCGGCCTCGGTCAGGGTCTCGAAACCGGCCTTGATCATCTCGACGAGGCCGCCGCAGAGCACGGCCTGCTCGCCAAAGAGATCCTCCTCGGTCTCGTCCTTGAAGGTCGACTTGATGATGCCGGAGCGGGCGCCGCCCAGACCCCAAGCGTAGGAGAGGGCGATGTCCCAAGCGTCGCCGGTGGCGTCCTGGTAGACGCAAGCCAGGTCGGGCACGCCGGAGCCCTCGGTGTACTGACGGCGAACGATGTGACCGGGGCCCTTGGGGGCGATCATGATGACGTTGACGTCCTCGGGAGCCTTGATGTAGCCGTAGTGGATGTTGAAGCCGTGAGCGAAGCACAGAGTGTCGCCGGCCTCCAGGTTGGGCTCCACGAACTCCTTGTAGACGGCGGGCTGCGTCTCGTCGGGGGTGAGGATCATGATGACGTTGGCCTCCTTGGCAGCGGTGGCCATGTCGGTCACCTTAAGGCCTGCCTCGCGGGCCTTGTCGGCAGAGGAGGAACCCTCGCGCAGACCGACGCGCACGTCGCAGCCGGAGTCCATGAGGTTGAGTGCATGAGCGTGGCCCTGGGAGCCGTATCCGATGATGGCGACCTTCTTGCCCTGGATGATGCTGGGGTCGCAATCCTGCTCGTGATAAATGGTAACTGCCATGTCGTTTGTCTCCTTAAAATCGTTGGTAGGTGTGACATGTGCGCCCGTGGGGGGCTATCTATTCGCCGGATGGGCGGATAAACCGATGAATGGGTGTGCGGCCGCGCTGTGGCGCCGTCGCACAAGGCGTTACAGGTCGTGGTCGTGTGCCCCGCGGGACATCGCGATCTTACCGGTGCGCGTGAGCTGGCGAATGCCGTAACCGCGAAAGAGATCTTCCATGGCATCGAGCTTGGAAGGGGTTCCCGTGGCTTCGACGGTGAGCGTGTTTTTGCCCACGTCGACCACTTTGGCACGAAAGACGTTTGCGATTTCGATGATCTCGTGGCGACGCTCGGGCGTGGCGAGCACCTTGAAGAGTACAAGCTCGCGCTCGATAGCATCGGCCTCGGTGAGGTCGGAAATCTTGAAGACGCTCACGAGCTTATGGAGCTGCTTGGTGATCTGCTCAAAGCCCACCTCGTCTGCCTCCACGATAATGGTCATGCGCGAGAGCGTTTCGTCCTCGGTAGGGGCGACGGTAAGGGACTCGATATTGAAGCCGCGACGCGAGATCATGCCGGTGACGCGTGAGAGCACGCCGCTTTTATTCTCGACGAGAACGGACAAGATGTGCTTCATGCTCACTCGCCTCCCTTCTTGGGCCCGAAGCCCTTCTCGCTCACGCGCACACCGCCAAGGGTGACGTCGAGCGCGCCGATGATATCGTCGATTGGCGCGCCGGGGGCGACCATCGGGTAGACCGTCTGATCGATGGGGATTTGGACATCCAGCAGGTAGGGGCCTTCCGCCGAGAGCATCGCGTCGAGCGCCTCGTCGATCTCTTCGGGCTTGCTGATGCGCGCGGCCTGCCAGCCGTAGGCGTCGGCGAGCTTGACGAAATCGGGGTTGGCGTCGAGCTCGGTGAACGAGTAGCGCTCGTTGTAGAACAGGCGCTGCCACTGGTGAACCATGCCCAGGGCACGGTTGTCCATGATGAGCACCTTGACGCCCACCTTGTTGATGGCGGCGGTGGCCATTTCCTGCGAGTTCATCTGGAAGGAGCCGTCGCCTGCGATACAGACGACCTCGTCTTCGGGGCAGCCGATCTTGGCGCCAATAGCGGCGGGGAAGCCAAAGCCCATGGTGCCCAGGCCACCGCTCGACAGGAACGTACGCGCATGCTCGCGATGGATGTTCTGGTGTGCCCACATCTGGTGCTGGCCCACCTCGGTGGTGACGATGGAAGCCTCGGGATCGAGCTTGTCGGAAAGGTGGGAGAGCACGACTTCGGGTGCGATCATGCCGGGGAAATCCTCGAAGTCCTCGGTATAAAGCGGCCAGCGCTTGCGCCACTCGCACACGGTCTTGACCCACTCGGTGCCTACGGGTTGCGCCTCGGTCTTCTCGAGACGGTCGTTGATGGCGCCGAGCACCACCTTCGCGTCGCCCACGATGGGCACAGCGGGGTCGATGATCTTGCCGATCTCGGCCGGGTCGATGTCGATGTGGATGATTTTGGCGTGCGGGGCAAACTCATCGACCTTGCCGGTCACGCGGTCGGAGAAGCGCGCGCCCACGGCGATGAGTAGGTCGCACTCGGTGACGGCCATGTTGGCGTACTTGGAGCCGTGCATGCCCACAGGACCGAGGTTCAGCGGGTTGGAGCAGCGCATGGCGCCCTTGCCCATGAGCGAGGTGACCACGGGAATCTGCATGCGCTCGGCAAGTTCGGTGAGCTCGGAGCAGGCGTGGCTCGTCACGATGCCGCCGCCGGCGTAGATGAGCGGACGCTTGGATTCCTGGATGCAGGCCACGGCCTGGCGCACCTGCTTGGCGTTTCCCTTATAGGTGGGTCGGTAGCTGGGCAGGCTGATCTTGTTGGGGTAATGGAAGACCATCTCTGCGCTGGACAGGTCGCTTGGGATATCGATAAGGACAGGGCCGGGGCGACCGGTGCTTGCGATATAGAACGCCTCACGGAACGTGCGCGTAAGGTCATCGGTGGATTGGAGCAGGAAGGAGTGCTTGACCACGGGCATGGTGATGCCCACTATATCGGACTCTTGGAACGCGTCGGTGCCGATGACGCCGCGCGTAACCTGGCCGGTGATGACCACGAGGGGCACGGAATCCATGTAGGCGGTGGCGATGCCCGTCACCGTGTTAGTGGCACCGGGGCCGGAGGTGACCAGCACCACGCCCACCTTGCCGGTGGCGCGGGCATAGCCGTCTGCCATGTGCGTGGCACCCTGCTCGTGGCGGGCAAGCACATGGTGGATCTTCTTGGAGTCGTACAGCGCGTCGTAAATCTTGATGGCCTGGCCGCCAGGATAGCCAAAGAGCGTGTCCACGCCCTCGGCCTCAAGGCTGGCGATAACAGCTTGGGCGCCGGTCATGGTCTTGCCCTCGTGCTCGGTTTTCGAGCCGGGACCGAACGGACGGCCCTCGATGGCGGCCTTCCTCATCGCGAGTTTTTCTTCGAGTGTCGTCATCCGATATACGCCCCCTTATCTGCGCTGGAAACGAGTTTTGCGTACTTGGCAAGCACGCCGTGATTGTGCTTGGGTGCGGGTGCCGTGAAGGAGGCACGGCGAGCGGCCATCTCCTCGTCCGAAACGTCGACATCGAGCTTGCCACCTTCGATGTCGACGGTCACCATATCGCCTTCGTGAATAAGGGCGATGGGGCCGCCGGCTGCGGCCTCGGGGCTCACGTGTCCAATGCACGGGCCCTTGGAGGCGCCGGAGAAACGGCCGTCGGTGATGAGTGCCACGCTGGTGGAAAGCCCCATGCCGCAGATGGCGGAGGTGGGGGTGAGCATCTCGCGCATGCCCGGACCGCCAGCGGGACCCTCGTAGCGGATGACCACCACGTCACCGGGGTTGATCTTGCCGCCGAAGATGGCCTCGCAGGCCTCTTCCTCGGAATCAAAGCAGCGAGCGGGGCCGGTATGCTTCATCATCGAGGGGTCGACGGCTGCCTTCTTGACGATGCCGCCGTCGGGAGCGATGTTGCCGTGCAGGACGCGCAGAGCACCAACGGGCGAGATGGGGTTGTCGTGCGTGCGGCAGACCTCACCGTCAGCGGGCTTGGTGCAGCTCTTGAGGTACTCGGGCAAGGTGCCCATGCATGTAAGGGCACTCGTGTCGAGCAAGTTGAGCTCGGCCAGCTCGTGCATGACCACAGGCACGCCGCCCACGGCGTACAGGTCGATGAGCGGGCGCGGGCCGGAGGGCTGGAGCTTTACCAGATGCGGGGTGCGTGCAGATGCGGCGTCCCAGTCGTCCATGGTGATGGGGCAGCCGGCCTCCATGGCGATGGCGGTAAGGTGCAGCACCGTGTTGGTAGAGCCGCCAAAGGCCATATCGCACTCCATCGCGTTGTGGATGGCGGCGGGGGTGATGATGTCGCGGATGCAGATGTTTTTCTCCAGCAGCTCCATCACCTTCATGCCGGCGTGCTTGGCCAGGCGCAGTCGCTCGGAGTAGACGGCGGGGATGGTGCCGTTGCCGGGAAGCGCGATTCCCAATGCTTCGCACAGGCAGTTCATGGAATTGGCAGTGAACATGCCAGAGCACGATCCGCAGGTGGGGCAGGCGGAATCCTCAAGGTACTTGAGTTCCTCGTCGGTCATGGTGCCGGCTTGGACCTGGCCCACGCCATCGAACAGTGAGTTGAGGTCGGTGGTGGGGCCGCAGGTGCAGCCCTGCTTGTGACCGGGGAGCATGGGGCCGCCCGAGACAAAGACGGTGGGAAGGTTTACACGCAGCGCGCCCAGGAGCATACCCGGAACGATCTTGTCGCAGTTGGGGATGCAGACGGCGGCATCGAAAGCGTGGCCCTGGACAGCGATCTCAAAGCTGTCTGCGATGGTCTCGCGCGAGACCAGGCTGTAGTGCATGCCGTCGTGGTTCATGGCGATGCCGTCGCATACGCCGATGGTATCGATTTCAAACGGCACGCCGCCTGCCATATAGATGCCGGCCTTTACGGCTTCGGAAATCTTGTCCAGGTTGTTGTGCCCGGGGATGATATCGCTTTTGGAGCTAAAGACCGCGACGAGCGGACGGTTCATTTCCTCATCGGTGAGTCCGTCTGCCTTAAGGAGGCTGCGGTGGGGGGCTCGGGCCAAACCGCGCTTGATGGCATCGCTTCGAAGTTGCACGCTCGTGTCTCGCTTTCTCGCTGCGTTGGATACTCAACGGTGTGATGAGAAAATGCGAGCCAGATGGCGGTGCCCATCGCTCGATGCCTATGACGGAAGGCTTCCGGCCAAAAGGTACTTGCGCCGATCGGGACCGTGCGGGGGTGACCGCTGGCCGTGCGCGTTCGCTCGAGGCTGCTCGAGGGAATGTTCGGAACCGTCCACCGCAGGTTCTCAGATCCGCCTGCTTGCTGTGGGATGGATGAGGCTCCTACTCGCCCTGTCATCGCATTTACTCGTTGGCGGCTACTATACAGGAATATTGCGACTCACGGTTGAGAAAGTTTGGCGAAAGGCAGGAAATACTCTAGACGGCTAAAGTTTGTGAGGAAAATAATGCCCCCGAAATCTTGAGCGATTGCAGGGGCATGCGGTTTGAGGTGCATACTTGTGAACGCGTTGGGCTGGCTTACAGTTGCGTCTGAACAATCTGTGGGGTAAAGCCGGCGGCGGCAAGTGCCTCGACGATCTGCTGCTTGTGGTCCTCGCCGTAGGCCTCGATGGTTACGCGCAGCTCCACTGCGGCGTTGCGGTTGGTGGTCACGAACTGGTTGTGATCGAGCTTGATGACGTTACCGTTCTGCTCGGCGATGGCACTTGCCACCTTGAGGAGCATGCCGGGACGGTCGGGCAGCATCGTGGAGACGGTGAAGATGCGTCCGCGCTGAATCAGGCCGTGCTGCACGACGCTTGCCATGGTGATGACATCCATGTTGCCGCCGGAGAGGATGGAGACCACGCGCTTGTTCTCGGCGGGTAGGTGCTTGAGCGCCGCTACAGTGAGCAGGCCGGAGTTCTCCACGATCATCTTGTGGTTCTCCACCATGTCGAGGAAGCAGCCGATGAGCTCCTCGTCGGGGATGCGAATCACGTCGTCAAGGTTTTTCTGCAGGTACGGGAAGACTTTGTCGCCCACTTCAAGCACGGCGGTGCCGTCGGCGATGGTGTTGGCGTGGTCGAGTTTGACGGTGTGGCCAGCCTCGAGCGCACGCGTGAGGCTGGGCGCGCCCTCGGGCTCCACGCCGATCACGCGGATCTTGGGGTTGTAGAGCTTGGCAAAGGTTGAGACGCCGCAGGACAGACCGCCACCTCCCACGGGGACCAAAATGGTGTCGACCAGCGGCAGCTCCTGGATGATCTCCATGGCGATGGTGCCCTGACCGGTGGCGATGGTCTCGTCGTTGAACGGCGGGATGTAGGTGAGGCCCTCGCGCTCGGCAAGTTCGATGGCATGCGACTGTGCCTCGTCGAACACGTCGCCAAAGAGCACGACCTCGGCGCCGTAGCCCTTGGTGCGCTCGACCTTGATGAGCGGTGTGGTGGTGGGCATCACGACCACGGAGCGCGCGCCCGCATGCGAGGCTGCATATGCCACGCCCTGCGCGTGGTTGCCGGCACTTGCGGTGATGACGCCGCGATCGAGCTCCTCTTGGCTGAGCTTGGAGATCTTGTAGTAGGCGCCGCGCAGCTTGTAGGCACCCGTGCGCTGCATGTTCTCGGGCTTGAGCCACACACGATTGCCGCATTGCGCAGAAAGCGAGGGGCTTTCTACAAGCTTGGTCTCCTGGGTGACCTCCTTGACCTTTGCGGAGGCCTCCTCAAAGGCTTCGAGGGTGAGCATGTCTGCCATATGCACTTCCTTTTGATTTTTGCGCGTACGCCGCCGGTGATTTGCCTATAGTAAGGCAATCGGCTTTTCAATTTGGTGAGGTTTATGCAAAAAGGGGAGTGCGCATCTATGGAAGAGGAACGTATCGATGTGGGTTCGACCGTCATGCCGCCGCTGTTTCGCATTCACGATGCAGAGGTGGTGCGTGCGGGCAAGACGATTTTGCGCGTGGACGATTTTAGCCTGACGGAAGGCGAGCACGTGGCACTGCTCGGTCCTAACGGCGCAGGCAAGTCGACCTTCATCCAGTTGCTCACGCGCGAAGTTTTCCCGTTGTATCGCGACGAGCCTCCCGTGCGCTTTCGCGGGCAGGAGCGCCCCTTGCTGGACGATATTAAACGTGCCCTTGGCATTGTGAGCTCGACCATGCACGAACAGGTGCGCGTGCACCTGCCGGCCGAGGAGATCGTGTGCGGCGGCATCTTTGGCACGTTGGGTTTGCCCATGCATCGCGAGGTGAGCGACGTTGACCACGCGCGTGCGCTCGAGGCGCTCGACCGCTTGCACATCGCGAACCTTGCCGACCGCGACATCATGACGCTTTCCACCGGCCAGGTGCGCCGCGTGCTCGTGGCGCGCGAGCTGGTGCGCAACCCCTCTGTGCTGGTGTTTGACGAGCCTTGTACGGGCCTTGACCCGCAGGGTATGTATCATCTGCGCGAAACTATGCGCACGCTTGCCGCCGAGGGCTGCTCTATCATTCTGGTCACGCACTATCCGGAGGACATCATCCCCGCCATCGACCGCGTGCTACTCATCAAAGACGCGTCCATTTTTGCCGACGGCTCCAAGCGCGAGCTGCTGCGCGACGACGTGATGAGCGATCTGTTTGACGTGCCCTTGACCGTGAGCGAGCATGATGGCTGGTACTCGCTCTACGGCGCTCATCGGGGATAGGGGCTGCGATGTTAACGATTGGATGTCATCTTTCCATCTCGGATGGATACGAGGCAATGGGAAAGACGGCACTGTCTATTGGAGCCAACACGTTCGCGTTTTTCACGCGCAACCCGCGCGGCGGTTCTGTGCGTCAACTCGATTTAGACGATGTAGCCGCACTGCGCTCGCTCATGGCGGAGCATTCATTTGGGCCACTCGTGGCGCACGCTCCCTATACCTATAACCCCTGCTCTGCTAAAGAGCGTGCACGCGAGTTCGCGCTCGAGGCGATGGGGGAAGACCTGCGTCGTATGGAGGCGCTGCCGGGCAATTACTATAACTTCCATCCTGGCGCCCATGTGGGCCAGGGCGTCGAGCACGGCATCGAGCTCATCGCCGATACGCTGTGTCAGGTGATGTTTGAGGGGCAGCGCACGTGCGTGCTGCTCGAGACCATGGCGGGCAAGGGTACCGAGGTGGGAAGCCGCTTTGAAGAGCTCGCGGCGATTATCGATGCGGTGCGTACGCGCCGGCCCGAGCTGGACGGCTGCCTGGGTGTATGCCTCGATACCTGCCATGTGAGCGATGCCGGATACGATATCGTGCACGATCTCGACGGCGTGCTGGCTGAGTTCGACCGTGTGGTGGGGGCTTCGCGTCTTCGCGCCGTTCACATCAACGACTCCAAGAATCCCTGCGGGGCGCATAAGGATCGTCACGAGGTCATTGGCGCGGGCTACCTGGGGTCTGCCGAGCTCGGCGGGGGCGAGGAGGTTTTTGCGCGCATTGTTTCTCATCCGCGCCTGCGCGGACTGCCGTTTATTCTGGAAACGCCCAATGAGCTTGCGGGTTATGCGCATGAGATTCAACTGCTGCGGGGTCTGCAGGGGAACTAGTCGTTTGGGCGATTGTTTTCAATTGTGGATAAAAATAAGTCTATTTTGTTACATAGCACTTTTTCGTAGGGCAATTATGCACGGCGGAGCATAATGGCCCCTAGTTTTATGCGTTCCTGACCAAGAGGGGACGCGTGGAAGGAGAAAAGTATGTACAAGTTCAAGAAGTTTGGCGCTGTAGTCGCCGCAGGCGCATTTGCCGCTGTTCTCGCCCTTGCCGGTTGTTCCGGCAACGGTGGCACCTCCGCTGGTAGCGCCGATGCCGGTTCTGCCGCGAAGTCCGACAGCGTGCAGCTCGTCACCAAGGGCAAGCTGACCGTGGGCACCTCTGCCGAGTACGAGCCGTTTGAGTATATGGAGGATGGCGATTACAAGGGCTTCGACCTCGAGCTCATCAAGAAGATCGCCGAGAAGCTCGATCTTGAGGTCGAGTACAAAAACGTCGACTTCGACTCCCTGGTAGCAGGCGTTGCCAGCGGCACCAAGTACGACTGCTCCATCGCAGCTATCACCGCTACCCCCGACCGCAAGAAGGAAGTCGATTTCTCCGACTCCTATTACATGGACGACCAGGCTATCGTCACCCTTAAGGACAACACCACCATCACCGGCGACAACTATGCCGACGAGCTCAACAAGGAGGGCGTGAAGATCGCCGTCCAGTCCGGCTCCACTGCCGAGTCCTTTGCCAAGGAGAACTTCCCCAACGCCGAGCTCGTTCCTTTCAAGAACGCCACGGACTGCTTCTCTGCACTTCAGGCTTCGAAGGCCGACGCTTTGGTGACCAACCGCTCCGTTGCTTCCCAGCTCACCGCATCCTCGTTCGACAACTGCCAGACCATCAAGCAGATCAGCACTGGCGAGGAGTATGCCATCGCTGTCAACAAGGACAACCCCGAGCTCACCAAGAAGATCAACGAGGCTCTGAAGGAGCTTACCGAGGATGGTACCGTTGACGCTCTGATGGAGCAGTACAACATCAAGTAGTTTGTTGCCCCGCTTGTAGCCATCCGGCCCCTTTCGCTCACGGCGAGAGGGGCCTTTGCGCGTATTCGCGCGTGCTTTGGCGAGCGGGAGCGTAAGGAGTTTTATCGTGACTGAACCCGTGAACACAACACTTGGCGGCGCCCGCACGGCCCTGCGTCGTTTGGTTGCTGCCTGTGCCCTTGCGGCTTGTGCTTTGGGCTGCGGCGCCGTTCTGGCCCCTGCGCCTGCCTGCGCCCTTGAGGTGCAAAAGCTCACCGCGCAGCCCAATGCCGATGCCGGCAGCGACGTCCTGGGCGGCAAGGAGACGCGCCTGACCTGGGAGTTCCAGGCCGATGAAGACGAGGCTCTCACCGGCTTTACCGTTACCCTTCCGCAGGGGACCGAGTTTTCCACCGAGGACGCGCGCGTGACCATCCTGTCCGGAGAGGACCTGATGGATCGCACGTTCGTCAAGCCCAAGTACAGCGTCGATGGCCAGACGGTAAAGGCCACCTTCCCTAAGGCAACCGAGGCGGGCAAGTATTTTCGCCTTGAGCTCTACCATGTCGTCTTTCCTACGCAGGGCGGCAGTGAGCAACTGAGCGCAACGTATGAGCTCGCCGATGGTACCGAAAAGGATGTGGCGAACATTCCCGCCCTCACCATCAAGGGCACTTCGGCACTCGACCAGCTTGAGTCGTTCCTCGAGGAGCAGCCTTGGGTTGAGGCATGGAATTCCAACCGCTTCCTGCGCTTGTTCCTCAACCCGCTCATCATCGTCTCCAGTTTGCCTGTTGTGTTCTCGGGCTTTTTGATGGCGCTCGCCATCGTGCTCGTGGCGTTCCCGCTGGCAATTCCCTTTGGCTTCATCCTTTCGCTTATGCGCATCTCCAACTCGCGCATCCTGCACGGCATCTCGGGGTTCTATATCAACATCATCCGCGGCACGCCGGCGTTCCTGCAGATCTACATCGCGTTTTTCGGCCTGCCGCTTGCGGGCGTGAATATTGGCAACTATCCGCTGGGCGTTATCGTGATGGCCATGAACTCGGCGGCCTATCTGTGCGAGATCTTCCGTGCGGGCATCCAGTCCATCCCGCCGGGACAAAATGAGGCGGCTCGTTCCCTTGGCATGAATCGCATGCAGACGATGCTCTATGTCATCATTCCGCAGACCTTCCGCAATGTCTTGCCTACGCTTACCAGCGAGTTTATCTTGCTGTACAAGGATACGTCGCTGCTCGCCGCCGTGGGTGTGATGGAGATCGTCATGTATGCGAAGACGATCGTCGCCACCACCGGCTCCATCACTCCGTATGTGGTGGCGGCCCTGTTCTACCTGCTGGTTACCCTGCCGCTTACGCGCGTGGTGAGCGGTCTGGAAAACAGGCTTGCGGGTAAGACGCCTGCCAAGAAGAATTCCCCCAAGGGAGCCCGTGCAAAGGCGAATGCTGCCGACGCCACCCTCTAGGACCGAGAAGGAGATCTATCTATGAGTGAGAGCAACGAGGTCCGGGAGGACGTCATGTCCGAGGACGACGTAATCGTTCGCATTAAGGATTTGCACAAGAGCTACGGGGACCTGGAGGTCCTGCGCGGCATCGACATCGACGTACACCGCGGTGAGGTTGTGGTTGTGCTTGGCCCTTCCGGTTCCGGTAAGTCGACCATGCTGCGCTGCGTTAACTTGCTTGAGAAGCCCACGAGCGGCCAGATTATCTTCGAGGGCGCTGACATCACGGCTAAGGGCGTGGATATCAACGGTGTGCGTGCCAAGCTGGGCATGGTGTTCCAGCAGTTCAACCTGTTCCCGCATCTTTCGGTCAAGAAGAACGTCATGATCGCCCAGCAAAAGGTGCTCAAGCGTTCCAAGGAGGAGGCCGAGCAGATCGCTGTCCAGGAGCTTGGGAAGGTTGGTTTGGGCGACCGCGTGGATTTCATGCCGAGCCAGCTTTCGGGTGGTCAGCAGCAGCGCGTTGCCATCGCCCGCGCCTTGGCCATGAACCCGCACGTGATGCTGTTTGACGAGGCCACGAGCGCGTTGGACCCCGAGCTCGTTCGCGACGTCCTTGCCGTTATGCGTGATCTTGCCCGCGGCGGCATGACCATGATTGTGGTGACCCATGAGATGAAGTTCGCGCGTGACGTTGCCGACCGCGTGATCTTTATGGACGGCGGCGTGGTTGTCGAACAGGGCACCCCTGCCGAGGTCTTTGACCACCCCAAATCCGAGCGCACCCGCGAATTCCTCGGCCACATCTCCTAATGTGACAAAAAGTCGACAGGTTTATTTTGTCACATTTTCACAAGGCCTTCATATTCTAGGCAGTTGATTGCGGCGTCCCCGCTGAGGTGATCCTTGGCAGGGGCGCTGTTTTGCTTGGGTGTTTGGGACAGGCGAGTGCCAGCAGTGTCTTCTCGACAGCAACTTGTGTCCGGGCGGCATGCTACTTTGATGTCAGTTAAAAAACGAGCGTAAGGATTACCGTGTTTAGCATTGAAGAGAACCTGTTTGATTTCGCATTTTGTCCCATGCCTGCCTTTGCCTATCTGAGCGAGCTTGCCGCTCCCGAGGATTGGGGCGAAAACGATCGCGTGCTCAAGAACTATCTGACGTTTACATTCAAGCGCGCCGTCCATCTGTACAACAAGGCCGCTGAGGCGGGGGAGGGCTGCTCGGTCCTGATCTTTCAGCATGACTGCTGCCTGATGGATACGGGTCTGTTTACGGAGCGTTTCGAGCCCATCTACGTGCTGTTTGAGCCCAATGAGCGACCGGATGCCCACCAGCAGTGGTTTCTCAAGGGCTTCTATAAGGCGAGCGATCCGCGTCTGATTGAGTTCAGCGTGCTTCCCGATCGTGTGCACTTTAGCGAGAACCCTGCCGACTTCGTGTTTGATTATCGTCTTGAGGTACGGACCAATATCGACCATATCTTGGGCGATGCCGAGAATCTCTCTCGTATACCGGATCAGCTCAAGGGCGAGGGCAAGGCGTTTTTGCTACGCCACGCTTTTGAGGGTGCCGTCATGGAGGCAAGTCGCCGGGCTGCTGCCAATTACACCATCGCCGTGCCGCAGTACTACAACGGCAGGATTCAGCTGCTGCTGCCGCTTTGCTTGACGGGCGATACCCCGGAGTTGGCTCTCACCATTCAGCGTGAGGACGGTTACTATTCGGCTCGTACCTGTCTGACGCTTGATATGGCGTACAACAACGCGCGTTTGATCTGCCGCCCCGAGGCTCCTTGGATTAAGGACGCCGCTTGTCCGGACGTGTGCGATGACTAGTGGGCACGGCTGAATAGTTTGTGTCGAAGGATGACGACGCCCCCGCCGAGATTGATTCTCGGCGGGGGCGCGTTGCGTTTGATCATGTGCGCGCCAGGGCCGGGCGTGCTCCGGTGCGATGCGCATCGTTGCGGCTTCCGCGTGTGACGATCGAGGTGACGCGGGCGACAACGGGTGGCGCGGTCGGGCTTCTGGTTAGAGCGCAGATTCGTAAATCGCGCGGGCGTCGTCCAGTGTGAGCTTTTTGAAGTTGCCAAACACCTCGCCGCGCGTGATCTTGAGGCCCGGCATCAGGCTGTCGATATCATCGGCCTTCATGCCAAATTCCGCGAGCGTGCGCGGCATGCCGAGGGAGCAGAAAAACTCCTGGAGTTCGTCGATGGTTTCCATCACGGCATCTTCGATTGCCTGCTCGGGCGTGATGTCTACGCCGTCTGCCTCGGGGTCCACAGGCTCGATGCCAAAGACCTGACGGCCAAACTCCAAGAAGCGCTCGGGGTGCTCGCGCCACACGTAGCGCATCCAGGCGGGGAAAAGTACCGCGAGGCCGGCACCGTGCGTGATCTTCACATCAAAGGCCGAGAGCTCATGCTCCATGCCGTGGCAGGTCCAGTCGCCATCGCGGCCACCGGCACAGCCCAGACCCAAGCCTGCGATGCCATTGTGAGCGAGGGTGCCTGCCCACATGATGTTGGCGCGCGCGTCGTAATCTTGCGGATCTTCCATTACGCGCGGTGCCGCATCCATGATGGCGCGAATTAGGCCGCAGGCGATGTTGTCGGTGACGGGAACCGCGGGCTGGCCGGAGAAGAACCGCTCCATGATGTGCGCGCACATGTCGGTGATGCCCGCTGCGGTTTGGTAGGGCGGCAGGGTGAAAGTGAGCTCGGGGTCCATGAACGCCATGACGGGGCGGTTGAGGTCGGTGTTGCAGCCGCATTTGAGGTGCTCGGCATCGTTGCTGATGACGCAGGAATTGGAGGCTTCGGAACCGGATGCGGGGAGAGTGAGCACGCAGGCGACGTCTACGCGCTGAGCCGGCGCGGCGCGCTTGCGGAAGAAATCCCAGACATCGCCGTCGTAGGGAATGCCCAGGGCAATGGCCTTGGCGCAGTCGATGGCGCTGCCGCCGCCTACAGGCAGAATCAAGTCGACGTTTGCCTCGCGTGCGATGCGCAGGCCCTCGCGAACCGAGGAAATCTCGGGGTTGGGGCGTACGCCGCCGAGCTCCACGTGTGCAACGCCCGCGGCGTCGAGTGAGGCCTTAACGCGTTCGAGCGTTCCAGTGCGCACTACGGATCCGGTGCCGTATACCAGGAGCACCGAGGTGTAGCCAGCGGCTGCGATGTGCTCTCCTACGTGGTCGGCCATTTTGCGGCCAAACATGATGCGCGTTGGCGAATAGAAGGAAAAATCGTTCATGGGGACGCCCTTTCTCGATGGTGTCGTGGCGACATCTACTATAGCGCCCGCCGATGGGGGCCAACGGGCGCTATTTGGGCGGTGACGCAAATTAGCTGAGATGGGGCGCTCGGCAGTTACGCACATGCCGCTGCCGGAGGGCTTGATATTTTTTGATAGACGGCAAAATGTGACAGATTAAACCAGTCGACTATTTGGCACACATGGAGGTGTCGACCGCTGAGCGGTCGGATGTGACAGAATAAACCTGTCGACTTGCTGTCACATGGGCTGCTAGGCGAGTTGAGCGCCGAGGGCATGGCAGGCGGCAATGCCGTCGTCATCGGGCTGTTCGTTGATGATGAGGGAGTCGATGACGTTGACGCCGGTCTCTTCGGCATCTTCCTTCCAGGCATCCATCCACTCCCCGCTGCCCCAGCCGTAAGAGCCAAAGAGTACGACTTTCTTGTCGCCAAGACTGCCCTTAACTTCGTCCCACATGGGTTGGAATTCGCTGTCTTCAAGCTCCTCTGCACCCATGGCGGGGCAACCAAAGGCGTAAGCGTCGTATTCCTCGGCTGCGGAGAGGGAGAAATCGGCGGCTAGAATCTGTTCGACGGTTGCACCCTTTGCCTCGGCTCCCTTGGCCACTGCCGCTGCCATCGCTTCGGTGTTGCCGCTGCCGGTCCAATACACCACTGCTACCTTGCTCATGTTGAACTCCTTTGTTCGATCGATGCCCGGATGGGAAGGATTACCGTTGTACGTGTTGTGGGCGCGTTGCGTTGCGCCCGCTTGCCGCGGGGCTTACTGTGAGGCGGCGAAGGCTCTGTCCGCTTCGATATGCGCGAGCGTATATGCGTGCACAGCGTCGGTAGCGAGCGAACGTCCGCCTTGCTTGGTTTTGGTTGGCGTATACCTTCCAAGGGCCAACTTCGAGGTAGTTTTGCCCGCGGTTTTTGATGAAGCCGATCACGTCTTCGTAGGGATAGCCCAGGAAAAAGCCGATTTCGTGCGGAAACTCACTTCGGCAAACGCGATTGTTGCAGGGGCAGGGCTTGCTTTCATCGTGCACGCGTTTGGCGCCTTGTTTGGCGCTCTCGCTCGACCGGTTCTGCAGGCGACGCGACAGCTCATCGAGGCACGCATCGAGATCGCCGGGGCGATACCCTTCGTTCTCGAGCGGATGCGCCGCCCGCTGGTCGACAAGATACGCTGCAAGTTCGCGAGGGCGATACACGTAGACGAGGGCTCCGCAGCGCTTCCAGGCCAGAATGCGGATTGCGACCCCGGCGTTTGAAACTTGACGTTGGCAATACTTCACAGCTTCGAGAAGGGCCTGTCTGCGCGCGCTTGCTTCGTTCTGGCTTTCGGGCGCTTGCGCTGTGAACGAGCCGGGAAAGGTGAACAGGCTGGCGGGTTTTAGCGCAGCCAAAGTGGGGGAGCAGTTGCGCACTATGGCTTGTTCGAGGGCCTGGACATCGATGGGCCATGTCATGGCGTTCTCCTCTCGTGGTTTCGCTGCGTGCAGGGAGCAGCGGGTTGTTACCATAAGTTAACTATGGGGAACTTATAGCCTTGCAGCGCTGCAGTCAAGAGAAAAAGTCAACTTGATTAAACTTATATGACGGTCGATGCTTCCCAACCCGAGCGGGGTACAGTCGGCAGCGCATGGGCTCGGGGGTTGCCCACCAACAAGAAAGGCACATTGATATGTCCGTATCCACTGTCGTCGTCGTGATCATCATTGCGGTGGGATTCTTCTTAGGTCTCTCTCGCATTGTTGCCAGTTTTTCTGGCAAGAGCTGCTGCTCGGATGGGCAGAAGCGCGCGCGTGTTAAGAGGGCTATCGTGGCCGATATCGATGTCTCCCACTATCCGTATCAAGCGAATTTTCTCATCGGCGGCATGAGTTGCGAGGGCTGTGCGCAAAACGTCGCCAATGCCCTGAATGCCGTCGAGGGGACTTGGGCCACGGTTGACCTTGGGAGTCGTATCGCCACGGTTCGATCGAAGACTCCAATCGATCAGGGGGCTCTTTCGGATGCCGTGCGCAAAGCGGGCTATAAAATCTTGCAGCCATAGTGTTGCCGGGCGCATGCGTTGCGGCGCGTTGTAGCTCGGACGTCGCGTGGTGGCCGTCGCTGCGGCAGGCGGTATGACAAGGCGTGGCGGCCAAGGAGCCGTCTTCGATTCGTCCACGGTAACTCGACATTTCGGCCAGTGGCAAAATGTGACAGATTAAACCTGTCGTCTTTTTGTCACATAGGCATCTAGCTGGGGCTTCTTGGGAAGCGCTCCTCGGCGAAGGCTTGGATGTGACAAAATAAACCTGTCGTTTTTTTGTCACATGGGAGCAAGGGGCTTTTGGGTACACTTCCTTAAATTTGAAATGAGGAGGACACACATGCCTTATTACGGATACGGTTACGGCTACGGAATAGATCCGCTTTACTTGCTCGTAGTGCTTGTCTCCACGGTTATCGGTCTTGCCGCCCAGGCGTATATCAAGTCAACGTACGGCACCTGGTCTAACGTCAAGTCCGATGGCATCACCGGCGCCGAGGCGGCGCGCCGCATGCTCGACGCCAACGGCTGTCAAAACGTTGGCATCAAAAGCATTGGCGGCACCCTTACCGATAACTACAACCCTACCGATAACAGCCTCTATCTTTCGCGCGATAACCAGTATGGCGGGTCGGTCGCGAGCGTTGCCGTCGCTTGCCACGAGGCGGGTCACGCCGCTCAACACGAGCAGGGCTATGCGATGATGAAGCTCCGCTCGGCCCTGGTGCCGGTCGTGAACCTCACCCAGAACGCCTGGACGATCGTCTTTATCCTCGGCGTTGCACTGAACCTTGCGGGCCTGACCACGCTTGCCATCTGGCTCTTCTCGTTCTCCGTTCTCTTCCAGGTCGTTACCTTGCCGGTCGAGATCGATGCAAGCCGTCGCGGCGTGCGCTATATCCAGGAATCGGGCATGAGCGCTCAGCAGGTGCGCGGCGCCAAGAAGGTACTCACCGCAGCTGCGCTTACGTACGTGGCGGCTGCCCTCTCCTCGGTGATTCAGCTGCTCTACCTGCTTGCTCGTACGTCTCGTCGTAACGATTAGCGACCCTATCGAGAAATATGACAAAACAAACCCGTGGGCTTTTGTCATGCGGGGAGCAGTATCGCGTCGTTCCTGTCCGGGCGGCGCGATAGACTTGTTATTTGATAAGACGATGCTTCATATAAAAAGAGAGGGGGCTGATAGTGGAAGGCTGGAACTTGACCGGGACCTCTTCGGGCTCGTTTATCGACTTTGCGAACGCCATGGCCGATAGCGAGGCCGCGGGGCAATCCGCTGCGGGAAAGGACACCGACGCCCTTTCTGTTTCCCAAGCGGTCGAGATAGCGGCGAATGCGCTCGATGCCATCCCGCAGCTCACGGTAATTGGCGAAGTGACGGGTTTTCGCGGCCCCAACGCTCGAAGCGGCCATTGCTATTTTCAGATTAAAGACGATTCCTCTGCGGTCGATTGCAAGATTTGGCGCGGCGTCTACTTAAAGCGTGCCTTCGATTTGCGCGACGGCTTACAGGTGCAGTTTACCGGCTCGTTTGATCTGTACAAGCCCACGGGGCGCATGAGCTTTATTGCGCGGAGTTTCTCGCTTGCGGGGGAGGGCCTGCTTCGTCAGCAGGTGGCGGCTCTTGCCGAGAAGCTGCGCCGCGAGGGCCTTATGGACGAGACACGCAAGCGCCATGTTCCCGTGTTTTGCAATCGCGTGGCCGTGGTCACGTCGCTTTCGGGCGCGGTGATCGACGACGTGAAGCGTACGCTGCGCCGCCGCAACCCGCTTGTGGAGCTTATCTGCGTGGGCGCGAAGGTTCAGGGCGAGGGGGCTCCTGCCGAGCTTATCGAGGCCTTGCGCCGCGCCGCCGCAATCGAGCCTGCTCCCGACTGCATCTTGCTTGTGCGCGGAGGCGGTTCGTTTGAGGACCTTATGACCTTTAACGATGAGTGCTTGGCGCGCGCCGTGGCCTCCTGTCCGGTGCCCGTGGTGACTGGTATCGGCCACGAGCCCGACACATCCATCTGCGATATGGTGAGCGATCGACGCTGCTCGACGCCTACGGCCGCGGCGGAGTCGGTGGCGCCCGCCCTTGCCGACCTCGTCGAGGTGACCTCCACGCGCGAACGCCGCCTGGCAAACGCGATGAACGTGCGTCTGGCTGCAGCCCAAGATGCTCTTGGCAATGATTTGCAGCGCGTGCAGAGGGCTATGGACGCGCGCTTGGAGCGCATACGCCTCACGCTCGAGGCAGCTGCCGCCCGTCCCTGCCTGACCGACCCTACGGTTATTGTGGATCGCCGTCGGGTGGAGCTTTCGCAAACCGCCGAGCGTTTGGACGCGGCTATTGAACACGCGCATAAGCGTTTTGCGCAGCAGCTTGAGCTTGTGACCCCTCGTTTGCGTGGGGCCACTGCGGGCTTTTCCAAGAAACGTCACGCGCTCGAGCTCTCCACCTCGCAGCTTCGCCATGTGGGCGCGAGTCTTCTTAACGCTCCTCATTCGCAGCTGGCGTCTTCGGCCGCGGCACTTGATGCGCTTTCTCCGCTCAAGGTCCTTGCGCGCGGATACTCGATTGCCTATGCGCCCACAGGAGTGCTCACGAGTATTGCCGATGCGCGCCCGGACGACGAGGTTCGCATTGCGCTCGCCGACGGTAACGTGCGCGCACGCGTGACGTCTGTCGAGGCGGCAGACAACCTGAACGTCGATGCTGCGGACCCTGCGAACTAGCGGGAACTTTTGGATATAGATACCTTGGAAGAAAGGGATTGTGACAATGGAGAACCAGACCAACGTAGACGAGCTGAGCTACCGCGAGGCATCGACCGAGCTCGAGCACATCATTCGCAACCTCGAATCGGGCGATATGGAACTTGAGGCTTCCCTTAAGAGCTATACACGTGGTGTGGAGCTGCTTCGCAGCCTGCGCGGTCGCCTGGCAGATGCCGAGCAGAAGGTCTCGGTGCTCATGGCCGATATCGATGGAAACGATGTGCTGCAGCCCGCAGACGCAGCGAGCACGGAGGACAAGCCGAGCTTTTTATAAGGGTGCGCCGGGGATGCGCCGGCCTCGGCCGCTTGCGGTGAGATAGATGCGGCCGGCTCACCCGTGCTCGCCGTATAATCGAGGAGGCCTGCGCTGTCGTGGCTTTGCGTCCGGCTGCCGTGCACCGTGCGGCTGAAGCTTTGGCCTTGCAACTCAACATGAAAGGACCCAACATGGAAGACTGCATCTTCTGCAAGATTGCTGCTCACGAGATTCCCTCTACCGTGGTCTATGAGGACGATCAGGTTATCGCTTTTGACGATCTGAACCCTCAGGCGCCCGTGCACACGCTTGTTATCCCCAAGGAGCACTACGCCAACATCTGCGATGGCGTGCCGGGCGAGACGCTCGCCGCCATGGCGCACGCTGTGGACGAGGTTGTGCGCGCAAAGGGCCTTACCGGCGGATTCCGCGTGATTACCAATACCGGCGCCGACGCCGGTCAGACCGTGATGCACTTCCATATGCACGTGCTGGGCGGATGCGACCTTGGTGAGAACCTCATCTAGGTATGCATGACAACGTTTCCCCAGCGTTAACGTCGTATTTGGTTGTAAATACCCTGTAGCAGTTGCGTATTTTGCCCATGCAGACGCCGTTTCTGGCGTATTATGGGCACCGTTGTGTCGAGGGTGCGTCCTCGACACGCTTGAAAGTATCTTGAAGATAGGAGATTCATGAACGTTCTTGTTGTGAACGCAGGCAGCTCGAGCCTCAAGTATCAGTTGCTCAACACGACGACCGGTGAGGTTTTTGCCAAGGGTAACTGCGAGCGCATCGGCATCGACGGTTCCTTCATCGGCCACTCCGAGAATGGCAAGAAGGATACCCTGGAGGTTGCCCTGCCCGATCACAAGACGGCCATCAAGCATGTCTTCGATATCCTCAAGACCGTCGACCAGCCCATCGAGGGCATCGGCCACCGCGTCGTTCAAGGCGGCTGGTACTTCCCCGAGTCCAAGGTCGTTACCGACGAGACCCTCGGCTGGGTCCGTGAGGTTGCACCGCTTGCCCCGCTGCACAACTATGCCGAGGCCGATGTTATCGAGATTTGCCGCGAGATGTTCCCCGAGCTGGGCAACGTTATTGTTCCGGATACCGCATTCCACTACAACATGCCCGAGCACGCCTGGCGCTATGCCATTCCGCGTGACGTGGTCGACACCTACCATGTGCGCAAGTACGGCGCTCATGGCACCTCGCACCGCTACATCTGGCGCACCGTTGATAAGTTCACCAACCACGAGACCCACAAGCTCGTGAGCTGCCACCTGGGCTCTGGCGCTTCTCTGTGCGCCATCGAGGACGGTCAGTGCATGGATACCACCATGGGCCTGACCCCGCTCGACGGCCTGGTCATGGGTACCCGCTGCGGCACTGTCGACCCTGCTACCGTGTTCTATCTCAACCGCGTTGCCAACATGAGCATCGACGAGATCGACACTATGATGAACAAGCAGTCCGGTCTGCTCGCTGTTTCTGCCAAGTCTTCCGATTCCCGTGACATCACGGCCGCTGCTGCCGAGGGCGACGAGAAGTGCGCCATGGCCCTCGAGATGTTCTACTATCGCACGAGCCAGCTCTTCGCCGAGATGGCTGCTTCCATGGAGGGTGTGGACACCATGGCCTTCACTGCGGGCATTGGCGAGAACTCTGCCGAGATGCGTCAGGGCGTTGCCGACCGTCTGGCCTGGATGGGCGTCAAGATCGATCCCGAGCTCAACGCCATCCGTTCCGACGATCCGCGCGTCATCTCCACGCCGGATTCCAAGATTCGCGTTCTCGTGGTTCCCACCAACGAGGAGCTTATGATCGCTCTTGATGTCGAGGCCCTGCTTGGCTAATCTCAGCTGATTGCTCGATTGATGCATGCGCCCGGTCGCCCTGTGCGGCCGGGCGTTTTTTATCGCGCAACTGGCCCGCGCTACTCCACGGCACCACTCGGATTCCAGGCGATTCCCCCATGCTCTTTTTGCTTTTAGCCGTGGCCGTCCCTTTTGGTGAACGGTCCGAACAAAGATGTTCATCTTTTGTATGCCGAGTCAAAATAGCTTCGCCTGCGGGCTATTTAAGGCCGCTGGGGGAGGGCATCCGTCTTGGAAGAAATGGCAGCCGATACACTTGCACCAATTTGTTGCTTTGCGATAGCTCATTGCAACAAGAGGAGAAATGCAAGGTAGACAAGTAAGTTTAGGCTTACTTGCTGTGTGTTGCTATGGAGAGGGGAGACTGTATGGCAAGACTTCACGTAATGGAGCGCAGCCATGCGCAGGCGGTCATGGACGATCTGCACGACGCGCTTGGCCGCAGGCTGGCAGTGAGTTCGCTCGCGCCATGTCCTGTCGAGTTCACCGCAGCGCTCGTACGCATGTGTTCGACGCAGAGCTGTGGCAAGTGCACGCCGTGCCGAGTCGGACTGCGTGCACTCGATGACCTTTTGCAGGATGTGCTTGAGGGAGATGCCAACGACGACACGCTCGCGCTTATCGAGCGCACGGCCGAGACCATCTATTATTCGAGCGATTGCGCCATCGGTTACGAGGCGGGCGAGATGGCCCTTACCGCCATCCGCGGTTTCCGTGACGACTTTGAACATCACATTCAGCATCATAGCTGCGGGTTCGACAGAGCAGAACAGGTTCCCTGCGTTTCCGGCTGCCCTGCTCATGTTGATATTCCCGGCTACATCTCTTTGGTGGAGGCTGGGCGCAACACCGATGCCGTCAAGCTCATTCGTAAGGACAACCCCTTGCCGTGCGTCTGCGGCCTTGTGTGCGAGCATCCATGCGAGATGCACTGCCGTCGTGGCATGGTAGACGATCCCATGAACATCCTTGCGCTCAAACGCTTTGCTACCGAGCATATGGAGTGCGATTACCGCCCTGCGATCGCGTCTGCCACAGGCAAGAAGATTGCCATTGTCGGAGGCGGCCCCGCCGGCCTTTCGTGCGCTTACTACCTCGTTGTTATGGGCCATAAGGTCACGATCTTTGAGCAGCGTAAACATCTTGGCGGCATGCTGCGCTACGGCATTCCCAGCTATCGCTTGCCTCGCGAGCGCCTTCAGTCCGAGATTGACTGGATTCTCGCCTGTGGTATCGATGTCGAACTCGAGCATTCCATCGATGCCGCGGAGCTTGAACGTCTTGGTGCCGATTTCGATTCCGTCTATTTGGCAATCGGTGCGCATGCAGACAAGAAGCTTGGCCTTCCCAACGAAGATGCGCCCGGCGTCGAGTCTGCGGTGAAGATGCTTCGCGCCATTGGCGACGAGGTCATGCCCGACCTTTCGGACCAGCGCATCGTGGTCGTGGGAGGCGGAAACGTCGCCATGGACGTTGCTCGCTCCGCTGTTCGTCTTGGCGCACAAAAGGTTTCCATCGTCTACCGTCGCCGTATCTGCGATATGACGGCGCAGGATGCCGAAATCGCCGGTGCCCAGGCCGAAGGCTGCGAAATTCTCGAGCTCACGGCCCCTGTTGCGGTTGAGGTCGATGCATCCGGACATGCCTGCGGCCTTCGCGTTCAGCCTCAGATCATCGGCGAGCCTCGTCGTGGTCGCCCGGCACCGCGAGCTTCCGAAGAAGCCGAACGCGTGATTGCGTGCGAGCGCATCTACGTGGCCATCGGCCAGGATATCGTCTCTGCGCCGTTTGAGGCTATGGGTGTTGCCTGCAAATGGGGACGCATCCTCACCGAGCCCGATGGAAGCGTTCCTGGGTTTGACGGCATGTTTTGCGGTGGCGACTGCCAGACCGGTCCCGCAACGGTTATTCGCGCCATCAATGCGGGTAAGGTCGCAGCTGCGAATATCGACCATTATCTTGGCTTCGATCACAAGATCGGCATCGATACCGAGCTTCCTTCACTCAAGCTCAAGGGCCTTCACAAGTGTGGCCGGTGCGAGCTCAAGGAGCGCGAGGCTGGCGAGCGCATCGATGATTGGGAGCTTGTTGAGCAGGGTCTCTCGTCCGAAGAGGCGCGCCAGGAGGCTTCACGCTGCCTGCGCTGCGACCACTTTGGCTTTGGCTCGTTTCGCGGAGGGAGGATTGACCAATGGTAACGATTACGATTGACGGTAACGTCTGCGAAGTGCCCGCCAACACGACGATTCTGGAAGCGGCGGCTTCTGTAGGCATCAAGATCCCAACACTGTGCTATCTCAAGGATCTAAACGAGGTGGGCGGTTGCCGCGTTTGCGTTGTTGAGGTCGAGGGCGCCGAACACCTTGTTGCCGCCTGCAACAACATTGTTCTCGATGGCATGGTCGTCCATACGAACACGCCCAAGGTCCGTGCCGCGCGCATGACCAATGTCGAGCTTTTGCTCTCCCAGCACGATTCCTCGTGTACGAGCTGCGTGCGTTCTGGCAACTGCACTCTTCAGACCGTAGCCAACGACCTGGGCATCTATCGACTTCCGTACAAGAAGCATGTTGAGCATAACTCCTGGGATCGCACGTTCCCGCTTATTCGCGATAACGAGAAGTGCATCCGCTGCCTTCGTTGCATCCAGGTGTGCGAGAAGGTTCAGGGGCTTGGGGTCTGGGACCTTACCAATCGCGCCTCGCATGCCTCTGTGGACGTGTGCGGCCGCAAGCCCATCACCGAGGTCGACTGCGCCGCGTGCGGTCAGTGCATCACCCATTGTCCCGTGGGCGCTCTTCGTGAGCGCGACGACACCGAGCGCGTCTTTGACGCCATGGCAGACCCGAACAAAGTCGTCATGTTCCAGATCGCTCCTGCCGTGCGCACCTCCTGGGGAGAGGAGCTGGGTCTTTCCCGTGAGGAGGCAACGGTCGAGCGCCTCTGCTCCCTCCTGCATGCCATGGGTGCGAGCTATGTCTTCGATACCGATTTCTCGGCTGACCTCACCATTATGGAAGAGGGTTCCGAGCTGCTGCACCGCATTGCCAGGCATGACGCCGGCGGCGAGGATGCGCCCGCGTTGCCGCTCATGACGTCGTGCTGTCCGGGCTGGGTGCGCTACGTCAAGGCGCGCTATCCGCAGTTCGTGCCGCAGGTCTCGACTTCGAAGTCCCCGCAGCAGATGTTTGGCGCCATGGCAAAGACGCATTATGCCGATGCGCTTGGTGTCGAGGCGAAGGATGTCTTTTGCGTCTCGGTCATGCCCTGCGTTGCGAAGAAAACCGAGGCCGCGCTTCCCACCATGGTGGGGGAGGGCGGCGACCCCGATGTTGACGTTGTCCTGACGGTTCGCGAGGTCGTGCGCATGATTCGGGCGTCGCATATGGACCCCGCCAGCTACGAAGATCGCGAGCTCGATCGACCGCTTGGTTTTGGCACGGGTGCCGGTGTGATCTTTGGCACGACCGGCGGCGTTATGGAGGCGGCGCTGCGCTCGGCATATTTCCTTGTAGTGGGGGAGAATCCCGCGCCCGATGCCTTTAAGGGGGTTCGTGGCTGTGATGGCTGGCGCGAGGCCGTCTTCGACCTCAACGGCCGCGAGCTGCGCGTGGCGGTAGCCCATGGCCTGGCAAATGCCGGCAAGCTGCTCGATGCGCTGGAGCGCGGCGCTGTGCACTATGACTTCGTTGAGGTCATGGCGTGCCCGGGCGGCTGCGTTGGCGGTGGCGGCCAGCCCATTCAGGATGGCGTTGAGCTTGCCGACGAGAGGGCGGCGGTGCTGCGAGCGCTTGACCATGATGCGCAGATCCGCTTTAGCCACGAGAATCCCGACGTGGCAGCCTGCTATCGAGACTTTCTGTGCGAGCCGCTTTCCGAGCTTTCCGAAAAGCTGCTGCACACAGATCATACGGCTTGGGATATGCCGTAGCCTGTAGATAAAAAACGCCCTCCCTCGCTTTGACCGACTGGTCGTTACGGGGGAGGGCGAATTCTTACCGCGTAGACAGGCGCGTTAGAAAAGGGCTTTTGAGCAGCAAGGTTACTCGGCCATCTGAGCCTGGACGGCGGTGATGGCAACGACGCCCACGATGTCGTCTGCAGAGCAGCCGCGGGACAGGTCGTTCACCGGCTTGGCGATACCCTGGAGCACGGGGCCGTAAGCCTCGGCACCAGCGAAGCGCTGAACGAGCTTGTAGCCGATGTTGCCACTCTCAAGGTCGGGGAAGACCAGGATGTTGGCGTTACCGGCAACGGAGGAGTGGGGAGCCTTGAGCTCGGCCACGGACTTCACGAGCGCGGCGTCGAGCTGCAGGTCGCCGTCGAGAGCAAGCTCGGGAGCCTTCTCGTTGGCAAGCTGCACGGCCTCCTGGACCTTGGCGGGAACGTCGCCCTTGGCGGAGCCCATGGTGGAGAAGGAGAGCATAGCGACCTTGGGGTCGGCACCGGGCATAAAGGCGCGCCAGGAGTCGGCGGAGGCGATGGCGATCTCGGAGAGCTCATCGGCGGTGGGGTTGATATTCAGGCCGCAGTCGGCAAACAGCAGGGTGCCGTTCTCGCCGTACTCGGGGGTCTTGGTGCACATGATGAAGAAGGCCGAGACCAGCTTGGTGCCGGGGGCGGTCTTTAGGATCTGCAGTGCGGGGCGCAGGGTGTTGGCCGTGGAGTGGCAAGCGCCGGAGACCAGGCCGTCGGCGTCGCCCATCTTGACCATCATGGTGCCAAAGTAGGTGGCGTCGTTCATCTGCTCGCGAGCCTCGGGAAGGGTGACGCCCTTCTTAGCGCGAAGCTCGGCGAACTTGGCGGCATAATCCTCTTTGCGCTCGGCAGTGCGGGGGTTGATAACGGTGGCGCCGGGAACGTCGATCTCTGCGGGGTCGCCCAGGATGATGAGGTTGGCAAGGCCTTCCTCGACAATCTTCTTGGCAGCCTCGATGGTGCGGGGGTCCTCACCCTCGGGAAGAACGATGGTCTTCTTGTCTGCCTTGGCAGCAGCTTTCATACGGTCCAGGAAATCGCTCATGTCTCTCCTCATCTCTTTGCGCACAAACATTCAAGTTCATGTTGAGCATTCCTTGTGTGGCACGAAACATTATAGGTACCACGCGCTATAATCCATACGACATTTTGTGCACGCTATAGAGCTTGCGCATTCGAATTTCCTGCAAGGAGCTGTAATGCAGATCACTTCTGGTCTACCGGAGAAATTTAACCCCGACGCATATGACATGATCGTCGTGGGTGCCGGATACGCCGGCGCCGTTTGCGCGCGCCGTTTGGCCGAAAACGCTGGATTCCATGTTGCCGTGCTCGAGCGCCGCGACCATATTGCGGGCAACGCCTACGATTACCTGGACGAAAACGGCATCCTTGTCCACAAGTACGGTCCGCACATCTACCACACCTTCAACGAGCGCGTGCACAACTTCCTGTCGCGCTTTACCAAGTGGACGGACTATCAGCACAAGGTCCTCGCCAACATTCACGGCACCCTGATGCCCGTGCCCTTCAACCATCAGAGCCTAAAGCTCGCCTTTGGCGAAGAGCGCGGCGAGCAGCTCTTTAACAAGCTTGTGGATACCTTTGGCCGCGACGTCAAGGTTCCTATCATGGAGCTGCGCAAGAAGAGCGACCCTGACCTCGCCGAGGTTGCGGACTACGTGTTCGAGAATGTCTTTTTGCACTACACCATGAAACAGTGGGGCCAGACCCCCGATCAGATTGACCCGTCCATCACCGGACGCGTGCCCGTTTTCATCGGTGACGATGACCGCTACTTCCCGCAGGCTCCGTACCAGGGAATGCCCGCCGATGGCTACACCCCGCTGTTCGAGCATATGCTCGACCACGACCTTATCGATGTCTACTGCGATGTGGACGCACGCGATATCTTCGAGATCGGCGATACCATTGTGCGCGTGTGCGGCAAGGTCTATGGCGGCGAGATTGTCTACACCGGTCCGCTGGACGAGCTGTTCAATCTTGATCTGGGCGCCCTGCCGTACCGTACGCTCGACATGAAGTTCGAGACCCTCGACATGGACCAGTTCCAGCCGGTGGGTACCGTCAACTACACCACGAGCGAGGACTTCACGCGTATCACCGAGTTCAAGAACATGACCGGTCAGGTTGTTCCCGGCAAGACCGTTATCATGAAGGAGTACAGCCACGCCTACGAGCCTGGTAGCGGTCAGACTCCGTACTATGCGATTCTTGAGCCCGAGAACCGTGCGCTGTACGAGCGCTATCTCGAGCGCGTCCAGGACCTTTCCAACTTCCACCCGGTGGGTCGTTTGGCGGAGTACCGCTACTACGACATGGACGCCGTAACCGATTCTGCCCTTAACCTGTCTGATGAGATTATCGCCTGTCATGCCTAATACCGCCTGCGCCAAGACCATAACCTTCGGCATCCCCAGCTACAACGCCGCTGCCGACATGGACCATTGCATCACCTCTATCCTGGAGGGTTCTGCCTACGCTTCCGATGTGGAGATCATCATCGTCGACGATGGCAGCCACGACGAGACGCCGCAGAAGGCCGATGAGTGGGAGGCTCGCTATCCCGGGATCATTCGTGCGGTGCATCAGGAGAACGGCGGACATGGCATGGCCGTGATGGCCGGCCTGCGCGAGGCTCAGGGCATCTACTATAAGGTTGTCGACTCCGACGACTGGCTGGACGGCCAGGCGCTTTCTGCCATGCTTTCCATCCTGCGTGGCTTTATCGAGCGCGATTTGCGTGTGGACCTGTTTATCTCGAACTACGTGTACGAGAAAGTGCATGAAGGTACGCACAATACCGTGAGCTACCGCATGGCATTGCCGCGCAAGAAGATTTTTGGCTGGGACGAGATGGGCCGCTTCCGCCCCGATCAAAACCTGCTCATGCATAGCCTGTGCTACCGCACCGATGTGCTGCGCGATGAGGGCCTGCCCATGCCGGCGCACACCTTCTACGTGGATAACATCTATGCGTACGTGCCGCTGCCGCGCTGTCGCACCATGTACTACGCCGATATCGACCTGTATCGCTACTTCATTGGTCGCGAGGGCCAGAGCGTTAACGAGGCCACCATGGTTAAGCGTCTGGACCAGCAGTTCCGCGTGACGCGTATCATGATGAACTCGTTCCATTTGTTTGACGACATCGAGAGCTCGCGTTTGCGCAGCTACATGATGGGTTATTTCACCATGATGATGGCCATTTGCTCGGTGTTCACCAAGCTTTCCGACGAGGAGGGCGCTGACGAGCGCTTGAAGCAACTCTGGGCGGACCTCAAGGAGTTTGACGCTCGCATGTATCGCCATGCTCGCTATGGCGTGCTCGGCTTCTTTACCAACCTACGTGGCCGCGCCGGCGAGAAGACCACTGTGGGCATTTATCACATGGCCTCGAAGATCTTTAAATTCAACTAAATTGTCTGCGGTGCTAGCAGGTTGCGTTAAAACACGAAAAGAGGGGGCGTTCGCCCCCTCTTTTTTCAAAACTTCTCGAAATAGGTACCCTAAATAGAATTTCGTGAATAGACGACTGTTTTACCCTTCCGTATCCTGGGCCTTTGCTGTTCGAAAACGGTCTCTACTTCGCAAAATCGATTTAGGGTACCTATTTCGAATTGTTTTATTCAGGTCACATATTATATGGGCGGCAAAACAGGTCGAAACCCGTTAAAGGGCGTCGAGCGCGCGTTTGACGCGAGCGATGGGAAGACCCACCACGTTGTAGAAGTCGCCATTGATGGCGCGAACGAGCATACGGCCGCCTACGCCCTGGATGCCGTAGGCGCCTGCTTTGTCCATGGGCTCGCCGCTTGCCACATAGGTTTCGATTTCGGCGTCGCTTAGCTCATAGAATGTGACGTCGGTCACTTCAACAAAGGATCGACGTGTGCCTCCGGAGATAATGCAGACGCCGGTTGCCACCTGGTGTGTGCGACCGGAGAGGTCACGCAGCATGGCGAAAGCTTCATCGGTATCGTGGGGCTTGCCAAGCTTTTTGTTGTCGATCGCGACGATGGTGTCGGCTGCAACAACGATCTGGCTTGCTGCGAGTGGCAGCGCAGCGATAGCTGTCGCCTTGGCGCAAGCCAGACGTTCTACGAGCTCAAAGGGTGATTCTCCAGCACGCGGGGTCTCATCGATATCGGCGGGGACGATCTGAATGTCATAGCCGGCCTCTCGCATCAGCTCAATGCGACGCGGCGATTGCGAAGCTAAGATCACAGCTGGATACCCTCACGAACCTTGGAGACGGCAACCTCTCCGGCAATATCTTCAAGAACGGCGAGGGCAAAGGGAAGTGCCTGTCCCATGGCCGACGCAGTAATGATATTGCCGTCGACAACGACGGTCTTGCTACCTGCATAGGTGCCTTCGGGGAAGTCGAGCTCAAAGCCGGGGAAGCAGGTGGCGCGTCGGCCCTCAAGCAGGCCCAGGTGGGCCAGGATGGAAGGTGCTGCACAAATAGCGGCGACGTGCTTGGTTGCGGCGAACTCGCGCACAACGTCGCATACGCGCCCGTCGTTTTGCAGGTTGGTGGTGCCAGGCATGCCGCCGGGGAGCACCACGTAGTCATATTCCGAGAAGTCGACCTCGTCAAAGGTGCAGTCGCACGAGACGGAGATCTGTTGGGCCGAGATGACGTCGCGCGTGGGCATGATGGACACAAGCGTGGCGCGCACGCCCCCGCGGCGCAGGACATCGACAATGGTCAGACACTCGATCGTCTCAAAGCCATCGGCGGCAAGAATGGCAACAGCAGACATGTTTTCCCTCTCGGACGTGGTTGATGTTGGGGCTTTTATACCCCGCTAAGGCCATGAGTGTGACAAAAAGTCGACAGGTTTATTTTGTCACGTTCGGATTGCGGTGCGGCGCGGGCTATTTGCGCGTCAGATGAGTGACAGCCTCGCAGTGGAATGTTTGGGGGAAGAGGTCCACCGGGGTGATGCTTACAGGTACGAATGTGCCCTCGTCACAGAAGCGCTTGAGGTCGCGTGCAAGCGTGGCGGGGTCGCAGCTCACATAGGCGACGTCTCGGGCGGAGGTGCTGGCGATGAGGTCGATAGCCTCGGGCGCGAGTCCCGCGCGCGGCGGGTCCACAACCAGCACATCGGCATCCTCGTCGGGGAACTCGCGTACGGCATCGCCGCCGATGACGTCAACGTTGTCCAGGTGGTTGATTTCGAGGTTGCGACGTAGGTCGCGCACTGCGGGGCCATACGCCTCAACGGCAGCGACGTACTCGCAGCGGCGCGCAAGCGGCAGCGTAAAGGTGCCGGCACCGCAGTAAAGGTCCACGGCGACTTCCTCGGGCTGTGGGTTCAGTGCATCCATGACCAGATCGATGAGAATCTCGGCCGCTTTGGTGTTGACCTGGAAAAACGAAGGTGCAGAAAGGCGCATCTGAGAATCGGCGATATCCTCGGTCCATGAGCCCTCGCCGGAGAGAACCTCGACCTTGGAGACGCGACGAGCCTTTTTTTCGCCCTTGCTCATCACACGGACCATGCTTGTTGAGGGCAGTGCGTCGGAGAGTACACGCGACACTTGACCTCGGGGGAAGCCACCGGTGGGCGTCCACAGGGCAACCTCGAGCGCGCGTGTGCGGCGTGAAGCTCGAATGCCTACGCGTTCGAGCGAAAGGTCGTGCGAGTTGCCCAAAAAGCCCAGGGCACCAGAAACAGCCTTGATGGCGCGGGGGAACTTCTTTTCAAAAAGAGGGCAGGCGTCCACATGGATGATTTGCTGCGGATCGCGCCCGTGCAGGCCCAGGCGGAAGCGTCCATTTTGAATGGTGGGCGCGAGCTCGATTTTATTGCGGTAGCCCCAATCATCGCGGGTGGCGCGGATGGGCTGCACCAGCTGGGCGACAGCGTCGTCATCAAACTTGCCAATGCGTTTGAGCGAGGAACGCAGGTTTTCTTCCTTTGCGGCGAGCTGTGCCTCGCGGGAGAGGCCGCCCCAGGGACATCCGCCGCAGACGCCCACAAACGGGCAGGGCGAATTCACACGGCTGGGGGAGGGTTCCAGCACCTCGCTTACCGTGGCGCGCGAGAACGAAGAGCCGTCCTCGACGATTTGTGCCTCCACGACGTCTCCCGCAACACCGCCGGCAACAAATACAGCTTTGCCGTCCTCGGCGTGCGCGAGGCCGTCCGGTCCGTACATCATGGATTCGATAGTGAGTTTCATGATTATGCCCTCCTGCGTATTCAACCTGTTCATAGTAGCAGGTTGCGCAGGAGGGCACGGGTGGCACGTGCGTGTTGACGCGTTCTCTACTTGGTCTTACCGGTGATGAGCGTCTTTATGCCCATGCCGATGAGCCCCAGGCCTAGCTTGAAGCGGCCCGGCTGGCGGCGTGCAAGCGCCTTTTTTGCGGCCGCTTTGGGCCTTGCGTGCTGGCCACGAGAGCTGCCGGCAGTCGCGCGAGGTGCAGATTCCGCCTGGCTATCCGGTTCGGGCTCCACGATGGTTGCCTTTACGGGGATGCCTGCGGCAGCTGCGGTCTGCGGCGCCCCAGCATTCCCGCTTGATGCGGCCAGTGTCTGAGCCTCGACAGCGGATGCCTCGGCTGCATCAAGCTCCGCCTCGGCCTGCGCCATGGCTGCGGGGCTATCGTCTGGAATGTCCACTAGGGGTGCACTCTCGCGTTTGGTTGCTGCCTCGTCGGCATCGCGATATGCGCGGGCCAGCAGATACTCCTGCGAGTTGAACGGAGCCTCGCCCGCACCGCGCGTCACGGGCATCCACTCGCCTGAGGGCGAGAGCACGCGAGCTTTCACGTTGTCCTTGAGCTGCGTTTGCACATAGCGTTGCACGAGGGCACGGCATGCGGGATCGAGCACCGGGTAGGCAATCTCTACGCGATGCTCGGTGTTGCGCGTCATCATATCGGCGGAGGACAGATAGATCGTGTCGGAGTCCACGCCAAACGAGTAGATGCGCGCGTGCTCCAAGAAGCGTCCCACGATGGAGCGGATGTGCACGCCGTCGGTCTTGCCCTCGATGCCCGGCAGCAGGCACGAGATGCCGCGGATGATCATCTGCACTTGCACGCCGGCGCGGCTGGCCTCGGAAATCTTGTCGATAACCTCGCGGTCGGTGAGCGAGTTGAGCTTGAAGAACACGCGGGCGGGCTGGCCTGCCTGTGCGCGCTCGATCTCGCGGTTGAGGCCGCGCAGGATGAGGGGCTTGAGACCTGCGGGCGCTACGCCCAGGTAGCGGTAATCGCCCTTGAGGTTACCAAGCGAGAGGTTGCGGAAGAACAGGTTTGCATCCTCGCCTATGCCGGGATGCGCGGTCATAAGCATGAAGTCCGAGTACAGCTTGGCCGTCTTCTCGTTAAAGTTGCCGGTGCCCAAAAGCGTGAGACGCGTGAGCGACATGCCCTCGCGATAGGTGATCTGGCAGACCTTGGAGTGGCACTTAAAGCCTTCGGAGCCATAGATGACGGTACAGCCTGCCTCTTCCAGACGTTCGGCCCATTCGATGTTGTTTTGCTCGTCAAAGCGGGCGCGCAGCTCCATGAGGACGGTGACTTCCTTGCCGTTCTCCGCCGCGTCGATCAGGCTTTCGCACAGGCGGCTTTGCTTGGCTACGCGGTAGAGCGTGATGCGGATGGAGATGCAATCCTCGTCAAAGGCCGCCTGATGCACAAGGTCCAGCAATGGCGTCATGGCCTGATAGGGGTACATGAGGAGCTTATCGCCCTCGAGCACCTGTTCGCGCATGGGGCGGGAGGGGTCGATATCGGGGTTCTGCTGTGGCTTGAACGGGGGGAATAAAAGCCTCTCGCGCGCATGCGTCGGTACATGGCTTTCGATACCAAAGACATAGCCAAGGTCGAGCGGGGCGTCCATGCGCAGAACCGAGCGCGATTTGAGGCCAAGCGATTTGCGGATGGTCTTGAGCGTGGAGGGGGCAAGGTCGCCCGAGACGGAAAGAGCCACCGGCTGCAGGCGCAAGCGCTTCTTGAGAATGCGCTTCATGTGCATGCGGTAATCTTCGTCTTCTTCTACACCCTCGCCGTCGGGGTCGATATCGGCGTTGCGCGTCACGCGGATCACGGCGCGATCGAGTGGCGTATAGCTGCCAAAGCAGCTGTCAAAGCAGGCGAGAATAACGTCTTCGAGCAGGATATAGCGGTATTCGCCCACAGCGTGCGGCATCTCGATCACGCGGTTGAGCGAGGGCGGGATCTCGATCAGGCCCAACAGGTTTTCCTCTTCGGCGCTCTCGATGGCGCATGCCAGATACAGCCCTCCGTTGCGCAGGTTGGGGAAGGGATGGCGCGGATCGATGACGAGCGGTGAGATGACGGGGGAGACGTAGGCTTGGAAGTAACCCTCTACAAAGGTGCGCTCATCGCCGTCGAGCATGTCGGGGTGCGCGCGCACGATGCCATAGCTCTCCAGCGCTGCCTCGATGCGATGCTGGGCGTCAACTGCGCGATCGATCATCGGTGGGAGAGCATTAAAAACGCACTCTATCTGCTCGGCGGGGGTCATATTGCTCTTGTTGTCTACGGGCTGGCGCTTGAGTGTGGCGAGGTCTGACAGGCCGCCTATGCGCACCATAAAGAACTCGACGAGGTTGCTCTCGAAGATGGAGACAAACTTGAGGCGTTCGAATAGCGGAACCGTCTCGTCAAAGGCCTCGTCGAGCACGCGGCCGTCAAAACGCAGCCAGGAAAGCTCGCGATTTTGCGTGTAGCTGAGGTCGTGACGCTTGCGTGGCGAGACCGTTACCACGTTTTTCGCGGCCGATTTCTTGCTGTCCTTATTTTTTGCCATGATGCTCCCTTTGCATGTACTTTGCTCGCCATCAACAATACCCGGCTTTTGGGTGGGGAGGGGGCACATATTGGATTGTTGACCATATGATTACACAGGCGTTATGTGCTCGGTTTTACATGCCGGCGGGGCACGGCCGTGTACGCGCCGGGAATCACGATGCCGGCGGCAGCAGGTGGCCCAATCGTATACACGTGCCGCCCCTAGATGAAGGGACATTTTGTTAACAAAACGGCCCCGTGCGCTTTACCCGTGCAGAGTGCATGCGAACGTGGCATACTTTTGACCAGTTTCCCTGACGAAAGGACCTGCTATGGGCGTCAATATCTCTGGTCGCAGCTTTTTGAAGCTGCTCGACTTCTCTACCCAAGAGATCGAGTACCTGCTGGCACTCTCCCGCAACCTTAAGGACCTCAAGCGCACGGGCGCCCCGCACCGCTACTTGGAGGGCAAAAACATCGTCCTGCTCTTCCAAAAGACTTCCACGCGTACCCGTTGCTCCTTTGAGGTGGGCGCCATGGATTTGGGCATGGGCGTAACCTACCTGGATGCCTCTGGCTCGCAGGTGGGCAAGAAGGAGTCCATCGAGGACACCGCGCGCGTGCTCGGCCGCATGTACGATGGCATTGAGTTCCGCGGCTTTGCCCAGGCAGACGTTGAGGAACTTGCCGCAAAGTCCGGCGTGCCTGTGTGGAATGGTCTTACCGATGAATGGCACCCCACGCAGATGCTCGCCGATGTGCTTACCATCCAGGAGAACTTCAACTACGACATCAAGGGCCGCACCGTCGTGTTTATGGGCGACGCCAAGAACAACGTAGCGCGTTCGCTCATGGTCGTTTGCGCCAAGCTGGGCATGAACTTTGTTGCCTGCGGTCCCGAGTCCTGCATGCCCGCCGCCGACGTGGTGGACGCATGTACGCCCATTGCCCAGGAGAACGGCAGCACCATCAAGCTGACGAGCGACGTGGCCGATGCCTGCACGGGCGCCGACGTGATTTATACCGACGTGTGGGTTTCGATGGGCGAGCCCGACGAGGTATGGGCCGAGCGCATCGAGCAGCTGGAGCCCTACCGCGTGACGTCTGAGGTTATGGCGATGGCTAAGCCCGAGGCGATCTTTCTGCACTGCCTGCCCAGCTTCCACGACACCAACACCCAGGTGGGCGCCGAGAAGGCCGCGCAGTTTGGCATCACCGAGATGGAAGTGACCGACGAGGTGTTCGAGTCCGCGCAGTCCAAGGTCTTTGACGAGGCCGAGAACCGCATGCATACCATCAAGGCCGTGATGTACGCAACGCTCAAGTAGTTGTGCGCGCGACAATTTGCGAGTTTTGACGGGGACGTTGCCCTTGGGGCGGCGTTCCCGTTGTCTACCCCGGAGTGTGTCAAAAAGTCGACAGGTTTAATGTGACACATTGGGGGATGGGGCCGGGAGTTACGAGGCGTTAAAGCCCAAGCTTGGGAGCGTGGCCTCAATGGCGCTTGCCGCGCGTTCCTTTAGGTATTCGCGGTTGAGTTCCTTCTTGCGATAGGCAAGATAGGTGTCCTTAGTTTTTTGGATGAGAGCATCGGTGAAGAATGACTCCCAACTAAAGAACCGCTCCGAGTCAATAAAATCGGCTGGATGCTCGAGCATCTCTCGCATTTCGGTATCGTCGAATAGCCCCGAAGAAAGAACGAGCCACTCGAAGGACTCCGGTAAGAAAAGCTCGATGTTCTTTAGCCTTGTGAGTGCATAGACGGCTTCCATCTCGGGTCCGAAAGCGGCACCATCGGCAATAACCAGGAAGCTGGTTGCATTGCTTGCAAGAATGGTCGAGTAGATATTCGACTTTCCCTTTGCGCTTACGCAAGGAATGCCGCTTTTAAGGCACAAAGCGCTAAAGAATTCATATCCAGAGTTGGAATCTTCCACGATAACAAGCCCGGGGCGTTGCCCCGAGAACGATTGTTCTCCGTAGATGCGGTACGTCGACGTGTATATCCGGGAGTAGACGGGATACTTGGTTGTCGCCCTGTTGGTGTTTTTTAATCCGTAGATCTCATCCACGCTATAGGGAAGCTGGGGGAGGGATTCGCGTGCTACAAGGACATAGTAGTTGTCGCTCTCTCTTGCGGCGTGGGCAAACTCATGGGAGCGCATGAACGCACTGTCTTCATCGATAAAAACAATGCTTGAACTGATTTCTTTAAGATCGCGTTTCCAATTGCGCCCGGAAAGGACGTGACAGGGGGCATCACATACAACGGAGACGCCACTGTCCGGCCCTAGCTGGTCGAACTGATCGATAAGCTCAAGAAGGGTCGTTTTGCCGGTTGCGCTGTTGCCCTGGAGAATGGTTAGGTTGCGACGGATATTCAGTTTGAATTTAACCCGGTTGTTCGCCACGGTGACGAGGTACTCGCCGTGCATTATGCGGTCTCCTTTAGACAACGGAGCGCGATGGGGATAAGCTCGTTCATGGAGTGGACGATGTCTCCAGTGTTGGAGACGGTCATGGTAAATCTACCTTTACCAAAATCCATAAGATGGTAAAGATTGATGGTGATGTCCTGCTTAGCCGCGATTCGCAAAATCCAATACGAGCAGTTGTCGCCGCAGTTTGAGGCGTTGTAGACCATGTTGGGCATAAAGTGCATGAGTAGAAGCGTTTTGGTTCCGCTGGAGAGCTTCTCGGGAGGAATGATGCCCAGGGCTCTGGTCTCGATCGCATTGGGGCCGAGGACGGTTCCACGGTCAATCGATTTGATGATGCGCTGCGCAAAGGGGTCTTCAAACCAGTCGGGGGAATAGACGTTGTTGAAATACACCGACGTGTTGTACACAACGTTTTCCATGTCGCCAAAATGCACGGTGAGCAAGAGTGCACCTTTCTGAGTCATTTATTGGGTTTAAGTATAGCTTGATTTGTTCGGCGTGGTTTTAGCGAGGGATGTTGATAAGCAGAGCAAATGTAGATGAATAGATACTGAGCGGACAGAGCCGTTTACAACTGACCTAGAACTTTTGTCCGCGGGTTTCCAACACCTTTTTGATAAGAAGCCGATGCGCTATGTCGTTTGCGTAATTCCAGGGCCTGCGGGTGCTGGCGATAATCGCCATTTCGATATTAAGAAGCTGCTCAAACTCTAGCTTAGTTGATTCATTTTTTGAGAGATTATCGAGGTTGTATTTGATAAACAAGTCTAGAGATTCGAATAAGTGTGAATCGCGGGAACAAGGCTCCATCAGGTCGCAATCAATGAGGTAATAACTTCGAGGGTCGTTTCGAAGGCCGTTCACATAGTCCCGAATATCAAACAGCAATGAAATAGCCGTGCCTGGTTCCTTTCGGATAGTTACTTCTCCCAAGGAGGCCAGGTAGCTATTCAGAGTTTTTTGATTATTGAACAGATCCCAGTCCGGTGATGGATGGCCAAATGCACTTGCAAGTTGAATCGTAAGCGTTGTTAATTCGCTCTTTATTTCTGAATAAAAAGACCACTGTCGTTTCAGCTGAAGATTTCTTTCGGTTTCTTTTTGTATGGCTTCTTGTATTTGCAACAAGACTACAGAGCTCAAGACAATAGAAGCGACTTCAAAAACTACAACAAAGCGCGATTCTTCGCTGAAGGCATTGCAGACTGCGTATAACATTGCCCCCGCCGTTGGTACGAAGATAACAAGAACGGCAATCCAAATAATTTGGCGTTTCGCCAGTCGTTTCAATGCTCGTAATAGTCGCCGTATGGGAAACCAGAGCATCATAAGTCGCAATCGGATGCCCTGGAACAAGGTTGTTTCATATGTTTGTGAGTAAAAAGACAATCTCATTTGTTCTCCTTCGAGTTGATTGTGGAATTGACTTTATACATGCATGCAGATTTTGCTTAGGATTAATTGTATTAGAACGAAGTTCATTTATAGATATAAGTGTTTTCAGCGCTTGGTCCCCAGATAGCTTTCTTACTGCTTAACGATGCGTTGGTTAAGTTTCGGCAATACACTTAATGACGATACCAATTAGATCGAGAACGGATGACAAACATGCGGACACGATATAAGAACATCCTAGTGACAGGCGGCTGCGGATTTTGCGGCGGTGCGTTTGTCCGCTATGTCGTGAATCACGCGCTAGACGTTCATGTGACAGTGCTCGATAAGCTCACGTATGCTGCCGACATGCGTAACATCGAGGATTTGCCTGCTGGGCGGGTCCATCTTGTGGTGGGCGACATCTGCGATCGTGGACTGTTGAAGCGCGTGGTGCCAGGTCATGATGCCATCGTGCATTTTGCCGCCGAGTCTCATAACGATAACGCGATAGCCAATGCGGCGCCGTTCATAAAAACGAACGTTGAAGGTACGTATTGTTTGCTCGAAGTTGCTCGCGCGCACGGCATTCGCTTCCATCATGTAAGCACGGACGAGGTTTTTGGCGATCTTGCCTTGGAAGATCCTGTGCGCTTCACGGAGGATTCGCCGTATCGACCAGGTTCGCCCTATGCGGCATCCAAGGCGAGTTCTGATCTGCTTGTTCGCGCATGGGCTCGCACATATGGCTTGCCAGTTACTATTTCAAACTGTTGCAACAACTATGGTCCGCTGCAAAACGAAGAGAAGTTCATCCCTGCAGCGATAGGGAGCATTAGGTATGGTAGGCGTCCGAGGCTGTATGGCGACGGCAAAAATGTTCGTGATTGGATTCACGTTGATGACCATGCCCGTGCTGTATGGACCATTCTGAATGAGGGCAGGCTGGGAGAGACTTATCTGATTGGCGCCAATTGCGAGCGGAGTAATCTTGAGGTCCTGCAGACGATTCTTAAGGATATGGGCAAACCCCGTAACTTCATCGATTGGGTGAGTGATCGCCCCGGTCACGATAGACGCTATGCAATTGATACATCTAAGTTGCGACGTGAGCTTGGGTGGGTCCCCATACATGATGATTTTGAATCAGGGTTGCGGGAGGTCATCGTGGCGCGAACAGCAATGAACAAGCGCGACTTGGCCGACTAATCCCGAAGGGTGTCGGAGCTTATTTTCAAATACATTGCCTTTCGATAGCTGTCATTTCGCGATAATGCAATATGTATAGAAGCTCAGCCTGCTAAAATGATTGCTGCGTAAATGCCAGAGATTGTAAAGGCCGTCTTCATGAATCGATTTAAGCATCTAATTAAATCCGCCGTTGCTATTGCTCTCACCTACGTGCTGTGCGCATCGGCGCTTCTGCAGCCCATGGCTGCCTATGCTGCTACGCTGCAGACTCAGCAGTCTACTGCCGAGGCGGCTGACGCATCCAGTACACAGGATAGCTCTGCCGGGGACGTGTCTGATGGCACAACCGATGGGGTGAGCAAAGACGCTGACTCTGCGGATGCGGCGCAAGACGAAGCAGCCCCCGCCGACGCTGCGGATGAAGGCCAGACGGCGAACGAGGAGGACGCTGCGGCTCCCGAGTCTCTCGATACTGAGGACGAGCAGGCGGCAGATGGCACCGTAATTGGTGACAGCGAGGCAAACTCCTGGCGTTACCAGAACGGTCAGTTACGTAGCGACCTGCAGGACGATAACGCAACTGACCTCGGCATCGAGTCTCGCTCGATGCACGAAATGCCCGAAGGCGCTACGTTGCAGGGTATCGATGTAAGCGGACACCAGAAAGATATCGATTGGCAGAAAGTCAAGGATGCAGGTATTGACTTTGCAATCCTGAAGATTGGCAACATCAATGCTCGCGAGCCGGATGGCTGGTATACCGATAGCTATTTTCAGCGCAATGTGACTGAGTGCGAGCGCCTGGGTATTCCTTACGGCGTATACACCTATTCGTACGCACAGAATGCTGACGATGCCGTGAAGGGTGCAGATCGCATCATTGCGCTGCTAAAGGGCCATAACCCTACGTTGCCGGTATATCTTGACCTTGAAGATGACAGCATCAAGGACACCGATCACGCGGCGATTGCTACGGCATTCTGCAACACGATCTCTGCTGCTGGCTACACTCCCGGTATCTATGCGAGCGCCAGCTGGTTCAAAAACATCCTGACCGACCCGTGCTTTACCAATAGCGGCTGGAACATCTGGACTGCGCAGTATTGGTATGGGCAGCGCTATGACGCCTCTTTGGGCTTGGGTCCGGAGTATCCTGCCAAGTTTGACTGCTGGCAATATTCATGCCTTTCTACTGTGCCGGGCATCGATGGACATTGCGATATCAATTACTGGTATAAAGACGGTTTTTCTGCCGGCGGTAGTGATCTTCATGTCGAGTGCCGGGCCCACGTCGCGAAGTACGGCTGGCTCCCGGCCGTGCGCGACGGCGCGACCGCCGGCACCACCGGGGAGTCACTGAGGCTCGAGGCCCTCAGGGTCGCCCTGTGCGGCTCCGACTACGCCGACGGCTCCTCGGTCGAGGTCGACGCGAACGTCTCGGGCCTCGGCTGGCAGGGCTGGGACTCCCCGTCGCCCTCCGAGGGCGGCACCACGGGGCAGTACCGCGCCGTCGAGGCCGTGCGCCTGAGGCTCACCGGCGAGGCCGCGCGGGACTACGACGTGTGGTACCGCGTGCACGCCGCCGGCTACGGCTGGATGGGCTGGGCCAAGAACGGCGAGGACGCCGGCACGACGGGCTTGTCCTGCCGGCTCGAGGCCGTGCAGGTGAGGCTGGTTAAAAAGGGCGGGGAGGCTCCAGGTTCGACTGCCTCGCCTTTTGTGTCCGCTCCTGTTATTACCTATAAATCTCTTATTTCATCCGGTTGGCAAAACGAGGTCGCCGCCGATGGCATTTCTGGCGTGGTCGGTCAGGGATCTATTCATGCTTTTGAGCTTCGCTCGACCTCTGATATTTCCGGCTCATTTAAATATCGGGTTCATTTATCGGGTCTCGGTTGGCAAGGCTACGTTTCGCAAGGGGCTGCTGGTTCAACTGATTCATGCCATGCAGTCCAAGCGATTCAGATAACGCCTACCGGGGATTTTTCAAAGAAGTTCGATATCTATTATCGAGTTTACGTGGATAAGCTCGGTTGGCTCGGCTGGGCAAAAAACGGAGCTTCGGCTGGAACCATTTCCTGCTATCTGGATATTCAGGCTGTGCAGGTTTGCGTCAGAGCGCGTGGCACAAAGGCTCTCGGCGGCGGTATTCCTTTCTATTCGAGTAAGGCGACTCTTCCCTATATCGGTTTTCAAAATCCTAGTCAGTACTATCAAGTTTCCAATCGCTCTGTCTCTGTCAAAAACATGGGTGCGGGGATATTTGGCTATCGTACCGAGTCTCGAATCCCCTATAACGCTTCGAGAGAAGACTGCATCAACGCGATGATTACTCGTGCATATGACTACGTGGGCACCACGCCATATATTTGGAACTATTCATGTGCGCCAGGTGTCGGCGTGGATTGCGCCGGTCTTGCCATGCAGTGTTTGTACGCAACCGGCATGAATCTTGGGCGCTATAATCCGTGGGATCATTACTACACTCCAGGTCATGATCACTATGCAAACGATATGTGGAATGATCCGAAATTCAAACATCTTGATTTTTCGCAACGCCAGCGTGGCGATTTGATTTGCTATAGCGGCCATATTGCAATTTATCTTGGTAATGATCGTATTATCGAAGCAGCGTCCCCGCGTTACGGCGTGCGCGTGCACAGCGTTTACGTGGGATATCCGATTAAAGGCGTGCTTAGGCCGTTTGTCTAAAGTGCATGTAGATAAGGCGCCCCAGCGTCCTTTTGACCATTGGACTTTGGGCCGCCTCGCTTTTCTCCGTAAGGGATGCTGGAACTTATGCACGCGTCTTCTTGGCGTTTAACGCACCGGGTTTTCTCTGAGCAGGCTTACGAGCATAAGCAGTGAGCCAAGTATGTATGAGATCGCGATAACCAAGCTGACTCCGTTCATGCCGAATTCTCTGATAAAGAACGGTGTTAGAATGAGAGAAAGGCAAAGTGCAATCGCATTGCAGATGCAACAGATGATCATTTTTCGCTTTGCAACCAAAAGGTCGCCTAGAAAGGCAATGCAGGCGGCACTTCCGCATGACAGTATAGCTGCATACATCAAATAGGAGTAAGCGCTGATTTTTGCGCCAAATACAATTGTCAGGAATTGTTTTCCAATAAAGAAGAAGCCAGTTGCTCCAAGTCCAAAAACAAGAAACATTGCAACCAACACTTTCCCAAGCCTTTTTCTAAAACCTGGGAAATCATCATTCTCAATCAGGTTTGCAAAACCGCCCAATAGGGGCGCGTAGATATATCCGGCGCAGGCTTGAATGATTACGACAGGCGTGCAGACAGAAGCATAGATGCCAAGCATGTCTTGTCCCATGTTCGTACCAAGATATTGGCGAGCCTGAGTTACAACTAGATTGCACGCGGCCATTCCAATAACCGAGGGAAGGCAAGTCTTTAGCAGGAAAAAGATTTTTGAGAACTGAAATATGGGTTTAACTGAAGAGAATTGCGATGCGCGTTTTAAGTCAAGAATAATGATGGGATAGGTGGCGCAAATCATACCGACGATGGAAAGATTAAGGTTGTCGGTTAGGACCATCACGCAACAAAAGGCAGCGAGCATTAAAACGCCGCGAATCGCATTGGATTGCCCACAGTAATCCATGCGCAACTCTTTTTGATCGATGCCGTGGAGGACATCAATGAAGACATCTCCAGCCCTGAATACCAGGTAAAGAAAAATGCAGAGGATGTTGGAAATGGCCGTGGTGGAAAAAGCGTAAAGAAGCGTTATGGAGAATGCTACGAATATGGTAACTAATCTTAACGCAACGTAAACGCCGGATGCTATCTCATTTTTAACGTCTGATACTTGATAGGCCCTAATTCGATACAGGGCGATTGGCTGAAATACATTGCTCATGGCCATCGCGAGGGCAAGCGCACCAGAGGCACTGAAGTCCGCGGAGAGCTTGACGACAAGAACGGTGATGAGCCATTGGCACATTGAATAGGTTAGGGATCCGATGGAATTCCACAGCATATTGCTTTTTAGGGATAGCTGAGACACGTGAACCTCGTGGGATATTGGCTATTTTTAATGTCGTTATTATATGCCTTGTCGAGGGCGGGATTGAATTATCGATAATAAGCCCAGCATGTCCGCAAGGATGGGCCGCCTGATTCCGGCGAATCATAATGAGTTTGATATGTGATTAGGAGAGGGCGGCAACGATTTTCTCTGCGCTCGATTTCAGGAGAAATAGTCCTGCACACGCTCAAAAAGGCGTTTTCCAGCATTGATGGCTTCTTTGGGATTATCACAATATCAAAGGATCGCATCTACAAAGTTTTGAGCTGTTGGCGTTTCAACTATGGTTCCATGGCCAGGACTGGGTGTCGCGTCTGCAGCTCCGGCACAATTGGACGAGATGATCGCGAGTTTGTGGGCCGCCGCCTCGAGCAGAACCGATGGCAGACCCTCTGGATAGGTCGACGGATAGCAGAATATGTCGACATTCGACATGAGGGAGCAGACATCCGCAGGGGTTAGCGCGCCCACGAAGTGGATGTGGCTTTCCGTAAGGGACGCGATGCTGTCGGCGAGCGGGCCGTTCCCGGCGATAACCAGATCGACGTCCTCGCCTTGCCCGCGCAGAAGCTCGACGGCCTCGATGGCGGTCTGCACGCCTTTTTCTTTCACCAGGCGCCCGATGTAGGCGACCTTGATCCCGGTGCATTCTTTGTCGAGATCCGACCAATCCCGAGACGAGCCGAGCGCGAGGTGGCGACCGATTATGCAGATGGGGTGGATAGCAGACCATTTCATCCTTTTTTGCTTAGAAGTTTCTGTCTACATAGAGTTTCCTGTTTGCCCTGATAACTCAAGTAAACTACTATGTTCAAATACGTAAATAAATAGTAATGATTTGAACAAAGGTGTGCTCATGCTTACAAAATGTCAATTCGACGTGCTCCTTTCTTTGCGACAGAACGCGGCAGCTACCCAACGATCGATAGCCGAATCTATCCAAGTATCCCTAGGCTCAGTCAACAACGCTCTTGCTGAACTCAAGTCGAAGGGACTGATCGAAGCTGATGGGGCTTTAACGAAGGAGGGGCATGAGGCTCTTGCGCCGTATAAGGCGGACAGCGCCGTCATCCTCGCTGCCGGTGCGGGCACTCGATTTGCCCCGCTTTCTTTTGAAAAGCCAAAAGCGATGTTTGAAGTGTGTGGGGAAACGCTAATCGAGCGTCTTATTAGCCAGCTCAAAGAAGCGGGTATTAATCACATAGTTGTTGTCGTCGGCTACATGAAAGAGGCTTTTTTCTATTTGGAGGATAAGTATGGCGTGGAGATCGTCATCAACCATGAGTATGCCGACCGCAATAATCATTCCTCCGTTTGGGCTGCTCGCGACCATTTGAGCAACGCTTATATCGTCTCTTCCGATCAATACTATTCAAAGAACGTCTTCAAGTCTTACGTTTTTAAGTCCTATGTATCTGCGGTTTTTGAAGAAGAAGAGACTGAAGAATACGCTTTGCAGGCGGATAAGAAACACCGAGTTGTCGGAATGGCCCGGGGTGGAAAATACACGTATCGCATGCAGGGGCCTGCTTACTTTACGCGCGAAGACGCTCAAACCTTCCTTGCTCTATTGAAGGCAGTGCACGCTGATCCCAATGCTGCAGGGTTGCTTTGGGATGACGTTCTTGCTGCGCATCTAGACCAGTTCAACATCGTCCTCGGCCCCATTGAGCCCGATGTGATCCATGAGTTCAACTTTGTTACCGATCTCACGGCTTTTGATGCTGATTTCTTTGCCAACGTTGATTCCAAAATCCTCGACAACATTTGTGCCACACTCGATTGCGATCGCGAAGATATCGTTCGTGTGGATCCTATTAAGGCGGGTCTTACCAACCTGTCCGTTCTCTTTGAGGTCAAGGGCGCTCAATACGTCTACAGACATCCCGGCAATGGAACCGAGGAAATCGTTAATCGTAAGGCCGAGACTCATGCTCTCGGCGTTGCAAAAAAGCTGGGCCTAGACGATACCTTTATTTACGAGGATCCTAATGAGGGCTGGAAGATTAGTCATTACATCGACGGCTGCATTGATTTTGACTATCACAATCAGGTTCATGTTGAAAAAGCCCTCTTCATGATTCGAAAGCTTCATACGAGTGGGGAAGAGTCTCCGTGGTCGTTTGATTTTTATAACGAAGCATTGAAGATCGTTGAGTTGCTTAAGAAGCTCAATTACCCCTTCCCGCTTGATTTTGATGAGCTCTTCAAGCTGATCACGTCTCTCGGTGAAAAGATGAAAGTCGATCAGGGAAAACCGGTGTTTTGCCATAACGACTTCTATGGCCCCAATTTCCTCGTAAAAGGCGATGAGATGCGTCTGATCGATTGGGAATATGCCGCGATGGGGGATTATGCATGTGATCTGGGTAACTTTGTTGCCCAGGGATCGGGCTACTCTGTTGAAGAGGCATGCGATGTTCTACATTTTTATTATGGTAGAACTCCAACGGCTGCTGAGGAGAGGCACTGCTTGGCGGCGGTTGGCGTTGTGGGCTTTTATTGGTATGTATGGGCCATGTACAAGGAGGCCATGGGAAACCCTGTGGGCGAGTGGCTTTACGTTTGGTATAAGGCCGCAAAGCAGTTTGGTGCTGCTGCGCTAGAGCGCTATTAAAAGAAATGCAAATCGTGCCCGTAAGCTAGGCAATTGAATGTTTGAGTAGGTGCTGTTTTGGAAAAGGATATATCCCAATCTCGCAACGAAGATGCTGAGTACTTTGATAAAAGGAGCTTGAAAGCCGGCTCTGTTAATTGGATTTTGCTCATAGGACTAGGCGTGTCATACGTCATAAGCGGAGATTTCTCTGGCTGGAACTACGGTATTGCAAAAGGGGGATGGCTCGGTCTTGCCATCGCCTTTGCCGCTATGGGCCTTATGTATCTCTGCACCGTTTTTGGGCTTGCTGAGCTTTCGAGCGCTATGCCCACGGCCGGGGCGGGCTATGGTTTTGCTCGGAGTGCGCTGGGGCGGATGGGAGGTTTTGCAACGGGTCTTGCTCTTACCATCGAGTATGTTTGTGCGCCTGCGGCAATCTCAACTTTTATCGTAAACTACATCGTTTCTTTGGGGATAGCTCCAGATGTTCCACCTTTGGTAATGGTAATTATCGTTTACGCCGTTTTTACAGCATTGCACATTATCGGTGTGGGCGAAGCGCTCAAGCTCATGTTTGTGATCACTGCAATAGCGCTCTCCGCTTTACTTGTTTTTCTCTTTGGAACCGCTGGCAGTTTTCACCTCGGCAAGCTTTTTGATATTAGCCCCATTGCTTCTTTTGGGGCTTCTCGGGCATTGCCTATGGGAGTAAGTGGCGTTTTAGCCTGTTTGCCCTACGGAATTTGGTTTTTCTTGGGCGTTGAGGGCACGCCTCTCGCATCTGAGGAAGCAGAAAACCCAAAGGTCGATGTTCCTCGTGGCCTTATCGGATCGATGTTCATCCTTGTTGTTTCGGGTTTGCTCGTTCTTTTTTTAGCTGCCGGCACAGTGGGCGCTGCCACAATCGGTGCTTCAGATACGCCGTTGATCGATGCACTTGTTCTTTTAGATCATCCTGCGCTTGCGACGTATGTTAACTGGGCTGGCCTTGCGGGTCTCATTGCGAGCTACTTTAGCTTGATGTTTGCTGGCAGCAGACAGATTTTTGCCCTTTCTCGCGCTGGGTATTTCCCGACGTGCCTATCTGTTACCGGGAAAAGAAAGACGCCGGTCTCGGCATTGCTCGTGCTTTCGGTTGTTGGCATCGTCATTGTCGCAATCATGGGAGACGGTTCGCTTATTTTGAACGTAGCTGTTTTTGGCGCCTGTATTTCCTACGCGTTGCTCAATTTATCTCATATTATTTTGCGCAAAAAAGCTGCCGATATGAAACGTGGCTATCGTACTCCGGGCGGTACTTTGACCACTGCGATTGGCTTTTGCTTGAGCGTTGTTGCGGTTATCTCGACCTTTTTTGTTGATGTAGTCGCTGCCGGTTCCGTTCTTTGCATTTATGTGCTTGGTTTGCTCTATTACATGCTCTTTGCACGAAATAGAATTGTGGGCAACGCGCCAGAAGAAGAGTTGGCGGCTCTTATTTCTGCAGAGCAGGAACTGCGTTAGAAAGGTGCTGGCTTTCGGATGAAACTCATTACGTTCAACGATATTCAGAAATCCGGCGTTACACCTTTGCAGTGTATGGATTGGGTGGATGCCGCCATCGCTCGAAAGGAGGATGCGATTCTGCCGCCAAAGATCAGCTTGCATCCTGGGGTCGAGGGCACTTTTTGCAATTTTATGCCTTGCATTGCGCCCGATGCATCTGGTCGGCTGTACGGCGGCGTCAAGCTGGTTACGCGCTATCCCGAGCGCATACCAGCCTTGGACAGCAAGATGCTGCTCTTTGATGCAGAGTCTGGAGAAACCCTTGCGTTTGTTGACGGCGACTGGATAACCGCCATGCGCACCGGCGCTGTTGCTGCTCATTCGGTTTTGCTTTTTGCCAAGAAAGATTTTAAGAACCTGGGTGTTATCGGACTTGGCAATACCGGTAGGGCCGCGATGCTGATGCTGGCCGAAAAAATGCCGCAAAGGGACCTCTTCGTGACGCTTCTTGCACATAAAGGTCAGGAGGATTCCTTTATTGATCGTTTTAGCAAGTATCCCAACCTACATTTTGATGTTGTGGATAGCTATGAGGAACTGGTTTCACGTTCCGAGGTTGTTATCTCCGCGGTGACGTATTTTCCCGACGATATATGCTCGGATTCTTGCTTTAACGAGGGCGTTCTTGTTGTCCCGATTCATACCAGGGGATTTACAAATTGTGACCTGTTTTTTGACAAGGTTTTTGCCGACGACACCAATCATGTCAAGGGCTTCAAGAACTTTAATCGGTTCCGTTCGTTTGCAGAGGTATCCGATGTGGTTACCGGCAAGGCGGAGGGTCGTACGAACGAGAGCGAAAGGATACTTGCATACAATATCGGCATCGCCATGCATGACGTTTTGTTTGCGGCAAATATCTACAAGATGCTCGATAAGGATCTGTTGACTGATATCGACCTTGCCCAGCCTGACCTAAAGACATGGGTCTAGGCGTGGGTGCGTGGCGGATAAAGTGTTCGTTTGCTTTTTCGTGCGAAACTGATTGAGAAATTCGATTGTGGATTGGCAGTTGGTGGGGATATGACCGTATACGAAGGATCAATTCTGACCGTTGACCGTATGGACACTATTACCCGTTACTTGGTCGAAGACGCTGGAAGAATTGTCTATGTTGGCGATTGTCTCCCGGAACGATATCGTAGCGCCCCGCGCGTCCAGCTTGGTGGCAGGACCCTTTGCCCTGCTTTTGTTGACACGCATGAGCATCTGGCGAGCTTCGCTACGTTTAATGCTGGACTGAATGTGATGAACGCACGGTCCAACGAAGAAATCAAACAGATGATTTCTGACTTCTTGCCCTCTTCAAAGATGAAGATCGTGATTGCCTTTGGGGCGTCCCCGTATTCAGTGAAGGAGGGGCGCCTGCTCAATCGAGATGAGCTTGATTCGGTTTGTCCGGATCGGCCGTTTTTCATGGTCAAATATGATGGCCATGCCTGTATTGTAAACACGGCACTTCTCAATCAGGTAAAGGAAAAAGTATCCGCACTAAGAGGGTATCACCCTGAATCCGGAGAGATGAATCAAGAGGCATTTTTTGCTGTGAGTGATTACATCACTGCCAGCCTCTCGATCCCCGATCTTGTCTGCAATATCCAGCATGCCATCGACTACCTCGCCTCCAAGGGAATTGGAATGGTCCATTCGGTGAGTGGGGTTGGCTTTGTGCGCGATTTGGATATCTCCCTTGAGAATTGGCTCTCAAAGAGTGTCCAGCATGGCTTCTCCGTGCGTGTCTTCCCGCAATCGATGGATATCAACGCCGCTTTAAAACGAGGTCTGCCAAGGATAGGGGGCTGCTTTAAGTGCGCGCTCGATGGCTGTTTCGGAAGCGGGGACGCCGCGCTAAAGCACCCGTATTCAAATGATGCATCCAATGATGGCGTGCTCTATTACTCCGACGAGACGGTGATTGACTTTTGTATGCGCGCCAACCGTGCAGGTCTTGAGATTGAGATGCATGCGATTGGAGATGCGGCTTTTGAGCAAGCTACAAAGGCCCTCAAGGCAGCGCTCGATGATTATCCGAGGGGCGATCATCGCCATGGCATCATCCATGCCTGTCTGCCTACGGAAGAGGGATTGAAGATATGTGCTGACTATGGGATACATCTTCCTATGCAGACGAGTTTTATCGATTGGCCCCAGGAACCAGATGCGTATCTTGTTTCGATTCTTGGATCCGAGCGCGCGCTGCAGCTTAATCCGCTTCGTACTATGTGGGATAGGGGAATTGTTCTTTCGGCTGGATCTGACGCTCCTTGTACCGATCCTGATCCTATTTTGTGGATGTACAAGGCCTGCAATCATTCAATACCGGGCCAGAGCCTAACCATTCAGGAGGCGCTGAGGATGTGTACGTATAACGGCGCTTGGGTCTCTTTTGATGATGGGGAGCGCGGATCTCTTGAAGTAGGAAAGATTGCTGATATGTGCATCCTTTCCGATAATCCATATACTATGAATGCAAAAGACTTAAGAAAGCTTTACGTTGAGAGCTTGATATTGGGCGGTTGTGCATATCAGGATCAAAAACAGAGTTGGATTTCTGCTGTTGTTAAGGGAATGCTAGCTCGAGTTTGAGTTTAGACGGTTAGGGATTGTGATAATGGCTTTATTGACGTGTGATCAGTTTAATGAGCTGTGTGAAAAGCAGGAAAAGGGCGAGGCTACACAAAAGGAGCTTGATGCGCTTGAGCCGTACAAGGCTCGCCGCGCGGTTTTGCTCGCATCCGGCTTTGGGAGCAGGATGAAGCCCGTTACGCTCAATACCCCTAAGCCTCTTGTCAACGTGCGCGGCAGGCAGATTATCTCAACGATTCTCGATGCCCTTTTGGCTATCGATATTACAGAAATCTATATTGTGACCGGTTACCTGAAGGAACAATTTGAGCTCCTGAAGGATAGATATCCGACTATCACCCTGCTTGATAATCCTATCTATGATCAAACAAACAATATTTCTTCGGCGTACGTTGCAAAGGATTATTTCAAAAACGCTTATGTTTTTGAAAGCGATCTGTTTCTCGTCAATCCTTCATTGCTTAAAAAGTACCGATTTAATTCCTGTTATATGGGCGTTCCTGTTGCTTCTACGCCGGATTGGTGCTTTGACGTTGAGGACGGTCGCATTGTCGATCTGCATAAAGGCGGCTCTGACTGTTACCACATGTTTGGAATCAGTTACTGGAACGCCAACGACGGTGAAAAGCTCTCGGTCGACTTATCTGCTGCTTTTTCAAAAGATGAGAATCGCCAGCGTTTTTGGGACGATGTACCCTGCGTTCTCTCAAGGGACAACTATCGTATTTTGATCGAGCCGTGCGCGTTTGACGATGTGGTCGAGATTGATTCGTTTGCAGAGCTTCAAGAAATCGATCCGCGATATAAGGTTGACATGTAGTAAGAGTTGCTATGCAGGTTTTCTCGTGTATCGCTCTTATTGTTTATGAGGTCTTTAAATGACAAACGATGAAGTACTGAATGCTCTCCATCGCGTTGAGCTTGATGCTCTTCTGGCGATTGACGCTTTTTGCTCTGAACACGATGTTACCTGGTGGCTGGACAGCGGAAGCGCGCTGGGTGCGGCTCGTCATTGTGGTTTTATTCCCTGGGACGATGATGTCGATATTGCTATGCCGCGTGCAGATTACGACAGGTTTTGTAAATTGGTATCAGAGGGACACCTACCCGGCTATTCATTGCACAATACAGACAATACGCCGGAATTTGCGCCCTTGTTTTCCAAAGTGTGCGTTGATGGGACGCGCTTTGAGACTGCCGAGACGCGTGCTGCAGGTTATCAGCAGGGTATTTTCATCGATGTTTTTCCGTATGATGCATTATGTAAGGATCGCGCTAAGAGCTCACTTCAGTTCAAATATGCTTCAATGGCTCAAAAGCGCTCCTATCTCTATCATTCGTCTAAAATCAATGTTCCTCATGCCGGTTTGCTAGGGTTTCTTGAGCGTACGGGCTGCGTTTTGCTCCACTGGGTCGAACGGGCTCATGTGAAGGACCCTTCTGTGTATCAAAAACTGTACGAATCGATGCGTCCGTCTGCCGGGGAAGCATCTGAAGAGTTGTGCCCGTTTTCCTGGAGCCGTCAGGTTTCATTTCCCGTCTCTGTTTTGGTCCCCACGACAAGAATCAAGTTTGAAGGCCATCTGCTTCCGGTTCCTGCGGATTATGATCGCTATCTTACGCTAACGTATGGCGATTGGCACAAGGTGCCGCCGGCAGATCAAAGGCATACCCATCTCCCGCTCCTGATTCAATTTCCTGATGGCGAAGTATGGGATTCCTGCCCTGCTAAAGATTGTGCCTAATCAAGTATGTGCTCTTGATTGATGAAGGCGCTGTCGAACGATTCTCCCTCAGGTTGCTACTCTGTTTGCGAAAGGGCGTCTATTAGCTTTTCGGCACTTGTCTTCCAGGAGAAGTTTTTTTGCACATGTTGGAAAACATGTTTTCCAACAGCGGCCGAATTCGCTGGATTGTCGTAGTAGTGCTTGATTGCTTTCGCGAAGTTTGTGGTAGATGGATCGTTGAGTACAGTTCCGTATGCGGAATCAGGAATTACATCTAATGCCCCGGCGCAGTTTGACGAGATGATCGCGAGTTTGTGGGCCGCCGCCTCGAGCAGAACCGATGGCAGACCCTCTGGATAGGTCGACGGATAGCAGAATATGTCGACATTCGACATGAGGGAGCAGACATCCGCAGGGGTTAGCGCGCCCACGAAGTGGATGTGGCTTTCCGTAAGGGACGCGATGCTGTCGGCGAGCGGGCCGTTCCCGGCGATAACCAGATCGACGTCCTCGCCTTGCCCGCGCAGAAGCTCGACGGCCTCGATGGCGGTCTGCACGCCTTTTTCTTTCACCAGGCGCCCGATGTAGGCGACCTTGATCCCGGTGCATTCTTTGTCGAGATCCGACCAATCCCGAGACGAGCTGAGCGCGAGATGGCGATCAATGTCTATGGAGTTGGGGATGGTGCCCAGAAAAGCGAACCCAAGCTCCTCGAGCCAGCGTCCGCTCCTGCTCGATACGGCGTATGTCTGTGGTTGGAAATAGGCAACAAGCCGAGTGGCGATCTTTTCATATGCCCGGATGCACACGCCGAGCGCCGTCTTCTCTCCGGATAGATAACCGGAGCTGTGGTCGATGAGAACAGGCCTCTTTCCATTTTTCTTTGCGAGATGGCACCCGATTATGCAGATAGGGTAGTAGCGGGTGTTGATGACATATCCGTCAAAGGATTGGGATTTCAATCGGGCCAAAGCGCTATGAAGGGCGGCTCCGGGTTTGACGATGGGAAAGCGGTCCCCCATTACCGATACGGAGGGAATCTCAACGATTGAGAAGGGAAACTCATCGCGTTTGGGATTGTTGTCCAGGGATGACGTTACGACGGTGACCTCATGGCCCATACCGGTCAGCTGGCTGGCGATATTGAGCGTGTACTGCTCCACCCCGCCGATATGCGGGGGAAAGTAAGCCGAAAAAATAGCTATTCGCATTGGCGTCTCCATTGCTGCATGGCGATTGTGCATCACTTAGTGCTCTGTATATTTTAGAAGCGGGAGTGGGAAATCGCAAAATGCGCAAGATGTATGCTTGACGGTTAAGAAGGCCCTTTATTGAGGCTGCATGCTTTCGCTCTCTGTCTTGAAGGATTAGTTTTTAGCGTGCGTTATTTCATTTTTCCCTATCTTTTGCGATAAGATTATTTATTGCAGTTATTGATTCTGTTCTTACAAATCCTTTATTGTTTTTGTCTCATTTAGGTTACGTTTATATCTGATTGCTGGGCTATGTCGAATAAAGTGCTTGCCATTATTCCTGCTTACAACGAGGAGGAATGCCTCGAATTAACGGTTGAGGAGCTAAAGGCCGTTGCCCCCGATTTCGATTTTATCGTTGTGAATGATGGCTCGACAGATGCCACGGGCGATATTTGTTGCAAGAATAAATATCCCATGCTTGACCTTCCCGTTAATGGCGGCCTTACCGTTGGGTTTCAAGCTGGTATGAAGTATGCCGCCCGCAATGGTTATCGTTATGCCGTTCAGTTTGACGCTGATGGGCAGCATATGCCTGATGTTTTGGAGTCAATGCGTGCCAAAATGGACGCTTCGAATGCGGACATCGTCATCGGTTCCCGTTTTGTTCAATTCAAGAAGGAACACTCTGCGCGCATGTTCGGATCTCGTATCATCACCTTCATTATCAAGCTGACTACTGGCAAGCGCGTGAGCGATCCAACGAGTGGTTTGCGTATGTACAACTGCCGTATGATCGAGTTGTTCGCTCACGACTCGTCTCTCAATCCGGAACCCGAGACTATTGCCCACTTGATTCGAAAGGGTGCAAAGGTCGAAGAAGTCCAGGTGACGATGCGTGAACGCCAGGCGGGGGAGAGCTATCTTAATCTTAAGCGTTCTGCAGCTTATATGATTCGGGTTTGTACCTCTATTCTTTTTGTTCAGTGGTTTAGGTGATGTAGATGACAGGACCTCTACGTATCGTTTTGATTGTCTGTGCTGCTTGCTCGCTCTTTTTTATCGTTCGTCGACTCAAGAAAAACCAGCTTGATGTCATGGATACCATCTTCTGGCTGTTTTTGTCACTGAGCTTCGTTGTACTCGCTGTGTTTCCCGAACTAGCTGCACGGCTTGCTCATTTGCTTGGATTTCAGGCGGCGTCCAATTTTGTATTCGTTTACGTAATTGCCGTGCTTGTTATGCGTGATTTTTCAAATACGGTGAAAATCGCTGCTCTTCGCAAGAAGATTAACGCCCTCATTCAAGAGATTGCCTTGAGAAGCTAGGTTACCTGCTTCCTGTATTCTTTTATATAGGCTTTCCGTAAGGACTTTCCTGAGAGAGCGCTAATTTTTGGTAGCTGCCGAATGTCATGATCTGCAGCTTGGCAGCGTCTGATGAAGGCTGCCGCCAAAGCTTGCATTACATTGAATGTAAAGCGCGCGTGCCGCCTTATTTTGGGCGGCACGCGCGCTTAATCTTTGTTCCTGTTGATCGAGGACTTGCTATTCCATGAGGTCGATGCTGTATAGCCTCATATCGTCATAGCTTGCAATAAGGGTGAATCCAGGGGTTGATTCGTCAATCCGGTCGATTCCCTGCCATTTATTTTGATTATCGTTGTTATAGACGATGCGATATTCCTGGCTGGCGTCACCATGATCAAGCTGAATCACATATTTAGCTCCAAGCTTTTTTACAGCCTGCTGAACTTCTTCGTTATGGTCGACTTCATCCAGATGAAGTCGAATGAGCTTGCTTTCTTCGGTTTCTAGGTGCTTTGAAGGCGGATACCAGAATCGATAGTAGACATTAATGCCATACACACTGTATGCGAAAAGGCTTCCGTCATCCGGGTTGTTGATGATAAGGGCGTTTCCTGGGTTGAGTTGTTTGACCGTGGTAGTGCAGAATGCTTCTTCGAGCGGAGAGAAGACGTCGTAGTAGATAAGATTCTTGTCAAACTGATACTGCATCTCGGTCGTTTGATATCCAAAAGCCGTTTGAATGTCCTTATCTTTTCTAAAAGGAACAGATGGATAAAAAACAAGTAAGGCGATCACGATGGTGATGGAGGCAAAAGTGGCGCCCTTGATAGCTTTGGAGTATTTTTGAGCGAGCATGCATTGTTCGATGCGTGAGGTTATTGTACTAGCCGCGACACTTGCCAGAAGGATAGAAGTAAGACCAAGCATAGCGCTTATTCGGTGATAGTCGTTGTACCAAAAACCGGTTAGATACGGCTTGATGGGTAAATTGGTTCCCGCATCGATGACGTAGAAAACCAGCAAAATAAAATATGTGAAAACAAGGTTAGATCGATTGGACTTTATTGAAATGCATATTCCTATAAAGGTCAGTATCGGAATGAGCACTTGAATCGGATGAGTTGTGGTTCCAAGGAATAATGCCGACCCTACCGCTTCCCCAAGCGAGGTAATGGCGGGCCAACTGCAGTTTACAACCCCTTTCAAGAACGGCATGCGATTGACCGCAATCCATATGGCCGCAATTGCGATGAAGGGTATCGAATAGCAGCAGACTTTTGGGGCACGGGGCATCTTTTTATTCAGTATCTGTCCCAGTGCACTGACAATGCAAGGCGCGAGCATCAAACCAAGCGAGAAGACCGTATTTGTGTGGGCAAATGTCAGAGCTGTGATTCCGATGAGAAGGAGTATGGCGTTTTTGATGATATTCGCCGCGCGATCTTCTTTGTTTACGTCAGTGAGATGAAGCAGCAGCGCCATCTCACCGGGCAGGAGACAAAAGCCAAGAAGATTGGGATAGAGGGGGCCGTAAGAAATAAGATCCCAGGGAAATATTGGCACGCCAATGCAGATGACGGCGCAAATGGCAAGTTTTTTAGGATCGGTTATCCCCAGCTCTTTCAAAATGAGGAAAAACGTCAGGGGGAGAATGAGTCCAACGCAAAGGCAGTTAACCGCGTTCGCCGCTTCTGTAACAGGGATATTGAGCGCAGAAACCATCATCGCTGCCAGCAAGTGCCAGGCAGAAGGGTAGAAGGAAGGGGAGCTTGCCGCTGGAGCTAGATTGCTATCTAGATAAGATTGACTATTGAACGATGAGTAGTTCTTAGTTTCTATAAAAGACCTGATTCTTCTTAAATGTGACTGATTGTCCCAAGCCTGGAAATAGCAGTCTGGGCCATCGAGAACTACCAAGAAAACGTGGGCAGCTAGAAACGCGACAATCGCAATAAAAAGGAAAAGACCCAAGAGCTCCTTTTTCTTAATGGGCTCCCTAGGCGTTTTTTTAAATAATTTGAATGGCAATGAAATCAAAAAGGCTACCAGCGCGAGCAGGATTAAGCCTGCCGTGAGGGTCTTGTAGCTTGCCTTGATTCCGGTCTGTGCATACATGATGGCAAGGAAGCAAAGGATTGCAATCGACGAAGCCGGTGCTAGACAAAACGCCCTTGCGGTATTTGAAGTTAAAGATTTATTTAAAAGCATGCCTGGGATGAGCAGGCTGAAAAAAAGCAAGGTTGTAGCTAATGCGAGAGAGAGCATAGGGTCCTACCTTTAGGGATGGATTTTTCCGCCAACAAATAGCGATGAATGGTCGATTGCTGCGGAAAATGATTTGAGACCGATAATCGTCGGTTTACGGAACAATTTTCCTAACCAGGGGAATTCTCTTAAGTACCAAGATAATCCCGATACAGAAGATATAGAAGATAATCACTCCCACCGTCCGCAGTGCGATTGAGGTCATGGGGATATTCAGGCATCTTGGAGATAAGATGAAATGATCGAGAATCGGCTTGTGAATCAGGTATACGCCAAAGCTGCACGAAGAAATAGCCGAGAGGAGACGCTTCTCCTTTTCACCGAGCGTGCTGAAGTTCAGGTTCTTAAAGAAAGTGAAGACTGCAGCGCCTTGGAGGACGGCAGGGAACGCCAGATAGTTAAAGAAGAGACGATCTACGCCCCCGATTGCTTCACTACTTACCGCCGTGTAGGCAAAGCGGAAAACTGTTCCAAGAATGCCCAGGACATAAATTATCATCCGTTGCTTCTTGTTGAGTTCTGTCGTTGAGAGCAGGTAGCCCAATGCCGTAAAGAAAAGATTTCCGGAGAGCGCTAGAATCGAAATACTTCCAGACCACTCAATGCCAAGAACGGGGAGAGCGTACGGCAGAACGGATTGCAGAATGAAGGACGCTCCAACGCCGTAGGCAAGTGCTTTCTTGTTGTCGGCAAGCAGGGAGAGCAACGGCATTGAAAGGTAGATCGAAAACAGAGGGAAGAAAAACCAGTAGACCTGTTCAATCTGATTGTTGAGCATCATGTTGATGAAGCTGCGCGGCCCAAGGTGTACATCGCTGCTGCGCGTGGAGATGAGCAGGTACCAAATAAGGCTCCAAGCGATGAAGGGGATTACCGTACGCTTTACGCGCTTGGACAAAAAGGTCTTAGTGTCATAGCGCTCGTGATAGCGCATAAGGGTGGCGCCTGTGAGCATAAAGAAGATCGGTACCGCCCAGTAAAACAGCACTTCGATTAGAAGGGCAAACAGCCAGTTGTTGCCCGGCTGCCATGTATGCACCATCTGGTTGCAGTGGAGCGCAACGACAGAGATGCATGCGGCTATGTTGAGGAGATCGAAATAGTAAACTCGGTTCTTCACGTCACTGACCTGTCTAAATTCTTACGTTCGTACTAGGGGGCGGCTAAATATTAGCGACAAAGGGAAGAAAAGCCCCTCTTGAGAGCGGAGGCGAGTCCTTCTTCCTTGAGGTAGTAGGAAAAAACGGCCATCTTGCCCTTTTCGCGAGCAAGATCGAGCTCAGACTTGCATTCCCTGCTGTCACGAATCTCGTTCACGTATGCCTCGGGATCCTCAACGATGCTCTTGAGCCTCTTGAGCTCGTCGGGCCAAAATAGCTTTTCATCAATCTCGTTATTGTCAAAAGCCTGTTTGTATTCGGCAGAATACCTTTCCAGGAACGGAAGCTGGAACTCATCGGCGAGCCTGCTAAAGGCAAACTCGCAGTTGTGCGTCTTTTTGTACTCAAAGATGCCAATAAACTTCTGGCACAGCTCAGGGTTGCTCCTCAGCCAATTCTCAATCCACTGGTACTCATCGAGCATGACAAACACTTTATTGGACTGGTTAATCGAAGAGGCAGCGTTATCCTGTCGATAGCAATAGAATGCCTCGTCTAAAACGGCGATCTTGGTAGCCCAGCAATAGGACTGGAACCAAAAACCATTGTCCTGAAAGCCCGCTCCGGGGCTTTCGTTGAATTTGATGTTGTGCTCTGCGAGCCAGGAGCGCTTATAGATGCCTGTCCAGTTTTCCATGCGAATGTTGAACAGATCGACGTTGGTCTGCGGATTGAGCACCTTGTTGTAATAAGAACTCTTGTTGCAAATGGGTTCCTTCTCAAGATGGTCGACACCTTTCTCATTGGTGGTGAGGCGATAATAGTCGGAGCGAACAAAATCGAGGTCATCTTGAATTGCCCGGTTATAGAGCTTCTCGAACATCTCGGGCTTAAGGTAGTCGTCCGGCTCGAGAATGCCAGCGTATTCGCCGGTAGCATTGCTTATGCCCACATTCATGGCGTTGCCGTAGCCGCCGTTGGGCTTATCGATAACTTTGATTCGAGCGTCGTTTGAAGCATAGCGCTGCATGGTCTCGAGAGAGGTGTCCTTCGAGCCATCGTTTACACATACGATTTCGAGGTCGGTAAGCGTTTGTGCCAAAACGCTGTCAAGCGCCTGTTCCAGATAAGGTTCGGCATTGTATACGGGCATGACGACTGAGACTTTTGGCGTTGCGTTGCTCATGTATCAATCTCCTAAGGTGCGAGAGGATGTATTCTTAGCTGCAATTTTGCCAGTAAGGGCAAAGTCCGACCCTCGTGCTATATGAGAGCTCGGCTGCGAAACTGCCTGCTTCAGGAGTTTTCGCTTGAACCAACCAAGGCTCTTACGTAGAGTGCGGGGTAAACCGTCGTACTGGATTCCTTCGAGGAATTTTATCAAACGCGGGATGATGCGGTGGCGCTTTTGCTGCTTTGTGCTACTTGCGGTTTGTCCATCGTTTCCAATTGCTTCGTCTAGGAGGGCACAATACCTTGCGTAGGCGGTGGGTTCCAGGCCAAAGAAAGCGGGGGAGTGAAGCCCGATTTCAAGCTCCGGGAACTCGTCATTCGCAAGGGCCTTTAGCTGTATTTGACGGCCACTTTCGTCGTCCATGGTTTCGATGTTCCACACCAAGTACCCGATAGCCCAATTGAGAAAGCCCCAAGAGGTTTTTTCGTAAAGGTTCGGGTGCTTTTTGAGCTGCGCTTTTAGCAGACAAGTACTCTCGTAGAAAGCAAGTGGGTCTTTTGCGCGCGAGCCGGAGACCGATCCCGAACGGTTGACCCTATGGCTGATGAGTGGGGTGTCGACAATGGAGATTTTTGAGGCAAGTGCAAGGGAAAGGAAGACGAAATAGAGGTCCTCGCTGTTAGATAGCCGTGGATAGCGGATAGCATTTTCTTCGATAAACGAGCGGCGGTACAGTTTGTCCCAGGGCCAGCCGATGAATGCGGTGAAGATGAAGTCGCGCATGTCAGCGGCATTGAAAACTGGCATATCTGGAATCTGGGCGATGTTGATAGTCCACCACGAATCGACAGGAGCGCCGGTGGAGTCGTCAAATTGCGAGGACCTGCATACAGCAACATCGCTGCCGTGCGCCTCCGCGCTTGCATAGAGCTCTTCCAGAAGAGTTGGCTCGTAAATGTCGTCGGCGTCGAGCATGATGACATATGTTCCCGTTGCTGCATCGAGACCGGTATTGCGCGCTGCACCCGGGCCGGAATTCTCTTGCGTAAGGACATGAAACCTCGTATCTGCCTGGGAAAATTCTTCTAGAATACTGAGGCTGTTGTCGGTCGAGCCATCATTTACGCACAGGACTTCGAAGTCCGAATGCGTTTGTGATTGTATGCTCGTTAAGGTTGTTTCCAGATAGCTCTCTCCGTTATAGACGGGAAGAACAATGGAAATGCTCGGTGCCGTGGGGTTATTGTTCAAGTAAATCGATCTCTTTCGTTCAACGGACTGTCTTGTGTCATTTTATCGCCTGGTAATGTCTTTTACCTTGCTCAGAGGCTTAAGCAAGGTATTTCCTAGCTTGTAGGAATGGGACGCATATATATCTGCAAGTCTCTTCTCGCTTTCGTTTCGCCAGGAGTCAAACTGCTGACGCTCCGCCTCAAGTGTATGCGCCAGCTCCTCTCGCTCGCAGATTGCGTTATCGCGCTCTCTCAGCGTTGTGATAGCACTGGAGATGGCCTTTGCCCTGTTGGCATCCAGCAGCTCCATGAGTCTGTTCTCATATGGATCCAGGCGAAGGTCGGTGCTGCTGGGTATAGCGCGGATGATGGGATCGACCTCGCGAAGATAGGCATCTGCCTCGTTATCGGGCAAGCTCTCGATGGTCCAAATCGAGTAGTTGAGGATCCAGCGGTAATAGGAGTTTAGACAAGTCTTGCCATTTTCAGATTTGTTCAATAAATTCCCGATGGCGCGGATAGCGCACAGTGCGTTATCCCAGCTCTTTGCACGAGAGCCTTCCAACGAGTTCTTGTTGTTGGTCCGATGATGAAACAACACAGAGTCCAGGCACACGATGCTTTTTGCCAGCGCCAGGGCGCAAAAGACAAAGAGGGCATCGTTGGTGGTCCTGAGCGGCTGGAACGTCAGCTTGGTCTGGTCGATGAAGTCCTTGCGGAAGAGCTTGTCCCAGGGCCATCCAATAAAGCTTTGGAATAGCTTTCCGCAATACTCGGCATGCTCGACGGGGCGATTAAAATCTATGCCGTTGAGTGCACCGTCGATGGGCCAGGCGTTGCCCGTCTCGTTGTCGAAGCCTTCCGATTTGGCGATGGCGATATCCGCATGGTTTTTTTCAATGGCATCGACAAGCTCTTCGAGGGCTGTTTTTTCGATATAGTCATCTGCATCGAGAAAGTAGAGGTACGTGCCCCGAGCTTTGGCCATGCCGTTATTGCGTGCCACTCCGGCAAACTGGTTTGCCTGCTCAATGAGTGTGACGCGCGAATCTTTGCGAGCAAACTCCGCTGCAACGTCGCGTGTGCTATCGGTCGATCCGTCGTCCACGACGATGACCTCGATATCGCTGAGCGTCTGGGCAAGGACGCTCTCCAGCGTTTGCGCAATATACTCCGCCGCGTTGTAGCTGGGGATGATTACGGAGACGATAGGCATGTCTTGTCCTTTGGCTTGAGAGTAATGGTACGGGATGCCGCTGGCGTAGGCCGAGGCAGCTTGCGGCGGTGCTAGTCTTTGTGCCACAGGTCACGCGTGTAGACTTTGGCGGCTATGTCCAAAAGTTCATCGTTAAAACGATTGGCGATAATCAAGTCACAAGACTCTTTGAACTGCGCCAGGTCGTGCGTTACCGGGATGCCGTGGAACTGCTTGGCATCGAGTGTCGGCTCGTAAATAACGAGTCCAACATCGCGTTTGTGCAGCTCGTCGATAATGTCGACAATCGAGCTTTGGCGGAAATTGTCCGATCCTGCCTTCATGGCAAGGCGATAGGCGCCAATCATCTTTGGCTGCTTGGCCAAGATGCGCTCTACTATGAAGGCCTTGCGCGTGGCATTCGAGTCGACGATGGCGCGCATGAGGTCCTGCGGAATATCCTCGTAGTTTGCCAAAAGCTGTTTGGAATCTTTTGGCAGGCAGTAGCCGCCATAGCCAAAAGACGGGTTGTTGTAGTGGTTGCCAATGCGGGGGTCAAGGCACACGCCCTCGAGTATCTGTTTGGCGTCGAGCCCCTTGCTTTCCGCATAGGTATCCAACTCGTTGAAATACGAGATGCGCAGGGCAAGGTAGGTGTTCGCGAAGAGCTTGATGGCCTCCGCCTCGGTGGCGCCCGTCACCAATACGGGGGTGTCGTCGTCTTCCGATCCATCGGCAAGTAGGCGTGCAAAAAGCTCAGCGTCTTCTTTGCGCGCGGGCTCCGGCGTGCCAACGACGATGCGCGAAGGGTGCAGATTGTCGCCTAGAGCATGTCCCTCGCGCAGGAACTCGGGGGAGAACAGGACGCGAAGCTGTGGGTATTGCGTTGCAATCTGCTCAGTATAGCCAACGGGAATCGTCGACTTTATGACCACAAGCGCATCGGGGTTGAGGGCGGCGGCAAGATCGAGGACGCTTTCGATGCTTGTGGTATCAAAGCTGTGCGTCGTGTCGTCGTAGTTGGTGGGCGTGGCGATAACCACGATGTCGGCATTAGCGTATGCCGCATGGGGGTCGGTCGTTGCCGTGAGAGTTGCGGGGCGGCTCGCGAGATATGCCTCGATCAGCTCGTCGCGGATGGGCGAGATTCCTGCATTGATGGATTCGACGCGGTGGGCGTCGATATCGATAGCAGTGACGTCGTGATGTTTGGAAAGCAGGCATGCGAGCGAGAGGCCCACATATCCAACGCCCGCTACGGTAATCTTCATATCCGATCCTTAACGCCTGAGGAGTGCTCTAGGGATAGCGGTAATTGCTCTGCCTATTTTAAAGGAGATGCTACTCTCAAATTTTGCTTTAGTGACGTTTTCTGCATCGTGGTAAGCAGCGTTGCGTGCTGCCTGCAGTTCCGATTCTCGATTTCTTGTGTATCGCGCTCGTTGTTCAACGAGTTCATAAAATAGAATTTGCTCTTCGGGCGCATAGAGGGCCAGCAGTTCGGAAATTTCGCTCGCGTCTAACGCGCTGTAATAATCAGAGGCTGAAGAGAGCCACATATCGATGACGCTCGCACAGTCGTCGATGCGGCGAACGACGACTGTGCTTTTATATAGGTAATCAAGTGCTTTAAGAGCACATTTAAAGTAGCCATCAAGATTGGCCGTACTGGCGGTTTTAGTCATAATCGAGTTGGGGCGCACGCGGCGTATATAAATCTCGTTCGCTATAAACTTGACTTTGCTTGCATGGAGTAATGCCTCGAAGCTGAAAAGGTTGTCTTCATGAATGATTCCATTGCAGAAGCGTAGCTGAGCGGATTTAAGAAAAGAGAGGCTGAATGCCTGATGGCAGACATTGGGGCGAAAGTCGCCGTTGGGTAGAACCGCGTGCAGGTATTCTTGACCGGACATTACCGCTGGATAACTTCCTTTTCTTTTGTAAAAGGAGAGATATGCTGGTTTTTCTTTCTTTAGCTGCTCGCTTTCATACAATGGCTGTGAGCCAAAGGCGAGGATGTCGAGGTTGTTGTTCATAAATTGTTGGGCAATGAGCTCGAAAGCTTCGTTGGTGAACATGTCGTCTGCATCAAGGAAAAGAACAACTCCGTCGGTGCTGTAGTTTTGTTTTATCCAATCCAAACCGGTGTTTCTGGCCGCAGAAACACCCTCATGGCTATTGGAGACTACATGTTTTGAAAAGCCTTCAATCGAGAGTTCATTCATTTTCTTTAGAGTTTTGTCTTCGGAACCATCGTCAATAAAAATGACGACTTTGTTACCTGAATAGGTTTGGTTGGAAAGCGACTGAGCGAGACTATCGAGATATGTTTCGACGTTATAACCAGGAACGATCGTGTATATAGTCGGTTCAGTTGGCATGATTGCAATTCTGCTTTCTCTTATCAGATTTGGACTCGTGTGGGTGTTTTTTGCGGGCTATTCTTAATCTTATTTTAGTGACTTAGGCACTTTCAAGTGTGAACACTTGGGGGTTACGGCTTATTTGCTGCATGATTTAAAGGCCTGGCTTTTCTGCTTCCCGATGACATCAGAAAAACGCCCCGCACAGCACTTGCTGCACGAGGCGTATCCATAAACAATGGGGTGCGCCATGTCGGATTCGAACCAACGACCTTGGGATTAGAAGTCCCCTGCTCTATCCAACTGAGCTAATGGCGCATGTGCACCTGATTATACCGTGCCGGTCCGTTTCGTGATATGACAAATAAAGCTTCTAGGCTGTTGTCCCATCCTTGGGATAATCATCCCATAATTATGGTATTCTCAGCATAACAGCAGCTAAGGAGGCCGTTATGCCCATTTGCGTTCCCATCAAGGACCTTAAGGATACGTCGAAGTTCACAAATACGGTTCTTTCTGCCATGGAGCCGGTTGTCGTTACAAAGAATGGCAAGGAATCGTTCATTGCCATGTCTCCGGCCCAGTATGAGGGTTTGCGCCTCGAGGCCGCCCGTTCTCGTCTGTACCAGATTCTCGATGAACGTGAGGCCCAGATTGCAGCGGGAAACGTTCATGAAGCGGAGCAGACCGCCGACTACCTCAAGGCGCGTTATGGCCTATAAGGTTGTTGAGACCGATGCCGTGCACGATGAGCTTGTGAGGACGTTAGATTATCTGGAGTTCGTGCTGTTCGAGCCTTCGTTTGCTAAGAAGCTTGCCGGGGCGTATCTGGAGTTTCTCGGTAACATTAAATCATTTCCCGCTATGTACCCCGAGGCCAGGGACTCGCGATTGCAGGCGGCGGGCTACCGCAAGGCGAGTTTGCTTGGCTATGTTGCCTTGTACTTGGTCAAGGGCGATACAGTTGCGGTTGTTCACCTGTTCCATCAATCGCAGGATTACGCGCAATTGGTTTAGTGACCGCTGGGACTACTCGTCCGTCCTTGCTATTCCACATCCTTATCCGGCTGGATGAGCTCCTCGTAGCGGCTAATGTGCTCGCGGCCGCCTTCGATCTCGGGCAGCAAGAAGTAATAGAGGGTTTCGACAATCGCCATGGCAGAGATTTTGGAAAACGCGAAGTCGCCCGTGGTGAGCAGCGCTTCGTGGTTCACGGTTCGCAAAACGTACGATGCCTGGCGGGCGAGGGGAGACTGCTCGTCACTTGTGATTGCGATCACGCAGGCGCCACGGTTTTTGGCTGCTTGGGCAATGCGCATCAGGCGCTGGGAACGTCCGGAGTTGGAGATTACGAGCAAGACGTCTTCGGGCTGCATGGTGAGGGCAAAGCCTACGGCAATCTCGCTCACCTCGTGCGTGGTACAGCGCAGTCCCAGCTGAGAGAACTTAAACGTGGCATCGAGCGCGACGGAGTTGGTGTTGCCCACGGCAGCAATCTGGATAACGCCGGCACCTGCCAAGCGCTTAACCACCGCGCTGACCGTCGGTCCATCGAGGCCGCGTAGCGTTGCCTCGAGCTCGCCTACCTTGGTGGCCAGGATGCTTTTAAGCGAGTCTTCCACATTTTCGAGCGACACCTCGCCGTCTAAGTCCAGCCCGTCGTGCTTGAGCGTGAGGTCGCGCCCGAGTGAAAACTGGAAGCTGCGATAGTTGTCAAAGCCCAAGCGTTTGCAAAAGCGTGAGATCGTGGCCTCGGAGGTGCCGCTGCGGCGCGCGAGCTGTGCGGCGGTCATGGTGGGGGCCTCGTCACGATGCTCCAGGATGTAATCGACGATGCGCTGCTCCGAGCTCGAGAATTCGCGGGTCGACGTGATGAGCGATAACGCACTGAGTTCTCCACTTGCCATGAAAACCTCCGCAATTCGGTGAACGGTATTGGTCAATTAGCTATCGCAATCATTATCACGGCTTCTGAGCTGGTATTTGACGAAAACATTTCATACACCGTTCACCGGTGTGAAAGAACCTTTCACCCTGTGCGGTATCCCGCTGTGAAGAAGCCGTGTACGCACGTGCTATGATTTTCGGCGAAAACCCGGGAGGAGTGCGCATTGCACGTCTTGCGGATGATCGAGGATGCAGCGCCCAAAAGGGGAGGGCGCTCACTTCTAGAGAGAAGGAGGGACGTATGGCTCAGCAGTATGACGTTATCGCGGCAACCGGTTGCCCGACCGGCATCGCGCATACCTTTATGGCAAAGGAAGCGCTGGAGAAGGCTGCGGCTGAGCGCGGGCTCACCATCAAGGTTGAGACCCACGGCCAGGTTGGAATCGAAAACGAGCTTACCCCCGCAGAGATCGCCGGCGCTCGTGCCGTCGTGGTCGCTGCCGATAAGGACGTTCAGGCAGAGCGTTTTGCCGGTAAGCCCCAGGTGACGGTCGGCGTGTCCAAGGCTCTGTCCGTCGAGGCCGCAGGTGCCCTGATCGACCGCGCCCTGGCTGCCAAGGGTGACGCTTCTAAGGTCGTCGCTGCTGCAGACGACGCTGCAGAGGAGAAGGAGTCCATCGGACACCAGCTCTATAAGCACCTTATGAACGGCGTTTCCCATATGCTCGTGTTCGTCGTCGCCGGTGGCGTGCTTACCGCGGTGTCGTTCCTATGGGGCATCATGTCGTTCGACTCCACGAACGTCCAGTACAACACCTTTGCCGCGATGCTCAAGATCATCGGCGGCATTGCCATGAACCTCATGGTTCCCGTGCTTTCGGCCTACATCGCTGAGTCCATCGGCAAGCGTCCGGCTCTCGTTCCCGGTTTCGTTGCCGGTATGATCGCCATCACCGGCCTTCCCGTCTCGCCCGAGACCGGTCTGATTGACGCCGGTGGCTCGGGCGTGGGCTTCGGCTTCCTCGGCGGCATCGTCGGTGGTTTCCTTTCTGGTTACGTTATCCTGCTGCTGGAGAAGGTTTTTGCCAAGCTGCCTCAGAACCTCAATGGTCTGAAGGCCATTTTCCTGTACCCGCTGTTCTCCACGTTCATCGTGGGTATGGTTATGCTCGGCATCTCTGGTCCCATGGCTGCCATCAACACTGCCATGATGGACTTCCTCAAGGGCCTCTCGGCCTCCGGCCCCATTGTCCTGGGCCTGGCCATTGGCTGCATGTGCGCCTTTGACATGGGTGGCCCGGTCAACAAGGCCGCATACGTCACCGGTACCGCTATGCTTACCGAGGCTCTGGCCGCAGGTGTTGGCACCGATACGTACAACTTTGGCACGAACTTCATGGCTGCTGTTTCCGCCGCCTGCATCGTTCCTCCGCTGATCACCACCTTTGCCGTGGTTGTGGGCAAGAAGTACTTTAGCCAGGAAGATCACGACGCCGGTATCGTCAACTTCATCCTGGGCTGCACGCACATCACTGAGGGCGCCATTCCGTTCATGACCAAGAACATCTGGCCTGTCATGCCCATCATGATGATCGGCTCCTCTATCGCCTCTATCCTCACCATCTTCTTTGGCGTTCACGATCCCGCGCCCCATGGCGGCTTCCTCGTGCTGCCTGTCGTGGATGGCGGCCTGCAGTGGGTTATCGCCATCCTGATCGGCGCCATCGTGGGCGGTATTCTCTTCGTGCTCTTCAAGAAGGTCGAGTACGACAAGAAGCAGAAGGTGGTTCCCGCCGTCGAGACTGCATCTGCCGCCGCTGTGGCCGCTCCCGCTGAGGCTCCCGCTGCCGACGGTTTCGTCAAGGAGGAGAACATCTTCTTGGGCCAGGACTTCGCTGGTCGTGACGATGCGCTCTCCTTTATTTCCAACGAGGCTGTGAAGAACGGTATCGCCGATGACGCCGATGCGCTCATGCAGGCCTTCCTTGATCGCGAGAGCGAGGGCACCACGGGCATGATGGACGGCTTTGCCATCCCGCATGCCAAGTGCTCGGCCGTTAAGACCCCCGCCGTCATTGTGGTCAAGGACGACTCGGGCGTTACCGGTTGGGACACCATGGATCAGGCTCCGGTCAATGTGGCTATCGCCTTGCTCATCCCCGAGGCTCAGGCCGGTACCACGCACCTCAAGCTTCTTTCCAAGGTTGCCGAGGCGCTTATGGACGAGGATTTCCGTACCACCGTCAAGGGCGCTACCGAGACCTCCCAGGTGCTCAATGCCATTAGTGGCCGTCTGGCTTAACAGCATCTAGCGCAAGCTATCGCCCAGCGGGCGCGTCGCAGGTCCACCCCTGCGGCGCGCCTTTTTTCATGATGTGACAGAAAAACGACAGGTTTATTTTGTCACATTTTGCCGTTGAGCAGTCTTTTTCTTCCCATTGCGGCCGGGTGTGTAAATAAACCTGATGTCTTCTCGCATACTTGGGGGTTAGCCTCTCTTTGAGGTAAACTATGCGAGGTATGTTTCACACTTGCCAGCACGCTGCGCGTGATTGGTTAAAGAAGGAGTCGTCATGGTTTCCGAGAAGGTCACCCTTATCAACCCCCAGGGCCTGCATATGCGTCCCGCCGGTCTGTTCGCGTCCACCATGGGCAAGTTCGCTTGCGATGTGAAGGTCGTCGCGGTCACGGACGAGGGTTCTACTCGCGAGGTCAATGGCAAGAGCCCCATGGCCTTGATGGCTGCCGGCATCAAGAGCGGCGTCGAGGTTGAGATTCGCTGCGATGGCGAGGACGAGGCCGATGCCCTGTCCACCGCTATCGAGCTCATCAAGAGTGGCCTGGGCGAGTAATTTGCACATCATGCTCTGTAATTTTAGGTAACATAGCGCAGGTGCCCGCCCCATGAGGGTGAGTGCCTGCGTTATTTTATGCGGTGCCGCATCTGGGCACCAAAGAGAGAAGGGCGCCCGACGGGGGCGCCAAAGAGAGAGGACATCTGCATGTACAAGGGAGTAAACGCTTCCGAGGGTATCGGTATCGGCACCGTTGCCGTTGCTGTCGAGCCCGATCTGAGCTTTGAGGCGCACGCCGTTGAGGACGCTGCCGCCGAGAAGGAGCGCTACGCTAAGGCTCTCGACGTCTTCTGCCAGAAGACCGAGGCTCAGGCTGAGGCCATGAAGGTCTCTGTGGGCGAGCACGAGGCCGAGATTATGATCGGTCACATCGCGCTGGCTCAGGACCCCGGCATGAGCGATCAGATCAACCAGGCTATCGACGCCGGCACCTGCGCTGAGCAGGCACTCGTCGACACCACCACCATGTTTGAGAACATGTTCCTCTCCATGGACGACGAGATGTTCCGTCTGCGCGCTGCCGACATCGCCGACATCCGTACCGGCCTTCTGGCCGAGCTGCTGGGTCGCGAGGTCGTCGACCTTTCCGTGCTGCCTGCCGGCACCGTCATCTGCGTGCATGACCTCACGCCTTCCATGACCGCCACCATCGACAAGAAGAACGTTGCCGCTATCGTTACCGAGACCGGCGGTCGCACCTCTCACTCCGCCATCATCGCTCGTGCTCTCGAGATTCCTGCGGTTCTTTCTGTTGAGAATTCCTGCACCGAGCTCAAGAACGGCATGACCGTTATCGTCGACGGCTCCAAGGGCGTTGTCGTTGCCGATCCCGACGAGGCCACCCTTGCCGATTACACCGCCCGCGCCGAGGCCTTCGCTGCCGAGAAGAAGGCTCTCGAGGCCTATCGCGGCAAGGAGACCGTCACCGCCGACGGCGTGAAGAAGATCCTTGCTTGCAACATCGGTAGCCCCGACGACGTTACCGCTGCTCTTGAGCACGACGCAGAGGCTATCGGTCTGTTCCGCTCCGAGTTCCTGTTCATGGATGCAAAGGAGCTTCCTTCCGAGAACGAGCAGTTCGAGGCCTACCGTAAGGTCGCCACGGCTCTTAAGGGTAACCCTGTCATCATCCGCACGCTCGATGTGGGCGGCGACAAGGAGATTCCGTACCTGCACATGGTCAAGGAAGATAACCCCTTCATGGGCTTCCGCGCTGTGCGCTACTGCCTGGCTAACCCCGACCAGTACAAGGTCCAGCTGCGCGCCCTGCTGCGCGCCAGCGCCTTTGGTGACGTCAAGATCATGATCCCGCTTGTCACCTGCGTCGAAGAGGTTCGCGCCGTCAAGGCTCTCGTCGAGGAGTGCAAGGCTGAGCTCAAGGCCGAGGGCGTCGAGTTTGACGAGAACATCGAGGTCGGCATCATGGTCGAGACCCCTGCCGCCTCCCTCATCGCCGACAAGCTGGCTCAGGAGGCCGACTTCTTCTCCATTGGCACCAACGACCTGATCGGTTACACCATGTGCGCCGACCGTGGTAACGACACCATTTCCAACCTGTACCAGGTGTACTACCCGGCCGTTCTCCGTTCTCTCAAGAACATCATCGAAAGCGGCGTCAAGGCTGGCATCATGGTCGGCATGTGCGGCGAGGCCGCTGCCGATCCGCTGCTGGAGCCGGTGCTCATCTCCTTTGGTCTGGAGGAGTTCTCCATGTCTGCACCGAGCATTCTGCGCGCCCGCAAGACCATTTCCCAGTGGTCCAAGGCCGATGCCGACGCTCTTGCCGAGAAGGCTCTGGCGCTCGACACCGCCGAAGAGGTCAAGGCGCTTCTCGAGGCTAACGCTCGTTAATCGCGCAGCGGTCATGAGATAGGTAATTTGCAGGGTCGTACGGTGTGGAATCCCATGTCGTGCGGCCCTGTACTCAAGTTAGGGGGACCTTTGTTTTACACGTTAACCGCCAACCCTGCCGTCGATATGACGGTCTCCTGTCAGACACTCGTGCCCGACGAAAACATTCGTTCGAGCAATGCTAGTTACACGCCCAATGGTAAGGGTCTCGATGTATCGTTTGCCCTTAAGAAGTTTGGTGTCGACTCCGTCGCGCTCGGCTTCTTTGCTGGTTTCACTGGTCGCTTTATCGTTGACGAGACCATGAACATGGGCTGCCTGTGCCGTCCGGTGTGGACCGACGGCATCACCCGCATCAATTCGTACCTCAACGATGGCGAGCACGAGTACGGCGTTTTGAACCCGGGCGCTCCGCTTACTCCGCAGGCTCAGCAGGAGCTCTACGACATTTTGGATACCGCGGGTAACCTTGACTGCCTGGTTGTTTCCGGCTCTGTGCCGCCCAAGGCCTCTCCGGACTTCCTGGACAAGGTTATGGATCATGCCCATGCGCGCGGTTCCGATGTGGTTCTCGACCTCTCCAGCTCCAAGCTCAAGACGCTTGCCTCTAAGAAGCCGCTGCTCATCAAGCCCAACCATCACGAGATGCGTGAGATTTTTGGCGTCACCATCGATACCGATGACGACGCTCGTCGCGCTCTTGCCATGGCTCACGAGGTGGGCGTGCAAAACGTCCTGCTCACGATGGGTAGCCGTGGCTCCGCGTACTTCTCCAACGGCGAGGACATCTGGTATGCCAAGCGCCAGTTCAACATCAAGCTGGTTTCTTCCGTGTGTGCCGGCGACTGCACGCTCGCCGCGTTCCTCACCATGTGGTACAACGATCGCGACAACGTGGAGAGTGCTTTGAAGCTCGCTCTTGCTACCGGCGCAAACGTTGCAGAGAGCGTTGGCCTGGGCGACTTCTCGCATGTTGACGAGTACAGCAAGCGCATTGAGGTTCGCAAGCTTCCTCGTCTGTAGGACGTGAGGCTGCCGCCTCGTCTCGAACATATTGTTCGGTCTTTTAGGCCGGGTGCTATATCCCCCTATGGCACCCGGCCTTATCTATGTGACAAAAAGTCGACAGGTTTATTTTGTCACATTTTACCGTTCACGGGCTCAAATCGACCGTTGGCAGGAGTTTATGCAGGTAGATGAAGTGATGTCGCAATGCCCACCGCCGGCGTGCATCGCAGCCCGTCTTTCGCTTTTTGTCGTGTTTGTTTGTTTTTGGATAGGGCTTTCGCGGGTCTTCGATTTGGTACGCTAGGAGCGGTTTTACACAGCAATTTCGCCTCGTGGACCATACAAAGGAGACATCATGATCTACACCCTTACCGCTAATCCTGCGATCGACTACAACATTACATGCGATGGCTTGGAGCCCAACTGCGTCACGCGCACGCGCGACGCCGTCTACAGCCCGAACGGCAAGGGTCTGAATGTTTCTTTTGCCCTTCATCACTTTGGTAAAGACACTGCTATCCTTGGCTTTTTTGCTGGCTTTTCCGGCCGCTTTATCGTCGAAGGCGCCGAGGCCAAGGGTGTCGACGTGCACCCCGTGTGGACCGATGGCATCACGCGCGTGAATGTATTTCTTAACGCTCAGGATCGCGAGTTCAATATGGTGAACGCCGGTGCTGCGGTGAACCCTGCCAACGAGCAGGAAATGTACGACCTGATTGACTCGCTTGAGGATATGGAGTGCCTGGTTGTTTCCGGCTCTCTGCCGCCGCATACGTCCGAAGATTTCCTTTCGCAGGTCATCTCGCGCGTTAAGGCTCGCGGTGCGGAGTTCGTGCTCGACATCTCGAGCCCTCAGCTGTCCGATCTTATTGCGGCCGAACCGCTGCTCATCAAACCCAACGACGATGAACTGCTCGACATCTTTGGTCTCGAGGTTTCGCTTGATAACGAGCAGACGGTTGTGGACGCGATGGCCGAGCTTCATAAGAAGGGCGCCAAAAACGTGCTGCTCACGCTGGGTGGCAAGGGGGCGTATTTCTCCAACGGCAAGCATATCTGGTATGCGCGCTGCACGGTGCCGGTAAAGGTGCTTTCGACGGTTTGTGCAGGCGATTCTACGCTCGCAGCGTTCCTGTCCATGTGGCATGACGATCCCGAGCATGTTGAGGATGCGCTGCGTTTGGCCATGGCGACAGGTGCCAATGTTGTTGAGTGCGCAGGCCAGGGCGATTTTTCCAAGGTCGACGAGTACCGCCAGCACGTCGAGGTTCGCGCGATTGCCTAAATGTGACAAAAAGACGACAGGTTTATTTTGTCACATTCCGCCGTTCGCCGATTTTTACTGAATATGGCCTTTGAGATATGGACTCGCCGTGAATTATCGGCGGGTCCTTTTGTTTTGCGCTGTCTTGTTTGGCCATTGCAAGCAGCCATGTTTGATTTGTGTTAGATGTTGCGATCTTTTTTATTTGAAGGAGCGGAATTTCCGCAGATACCGTTCGCCATTGTTTTCCCTGTTAAAAGCTCCTTTTTTCTAATCTGTGGTCAAATGCAATTAACTGAGGGGGGCATTATGGCAACAGACGCGCGTAAAATGTCGGAATCTGGCTACTATCACGCAATCGCTCGTGGCAATGGCCGTCAGCTGATTTTCGAGGACGATGATGACCGGCTTCTCCTGCTGCAAAAACTTGAGGAGGTTTTCGCGCAAAAGCATATCGTTGTTATCGCGTGGTGTCTGATGGGCAACCATTTTCATCTGGCGTTACTCGATCGAGAACAAGCATTGTCTGCTGCTTTTCAAGCGGTTCTCTCGTCATATGCGCGTATATACAATCGCAAGACGGGTCATTCTGGTCATCTTTTTGATGCGAGATTTTGGAGTGAGCCGATCAAAAGCGACGCACAGTTGCTCGAGACCGTGCGCTATATTCACGATAACCCGCAAAAAGCCGGTATTGAACCTTCCTGGTGTTATCGATGGAGCAGCTATGGCCAGTACGCGCGCGGTGAAGAAGGGCTTGCGGATACGACTGTGGTGCTTGATCTGATTGGCGGACCGCGCGGCTTTGTTGCCTTTACGAACAATATCTTGCCCATATGGGATCCTGCGGAGGAGGAACTGGAGGAGCTTCGCCATGACTTTCGTGTGGTAGAGGTCTTGACGGAACATGGCGTCGCAAGTCCCGCGAAGATAAAAGCCCTGCCAAAACCCGAGCGCGATGGCCTTTTGAGAGATTTAAGGGCGCGCGGCTTCAGCATACGTGAGCTGGAGCGATTGACGGGCATTGGCAGGGGCGTTATTCAGCGATTGTGAAGAACCGATGAAAATGTGACGAAATAAACCTGTCGACTTTTTGTCACATCGTCTAGGCAAGAGATCCCATGGGGTCCCAGGGGGCAAGCTCGATTGGGTCGCTCTCGAAGGCGGCGAGCTCTTCGGGCGTAAGGTATTTCTTGTCTACGACCACCTGGTAAACGTACTCGTCAAACCATGCGGCGGAGCCGATGTCATAGCCTTCGTGGCCGTGGTCTTCGCCCCAGCTGTTCTCAATGCGCCAAGAGGTTGGCTCGCCCGCCGCATCTAGGCTCACGCCCTGCAGAGTCATGGCATGCGTCATGAGCGATTCGCCGTATTGCAGGCGATCGCCCTTGTTGAGACCAGCCTCGATAGGCAGGCCGAAGAGCGCGTCCACATCGATCGAGGCGGGGTCGAGCAGACCGCGCTCGGAATCAAATCCCTGGTCCACGTCGGAGCCAAACCACACAGGCAGGCCATCGCGCATCTGCGCTACCGCCACGCGCTTGAGTGACTCGATGGGGAGGTTTACGTATCGCACGCCGCCATCTTCGGCGACATTTCCCAGGTATTTAACGGTGTAGGAGCGGTAATAAGGCTTGTCGGGCGTGGGTGCATTGATGATTGAGATATAGCTATCGAGGTCCATGTCCACGTACTCGCGGAAGAACTCCTGCGGCGTATAGGTTCCCGATGCCTTGAGTTCGCCCTTTTCATCGCGGATGCGGACGTCAAATGACGCAGGTGGCTCGCCCAGGCAGATCACAAGGGCGCGATAGACATCGGAGAGCATCTCGTTCTTAGTCGCCTGCAGCTCTTCTGTGGTTTGGCCAGCAGTTACCGCCTCGCGGAGTTTCTTTGCACATGCGCGCAGATAACGGGTGAGATATTTATCCAGGTCACGGGTATTGGAGGAGTTTGCCGTTTCCGGCATAGCCTCTTTGGGACACACGCCGTATTTTTTAACGAGTGAGCGGAACATGTCCCACTGGCCTCCGTCACACAGTGGGTCTGCTAGCAGGAAAGACACCTCGCGGCCGGCAAGGTCTTGATTGGCGGTGGCGATAATGTTTTCGAAGAACCAGTTGGCACGCTCGTATTTATCCCAGAAGAGGGGATAGGCCTGCGAAAGTTCAAAGGTCTTGATGCCAAGCTTTTTGATGATGCGGTAGCGCATGGTATTGAGGCTGGCGAACATCCAGCAGCGACCGGAGCGTTTTTGGTTGGTGATGTCGCCCTGCTTGAGCTGCACATCAAAGGTGGTCGAGGCGAGCGACGCTGCCTGTGGATTGTGTGCTGCAGCGCGGATGCCGCAGGAACTGGCCGCATTGCGTGCAATGACGGTAGCGCGGTCCTGCGCGATGCGGGCTGATGTTTCCCGGGTTATGGCGAGGTCTATGGCGTGCATGGTCATGTTTGTCTCCAATCAAATGCATGCGTTCCCGTGCGATGCGGCGCAACAGGAACGTGACGGCTGACCATTGCAAATATATTCCTGTTCTAGGGCGAAAGAAAGATGGCGACCGCCAGCCCGGTCGCTTTTTGTTCCGGATGCAATGGCGCGAGTATCTGTCGGCTGCGTCTGAATATGTAGGACTCGTGAAAATGTGACGAAATAAACCTGTCGACTTTTTGTCACGGGGAAGTGGGGGCGGGGAGCGGAGTCGGTATACTGGTGGGCGAAACGTACGAGGAAGGGAGATCGGTGGCGGATATCAGCGCATATGAGGATGTCGATCTTGAGGGAACGCGACTTTCGGGGCCTGCGTGTCGCGTGCTGTGCGCGCTTGAGGCGGCGGGTCTTGAGGCATGGGTCGTGGGCGGCTGGGTTCGCGATGCCCTCATGCATGCGCCTTCCCATGATGTCGATATGTGCTGCTCGGCTCCGTGGCAGCAAAGTAAGGCAGCGCTTGAGGCTGCGGGCATCGACGTGGTTGAGTCGGGTATCAAATTCGGCGGCATTACCGCCATCGCGGACGGCGAGCGCATTGAGGTCACCACGTATCGTCTTGACGGCTTCTATACCGATGGCCGCCATCCAGAGGAAGTAACCCGGGCTGAACGCGTTGAAGACGACCTTGCCCGCCGAGATTTCACCGTGAATGCTATGGCGTGGCACCCTGTTCGCGGGCTCCTCGACCTCTACGACGGCGTAGGCGATCTTGCACGCCGTGAAATTCGGGCGGTGGGGGAGCCGCGTCGTCGTTTTGAGGAAGACGCCCTTCGGATGCTTCGTGCCGTGCGCTTTGCTTGTCGTCTGGACTTTACCGTGGAGCCCGCCACGCGAAAGGCCCTGGCAGATTGCGCGCCTCTGCTCGATGCCGTCGCTCGTGAACGTGTTGGCGTGGAGTTGCAGGGCGTTCTCGCAACCGGGCTTGGGGGAGATGCTCTCGAACGCTATCCCAAGGTGATGTGTGCTGCCATTCCCGAGCTTGCGCCCTGCCGGGACTTTGACCAGTGCAGCATCTATCACGATTACGATGTTTACGACCATACCCACCGTGTGCTTACGGTGGCCTGCGTGCTCGCTCGTGCGCAGGACGATGGGGGCGCTCAGGCGGTTGCTATTTCACCTTCGCTTATGTGGGCGGCTTTTCTGCATGACATCGGAAAGCCTCAAACGTTTTTTAAGGACGAGGCAGGCCATGGCCATTTTTACGGCCATCCCGAGCTTGGTTCCACGATGGCTCAAAAGATTATGCATCGCCTGGCATTGCCAAACGATTTGATTCGCGACGCCTGTCTTCTCATCAAATATCATGACCGCCCGCTCGGGGCTGATCGAAAGAGCCTGTTGAAGATGATGAACCGCTTTGCGGCAGAGGGTGTGGACACCCCACGGCTCATGGATGAGCTGTTCGACCTTAAGCGTGCCGACGCGCTGGGCAAGTCTGCGCTTTGCTTTGAGTACGTGTGGGAAGTCGAGGACATGCGGGAGATGTTTCACAAGCTACTTGAGGCAGACGAGGCATATAGCGTAAAGACCTTGGCTATTTCGGGCCGCGACCTCATTGCCGCGGGGGTCGAACCGGGCCGCCGGATCGGTGAGTTGCTGGATCAGGCTCTCGTAGCGACGATGCAAGGTGGCGTTGCCAACCGTCGGGATGATTTGCTGCGCTATCTCGCGCGGACGGCCAGCATTTGCGCAGATGCTCCTACCTTGTCTCTTCATGATTCATCCATAAATTAGGACGATTTTAAATCACCCCTTGCGCAAAAGCCTCAGTATCCCGTAATATAACTTTCGCATTGAGGCAGCAATGCTTCGGCACATGGCCCGTTCGTCTAGCGGTTCAGGACGCCGCCCTCTCAAGGCGGAGATCACCGGTTCGAATCCGGTACGGGCTACCATCGATTGCTCAGGGCTCCTTCGGGAGTCTTTTTTGTTATACAGTCAGTTTGGCGTCTGGCTCCACAGCGGTTTTTTTGATCCTTCTCTTCGGTCGGATTTTAATTCAGCGAAAAAAAGTTTAAATTTTGGCTTGCGCGCTGTTGGCATCTGCCGTAATATACTTTCTTGCGCAACGGCAGCAGCCGAGCGCGACTGGATGCATCTTGGGATGTCGTCTAATGGCAGGACAGCGGATTCTGGTTCCGTCAATGGGGGTTCGACTCCCTCCATCCCAGCCAGTGCATCTTACATATTATGGCCCGTTCGTCTAGCGGTTTAGGACGCCGCCCTCTCAAGGCGGAGATCACCGGTTCGAATCCGGTACGGGCTACCATCGATTGCTCAGGGCTCCTTCGGGAGCCTTTTTCATATTGCTTGCTGTCGTAGTTGCCATTCTCTAGCGAATGCGTCAAAGTCATACCTTTCAAAAATGTGATGCAGGCTTGCATGGAAGTCTGGGGATAATGGCGCTCAGGACGTACAATGGAACACGTTCTACGTCTAATTAAAGGAGAGCCATGACGGGGCCCCTTAAGCACAAAACTTCTCATCCGCAGGTTGACGTTCAGGTTGCCGGCGGCGACGATACCAAAACCGCGCGTCGCGGTGCCATCTTCATCGGATTGGTCCTCATCGCCTATATCGTTTATTTGGTGGTTACGGGACAGATGGCGCAGTTTTGGGGCGCTATGGCGTCTGTGAAGGGCGGTTGGCTGTTCGTTGCCTGCTTCTTCATGTTCTTGTACCTGGTTTTCGGTATCCTTGCTTACGCGATTGCCGTGTGGCTTGATCCCAATTCGCCTGTGGGCATTCGCGATCTTATCTCCGTCGAGGCTTCGGGCATTTTCTTTGGCAATCTCACGCCCATGATGATGGGCTCCACGCCCGCGCAGATTTACCGTTTGACCAAGGCGGGGCAAAACGTGGGCGAGGCGGGTGCCACGCAGTTCACGCGATTTATCGTGTATCAATTTGGCCTCGTTGCCTGGGGCGCCATTCTGCTTTTGGCTCGGATGCCGTATTTTGCCGAGCATTATGGCGACATCACGCTGCTGTGCGTCTTCAGTTTTGGCGGCCACTGCCTCATCTTGCTTGGCATCTTTGCCGTGGCGCTCATGCCGGGTATGGTGACGCGTCTGGCACATTGGATTATCAACCTGCTTGAGCGAGTTGGCATGTCCAAGTCGAAGATTGAGGGATGGCGCGGCTTTGTCGACAGCGAGATCTACTCGTTCTCCGATAAGTTCAAGCTTTCTGCCGGGCATTTCTCTTCGATGGTGCTTACCGTCATCATCACCATGCTGCAGCTTGCTTTCTTCTATTTGGTGCCATATTTTTTGATGCTCGCCTTTGGTAAGCACGAGGTCGACTTTTTCTCGGTCATGGCGGCGAGCGCTTTTGTGCAGCTGCTTTCTTCTGCGGTTCCTCTGCCGGGCGGCACCGGTGGTGCCGAAGGCGGCTTCGCACTGTTTCTGGGCCATTTCTTTGGCTCTGCTGCAACAGCAGGATATCTTCTGTGGCGCCTTATCACGTTTATTGCTCCCACTATCCTGGCGGCGCCGCTTCTGGGTCTTAAAAGCGCTCACAACGCGAGCATTCATGCTCGCTGGGACCGTGTGCTGCGTCGCTTTGGTAAGGATTCATCTGGATCGGCCACATCCTCCTCATCCGGCTCTGCGCACAAGAAGGGTAAGAAGCGCAGCCATCCCTCGCATCATGAAGACGAGATTGCTGCTCCGCTGGCTTCTGTCGGGTCTCTTGAGGGAGCGTCCGCATCGTCTTCCCATCGCTCGAGCGTCAACGGCGCCGCGTCTTCGGGCCCTTCGCGCAAAAAGCCTGTTGCTCGAAGGACGGTGCGCCAGTCGGCAGATGGCATCACTGTGTCCCCATCTCAGTTCAAAAAGAAGCAAAAGAAGCCTCGCGCATAGGGGAGTGCCAGGGCAGCGGCCCATATCGTCAACACTTTAGATTTGTTAGGTAAAAACGCTCTCTCGGCATTGTGCCGGGAGAGCGTTTGTCTACCTATATGGAGGACTCGTGAAAATGTGACAAAATAAACCTGTCGACTTTTTGTCACATTATTGCTTGAGAGTGCGGCCCTGGGCGGCGAACTTGTGCATGTCGGACTCGGCCATGCCCTGAGTGCGATCGTTGCGGCGCTTGGTGTACAAGGGATCGTTCTCATCCGTCCACAGGCGGTCGGCAACGGGGCTCCAGGCCTCAGCTGCGGCCTTGGTCTTCTCACGCAGCTGCTCGGGCGTCTCTTGCTCTACGAGGTCCGTAGAGTGTGCGCCGGATTCCGCGACCATCTTCGGCAGGACATCGGGATTCTCGAGCATGGGGCACGGCTTGAGGTAGTTGTCGTTAAACGGCATATTCTCGTAGTACTTCATGAACAGGGGAGAGCGCAGCGCATCAAGAAGACTCATGTCATGGATGTTGGCGTTGGAGTAGTGGATAAACACGCAGGGCTCTACGTCGCCTGCGGCGTTGATATGCAGGTAGCGACGGCCGCCGGCAATGCATCCGCCCACGTACTCACCGTCGTTTTGGAAGTCGAGCGTGAACAGCGGCTTTTTCTCGCGCATCTCGCGTACGAAGTGATACATGCGCTCGCGTTGCTCGGGTGTGGGGATGAGGTCGGCTGTGGCGCCGCGTCCGACGGGCATGAAGTGGAAGTACCAGCAGAACAGCGCGCCCTCGTTAATCATCCAGTCGATGTTCTCCTCGGTGGCAACGGCATCTGCATTTGCTTTGGTCCAGCAGCATGAGATGCCAAAGGGCAGGTCATGCTCGCGCAAGAGCTTCATTGCGCGCTCGATCTTCTTATAGGTGCCCTCTCCGCGACGGGCGTCGGTGGTATGCTCGTTACCCTCGGCCGAGATGGCGGGAACAAAGTTGGCCACGCGAATCATGTCCTGACAGAACTGCTCGTCGATAAGCGTTGCGTTGGTAAAGCACAGGAACGCGCAATCGGGGTGTTTCTCGCAGATGCGGATAAGATCTGCCTTGCGCACCAGGGGCTCACCGCCGGTGTAGATGTACATATGCGTACCCAGCGCTTTGCCCTGAGTGACGATGGAGTCGATATCTTCAAAAGAGAGGTTTTGCCTGTGCCCGTATTCTGCTGCCCAGCAGCCCGTGCAATGCAGGTTGCATGCGCTTGTGGGGTCGAGGAGGATGGCCCAGGGGATATTGCACTGGTATTTATCGCGGTTTTGCTCCTGCTCGGGCCACGCCAGGATATTGCCGTCGACAATGAGGGTCTTGAGCAAGCGTGTGCGCATCTCGGGATTTAGCTTAAATGCGCGCATGATAAGGTCGTACCAGTTGCCGCGACTCTTGATGACGTTGGTGAACGCCTCGCGCTGAGTGGGGAAAACGTTATCCGGTACCAGCTTGTTGATGAGGTCCATGATCTTATCAACGTGCTTTACGGGGTCTTCGTCCAGATAGTCGATGAGCTTGTTGAGCGCAGCGCGCTCTGCGGTTTCCTTGAGTGCCATGTGTACCCTCCTGGTTGATATCGACGAGTGGTCGGGCGGTGCGGGGTCTCTCGGTCTTCGAGAGAAGCGGCTGGGGTCGTAGATGCGGTAACGAGTCGCTTGTGGACGACATCTGCGAAATTGCACCGCCTGACGCATTCGCTACAGGAATAGTACCCAAACGTGATATATTCAACAAACGTAGAAAAGTCTATTGTGTCTATTCAACAAAGGTATCTAGGTTCGTATCTTCTTCTACAAAAGGGGTTGTGATGGCCAATATTAAAACGGAAAAGGGCGTGCGCGTTGACCGTCGCGTTGTGCGCACGCGCAAGGCGATCCTTGCCGCGTTTGAGAAGCTTCTCGAGAAGAAGGACCTGAGCGAAATCACCATCAGCTCGATAGCGCGCGAGGCAGACATCGATCGAAAGACGTTTTACCTGCATTTTGGCAGTATCGATGGCCTGCTCGATGCTGTTGCCGAGGAATCGGTCGACTATATCGTCAATACGGTAGAGGAGGCTTTGAGCGGACACCAGGCCGAAAGCGCCAAAGACGTGCAAGTTGCCGCTGATACGTTTTTCGCAACGGTGAATCATGTGGTAAGTCAAAACATCGTCATCAATAAACGTCTGTTTGAGCTGTTGCCGCCCGAAGAGCTCATTACTCGTATTCGTAAGCCGCTCGAACGTGCGCTGCTCGACGGCAATTTGGTGCCGAGCGACTTGCCCGATGAACTCTTTGAGTACTATCTTTCGTTTTTGCTCAGCGGCATCGTAGGTATTTACCGAGCGTGGGTGCTTTCGGACGGATCGATTCCTATCGAGCAAGTTTCTGCCGTTGCAAATGATCTTACGCAGCACGGCTTGATGTCACTGGAGAAGCGCCTCGACGCCTAGGGCGGCGTTTAGGACGTTGCTGGATTACAAAAAACGGCGGACCCCATTTCAAGGGTCCGCCGTTTTTCTATTGACGTTTGAGCGTGTTACTAGTTGTGCACGACTACGCAGTCGCCGACATTGATCATGTCGTAGAGCTCTGCTGCTTTGGAGGGCGGAAGGTTGATGCATCCGTGGCTGCCCACGCTCAGGTAGGCATTGGGATTGGAGAAGCTTGAAGATGCTTGCCAGTTGGCGTCATGAAGGCCCACGGCACCGCCGATGAAGGACATCCAGTAATCAACGTAGGAGATGTAGATGGGCTCTCCGGTCTCTGGATCTTTTTTGCCGGTGAGCTTAACGTTGCGCTCCTTGTTGTTGATGGAGTAAATGCCGGTAGAGGACGCATTGCCCTCATTGGGATTGCCTGAAATGATGCCAGATTCCCACTTGAGATTGCCGTCTGCATCGTAGTAGCGCGCGTGCTGCTCGGAAAGGTCGACGTCGACATAGGCGCCCCAATCGGGCTGGCCCGCATCGGTGTATTTTGCAGCGGTCTGCTTGGTGGGGATGTCGATATCGCCCGTCTGCTTGTTGGCAACGGCGTCTTGGATCATCTGGGCGAGGGATGCCTCGTCGCTGATCCAGCCATAAGTGCCGCCGCCGATGGTGACTTGCTTGCCATCCGGGCGCGTGTAGGTGCGCTCGCTGCCGGCGGTATCGAGCTTGGTCACGGCGAGGTTGTGAATCCATTCGGCAAGCTGATCGTGGTTGAGCGTGGGCTTGAGTGAATCGTCGAAAGTGATCCACTTGCACATCTGGGCGCCGTTGAGCGTAGCCACGGTGGCTCCGCCCATCTTGAGATTCACGTTGACGCCGAGCAACTCATTTGCTGCGTCGCAGGCCTTTTGGAGCTGTTCGTCGGTGGCGCCTCCGGCGAGGGGCTCGTAGGCAGAATCATCAAGGGAGCAGGTGGACTGAGCATGCTCGATGGCTTCCGTTGCCGCCTTTGTTACCGTATCGGCATTTATGCGCTGGCTCGAACGCGCCTTTTCGACGGTGAACTTGCCGGCATCGGCGTCATAGGCGCCGGCGGCATCGAAGGTGCCGGGTCGGTCTTGGTTGAAGGCATCGATGGCAGCGGAGAGCTCCTGGTTAAAGGCGTCCTTGTCGTAGGTTGCCTTGATTGTCTCGTCGAGAGAGGCGAGGTTTTCCTTGGCGTTACCCATGGCGAGCGATCGGATGAGCTTGACGGGCCAGAGGAAGGCTGAATCTCCCGCTAGAACGGCTTGTGCCTCGGCTTTAGCGTCGATGGAGAATGTCCCTTTGGCAGGCGTAAAGGTCCAGTCCATGCCGCAGCCGGTGAGGTGCATCGAGTAGTTTGCAAGTGAGGATTCGATTCGCTCCGCAGCAGTGTTTGCTGTGGCAAGAGACACATCCACGCCGGCAATCGACGTATTGGGATAGTAGATATTGGAGAAGGCGATGACGCCGGCGATATAGGCTACGACAACGACGCCTCCCACGATGGCGGCTGCGATCTTGCCATGCTTACGGTTCTTGGGCTCTCGGGGTGCAGAATCGCCTGCATTTGAAGCGGCCTTGGAAGGAGCCATATGAGTGGGCGCGCGGTGTGCGCCAGCAGGCTGCTGGGCGCGCGTGCTTGCCGAACGGGTGCGAGCTGCCTGTGGGACAGGGGGCATGATTCTGGTGGAGTTGGGCGTCACGGGCTGAGGCGGGGTTACGCCACCGTTCCCGGATTGTGCATCAAATGCCATCGGGTCTTTCCTCGATTTGATTGAAAACTTGCCATCTAGCAAAGGCGATTATACCTATTCGATCTTGAATAGGATGCACGACATGGAGTTTTCACCACTTTTTGAGGAGCATTTGAGGTGCGGAAACGGCGGCGTTGTAAAACGCTAGGCGCAGATGCCGCAGCGGGCACATGCCGAGAGCGCGGAGGGCGCCTGGGCAATGCCGCCGCGTGCGGTCTCGCGAAGGCTTGCGGGCAGGGCATGGCCTACGCTGAGCATGACTTTTGCCATCTCGTCAAAGGGGACAAGGCTGGCTATGCCGGAAAGTGCGAGCTGTGCGGAGGAGAATGCGGCTGCCACTCCAATGGCGTTTCGTATTTGGCAGGGTACTTCCACGAGTCCGCCCACCGGGTCGCATACGAGGCCCAAGAGGTTGGAGAGTGCCAAAGAGGAAGCGTGGAGTGCCTGCTCGGGCGTGCCGCCCATCATCTGGACGAGTGCCGCTGCCGCCATGGCGGCAGCGCTTCCGACCTCGGCTTGGCAACCGCCTTCGGCTCCTGCTACGCAGGCTGAGGTCGTAAGGTTGAGTCCGATGGCTGCCGCGCAGAAGAGCGCCTCTATGATGGTCTCGTCGCTGGCGTCAAGATGCTCGGCCAGTGCCAAGACGCATCCAGGGACGATGCCGGAGGAGCCTGCCGTAGGCGCTGCGACGATGACGCCCATGGATGCGCTTCGCTCGAGCACCGCCATGGCTTTGGCGGTCGCGGCGGTTTGGACCTCGCCCAAAAGGGAGAGACGCGTTGTTTCCGAAGCCGTTGCTACGCGTTGCGCTTCGCCGCCCAGGAATCCGCCAAGAGAGGGCGTGGGGTTCGCGAGGGGCGCGCTGGTCTCCTCGCGCATGACGTCGAGGGTGCGCGCCATGGAGGCACGGGCGCGCTCCTCGCCGATGAGGCGATGTTCGCGTAGCTCCATGACGGCGCCAATGCTCATCTTGCGCTCGCGGCAGGCATCGAGAAGTTGGGCGCCGTCATCAAAGAGCTCGGGTGTCGAGACGCCGGGGGAGAGCGAAGAGGCAGATCCGGGCAGCTCGATAAAGGTTGCAAAGTCTACGTGATCGAGATTTTTGAGTACGGGGAGCACCTCGCCACAGGCGGCTCCGTCGGTCTCGAAGACGGAGTACGCCTGACCGCCCTGCTCGGTGCGGTATGTGCGGCAAAAGGCGATGTTGACATGCGCATAGGCGAGCAAGTTGGTGAGGGCGGCAAGCACGCCCGGAAGGTCGCGATGGGCTACGAACAAGGTGCTGTACATGCCGGAGATATCGACGCCCACGCCGTTGATGCGACTGATGCGCATCTTGCCTCCGCCGAGGCTTTCGCCGCGCACCTGCATGGACTCGCCGCGGGCGTTTTTCATATCGATATCGACGGTGTTGGGATGGATGGAGCCGTCGTCGCCGGCAACGACGAAGGCGTAGCTGAGCCCACGAGCGTGTGCGATGTCGAAGGCGTCGCGGATGCGCTCATCATCGGTATCGAGGCCCAAGATGCCGGCCACGAGGGCACGGTCTGTACCGTGGCCTCGGTAGGTGTGGGCAAAGCTGTTCCAAAGCGTGAAGGTCACGTCGGTGACGTCTCCGTCGACAAGTGAGGCGGCGACCTGCGCGCAGCGCAATGCACCAGCGGTGTGGGAAGACGAGGGGCCCACCATGATGGGGCCGAGGACCTCGAATGCTGAGGTTGTGGCAAGTGTTTGCGGGGTTCCAGACATGAGGGCTCCTAACTGCGAGGCTGGCGGTTGGCATGCCGAGTTTCGGCTCGGTCAGGTCCTGCGCAAGACGAAGCGTCCACTGGACGCTTCTTTGCGTGCGGAATCTACCGAAACTCGGCATGCCAAGCGCCTCTAGGATAGGGCATTCGCGTCCCTACGGCTAAGCGGGAGGGAAAAGAAGTGTGCGCTTCGCGCACGTTTTGAGGCCGTTCGTGCGGAATCTAGCGAAATCAAACGGCACGGCACCCGGAAGAGCTGGCTACTAGAATAGGGCATTCGCGTCCCTACGGCTAAGCGGGGAGAAAGGAAGTGTGCGCTTCGCGCGCGTTTGAGATAGGAAAAGAGCCCGGCGGTGGACCGAGCTCTTTTGAAAGACTGTATTCGTGTGACTGCAGGGGACTTACAAAGCCATCGTCTTGGCGCGGGCGATGCGGGCCATGCAGTCTTCGCGGCCGATGAGCGCCATGGTGTCCGAAAGCGGGGGGCTCACCAGGTTGCCGCAGATCGCCACGCGAACGGCCTGAAAGACGATGCGCTTCTTGAGGTCGAGCTTTTCGGGCAACGGCTCCAGGGCGGCATCGATGGCCGCAGGCGTCCACTCAACGTCGGCGAGTGCCGCTTCGGCCTCATCGAGAATGGCGGCCATACCCTCTTTGGCGAGACCTTTGGCCACGGACTTCTCGTCGTACTCGAGCGTCTCGGCAGTGGCGAAGATGGGGGAGGCTACCGTAACGACATCTGCCGGGAACTTGGTACGCGGCTTTGCGATGGCGGCAAGCGCATCGATCCAAGCCTCATCGTACTCAAGGTTGCCTTCGATCAAGCCGGCCTCATGTAGCTCCGGAACCATGATCTTATCGGCGAACTCCTTGTCGGTCATGGTGCGAATGTACTCCGCTTGGATCCAGTCGAGCTTCTTGGGATCGAACGTAGCCGGGTTCTTGGACACGTGATCGAGCGAGAATTTGGAGGCAAGCACGTCGCGGGGAACGATGGTCGTTTCGCCATCGAGGGACCAGCCGAGCAGAGCCAGGTAATTGACGAAGGCATCGGACAGGTAGCCCTGGTCGCGGTACTCCTCCACGGAGGTGGCGCCATGGCGCTTGGAGAGTTTCTTGCCGTCAGCGCCCAAAATCATGGAGATGTGCGCGAACGTGGGCACGGGGGCTCCGAGTGCCTCGTAGACCATAACCTGGCGCGGCGTGTTGGAAAGGTGGTCGTCGCCGCGGATGACGTGGGTGATGCCCATCATGGCATCGTCGACAACGGTCGCGAAGTTGTACGTGGGGGTGCCGTCGGAGCGGAAGATGACGAAGTCGTCGAGCTCGCGGGCGTTAAACGTAACCTCACCGTGGACGGCATCGTGAATCACTACGTCGCCGCGGTCCTCGGGGACCTTGATGCGCAAGACATACGGCTCGCCGGCGTCGATGCGGGCGCGAGCCTCTGCGGGGTCGATATTGCGGCAGGTGCGCTGGTAACCCTGGAACGGGTCCTTGCGCGCCTGGGCGGCAGCACGATCTTCGGCGAGCTTTTCGGGGGTGCAGAAGCACGGATAGGCACGGCCCTCGTCCCAAAGCTTTTGGGCAGCGGCACGATACAGGTCCAGGCGCTCAGTCTGAGCATAGGGGCCGTGCTCGCCGCCGACTTCCGGACCCTCGTCCCAGTCAAGACCCAGCCAGCGCATGGCACGCAAAATGATCTGAGTGTTTTCGTCGGTAGAACGGGTGGGGTCGGTATCGTCGATGCGCAGGATGAAGGTGCCGCCATTGGCGCGGGCAAATGCCCAATTGTAGATGGCGGTACGAGCGCCGCCGATGTGCAGCTTGCCGGTGGGCGACGGTGCGAAGCGGACGCGAACGTCTGAGCTCATGGATGCTCCTTGCATAGATAGGTTCAACTGTTTGACCCATGCATTATAGAGCACAAGCGGGCGCGAACGTTATACGGAGCGCGGTATCGGCGTAAATGACGGATATCAACACTCGTTGGAGGCGCGAGAGGCCCTAAAGCGTCTCACGCTCTGACTTCTGTTGCTGTTCGGCGGTCGGTCTTGCCGCTACACCATTAGCGTGATGAGTGGGATGGTCAAAATCGATGCCACGATGGTCACGAAGTTCGCCTGCATCATCGGTTTGGGGTCAACTCCGTATAGGAGGCTGAACAGCACGCCGTTGCTGGCGGCGGGCATGGCGCTTCCCACCACGAGCACGCCTTGTGCCAGCGGATCGGTGACGAAGCCGCCCAAGATGAGGAGAATCGCGCACGGAACGAGAATCAAGCGCGCGGCTCCTGCCACATAGGCGCGCCAGTTTCCAAGCATCTCGCGTGCGTTATAGCTCGCGAGGGTGGAGCCGAGCATGAGGAGCACCGCCGGCGTGGTGAAGTTGCCGATTGTCGTCAAACCGTCTCCAAGGATCCCAAGGTCATGTATGCCCAACAAGACAAGGGCGAGCAAGATGAAGCTTGCGAAAAACGTTGGATTCGCTGCGTCGTGGACAAGCTCGCGCAGGCGTTCGCCAAGCGTGTGGTTGCGCTGCTCTTGCGCGTCGTGGGCGCCGGCTTTTACCATAGCTGCCCCGATACTGAAATTGAACAGGTTGAAGGGGATGTTGGCGATTGCGGCGTAGAGCACGGCTTGCGGCCCGAAGATGGCGGAAAGCGCAGGATAGCCGATAAAGCCCACGTTGCCAAAGGTGATGGAGAAGTGCCAGGCGCTGCGCTCGGTTGCGGGCGTGCGCATGAGCGCGGTGACCATGAACGCGATGATTGCCGCGATGGCATAGCCGACGATGGAAGCGGCGAGAAGCGTGAGGAGAACGGGTGTTTCTGGCAGGGTCTCGTTTGCGCCCACGGAGGCGACGACCATGCAGGGCAAGGTGATGTTCATGACGAGTCGCGTGAGGGCGGTATTCATCTTTTGGTCGAGAAATCCCGCGCGTGCGGCAACGATGCCGCCAACGATGGGGATACACAAGGTGAGCATCTGCAAAAAGATGGTCATGAAGGTCATGGGCTAGCCTTTGATGGTTGTGGTGGTTCGCAAGGTAAAACAGCGTGTGATTCTACCACGGGAGGGCCTTGGCGCAGCACGGGGCCACTCACGAATTATTCGGTGCAAATGGCACAACTGGCGGGAGCGTTAATGACCCGGGAGGACTACACTTGATTGCGTTTAATAGGCAGCGGAGTAGAATGTCTGCCTACACATATGCTCGACGGAATGGTAACGGTCGTCGGGCGCGTTATTGAAAGGGGCATGCCATGCCAGCTACTAATCGTTCCACCTCCGATCGCGGCAACTTCGTGTTCACATCAGAATCTGTGACCGAGGGACATCCCGACAAGATCGCAGACCAGGTGTCCGACGCCATTCTCGACGCCATTCTTGCCAAGGAGGCCGCGTTGCAGGCCCAAGGCTACGTGGCGCCCAACGGCGTACCCGCCAACGTTGACAACGTCCGTTGCGCATGCGAGACACTCGTGACTACCGGAACCGTGATCGTTGCCGGCGAGATTCGCACGCAGGCTTATGTTGACGTGCAGCAGATCGCACGCGACACCATTCGCCGCATCGGCTATGACCGCGCGAAGTACGGCTTTGACTGCGATACGTGCGGTGTCATGAGCCTTATCCACGAGCAGAGCCCCGATATCGCTCAGGGCGTGGACGAATCCTACGAGACCCAGACCGGTGTCACCACCGACCCGATCGACCTGATCGGTGCAGGTGACCAGGGCATGATGTTCGGTTACGCTTCAAACGAGACCTCGACGTTGATGCCCATGCCGCATTACCTGGCGAGCCGCCTGGCGGAGCGTCTGGCCGAAGTTCGCCATGACGGCACTTTGGATTACCTGCGTCCCGATGGCAAAACTCAGGTCACCGTCCGCTACGAGGACGGCAAGCCCGCGGGCGTGGACACTATCGTCGTTTCCACGCAGCACGCTGCCGAGATCGAGGATATGGGCATCATCAAGAACGACATGATCAAGCACGTGATTGCCCCCGTTATGGATGCCGAGGGCATCGATTGGCGCGATGCCGACATCTACGTTAACCCCACCGGTCGTTTTGTCGTTGGTGGCCCGATGGGCGACACCGGCCTTACCGGCCGCAAGATCATCGTCGATACCTATGGCGGCATGGGCCGTCATGGCGGCGGTGCCTTCTCGGGCAAGGATTGCACCAAGGTCGACCGTTCTGCTGCCTATGCCGCACGCTGGGTTGCCAAGAACGTGGTTGCTGCTGGTCTTGCCGATCGCTGCGAGATCGAGCTTGCCTACGCCATTGGCGTTTCTAAGCCGCTCTCCGTTATGGTCGATACCTTTGGTACCGCCCATGTGGATGAAGATCGCATCGTCGAGGCCATCAACAAGACGTTTGACCTGCGGCCCGGTGCTATCATCCGCGACCTCGATCTGCGTCGTCCGATTTACGAGAAGACCGCTGCTTATGGGCACTTTGGTCGCAACGATCCAGACTTTACGTGGGAGAAGACAGATCGCGTCGATGAACTTCGCGCGCTGTGCGGCATGAGCGCGTAGCCTGGGTTAGAATTGAGGCATGAACAAGCAGCCCTCGCTCTTTCCCCAATTGGATAGTAAGCCGAAGGAGGCGCCTGCTCTCGCGGGCGCCTCTTCCTTATCTGCCGCCCCGTGTGCCTACGTGCGCGTGGTGGTTGATATTCCCTCACGTGCGCTTTCGGAGCCGTTTACCTATGGCGTGCCAGAAGAACTGGGAGCTACGGCGCTTGTTGGCGCTACGGCGCTTGTGCCCTTTGGGCCCCGTATGGCCCTGGGCTACATCTGCGAGCGCATGGACAGCTTGCCTTTGAGCGGGGAGGGCTCCGTGCCCCATCCTTCGCGCATCAAGTGCATTCGCGATATCTTGGCTGCGCCTGCTTTTACCGAGCAGTCTGCACGCATCGCCTTTTGGATGGCGCGTGAGTATGTGGCTTCGGTTTCCGAGTGCCTGCGGCTCTTTTTGCCTCCCGGTGGGACGCCTCGTCTTGTGCGCGACGCCAAAGGGTCCTATCGCGTGGAGGCGCCTGCCACGTCCGAAGCGCACGAGCGATGGGTGTCCCTTACCGAAGAAGGCCGCTCTTTTGAGCCGGCCGCACGGGCCGTACGCCAGCGACAGGTGCTCGACGCTCTGGCCTGCGGGCCGGTGACCACGCGCGAGCTGCGCGTTCTCTATACCGACATGTCCGCCACGGTGCGCGCCCTCGAGCGTCGCGGCGTGGTGCGTGTCGAAGAACGTCGCGCATGGCGCGGATGCGAGGATGCGACGACGTTGTCTTCTGCCAATGGTGCGGCGCCCGTTGCGCTCACGGCAGGGCAGCAAGAGGCGCTCGAAGCCATCGAGCATGCGCGCGATGATGCGGCCGGTCGTGTGGTTGTTGTCGATGGCGTGACCGGTTCGGGCAAGACCGAGGTGTACCTTTCTGCCATCGAGCGGGTGCTTGAGGATGGCAAGTCGGCGTTTGTTCTTGTCCCCGAGATTTCGCTTACCGCTCAGACCGTGGGACGCTTTCGCTCGCGCTTTGGCTCGCGAGTCGCGGTCTTTCATTCGCGTCTTTCGGCTGGCGAGCGCCGCGATCAGTGGGATATGGTTGCAGCTGGGACCGCCCGCGTGGTGGTGGGTGCGCGCTCGGCGCTGTTTTGCCCCCTGCGCAATCCCGGGATCATCATCATCGATGAGGAGCATGAGCAATCTTATAAGCAAGGGTCTTCGCCGCGCTATCACGCGCGCGAGGTGGCGGCGCATATGGCTTCGGTCTATGGGTGCCCTCTCGTGCTTGGTTCTGCAACGCCTAGTTCGGAGGCTCTTGCCCGCTGCCGTGCAGGGGAGTATGCGGGCCAGCGTTGGCTGCGTGTTTGCATGCCCGAGCGACCCGGTGCCGCGCGTTTGCCCGAAGTTACCATATGCGACTTGCGCCGTGAGTTTATTGGCGGGAGTCGCTCGATGTTTTCCAAGGAGCTTCGAGAGGCGCTCCTGGGCGTGGCGGAGCGTAGGGAGAAGGCTGTCCTTTTGCATAATCGCCGAGGATTCGCTCCCTTTTTGATGTGCCGGGAATGCGGTTGCGTGCCAACTTGCAAGCATTGCTCGACGGCGCTTACCTATCATGAGCGCACGCATACCCTTGAGTGCCACACCTGCGGTGCTACGTATCGCGTGCGTCCCTATCCTGCTGTGGGTTCCGCTTGTCCTAAGTGCGGAAGTCGATATCTTGCGAAGATGGGGCTGGGCACCCAGCAGGTGGAGGATGCTCTTATCCAGCTGCTGCCCAACGACGTTGAGGTCATTCGCATGGATGCCGATTCGACTCGCGGCAAGGATGCCCACAAGGAGCTGCTCGAGCGCTTTGACGCCGCAGAGTGTGCGGTTCTTCTTGGTACGCAGATGATTGCGAAGGGACTCGACTTTCCCGAGGTAACGCTCGCCGCCGTGGTGAATGCCGACTATGCTCTTAAGATGCCCGACTTTCGCGCATCCGAGCGCGCTTTTGACCTATACGAACAGCTCGCGGGCCGTGCGGGCAGGGGAGAGCAAGCGGGTCGCGTGATTATCCAGACCTATTTGCCGGACGATCCGGTGATTCGCGCCGTGGCGACGCATGACCGTTCCATATTCACTGAGAGCGACCTTGCCCAGCGTGAGGAGGCGGCCTATCCGCCTTTTGTGAGGCTGACCAATGTCGTGGTTTGGGGTGCCGACGAGCGCGCCTGCCGGCGTTATATCGAGGAGCTTGCAGCGGCTGTCCGTGCTCAAATGGGTATTGACAACCCGACGTCTGCTATCGGTCTCACGCCGCTATCCGAAGATGAGGGGCTCGAACCCCCATCCTCCCCGGTTTTGCTTGGTCCCGTTCCCTGCGTAATTGAGCGTGCAAAAGACCGATTTAGGTTCCACTTTATATGTAAGACCCCGGTGGGGTACCATGTTTCAGACTGTATACGTGCCGCACTTGCGAGCGTCGGTTCCCGCGAGGGCATCAGCTTGAGTGTCGATGTGGATGCATACGACCTGATGTAGATGCGGGGCCGCACAAATTAGAAAGGAGCGATGGCGTCAATGGAGATAAACGGCATCGTGATATCGCCCGACCCTCGTCTTCGCCAGGAGTGCGCCGAGATCACCGAGATTGGGCCGGAGATCGAGCGCCTGGCCGAGCGCATGAAGCAGATGATGTTTGACAACGGCGGCTGCGGCCTTGCTGCTCCGCAGATTGGCGAGCTTATTCAGCTCGTGGTTATCGATACCGACTATACGGGCGCCGATGACTACGACCCTTATGTGCTTATCAATCCCGTTATCGTGGAGCAGTCGGACACGCTTGCACCTTATAACGAGGGCTGCTTGTCCATTCCGGGTATTAACTGCGAGATTTCTCGTCCCGATCACGTGGTTGTCGAGGCATATGACCTCGACGCGAACCTCATGCGCTATGAGGCGGCAGGCGATCTGATGTGCGTGTGTCTGCAGCACGAGATCGACCATCTCCATGGCAAGACGATGTTCGAGCGTTTGGCTCCCGGCAAAAGGATTGCCGCCCTCCATGATTATCAGGAGGCGCGCGCTCGCGGTGCCAGGCCTGGCGAGACGGAGTAGTAGCTGGAAAGGAGCGCACGAATGCGCGTTGTATTCATGGGCACGCCGGATTTTGCCGTGCCGTCCCTGCGTGAGCTTGCTTCGCGCTTCGAGGTGGTCTTGGTGCTTACGCGCCCCGACGCCGTGCGCAGCCGCGGAAAGAAGCTCGAGCCCTCTCCCGTAAAAGCTGCGGCTCTTGAGCTCGATATCCCCGTGATGGAAGCCACGCGCATCACCCCGGAGGTCATGGATCGTTTGCATGAGGCCGATGCCGATATCTTCTGCGTTGCCGCCTACGGCTGCATCCTGCCCGATGAGGTTTTGCATATGGCACCGCTCGGTATCGTGAACGTGCATGCGTCGCTGCTGCCGCGCTGGCGCGGTGCTGCCCCCATTCAGCGTGCGATTCTGGCTGGCGACGAGCGTGCCGGCATTTCCATCATGCGTATCGGCCATGGTGTCGATACCGGCGCCTACTGCGCTCAGGCGAGCTGCTCGGTGGCGGGCAAGACTGCCGACGAGCTTACCGCCGAGCTGGCACAGCTGGGCGCAGATCTTCTGTGCGATACTCTTCCGGCCCTTGCCGATGAGACTGCGGTGTGGACAGAGCAAGACGAGTCCCTTGTCACTCACGCTCAGAAGATCTCTAAGGCCGAGATGCGTTTGGACCCGCAGGAAAGCGTTCTTGTCAACCTGCGCCGCGTGCTCGCCTCTTCTGATGCGGCCCCTGCGCGCTGCATTGCTGCCGGGAAGCCCGTGCGCATTATGCGTGCCGAAGGCACGGATGGGGCTGCTCCCGTTTGTGCCGCGGGTGAGCTTATTTGCCAGGGTAAGCGTGTCTATATCGGTTGCTCGGATGGCGTGCTCGAGGTCATGTCCGTTAAGCCCGATGGCAAGCGTCAGATGGATGCGAGCGCTTGGGCGGCGGGGCTGCATGGCGATGGCCTTGCCTGGGAGATGCTCTCGTGACCAAGCTTTCACCTGCGCGTCGCCGCGCGTTGAGTGCGCTCATGGAGGCCCAGGATGGTCGGGGCTTTGTCCGCGACATCCTGGCGGCTTCTACAGGAACGTTGTCCGATGCGCGCGACGAGGCATTTGCTTTGACCCTTGCCTTGGGCGTGACCGCCACCGTGGGTGCGCTTGACGAGGCGCTTGATCGCTATATTGCCAAGCCTTCTAAGGTTTCTGCTCGTGTGCGCATGGCCCTGCGCATCCCTGCGTTTGAGATGCTCTATCTCGATACTCCGGGGCATGTTGCGGTGAGTCAGGGCGTTGAACTCGTGCGTTCGCAAGCACGCTCTGCGGCGGGCCTTGCGAACGCGGTGCTTCGTCGCGTCGACGAGGGGCGCGCTGCGTTTTTTGCGGCCACGGATATTTCCGATGGCGAGCGCGAGCTCACTGCCCGCGCTCGTCGCCAGGGAATTCCCGCTTGGCTTGCTTGCATGCTCGACGCTTCCCTTGCGCACCGTGGCTTTGGCGGAAAATCGCTTTGCCTCAATGGCATTGCCGCCCCAACCTGCGCTTGTATGTGTCCCGATGCTGTTTGTTCCGGCGATGTGTCGGACTGTCTTGAGCCTTCTGTGCTTGGGGGCTCTTATCTGGTGGGGTCTCCCGCGGTCGTTGCCGCGTCGAGTGATCTGGCTCAGGGCAAACTGGTGATTTCCGATCTTAATGCCCAGCTCATTGCTGCCTCAGCCGTGCGTCCTGGCTCATGTTTGGAGATCGGGGCCGGGCGCGGTATCAAGACGTATGTCATGGCATGCCGTGCGAATCGATTCGGGCTGCGCGGGCGTCATGTTGCCGTAGATCTTTCTGCGGCAAAATGCGAAATCAATCGCCTGCGCCTGGAGCAAGCCGGTCTTGCCAAGGGAATCGAATTTGCGCCGGGTGATGGTTGTAATCTTGATGCGACGCTTGCACGCATCGATGTTGCAGGCGAGCGCACCTTGTTCGATACGGTCTTTTTGGATGCGCCCTGTTCGGGTACGGGCACCATGCGCCGGCATCCCGAGATTCCCTGGCGTTTGGTTTCAAGCGATGCCGAGGACGGTCTTCCCAAGTTGCAACTGCAGCTATTGCAGGAGGCTTCGCGTCGTGTGAAGCCTGGAGGCGAGTTGATCTATGCCACCTGTTCGGTACTCGAGGAAGAAAACGAGCAGGTAATCGATGCGTTTTTGCAATCGGAGCAGGGACGTGCATTCAAGCTTGCCCCGCTGCACGAAGCCGATCCCTTCAAAGACGAGACTGAGGCTATGGCATATATTTGCGAGCGAGAGGACATGCGTGGGCTCTTCCAGTCCACCCCTCTTTCGCCCACAGACTTCGATGGCCATTTCTGCGCCCGCCTCATCTATCAAATATGACAAAAGTCCACGGGTTTGTTTTGCCATGTTTTTCTGTCAACGCCCTGTCAACGCGAAGCGCCCAGCAGTCTGAATAAACTGCCGGGCGCTTTTAGCTGCATAGCGATGGACGCTTAGTTGTTATGGGGGCAATCGGCGCAGGAATGCGTCTCACTTGATGCGCCCGACGTCGCCGAGGTGCTCGAAGAGCCACCGCGCTGGTCGGTGTTATAGAAGCCTGAGCCTTCGAATTTAATGCCACTTGCGTTAAAGACGCGCTCGGTGGCGCCGCCACACTCGGGGCATACGATGTCCGGGTGCTCTGTCATACCATGCTCGACCTCAAAGACTTTGCCGCATGAGCCGCAGCGATAGTCGTACCGTGCCATGAAACTCTCCTCTTAAGGTATACGATGTAAGCAACGTTGCCTACTGTACCCGAATCTGCCCTGATTTGTTCTTAAAACTCAACAAGCCTATTTCTGTCACATAAGAGCTCGTCCGCAACGCACCGCAACTTCTTTCATGCGCTCAATCGAGGCCTCGAGTTCTTTTTCGGTTGCCTGCCAAGACCAATTGCCGCCGGTGGTCCCGGGAACATTCATGCGAGCATCATCGCCCAAGAGCATCACGTCTTGGAGCGTAAGCATAACAAGAGGACTGCTGCTTTTGAATGCACGTTCGATCATGTCGAGGGCGGTTTGTTGAAGCTCCGGATCGTTTTCGCTTGCGTTTGCAAACCAGCGAGATTTCACCCAGCCCATGAGTGTTGAGGTGTCATGGGTTGAGGTGTAAACCACGTTTGCCGGATTGTCGGGCATTGAGAAACGGGGATCATCGTCGCTAAACTCAAGTACATCCATACCGGGGAAGCCGCACTGCACTTTGAGCGCGCGCACGGCGGGTGTGAGATACCCCAGGTCCTCGGCTATGAAGGGCAGGGGTCCCAGCTTTTCGTGAATGTGTTCGAACAGTTCCAGACCGGGACCGGGAATCCATCGGCCTGCGGAACCGGTCATCCCGGCAGGGATGGAGAAGTACGACTGGAAGCCAAGGAAGTGGTCCAGGCGCACCTCGTCATAAAGATCGAGAGAACGGCGCAGACGCTCAGTCCACCATACGTAGCCGTCGTCGTGCATATGGCGCCAACGGAACGTGGGGTTTCCCCAAACTTGTCCTGTCTCGGAGAAGCGGTCGGGTGGAGTGCCGGCGATTTCTGCCGGCAATCCCGCTGCATCGAGTTGGAACATCTCCGGTTCGCTCCAGGTATCGGCAGAATCGTCCGAGACGTACATGGGGATATCGCCGATGATGCGAATACCGCGCTCGTTGGCGTAGCGTTTAAGCTCGCGCCACTCGCAGTCAAAACGATATTGCGCGAAGGTATGGAAGCGTGCGCGTTCTCGATAGGCAGGGTCGTCGAGAATCGCGATATCGTAGCGCGAAAGCTTTTCTTCCCAGGTATGTCGGGATGCTCCGTCGTGCACATCTTTCACTGCTGCGAATGCGCAGTAGGGGTCGAGCCAGGTGCTTGCGCGCTCGGCGAAAGCGCGAAAATCAGCTTGGTGTTCGCCATCGCTTGCGATGAATGCGCGATATTGCTTTTGAAGCGCGGCGCAGTCTTCCTCCAAGAGGTCGATATTGCCTGCAAAGGCAGAAGGGCCAGCGTAGGGAGAACGATGTTCATCGGTTGGGTTGAGAGGCAGAACCTGCCAATACGATGCTCCCATTTCCTGTAGATGATCGACAAAGCGACGTGCTGGAGCGCCCAGGGTACCGGGCTTGCCCTCACAGGGGATGGAAGTGACGTGGCACATCACGCCCCAACCGTGGCAAAGCGGCTTTTGCAGGCGCTCGCGCGAATGAAAATAGACAGCAGCACTGCCCAGGGGGTACAGCGTTACCGTCGTCATGCCATCGACATCTGCGCGGAGGGTGTGCCCAGAAATGAGGTCGGTCGCGGCTTCTCCCATAAACGGAATGCGCACCGTATGCGTGTTGCAGGAATCGCGATTGATGAGCATGCTCACGTGCTCGTTGTGAGCGCCGTGCCTCGTGTACATGAGGACGTCGGCATCGAGAGCTCGAGCCTCAATCGATGCGGTTCCAAGTAGCGGCATAGACCGGCGAAGAGAGGCGGCGTTTTTAATCATAGCCTGGAAATCCAGGTCTTCATGTCCCCATGGGTAGGTTGAGCGGTTGCCGGGGTCTGTGGCGCCTTGCAGGCCTGCTTCATCGCCGTAATAAATGCACGGTACGCCCGGATAGGTCATCTGCATGAGCGTGGCGAGCCAGAATCGGCCCTTGGCAAGACCGAGCTTGTCGCCTGACAGACGCCATGTTGCCCGCTCGTTTTCGGGAATGCCATCCGGATTGTCCATCCCGCCTAAAACCGAGATGATGCGTGCGCGGTCATGGCTGCTCAGAAGGTTGAGCGAGCAGCGCAAGGCCTCCGCAGGATAGTTCTCGCTTTGCGACTCGATCGTCTCGGCGGCACGGTAGGCGTCGATGCCCTCAGCGCCGGTAAGAAAGCCGATCACCATGTCGCGGAACGGATAGTTCATGGCCGCATCGAGCTCATCGCCCAGCAGGTAGCGACGAAGATTGCCATAGCTGATCTTATTCGAAGCGTCTTCCCAGACTTCACCCAGTACGAGCGCGTCGGGCTTTTCGGTAGTCGCCGCTCGCTTGATTTCGGCGATAAAACCATCGGTAAGCTCGTCTGCCACATCCAGGCGCCAGCCGTCGGCACCCATGCGTAGCCAGTGGCGAATCACGCCGTCTTTTCCCAGCAATAGCTCACGAACGGCGGGGGAGTTTTCGTTGAGCGCCGGCATGTTGGTTACGCCCCACCAGCACTCGTAGGTCCCGTCTTCGTTGAAGTTGAAGGCGTCTCTCCAGGGTGAAGTTCCACCTTGCCAGGCGCCAGGAGCGGGATAGTTCTCGTAACGGTTGAAATAGATTGAGTCGTCGCCCGTATGGTTAAAGACGCCATCGAGAATGATGCCGATGCCATGCTCGTGTGCTGCTTGGCATAGGTCGCGAAAGTCTCCGTCGGTTCCCAGCATCGGATCGATATGCAGATAGTTTGCCGTGTCGTATCGATGATTGCTCACAGCTTCGAAAATGGGGTTGAGGTAGATTGCCGTAATGCCCATTTCGCTCAAGTGGGGGAGTTTTTCTTCGATGCCCTTGAGCGATCCGCCGTAGAAGTCCCATGAGGTAATGGAGCCGTCGGGGTTTCTGCTATAGGTGGGGGGTGTGGACCAATCCTCTATGAGGTGCTTGGTGCTGCCGCGTCGGGGCTTTGCGCATTCGGTTGCAGTTCGCTCGCGCCAGGCAGCGTCGCGCGCAAAGCGGTCCGGGAAGATTTGATAGGCAATGCCATTTTCATACCATGCAGGGCGCTGGCGGCGCGGCTGATACACCGTGAGCTGGAACGAGGGAACTTCTGTGTAGTCATAGACAACGCCCTCGCCGCCCTGGGCGCCCGCCGGGGCTCCGATGCGCACTTCGGTGCCGTCGGCCTGGCAAATGATGAACGAGTACCAGACGATAGCCGGTGTGTCCCTGGTAAACGTTGTCGAGAACATGCCGTTTTCGCCACGATCCATGGCAATGAGCGTTTCGCCTTCGCCATCGATCCAGATGCGCAGCGTGCATGTTGTTTCTTGAGCTTGGCAGCTATCGACCTGGCAGCTCAGGCGCACTGTCGTGTTGCAGGGGACTGCTCCAAAGGGGCTTCTAAATTGAGGGGAACGGGAGTTGTGTCGGAAAGTCATCGACGGTTATTCCTTTGATGGATGTATAAAAAGCACTGTACAAGTTTACAAGAATCCAAAAGAAAATACGGGATGTTGCAGCTTAACTGCCACAACATCCCGTATCAGCGCTTGATACCTTTTGTATAGGTGTGTGGTTACTTACTGTTTGATCGGCTGCGGCCTTTCGGCTCGGTGGAGGACATCTTGCGCGAGGCGGCCTTTTTTGTGCCGTTGCCGCTCGTTTTGCGCGCCCTGACCGATTTCGCGGGATTCTCGGCGGTTTTTGTCGAGTTCGAAGAGGTCTCTGCTTTTGCAGCGGTCGTCTTGCGCATTCGCGTCGATGCGGACTTTGCCGTAGGCTTGGGCTTGGCAGCCGGGGTGCCTTTGGCAGCTTCGGCTTTTGGTTTGCCAGCGGCGGCCGATTTGGGTGCTGCCTCAGGTTGAGGCAGGCTGCAATCCGGGTGCAGGCTCAGGTAAAGGTCAAGATAGCGCGCAGCAGATGCCGTCCAGCTAAAGTCGCAGGACATGGCCTGGAATACAAGCTTCTTCCATACGCTGGGCTCGTCCCAGAACAGACGTGCCGCGCGGAAGACCGTATCGCCCATTTCCTCACCATTGAAGTGTGCGAACGAAAAACCTGTGCCTTCTCCCGTGTACTGGTTGTACGGGGTCACGGTATCACGAAGGCCGCCCGTTTCGCGTACGATGGGCAGGGTGCCATAGCGCATGGCAATCATTTGGGATAATCCGCATGGCTCAAAGAGCGAGGGCATGAGGAACATATCGGCACCGGCATACATCCGCTGCGAAAGCGCCGGATCGAACTCAATGCGTGCCGCCATCTGACTGGGATAGACCGATTGATACCAGCGCAGGGCATCTTCGTAGTCGGCATCGCCCGTGCCCAGAACTGCCACCTGAACACCACCGTCGAGGATACGCTCAAGGCAGTACATGACCAGATCCATACCCTTTTGCCTGGTGAGGCGCGTAACCATAACCAGGAGGGGACGGTCGTCTCGTACCTCAAGCCCCAGCTCTTCTTGAATGGCCTTCTTGCAAAGCGCCTTGCCCGTCATGTCTTCTATCGAGTAGGGTGCAGCGATGCGCTTGTCGTGTGCCGGATCATTGCGCGCCACGTCGATGCCGTTGACGATGCCGTGCAGGACATTTTGACGGCGACGCAGGGCGCCGTCGAGGCCCTCGCCGTATTCGGGCGTGCGAATCTCTTCTGCATAACTGGGAGATACGGTTGTAATGGCGTCGGAGTAGTTGATGGCGCCGAGCATGTAGTTGATGGAATCGGCATCGCTTCTCAGCTGGCGTGCCGCGGCTTCCACGCCGCCGAGTCCCAGGATATCGCCGAGGACAAAGTCGCTGAATTGCCCCTGGAACGCGATGTTGTGGATGGAATAGACGGTGCGCACGTTTTCGTACAGGGGAAGACCCTGGTAGAACTCGCGCAAAAACACAGGCGCCATGGCGGTGTGCCAGTCGTTGCAGTGCAGGATATCGCAGACAAAACCATCTGGTAGGTGCTGCAGGGACTCGCAGATGGCTTTGGAGAAGAATGCGAAGCGTTCGCCATCGTCAAAAAAGCCATACGGATAATCGCGCTTAAAATAGCGCTCGTTGTCTACAAACAGATACGTGATGCCGTCGTACACGAGGCGCTCAAGGCCGCAGTACTCGTTGCGCCATCCCAGGGGCACGTAAAAATCGGTGACATGCTCCATCTGGTTGAGGTAGGAGCTATCGATTGTGGAGTATTTGGGCACCATCACGATGACTTCTGCCCCAGCCGCCTTCAAGGCATGGGGGAGCGAGCCCGCGACATCGCCAAGGCCACCCGTCTTGACAAACGGAGCGGCCTCCGCGCTCGCGAACACCACATGGAGGGGTTTGGTTGCCGCTTCGGTCATATGCTGGGTTTCCTTTCTTTGTCGCGGGTCACGTGAACCGTTGGGGTTAGTCAAGGGTTGCAAGCTCCTTGGTCGCCAGGGGCGCCTTGGGGATGATGAGGGTTGCGTCGGGGGTGCCACGCAGCTCTGTCTGCGCCGGAATCACGTTGTTCTTATCGACGATGGCGTTCTCCACGCGCGCCCCGCTACGAATCACGCAGCTCTGCATGATGATCGAGTTCGATACCGAGGCGCCGTGCTCAACGATAACGTCGCGTGCAAGGATGGACCCGCGTACCGTACCTTGAATCAAACATCCTGCAGACACCAAGGAGTTGCACACCGTGCTGCCCGTGCAGTACTTTGCGGGCGGTGCGTCGTGTGCCTTGGTCATGATGGGACGATCGGGGTTGAACAAGCGGTCGTTCAGGTCGGGGCGCAGCATCTCCATGGAGCGCTGGTAGTAAGACTGCTCATCAAAGACACCGAATGCCAGGTCCTTGAACTCGTAAGAGCATACGTCGATGCGGCCGAACTCGGGCTCGATGGCCTCAAAGAGGTCCAGATGATCAACGTCTTGATAGTTGTCGATAATGTCGAGCAGCACGTTTCGGTTGATGACGCAGCAGTCAAGGAATTTGTTGTCGCCGAAGGAGCATCCGGCGTGTAGGGCGTGCACGCGTCCCGCCTCGCCAATTTCCAGAGCGGTTACGTCATCGTCGTGTTCGCGCTCTGCGCGACAGTACACCATCGTGGCGTGGGCGCCAGAGCGCTCGTGGGCATCGATGATTTCGGCGAGGTCGATGTTGAAGATGATGTTGCATCCGCACATGACCACATAGGGCAGGTCGGAGCGCTGGAAGAGCGTCTTGTTGGCGATGATGTCGCGCAGCAGGAAGCGCATGCCACGCTTGGAGGCGCCGAATGCGTTGCCGGGGAGCAAGAACAGGCCGCCTTTTTTGCGGTCGAGCATCCAATCGCGGCCCGACTCCATATGGTCGATAAGCGAGCGGTAATTGCTCGGCATCACGACGCCGACGGTTTTGATGCCGGCGTTCATCATGTTGGAGAGCGGGAAGTCGATCAGGCGATAGCGGCCAAAGACTGGCAGGGCCGCCAGGGGACGGCATTCGGTGAGCTTGGAGCTCGTGCGACAGGTATAGTTTGCGGTGATGTAGCCGATGGCTTTACGGTTGATCATCGGTTCATTCCCCCTTCCCGATCACGACATCATTACCAACGACGGCGGTGTCCTTTGTAACGTCAACGCTGCCGAGCTTGACGTCTTCTTCGACCGTCGAGTTTTCGCCCAGAATCGCACGGGCCACGTGGGCGCCGGCCTTGACATGGGCGCCGGGTAGCAGCACCGAATCCTCAACGACGGCGCGCTCGTCAATTACGCAGTCGGTCGAGATGATGGAGTGGCGCACGGAGCCAAAGACCTTGCATCCATTTGAGATCAAGCAATCCTCGACGCGCGCATCTGATCCAATGTAGTGCGGTGGGCGCGTGGTGACGTTGCTCATGATGGGGAAGTTCTTGTCGAACAGGTCGAACTCGGGATTTTCGCCCAGCAGATCCATCGAGGTTTCGTGGAAGCTCGAAATGGTGCCGACGTCTTTCCAGAAGCCATGGAACTCATAGCAGTACAGACGGCGGTTTTCTTCAAGAAGTTTGGGGATGATGTCCTTGCCAAAATCATGACTGGAGCGCGGGTCGAGGGCATCTTCCTCGAGGGCATCAATCAAAAGCTTGGTGCTGAAGATGTAAATGCCCATGGAGGCAAGGTTGGAATCGGGCTTCTCGGGCTTCTCCGTAAACTTGAGGATGCGATCGTCCTCGGGGTCCTTGGTGATGATGCCGAAGCGGCTGGCCTCTTCCCAGGGTACGGGCATGACCGAAATCGTGAGATCGGCGTTATGCTCGATATGCGACTTGAGCATCTTGCGATAATCCATGCGATAGAGATGGTCGCCAGAAAGAATCAAAACATATTCGGGGTCATGCTCTTTGATGTAGCCGATGTTTTGCGCAACGGCATCGGCGGTCCCTGCGTACCAGCTGCCGCCTTCCTGTGTGGCGTAAGGGGGCAGAATCGATACGCCGGCGCCGCGCTCGTCCAGATCCCATGCCTCGCCAGAGCCCACGTAGGAGTTGAGGAGGTAGGGGCGATATTGCGTAAGCACTCCCACCGTATCGATGCCCGAATTGGCGCAGTTCGACAGCGAAAAGTCGATAATCCTGAACTTGCCGCCGAAGGAGACGGCTGGTTTAGCGATCTTGCTGGTTAATGCACCCAGCCTACTGCCTTGTCCTCCTGCGAGGAGCATGGCAATGCATTCCTTCTTGCTCATCGGTTTCTCCTTTTGCCGATTGACGGTTACCTATACGTGCCAGATATCGCGAGCGTACTCACGGATGGTGCGGTCGCTCGAGAAGTGCCCAGAATTCGCGATATTGGCCAGTGCCTTGCGCTGCCACTCACGTGTGTCGTCGTAGGAATCCGTAAGCTCGCGCCAGGCCTGCGTGTAGCTCGCGAAATCGGCGATGACAAAGTCGTAGTCGTTGTTGTTCATGAGTTCGGCATGAATGCTCTCAAAGTTGCCGGAGAGCGCACCAAAGGTGCCATCGACGAGCTGCTTGACGCAGCGGCCAATGTGTTCACGATCGTTGTTCACCACGTCCCATGCAAAGTAGTTGCCGCGGCGCAGTGCCTCGACTTCATCGACTTTCATGCCGAAGATCTTTTCGTTTTGCATACCCGCAAGCTCGGCGATTTCGATGTTCGCGCCGTCGAGGGTGCCCAGGGTAAGGGCTCCGTTCATCATGAGCTTCATGTTCGAGGTTCCCGACGCCTCTTTGCCAGCCGTCGAGATCTGCTCGGAGATTTCGGTAGCGGGGTAGATAAGCTGGGCGTTGGAAACGGCGAAGTTGGGAACGAAGGCGACCTTGATGTAGTCGTTGACGCGCTCGTCGTTGTTCACAACGTCGGCCACGGAGTTGATGAGGCGAATCGTTTCCTTGGCAAAGGTGTACGCGCTTGCTGCTTTGCCCGCGAAGATGAACGAAGTCTTATGCGGTTTGTAGCTCGGGTCTGCAAGCATCCTGTTGTAGATGTCCATGACCTTGAAGATGTTTAGCAGTTGACGCTTGTAGGCATGGAAGCGCTTGACCTGAACGTCGAAGATGGAATCCACATCGAGCTCAACACCGGTCTGCGTAGCGATGTAGCGAGCGAGGCGCTCCTTGTTCTCGCGTTTGGATGCAGCGAGCGCATCGAGGAAGGCATCGTCATTTGCAAAGGCTTCAAGGCGCTTGAGCTCCTCGGCGTCGCGCAGCCAGCCGTCACCGATCTTTTCGGTGATGAGCCGGGCAAGCGAGGGGTTGGCGTTTGCGAGGAAGCGACGCGGCGAGATGCCATTGGTCTTATTGTTGAACTTCTCGGGCGTCATCGCATAGAAATCATGCAGCGTCTCGCGCTTGAGGATGTCGGTATGAATCTGTGCCACGCCGTTGACGGAATGGGAGCAGACGACGGAGAGGTTTGCCATGCGCACCTGTCCATCCCAAAGGATAGCGGTGTTGCGCAGGCGATCTTGCCAACCTTCGCCCTCGCGCGGGAAGGATTCCATATAGCGGCGATTGATCTCGTCGATGTACATGTAGACACGCGGAAGAAGGCGCTGGAAGGTATCGATCGGCCACTTTTCCAGGGCTTCGGGAAGAACAGTATGGTTGGTGTAGGAAATGCTCTTGGTCACGATGTCCCAGGCGGTATCCCAATCCAGGCCTTCTTCATCCACCAGCAGGCGCATCAGTTCGGCGCCGCACATGGCGGGGTGCGTGTCGTTGGTGTGGATTGCCACGAGCTCGGGGAAGCGTTTCCAGTCGGCATCGGGGTGATCGAACTTGAAGTTGCGGATGATGGACGCAAGGCCGGCGGCAACGAACAGATACTCCTGCTTAAGGCGCAGGATGCGACCATGCTCGCCTGCATCGTTGGGATACAGGATTTCCGAGATCGCCTCGGCATCGGTGCGGAACTTCGCGGCAGCGGCGTAATCGCCACGGTTGAATGCATCAAGGTCGAAGTCCTCTTGTGCGGGCTCGGCGCTCCACAGGCGCAGACGATTCACGGTCTTGCCATCCATGCCAATGATGGGCACGTCATAGGGGACGGCCTTTACCATCTCTCCGCCCTCTTGGCTAAACCAGAACTTTCCGCTTTCGTCTTCATGGCGAACAACCTCTCCGCCAAAACGAACGATGACGGAGCTCTCGTCATGTCGCGTTTCCCACGGGTAGCCCTTGTCGAGCCAGTTATCGGTTACCTCGACTTGGCGTCCGCCCTCGATTTTTTGACGGAAGAGTCCGTAGCGGTAGCGCATGCCGTTGCCAAAGCCCAAGATGCCCTCGGCGGCCATAGAGTCGAGGAAGCAGGCGGCAAGGCGGCCCAGACCGCCATTGCCCAGGCCAGGGTCTCCCTCTTCGGCCAAGACATCGTCGAGCTTGATGCCCATGCTGTCCAGGCCCTCGGTGACAACATCGCGGATACCATAGTTGAGCAGGTAGTTATCGAGCAGGGGACCAAGCAGGAACTCCAGCGAGAAATAGTAGACCTTTTTCTTGTCGCTTTTGGCGTTTTCCGAGTCGGACTGCGCAAACTGCTGGTTTGCCTTTTGGGCAATAAGTTTGGCGAGTGCCTGGTAGCGCTCGGTGTTGGTGCAGCCGGCAAGGTCCTTTCCAACTTCGGCGGTCAGAACGCGCAGATATTCATCGGCGAACTGCTGTGGGGTTTCGAAAATCTTTGTCATGCATTCTCTCCTTTGCGTGCGCTGCTGCGCTGGGATTTCTTCTTTTTGGTTTTAATGGACGCTTTGGCAGATGCCTTAGCGGGGGTCTTTGAACGCTTGCGCGCGGATGCCTTGGGCGGCACGTAGCTCGAGGGCCCAATCCTGCGGAATACAAGGCCGGCAAGACCGGGTACGGGAGTTTCGATTGAGTTCTCCCTGCCGTTCCAGGCAACCGGTTCGCTTGAAACAAGCTCGCGCACGGGATAGTCAGAGCCTCCGTAGCGCGCATCATCGCTATTGAAGACGAGCTTCCAGTCGCCTTCGCATGGGGCGCCTATACGGAATCGCTCATAGGATGCCGGGTCGAAGTTGATAAGGATGAGCAGGTCGTCTTTTGGGTCGTCGCCATGGCGCACAAAGGTCACAATGGACTGATCGGCGTTGTCGGCATCGATCCACTCAAAGCCGTCCGGAGTGTAGGAGCGCTCAAAGAGTGCGGGTTGTTCGAGATAAAACGCGTTGAGGGCTTTGACGAATTGCTGCTGGTTGCGGTGGGTCTCGTATTCATGTGTTAAGAACCACTGAATGGACTCGTAGTAGCGCCATTCGATGAACTGAGCGATTTCATTGCCCATGAAGTTGAGCTTTGCTCCCGGGTGCGTTATCTGGTAAAACGCGAGCGTGCGCATGCCGGCGAACTGGCGCCACCAATCTCCGGGCATACGGCCGATCAGTGAGCATTTGCCGTTGACGACTTCGTCGTGTGAGAGCGGCAGCACGAAGTTCTCGTTAAAGGCGTACATCATCGAAAACGTAAGCAGTCCGTGATTGCCGGGTCTCCAGGGAAAATCGGTTTGCATGTAATGCAGGGTATCGTTCATCCATCCCATATCCCACTTGTAGTGGAAGCCCAAGCCGCCTTCGCTTGGCGGATAGGTGACGAGGGGCCAAGCTGTGGATTCCTCGGCGATCATCATCACGTCGGGCATGCGCTCGGACACACAGGTGTTGACGGAGCGAATGAAGGCGCTGGCATCCAGGTCCTCCTCGGTTCCTAGGGCGTTGAATTTTTTATCGGATTCGTTGTCGATTCCGAAGTTGAGATAGAGCATGCTCGAGACGCCGTCCATGCGGATGCCATCGATATGGAAGTTCTCGAGCCAGAACAAGATGTTGGCAGTAAGAAAGCTCACTACCTCGGGGCGCGAGAAGTCGAACTTGTGCGTTCCCCAGTTGGGGTGAATCTCGTGTTCGTAGAGCATATGCCCATTGAACGTGGCGAGACCATGGGCATCTGCGCAAAATCCGCCGGGGACCCAGTCCATGATGACGCCGATACCTGCTTGGTGGGCGGTATCGACAAGCTGCATGAACTCCTGAGGCGTCCCAAAGCGCGCCGTGGTAGCGTAGTAGCCCGTTGTTTGATAGCCCCATGATCCGTCGAAGGGATGCTCGGTTATCGGCAAGATTTCGATATGGGTATAACCCATATCTTTTGCGTACGGCACAAGCTCCTGCGCAAGGTCGAGGTAGCTGTAATACGTTCCACGCTGGGCGGGGAAGGGGTCGCCCGGGCCGGGATAGGTTCCATCTTCGCGCGGCTCTCCCTGGGGCTCATTGCCATGGCGATTCCAGCTGCCCAGGTGCACCTCATAGATATTGAGGGGCTGTTTCATGTGGTTTGAGGCGCGGCGCTGCTCGAGCCATAGCTCATCGTTCCACTTGTAGCCATCGAGCGACCACAGCTTCGAGGCAGTTCCCGGCGGAAGCTCATCTGCCACTGCCATGGGATCTGCCTTGAAAAGGATCTCCCCAGAATCCGTTTCCAGCGCGTATTTGTACAGCTCACCGGCCTTGAGTCCGGAGATAAAGCCCTGCCAGATATCGCTTTGATGCACGCGTGCAAGGGGATGCGTCCCCGGTGTCCACGCGTTGAAATCTCCAACAACGCTTACGCTTCGGACCGCTGGTGCCCAAACGGCAAAACTCCATCCGCGGGTTCCATCTTCGATGTCGGGGTGGGAGCCGAGCTTTTCGGCGCAGCCGAGCCAAGTGCCTTGGCCAAATAGATAGATATCGTCTTTGCTGATGGCGAGGGAGGACTCGACGGTGGTTGTGGCAAGGGTTTCGTTTTGTTTGCTCACGATAATCAGTCCATCGAATGTCGGGGTCTTCCAAGGAAAAAATAACCTTTTTTAAGGTAGCACTTCCCAGCTCTTTCCTGCTCATGGGAGCGCGGGGCGGTCGATTTTAATCCATGGGTGAACGACGCTTGACAACTTACGATTATCGTATTTTCGATTTAGATGCGCGGCTTTCGGTGTCCTTCGTCTTGGTTTGGTGTTTTGCTACCATGGACACTGTTTGATGTATTGGTTTTTCGTTCCAGGCCAGTCTTCCGAGAGGGGATTTTATGACACTCGACCAGAAGATGCCCCGTGCATTTATCTTTGATTGCGACGGCACTATTTTGCAGTCCATGGGAATGTGGCTGCGCATACAGCCTGCACTGCTCAAGACGTACGGTGTCGATACCGTGGCTGATGATTTTGCCGAATTCGAGTCCCTTTCCGTTATGGGCGAGTGCGAGGGATACCATCGTAAGTGGGGCGTCGGTAAAGACGCGCAAGAGGTCTATGACCGTCTTTTGGGCATGCTTGCGCGCGGCTACAGTGAAGAGGTTTCTGTCCGCGAGGGAGTAGCCGATTTCTTGAAGTCTGCGTATGATGCGGGCATTCCGATGGCTATTGCCACATCAACCCCTGCGGAGTCGGTTCAAATCGGTCTTGATGCGTTGGGCATCGGTCGTTACTTCGATGTAATCGTCACGACGGCAGACGCCGGTGCTTCTAAAGACCATCCGGATGTATACAATTTGGCGCTGGAAAAGCTGGGCGAGATCCACGGCATGAAGGATGTCGACCATACGGATGTCTGGGTATTCGAGGACATGCCGTTCGGTCTTATCAGCTCCGCTTCTGCGGGGTATCGCCGTGTGGGCATCTTTGATCCCGAAGGCCGTGCCCCCCGTTCGGACGTCCAGGCGAATTGCGATATCTTCATCGATTCCTTTACCGAGCTCACACTTGATCGCATTCTTTCGTATGAGGACTGAATTCCCGGGCAGCTCTGCGCAAATGGATGTTCTCATTGTGGCCTCTGTGCAGAGCTGATGCGGCGACGTGCAGAGGCTGCACAGGCCGCCTATCTTGACGATATCGAGGTGTACGAAGGGTTTGAGGGAGATGAGGGCCTTGTCTAATTCGGATGTCGATTGTGTTCTCATCGTCGGTGGCTCCCCAGATCGCTCTTCCGCTAAAACGATTTGTTGTGCGGCACGGGGCTGTGCTCATATCGTTGCGGTCGATCGCGGCTTAGATGCCGTTCTCGATGCCGGTCTTTCGTGCGATCTGTTTTGCGGCGATGCCGATACGGTGGGGGAGCGCGGTCTTCGCCTTGTCGAGGAGGCACAATCGCGTATCAAGGCTGCTTCTTTTGAGGTTGAGCGCTATGACCCCCATAAGGATGCGACCGATCTTGCCCTGGCGTTGCGTGCGATCGAGAAGCGCTGGCCTCTTGCCGAGATTGTGTGTACATGCGTGTCTGGAGGCGCTCCCGATCATGCGCTTGGCGTGCTCGGGCGTCTTGCCGGAGCACGATCCTCTGTTCGCGTTATCGAAGACGATTTTGAAGCGCGGATTCTTCATGCGAATGACGCTTGGGAGATTTGCGCGGCCCAGGGTCGCCGTTTTTCGTGCATTCCCGTAAGCGTTGGGGCGGAAGTGTCTGAGCAAGGTTTTTGCTGGAATGTCGATCATGCTCAAATGCCCTTGCTCTCCGACTGGGGCATCTCCAATGTTGTTGAATCATCTCGGGCTAGCGTTCAATGTCATGAAGGCGTAATCGCCTGCTGGCTTTATTGCTAACAATTCTTGGTTTTTAACGATAGACGCCGCGGGTCGATGCAATTTCGCATCGACCCGCGGCGTTATGTGTTCGGGTTGCTTGGGTTGATATACGGCTCGACTAACGGCCCAGACGCACCTGTGGCTTACTGATAGTCCACAACATCGACCCAGCTCAAGAGCGCGTCACGATCCTGGCCTTCACGGTTGCGGGCAAGTTCTGAGGCGGCGACAACAGGCATCCACTGACGCACAACCTGCATCGGCGTGCCGGAGCGGTCACAATACATTTCAAGGAAGGTGTCGGCTTGCTGCTTGTCCTGGATGGAGAGGAGCAGATACGTCATGGCTGCGTCTGCCGCAGGCTCACCCTGGGTGGCGTGAGCCCAGTCGCAGACATAGAGCTTGCCGTCTTCACCAATGATGATGTTCGTGGGATTGAAGTCGCCATGGCACACACACGTATCCTTCTTCATGCCATCAAGACGCTCAAGGAGGTTGTAGCGGGTCGTGCCGTCGATTCCGTCGAGGCTCTTAATCATGCGGGAATACTTGTCCTTCTGGCGGTTGAGCTGCTGGCAGCGATAGCTGTGAATCTCAATCAAGAGGTCCACAAACTGCTCGAGATACTCGTAGAAGTGACCGGGCTCCGCCTGCATCTTCTCCGCCATCACGGTGCCGGGGATCTTGGTGGTCTCCATGGCCCAGCCACCACCGTTTTCGATTTCGGATACCTGCAGCACCTGAGGGCTGCGGATGCCGCACTCGTTGATGCGGGCAAGGTTGAGCGCCTCGTTGAAGACATCGGACAGCGGTTTTGTCTCGTTGAAGACCTTCACCATCTTATCGCCCAGGTCATAGACGACCTTGTTGCCGCGCTTTACCAGCTCGACCTTGTTCTCCGGAAGTTTCATGATCGATGCATCCCTTCTGCCCAGATGGGCAACCGACGTATGAAAAAGGGAGGTAACCGCCTATTGCGTGTTACCTCCCCTCAAACCCGAAGTTGCTACTGTTAGACGCCGTAGCTCTGCGGCTCACGGCCGTAGTATGCGTCCAGGTAGAGCTCCTTGATTTCGCTCATGAGCGGGTAGCGCGGATTGGCGCCGGTGCACTGGTCGTTGAACGCCTGCTCGGTCATCTCATCAAGTGTATCCAAGAAATACTTCTCGTCCACACCGTATTCGGCGATCGTCTTCTTAACGCCGATGAAATCGCACAGCTCGGTGAGCTTAGCGATGAAGTTCTCGAAGACCTCTGCATCGTCCTTGCCCTCAATGCCGCAATAGCGGGCCATGTCGGCGTAGGCGTGCAGCGCGTTGGGGTAGGGGTACTGCGAGAAGGTACCCATCTTGACCGGTGCCTCAGCAGCGTTGTAGCGCATGACGCGCGTCAGGATGACAGCGTTTGCCAGGCCGTGCGGGATGTGATGGAAGGCGCCGAGCTTGTGGGCCATGGAGTGGTTGAGGCCCAGGAAGGCGTTGGCGAATGCCATGCCGGCCATGCAGGAGGCGTTGTGCATCTCCTCGCGGGCATGCGGGTCTTTGGCGCCGTTCTCAAAGCTGGAGGGCAGGTTCTCGAATACGAGCTTGGCAGCGCGCTCGGAAAGGCCACGCGTGTAGTCGGAAGACATGATGGAGACATAGGACTCGATGGCGTGGGTCATGACATCGATGCCGGAAGCAGCGGTGAGGCCGCGCGGGGCGGTCATGGCGTTGTCGACGTCGACGATAGCCATCTTGGGCATCAGCTGGTAATCGGCAAGCGGCCACTTGATGCCGGTTTCCTTGTCGGTGATGATCGCGAACGGCGTGCACTCGGAACCGGTACCCGAAGAGGTGGGGACGGCGACGAAGTAGGCCTTCTGACCCATCTCGGGGAAGGTGTAGACGCGCTTGCGGATATCCATGAAGTCCATGGCCATATCCTCGAAGTTGACCTCGGGATGCTCGTACATGACCCACATGATCTTGCCGGCGTCCATGGCGGAGCCGCCGCCGACGGCGATGATCACATCGGGCTCGAACAGGCGCATCTGGGCGGCACCACGGCGAGCACACTGCAGGGAGGGGTCGGGCTCAACATCATAGAAGCAGTCGTGCGCGATGCCCATCTCGTCGAGCTTAGCCTCGATAGCGCGGGTGTTGCCATTCTTGAACAGGAACTGGTCGGTCACGATGAAGGCGCGCTTCTTGCCCATGACGCGGCCGATTTCGTCGAGCGCCACAGGCGTGGAGCCCTTCTTGAAGTACACCTTCTCGGGAGCGCGGAACCACAGCATGTTCTCGCGGCGCTCCGCGACGGTCTTGACGTTGATCAAGTGCTTCACCCCAACGTTCTCGGAGACGGAGTTGCCGCCCCAGGAGCCGCAGCCCAGGGTCAAGGACGGCTTCATGCCGAAGTTGTACAGGTCACCGATGCCGCCCTGCGAGGAGGGGGTGTTGATGACGATGCGGCAGGCCTTCATGGTGTTCTCGAACAGGGAGATCTTCTCGCTCTGGGCGGGGTGGACGTAGAGCGACGCGGTGTGACCCGGGCCGCCGGCGAGCACGAGGTGCTCGGCCTTGTCCACTGCCTCCTGGAAGTCCTTGGCATGGTACATGGCGAGGACGGGGGAGAGCTTCTCGTGGCTGAACTCTTCCTTCTCGGGGTCGGTCGAGGTGACCTCGGCGATCAAGATCTTGGTCTTGGCGGGAACCTCGATACCGGCGAGCTCGGCGATCTTGGCGGCAGCCATGCCGGGGATGCGGTGGTCGAGAGCGCCGTTCTTGAACATAGCCTCGCGCAGGGCCTCGAGCTCCTTGCCCTTCTTGACAAAGTAGCAGCCGCGGCGGGTGAACTCCTCTTTGACCTCCTTGTAGACGCTATCGATGACGGTCACGGACTGCTCGGAGGCGCAGATCATACCGTTGTCGAACGTCTTGGAGTGAATGATGGAGTTGACAGCCAGCTTGATGTCGGCAGTGTCATCGATGACGACGGGGGTGTTGCCTGCGCCGACGCCCAGTGCGGGCTTACCGGAGCTATAGGCGGCCTTGACCATGCCCGGGCCACCGGTGGCCAGGATGATATCGACGTCAGCCATGACCTTGCCGGTCAAATCGATGGAAGGTACGTCGACCCAGCCGATGATCTCCTCGGGAGCACCGGCCTTGACGGCGGCGTCGAGCACGAGCTTGGCTGCGGCGATAGTGCACTTGGCAGCAGCGGGGTGCGGGGAGATGATGATTGCGTTGCGCGTCTTCAGGCAAATCAGAGTCTTGAAGATCGCAGTAGAAGTGGGGTTGGTGGTCGGGATGACGGCACCGACGATGCCGATGGGCTCAGCGATCTTGGTGATGCCATAAGCCTCGTCGCGCTCGAGCACGCCACAGGTCTTGGTGTCCTTGTAAGCGTTATAAATATACTCGGCGGCGTAGTGGTTCTTGATGATCTTGTCCTCAAGAACGCCACGGCCGGTCTCCTCAATGGCCATCTTGGCCAGGGGGATACGGGCCTTATTCGCAGCGAGGGCTGCCTCGTAGAAGATCTTATCGACCTGCTCCTGGGTATAGGTGGCGAAGACCTTCTGCGCTTCACGCATGCGCGCGAGCTTTGCCTCGAGGGCGTCGATGTTGTCCACGATCTCGGGCGCGGCGTCAGTCGTTGGCTTTTTTGCCATGCTAAGCTCCTCCTCTTAGTTGGGCTGTGCCTACGAGCTGAAATTCTATGACATACATGCGCGTTTGGATGCGAGCGGTAGCTTTTTGTCGATAAATGGCATAAATGAAGCGTTTCACTTTCGATTTCGGTATTCAATTATGGCGAGAATCTGGAGGAGGCAAACGGTTTGTTCCTCTGGGATTTCGCAGATGAATAGCTATATCGTCATCGTTTTTACGCCCAGGTGTCGTTTCTTCGTTTGAATCGAAAGATGAAGCGTTTCAATAAAGAAATCGAAAGAAGCTATTCTGTCTTAACGTAAACGCGCCCCTAAAGATTGGTCCATTGCGGAAGATGGGCTCGACCTTATATATAAGTGCGATAAGTGCGCTGCCGGCGCCCATAATCGCCACTCTTCACTTTTAGCTCTTGCACGCAGGCGAAAGTGGGGTATGATAGCCTGCGCATTTGCTTGGGAACGGTCTGCTCCACGTATCTATGGTTTTCCAAGTTCATTGTGTAAATATCGCGCACTATTTCATTTCTGTGATATAGTGCAATGCTGTTTGTTCACGCGGCATCAACAACATACGCCGCCCAAGGAGGGTTACACATGTCCAAAGTTTGCGAAATCTGCGGTAAGCACCCCGTTGCTGGTCGCTCTGTCAGCCACTCTCACCGCGTCTCCATCCGCAAGTTCCGTCCCAACATTCAGCGTGTCTACGTTGTCGTCAACGGCCAGCGTCGTAAGATGAACGTCTGCACCTCCTGCCTTAAGTCCGGCAAGGTCGCCCGTTCCTAAGTTCTTTCGCGGCAGCCACGCGTGAACATGCCGATACATCGGCTCCGTCACGAACTTGAAAGCCACCTTCGGGTGGCTTTTTTGATATCTCGGATCGATAGCCATCTGTTTGTTGAGGATTCATGCCGCACCCGTACTCCGCTCATCATGTGTGCGCTTGATTGATTACTGATTTACATGCGCTTGCGTTGTAAAATACAAGGATGATTGCTCCCGCAAACCGATGCTTGGTATGCATCTGGAAAGGAGATTTCTGTGTGTGAAACCATTCCTGGCACCTTGAGTGTCTCTAACGACGTCATCGCCGATATCGCTGGGTATGCCGCTATGTCTTGCTACGGCGTGGTTGGCATGGCCGAGCAGCTTCAGGGCGCCGAGAGCGTGCGCCTTCTTCCCGGCCAGCGTCTGCGCAAGGGCGTCATGGTGTCGAGCACCGAAGACGGTCTTGTCGTGGACCTTCATGTCGTGCTCGAAAATGGCGTCAACATGAAGTCCGTCTGTGCGAACCTCACGAGCTCGGTGTCGTTCACCCTGGCCGAGATTGCCCAGATCGACCCGGCTCACCTCAAGATCGCCATTCACGTCGATGCCCTTAAGTCCCGCGGCTAACCCTCTTCTTGTTCGGAGATTCACCCAATATGATTGCCAATACCATCCGCACCTGCTTTCCCATTGCCGCGAAAGCGGTAGCCGATAAGGCCGAGGAGATCAACAAGCTCAATGTCTTCCCCGTGCCCGATGGCGACACCGGTACCAATATGTCCTTGACTTTGGCTTCTGTCGTCAAGGAGGTGGCGGAGCTGCCCGCAGATGCCAATATCGAGGCTATCGCCGCTGCCATCACCCATGGCTCCCTCATGGGCGCTCGTGGTAACTCCGGTGTTATTACTTCGCAGATTCTTCGAGGTGTGGCTGAAGGCCTTATCTCGGCGAGTAACCCCGTGAGCGCCGCCGATATCGCTGCAGCCCTTCGCAACGCCGTGAAAGTCGCTTTCCAGGCTGTTCGTAAGCCGGTGGAGGGCACCATTCTTACGGTGCTGCGCGATATTTCCACCAAGGCTGATGAATGTGCCAAGAAGAAAATGACTCCCGCCGATGCGCTTGACGCCATCGTGGTCGAGGCCTATCAGTCTGTGGCGCGTACGCCCGACTTGCTGCCCGTTCTCAAGGAGAACGGCGTGGTCGACTCCGGTGCGTTCGGTTTTGCCATCTTTGTCGAGAATTTCGTCTCGGCTGCCTTGGGCCGCACGTCCAATATCGAGGGCTTTTCGGCTACGTTTGATGCCGATGCCAGCTCTGCGAAGGAAAACGCGCTCGGTCGTGTCGAGATTGAGGCCAATGATGACTGGGAGGGCTCTGAGTTCCGCTATTGCAACGAGTTCCTCTTCAAGGCAGAGAAGAAGTTCGATGAGGAGAAGTGCCTCAAGTTCCTCGCCTCCATGGGCGATTGCGAGCTTCTCGTAGGCGCTTACCCCGACTATAAGGTGCACGTGCACTCCAATACCCCCGATAAGATTTTGGCTCATATGCTCAAGTACGGCCAGGTCTACGAGGTCTTCATCCACAACATGGATATGGAGTCCCACGAGCGCACTGCAAAGATCAAGGCCGATCAGGCTGCCGCCGCCGAGCCCGCGAAGCCGCTCGGTTTTGTTGCCGTGGCTGCCGGTTCCGGCCAGGCCGAGATCCTGAAGTCGCTCGGTGTCGATATGATCGTCTCTGGCGGACAGACCATGAATCCCTCCACTGCCGACCTTTTGGCTGCAGTGGACCAGGTGAACGCTGAATCCGTCATCATCCTTCCCAATAACGGCAATATCCGTATGGCAGCCGAGGCCGCTGCGTCTGCTTGCGAGAACAAGCGCGTTGCAGTTGTTCCCACCAAGACCGTTCCCCAGGCCTTCTCGGCTCTGTTTACCGTTGTTCCTGACGCTTCGCTCGATGAGGTTGTCGAGACCATGACAGAGGCTGTCTCCGAAGTACGCGATGGCGAGGTTACGACCGCTGTCCGCGATAGCTCCGCTTCCGATGGCAGCCCGATTCATGCCGGCGACGTCATGGGCATCATCTCTGGCTCTATCGATATCGTAGGCTCCGATGTGGCCCAGGTCACCGTCGACTGCATCAATCGCATGCAAGACGAGGAGGAGGGCGATACACTCACCATTCTCGCCGGCGCCGATATGTCTGATGATGACTTCGAAGACCTCCTTTCTGCTATCGAGGAGGCCCAGCCTGATCTTGAGATCGATTCGCACCGTGGTGAGCAGCCGCTCTATCCGGTGATCTTCTCGATCGAATAGGACGTGCGATATGACGCGCGCAATTATGACACCCGAGGCTTCCGCGCGTCTTTCTCGGACGGGCATCCTTGCGCAGGATGTTTCGCGTCTTAAATATGTTTCGGGTGCACGTGAGGAGGCTCTCCGTAGGCTCGGTATCGAGACGGTGGGGGACCTCCTCCTTCATATTCCGCGGCGCTATCTCGATTTCACGCGTGGCTACAGTATCGAGACCGCGCCGCTGGGGCAGGTGTGCACCATCATAGCCACCGTGGATCGCGTGATGGAAAAACGCCCGAGGCCTCGTCTGATTGTGACTGAGGTGATGCTTGTAGATGATTCGGGTGTTCTGCGCGTTTCGTTTTTCAAGCAGCCCTGGATTGCAAAGCAGCTCAAGCCTGGTGACCGTCTTGCCGTTATGGGGAAGGTGGAGTTTGCCTACGGCTTTAAACAAATGGCTTCACCGCATTATGAGCGACTCGATTCGTCTTCCTCCCTGGGCGCGATTGTGCCGGTGCACGGTGCGTGCGAGGGCCTGAGCGCAGCCTGGATGCGCCGTATTGTTTCTGTTGCCTGCGAGACAGCGGATGTGTTTTGCGATCCTATGCCCGCCAAACTGCGCTCACGACGCCGCCTTATGAGCATCTCGCGCGCGTTGCGCTCCATTCATTTTCCTTCGTCTCTCGCCGAGGTCACGCTTGCTCGCCGCAGGCTTGCCTATGATGAGGTCCTATACCTGCAGCTCGCCCTTCGATTGCGCAACGACGCTAATCTATTGGGCATTACTCCTGTGAAGCATATGGTCAAGGAGCACGTTTCTGCTGTCTTGAAGTCTCTTCCCTTTGCGCTGTCCGACGAGCAGCAAGCGGCTGTCGATGAGATTTTGACTGACATGCAAAGCTCTGATCGCATTATGAATCGTTTACTCTTGGGCGATGTGGGAACGGGAAAGACGGCCGTCGCGATGGTTGCACTGGCCTCGTGCGCGGATACGGGCACACAGGCCTGTGTAATGGCGCCTACCTCTGTGTTGGCTCGTCAGTATGCTTCTTCATGCATGCCCGTTCTCGAGCAAGCTGGCGTGCGCTGCGCGTTGCTTACCGGATCGACATCTGCTGCAGAGCGCGACCGTATCCTGCTTGCCCTTGGCTGCGGCGAGCTCGACATCCTCTTTGGAACCCACGCTGTGCTGGGGGATGACGTTGTCTTTTCGCATCTTTCGCTTGTGGTGATTGACGAGCAGCATCGTTTTGGTGTGGGACAGCGTAATCTTTTGCGTGCCAAAGGGCCCGGCGCCGACTTGCTCGTTATGACCGCTACCCCGATTCCGCGTACGCTCGCGCTTTCGGTTTACGGTGACCTTGAGACGAGCATTATCAAGCATAGGCCCGTTGCGGGTGCGGGTGTGACAACGCGCGTTCTTGCCGATGCAAATCGTGATATCGCCTATGGCGCGCTGCGCGCTGCTCTTGAAGAGGGCCAGCAGGCATACGTTATTTGCCCACTTGTCTGCGAAAAGGACGATCAAGATGAGCTTGACGTCCAACCTGGCTTGGAACTCGATGAGCTGGGGCGCCCTGTTTCGGCCCAACATCTGCATTCTGTCGAATCGGAGGTCGAGCACCTGTCCCATCTGTTCCCCGAGGCACGTATAGCCGCGCTTCATGGGCGCCTCTCCCCGCGTGACAAGGACCGCGTGATCGATGCCTTCCGCGGAGGAGAGGTGGATATTCTCGTGGCGACCACGGTGGTCGAGGTGGGTGTGGATGTTCCCCGAGCCACGGTGATGATTATCGAAAACGGCGAGCGATTTGGTTTGGCGACGCTGCATCAGCTCCGTGGACGCGTGGGCCGTGGCAGCTTGCCCGGTTCGTGTTTTGTCCTCTCGCAGCTTTCGAGTTCTAAACATACTGTTGCGAGCGACCGGCTCGAATCGCTCGAGAAGAGCAACGACGGCTTTACGCTTGCCGAGGAGGACCTTCGTCTTAGGCATGAGGGAGAGATTTTGGGGCTTCGTCAGCATGGCGGTGTGACCTTGCGCTTTGTCGATCTTGATGCCGACACCGATATTATCGAGGCGGCACACGAGGACGCGCGCGAGCTTTTGCGGTATGCTCCTACTTTGTCCTCGCAGGCTACGCTTCCGTTGCGCCTGCAGGTTGTCGAACGGTATGGAAATATCTTTAAGGAGGTAAGCGGAGGATGAGAATCATCTCCGGACAATGGCGTGGGCGCAAGATCGCCGAGCCGCAGGGGAGAGACGTCACAAGGCCTACGACCGATCGCGTGAGGGAGGCCATGGCATCGATGGTCGACTCTTCGCTTCCTCAGGGGATCGAAGGCGCTCGGGTGCTCGATGCCTTTGCGGGATCAGGCGCATTGGGAATCGAGATGCTCTCGCGCGGTGCTGCTTTCGCCGCCTTTTTTGACATCAATCGTTCTGCCGCGGCTCTGGTGCGCAAAAATCTTGAGTCGCTCTGTGCTCCACGCTCATCGTATCGCGTATTTTGCGCCGATTGCCTTGCTTCGGCAGCGCGCGGTCGTATTGAGGGAGCGCCGTTCGACCTTGTGATGGTCGACGCTCCGTATGCGTTGGGGGCAGACCCGGCCACGCAACTTGCGGAATCCCTTGTCAAATCGGGATTGCTGGCTTCCGGCGCTCTTGTTCTCGTCGAGCATGCTGCTGCGGACGAAGGGCCGCGGCCGGATGGCTTTATTGTCGAGCGCGAGAAGCGCTACGGCTCTACCGCTGTCGATCTTTTGCGTTTCGACGGCTCGCTTACCATCGAGGATATCGATCGCTAGCTTTAGCTTGCTTTAACTATAACCACCAACGAAGGCAGATTATGATTAAAACCATCGACCATGCACTCGTCCCCGGTACGTTTGACCCTATCACATATGGTCATATCGATGTGGTGCGACGTGCATCCCGTATGTTCTCTCAGGTGACGGTTGCTGTTGCCGAGTCGCTTGGTAAAGGCGGTAGCGGTCCCGTTTTTTCCCTTGATGAGCGCGTCCGACTTGCTACCGAGGCTCTTGTCGATCTTGAGAATGTGCAAGTGAGGCCTTTTTGCGGCCTCCTGGTTGATTTTGCCCATGAGATTAAGGCGGGCGCTCTTGTCAAAGGCCTTCGCGCTATGACCGACTTTGAGTACGAATTGCAGCAGGCCGATTTAAACTATCGCCTGGATGCAGACCTTGAGTCGATTTTTGTGATGAGCGCTCCGCAGTATGGTTATATTTCGTCTTCGGTTGTGCGGCAGATTGCCTCGCTTGGGGGCGATGTGTCCGGCTTTGTTCCCGACAATGTGGCGCATGCCCTTGCGGAGCGATTCAAGTAAGCAACACAAGCCACCACTTTGTGCAAGGCGATACTGTTCATGTGCTACTATTATCGGTTGATTATAAGCAAACGAAGGGAGACAGGATGGCTGGGGACAACTTTCCTGGCGAGAGGATCGAAAGCCTCGTAGACGAACTCGAGGGGCTTATCGAGGAAGCAAGGCCACCTTTCGGCAAGAACCAGCAGTTCAAGGTCATCGAAACGGAGGTCTTCTTCAATATTCTTGACGAGATCCGCATGAGCTATCCGGAGGAATGGCAAAAATCCCGCCGCATCCTCAAGGAGCGCGATGAGTTGATGGCCAGCGCCACCGCACAGGCCGATTCGATTATCGCCGATGCCCAGCAGCAGGCGCTCACTATCGCGGGCGAGCAGGAGATTGTTCGTCTGGCTCAGCAGCAGGCGGATGATATTCGCGATCGTGCCCAGCAGTATGAGCGCGAGACGCGCTATGCTGCCGAGGACTATGCCGAGCAGGTGTTCACTCACCTTGAGGAGAACCTCAAGAGCTTGACCGGCACGGTTGCCCGTTGTCGTCAGCAGCTCAACGAGGGCGCTAACTCCGCTCAGCAGAATGGCGCTTGGTAATCATGTCGCAGTTTGCTTCTGTTGTCGTCAGCCTTGAGGACAAAATCGAGAATCCCGGCGATACCCTCCCGGTCGCTGGGCACATCGATGCCGCGACCTATAAAGCGGGGGAGAAGTCCTTTTCTCTTGACGATGGCATTTCCTATGATGTGATGCTCACCAATACCGGCGACGGCGTTCTTGCTACGGGTATCGTTCGCGCGCATGTCACCGGCGAGTGCGATCGCTGTCTCGATGTTGCCCACTTTGAGGTCGCGGGCGAGATCGAGGAGTACTACCTCTTTGAGGAGCCAGAGGACCCGGAGAGCTATGAGGACGGGTTCGAGCTTGTGAGCGAGGACCGCACCATCGATCTTTCTGATGCCATTGCCGATGCCGTCGTGATGGACACGCCTTTTGTGGTTCTCTGCCGTCCCGATTGCGCTGGCCTTTGTCCCACGTGCGGAGCGAATCTTAACGAGGCTCCCTGCGCATGTGAGGATAAGCAGAAGGACGATTATGCCGCTTCGGATTCCAATCCTTTTGCGGCATTGAAAAATCTTAAGTTTGATGAGTAGACCGCTATTGTATGGTCAACTCTTGATGGAGAAAAACTTCCACCAAAACCCAGTGGAATGTGATAGTATCGGTGCTTGCGCGTAATTGTGCCAGGCAATAGTTATGTATAAGGAAGGTCATCATGCCAGTACCTAAGCAAAAAAAGGGTCGTGGAGCTGTGCACACCCGTCGTTCCGCCAACATGAAGATTGACGCCCCGTCTCGCTCCGTTTGCCCTCGTTGCGGCGCCGTCAAGCTTCCGCATCACGTCTGCCCCAACTGTGGCTTCTACAAGGATCGCGAGGTCATCGTTACCGAGTAGCTTTTGCTTAAGGTAATGCTGCGCGCTGCATCATCGATCTTGTTTTGCATGGCGTGATAGATCTGGAACAGACATGGCCGGCTCTTCGAGTCGGCCATTTCGCTATAGAGGGAGAGTTCATGGATAAGGTTCGTGTTTGCGTGGATGTCATGGGCGGAGACGAGGAACCGTCGGTCGTCATGGCCGGCATCGAGGCCGCGCTTGCTGCCGATGCCGATCTTACCGTTGTGGCCGTGGGTCCTCAGGATATTGTCGAGGCGTTTGCAAAGAAGCATGAGCGCGTCGAGCCGCTGGTGGCTCCCGATGTCATCACGATGGAGGACGATCCCATTCAGGCTGTCATGCATAAGCGCAAGTCGTCGGTGGTGATTGGTTGCCGAGCCGTCAAAAAGGGCACGGCGGATGCTTTTTTCTCCGCCGGCGCTACCGGTGCCATCACCGCTGCCGCCACCGCCTATGTAACTCCTTTTAAGTACGAGAGCGAGGGCACACGTCGCCCTATTCGTCCGTGCCTTACCTCGGCGCTTCCTAACCGGCAGGGCGGTTTGACCGTTTTGTGCGATATGGGAGCCAATCCCGATGTCGAAGTGGAAGACCTCGTTCGTTTTGCTCAGATGGGTGCTACGTATGCGAAGGTCGTCTGCGGCATTTTAAATCCTCGTGTAGGCCTTTTGTCCAACGGCTCCGAGGACACCAAGGGATCGCATTTCACCAAAGAGTGTTTCTTGCACATGGGCAAGAGCGTGCCGGGCTTTGCGGGTAACTGCGAGGGCACGGACTTGACCTCCGGTAACTTTGATGTTGTTGCTACCGATGGTTTTGCCGGAAACGTTGCGCTTAAGGCAACCGAGGGAGCCGCAAAGCTGCTCATGAGCGAGCTTAAAGGTGTGCTCATGGGGTCTTTGGGCGGAAAGATCGCCGCGCTTCTCGTTAAGGACGGGTTAAAAGAGCTCAAGGCCAAGCTTTCGGGCGATGCCAAGGGCGGAGCGATTCTTTTGGGCCTTCGTGGCGTTGTCCTTATTGGCCATGGAGCCACCAGTGTGGAGGCTATTAAAAACGGTACGCTGGCTTCTGCCTATGCCGTTCGCGAGGGTCTCGTGGATAAGCTCGCCTCATCCATGGAGAACATCGTTCGCTAACCGGTCTCTGTTGGGCCGATGCGGTAAAATCACACTGTTAATGCGTCGCGGCCGCGTGCCGTGTCCGTGTATGGGTGAAAGGAGCCCACAATGGAGCATTCTGAGATTTTTGAGAAGGTTGCCGACATCGCTAGCGATGTACTCGGCATCAATGCCGATGAGATCACCGAAGAGACCACATTTGACGATCTTGATGCCGATTCTCTCGATCGCCTCCAGCTTGTTACTGCGATGGAAGACGAGTTCGATATCGAGATCGATGATGAGAAACTCGAAGCAATCAATTCTGTAGCGGAGGCTATCGTAGCCATCAAGTCCGCTCTGGGGGAATGAGCGCGTGTATTCGATCGCTGAAAAAATGAATCGGGCGGAGGCGATCTGTGATTATACGTTTACCGATCGCGATTTGCTTCGTTCTGCCATTACGCATCCTTCTGCTGTAGAAGGCCAGCCCGTCTCTGCATCCTACGAGCGCTTGGAGTTTCTGGGCGACTCGATTTTGGGCTCTATTGTGGCGCTTGCCCTGTTTAAAGCCTATCCCAATTTTGATGAGGGCAAGTTGACGCGCCTTAAGGTGTCGCTGGTTTCTGGCGCCACGCTTTCCGATGTAGGCCTCGAGCTTGGTATCGACAAATGCATCGTCTTTGGTGCCTCCGAGACGGGGACGGGCGCGCGCGGCATGCACTCCGCGCTCGAAAACGTCTATGAGTCTCTTGTCGGCGCCATGTACCTCGATGGTGGCTGGGATGTTGCCGAGGCGTTCATCTCGCGTACGCTCAAGCCGCATCTGGCAACCGAGCGTGCCGAGCATCCCTCGAATCCCAAATCCTTTTTGCAGGAGTGTGTGCAGGGTGACCGCTTTGATCCTCCTGCGTATAAGCTTGTGGACACGAGCGGTCCTGCGCATGCGCCCACTTTCACGGCGGTTGCGCTCGTCGATGGCATTCGCCGTGGGCGCGGTACGGGATCTTCAAAGAAAGAGGCCGAAGCCGCAGCTGCTCTCGACGCACTCGAGCGTATGGGCTACACGCATAACGGCGTCATTTTGAAGAAAAAGCTTGGATAAGCGAGGCATAGGTGTATCTCAAGTCCCTGACACTCAAGGGCTTTAAGTCCTTTGCCGATCGTGCGCATATGTCCTTCGAACCCGGACTGACGGTTATCGTGGGTCCCAATGGTTCGGGTAAATCCAATATTTCAGACGCTATCCTTTGGGTTTTGGGCGAACAGAGTGCCAAGCAGCTGCGCGGCCAGGCCATGGAAGATGTCATTTTCTCCGGCTCGTCGGCGCGAAAACCCGTTGGCGTGGCGGAGGTCACTCTTGTTTTGGATAATTCTGACCATATGCTTCCGGTCGACTTTAACGAGGTCGCCGTTACGAGGCGCATGTATCGTTCGGGCGAGTCGGAGTATCTGATTAATTCGAGCCCCTGCAGGCTTATGGACATCCAGGATATCCTGCATGATTCCGGGCTGGGCAAAGATACTCATTCCATCATCAGCCAGGGAAAACTCGATGCCATCTTGCAAAGCCGTCCTGAGGAGCGCCGTGCTCTGATTGAAGAGGCGGCCGGCATTTCCAAACACAAGCGTCGCAAGGAGCGCGCGCTCAAAAAGATTGCTTCCATGGATGAGCATCTCAAGCGTGCTCGCGATATCAATCGCGAGATTACCCGCCAGCTGCGCCCCCTTGAGCGTCAGGTTGATCGAGCGAGGAAGTACCGCGACCTTACCGATCGAGCCAACGAGCTTACGCAGATTCTTGCTGTTGATGAGCTGCGCCGCCTCCAGGCTTCCTGGGGCGATATGGAGTCTTCGTCGCGTGAGGCCGATGCTGCGTTCGAGCTTGCGAACTATCGCTTGGGCGAGAAACAGCGCGAGCTTGAGAAGCTCCAGGTCATGCTTGAGGAAAAGGGCCTGTTCGTCGGCGACCTTGGCGAGCAGCGTCGCCATATGCAAGATGTCGTGGGCCGCATTGGCTCCGATATGCGCTTGCTCGAAGAAAAGGGCCGCAACATGGTGTCTCGACTTTCCGAGATGCGCGGCACGCTATCTTCTTCTGAACATCAGCGTAAACGCGTTGCGGACGAGCTCGAACAGATTTCTGCCCAACTTGATGAGGTGCGCGCTGCAGCGCATATTGCGCGAGAGGATGTGGACGAGGCTGCTCCGGCAGCCGAGAAGCTCCATGCGCGTCGTAAAGAGCTTGACGTTTCCATCACCGCGCTCACGCGCGATCAGCGTGATGCCCAGCGTGCCGCCGATGCAGCGGCGCTTGAATACGTCAAGGTCAAAGAGACGATCTCTAATGCGGAGCTCGAGGATTCGATGTATGCATCGCGTCTCGACCAGCTCGATGAGCAGATGGAAAATTTGGCGGCCTCTCTCGAAAACCGCCGGAGTCGTGCAGAGGAGCTCGATGCCGAACTCACCTCGACGGCCCAGCGCCGCGAGGACGCGAAGGGCGCCATTGATCTTGCCCAGCGTGCTCTTGAGGAGCTTCGTGCTCGCGAGACCGAAGCTCGCCAGCATCTTTCCGAAGTGAGAAGCGAGCTTGCCAGTTTGAAAAAGCTCGACGAGCGCGCAAAAGGTGCCTCTCCGCTTACTTCTACCATTGCAAATTCCCATGCTGGGGATATCGCTGCGCGACTGGGCGATCTTATCGAGGCTCCAGAAGACCTTGAGTCTTTAGTGGAAAGCCTGCTTTCTTCCGATATCGATGCTTTGGTCACTACTGATGAGCAGGCACTTGCCCGTTTGGGTTCCTTTGCTGTCGAGCAGAAGGGCGCTTCTGGTGAGGCTTTGCTGCTTTCGTGCGATGCTGCGGGTACAGACCCGGCTGCCAGCGCTGCTGGTTTCCGGTTGGTTGAGCGCCTGAGTGTTCGCGATGGTTTTGCTTGTGCTGTGGCGTCCATCCTCGGCGGCGTCTATGTTGTCGATTCCCTTGACGAGGCTCTTGGCGCCCCCGCCATTCCGGGCGTCATGTACGTGACGCGCGACGGCGCACGCGTTACTTCCGGTGGCGCTGTTCGCGTCGGTTCTGCGGGCGATGCCGCCGATGGCGCACTTGAGCGCAAGCGCCGTATCCGCACTCTCGAGGGCCTTGAGCCCGATCTTTCCTCCGTGTTCGAACATGCCGGTCATCAGGTTTCGGAGGCTTCCGACGCCGTGGCTCAGGCGCGATCCGCTGAGGCGGAGGTTGCGGGCGATATCGCTCGTATCGAGGGGGAAAAGCGCTCCTTGCTTTCTGAAATCGGTCGCTTGGAGCAGTCGTATAACCAATCGCAATCCGAGCGCAAGCAGGTTGAGCGCCGTCGTGAGCAGTCGGCGAGCGCCGTACGCGAGGCTCAGCCACGTCTGGATGAACTCGCGACGACGCGTGATTCCGAGCGCGAACGCGCCGATTCGCTTGCTCTCGAGATCGAGGATGCAAGCGACGAACTCGAGGCGCTACGCCGCGAAGATTCCGAGGCTGCGAGCAAGCTCGCTGATGCCAAGGTCCGTTTGGCACAGTCTTCCGAACGCTTGCGCAGTCTTGAAGCTCGTAAACCTGAGCTCGAGCATCGGCTCGAAGGGATTGACCGCCGCATTCGCTCCACGCGTCAGGCATCGCGTTCGCTTGAGGTCTTGCGCCTTCGTGTCGATCCGTTGCATGACCGCTATCAAGCCTTGTCTGAGCGCGCTCTTGACTGGGCTGCTCGTTTGCGAGATCAGGCGTCTATCGAGGAGGCCGACTCCGCGTCGCTTAAGAAGACAATCGCCGACGCGCGCGCCGAAGTGGAGCGTGCAAAAGGTGAGGTTGATGAGGCCAAGGCCGCTCAGGGCGAGGTCAAGGTTGCACGAGGCAAGCTCGAGGTGCAAGTCGAGGCAGCCATCAAGGCCATTACCGCCGATGGCAAGACAGTGCTCGAGGAGGCGCTTTCTCTGCCTGCGCCCGACGACCGCGCGGCCTGCGAGCGCGAGCTTGCCGACCTTGCGCGTCAGATCAACAATTTGGGCCCGGTGAATCAGGTGGCTTTCGAGGAGTATGAGCGTCTTCGCGAGCGTGCGGATTATGTTGCCACTCAGCTGGCAGACCTCGAGAGCGCCCGCACTTCGCTTACGAAGATTTCTCAGGCCATCGACCGAAAGATGCGCCGTCAGTTCCTGACGACCTTCGAGGCCGTCGATGCAAATTTCCGCGAGGTCTTCTCCATGCTCTTCCCGGGTGGTCAGGCGCATCTCGAGATGACCGACCCCGAGCATCCCGCGCAGACCGGTATCGAGGTGGTGGCGCAGCCACGCGGCAAGCGCATCACCAAGATGATGCTTATGAGCGGTGGCGAAAAGAGTCTGACGGCTTTGGCGCTTCTGTTTGCGGTCTATCGTACGCGTACGGTGCCGTTTTATGTGCTCGACGAGGTTGAGGCCGCCCTTGACGACTCCAACCTGTCTAAGCTCATCGGCGCCATCGATGTTTTGCGTCAAAGCACTCAGTTGCTTGTTATCTCTCATCAGCGTCGTACGATGGAAGATGCTGATGTCTTGTATGGTGTGTCGATGCAGGCCGACGGCGTGAGCCGCGTGGTTAGCCAGAGGCTCGACCGAGAGACCGGAAAGGTTGTGAACGCGTAGATGGGTTTCTTTGATTCGCTTTCGCGTGGACTTGAGCGCAGTCGCGAGGCGCTTAACCAGATTTTCTATTTTGGCGGCGACGTTACCGAGGACTTCTGGGAGGATCTTGAGGATACGCTCGTCATGGGCGATATGGGCGCCGACATCGCCATGCAGGTTACCGATGATCTGCGCGATATGGCAGCGAAGCGCAATCTTACCTCCGCTCGACAGTTGCGCGAGGCGCTGATCGACCGCCTGTCCGAAACCTTTGTGAGCCCTGAGTTCGATCCCTTTGACGACACGCCTTCCGTCGTCTTGTTCGTGGGTATTAACGGAGCCGGTAAGACCACTACGGTGGGAAAGATTGCCAGTGCCGCTGCCCATGAGGGGAAAAACGTGATTATCGGCAGCGCCGACACCTTTCGCGCTGCCGCAATCGAGCAGCTGGACGTTTGGGGCAAGCGCGCGGGCGTTTCCGTTGTCAAGCGTGATCGAGGCAGCGACCCTGCGAGCGTTTGCTATGACGTCTTGGACGAGGCCGACAAGTGCGGAAGCGAGCTGGTGTTGATCGATACCGCCGGCCGCTTGCACACAAGCGCCGACCTTATGCGCGAGCTTGCCAAGGTGGTTAATGTCACGCGCAAGCGCGCCGCCTCTGCGGCAGCGGGCCCCATGCCCGTGCGCGTGGTTCTTGTAATTGATGCCGCAACGGGACAAAACGGCCTGAATCAGGCCTTGGAGTTCAATGAGGCGCTGGGTCTTGACGGTATCATTATGACAAAGCTCGACGGCACGGCCAAAGGCGGTATCGCCATGGCTGTTGCCTCCAAGCTCAAGCTTCCCATCTTCCGTATCGGTGTGGGCGAGCAGGTCGAGGATCTGCAGCGTTTTGATGCCCACGAGTTCTGCCGTGCCCTGGTGGGCAACGGCGACAAGGAGTAGTCGATGTTCAACAGCCTTTCCGATCGCCTGAACGATACTTTTGACCGCCTGCGCGGCAAGGGCAAGCTGACCGAGGCCGATATCACGAGTGCTATGCGCGATATTCGCATGGCGCTGCTTGAGGCCGACGTCAACTTCAAGGTCGTCAAGGATTTTGTCGCAAAGACCAAAGAGCGCTGCATGACCGCCGAGGTCATGGAGTCACTCACCCCGGCACAAAACGTCGTCAAGATCGTGCTTGATGAGCTTACCGAGCTTTTGGGTTCCACCGAGAGCAAGCTTGTTCTCTCAAGCCGTATCCCCAATGTGATCATGCTCGTGGGTCTTCAGGGTTCTGGCAAGACCACTGCCGCTGTAAAACTTGCCTACCTGCTCAAGAAGCAGGGTCGTAGCCCTTTGCTCGCCGCGTGCGACGTGTACCGTCCCGCTGCAGCCGATCAGCTCGCCACCCTGGGCGGCGAGATCGGTGTGCCGGTCTTCCGCGGTGATGGCAAAGACCCGGTCGAGATTGCCCGCGGTTCTATTCGCGAGGCTGTCGACAATATGCGCGACGTGGTCATTGTCGATACCGCCGGTCGTCTGCAGATCGACGAGCAGATGATGCAGGAGGCCGTCGATATCAAGCGTGCGGTCAAGCCCGACCAGGTTCTGATGGTTGTGGACGCCATGACCGGTCAGGACATCGTCAACGTGGTCTCCACGTTTGCCGAGCGCACCGACTTTGACGGCGTCATCATTTCCAAGCTCGACGGCGATGCCCGTGGCGGCGGTGCCCTTTCCGTGCGCCAGGTTACCGGTAAGCCCATCAAGTTTGTCTCGATGGGCGAGAAGCCCGATTCGCTCGAGACGTTCTATCCCGATCGCATGGCCAAGCGCATCTTGGGCATGGGTGACGTCGTTGGCATTATCGAGCAGGCACAGGAGATGGCCGACGCCAAGCAGATTGAAAATGCCAAGCGCATGCTTCGTGACGGCTTTACCATGGATGACATGCTCGAGCAGATGGCCGCTGTCAAGAAAATGGGCGGCATGAAGGGCATTCTTTCCAAGCTTCCGGGCGGCCAACGCGCTTTGAATCAGATGGGTGGCAATCTGGATGAGAAGATCTTTGATCGCAACGAGGCCATCATCCACTCCATGACCAAAGCCGAGCGTCTTAAGCCTTCGATCATCAACGGCCAGCGCCGCGCTCGCATTGCCCGTGGCTCGGGCACGACCCCGGCAGATGTCAATTCCCTCATGAAGCAATGGGGCGAGATGAACAAAATGATGGGGAAGATGCGCTCGATGCAGCAGCAAGCGAGCGGGAAAAAAGGCAAGAAGGGTAAGAAGATGCGCATGCCCGCTATTCCCGGTATGGGCAATTTGGGCGCCATGGGCGGTATGCCGGGCCGTGGCGGCGGCGCCGATATGGACATGCTGCGCCAGATGGAGCAGCAGATGCGCCGCAAGTAGTTCTTTTGAACACAGACAATTTCATCTGTTTTTGGGCGGGTCTTCGGGCTCGCCTTTTTATTACTGGGGTATCCATGTGCGTCGGATATGGGTATGAGAGCCTCGATGCTTGCTGTCGTACAATGGGATGCATCGCTCGCTATCGTTTGGAGGCGCTGATGAGCAAGGCCGATGAACTCTTTGTTTCCATGTGCCAGGATATTCTCGATAATGGCACGACGACCGAAGGCCAGAAGGTCCGTCCCCACTGGGAGGATGGTACCCCTGCTTATACCATCAAGAATTTTGGCGTCACCAATCGGTACGACTTGCGTGAGGAGTTTCCCGCGCTGACCCTGCGACGCACGGCGCTCAAAAGCGCTATGGACGAGATCCTTTGGATTTATCAGCGTAAATCCAATAATATCAACGATCTTCATAGCCATATTTGGGATGAATGGGCCGATGAGACGGGCTCAATCGGTAAAGCGTACGGCTATCAGATTGCGCAGAAGTCCCATTACGCCGAGGGCGACTTCGATCAGATGGACCGCGTTTTATATGATCTGCAGCACACGCCATTCTCGCGTCGTATCATGACCAACATGTACACCTTCAGCGACTTGTCCGAGATGCACCTCTATCCATGCGCCTACAGCGTGACCTACAACGTCACGGAGCAGCCCGGAGACGAGAAGCCTACGCTTAACATGGTGCTTATGCAGCGTAGCCAAGATATCCTCGCCGCTAATAATTGGAACGTCTGCCAATATGCGATTCTGCTGATGATGGTGGCGCAAAGTTGCGGAATGATTGCAGGCGAGCTGCTTCATGTGATCGTCGATGCGCACATTTATGACCGTCATGTCGATATCGTTCGCGAGCTTATCGCACGTCCTCAGTACCCTGCGCCGCGTGTGTCCCTCAATCCCGAGGTGACGAATTTTTACGATTTTACAACCGATGATTTGATCGTGGAGGAGTATGAGCACGGGCCCCAGATCAAGAACATTCCCATTGCGGTGTAAGTCGATTTGACCAACATGTCGCATGAGTGAGAGGTTTAACCAATGGATAATTTGAAGGCAATCGTTGCAGTATGTGACGATTGGGGTATTGGCGCAAACGGAGACATGGTTGTCTCCAACCGTGCCGACATGCGCCATTTTGTCTCTTGCACCAAAGGCCATACTGTCATTATGGGCCGCAAGACGCTCGAGAGCTTTCCCGGTGCGCGTCCACTCAAAGATCGTCGCAATATCGTTTTAACGCGCGACCCGCTGTTCTTGTGTCGTGGTGCCGAGGTTGTCCATACTATCGAAGAAGCGCTCGCTGCTCTTGAGCCCTCTGAGCTCGCTTGGGTTGTCGGTGGGGGCAAAGTGTATGAGCAGCTTTTGCCCTATTGCTGCGAAGCGGAAGTGACTCGCAATCATTGTCTGCGCAATTCCGATACGTATTTTCCCAATCTTGATGAGGACCCTGCATGGGTTGTCGTCTCTCGTTCCGAGATGCAACAGGTCGCCGAAGGCGAAGGCGATGCTGGCGTTTTCTATGAGTTCGCCACGTACCGACGTCGTGATGAGAGAGCGGGGGAGTAGCGCGTGGCAGTTCAGCTCATACGTATCGAGTCCCTTGAGGACAAGCGCCTTGATGCCTATACCAAATTGACGGAGCGTGAGCTTCGTTGTGTCCTTGAGCCCGAGAAAGGCATCTTTATCGCCGAGAGCGCCAAGGTGATCGAGCGCGCCGTTGATGCAGGCCTCGAGCCGGTGAGCTTTCTTTTGGGTGAGCGTTGGGTGCCTCAGCTGCAGCCGTTTTTTGAGCGTTTGGAACAGGAGCGTCCCGAACTCGATATTCCTGCGTTTGTAGGGTCGATGGACCTCATGCGCGATCTTACCGGTTTTACGGTGACGCGTGGCGCGCTCGCTGCGTTTCGTCGCCCACCGCTGGCCGATGCGAGCGCCTTTCTTGCCGCGTTGAATACGCGTGCCGAGGGACGCTCCGTGCGCGTCTGCGTGCTCGAGGGAATTGTTGATCATACGAATGTCGGCGCCATCTTCAGGAGTGCGGCAGCCCTTAACGTCGATGGCATTCTGGTGAGTCCCACATGCTGCGACCCTTTGTATCGTCGTGCTGTCCGCGTGTCGATGGGAACCGTTTTTCAGGTTCCTTGGACTCGTATTGGAACCGAGGCACGCGTCTGGCCACATGATGGTTTGAACGTGCTGCACCAGGCTGGATTTGAGTGCGCGGCCATGGCGTTGACAGACGAATCCGTCTCTTTGGATGCTCCTGAACTTCAGGAGTGCGAGCGTCTCGCCATCTTTATGGGTACCGAAGGGGAAGGTCTGCAGGCGCGTACGATCCGCGGTTGCGATAAGACCATTCGCATCCCGATGGCACACGGAGTGGATTCCTTAAATGTGGCGGCGGCGAGCGCGGTGGCATTTTGGCAGCTTTGCCCCCATGTTCCCAATGACTATCATTACCGTCCCGGGATGTTCGCTTAATCTTTTTGACTAATCCGCACGCACGTTGCATGTTTTGCAAATCGTCGCTTGAAGCTCTTTGCGTGTCGGCGTACCCTATGGTGCTGTCGCGCTTAAGGGAAGAGAAGGGGGCGAAATGGCGAGGCCGAAGGAAACTGCTGTCGACGTTACCGAGGGCGTAATCTGGAAGCAGCTGTTTACGCTGTGCATTCCCATTTTCTTCAGTTCCTTTTTTCAGCAAGCGTACACGCTTATCAACACATTCGTTGTCGGACAATTTGGCGGCAAAGACGCCCTCGGTGGCATTCAAGCAACTACGTGCTTGACCGAGCTTGTCGTTGGTTTTTGCGTCGGCCTCGGTGCTGGCTGTGCCGTTTGTGCCGGACAGTTTTTTGGGCAAAAAGATGATGAGAGACTCTCTCGCGCCGTGCACACGGCCATGACGCTTTCGCTGCTCATCGGCCTTTGCGTTACCGCTTTTGGCGTGATCTTTATCCCCGATATCCTGCGCCTCATGGGCACGCCCGAAGAGCTTCTTCACGATTCGATTCTCTATTCGCGTTGCTATCTGGGCGCCATGACCTTTACGCTCATGATGAACATGGGCGTGGCCCTCTTGCGTGCGGTGGGCGATACACGTGGGCCCGCTTTGATCACGGCTGTGAGCTGCATTGTCAACATCGCGCTCGATCTTGTGTTCGTGGTCTGGCTTCGCCTCGAAGCACTGGGCTGCGGCATCGCTACGGCTCTCGCCATCGCAAACAGCTGTATGCTGATTCTTCACCGTATGCATAAGGCCGAGGGGGCTTGGCGACTCGAGTTTTGCCGAATGCGTATCGACCCCGTAATCTTGAAGAATATGGTGTCGTGCGGTTTGCCTCTTGGCATTCAATCTGCTGCTTATTCGATTTCCAACATCATCGTGCAATCCACCATCAACAGCTTTGGTGCCGATGCGGTTACGGGCTGTGGCCTGGCAAGCCGACTCGATGTGTTTGTCTGGCTGGTCGTAGAGGCACTTGGTGTGGCGCTTACGACGTTTACGGCGCAGAACTTTGGGGCGCGCAATTACCGGCGCATGCGTGAGGGCTACCACACCTCGCTTGTCATGTCGCTTGTGCTCGTGGGCTCTTTGTCCTTGCTGCTGATTTTCTTCGTCGATCCGCTATCGCGTTTCTTTATTGATGACGTCGACGTGACATATTACACGCGCCTGATGATTCACTATGTTGCGCCCTTCTACATTTTCTACTCTGTGGTCGATAATGCCTCCGGAGCCATTCGAGGTTCGGGCGTAAGCCTGCAACCCATGATCTTGACTTTGTTGGGTACCTGCGTTCTTCGTATCATTTGGCTTTTCACAGTCGTGCCGCTGCATCACGAAATGGGCACGATGCTCATGGTGTACCCTGTTACCTGGGTTGTGACGGCGATTCTTTTTGCCATCTACCATCACTCCGGTAACTGGCTGGGCCGCGCTCGCGAGCGCCAGGAACGTTTTGAGATTGCGCTCTAGTACTCGATGCCGCGCCGGGCGAGAAGGCCTTCGTCAAAATAGTGTTTTATCGGAACCATTTCGGTGACCAGGTCCGCTCTGTCGGCAAGGTCTAGCAATCCGCGTCCTGTAAGCACCAGCTCGGTTGTGGCGGGTTTTGACGCGATGAGCTTTTCGATGTCTGCTCGCGTTACGTAGCCTTGATGCATCGCGTAGCCCACCTCATCGAGCACGAGTACGTCTACGGGCTTATTCCGTGCAGCGATGGGGATGCTCGCGTCTGGAGCGTCTCCCGCTGGCGCCAGTGCCCAGTGCGCTAGATTCAAGATCTGCTGTGCGCATAGTTCTGGCGTTTCCCGCGTGGCTTGTGCAATTTCGAGGCCTATCTGTGGCGCTATCTCGTGTTCGGCGCAGACGAGCTTTTTTGCAAACTGGAGAAAAAGGACGTCGAGCCCTAGCCCGCGAGCGCGAAGGGAAAGACCGAGCGCTGCGGTGGTCTTGCCCTTGCCGTCTCCGGTATAGATTTGCACTTTTCCACATTCGAGTTGAGCCATCGTATTCTCGAGCCTTTCGTATACGCGACATATGTCTTTATGAGCTTATCGCTGGGGGGAGCTTCGCTTCGAAAACAATTTGATTATCTTATTGTCGATAGGGTATCAAACAGTAATCAACAATTCTCGAGATGGAGTATTGCCAATGGAGATGGATGATCGCAAGCGTAGACGGAATATGATCCTCTACGTTCTTATCGCGTTCGTTGTCTATCTTGTGCTCAGCACGGTGCTGTTTCCCAATTTGGGACGCACCCAGCAGATCACCGAGACAGATTATTCGACATTTGTGACCGCTTTGAAAAAGAAGAAGGTCGATAAGGTCGAATACAACACGGACGACTACACGATTTACTACACCAAGAAGGGTGAGAGCGAGGATATCGCCTATAAGACGGTGGGAGTCCCCAACGATTCGGGCTTTACCGATCGCGTGCTCGATGCCGGTGCCTCTCTGACCTCGGTGGTTCCTGATAAGAACTCCGGGCTTATGATGTACTATCTGCTCACTATGGTGCTTCCCATCGCCATCTTCTTCTTTGTTGGCTGGTGGCTCAACCGTAAGATGAAGAAGGCCATGGGCGACGACGGTCCGTCGATGAACTTTGGCGGCGGTTTTGGCGGCGGCGGTCTTGGTAAGTCTGGCGCGCGCGTGATCGCTTCCAAAGACGTGGGCGTGACATTTAAGGACGTCGCTGGTCAGGAAGAGGCCAAGGAGTCCCTGAAGGAAGTTGTTGACTTCCTCGAAAACCCAAAGCGTTATGAGGAGATTGGCGCTAAGCTTCCCCGCGGCGCTCTGCTCGTGGGACCTCCGGGTACTGGTAAGACCCTGCTTGCCAAGGCGGTTGCCGGTGAAGCCGGTGTGCCGTTCTTCTCCATCTCCGGCTCGGAATTTGTCGAGATGTTTGTGGGCCGTGGTGCCGCAAAGGTGCGTGACCTGTTCAAACAGGCCAAGGAAAAAGCCCCGTGTATTGTCTTTATTGACGAAATCGATACCGTTGGCAAGAAACGCGATGGCGGTGGGCTTTCGGGTAACGATGAGCGTGAACAGACCCTGAACCAGCTTTTGACCGAGATGGATGGTTTCGATAACCATAAGGGCATCGTTGTTCTTGCGGCCACTAACCGTCCTGACAGCTTGGATCCGGCGCTGCTTCGTCCCGGTCGCTTTGATCGTCGTATCCCCGTCGAGCTTCCCGACCTTAGCGGACGCAAGTCGATCCTTGAGCTTCATGCTAAAGACGTTAAGGTGCAGCCGCCAATTGATCTTACCGCCATCGCGCGCGCCACGCCGGGCGCGTCCGGTGCCGATCTTGCGAACATCATCAACGAGGGTGCCCTTCGTGCCGTTCGCATGGGCCGCAAGCGCGCTACCCAGGATGATTTCGAAGAGTCGGTTGAGGTGGTCATTGCCGGCCAGCAGCGTAAGTCCACGGTTCTTTCCGATCATGAGAAGCAGGTTGTTTCGTATCACGAGATCGGCCATGCCATCGTGGCGGCGCGCCAGAAGGGTTCTGCCCCTGTCACCAAGATTACAATCGTGCCGCGTACCTCGGGTGCCCTTGGTTACACGATGCAGGTTGAGGAAGATGAGAAGTTCCTGACGACCAAGCAGGAGATTCTTGATAAGCTTGCGGTCTACTGCGGTGGCCGTGCTGCCGAGGAGCTCATCTTCGGTGAGATGACGACAGGCGCTGCCAATGATATCGAGCAGGCAACGAAGCTCGCGCGCAACATGATCACGCGTTTTGGTATGTCCGATGAGTTTGGCATGATGGCTTTGGGTACGGTTCAAAACCAGTATCTCAACCAGGATACCTCGCTTACCTGCGCCCCTGGAACGGCCGAGCAGGTGGACGCCCTGGTGGTAAAGCTGATTGAGGAAGCTCACGCCCGAGCTATGCAGATCTTGAAGGAGAATAAGTTCAAGCTGCACGAGCTTGCTCGCTATCTCTATAAGAAGGAAACCATTACCGGCGAGGAGTTCATGACGCTTCTTTCGCGCGAGAATCCGCTGATGCCTAAAGCGCAGTAATTGATTACTTGGGACTTTCGTCCCGTCTTTGATGCACGCCTCGCATGCCTCACGTGTTTGAGGCTGCGAGGCATTTTTTGTATACATGGGTTTGGAAATCGCTTCGATTCGTATCGAAGCTGTGGCGTTTGTTAAGGATTTGTTTTTCGTCAGGTGGGCCGCGGTGCGTTATCAGAATTATGGCATCGCGTGCAAGCGTGGCGGTCTCTCATGAGTCCGTCGATTATCGTTTCGAGAAGGGCATTCCATGCGAACTGTCGAGTTGAGCAACTACACGATCGGCGAGGATTGCTTTGATGCGATTCCTGAGGTCTTGACGCTTCATAAGGCTAAAAAGATCATGTTAATCGGTGGTGAACGCGCTCTTGCGGCAGCTGCTCCCGGTATCGAGGCTACAGTTGCTGGCACTGATATCGAAGTGCTCGGTCGTCATGTGTACGGCAAGAACAGCACGCGAGAGAATATTGCCAAGATCGTTAACAGTCCTTTGGCCCAGGCTGCAGACGTACTCTTCGCGATCGGCGGCGGTAAGGCCATCGATACGGTGAAAACGGCGAATATCGAGCTCAACAAAATAGTGTTTTCAGTTCCCACCATCTGCTCAAACTGCTCGGCAGGTACTGCCATCGCCGTCGTGTACAACGCCGACGGTTCGCTCGAGGGGTATAGCTACCCGCATTGTCCCGACCACATTTTTATCAACCCTGCGATTATCGCAGCGGCGCCTGCAGAGTACTTCTGGGCTGGTATCGGTGACGCGCTTTCAAAGCAACCCGAGGTGGAGTATGCCACCAGTGCTGGAAACTTGGAGCATACCGCTGCTTTGGGCTTGGCCCTGGCTCGCACTTGCTCTGAGCCTCTTTTCACCTATGGAGAGCAAGGCTTGGCCGATGTACGTGCAAGCGCGAGCTCGGAGGCTGTGCGACAGATTGCGCTTGATATCGTGGTCAACACGGGTTATGTCTCAAACCTCACCAACCAGACTGATTTCTACTACAACTCAAGCGTCGCTCATGCTTTCTACAATGCGAGCTGCTCGATTGACCGCCCAGGCAGCTATCTTCATGGTGAAGTCGTAAGTTTTGGCGTCCTCGTTTTGCTCGCCTATATCGGTGATGAGGAAAATCTTGCTCGCTATGCTGCCTTCAACAAGAAACTCGGCCTCCCGGTGACGCTCGAGGCTGTCGGCTTGGATGAGAGCTTTATTCCTGCACTTTGTGAGGCTGCCCATGCTACCAACGAATGGAGGCAGGGCAACCCCGAGCCCTTTAGCGACGGTAGATTTGCTCAGGCTATCAAGGACGCCGACGCTTTTGGCAAACGTCTCAGCTAGAGAATGCGCTGTGGGCAGCGCTGTCAGGATGCCATGATAAACCTCGCTATTTAGCACTACTTCACCTTGATGTGGCATAGTGTCCTTATTAAATGGGATTCTATCCATAAGCAATGAGAGGAATGCCAATGGGCTTTTTTGATGATATTCAAGCCTCTATGAATCGAGGCATGGCTAGCGCTGGTCGTGCCGTGGATACGCAGAAGATCAAGATGCAGATGAACGATGCTGCGAAACGCCGGCAGGCGCTTGCGGCCCAGCTTGGTGCAAGCCTTTATGATGTCACCAAGGATACTCCTGAGTTTCGTTTGGGCCGCGAGCCTCTTTATGATGGCATCGCAGCTGTCGATGCCGAGCGTGCATCGCTTCAGGCACAGCTCGATGAGCTTGAGCGTCAGGCGCAGCAGGCGGCTCAGGCTGCCACCACATTTGCATGCCCCTTCTGCGGAGCGCGCATGGGCGTGAGTGATCTGTTCTGTTCCGGTTGCGGCAAACCTATCGCCGAGATCAAGGATGCCTTTGCCGCGCAGCAGCAGGCAGAAGCCCCCGTTGCATCTACCGTCGGTCCCGTGTGCCCCGCGTGCGGCGCTCCTGTTGTCGAGGGCGATGCTTTCTGCATGTCGTGTGGCAAGAAGCTTGGCGAAGACGCCTCTGCAGAGTAATGCGACATATGGCCGGGACAAAATCCTACGACGATTTTGTCCCGCTTTTTTTGCTTTGTAAAACATCGATGCTCGCACTGTTCGTTCGTGCTAGCATACAAACCTGTTAAGCGTTGATGGGGACGAGTAATCGGTCATACGCGCACATCAGAGAGTTGGACCTTGGCTGAAAGTTCGACGTGCGCGCCCGTATGAAAATCACCCCGGAGCTGCGGCCCCAACGGGAGCATATCCTCAGTAGGCGTCGCCGGGATGGTCGCCGATATAGGCCAGCCGAGTATCGGATGCGAGGCATACGTGGTTGCCTGTGCATCTAAGCTGGGTGGTTAAACGAAGAGCATGAGCGGCTATACCGCATGAGAGCGCTTCGTCCCAGCTTGTAGGGACGGGCGCATTTTTTGTGCCCAAAGGACGCGAGAGCGTCCGCGTGTATACGAAAGGGGTATTCGTGGCCAACGAGTACAAACAGACCATGAACCTGCCCAAGACCGGGTTTCCCATGCGCGCCGGTCTTTCCAAGTCCGAGCCCAAGCGTCTCAAGGACTGGCAGGACAACAAGGTCTATGAGCAGGTTTTGAAAAAGAACGAGGGACACAAGAAGTTCGTCCTACACGACGGACCTCCGTATGCAAACGGCCCGATTCACATCGGCCATGCCATGAACAAGATCTCTAAGGACATCATCAACCGCTATCAGGCCATGCAGGGCTATGAGACCCCCTACGTTCCGGGATGGGACTGCCATGGTCAGCCCATCGAGCACAAGGTCGAAGAGAAGCTCGGTACCGCCAAGTTCAATGAGACCCCGGTGGCGAAGATCCGCGAGCTCTGCAACGAGTTCGCTGTCGAGAATATCGAGCTCCAGAAGGCGGGTTTCCGTCGTCTGGGCGTGCTCGGCGATTGGGACAATCCCTACTTGACGCTGTATCACCAGCATGACGCTGCCGATATCGAGGTTTTCAAGGCCATGTTCGATCGCGGTATGATCTATCGCGGCCATAAGCCCGTTCACTGGTGCAAGCATTGCCATACCGCTCTCGCCGAGGCAGAGATCGAGTACTCCGACGAGACGTCCCCCTCGATTTTTGTCCGCTTTGAGCTCATGAGCAAGCCTGCGGGCTTGGAGGGTTTCGACGGTCCTGTCGATTTTATTATTTGGACCACGACCCCGTGGACCATTCCTTCCGACCAGGCGGTATCCCTCAAGCCCGGCGAGAAGTATGTTGCTGTTGAACACGACGGTCGCGCCGAGATCATGCTCGAGAAGCTCGCTCCTTCTTGCTGCGAGCAATTTGGGTGGGAGTACACCCCGGTTCAGGTCGACGGCGCCGACTATGTAGTCGATGCCGAGGTCTTTTATCATCTGCACTATAAGCAGCCCGTCTTTGATGGCGTTGAGGGCGTGGCGCTTCTTGCCGATTACGTTGGAACCGAAGACGGTACCGGTATCGTCCATAACTCTCCTGGCCATGGCGCCGACGACTACTACGTTTGCGTCAAGGAAGGCATGGATATCTGCATGCCGGTCGATGATGACGGCAAGTTCTACGTGGGCGATGAATTTGGCTGCGGTGGTCCCTTCAGCGGCATGGATACCGATGAGGCCAACCCTCACATTATCGAGTTCCTTCGCGAGCGCGGCACGCTTGTGATGGAGAAGAAGATCACGCACAGCTATCCTCACTGCTGGCGCTGCAAGCATCCGGTTCTTTTCCGTGCCACCGACCAGTGGTTTGTATCTATGGACAAGACCGGTCTGCGCGAGATTGCTGCCGATCAGATCAAGAACCATGTGAAGTGGTATCCCGCGCATGCGGCCAATCGTATTGGTGCCATGGTCGAGCAGCGCCCTGACTGGTGTATTTCCCGCCAGCGCAACTGGGGTGTGCCTATCCCGAGCTATACCTGTGCCGACTGCGGCGAGAAGGTCATGAACGACGACACGCTCGACGCCGTGATCAAGCTCTTCCACGAGAAGGGCTCCGATGCTTGGTTTACCGATGAGCCCGCAAGCTATCTGGGCGACGCCTGTGTCTGCCCTAAGTGCGGTGGCCATCATCTTAAGACCGACCGCGATATTCTCGATGTGTGGTGGGATTCCGGCGTCTCCTGGAAGGCTGTTTGCGAATATCGCGACGAGCTTCAGTATCCCGCTGATGTCTATCTTGAGGGTTCCGATCAGCATCGCGGATGGTTCCAGAGCTCGCTTCTCACCTCTGTGGGCGCCAACGATATTGCCCCGTACAAGGCAGTTGTGTCCCAGGGCTTTACCCTGGACGGCAAGGGTCGCAAGATGTCCAAGTCGCTTGGCAACGTGATCGACCCCAATAAGGTCTGCGACGAGATGGGTGCCGATATCATTCGCCTGTGGGTATCCTCGGTCGATACCAGCTCTGATGTCTCCATCGATCACGAGATCCTCGCTCGTACCTCCGATGCGTATCGTCGTTTCCGCAACACGTATCGCTTCCTGCTTTCCGAGCTTGAGGGGCAGTTCGATCCCGAGCATGACCGCGTTGCGTTCGACGAGCTTATGCCGCTTGACAAGCTCATGGTTGCTCGTCTGACTCAGGTGCAGGCCGAGGTCGATGACGCCTATGCCTCCTATGAGTTCCCGCGCGCTTACCGCGCTCTGTACGACTTTGTGGTCACTGAGCTCTCCAATGTCTATTTGGACGCTCTGAAAGATCGCCTGTACTGCGAGAAGCTCGGCTCTCTCAAGCGCCGCAGCGCTCAGACCGTCCTTGCAGAGCTGCTCTCTATGCTGCTGCGCGACATGCAGCCCATTCTCGCCTATACCACAGACGAGGTTATGGCGTATGCGCCCGCAGGCATCGTGGACAACCAAAAGTACGCTGCACTGCTCGATTGGTACAAGAGCCCCATCACTTTTGAAGAGGCTAATGAGTTCGAGGGCATTCTCGAGGCTTCGCTTGAGCTTCGTTCCGTTGTCACCAAGGCGCTCGAGGAGGCGCGCGCTGCCGGTACCTTCACCAAGAGCCAACAGGTCAAGGTCAAGGCGACCGTTCCTGCCGAGATGTATGAGCTGCTTTGCGGCGACAAGGCCGTCGACCTTGCCGAGTTCTACATCGTCTCTGCCGTTGAGCTGACGTCCGGTGACGAGCTGACCGCTACGATCGAGCCTGCCGATGGCGAGTGCTGTAACCGCTGCTGGAACTATCGTACCGATGTTGCGACGTACGGCGCTCATGAGCATATCTGCGCTCGTTGCGCCGCCGCGCTGGGGGAATAGCGGTACCGTATCCGCATCCTTTCATGTGCGTGTCGAGGGGTCATCGATTTCATCGGTGACCCCCTTTTGTGTGATATGGTTTTGCAGAAAAACTGCTGGCAAGGAGTACGAATGAAACAGCAACAGCCCGAGATGAGTCCTAGTCGTGTGTGGCGCTTTGCCGCTGCCGCCGGCATTTCCGCTCTCTTTTTGGTGCTCGACCAGATCACCAAGGCGGTCGTGCGTAACGCTCTTGCCTTGGGCGTGCCCGGCCCCGAGCTCATACCAGGTGTGATTCGTCTGTTCTATGTGCAAAACGTGGGTGCAGCGTTTTCTCTTGGTGAGGGCCTGGGCGGAGCTTTTGTTCTGCTCGCCTTGGCGGTAATCGCTGCTACGGTATGGTACCTATGGAAGACCCCGTTGCTTTCGCATCTTGAAGTTGTTGGTCTCGCCATGGTTGTAGGCGGCGCTGTGGGCAATGCAATCGATCGCTTGACGTGCGGCTATGTTGTTGATTTTTTTGCCACGGAGTTCATCGATTTCCCTGTCTTCAATGTTGCCGATATCGGCATCACCGTTGGAGTTGTTTTGGCATTCATCGGGTTCACGTTCTTTTCTCCCGCCAATAAGATCGATGCGACAGAGGAACTCAACCGTCGCGATGCCCAGGCGCGCGCCAAGCGCGAAGCAAAGCGTGCAGCTCGTAAGAAGGGTGACTCTTGATGGCCGACATGCATTATTTGGTCGATATATCCGATGCCGGCTCGCGTATCGATGCCTATCTTGGCGCTCAGTCAGGCATGCCCTCGCGTTCTGCTTGCGCGCGTTTGCTCGAGGCAGGCTCCGTCGATGTGAACGGTGAGACCTGCGCTTCTAAGAAATACGCTGTTTCTGCTGGCGACCGAATTTCTGTTGAGCTGCCCGAAGTTGACGAATCTACCGAGATTGTGCCTCAGGCGATTCCTCTGGATATTCGCTATGAGGATGATTACCTGATTGTTTTGTCCAAGCAGCGTGGTCTCGTATGCCATCCAGCTCATGGACATGATTCGGGTACGCTTGCCAATGCGCTTGTATATCATTGCGGAATCGATCATTTGGGTACCGTTCAGGGAGAGGACCGTCCTGGCATTGTGCACCGCTTGGACCGCGATACTTCGGGTCTCATGCTTGCCGCTAAGGACGATGACACTCAACGCGAATTGCAAAATCTTATTCGCACGCGCACGCTTGACCGTCGCTATATCGCCTTGTGCCACGGATACATTTCGCTTGATTCTGGAACCATCAACACCGGTATCGCTCGCTCCACGCGCGACCGCGTGAAGATGGCCGTATCCGATGACCCGTTTGCACGCCAGGCCATTACCACGTTTCAGGTGCTCGAACGCTTTGAGGCGCAGCGCGGAGACGATGGCTACACGCTTGTTGAATGCCATCTGTATACCGGGCGCACGCATCAGATTCGCGTGCACATGCGTCATATCAATCATCCGCTTGTGGGCGACCCGCTTTACGGCAAGCGCAATGCGGGTCACGCTGACCTAGGGCTCGATCGCCAGTTCCTTCATTCCTGGAGCGTTCGCTTTACGCATCCGGTGACGGGGGAGAATATCGCCTGTACCGATGGGCTGCCCTGGGACCTTGCTGCCGCCCTCGATGAGCTCGAAGATCGCTCAATGGGCCGCACGGAGGCGGGGGAGCGTATCATTCCGCAGCTCAACATGTATGTTTAAGTGAGCACATAAGCTTCACCATCTGCACTGAGCCCTGCGTTAGACTCTTTGCTGTTTGTCTTTATTTGAATGATCTCGAGGTTCTCGATGGCTTTTGATTTTTCTGGTATGACCCCCATTGTCGCGTTCAATTTCATCGTTGGCACTCTATTTGGATTGTGCTTCCTCTACCAGGTCGTTTTCTTTCTTATCGGCCTTTTTCATGGCGAGGTCAAGCTTCCTCCCGCCCGCAAGCAGCACCGCTATGCGTTCTTTATCGCGGCTCACAACGAGGAGCCCGTTATCGCCAACCTGGTGAAGTCTATCAAGCAGCAGGATTACCCTTCCGAGCTCATCGATATTTTTGTTGTAGCGGATGCGTGCACCGACAATACCGCTCAGGCTGCACGCGACGCGGGCGCCATCGTCTACGAGCGAAACGACCTTGCGCGCAAGGGTAAAAGCTGGGTTATGGACTATGGTTTCGACCGCATCCTCAGCGAGTATCCCGATACGTATGAGGCATTTTTTATCTTTGATGCCGACAACCTTCTTTCGCCCAATTACGTGAGCATCATGAACGATGCCTTTGATCAGGGATATCTTGCGCTTACGAGCTACCGCAACTCCAAGAATTTTGGAAGCTCTTGGATTTCCGCTGCTTATGCAACATGGTTTTTGCGCGAGGCGCGCTTCCTTAACAACGCGCGCATGATCTGCAAGACATCGTGCGCCGTTTCTGGCTCGGGCTACCTGGTTTCTTCCAAGATCGTCGAGGGCATGCATGGTTGGGATTTCCACACCCTGACCGAGGATATTCAATTCTCCACGTTCTGCGCCGTTCACGGTGTTCGCATCGGGTATGCGCCCGCAGAGTTCTACGATGAGCAGCCGGTGACGTTTTCGGCGTCCTGGAAGCAGCGTATGCGTTGGACTAAGGGCTTTTATCAGGTCTTTTTCACCTATGGAGGACATTTGCTCAAATCAATTGTCCACTTTAGGCGTTTTGCTGCCTACGACCTCATGATGACGATCGCTCCAGGCATGCTGCTGACGCTCATCTCGATTCTCGCCAATGGTACGTTTATGCTTGTAGGCTCGCTTTCACATGGCTTTTTGGCTACCGATCGCGAACTCGGTATGTGCTTCGGTTCGATTCTCATGACGCTTCTCTACATGTATGGAACGTTTTTTGTAATGGGCCTGCTCACGACGGTCGTTGAGTACCGTCATATTCATTGCAAACAGAAGTGGCGCATCATCACGAATCTCTTCACGTTCCCACTGTTCATGTTTTCCTACATTCCCCTTACGGTCGCTGCCTTGTTCCTTAAGGTTGACTGGGTCCCCACGCCTCATGAGGTTGCTGTTACGCTGGACGAAGTTATGGAAGGCGCTCAGTAGTATTTTGAAGGTCCGTCTGTCTCTGTCTGCGTCTTCGGGGTACATACCGTGCAGTTTTGTGAGTATGTCGGGAGGAGCAAGCAGGCATGATGACCGTCGGGGCATTGCGACTGATCTTTTTCTTCATCTATTTGTGCCTAGCAACTGCGGCGGCTGTCTGTGACGCCAGGACGAACCGTTGTCCTAACGCTCTCGCCTTCGCTTTGGCTCTATCGTCGTCGGTGCTCGTGGGCTTTTCGATTTCTGAACGCGCATTCGTTCATCGCCTCATTTTTGCCGCGGTGCCCCTGTTGCTGCTAGTGATCTTCGAACTTCTGTGGCGTCGTGTAAGGGGCAACGCTGGCTTTGGCATGGGGGACATCAAGGTATTCTTTTCCATGCTGTTGATTCACCCACTGTGTGCATTTACAGCGCTCGGCATCGCATGCGTATTTCTCTGCTTGTTCTGTTTGGTTCGTTCGCGCACGCACGCTCCCTTCCTTCCGTTTCTCGTACCGTCTTTCGTCTTGGTCCTCATATTGTTTGAATCCTGTGCATTGATTCTTTGATATGCGATGATGGTTCAAACGAAGGGATGGTTCATGGGTGATTCTGCACAGGGCTTGCATGCCCGTCTTCTAGACATGTCCGAGACGCTCAGCGACGATCTGCTTGAGCAAATGGAGGAGAACCGTGCTAGCGGTTGGGTCAATCCGTACCGCTGCGATGATGGCGATGTCATTCGTCGTTTCCCTCGTTCTCAGGATGCTTCCACCATCTTTCGTCCGCCGTTCGTACGTGATATCGAGAAGATCATCCATCTTCCTGCCTATAATCGCCTAAACGGCAAAACCCAGGTCTTTAGCCTTCGTAGCAACGATGATCTGTCTCGCCGTGGCCTACATGTACAGCTCGTTTCGCGCATTGCCCGTGATATCGGCGCCGCTTTGGGCCTTAACTGCGATCTTATCGAAGCAATAGCGCTTGGACATGACCTTGGCCATACGCCATTTGGCCATGCGGGGGAGCGCCGTTTGCACGAGCTGCTGCAAACCCATACGGGGCGGTCGTTTTACCATAATGTTCATTCGGTTCGTGTTCTCGATACGCTCTTTGGCCGTAACGTGTCGCTCCAAACGCTTGATGGCGTCCTTACGCATAACGGTGAGTACGAACAGCGCGCGTTTCGCTTGTCGGGACTTTCTTCTTTCGATGCCTTCGATTCCGTCATGGAGTCGTGCTATACCGAGGATTTCGGCTATATCAAGACGCTTTGTCCGGCGACTCTCGAGGGCTGCGTTGTGCGCATTTCCGATATTATCGCCTACGTTGGACGCGACCGGCAAGATGCCATCGAGGCTGGTCTGTTAGACGAAGACGCTTTCGATGATGGGCTTGGGAGCCTATATAATTCTTGGATTTTGTCGCACGCTTCGGTCGATATTATCGAAAACAGCTATGGCAAGGATCATATCGAGATGAGCGAGGGGCTCTTCCGTGAGCTTTCGCGCGCAAAAGCCGAGAACTATAGCAAGATTTATCTTTCGGCGGGAGTCGAGGAAGAACGTTCCGAGATGCTTACGCGCGCATTTGAGCTCATGTATGAGCATTTCCTTGCCGATCTTTTGCACCGAGACGAGTCGAGCTTTATATATCGTCACCATATCGCCCGCATCGACCGCGCCTTGTCTCATTACGGTCGCTCTTACGATTGGCAAAGTGACCTTAACCAGACGGTTGTGGACTATATTGCGAGCATGACGGATGGCTACTTCACTGAGCTTGCTTGCAAGCTCTTCCCCGAACTTGAATTACCTGGTCGAACCTATATTAACGAGCAATGATTATGGACACTTTGTTTTCTTCTGCCCAGCGGGAGCGCTCGCTTAAGCATGCGCCTCTCGCCGTTCGGATGCGCCCGGAATCGCTGGACGAGTATGTCGGTCAGGATAAGGCAGTCGGCCCCGGTTCCTGGTTGCGTCGCGCCATTGAGCACGATGTTTTGTCCAGTGTGATTTTGTATGGTCCGGCCGGTACAGGCAAGACAACACTTGCGCATATTATCGCCAAACACACGAGGAGCGAGTTTGTAGAGGTCTCTGCCGTCACCGGTTCGGTCAAGGATCTACGCCGCGAAATAGAGGAAGCTAAGCACCGCTTGCTCACCTATGACCGGCGCACCATCTTGTTTATCGATGAAATCCATCGCTTTTCTCGCTCACAGCAAGACGCCTTGCTCCATGCAGTTGAGGACCGTACCGTGGTCATGATCGGTGCCACGACGGAAAATCCCTACTTTGAGGTCAATTCTGCACTTCTTTCGCGCGGGCGTGTCGTGGAGCTTGAACACCTCACCAATGAGGACATCGCTCGCATTGTTCGTCACGCCATCGTCTCGCCTAAGGGCCTTGATGGCGCGTTCGCCGTTTCGGACGACGCTATCGAGGCCATCTGCATGCTTGCTGCGGGCGATGCGCGCTCGGCGCTCACGACGCTTGAGCTTGCAAGCGAGGTTTCGCTTACGTCCGACCATGGACAAGACAGCGCGGAGGGCTCTTCGAACCCCATTCCCATTACCGTTGATGATGTGAAAATCGCGAATCCGCGTCGGGGTTTTACCTACGATAAAGACGGCGATATGCACTATGACATCATCTCGGCCTTCATTAAGTCTATGCGCGGAAGCGATCCTGACGCGACGGTCTACTGGCTGGCGCGAATGATCGATGCGGGGGAGGACCCCAAGTTTATCGCACGACGCATTATGATCCAGGCATCCGAGGACGTGGGCAACGCCGACCCCCAAGCATTTTTGATTGCCGAGGCAGCTTTTAAGTCTGCCGAGGTCATTGGGTATCCAGAGTGTCGTATCAACCTTGCACAGGCTGCGCTCTATGTGGCGCTTGCGCCCAAGTCGAATGCTTGCGAGGCGGCGATAGATGCTGCCTTGGCCGATGTTCATTCGAGCGGTCTTCGCGAGGTGCCCTCTCATTTGCGTGATCGCCATCGTCCCGGTTCCGATTCCTACGGGCCTTACCTGTATCCTCATGACTTCCCAGAGGGCTGGGTCGATCAGCGCTATCTTCCCGAGGGACTTGATCGAGGGGCGTTTTGGAAACCCGACGGCAGGGGATGGGAGCAATGGCGTTTTGAGCAGAGCGAGCGAGATCGTACTGGTCTGGCGCCCGATGTTTCGGATTCGGCGGAGTAGAAGGTTTCTTTTCGCTTCGGGTATATCCATGCTCATTTGTCTAGCGTCCCCGCATCGGGGGTATCCTTGTCTATCGGTATATCTTTTTTGACGACCGTTTGTTGCAGGAGGCATTGATGGATCCCATGCAGATCGCTCTTATCGTTTTGATTGTGGCCGGCGTGTGGGCTGTGGTTGAGCTTGCCCTCGTTTTACGCCGTACGCGCGGAACGGTTGACACACTCGACAAGACGGTGGGAAAGCTTAACGATACGATCGATGATGTGCGTCCCGTTATCAATAAGCTCGATGAGACCGTCGAGAACCTCCAACCCGCTATTCAGCAGATTGAGCCGTTACTCCAGCGTTCGACGATTGCGGTCGAGGCCCTTTCTGCCGATCTGATCGAGGTAAATGGCGTCTTGCGCGATGTCTCGCAAATTACCGGCGGCGTTTCGACTGCCTCTGGCGCTATGTCCAACATCGCTGGTGCCGCGAGCGAGAAGGTGCAAAAACTGTTTAATAAGAAGCATCACGGCGAGGCTGTTTCGCACGATCGCACCCTGACCGAGTCTGCCGGGGTCGACGGCTCGCATGCTGATAACTCCGTGGAGAACACGGATGAGCATCAAGATGAGATGCCCGATGCCGCGGCGTCTTGCAAGTCCTATTACACCTATGGTGCCGATGGTGCAGCGGCTGGTTCGGAGGATGACCATGAATAGCGTGAGCCTTCGTCTTGAGGCGACACCCGCCCTCGCGCGTCTTGTGCGCATGACTGCCGCAAATATCGCTGTCCTGTCCTCCATGTCGGTAGACCGTGTCGAGGACCTTCGCATGGCGGCAGAGGAGGCATTCGTTCTTGCGTGCTCTTGCATCCCGGGACAAATGGTAACGGTTGATTTTGATGCCGATGATCAGCATGTGGGCATGACCTTCGATATGGGCGATGCACCGATTGTTGAGGGCGATGACTCTGCATCCACGTATGCTGACCTTATCCTGACCTCTGTTTGCGATTCGTATGAAAAGCTCAGCAATCCCACTCGTCTCGTGCTCGATATGAAGGCGGATGTTTAATGGCCGAAAAGTCCTCTACGGGCAAGGTCGCATGGGATAAGGAGCGCACCCGTGAGCTCTTTCGCCGTCTTAAGGAAGATGGTGACACGGATGCTCGCGAGAAGCTTGTCATGTCCCATATGAATCTCGTCCGCTTCCTTGCAAATAAATTCAAGAATCGCGGTGAGCCCCTCGACGATCTGATTCAGGTTGGCTATTTGGGTTTGCTCAAGGCTATCGATCGATTCGATCCCGATCGCGGTCTTGAGTTTACAACGTATGCGACCCCTACCATTTTGGGCGAAATCAAGCGTCACTTTAGGGATAAGGGCTGGAGCGTGCGCGTCCCACGTCGTCTTCAGGAGCTTTCTGCCAAGGTGAACCAGGCAACCGATGCGTTGACCATACAGCTTCAGCGTTCTCCGAAGGTCGAAGAGATTGCCGAATATCTTGGCGCCACGGTAGACGAGGTCCTCGAGGCCATGGAGTCTTCTAGCGCCTACAGCTCCGTTCCGCTTGAGGCCCCCGCCGGCGGAGCCGATTCCGAGGATGCGCCTTCCGTTCTTGATCGCTACGCCACCGAAGATTCTGAGCTTGATTTCACTGACGACCGCTTGATTCTAGAAGAGGCTCTGCGTGACTTTACTCCCCGTGAGAAAGAGATCATCGAGATGCGTTTCCTCAAGGGGATGACGCAGATCGAGATTGCCAAGGAGCTGGGGATTTCTCAAGTACAGGTGTCTCGTCTGCTACGCCGTACCCTTAAGAAGGTTCAGGATAAGATCGATCCCGAAGGAGTGATGGGGAAGTAATGGCACGGGATACCTCTGCGCGTCGTCGTGAGGCCGCCGAACTCCGGCTTCCCACCGCCCGCCTGACGCTCATCCGCATTTGGTCCGTTGTGGGTGCGATCGTTATCGCCGCAACGGTTCTCAATGTCTTGGGCGTCCTTTCTCCCGTTATCGAGTTTTTGGCCGTCGGCTCGCTTATCGCCTTTGTCGAGTCGCCTATCGTCAACGGCTTGGAACATCGCGGCGTTCCACGCGGCTTGGGTGCTCTTATCGGCTTAATCGTAGTCATCGCTATTATTGCCTGCGTTGTCATGGTTGTCGTTCCCATGTTCTTTGAGCAGTGCCTGGAGATTTTGTCCAACTTGCCTGCACAGCTACGCGAGCTCGGTACCCTTATCACTTCTGCCCTGCAGCGCTTCCGCTCCTTCTCACAAGGGTCTTGGGCGCTTGATATCGATTCCGTTTTCGCTTCGCTCGCAAACATCGTTCAGGTGTACGGCAAGCAGATCGCCGGTGACCTTGGCAAAGGGATGCTCCCTTTCATTACCGCTATCGCATCGCAGTTTTTCGTCGTCTTTTTGGGCTTGGTGCTCGCTTATTGGCTTGCTTGCGACTATCCGCGCATCCATCGCGAGATCAGCACCATCGTGGGCGAGGAGAAGGAGACGAGCTACCGTTTTATGGTTGCCATCTTCTCTCGCTCTATTGGCGGTTATATGCGCGGCATGGTTATCACGTCGATCGTTGGCGGCTTCCTTGCCTTCATGGGCTTTTTGCTTATTGGCCATCCTTACGCCTCGCTCATGGGAGTTCTGACGGGCATCATGCATCTCGTCCCCGTTGTCGGTCCCTGGGTTTCTGCTGCCGCAGCGACGATTTTGGCATTTTTTATCAACCCCTTCTTGGCTCTTTGGACCTTGCTAGTGACAGTCGTTGCGCAAAATATCACCGATAACGTTGTTTCGCCAAAGGTGATGCAATCTGCCGTGCAGGTCCATCCCGCTATGAGCCTTGCGGCACTTGTCGTGGGCAGCGCCCTTATGGGACCGCTTGGCATGGTGATTGCTATTCCCCTGTGCGCAGCGCTGAAGGGACTGTTCATCTTTTATTTCGAGAACGATACGAATCGCCAGATCGTCTCCTACGATGGAGCCCTTTTCAAAGGTACGCCTTTTGTTGATAAGGAGGGCATGCCGGTCGCCGCGTTCGATGCGCTGGGCGACGATAAATTCGCTTCGGATTCCGAGATTATCAAGGAAGATCACATGCCCGACGCGCAGGCAAAGCCGCGCCCCGACTTGGATAATCCCTGGTCGGCGCTGTCTATATTGCAAACAGGCGCACTGCCTTCGCAAACCGGTATCTTCCGCATGCCTCGCGTGGATGAAAACCATGCTGAGGGCAGCGCGGACGAGCGGGACACTATGGAGCCGCCTGAGAATGACGATGCTGACGAGTAGAGCGGCTTCCCCGTCTTTGCCCGCTCTTTTCCGGTTCTCTGTGTCGATTTAACCCTTGCTGCGCGCCGTCGCTTTTCGACGGCATACACACTGCATGTTAGCTGCTACAATCACTCTGTTTGAACAGAGGCGCCCGATGACGGCGCCCTATACTGATCGAGGAGTTTTCTTACCATGGCTGTAGACTTCCCTAAGATGACCACCGCTGAGATTCGCTCAGCTTTCCTCAAGTTCTTTGAGGAGCGCGGGCTTAAGCTCTATCCTTCTTCGAGCTTGGTGCCTGATGATCCCTCTTTGCTGCTTGCCAATGCGGGTATGAACCAGTTCAAGGAGTATTACCAGGGCAAGAAGACCATGAAGGAGATCGGTGCTTGCTCTTGTCAGAAATGCGTGCGCACCAATGATATCGATGTCATCGGCGAGGATGGCCGCCACCTCTCCTTCTTCGAGATGCTTGGCGATTTTTCTTTTGGCGGCGTTTCCAAGGAGCAGGCATGCGCTTGGGCCTTCGAGCTCATCACTGATGTCTTCAAGCTTCCGCTCGATCGCTTGTATTTCACTGTCTTTACCGATGACGACGAGACCCATGACATTTGGCGCTCGCTTGGTGTTCCCGAGGATCATATTTCCCGTCTGGGCGAGGACGATAACTTCTGGGCGGCAGGCCCCACCGGTCCGTGCGGCCCGTGCTCCGAGATCTATTTTGATCAGGGCGAGGAAGTAGGGTGCGGCGAGCCCGATTGCGCCCCTGGCTGCGACTGCGATCGCTTCCTTGAGTTCTGGAATCTTGTGTTTACGCAGTTTGATCGCCAGGAAGACGGCTCTATGCCCGAGCTTCCGCATCGCAACCTTGATACCGGTATGGGTCTTGAGCGCATGGCCGCGATCATGCAGCACAAGAGCGCCAACTATGATGGCGACCTTATGCAGGGCCTTATTGCACTGGGCGAGAAAATCTCGGGTAAGGCGTATGATCCTGAGAGCTATGAAGGCGCATCGCGCTCGCTGCGCATCATCGCCGATCATGCTCGCGCGGTTGATTTCATGATTTCCGACGGCGTTCTTCCCGGCAACGAGGGTAGGGAGTATGTCCTTCGTCGCCTTTTGCGTCGCGCTGTTTTCCATGGTCGTCTGCTTGGTATCGAGGGGGCTTTCCTCAACAAGTTCATCGACGCCGTGAACGAGCTGATGGGCGAGGCCTATCCCGAGCTTTTGAAGAACGTCACGCTTGTGCGCGGTATCGTTGCTGCCGAGGAAGAGCGTTTCTCCACTACGCTTGATAACGGTCGCGTTTATCTGGACGAGGCTCTCTCTCAGCTTGAGGACGGTGCCGTTCTTGGCGGTGAGACCGCTTTTAAGCTGCACGATACCTTTGGTTTCCCCATTGACCTGACGGTTGAGATTTCTCGTTCTGCCGGCCATGAGGTTGACATGGACGGCTTTGATGCCGCTATGGCTGCCCAGAAGGACCGAGCTCGCGCAGCCGTCAAGGGCGACGCTTGGGGATCGTTCAACGATGTCTGGGTCGAGCTTTCCGACACCTGTGCCGTCACTGAGTTTTGCGGCTATGATGACTGCACCCTCGATGACGCTCACGTTGTCGCTCTTGTAGCCGACGGCGCTTCGGTTGACTCGGCTGCTGCTGGCCAGGATGTTGAGGTCGTTCTCGACCGCACGCCGTTTTATGCCGAGATGGGCGGCCAGATGGGCGATGCGGGCTCGTTGACGGGCTCCGCCAATCTTGAAGTTTCCGATACTAAGAATCATAACGGTCTGTATGCGCACGTTTCCCATGTCGTGTCGGGCGAGATTCATGTGGGCGATACCGTTTGCGCTGCCGTATGCGCTCATCGTCGAGAGCTGCTTCGCCGCAACCACACTGCAACCCACTTGCTTGACGCTGCTCTTAAGGCGGTTTTAGGCGATCACGTTTCCCAGGCCGGATCGCTTGTTGCGCCCGAGCACCTGCGTTTCGACTTCACTCACTTTGAGGCGCTCAGCGACGAGCAGCTTAAGCGCGTCGAGGATCTTGTTAACGAGCAGATTTTTGCCGCCAAGCCGGTCGTCACTGTCGAGATGAATATCGAGGATGCGAAGGCTTCTGGTGCTGTCGCCCTGTTTGGTGAGAAGTACGGTGACGTCGTGCGCGTTGTTTCCGTCGGTGCCGAAGATAAGCCGTTCTCGCGTGAGCTTTGCGGCGGTACACATGCTCGCAATACTGCCGAGCTTGGTTTCTTTAAGATTGTCAACGAGTCCTCTACTGGCTCGAACGTGCGCCGTATCGAGGCTGTAACCTCCGAGGGCGCCGTCGCATACCTCTCCGATCGTGCAGCTCTTGTCGATTCTGCTGCCGCAACGCTCAAGTGCCGTGCCGAGGAGGTCCCTGCCCGCGTTGAGATGCTGAGCCAGGAGCTTCGCGAGGCAAACTCCAAGCTCAAGAAGGCTTTGACCGGCGGTTCCTCCGATGCGATTGGTTCTGCTATCGAGGCTGCTACCGATATGGGTGCCTATAAGCTCGTTGTCGCCGAGGTTCCTGGTCTTGAGGCTGCAGACCTTCGTAACGTTTGGGACACCATTCATACTAAGTTCGGCTCCCAGGCCGCTTGCGTTATCGCCACGGTTACCGAGAAGGGCACGCCTGCTCTGCTTGCTGCTGCTGCCGAAGATGCCGTTGCCGCGGGTTTCCATGCGGGTAATTTGATCAAGACGATTGCCCCTGCTGTTGATGGCCGTGGCGGCGGTCGACCCAATATGGCTCAGGCTGGTGGCAAAAACGCAAAGGGCCTCTCTGCTGCCCTCGATCTTGCCCGTACCGAGCTTGGCGCCTAAGAGGCATCAACGTGGTTGCACTGGCTCTTGATATCGGCGAGACACGAATCGGCATTGCGGTGTCGGACCGTAGCGGCCGCGTTGCCTCGCCGGTCAAGGTGCTTCCTGCTGCCGAGGTCATCGGGCTTGCGAAGTCCTTTCTCTATATCGTGGAGGACTATGAGCCCGATGTCTTGGTGTCCGGACGTCCCATGACTATGGCGGGGGAACGCGGGCCGCAGGCCGAGCGCGTCGAGGTGCAGGCTCAAAAAATCGCCGATGCCCTCGATCTCCCCTTATATTTTGAAGACGAGCGCTTGAGTTCGGCTGAAGCGAAACGCATCTTGCGAGAGCAGGGGCTTTCTGAAAAGCAGATGCGCGGCAAGGTGGATATGATAGCCGCATCGCTCTTTTTGCAATCATGGCTCGACTCTCGACAGGAAAGGGATGAACGTGGCTAACACCCCTAAAGGACCTTCTCCTCGCGATGGACATCGTAGGGCAACGCCCACTCGTCGTGCTGAGGCGTCCGCGCATCGGCAGGTGCCTCAGGCGCGATGCGCTTCGCATGCATCCCGTGGGGTTCATTCGCCGCGTCCTTATGCGCCTTCGCCCTATTCGAGCGCTACGCATTCTCGAAGCGCAGCACGTCGTCGTCCTCAGCAGCAACGTCGCTCGAAAACTCCGTTGATCGCGGCGATTGTCTCTCTCTTGGCTATCGCTGTCATCGCATACTTCTTTGTGGTTCCAGCTGTCAAATCGATGTTTGCGCCTCAGCAGGGGCAGACGGTTGCGGCTGGCCAAGATGTGAGCATCACGATTCCCGAGGGCGCTTCGGGCGATGACATCGCCTCGATCCTTTCGAAGAATCACGTTATCGAGAATCCGAAGGACTATTATGCTGCCGTCGCCAAAGAGGGCGCCGAGATGTCCCTCAAACCAGGCGATTATGCGCTTAAGACCGGTATGGATGCTGTCGATGTCGTAAGGCAGCTCGTTGCGGGTCCCAATTCCGGTGCGGTCCTCACGATTCAGGAGGGGCTCACGCTGGAGCAGACCGCCGAACGCGTCGAAGCGGCCTATGGGATTTCGAAAGATGAGTTCCTCGCTCAAGCTAAGGCATCGAAGTATGCCGATGACTATCCGTTCTTAGAGGGCGCATATAACGATTCTCTCGAGGGTTATCTCTACCCGAAAACCTATACGTTTACGGGTGCTCCTTCGGCAGACGACATCATTCGCAAACTTCTCGACCAATTTGTGTCCGAGACCGCATCTCTCAACTTGGATAAGGGGGCAAACGGTCTTTCTGCTCAGCAGATCGTGACCATGGCATCTCTTATCGAGCGAGAGACCGCTGTCGATTCTGAACGCCCGACCATTGCGAGCGTTATCTACAATCGTCTTGACGCCGACATGCCGCTTCAGATCGACGCTGCTATCGTCTATGCGCGCGGCGGTGGGAACCAGGCCGTGACCTATAGCGACCTTGAGATTGATTCGCCCTACAACGTGTACAAGAACTACGGTCTTACTCCGGGACCCATCTGCAGCCCGAGTATCTCTTCGATCAAGGCTGCGCTTAATCCCGATAAAACCGACTATCTGTATTATGTTGCCTCGGCGACAGGCGATGGCACCCATAAATTCTCTTCTGATTACGAACAGTTTGAAAAAGACAGTCAAGAGTACTCGGAGTCCCTATCATCATGAGTTGGTTTTCTCCCACCCGCTACGTTTCCCGCGTCGAGCGCATCGACCTCGATGAGCTTTGGGCTCAAGGGAAGCGCGCAATTATGCTCGATCGCGATAACACGCTGGTGCCGCGCGACATGAAAAGCGCTCCCGAATCGGTTGCTGCCTGGCTTGACCATGCGCGGGAACTTGGGTTCTCCCTTTATATGGTCTCTAATAATTGGCATAAAAACCAAGTCGCTCGTTCCAGTCGTGAGTTGGGCATGACGGCAATCTGTTTTGCCTGCAAACCGCTTCCTTTCGCTATTCACCGTGCTCTCGATCGCATGGGGGTGCCGAATGAGCAGGCGGTTATGATTGGTGACCAGCTCTATACGGATGTCTGGGCCGGTAATTTTGCCGGGGTCGATAGCATTCTCGTGAAGCCGCAGACTCATGTTGACCTTTGGTACACGCAAATCTTTCGTATCTTCGAGCGCCGTGCCCTTGCGCATGTTCCCTGCGAGGAGTAGCTGGCATGCCATCGCTTGAAAAACGAGGCTGCGACCATATTTTCTTCGTTGGGTTCCTCGGCGCGGGAAAATCTACCTTGGCTCGAAACCTCGGGCACATGTTTAATCGGCGCTATGTCGACACCGATCGTTTGGTGGAACGTCGGGCAGGTAAAACCGTTACGCAGATTTTCGAGTCCGATGGGGAAGCGGCGTTTCGCATTCTCGAGACCAAGGTTTTGAAGTCGCTTTCTACGGGCCGTAGCTTGCTTGTTTCCTGCGGGGGCGGCATTGTGGAGACGCCGCGCAATATCGAACTCATCCATGAGCTTGGCTATTGCGTATACCTTGACGGTGACATCGACGACTCGTTGAGGCAGATACGCAGAAGCGATACGCGTCCCGATTTTCGCTCAGAATCCCATGCCGCCGATCTTTTGCGACATCGCAGACCGCTCTATCAGCAGGCGGCCGATCTGACGCTCGATATCCGTGGAAAGAGCTTTTCGGAAGTCGGCTTTGAATGTGCCGAACTCTTGCTAGAAAGTGGGTTGTTGTAATGATTCGTCGTCAGCTTGTGAACCTTGGCGGCTTTGGTTGCGATTATCGAATCGGATGCGGTGCTCTTGGTGATTTTTCGCGTTTCGCCTCCAATGTCGTGGCCACCCCTAAGCGCGCAGTTCTCGTCATCGAAGCTGGAGCTGTTGATTCGACTCTTACACTTGTTAACCGCGGCCTGATCGATGCTGGCTTTCGAGTCTACACAATGCAATTTGCGCCCGATGATTCGGTTTGTACGGTTGATTGCGCCCTGAGGATTCAGGAATTCTGTGCCGAGTCCCAGCTCACCTGCGATGACGTTATCGTTTCGGTTGGAGGCATGGATGTAGCATCGGTCGTCGATTATGTTGCCATGAGCTGGTGCGGCGGTTGCGCCTGCGCCCATGTGCCCACGACGTTTGATGCCATGTGCCTTGCCGCTACGCGCATGCGTCCCCTCGGCCTTTCTTCGGCTCATGAGCTTGTCTCTTTCCATCCTCATGTTTCACTTGTAGTTTGCGACCTTGATCTGGTGATGGGGCAGAGCGCTGACGATAAAATGCTCGGCTTGGTTTACCTCGTTGCAGCCGCAATGACCGAATCCACTCGTTCTTGGGAGAACTTCGCCAAGAAGATCCCCGGTTATCTTGCGGGCGAAGAGGTTGCCTATATCGATATGCTCGGCATGGCTCAAACCGCTTGGAGCGGTGTTCTCAAGGCATCTAATCCTTCTGCGCGCAAGGCTTTCAATTACGGCCAGCCCACGGCTCGTGCGCTTGCGTCGTGCCTTGGGGATTCGTTTGCCCCCGCTCAGTATCTTGCTGAAGGCTTGCGCTTCGAGGCGCGTCTTGCTCATGAGGTCTTTGGTCTTGATTTGGACACGGTTTTTGATCAGGATGATCGTTTGGATGACTTGGGAATTGAGGAAATCGCTTTCGATTTGGATGTCGATGTCTTTATCGCCGCGCTAAAACGCGAAGCGTATCGACTCGCCAACCGTTTCATGCTCTCTATCCCCAAGGCTTCCGGCACCATTCGCCTCGCAACTGTTGACGATGATGTGCTCGAGCGCCACGCGAAGGCGTATCTTTCCTCGCGTGCCGATTTGATCAATGGGTAATTCAACCTCGTTTTGGAAAGGTGATTGTTGATGGATACTAAGCTTAACGGGCCTCTTGGTCGTATCGCGCGCGTGCGCAAGATGATGGAGGAGCGCGGCTACGACGCCGTGGTCATTCGCGACGAAGCTAACCTTCGTTGGCTCACGGGCGCAAAGGGTACGTTCGACTATACCTTTGAGTTCCCGCACGTCACCTTTATCACGGCAGACGAGTGCTATTTCCATACCGATTCGCGCTACTTCAATACCTTCCAGGAGAATCTCCCGGCCGATTCCCCCTGGAAGCTCGACATGAATGAGGGCACTATGCCCCGTTGGGTCGCCGAACGCGCCCGCGATACGCGCTCTCGTGTGATTGCCGTGGAGGATGACATGCAGATTTCCTTCTATTTTGGAATCATGCGCGCCCTTGAGGACCTCTCCATCACGGCGAGTCTGCCGCAGCTTCATCATGACCTTCAGCGCATGCGCGCTGTGAAGGACGATGAGGAGATCGCTCTCATGCGCCAAGCGCAGTCGATCACCGATGCCGCCTTCCAGCACATGCTCACCTTCATCAAGCCTGGCTTGACCGAGAAGGAGATTCGTACCGAGCTCGAGAACTTTATGTTCAGCAACGGCGCCGATTCCCTTGCATTTGGTTCTATCGTGGCTTCTGGTCCCAATACGGCCAATCCGCACGCCGTGCCTTCCGATCGCGTTGTTCAGCGCGGCGACTTCGTGCTGATGGATTACGGTGCGGGTTATTGCGATTATCGCAGCGATATGACCCGTACCGTGGTAGTAGGTGAGCCCACGCCCGAGCAGCTTGATCTGTATGCGCTTGTGCGCCGTACGCATGAGGAGTGTGCCGCAGCCGTTCATGCCGGCGTCGAGGGCAACGACATCTTCAAACTCTCGCGCAAGATCATCGGCGATGCCGGCTATGGCGACTACTACAACCACGGCCTTGGCCACGGTGTGGGTATCGACATCCACGAGATGCCGAACTTCAATCGTTCGATGAATATCATCGAGGCCGGCTCCGTCATCACCATCGAGCCTGGTGTCTATCTACCCGGCATCGGTGGCGTGCGTCTTGAGGATTACGGTGTGGTGACCGAGGACGGGTACGAGCCGTTCACCAAGTCCTCGCACGAGCTTCAGGTTATCGACTGCTAACGTCGAAACAAGCCTGCAACACGTCGTGTTTCCTTGCGTACTTTACCGTGGGAAACCAAGAAACGTGTATACTTTTAAACTGTCTGTATGGAGCGTTTTGCCGCTCAGTGTTAGAAAGGTAATCATGGCTAGCATCACCACTGCCGATTTTAAGAACGGCCTCGGTCTTAAGATTAAGGACAAGATCTGCACTATCGTCGAGTTCCAGCATGTCAAGCCGGGCAAGGGCGGTGCGTTCGTTCGCTATAAGACCAAGGACCTCAGGACTGGTCGTGTTGTCGAGCAGACCTGCAACGCTGGCTCTAAGTTCGAGAGCGTTACCCTCACCACTACCGAGATGCAGTATCTCTACAACGATGGCGATAACTACTACTTCATGAATATGGAGACCTACGATCAGATCCCCGTCTCGTCCGATTTCATCGGCGATAACGCGAAGTGGCTGCGCGAGAATGACGTTTGCCAGCTTCTGTATGCAGATGAGGACCTCATGGGTGTTAATCCGCCCATGTTCATCGAGGCCGAGATCACCGAGACCGACCCTGGCTTCAAGGGCGATACCGTTCAGGGTGGTTCCAAGCCCGCGACCATCGACACCGGTGCTATCGTGCAGGTTCCCATGTATCTCAACGTGGGCGAGAGGATCAAGGTCGATACGCGCGACGGCAAGTTCGTTTCCCGCGTTTAATTTCGGCGTACATCGATTCCGCATCGGGCGGGGGAATTTACCCCGCCCTTTTTATACCGAGAGCACGTAGATTGGGGTTCACATGGCTGATAAACGCCTCCGCGTGATGGACACGACCATCCGTGACGGACAGCAGTCGCTCTGGGCGACGCGCATGACTATCGGCGATATCCTTCCCATCTTGCCCAAGATGGACGAAGTTGGATATTGGGCCATCGAGGCGTGGGGCGGTGCCACGTTCGATTCGTGCCTGAGGTTTCTAGATGAGAACCCTTGGGACCGTCTTCGTCAGATAAAAGCCGCTACGCCCAAGACTCCGCTCGCGATGCTCGTGCGCGGTCAGAACCTCGTTGGCTATCGCCATTATTCCTCCGATGTTGTCGACCGCTTCATTGCCTGTGCGCACAAGAACGGCATCGATGTCTTCCGTGTCTTCGACGCTTTGAACGATATCGATAACATGCGCGATTGCGCCCGTGCCGTAAAAGCCTGCGGTGCGCATTTTGAGCCTGCCATTTCTTACACGACCAGCCCGGTCCATACCCTTGATTCCTATGTCGACTATGCCTGTAAGCTTGCCGAGCTCGGTGCAGACACCATCTGCATCAAGGATATGGCCGGCCTGCTCACGCCGTATCGCACCGAGAAGCTTGTGAATGCTTTGCGTGCTGCTGTTGACGTGCCGATCCATCTGCATAGTCACTATGTTGGCGGCATGGCCCCTTCGTGCTTTATCAAGGGCGCCGAAGCAGGCGCCTCGATTGTCGATACGGCTTCTGCTCCGCTTGCTTCGGGCAATTCCCATCCTGCAGTTGAGATGGTCGCGGCTTCCTTCAAGGAATCTGCTTTCGATACCGGATTCGATCTTAACCTTCTCTTTGAGATCGCGAACTACTGGGAGGAGGTGCGCCGTCGCGGCCACTATAAGCGCGGCGTCTCCTCGCTCATTCACATGCAGGTCTATAAGCATCAGATTCCCGGCGGCATGATGAGCAACCTCATGAGCCAGCTTGAGGTCCAGCATGCGACTGACCGTCTGGAAGATGTCGTGGCTGAAATTCCGCGCGTTCGCGCTGAGGTCGGTTTCCCGCCGCTCGTTACTCCTATGAGCCAAATCGTCGGTACCCAGGCTGTCATGAACGTGCTTACTGGCAAGCGCTGGAGCATCGTGTCCAAAGAGATGCGCGACTATCTGCTTGGTGCGTATGGTCATGCTCCCGCGCCGTTTAACTCTGAGATTATGCATAAGGTCTTTGGCGAAAACGTCGACCTCGCCACGATTGGAAATGAGTTGGCACTCGACGAACCGCCGACCTTTGCTCAGTGTGCGGAGGAGATCGGCGAGCTAGCACATAGCGATGAAGATGTCTTGATGTATGCAATGTTCCCGGTGGAGGCTAGGGCCTTTTTGTCCAAGCATCCCTCGAACGAATCGGTTGAGTTCTTGCACGATGAGGACGCAAGTCAGACCAAGGAGGATGATTACGTGGATATGAATCAGATTCGCGAGCTTATTCGCGCTGTTGAGGAGAGCAAGATCGGCGAGATCAGCATCAAGGATGCCGGCAGCGAAATCACCGTTCGTAAGCCTGAGGTTGCCCTTGCGGCGAATCTCGCAGCCGCACAGGCCGCTCCCGCCGCTCCTCCCGCGGCTGCTGCTCCCGCCGAGCAGTCCGAGGCCGATGACGCCAAGCGTCCTTTGAGTTGGAAGCCCGTTAAGAGCCCCATGGTCGGCACGTTCTATTCGGCGCCTAGCCCCGACGATCCCGACTTTGTCGCCGTGGGCGATGAGGTCATGGCTGGCTCCACCTTGTGCATCGTTGAAGCTATGAAGCTCATGAACGAAATCGCTGCCGACGAGATGGGTACGATTCGCGAGGTGTGCGTCGAGAATGGCGATGCTGTCGAGTACGGCCAGGTGATGTTCTATCTGGAGCCTATTACTTCGAAATAGGATTTTGTTCGCTCTGTCCTGTTCGTATTATGAAAGGCCGATATCCGGATGTTCAAGAAGATTTTGATCGCCAACCGCGGCGAGATTGCGTTGCGTATCGTTCGTGCTTGCAAAGATCTAGGCGTGAAAAGCTGCATTGCGTATTCCGAGGCGGATACGAATACTACAGCTGTCCTTGAGGCTGACGAGCGCGTTTGCATTGGACCGGCTCCTTCTGCCAAGAGCTATCTCGACTATGCTCGCATCATCGGAGCTGCAGTCTCGCGCGGATGCGAAGCGGTTCATCCCGGTTATGGCTTTTTGTCCGAGAACGCCGAATTTGCACGCGCCTGTGCCGACAACGATCTGGTGTTCATAGGTCCCGCTCCCGAGGTTATCGATGCGATGGGCGAGAAGAGCAATGCCAAGCAGACCATGAAGGCTGCAGGTGTCCCTACCGTTCCTGGCAGCGACGGCCCCGTTGAGTCCGTCGAGCAAGCGCGCGCCTTTGCGGAGGCTGTCGGGTATCCCGTTCTCATCAAGGCGTCCGCTGGCGGCGGCGGCAAGGGTATGCGCGAGGTGCATGATCCGGCAGATCTTCAGAAGGAATTCGACGCCGCCCGTTCCGAAGCGCGTGTCGCCTTTGGCAACGATGAGGTGTATCTCGAAAAGCTCATCTTGCGCCCTCGCCACGTTGAGATTCAGGTTCTGGCCGATTCTTTTGGTCATGCTGCTGCCCTTTGCGAGCGCGATTGCTCCGTTCAGCGCCGTCATCAAAAGCTTGTTGAGGAGGCTCCGAGCCCGGCGCTTTCCGATGAGCAGCGCGCCCAGATGTGCAAGGTCGCCATTACCGCTGTCCGTGAAGTTGGCTACGTCAATGCCGGTACCATAGAGTTTCTCCTCGATGAGGATGGCAGCTTCTACTTTATGGAGATGAATACCCGCATCCAAGTGGAACATCCGGTGACCGAGGAGATCACGCGTACCGATCTTGTGTGTGAGCAGCTGCGTATCGCATCCGGTGAGCCCATGACGGTTCCCGATGGGGGCATTACGGTGCCTTCCGGCCACGCGTTCGAGTTCCGTATTAATGCAGAGGATCCTGCACATGGATTCAGGCCTTGTCCTGGTACCATCAAGCACCTTCGTTTGCCTGGTGGACCCGGCGTGCGCGTGGAGACGCATGTATATGAGGGCTATACGATTCCACCTACGTATGATTCTCTTGTAGCCAAGATCATCGTTTGGGGTGCCGACCGTGCACAGGCTCTTGCCCGTGCTCGCCGCGCTCTTGATGAGTGCGAGATCGAGGGAATCGCCACAACGCTTCCATTCCATCGGGATGTTGTGCGAAACGCTCAGTTTGCGTCTGGAATCGTGTACACTGATTTCATTCCTGAGCATATGCCCGAGTATCTTTGCTAGAAATGGGTGAGTCATATGAGTCAAGAGATCAAGATTGATGGCATCGCTATCGCACCGGACGTTCTGACCACAATAGTCGTTCGTTCCCTTGCTGACATTGAGGGTGTTGCCTCGGTCGGTAATAACGACCTTGCTGCAAACCTTGTTTCGATGTTCTCGTCCAAGACTTCTTCTCCGTCTCTTCCTGCGGTCGAAGCTACGGTCGAAGACGACGCTCTTCATATCGTCGTCCGCTTGACCGTATTTTTTGGCTATCCGTTTAAAAAGCTTGCCGAGGCTGTGCGCGTCGCCGTTTCCAAGGCGATTGATGCGCAGGTAGGCGTTGCTGTTTGTGCTGTCGATGTTTGCATCGACAACCTGGTATTCCCCAAGGAGTAGCTTTTGAGCTCTAAAGTCAATCGCGGCCGTACGCTTGCGCGTAGCCAGGCTCTTCAGATTCTGTTCCAGGCCGAGGCTCTCGATAAGCCCGTTGATGCTGTTCTCGCTGGCGACTATCTTCTGTCCAAGGGTCCCTTGGACGATTATGCCGTTGAGCTTGCTCGCGGTGCATATGAGCATATCGACGAGATCGATTCTGCTCTCGTTGCGTGCTCCAAGAACTGGGATCTTAATCGCATGCCCGCTTCCGACAGGAATTTGCTGCGCATCGCTGTTTTTGAACTTCGCTGTGCCGATCCGAGCGATCGCCTGGATGCTGCTGTCGTGATCAATGAGGCGGTGGAGATTGCCAAGGCATACGGAACCGATGAGTCTGCGAAGTTCGTCAACGGCGTTCTCGGTCGTATCGCTCGTCAAACTCAGCTGCCAGCCGATGCCGCCTTTGACGCGGCCCTCACTCCTCGTGTGGATGAGTCGGCCGATGAGACTGACAGCGACGATTCCATTGTCCTCGATACGACGGATATGGACGACTAACCATGTCTGAGTCAACAGTCCATACGTTTGATGACGTTATGGCGCGCATGGACGATATCGTCGCTGCTGTGCGCGCGAAAGACGCTTCTCTTGAGCATAGCCTCGATCTTTTTGACGAGGCTATCGCTTTGGGCTCTAAGGCAGTCGAGATGGTGGATAACTTTGAGCTATCCGATCGCGAAGCCGCTCAACTTGAAGAGACTTCGGCGAAGGACGATTCGCATTCCGAATCTGCCGTAGAATAGTTGCTCGCATGAAGCGGCGCCGTTTAGATGATGAGATGATTGCGCAGGGTATTTGCCAGACGCGCGATGATGCCTTGCGTATGTGCATGGCGGGCCTTGTGTCCTGTGCGGGGGAGCGTTTTTCTTCCCCCGCGGTACGGGTTGAGATTGGGTGCGACTTGCATGTTAAGGGCCGTATTCCCTATGTAAGTCGAGGCGGTCTTAAGCTATCTGGGGCTTTAGATGCCTTTCGTGTTGACGTGCATGATCTCTATTGCCTTGATATCGGTTGTTCTTCCGGCGGTTTTACCGATTGCCTGCTTAAACGCGGCGCTCGTCGCGTGGTTTCGGTCGATGTCGGCCATGCCCAGTTTGACTGGTCGCTTCGAAACGATGAACGCGTTGACCTGCACGAGCGAACCAACATAGTGGACCTTCCCGCTCAAGGATTTAATTCCTCTTTCGATCTTGCTGTCTGCGACGTATCCTTTACGAGCATTCGGACTATTCTTCCTGCAACGCTTGAATTGCTCGCGCCGCATGGTGCGTTTGTTTCCCTTGTAAAACCTCAGTTTGAGGCACAGACCCATGAGGTGGGGGAAGGCGGTATCGTTCGCGATCCGAAGGTACATGCACGCGTTCTTGCGCAGACCATCGATTTATTTGCCGCTCACGGTTTGTATCCGGTCGATATCTGTGCCTCGCCCATTCATGGGGCTAAGGGCAATCGTGAGTTTTTCATTTACGGTGATCGAGTTCGCTTTAATGACGGCTCGTCTGATGACGTGAGGTTACAGGTTTCGAGGCTCAAGGAGAAGACTGAGGAGCTATGAAAGTCTTTTTGGTCCCCAATTATTACAAGGACGAGGCGATCCAAAGCGGCTTGACCCTTGAGCTTTGGCTTACTCGCCAAGGTGTCGAGGTCGCTTGGGCGGTCGATCAGCGATCTGGCATTAAAGACGAAACCGATATCTCCGATTTTGATCTTGTTATCTCGCTTGGCGGCGATGGCACGTTGCTGCGAGCGGCCCATCTCGTTGGCACAAACGAGATTCCTATCTTAGGCCTTTCCTATGGCCATGTTGGCTTCCTCACAGCGGCGAATCCCGAGGAAGGCGATATATTGCGCGTTGTTTCCGATGCGCTTGCAGATGAGATGCATGTAAGCCGTCGCGCTACGCTTTGCTGCGAGGTTCACAGCGTGCTGCCAAATGGTGAGGAGCGCGTTATCGTCGCTCAGGCCCTTAACGATCTGGCTCTCACGCGTGGACCGCTTTCCGACATGGTCGAGTTCGATATCTGCGTTTCGGGCCATCATATCGATCGCCTTCGTGGCGATGGCGTTGTCGTATCTACGGCGACAGGCTCTACGGGCTATGCGCTTTCGGCCGGTGGACCCATTGTCAGTCCCGATTTTTCGGGTATGGTCTGTGTTCCCATCGCGCCTCATACCATCCAGGCCCGAGCCTTCCTCACGTCACCTTCCGATGTTGTGGAAATTGCCATGTCACATGACCGCCCTTCTGTTCCCGCTATTGCGGTGGACGGCCAGTTCTTGAATCCAGAGGGCGACGTGGAGTATGTTGCCGTGAGACGCGGCGACGCCGATGTTTTGCTGCTCGATTATGGACCCGAAAGCTTCTATAATTCCGTTTCTCGCGTTTTTTACGGTGTTCGTCATGATTGATGAGTTGCTTGTCCGCAATATCGCGCTGATTAGCGATGCACAGATTTCGTTCGCTCCAGGTCTGACGGCTCTTACCGGTGAGACGGGTGCTGGCAAGACGGCACTTCTCTCGGCTTTAAAGCTCTTGATGGGTGAGCGCGCAGACTCCTCTTGTGTGCGAGAGGGCGAGGCGGGAGCCCTTGTTCAAGGTCGACTCTATCGCAGTGATGCTGATGTCGAGGGTTTTGTTGTTGAGCGGCGGCTTTCCGCCGACGGTCGTAGCCGTGTTAAGATCGACGGCTCCTTGGCAAGCGTTTCGGAGCTTGCGTCTCAGGTGCGTCCACTCGTCGATATATGCGGTCAGCATGAACATCAGCATCTGCTTGACACTGCATATCACCTGACCATGGTCGATACCTGGTCGCGAGACACCATCGCTCCTGCACACGCTGCCTATATTGCTGCTTTTCGTGAACATAAGCGTCAGTTAAGGGAATATGAGGAGCTCGAGCGAGCCGCGCGTACTCAGGGCTCACGTCTTGAAGAAGCTCGTTTTTGTGTTGAGAGAATCGAAGAAGTCGATCCCAAGCCCGGTGAGCTAGAGGAATTGGAAGAGATCCTTCCTCGTGCTGAGCATGCAGAAGCGCTTGCTACCTCTGCAAATGATGCCCAGGAATATCTGTCGGGCGAAGGAGGAGCGCTCGATACTCTCAACAGTGCTATTGCTGAGCTTTCACGTATGGGAAGTGTCGATGCGGCTCTTGCTGGATTTGCCGATGAGCTAAGTGGTGCTGCCATTACCATGGAGGATGCTGCCGCTGAGCTCCGCCGCTATCGCGATTCCGTTGATTTCGATCCTGCCGATCTTGCTTCGAAGCATGAGCGTCTAGGTGCGCTCAACGCTTTGAAGCGTCAATTTGGGCCTTCGATGGATGACGTCTTTGAGCGGTATCGTCAAAGTTCCGAGCTATTGAGTCTCGTAAACGATTCCGATGCGCGCCTTGCTCGGGCTAAGCGTCTTGTAGATGATTCTGAGCGCGCCCTTCAAGATGCGGCGAAAAAGCTTGCCCGCCGCCGCGCGGCGGCCGGCCCTCGATTCTGTCGAGAGGTGGGAAAGCAACTTGCACGTCTTGAGATGGGAAGTGCCGAGCTTGTTTGGCAGGTTCGCGACCTCGATCGCAAGGCATGGACCGAATCGGGTTCCTGTTCGTATGAGCTGCTGTATCGAAGCGGTGCTGGTTTAACGCCGCGCCCTTTGCGCCGCGTCGCTTCGGGCGGTGAGCTTTCGCGAGTCATGCTTGCCTGCAGCGTTGTTCTTGGAGAGGCCGATGGCGTCTCGACAATGGTCTTTGATGAAATCGATGCTGGCGTGGGCGGAGCAACCGCTCGTTCCCTTGCGTCTGTTCTTTCCGATCTTGCCCGCACGCATCAGGTTATTGTGGTTACGCATACCGCACAGATTGCCGTTGCGGCATCGCGGCATTACCTGGTCACGAAGAATAGCGGCGCAGAGGTTCCCGTTACCTCGATCGCGCCGATTACTGGGGATGGCCGCATCGAGGAAATTGCGCGTATGCTTTCGGGAGATACCGAGCAAGTGTCAATCGATCATGCTCGAGCTCTTCTAGAAGAAGCGGGCACCCTGGATTAACCCGATGCCCGCTAGTTGCTTATCATGAAAGATGCTCTTTGAGGATATGCAGCGCGTGTGCGTAGCCCGTAAGGCCCTCTCCAACTACGCGATCAAAGCAGGCCATGCCTGCGTATGAAATTTGTCGGAAACCCTCGCGCTCGTCGACCGCCGAGATGTGTACCTCAACCGCGGGAATCTGAACTGCCTTGAGTGCATCGAGAATGCCGACGCTTGTATGCGTATAGGCCGCTGGATTGATAACGATGCCATCATAGACTCCAAGGGCCTGTTGGATGGTGTCGATCAGGTCTCCCTCATGATTGGATTGGTAGACGTCGACGGTATCAAAACCCTCTTTTTCTCCTGCGGCTCGACATAGTTCGATAAGGTCATCATAGGTTTGACGACCGTAGATATCGGGTTCTCTGATGCCGAGCATATTGAGGTTTGGTCCGTTGATAACGAGTGCGTTCATGGTTACAACCTTCTGCTAAATCATGGGCGGCAGGGTGTCGCGAATCAGCGACGCCGTGAGCATCGGGGTCTCTTGCGAGTCGACCTCATAATCAGCCCAAGCGTGGTAGAGCGGCATGCGTGCGGCTGCCAGCGCTTGTATGCCGTCTCGCGCAGTGATGGGGCGGCCATGGGTTGCGAGCTGCGAGAGGTCGCGATCGATCATGACAATCACACTGTTCTGATGTAGAAGCGGGTAGTTTTCGGGACGAGTGACGACGCCGCCTCCGCAGGAGATGACCTGACCGCTACGCTTGGCGATATCGGCAAGGCAGGCGGTTTCCTGCTGACGAAATGCTCCTTCGCCTTCCCATTTGATGTATTCTGAGCAGCTGCATCCAAGGCGCGATTCGAGTTCTTGATCGATATCAACAAATGATCTGTCGAGAATCGAGGCTAGGGCCTTGCCGCCGCGTGTCTTGCCGCATCCTGGCATACCGATAATTGCGATATTTTGCTCTGTGGTGGCTAGTCGCTCGCTTACCTCATACGTGCGAGAGAGCTCGATAGCTCTGCCGGTGTAGCGCTCGACGGCCTGCGCCGCCTGGGCGACAAGCATCAAAAGGCCACTTGTGCAGGGAATGCCGCGCTTTTCGGCCTCGAGGATGATTCCAGTTCGTGCTGGGTTGTAGACAATGTCTACAACAGCCTTAAGATCGGGAAGGACATCAAGGTCGCAGGGCGAATCGGGACAGTTCGGGTACATTCCTACGGGTGTGCAGTTGACGGCCAGCTCAATATCGGAAAGGTTTTTGAGGTCCTCGTACGTGTGCTCTCCGTGTCGGCTGATAGAGATTGCCTCGACATTCATATCGGCCAGTACAGCCATGACGGTTGCACCGGCACCACCTGTTCCGCCAAAGACAACGGCTCGCATCCCCGCAACATCGATACCGAGTGATTCTACGAGGCACTTGAATCCGTAGTAATCGGTGTTGTCGCCATAGAGCGTGCCATCTTCGCGGCGCGTGATGGTGTTGACGTTACCCAAGCGGCGGGCTATATCGCTCATGCCGGCGAGATAGGGGATGACGGAGCGCTTATAGGGGATGGTGACGTTGACGCCTTCCCATTCATCGCTTTTGAGAAAGGTTTCGAGCTCTTCGGGTTCACGCTCAAAGCGTCGATAGTCAAGTCCAGCAAGTTCCCTGTAAATGGTAGGGGTGTAGGAATGGCCTAACACACGGCCCAAAACGCCATATGGTCTTGATGTCATTAGAGGACCTCCGTATATGTGCCAAAGTAGACATAGGAATCGCAGATGTCATCGAGGGAATCCAGCAGTGTGTCGAGTTCGTTGCTCGCCGCAGGGGCTTCAAGATCAAAATAGAAAACAAACTCAAAATCACGACCAGGGATGGGGCGGCTTTCAAGTTTGACCATATTGATTCCCAGGGCATAGAAGCGCTCGAGCATGCGATACAGCGAACCTGGTTCATGCTTGAGCGTGACCATCAGCGAAGTCCTGTTGGCACCGGGGTAGATTTTAGGTTCGGCGGAAATAACGACAAACCTAGTGTAGTTGGAGTCGGCATTTTGGACATCGCGTGCGGCCACTTCAAGTCCATAGAGTTCCGCACAGCTTTGAGACGAGATCGCGGCGATATCGTCTCGATCGGATTCGGCGACCATCTGAGCGGCCATGGCCGTATTTTCGGTAACCGTCACCTGGGCGCCAAGACGTTCAATGATGTCGGAGCATTGAGCAATTGCCTGTTGGTGGGAGCAGATCTCGGTAATATTCTCAAGTTCTGTTCCTGGTGTGACCAGGAGTTGATGGTCGATCTTTTGTCGCAGGCTCTTGACGATGGAAACGCGGTATTGCGCCATAAGGTCATAGACTTGGTTGACCGAACCCGCCGTGGAGTTTTCGATGGGAAGTACGCCATATTCGCAAAGTCCGCTTTGGACGGCGCGAAATACGCCTTCGAACGTGGTGAAGTACGATATGACAGGGACCCTGAACAGGCGACATGCTGCAATTTGGCTATATGCCCCCTCAACGCCCTGACAGGCTACGTGCGCGGTGCTGGGGAAGGCTTCCGATGAGGGAAGAAGCGAAGCGCGAGCGCGTGAGGAAAGGCTTTCCGCGTCGTCTGAATGAAGTATCTTTTGCTGTTCCGCCTTGTTCATGGTCATGAGAAGCGAGAAGAGCGAGACGGCTTGCGCGGAGTAGCGCGCAGGCGCGCGGCCCATGATATCAGCGAGCTTTGCGCGCTCGCGAGCTGGGTCGAAGACCGCTTTTTTCATACCCTTTTTTGCTGCGGCAACTTCTTGTGCCAGGTCCATACGACGGCAGAAGAGTTCGAGCAGTTGCGAATCGATTGAGTCTATTTGGGTTCTGACATCGGTAAGTTCCATCGAGCATCCTTGAGCGAGTGGTGATTGCGGCTATTGGCGGCAACGTTGGGGGCAGAAATCGGGCGAAGGCGGGACTTCAAAACGACCGTCTTCAAGAAGTGCATCGAGCACGGCAAGGGCGGCTGCGGCCTCCACGACCGGTACGGCGCGCGCGACGATACAGGGGTCGTGCCTCCCTTTGACAGAAAGAGGCGTGTCTGTCCCATCGGGCAAGCTTACGCTTTGCTGCTCCTGGGCGATGGACGGAGTGGGTTTGAGTGCGACTCGAAAGACAATCGGCGCGCCGGTGGTGATTCCGCCGAGGGCACCGCCTGCATGATTGGTTTGGCAGCATACGCGCCCGTTGCTCATGCGGTAAGCGTCGTTGTTTTGGCTCCCGTACATGGAGGCCACCTTGAAGCCTGCGCCGAATTCAAGTCCCTTTACCGCCGGTATGCCAAATGCGATGTGCGCAATGCGGTTTTCGATACCATCAAACATAGGGTCGCCAATGCCTGCGGGAACACCGTAGACCGCACATTCCACCGCGCCACCCACAGAGTCGAGGCGTTTTTTTGCCGAAAGAATGGTCGTGTGTATCAGTGCGGCTGCTTGAGGGTCGATGCAGGGGAGCTCGTTTTGAAGGATTGCCTTGGCTTGAGACGTTTCAAGAAACAAGTCGTTTAGATGTACGTCTGTGACGTCTCCCACCTGTTGCATATGGGCGCAGACGATGATGCCAAGCTGCGCGAGGGCCTGCAGGGCAAGACCGCCGGCAACGCAGAGAGGGGCGGTGAGTCGTCCGGAAAAATGGCCGCCGCCAGCGACATCGTGCCAGTTTCCGTAGCGTATATATGCAGGCCAATCGGCATGACCAGGGCGAGGAACACGGCGCAGTTCGCTGTAATCTCTAGAACGGGTGTTGGTGTTTTCGATGACGGCGGCAAAGGGCGCTCCGCACGTGTGTCCGTTGGCGATTCCGCTCAATACATGGACGACATCCGCTTCGCGGCGGGGGGTCGAGGTATCGTTTTTGCCTGGCGCACGGCGATCGCAAAACGCCTGAAGCGCCTCCAGGTCAATGGGAATTCCGGCCGGCAAGCCGTCCAACGAGCAACCGATGGCCGTGGAATGCGATTGTCCAAAAATACTCAGATGAATGCGATTTCCGAAGGTCGAAGACATAGGTTACTCCTCAATGAGCGTAACGTCGCCGCCCAGAAGTCGGTAGTGATCGAAGAAATCGGGGTAGGATTTGTTGACTGCTTCGGCTCCGTTGATGACAACTTGGGATGTGCAGCGCGAGGCCGCGACAGCGGCCATCATGGCGATGCGATGGTCGTTATGGGAGTCGACGGTGCCGCCGTTGAGCTCGGTCGTGCCTTGAATGATCAAGCTGTCGGCGTCAATTTCAACATGGGCGCCCAACGCGGTGAGCTCGGAGGCTGTTGTGGCGAGTCGATCGGATTCTTTGATGCGTAGGCGCGCGCAATCTCGGATTACGGTTGTTCCCTGTGCGCAAGATGCTACTGCCGAGATGACGGGAACAAGGTCGGGGATATCTTGCGCACTCATCTCAAACCCGTTGAGCGCATCGGGCTGGGCTGTTGCGCGCTTCGGTGCGCGCTGGATCCGTGCCCCAAAGCGCGAAAGGGCTGCCATGACATTTCTGTCTCCTTGAGCCGAGTTGAGTGAGACTCCCTCAACGGAAATGGGAGCATTGCTCAGGGCTCCGGCGCAGAGCCAGAATGCGGCGTTAGACCAATCGCCCTCTACTTGCACGGTTCCAGGGGAGCGGTAGCCCCTGGCATTGACCGAAAACGTCGTTGTTTCGGGCTGGGCGGACGTTGCGTCCGCGTGGCGAACGGCAACCTCTACGCCGAATTCTTTCATTGCCTGGATGGTGAGATTGATATATGGACGACTTTCGATCTTTCCCATCACGGCAACCTCGCTTGCCCCGTCAAGCAGGGGGAAGGAGAGCAGAAGGCCGGAGATATACTGGGAGCTTACATTTCCCGGAAGCACGAAGCGGCCGGCTCGCATACGCCCGGAGGTCTTGAGTGGGAAGCCTCCCAAACCATCCAGGTTACATCCAGCGGCGATGATCTCGTCGGACAGCGGGGCCAACGGGCGGGAACCGAGCCTTCCGGCTCCGATGAAGGATGCTTCGGCGCCCAGAGCGCAAGCTACGGGGAGCATGAAGCGAAGGGTGGAGCCGGATTCGCCACAATCCAGCGTGCCTCCATGAAGAGCTTTGAGGAGACCGAGCTCGACGCTTCTCGGCGCGGGCCGTACCGAGAAGCCGTTTTCGGTGGCTTCGATCTTTGCGCCCAGCGCAGCAAGACAGCGAACCGTCGCCTCGATATCGGCGCAGGTCGTATTGCAGACCACGTGAGTGGGGTCGTTTGCAAGCGCCGCGGCGATGATCAGGCGGTGAGCCATCGACTTCGATGCGATTGCGGGCACAGTGCCGGCGAGTGGACGAGGATTGATGATCGCTTTCATGTTCCTGCCTTATGTCTACAGTCCCTGTTCGATGAGCGTGCGGAACTCATTGAGGGGAAGCGTTTTGATGCTTACAGATCCGATAGCCTCTATGGCCACGATATTCATCGTGTCGCCATGGCGTTTCTTATCGGCCTTGGCATGCCTGAAGAGCGTGTCGACATCGAAATCGGTTGAGGTGGGAAGGCCGTGGGCGGCAACGGTCGCTTCGATGCGATGGGCGACATCTTGGTCGCACCAACCGCGTTTTGCGCAGGCGCGCGCCATGATGCACATGCCCGCTGCAACTGAAGACCCATGGCCAAGACGGTATTCGTTTGCGCTCTCGACGGCGTGTCCGATGGTGTGCCCAAGGTTAAGGGTCTGGCGCAGCCCGCGCTCGCATTCGTCATTTGAAACAACATCGCGTTTGATTTCGACGCAACGCGCGATTACTTCTTCGAGCCGCTCGTGATCATCGCACGACTCGGTGAGCGGAGTTTTTTCGAGCGAAGCGAAAAGGCCGGGATTGCACAGCACGCCGTATTTGATAACTTCGCCGCAGCTGTCGGCAAACAAGTTGGGGGCAATGGTGTCGAGCGCTTCGACGCTGGCGACAACGGCGCGCGGCTGGAAGAAGGCGCCAGCAAGATTCTTTCCGTGTTCAAGGTCGACCGCCGTTTTTCCTCCAACGGAAGAATCGACCATTGCGAGTAAGCTTGTGGGCACCTGCACGAGTTTACAACCGCGCATGTAGGTTGCGGCGGCAAAGCCGGCGAGGTCGCCGACGACGCCACCGCCAAGCGCTACTACAACGTCATCGCGGGTGAGTTCTGCCTCGGCGCAGTGCTCAAGGAGGAGCGCGAGTTCGGACATGTTCTTAACGGTCTCACTCGACTCTACGATATGGATATCCGTTTTGTACCCGGCAGCGTTCAGTGACTCGAGAACAGCAGCAGAGTAGAGCGGGGCCACATCGGTGTTCGATACGACCATGGCCCGGGAGCCACCGGCGGTGCCGCGTGTGATTTCGCCCACACGCGGAAACAGCCCACACGCAATGTGGACGTTATATGTCCTCGATGAGGTGGCAACTTCTATCGTGTGCACGAGGCTTCCTCCTGATGGCTAATCGTTGTCGGGGGTGTTGGCGTCGAGAGCGCGCTTGATGCGATCTCCCTCGGCGAGAAGCTCTTCGAGCTGCCCTTCGTCCTTCTTCTCGAGTGCATCGCGATAGGCTGCGAGGGAATCGATGAGATAGGTCAGCTCTTGGCTGAGATATTGCGCGTTATCGGTCATGAGCTCGGCCCACATGGACGCATTGAGGTGCGCGACGCGTGTGAGGTCACGATAGCTTCCTGCCGAGAAGCCGTGGTGCTCTTGCGCAGTCGGGCTCTTTACATAGGCGTTGGACACCACATGCGCAAGCTGACTCGTAAAAGCAATTACGTGGTCGTGCTCCTCGGCGCTCGTAACGCTAAACTTCCCAAAGCCCAAAGGACGCACCATCTCGCGTACTTGACTCAGGAGTTCCAGCTTAAGGGAATCATCCACCGCGGGCGGCACGAGCACGAGCGGCGCACCCTCAAATAAGTCGGCACGGGAGTGCGCGTAGCCCGAGAATTGCGTGCCCGCCATGGGGTGTGCTCCCACAAAGTAAAAGCCGTTCTCACGCGCCAGGTTAAAGGCACGCTCGCACACAATGCCTTTGATGCCTACGGTATCGATCACCACGGGGCCCATTATGGCCTCGGTATCGGTGGCATCGGCGAGCGCTTGGGCGTGTGCCTCAAGCCATTCGATACAGGCTTCGGGGTAGCAAGCAAGGACGATGATGTCGCACTCGCCGAGTGTTTCGTCGTTAAGCTCGCCGGAGACGGTGCCCATGCTGGCGGCCACCATAACGTCTTCATCGGGATCCCATGCCAGTACGCGAACGCCTGCCTGCGCATAGCCTCGGGCAAAGCTTCCGCCAATAAGGCCCAATCCCACGATGCCTGCACACCTGGGCCCACCTTGGTTAACGCGCGCGTTTCTCACCGTCCCCATGGCCTACTCCTGCACGGTCTGTTGGCAGATGACTTCCCGGATAGCGCGGATGCGGCGCATGGTGTCGTCAAACTGATCGGGAGTGAGTGCCTGGGCGCCGTCAGACCATGCCTTGCTGGGATTGTCGTGAACCTCGATCTCCAAACCATCAGCGCCGGCTGCCGTGGCGGCAAGCGCCATAGGCTCAACATAGCGGGTGTAGCCGGTGGCGTGACTGGGGTCGGCCACGACGGGAAGGTGTGAGAGGTGGTGAAGCACGGGTACGGCGTTGAGGTCGAACGTGTTGCGCGTGCGCGTTTCAAAGGTGCGAATGCCGCGCTCGCAAAGGATCACATTTTCGTTGCCCTCGCTCATGATGTACTCGGCAGCCATAAGCAGCTCGTCGAGCGTGCCGGACATTCCGCGCTTAAGAAGAACGGGGGTTTGGGTTTTACCGACCTCTTTGAGGAGGGGGAAGTTTTGCGCATTGCGGGCACCGATCTGCATGACCTCGATATTCTTGTCCAAAAAGAGCTGGACGTCGCGAGGGTCCATGATTTCAGTGACGATAGGCATGTCGAGTTCATCGGCTGCTTCGCGCAGAAGGTCGAGGCCCTCGGCGCCCATTCCCTGGTAGGCATATGGGGAGGTGCGAGGCTTAAAGGCGCCGCCGCGCAGCATGGTCGCACCGGCCGTTTTGACGCGTCGGGCAATGCGGATGAGGTTTTCACCCTCAACGGAGCAAGGGCCTGCGATAACCTGGAAGTGCCCGGCGCCGATCTTCACTCCATGGCCGCAGTCGACCGCGGTGTCTTCGGGATGAAACTTGCGGTTTGCTTTTTTGAAAGGTTCGGAGACGCGTTTGACCTGGTCGACGATATCCATGGATTCAAGTAGGAACGGATCAATTCGACTCGTGTCGCCCACGAGTCCGATGATCGTCTCCTCCTTGCCGCGGCTGATGTGCGTATCGAGGCCTTTTTTGTGAATCCAGCTCACGAGGTGGGAGACGGACTGATCGGAGGCTCCTTTTTTGAGAATGGCAATCATGTCGACGGTTTCCTGTTCTGTAATAATTCGAGCAATGCGTAGCACTCGAGTGTATACCAAAAACCGTATATATCTGGTCAGATGAACAAGTTATGCAATCTGTAACGTGGTGCTGCCGCAAGCTCGTTAACAATGGGGTAACCGTTGTATACTATCTGCTCGTTGGCCCCATTAGCTCAGGGGATTAGAGCGTCTGCCTCCGGAGCAGAAGGCCGTTGGTTCGAACCCAACATGGGGCGCCACCTGCGTATGCGAGGATCGATTGAGGTACGCCTCGTCGATCCTCTTTTTATATGCCACGATCGAATGGCGGTAACCATGATCGATAACACCGTAAACGTCTCGGAAGCAAATGGAGTCGCGAAGACTTCTTCCATGGCAGTTGCGGAACCTTTGTTGGGATTGTCGAGTGCTGAGGTTTCCGAGCGGATCGCTGCGGGCAAGGTCAATGTCAACACCGATTTAAAATCCAAGTCGGTCAAAGAGCTGATCATCGAAAACCTCTGCACGCTTTTCAACCTCATCAATCTTGTCCTGGCCATTCTTGTCATCCTTACCGGTTCCATAAAGAACCTGAGCTTTCTTTGCATTGTCGTGCTCAATACGGGAATTGGCATCGTCCAGTCTTGGCGTTCGAAGCGTATGGTCGATAAACTGACGCTTCTTGCAAGCAAGCGTGCGACGGTGGTTCGTGGCGGTTCTGAGATCGAGGTGGATTTGGACCAAATCGTTCTTGACGATGTCGTCCGCTTGGGCCGTGGTGACCAGATTCCCGCCGACTCCGTCGTGGTTGCGGGCGATGCCCAAATCAACGAAAGCCTTCTTACCGGCGAAAGCAATTTGATTCGCAAGCAGCCCGGCGCCGAGCTCATGAGCGGCAGCTTTGTTGATTCCGGCTTGATCTATGCTCGTGTGATCCATGTTGGCGCCGATAACTACGTTGCAAAGATTAACAACGAGGCTAAGTACGTAAAAAAAGTCAATTCCGAGATCATGAAGGCACTCAATGCCATTGTGCGTTTTGCGAGCGTCATCATGCTTCCGCTGGGCATTGCCCTGTTCTATTCGAGCGTGCATGTGGCATATGAGCAAGATGGCGCCTCGATGACGTTTTGGGCTTGGGCTTTCTCGGGCTCTCGGGCATGGTCTGACGTCTCGGCTGCGATCCTTTCGACGGTGGGTGCACTTCTGGGCATGATTCCGCAGGGCCTCGTCTTGCTCACCTCATCTGTTCTCGCAATTGCGACGATTCGCCTGGCTCGCCGCCGAGTCTTGGCGCAACAGCTGTACTGTATCGAAACGCTTGCTCGTGTCGATGTTCTTTGCTTGGACAAGACGGGCACTATTACATCTGGAAAAATGCAGGTAGCTGGCGTTTACACCGCTGCGGATGATGGCCGTGCCGTGCCGCTCGAGAACTCTGATGCCGAACGTGCTGCGCTGGTCGACTTCGCTCTTGCGAACATTGCCAAGGCAACTTCGGCAGACGCCAACGAGACATGTCAGGCTGTTATTTCCTACTATTCTGGCACCGACATTTCTCTTGCCGAGCCTCTTGCCGTTGTTCCCTTCTCTTCTGCCAAGAAATGGAGCGGTGCTTCGTTCAAGCAGGGTTCTTATGTGATGGGGGCTGCGCAGTTTGTCTTGGCCCCCGATGTCTATAAAACCTTTGAGGGAGCAGTGAACGCTCTTGCCGATACCTGCCGCGTTCTCGTTATCGCTTCCGTTGATGGTTTTACCGATGAGGGGGATATGGAAGGCGGGGCAAACCCCCTGGGTTTCGTGACGATCCGCGACGAGATCCGATCTTCTGCAGCCGATACCATTGCGTATTTCTGCGACCAGGGCGTTACGCTCAACGTCATCTCGGGCGACGATCCTCGCACGGTTTCGTCCATCGCAAAGGTGGTTGGCGTTCCCGGCGCCGAAGCGTTTGTCGATGCGACTACGCTCGATACGCCTTCGAAAATCGACGCCGCTGTCGATAAGTATCATGTCTTTGGTCGAGTGACGCCCCAGCAGAAACGCGAGCTTGTCGTTGCCCTCAAATCGCGTGGCCATACTGTTGCCATGACCGGCGACGGCGTCAATGACGTATTGGCGCTCAAGGAGGCGGACTGCTCTGTCGCTATGGCGGCTGGTTCCGACGCCGCGCGTAACGTGGCAGAGATCGTCTTGATCGACAACGACTTCGCATCTATGCCAGCCGTTGTGGCAGAGGGGCGTCGCTCCATCAATAACCTGCAGCGTTCTGCCTCGCTCTTTTTGACAAAGACGTTGTTTTCCATGGGGCTTGCCGCGCTTTGCATCTTCTTTCCGCCTTACCCTTTCCAGCCCATCACGATGACGCTCATCAACTTCTTCTGCATCGGGTTTCCGAGTTTCGTGCTTGCGCTGGAGCCCAATAAATCACGTATCAAGGGCAGCTTTCTCGTCAACGTGCTCAGGCGCGCCGTCCCTGCTTCGGTGGCTGTGCTCATCGCTTCGTGCCTTTGTATGTTCGCCGCTTCCGTTTTTGGGTTCAGCAAACCGGTGCTATCTACGATGTGCCTCATTTCTACCAGCGCAATCGGCTGCAGTTTGATCTGGCGTATTTCGTTCCCGTTTTCGCCATTGCGACTCGCTGTGTTCATTTTCGTCACCGCAGGTCTTGTGGTGGGCGTTGTCTTCTTCCCAACGTTTTTCTCCATTGCGGCTCTTGGTTTAGGGCAGCTTCTCGGTTCGGTTGTCGTTGCGGTGCTCGGCTGTCTGCTCTTCTTCTTGCTTGCGGATGTGTTTGATAGGGTTCCGCAACGCGTGACCAAGCGTGCCACGGGATTCGGCCGCGGCGTGCGGATGTCTCTTCGGGGAGGAAAGCGCACCGTGAGCTCTACAGGCTCCTCGTTAGAGAGAAGGGCGGGCGCGATTGCGCGAAGGGTGTCGCGTGTTCATGAAGAGCGTGAGCTGTCCCGCGCCCAGGCATCCGCTCGACGTGCGGTGGATGATGCGACGCCAACCGCTCGGGTTCTCAAGCGCGTCACCAAGGCCGGCGGCGGGATTCGCGTCGCCATGCCCTCCTCTAAAAAAAGAAAACCGGACACCAAACGGTAACAAACAGCACGTAGTATCGACGGTTACCCACCAACGACGAAAGAGAGTTGAATATGAGCAAAGAGGGGATGCGCATCGGTTGTGCGCGCAATGAGTTTTCCTGCGGGGGCGAATCTATCGCGTATGCGCGCGTGCTGGATATTCCCGGTGTGGATCGTCTTCCTGTGTGCTTGCGCGTCCTGTTGGAAAACGTCTTGCGCCGCGCGACAAGCGAGCAGCAAGCCCAAGCTGCCGCTCGGTGCATCGTCGATGCCGGCCTTGCTGGTGAGGCTGGCGGCGAGATCGAGTTCATGCCCGCTCGCGTCCTTTTTCAGGACTTTACCGGCGTCCCCGTATTCGTTGATTTTGCTGCCATGCGCGACGCCGCTTCAGATAAAGGCGGGGATCCCAACCGCATCAACCCGCAGATTCCCTGCACGCTCGTAGTTGATCACTCCGTAGCCGCCGATGTCGTTTCGTGCTCCCGTGCTGCCCTCGAAAATGCCCGTATCGAAGCCGAGCGCAATGCGGAGCGCTTCTCCTTTCTCAAATGGAGCGCCAAGAGCTTCGATAATGTGCAGATCGTGCCGCCCGGTGTGGGTATTTGCCACCAGCTGAATATCGAGCGTTTTTGCCAGGTTGCGATAACCGGTGGCGATCAGGCACCTGTCATGTACTTTGATTCACTTGTGGGCACCGATTCCCATACCACGACCGCAAACGGCATGGGCGTGCTTGGGTGGGGCGTAGGCGGCATCGAGGCGGAAGCGGCTGCTTTGGGGCAGCCGATCACGATGCTCGTTCCCCCTGTTGTGGGCGTTCACCTTACCGGTTCGCTTTCCGCCGGTGTTACCGCCATGGATCTGGCTCTGACCTTTGCCGAGCGCCTTCGCTCGGTCGGCGTCGTCGGCAAGCTTGTCGAGTGCTTTGGCGAGGGCGTCTCCACTTTGACAGCCACGCAGCGTGCGACCGTCGCCAATATGACTCCCGAGTACGGCTGCACCTCAACGTTTTTCCCGGCGGATGATAAGACGTTTGCCCAGCTTGAGCTTTCCGGCACGGATAAGGCTTCTATCGAGCGGGTTCAGGCCTTCTTGCGCGCCCAAGGTGTCGACGCCGAATCGCTTGACGGTGCCGATATCGTTTACTCGCAGGTTATCGATATTGATCTTTCTTCGATTGAACCCTCTTTGGCCGGTCCCTCGCGCCCGCATAATCGTGTTGCTGTTTCTGGTTTGCAGCAACGCTTCCGCGATTCATTGACGCAGCATGGGCGTGCTCCGCAGGACACCGTAAAGACCGTCTCGTTTGATGGCGAGGATTTTGCGCTAACGCACGGTGCTCTTGGCATCGCCGCCGTGACGAGCTGCACCACGGCAACAGATCCCGCCATGATGATCGCTGCCGGTCTTGTGGCGAAAAAGGCTCTGGAGCTTGGCTGTGTGCCGCTTCCCTGGGTCAAGAAGGTCTTGGCGCCTGGTTCCCACAGCACCACCGAGATTCTTTCTCGTGCGGGTCTCGTTGAGCCGCTGGCGCAGATGGGCTTTTCTGTCTGCGGCTGGGGCTGCATGAGTTGTATCGGCAATTCCGGTCCTCTTTTCGAGCCGATGCATGCGGTCGCCGATGAGCTTGAGCTCACGAGTATCCTTTCGGGCAACCGCAACTTCGACGGGCGCATCAGCCCCGATGTGGCTCAAAATTACCTTGCTGCCCCGGCGTTTGTGGTGGCTTACTCCCTTGCCGGTACGCTCGATATCGACCTTTCAAACGATCCCGTGTGCACAGGGAGCGCTGGCCCGGTTTACCTTGCCGACCTGCTTCCGCAGGACGAGGAGGTCGAGGCGCTTCTGCATGAGGTCGTTTCTAGCGATCTTTTTGCCGAAACGGGCAAGACCTTGTTTGATGGTGATGAGCATTGGCGTTCCCTCACCGTCAACGCGACTTCTACGTTTGAGTGGGACGACGGCTCGACCTACGTTCGTCGCCCGCCTTATTTTGAAGACGCCGTGGCTAGCGATGTGTTTGAACTATCCGGTGCCCGCGCCCTCGCCAATCTCGGTGACTTTGTGACAACCGATCATCTTTCTCCTGCCGGGGCAATCGCGCCGGATTCTCCTGCGGCGCGTTATCTGCGCGAACACGGCATCGAGGAGTCCGAATTCAACACGTATGGTTCTCGTCGCGGCAACCATGAGGTTATGATGCGAGGTTGCCTTGCCAACGTGAAGCTCGTCAATAAGCTTGCAGAAGGCAAGGTTGGCGGATACACGTGGGACCATTGGGGCGCTTGCGTCTCTACTATTTTTGATGTTTCCCAGCGTGCTGCTGCCGAAAACACGCCTTTGGTCATTTTGGCGGGTAAGATGTATGGCTCGGGCTCTTCCCGTGACTGGGCGGCCAAGGCGCCTCAGCTTCTTGGTGTTCGTGCCGTCATCGCGCAGAGCTTCGAGAGGATTCATCGCTCCAATCTGGTGGGCATGGGCATCTTGCCGCTTCAGTTCAAAGAGGGTGAGAGCGCCGATTCCTTGGGTTTGGACGGCCACGAGGTTTTTGACATCGCTCCCGTGGATTTTTCGCAGGGGCTCCCTTCTCCGTCGTATGCTCGAATCACGGCATTGCGTCAGGACGGATCTACCGTCGAGTTTGAGGCTGAGGTCCGCGTCGATACTCCGACGGAGGGCGCGTATTTTAGCGCCGGCGGCATTTTGCCTTTCGTTCTCGATACGTTGATGGCGTAGTTATTTGTTCGTATTCTGAAATGGAGTTGTGCGTGATCTGCCCGAACTGCCTCAAGACTGTTGAAGACGGCACCACGTTTTGTCCGCACTGCCATGCCTATATGGGTGGCACGGCAGGGGAGAGCCGTTCCGACTTCGTCTTTTGCGAAGGTTGCGGAGCACGCCTCTCCATTCACGATCGAACTTGTCCTAAATGTGGAAGGCCTGCTCCCGGCATCCTCTCCGTTAAATCTGCCTCTTCAGATCTTGCTGCCGGAAGAACTGCCAGTTTTCCTCGCCTTACTCCCGAGCTTATTGATACCGAGACCTCTCGTTCCTCGTCGGTTTCGGTTGCCGAGGTTCTCAACGATACAATGAGTCCCGCCGAGACCTCGGTTTTGCGTGCGGCAGATCTTGAGCAGCAGGCAAGAAAACTTGCTTCCGCACCTTTACAGGATGACCCCTATCATTCTCGACGTCGCCCTCGCAAGGGGCTTGTCGTTTCGCTTATCTCTCTTCTTGTTGTCGGTAGCGTCGCTGCTTTTATCTATTTTGACCCCATGCATGTCATGCCGGGCTTCTATGAGTCTTTTCAAAACGCGGCGCATGAGATGTTTCCAAGCCGACAGCTGCCTGAAGACCATGATGCCGCGACGGCAACGCCAGCGAAGCCGAAAAAAGAAGAGGCCGAGCGGGACTCTCAGCCCCTTACCGATGATCAAGTGTTTGATAAACTGACGACCATTTACCAACAGATTCTCGACTATGGCTCTTCTGATCGTTTCGGTTCTTGTGTCGATGCCTTCAATAGCGCATATCTAGCCTCATCGTATGCCGATCGCGAAGAAGCATCTGCATCGGCCTATGAGCTTCGCGACAGCGTTCAAAAGACGATCGACGAGCTCAATCAGCTCCAAGCGCCCGAGAATTCTGTTTACACCGAGGATATTGAGCACATGAAGCAGCTTGCCCAGTGGATGTACGGTCGTATCGATCAGATATGCGCTTCTTGGGACGTCTCTCTTTCCTATAAAGACGGAGAGTTGCCAAGCGATCATCAGGATGAAATCTTGGCGCCCATGCGTCGAGCGGGAAGTAGCGATTACGATTCCTACTATGAGAATATCGAGGCATGGGAGCCTCAGCGCAAATAGTGTCCCTTTGCATGCCGAATTGATGAATGGCGCCCCTTCTTGCTAAACTAGGAGAGATATATCCAACTTCATTTCCAAGGGGTTTTAATATGTTCGGTATCGAGCTGTATACACCTGAATATAACGTTGTCGGCGATGAGGTGGCAATCGTCGAGACTTCTAAGGGCACTATCAAAGTTGAGCTTGACGGCGCCGGTGCTCCGATTCATGTTGCTAACTTCTGTGAGCTTTCCACCATGGGTTTCTACGATGGCCTTAAGTTCCATCGCTATGTTCCCGGTTTCGTGATTCAAGGTGGAGACCCCAATACGCGCGATATGACGGGAGAGCAGGTTGCGGCTGGGCTTCCTGGCCCCGATGGCATGCCTGGAACCGGTGGACCCGGTTATTGCATCAAGGGGGAGTTCAATACCAACCCCCGCAATAGCCATGATGACGGCGCGCTTGCCATGGCCCGCTCCATGAATCCCGATTCTGCGGGTTCCCAATTCTATTTCTGCCTTGGCGCTCAGCATAATCTCGATTCTGGGTATACCGTCTTTGGTCAAACCCTTGAGGGCAAGGATGTTATCGCCGCGCTTCGCGCTGGTGACGAAATCGTCCACATCGACATCGTCCATAAGGAGCAATAGTGAACGCTCAGTATCTTGAACAGGCACGTGCAGCGTATCGTGCTGGTGATTTTTCGGCAGCTTCGAGCATGTTTCTTGCCTCCAAGGAGCCCGGCGAGCTGCTCGGTGAAGCCGATCACCTCCGTGGTAACTGCCTGATGAGGCTTGGAATGTATGCTGACGCCGCATCGGCATATGCCGATGCGCTTCAGGACACTTCCTATGGAAAACAGGGCGCACTTTTGACGAATCAGGGTAAGGCGCTTTCTGCCGCAGGAGACTTGAACGGAGCCGTTCAGGCATTTTCTGCGGCAACCCGCGATGCCTCCTACGCTACGCCGTACAAGGCTTATCTCGGACTTGGCAACGCTTTGCTCACCTTGGGAAATGTTACCGACGCCGGTGTGGCGTTTCGCGCCGCTGCCATCGATGGCACAAATCCGGCTCCCGCTTCGGCGCTTTCTAGTCTTGGCTCTTGCTTCCTGCAGCTTGGCCGTCCCGCCGACGCTATCGAGGCATATCGCACCGCCTTGGATTACGTCGGGCCTCATGACGATACCCGTTCCATTAATGCCGGTCTTGGCGAGTCCCTCGTTGCAGATGGTAAAATCGCCGATGCCATCGATGCGTTCCAGAGTGCTACCGCAGATGGCCTGTATGAGTTGACCCCCAGCCAGCAGGCTGCGTTCGATAGCGCTCGCGAGACGGTTTCCTCGCAGAGTGCCATTGCTTCCACGCAGGCAGGGGGGGCTGCTTTTGATACCGGCGCAGATCCCCTGGACCCGCTGGGTAAATCTGGCAACTTCATGCCCGATCCTTCCGATACCGGTTTCTTCACGCTGTCTGAATCTGAGATGATCCAGCAGGACAAGAAGGATATGAAGGTTCGTCGCAAGCATCGCCATACCGGTCTTAAGGTGTTCCTCGTTATTCTCATCATCCTTCTTCTGACTGCTGGCGGTCTTGGATTCGCGTATACGCGCGGGTTTGGTTTCCCTTCGCAGCAGGATGCTGTGAACGGTTTGTTCCAAGCCGTGACGGATGGTTCCGATACTGCTGCTTATCTCTCTCCGTCCCTTTCTGACGATGCGAAGTCCGCCATCGTTTCTTCCATTCCTTCCGGCGCCACGGTGACGATTTCGGCAATGGATCAGAACATGACCACCTCTACCGCCAAGGTTACGGCTCAGCTCTCCAAGGGCGCAACCATTGTCTACCAGGTTGAATTCGATCGTTCTTCCAATCATATCGGTTGGACTGTCAAGTCGCTTTCGGCAGATTTCGGTACGGCGGGCACGGGCGGCTCGGCTACGGGAGAGGCGACCGTCTCTTCTGACGACTCTAATGCGCCGGATTCTTCGACGGGCGAATCTAGCGATGCTTCTACCGACGAGAACCAGGGTTCTTCGGATAGTACTTCAGAACAGTCTTCCGATACCGACTCTGAAGCTTCTTCTACGACCGATTCTGCACAGTAACGTGTGACTGCTTGATATGTTCTTTTGCGCGGAGGCGCCTTTGGCACCTCCGCTCGCTTTAGGGTGACGTAAACTTTCTCACGAGTATGCTTCGTCTTCACGACGATTATCGTAGGAGTCGACTTGTTTTCTTTCATGGATATGTTCTTTGGTCAGTACGGGGGAGACCTTGCTATCGACCTGGGCACCGCTAACACGCTTGTTTCCGTTCGCGGCAAGGGCATCGTAATCCGCGAGCCGTCCGTTGTCGCCATCGACAAGAACGATGAGCGCATTTTGGCTGTCGGTATCGAAGCTAAGCGCATGCTTGGCAGGACGCCGGGCAATATCGTTGCCGTCCGTCCTCTCAAAGATGGCGTTATCGCCGATTTCGATGTTACCGAGGCCATGCTTCGGTACTTTATCGACAAGGCAAGCGATAAACGCTACCCGTGGACGCCCCGTCCTCGCGTTGTCGTTTGCGTGCCCTCTGGCGTGACGAGCGTTGAGAAGCGCGCCGTCTTCGAGGCGACAATTTCTGCCGGCGCACGTCAGGCCTATCTTATCGAGGAGCCGATGGCGGCGGCCATCGGTGCTGATCTTCCCGTTGAAGAGCCAACGGGTTCTATGGTTATCGATATCGGCGGCGGCACAACCGAAGTTGCCGTTATTGCCATGGGCGGTATTGTTGTCTCTCAATCTATCCGCATTGCTGGCGATGAGTTTGACCAGGCCATTCTCACGCATGTCCGCGATGCCTATAACCTCGCCATTGGCGAGCGTACGGCTGAGGATATCAAGATTAAGGTCGGTTCTGCTGTTCCGCTGCGCGATGAGCTCGATGTCGAGGTCAATGGTCGCGACGTGATCAGTGGTCTTCCCAAGACCGTCCGAATCGAGAGCGAAGAGATTCGACGTGCGCTCAACAAGCCTCTTGATGAGATGACGAAGGCCGTCAAGGATGCTTTGGACACAACGCCACCCGATTTGGCTTCCGATCTTATGTATTACGGCATTCTTCTTACCGGCGGCGGCGCACTGCTACGCGGTCTGGATGTTCGTCTTCGCGATGAGACCGGCGTCGCCGTTAACGTGAGCCCCACTGCGCTTGACAACGTTGTCAATGGTTGCGCGCGCGTGCTCGAGGCTAACGCCTTTGACGGTGGATTTGTTCAGAGCAACGCTTAGCTCGATTTAGAAGGGTAATCTTTGCCGAAGTCTAAAGGGTTTTCGTCACATCTGAATACGCAGCGACAATCAACGGGGGTTCGCCCGTTGATTGTTTTGTGCCTGGTTTCGATTTTGCTCCTTACGTTTTATATTCGTGAGGGCGAAAGCGGACCTATTCACTCGGTTCGTGGTGCCGTCTCCGTGGTGACCACTCCTGTTCGGGTCCTCGGTTCCCTTGTCGCTACGCCCTTTAATGCTGCAGGCAATGTCATGGGCAACCTCACCGCCTCGCAGGAGACCCTCTCAGAGCTTAGAGAACAGAATGCCGAGCTGACTGCTCAGGTTGCCGAGCTTTCTGAGTCCAAGAAGACATCCGAGCGCCTGGAGTCCTTGCTTAATCTTCAGTCCACGTACAGTCTGACCTCCACCGCTGCCCGCATTATCGGTAATTCTTCCGATGCCTGGTCGCGTGCTGTCACCATCGACAAGGGTACGGCGGCCGGTTTTTCGTGCGGAATGGCCGTGTGCAACTCCAGTGGCGTCATCGGACAGATCGTGGAGGTTTCGGCTACAACTTCTACCGTTCAGCTCATCACCGACGAGGGCTCTGGTGTTTCGGCGATGATTCAAAGCACACGTGCACAGGGTATGTTGCAAGGTCAGCCCGATGGTTCCTTGCGCCTTTCGTACGTTTCAACCGAATCGGATGTGAAGGTGGGCGACATCGTTATCACCTCGGGTATCGGTGGCGTGTATCCCAAGGGTTTGCCTCTCGGTACCGTTTCTTCTGTCGAGAAGTCTGACAATGATGTCTATTACACCATTGTGGTGAGGGCTCAATCTACTGCGGAGAATAACGAGGAAGTCCTTGTGATTACTTCTCTCACCGATGACCAGATAGCATCCGATCAAGACGTTGCCAGTGCAAACAAGAGCGGTGCGGTTACGTCTGCCAGCACAAAAGACGAAGATTCTTCTGAAGACTCGTCTGACGATTCGGAATAGAGAGGGGATGTGTACATGCAACTCAAAGACACGGGCAAAACTCGTTCGGCTACTGTTGCCTTTTGTATTGCCGCCGTCGCCCTCCAGATCGGTTTTGCCCCTCAGATTGAGGTAATGGGCGGCAGAATCAATTTCATGCTTATCCTTGCATGCATTTTTATCTTAAGCGGCGATACACATCGTGCAACGATTGCTGGCTTTTTCTGCGGCATCGCATATGATTTGACGGCATCGGTTCCTGTTGGCCTTATGTCTCTTATTCTGACGGTGACATGCTTTATCTCGAGCGGTATGTTCCGTGGTGTTCAGATTGGCCTTAATCCCAATGCGCTTCGCTGTACTGCAATCGTGATGTTTGCCGTTAACGTTCTTTACGGCCTGCTCCTCTTCTTCATGCATGTGCAGACCGATTTGTTCTGGGCAATTATCGGCCACGGCCTTTCGAGCACTCTCCTCTCGCTCCTTGTTGCGGTTCCCTTTTTTGTCCTTGCCGGGAGTGCACTTTCCCAAGGCGGCTTTTCTGCCCGTTCCCGCGGAACGCGCTATAAGGGCCTTCGCTAGGGGCTCATATCGTGGATGCTAAAATTTTTGTCATCATCACCGGTGCCATCCTGGTGATTGCCATTTTGGTTTCGCTTGTGATGATGCGTCGCAATCCAAACCGATTTACGTACGACACCGCTCACGGTACGCGTCCGCGTGCCTCGGAAGGGGAGGGCAATACTTCCCAGGTTGCCTTCAAGGGTCGATTCACCATGCTTGCCGCTGGCGTCGGTGCTGTCTTTGCTGCGATCTTCGCAAAGCTTTGGAGCATGCAGATGGTCTCCTCGGATTATTATGAGGGGCTTTCAAATCAAAATCAGACCCGTACGGTAACGACGCCCGCTCCGCGCGGTCGCATTCTCGACCGAAACGGTACGCCTCTTGTCACCAATCGTCCGTGCTTGACCGTTGCCGCGTATCGCTCGCTTGCCGAAGATACCGTCACCGTTCGGCATCTTGCAAATGTGCTCGGTATGCCCTATATCGCCGTCAAGCGCAATATCCAAAACTATAACGAGAGCGCTCAGAGCCTGCATACCGTTGCCTCGGATGTTCGTCGATCCACGGTTGCATATATTCAAGAACATGCCTCGTTTTTCAATAATGTCGAGGTCGTCGAGCGCACCGAGCGTTACTACCCGTATGGATCGCTTGCCGGTCATCTGCTTGGATATACGGGTACCATTACGAGCGAGCAGCTCGAAAAACAAAATGATGATGAGAACAAAAGTGCTGGAACGATTGCCTATAAATCGGGTGATATCGTTGGTCAGACCGGCGTCGAGCTGCAGTACGAGCGCTTGCTTCAGGGCATTCGCGGCGAGCAGACTGTTCAGGTGAATGCTGCAGGTGCAGTGACCGGTCGCTCCGGTGCCGTGCCGGCAGAACCTGGCAGCGACGTTAAATTGACCATTGATCTTTCGATTCAGCAGGCTTGTGAGAACGGTCTTGCTCATGCAATTGAGATTGCGAAGCAAAACGGGCATAACACGAATCGTGGCGCCTGCGTATGCCTCGATTGCACCAATGGCGAGATCTTGGGAATGGCAAGCGCGCCTGAGCTCGATCCTTCGGTCTTTATCGGTGGTGTCTCAAACGATGTGTGGAACCAGCTGAACAGCGAAGATAACGGGTTGCCTATGATCAATCGTGCTATCTCCGGTCAGTACATGTCGGCGTCGACCATCAAGCCTCTTTCTGCGCTGGCTGCTCTCAAACATGGCATTTTCACCGAGACACAGACAACGGTGTGCAGTGGCTGGTGGACTGGTTTCGGCGAATCGGATGGCAAGTGGTGCTGGCTCCATTCCGGTCACGGCACGATGAATCTTCGTAACGGTATCGTCCATTCTTGCGACCCCGTGTTTTACGACATCGGAAAGGGCTTTTTCTACGATAAAGATAATCCCGAGGGATTGCAGGAAATGTATCGCAGCTGGGGACTTGGCTCTTCGACGGGTGTGGATCTGGGGGGAGAAGCCGCGGGCCGCGTTCCCGATGCCGAGTGGAAGTCGGAGTATTTCTCTAGCTGGAGCGAGTCTGACCGTGCTTGGAACGGTGGCGATATGACCAATATCGCTATCGGCCAGGGTGACATCTTGGTTACTCCCTTGCAGATGGCTTGCGTATACGCTGGCATTGCAAACGGGGGCAAGGAGTATGTGCCGCATGTATTCCTGTCTGCTGTCTCTCGCGACGGCGAAGGGGATACTGTGACGTATAAACCAAAAGAGCGCCTAAAGGGAGATTTCGCAAAAGAGTCCCATCTTAATCTTGTGAGAGATGGACTGAAGGGCGTTATCTACGAGGAGTCTTCTGATCAAGCCTCGCATTTCACGAGCTTGAGCACGACTGTGGCGGGTAAATCCGGTACTGGTCAGAAAACGAACGAGGATGATTATTCCTGGTTTATTGTCTATGCGCCCTATGATGACCCTAAATATGTCGTTGCCTCGCTTGTCGAGGAGGGCGGCTTCGGTGCCACAGCTTCACTGTATGCTGTGCGCGATGTCCTTGGTGTGATATACGGCGAGCCCGATACCGCAGGCACTACTGCAGGCGATGGCGCACGATAAGGAAGGAGGGGAGACCCATGGCTCAACGCGCAGTTTCGACAAAAGATGCATTGAAGCATGTCAATAAACGAATAGGCCAGGCGCGCGGTTCACTGCGTCGTCAGATCAGTCTTCCTGTCCTCTTTGGTGCCGCGGGCCTTGTTGCATTTGGCTGTCTTATTATCTGGACTGCTTCTCTTACCATTTCTGCCGCATCTTTTTCGCGGCACCTGATTGGTATTGGCTTGGGTACCATCCTTGCCCTTTTCTGCTGGAAGACCGATTTTCGCGGCCTCTCCAATATCACGACCGTCCTTATGGTCATAGATATCATCGTCATTTTCTTGCCCTATGTTCCTGGCCTTTCTTACAGCGCGAAGGGCATGACGGGATGGATTCAGATCCCTTTAATCCATTTGACATTTCAGCCGGTAGAGCTTGTCAAAATCATCACGGTCTTTATCGTGGCCGCGCTTGGAGCGCAGTATAACGGTCGCATTGATTCCGTTCGTAATTATGTGAAGCTCTGCGGCATGCTTGCCATTCCGTTTTGCTGCGTGCTTATCGCTGGCGACCTTGGAAGTGGCCTCGTTGTCTTTTTCTCTGGTGCCATCATCATTATGATGAGCGGCCCGCGTAGGGAGTGGGTGCTTTCGACCATCGCCATCCTTATTGGCCTCGTTGCCTTGCTGCTTGCTGCGGATTCGCTGGTTGATAGCATTGTGGGGCGCGATGTCTTGCTTAAGGCCTATCAGATGAATCGTTTGCTGGTCTTTCTCGATCCTACGGCTGATACCACGGGTGCGGGTTACAACCTGATGCAATCGCTTATCGCCGTTGGCTCCGGTGGCTTTTTTGGCAAGGGTATCGGAAATGCGACGCAGTCTGCTTCGGGTTTTCTTCCGGAAGCACACACCGACTTTATTTTTGCCCTTACGTCCGAAGAGTTCGGATTTGTTGGAGACCTGTTGCTGCTCTCTCTGTTTGCCCTTTTGATTTTTTCGACGATCCGTGTTGCCTACAAGAGCGACTCTTTATTCTTGCGCCTTGTTGCCGTTGGCATTGTGGGCATTTGGACGTTTCAAGTTCTTGAAAATGTGGGCATGTGCATTGGGCTTATGCCAATCACCGGCATTCCTTTGCCTTTTATTAGCTTTGGTTCGAGTTCGATGCTGATGCAGCTTGCTAACGTCGGTATCGTACAATCCATATGGAGACATCGCACGCAGGCCCGGTAGAAAGGAGCGCTTATGCGTGTTCCCTTGAATAAAATCGCCGATATGGCAAAGCTCGGTGCTACAACGGTTAAACAATCTGACGATCCCGTACGTGTTGCGGTTATCGTTGACGATACGGCGACGCCTTTTCTTATCCAGACGGTGCGCGATGCGTTTGTCCCGCAAACCACCTCTGCTATCGTTCGCGTATCGCGTATTGCCGATTTTGATGCTGCGCTGAAACGCGATACCGACATCGTGCTTGTTCTGACGTGTGGGTCCGATGCGTTGCAAGACGCCGTGCAGCGCATTGTTATCGCCGGTGCTCCTGTGGCTGTTCTCTGCGAATCGAGCGTTGAGGTGCCGTTTATCGAACAGGATACAAAGATGCTCGGTCTTGTTTCGGCGACGGATGAGACCACGCTTCTCGAAACCCTCGCCCGCTGGATTCTCGATCACACGGAAAAGCAGACGGCGTTTGCGGCAAACTTCCCCTTCATGCGCATTGCCGCCGCAAATCGTGTTGTCACCTCGAGTATGCTCACCAATATGGCGACGGGTGCCCTCGTCTTTGTTCCGGGGGCTGATTATCCCGTTATGGTGGCGGCCCAAATCGGCATGATGATCCAGCTTGCTTCGATCTTTGGTAAGCCGCTTTCCTTTGATCGTGTCTACGATGCGGCGGGCATTCTCGCATCCGGCTTGGGGGTGCGTGCGATTACTCGCCAACTCTGTCGTAGCGCCGGACATTATGCCTTCGCTGTCAAGGCCGTTATGGCCGCTGGCGGCACCTATGCTATGGGTCGGGCGCTTTGCTCCCTGTACGAAAGCGATATCGATTATTCGCGTGCGAATGACGCTGTGTCTTCGTTCGTTTCTTTTGTTAAACGCAATCTATCGACCAAGGATGTTCAGCAAGACGCGGTCGACATGACCGCCTAGAGGATTGTATCGTGAGAATTCCATACGAAGACAGATTCAGTGACTTGGAACCGCTGCTTGCTCGCGTTGAAAAACCGAGCCGCTATATCGATCATGAATGGGGCACGCTTAGTTCTGCAGAGGCCGATTACCGTGCCTGCTTGATCTATCCCGATGTTTACGAGGTCGGTTTGCCCAACCAAGGTCTTACCATCCTGTATAACATCTTGAACCATCAGGAGGGCATTTCCTGCGAGCGCGCCTATCTGCCCTGGATCGATATGGCCGATGCCATGCGTGAAGCCAATGTGCCCCTTCTTTCCCTTGAGGGGGCGGCACCGCTCGCTTCGTTTGATGTCGTGGGCTTTCATATTCCGCATGAAATGGCCTGTACAAATTATCCTGAAGCGCTCGATCTTGCGGGCATTCCGCTTTTTGCCAAAGATCGTGATGAAGACGATCCGCTTATCATTGCGGGCGGCCCTTCCGTTTACAATCCCGAGCCGGTCGCGGCTTTTTTCGATGCCATCTTGATTGGCGAGGGCGAGGAATCCTTAGTTGAAGTTTGCCGTACACATCAGCGCCTAAGAGATGCTGGCGCCTCTCGTATCGAAATTCTTCGTGCGCTTGCGCTTGTGCCCGGCACCTACGTACCGGCACTCTACGAGGAATGCCATGATGGTCCCTGTACAGAGCATGGATACGTGGTGCCCAAGCAGGGGGAGGATGTTCCCTCCGTTGTGTACAAGCGCGTCATTGCCGATTTCTCCTCGACAAACCCGGTCCCGCAAACCGTGATGCCCTATGCGCAGCTCGTTCATGACCGTCTTTCCGTTGAGGTGCTGCGCGGTTGTGCCCGTGGATGTCGTTTTTGTCAGGCAGGCATCACATATCGACCTGTGCGCGAGCGCACTCCCGACCAGGTTGTCTCTGCTGTCATGGGGGGCCTTAAGGACACCGGCTACGATGAGGTCTCTCTCACCTCGCTTTCAACGACCGATCATTCTTGCTGCTCGCAGATTCTGGCGCGTCTCAATCGTCGTCTTGCCGATACCGGTATTCGTGTGTCCATTCCTTCCCAGCGTCTTGATTCCTTTGGTGTCGACATGGCGCTGCAGGTGGCGGGGGAGAAGAAGGGCGGTCTCACCTTTGCTCCCGAGGCGGGTAGTCAGCGCTTGCGCGATGTTATCAATAAAAACGTGACCGAGAACGATCTTGAGCGCGCAACTCGCGCCGCCTTTGAAGCCGGCTGGCGTCGCGTCAAGCTCTATTTCATGATGGGTTTGCCTGGTGAGCGTGACGAGGATATCGTCGCCATAGCGAATCTCGCCGATAAGACCTATGAGCTCGCTCGCGAGGTTGTTCCTAAGGCCCAGCGTGGAAATGTATCCGTTTCCATTTCATGTTCCGTTTTTATCCCCAAAGCGCAAACTCCGTTCCAGTGGTGTGCTCAGACGCCTGACGAAGAGGTCAAACGTCGCCAGCAGCTGCTGCTTGCCAGTGTTAGAAACCGTGCTGTTCGTGTGCACTATCACGATGCGGACACTTCGCTTCTCGAGGCGGTTCTTTCTCGTGGTGGCAGGGATATCACGCCTCTTATCGTCGGTGCCTGGAAGCGCGGTGCGCGCTTTGACGCTTGGACTGAGCAGTTTGATCTTTCGCGTTGGGAGGATGCGGCTGCCGAGCTTGGCATCGATCTTCGCGCCGTGGCTTCGACGCCGTTCGATCTTGACATGCGCCTTCCTTGGGAGCATGTGAGCCCCGGTGTCAAACGCGGTTTTCTTGAACGCGAATACCGAAAGTCCCTTGAGGGTGAGACCACACCCGACTGTACGCGTACCTCGTGCACCGGTTGTGGAATCTGTCCTACGATTCATGCCTCGAACGTTTTGGTGGGTGAGCGCGGATGAGCGACCCTAATGCACAATCTCTGTTCCGCTTGCGCGTGCGCTATCGCAAGACGGGGCGCCTGGCCTATCTGGGCCACCTGGAGGTCATTCATACTATCGAGCGTATTGTGCGCAGGGCGGGGTTGCCCTATGCGGTGACCCAGGGCTTCTCGCCCCATATGCGTGTCGGGTTTTCCTCGGCACTCCCCGTGGGCACGAGTTCGACCTGTGAATGGTACGACCTGTTCTTGACCGACTTAATTCCTGTCCCAGAGGCGTTTGAGCGCCTTCACGCGGCCTCTCCGGCCGATTTGGCTCCCGACCTCGCTGCATATATCGATGTCAAGGCACCGGCGCTCACGGCGCAGATTACGCGTTGCGAATATCGCGTTATGCTCCATATGGCCGCCGCCTACGAATCGCGTGGCGAAGCCATTGCCGGTATTATCGATACGTTGCTCTCGGAGGGTCCGATCGAGTATCAGCGCGGACGCAAGTTCAAGAAGCTTGATCTTGCGGGCACCATCGCTTCGTTTGACGTCGCCCGCGAAGATGCCAAAACGATGGTTCTCACGTTGGACACGCGTGTTTCCAATGAGGGGGCGCTTCGCCCCGAGATTCTTCTCGCCGCGCTCGATCGACGTCTTGTTGGGGGACCATTTGCGTCCGAGCCGATTGTCTCGACGGGTATTCAAGACCTTATTTCTATCGAACGATATGATGTTTGTCGGATTTCTCAGCATATTGAGGACGAAAACGCTACACTGAGACCCGTACTCGAGGTGTTCGATGTGCCGTCCAGACCCGTCGCGGCAACGCATGTGCCGTCCTTGTGAATTAGCAGGGAATTCTTTCTCTCAATTCGTTGACGGGTGCATACGCACCTGTTACTATATTCGGCTGTTGCACTAACTGATGCATGAAGGGCAAAATAATGTACGCAATCGTTACAACTGGCGGCAAGCAGTATAAGGTCGCCACCGATGATGTTCTGAACGTCGAGAAGATCGACGGCGAGGTTGGCACTAAGGTCACCCTGCCGGTCGTTTTCCTGAATGACGGCAAGAAGATCGTTACCGATCCTGCCAAGCTTGCGAAGGCTAAGGTCACTGCTGAGATCGTCGAGCAGTTCAAGGGCGAGAAGCAGCTCGTCTTCAAGTTCCACAAGCGTAAGCGCTATCGTCGCCTCAAGGGCCATCGTCAGCAGCTTACCCGTCTGAAGATCACCAAGGTCCAGGCCACGACGCGTGCTCGCAAGGCCGCTGCCACCACCGAGGCAGCCGCTGAGGCACCCGCAGCCGAGTAGTCTCGCACGAGAACTGTAAGAAAGTAGGTAATAGACATGGCACACAAAAAAGGTCTTGGCTCGTCTCGTAACGGCCGCGACTCCCGTGGTCAGCGTCTGGGCTGCAAGCGCTTTGCCGGTCAGACCGTAACCACCGGTACTATCCTCGTCCGTCAGCGCGGTACGCACATCCACCCCGGCGCCAATGTCGGTCGTGGCAAGGATGATACCCTGTTTGCTCTCGTCGACGGTACCGTTGAGTACTCGCATGGCGTTAAGCATCGCGTCAGCGTTCTTCCGCTGGTCGAGGCTTAATCGCACCCTTCATCTCAAGCATCTATGGGAGACCCTTGCCCGCGAAGGACAAGGGTCTTTCTTTTATGAGAAAGGTATCCGATGTCTCAGTTTACCGATATCTGCCGTATCAACGTTAAGGGCGGCGACGGCGGCGCTGGCTGCATGTCCTTTAGACGCGAGGCGTACGTGCCTAAAGGCGGTCCTGACGGCGGCGACGGCGGCCGTGGCGGCAACGTAGTGATCCAGGCTACGTCTCAGCTGTCTTCTTTGGTCGACTACCGCTTCAAGCATCATTTCCGCGCAGAGCGCGGCACACATGGTCAGGGGTCGCGTCGAGACGGAAAATGCGGTGAAGATCTGATTCTGAAGGTGCCGATGGGTACAATCGTGCGCGAGCTCGATCCTGATACGCAAGAACCTCTGTACGTCGTCGCCGACCTTACGCATGATGGCGAGTACGTCACGGTTGCTCCCGGTGGATGCGGCGGACGTGGAAACACGCATTTCGTGACCTCGACGCGCCGCGCTCCCGCCTTTGCCGAAAAGGGTGAGCCTGCAGAGGAGCATTGGATCGAGCTCGAGATGAAGCTCATGGCCGACGCCGCCCTTGTTGGTATGCCAAGTGTCGGCAAATCGTCCTTGATCGCGCGCATGTCTGCCGCACGTCCCAAGATTGCCGACTATCCGTTTACGACGCTCGTTCCCAATCTTGGTATGGTGCGCGCCGGCGACTATTCTTATGTCGTCGCCGATGTTCCGGGTCTTATCGAAGGCGCAAGTGACGGTCGCGGCCTAGGCCATCAGTTCCTTCGCCATATCGAGCGCACCGCGCTTATCATGCACGTTATCGATGTTACCGGTAGTTTTGAAGACCGAGATCCGCTTGAGGACTATCGCGTCATCAACGATGAGCTTGCCGCGTATGCCTCTGAGCTTGCCAAGCGCCCGCAAATCGTTGTTGCCAATAAATGCGATGTGAGCGGCATGACCGAGCGCGTCGCCGCTCTTCGTCAGGCGGCAACGGCCGATGGCCATATGTTCTTTGCGGTTTCGGCTCTAACCGGTGCAGGCCTTAATTCCTTGATGTTTTCCGTTGGCGAACAAGTTTCTAAGCTTCGACAGGAGCTTGCCAAAGATGCTCCCGCCGAAGAAGTCGATACCGAGCAGTGGGAGCGTGTCCGCCATGAGCGCGATAGGCGCTTTAGGGTTGTGCCCGAGGGCGATGGTATTTGGCGCGTTCTTGGTCGTGGCATCGAGCGCATGTGCGTTCAGACCGACTGGGAAAATGAGGATGCCATCATCTATCTGCAGCATCGTCTATCCCGCATTGGCGTCGACGATGCCTTAGAGAAAGCAGGTTGTCGCGCGGGCGATGAGGTTCGCATTACGGGCTATTCATTTGCATATGAAGGCGCCCTTGACGATATTGAGGACGAAGTGTTCGAAGACACCGACTTCGCGGTCGAACCCTCTCTCGATGACGGGGAAATCGATGGGTAGCATTTCTCATCTTCCCGAGCTTGGGGCCGATCCTGAACGTGAATATCGATTGGGGATTATGGGTGGAACCTTTGATCCCATCCATTTCGGTCACTTGGTAACTGCAGAGCAGGCGAGGGAGGCGCTTTCGCTTGACCTCGTCCTGTTCATGCCCGCCGGCTCCCCGGCGTTTAAGCAGAATTCCCCTGTTACCGATGCTGAGGACCGATATGCTATGACGTTGCTTGCCACGGCGGCAAACCCCGCTTTCGACGCAAGTCGATTCGAGATCGATCGCGAGGGCATCACCTACACCATCGATACTCTCGAGGCGCTGCGGGCGCATTATCCCTTAAACGTCAAACTCTATTTCATCACGGGTGCCGACGCCGTGCTCGACATCATGACTTGGCATGATGCGGAGCGCATGGCCAAGCTTGCTACGTTTATCGCAGCTACGCGCCCCGGTTATGACATCAACCATGCTTGCGAGTGCATCGAGGCGAGCGGAATCGAGTTCAATGTTCGCTATATCGAGATTCCCGCTCTGGCAATTTCCTCTACGAACATTCGCGAGCGCATTCGTCATGGCAAAAGCGTGCGCTATCTGACCTCTGAGCCTGTGATTGGCTACATTCACAAGAATCGGCTCTACAATACAGATTCACGTGAGCGCGTGGATACGCTGAGAACTGTCGGAGAGGGGTGAATGATCGTGGCCGATATCCAAAACGCGACCGAAGATGAAAAGCTTCGTTATTTGACTCGCATGCGTGAGCTTTTGAGCGTTCGCATGGAAGAGGTCAAGCCTCGTCGCTATAAGCACTCGCTTGGTGTTGCGCGAACCGCCGCGCACCTTGCTGAGGTGTATGGGGTCGATTCATTTTTGGCCGAGGCCGCCGGGCTCGTCCATGACTGGGACAAGGTGCTCGACGACAGCGAGCTGTTGGCGCGTGCAGCTCAGTACCGCATTCGACTTGCGGGATCGCCTACCTATAGCACTCCCTTGCTCCATGGTCTTGTTGCAGCTGTAGAGCTGCCTCATATATTTCCCGAGCTCCCTGAAGAGGTTTGGCAGGCGATTGCGCGTCATACCGTTGCCGCCGTTGATATGACGCCACTCGATATGGTTGTATTCATTGCTGATGCTATTGAACCCATGCGACAGGGCGATTATGCCGATGAACTTCGTGCCCTTGTGGGTAAAATCTCCCTTGAAAGCCTTTTTTTCAAGTGCTTTTCCCAAGGCCTCTCGTTTGTCATCTCTACCGGCCGCTACCTCTATCCCACGGCCATTACCATTTACAATGCCTATGCTACGAAAGGATTCGCATGACCGATTCGATCGATATGTCTGCACCCATTGCCGACGCCGACCAGTTTGCCGTAGACTCCGAACGCTCTGCCGCCTCTTTGTCGTCTTCGGGTGTCGACGCTGCCTCCGTTGCCCGTCGTGCAGCACAAGCTGCATTTGATAAGAAGGCAGAAGATGTCTGCGTTCTTGACCTTACTGAGCTTTCCGATGTCTGCGATTACTTTGTTATCGCTACGGGCTCCAACGCCCGTCAATGCGATGCGGTGATTGACGAGGTTGAAGAGAAGGTTGCCGAAGCATTTTGTGAGCACCCCTTCTCCATCGAAGGACGTGACGAGAAGACCTGGATTCTTATGGACTACGGTTCGGTCGTCGTTCACGTTTTCACGCCTGAGGCTCGCGACTTCTATCGCCTGGAAAAGCTTTGGGGAGATGCTCCCCAGCTCGACGTAGAGCTCGTCTAATCCTCTTTGTGCATATACTTATCTTTTCGCACGATATCGCCATCGAAGCGGGCGGCACGGCCAAAACCTACCGCCCCTTCGCCAAATTTTTCACGCACCTGGTCTATCGTCACCGATAGCTTGCGGCGCTCAGAGGTTTGTGCTCCACGCTCATCAAGCGTGCAAAAGAGGTCGGTTTGGACTTCTTTAGGGCTGTCGAAATCACTCATGGCAAGGCCGGCCAGGCGTACATGCATGCCTTCAGACCAAACCGACGAAAGCAAGCTAAGGGCTACGGGCACAAAGACGTTTTCGTCATCGGTAGGGTGGGGAAGCCTTCGTTGAATGGTTTTTCCTGCGCCCCAGCTGTATTTCAGCTTTAAGGTGACCGTATTGCCTAATAGGGCTTTTCGGCGCATGCGGCGTGCAATTGATTCACCAAGCAGCACAATGGCTGCTTCAATGTCTGCACGTTCGATAAGATCATGGGCAAAGGTCCGCTCGTTGCTTACCGATTTGACGTCTTCAGGCGCATCGATAGGGGAGACCGCACTCAGCTCCCTGCCTTGTGCGCGCTCGCGCATGAGGTCTGCGTTTACGCCAAACACTGCAATTAAATCGCTTTGCCGCGCACTTGCAATGGCTCCAAGCGTTCGTATGCCACGTTCGTTGAGCATTCGCTCTGCCGCGGCTCCGATTCCGCTCATCGCACGTACTGGCAGAGGGCTCAAAAATGCTCGCTCGGTTCCCGGTATGACAATTGTCAGGCCATGGGGTTTGTCGCGCTCGCTTGCGATTTTGGCTACTGTTTTGCTTGATCCTAGGCCAATGGAGCAGGTAATCCCCAGCTTGGAGACACGCGCCGAGATACGCTTGCATATTTCGACCGGGTTTTCGGTATTGAATCTGCCCGGGGTGACATCGAAGAAGGCTTCATCAATCGATACCTGGTCAACATAGGGTGTCTCATCGGCGAGAATCGCCATAACCTGAGCGCTCATCTCCCGATATCGAGCGAAATTCCCCTTAGTCCAAAAGGCATGAGGACAGAGTCGTTGGGCTTGCGCGGAGGACATTGCGGAGTGAACCCCGAACATGCGTGCCTCATACGATGCGGTCGACACCACCCCGCGCGACTCGGGTGGCCCCCCGACGATGACGGGTTTGCCGCGCCATTCGGGATGGTCGAGCTGCTCGACGCTTGCAAAGAAAGCGTCGAGGTCCAAAAGCCCGATGGCTTGTCCACGCCACGCACCGAAGAGGGAATCAAATGCGTTGTCTAAATCGTATGTATGTTCGGTATCCATGAAGCAAGTATAACGCGATTACGTGGAAACCCTTGCATTTTGTCGATTCATGGTTAAGATATGAAAACGCTGTCGTTCATACCGAAGAAGTTTCTCTCACGACTTCACCTGCTCCGAACGATGGCGTATCATTACAAATCGTTTGTTTGTTGTTGCAGCTCAGCTGCTTGGTTGGAGGAGTTTTCATTGGCAGTCAAAATCCGCCTCGCTCGTCATGGTTCTAAAAAGCGTCCGTACTACCGCGTAGTCGTTGCTGATTCTCGCAGCCCGCGCGATGGTCGTCTGATCGAGGAGGTCGGCCGTTACAACCCGCTGACCACGCCCAAGACCATCAATCTTGATCTCGAGAAGATCGCCGACTGGCAGACCAAGGGTGCTCAGCTCACCGACGCCGTTGCCGCTCTGGTGAAGGCCGCCAACGAGGGCGAGAAGGCCGCTGCTGCCCCCAAGAAGTCCAAGAAGCAGCTCGCTCGCGAGGCTGAGGAGGCCAAGAAGGCCGCCGAGGCTGCTGCTGAGGCCGCTGAGGCTACCGAGGAGTAACGTTGTCCGAGGAGCTCAACGCAATCGAGGATGAGCTTGAGGTTTCGAGCACTGACGAAGAGATGGTTTCCGATCGCATTGCCGATTTGGTTGAATATCTTGTTGTCAGCATTGTTGATGATGCCGATTCCGTGAGCCTCGAGGTTATCGACGGCGAGGATTCATCCACGATTGAAGTTAGCGTTGCCGAGCCTGACGTCGCGAAGGTGATCGGCCGTCATGGTCGCACCATCAAGGCGGTTCGCACGCTTGCGCGCGCACTTGCTGCGCGTCTTGAAACGTCAGTCGAAGTCGAAGTCTTGGGATAAGCCTTGGCTGTTCGTTATCGCAACATAGCTCGTGTGGTGCGTCCGCACGGGTCAAAAGGGGAGGTTCTCGTGGCGCCGCTGCGAGGCCTTCCTTTCCTTTTGAAAAAAGGGCTCACCTGCGCTCTGACGCCGCCTGCGCTTGACCGCGATCGATTCTGCTCCATCAGGTCTCTTTCGTGTGGTGGCTCTGAGGCGCTCGTTTCTTTTAGCGGTGTCGATTCGCTCGATGCTGCCGAGGCAATTGCCGGATGCTATGTTCTTATAGCAGAAGATGAACTCGATCTTTCGCCCCTTGATCATTCGATAGATGATTTGATTGGGAGAAAGGTCCAGGATTCCCGTTACGGCTATCTGGGTGTTGTTACCGAAGTTATCTGCACGCCGGCAAATGATGTTTGGACTATCGACGAGGGTCCTTTTGGGGAGCTCCTCATTCCTGTCATCGATGAGGTGATTGATTCGATTCCCGATGACGGCCCCATCCATACCTCTATCATGGACGGTATCGTTACCGAGAGCGAACGTGAGGACGCTTGATGATCATCGAAACCCTTTCCGTTTTCCCCGAGATGTTCGATACCGTGATGTCGACATCCATTTTGGGACGTGCTAAGGCATCTGGCCTCTTTCAATTCCATGCATATAACCTTCGCGACTGGACGCACGACCGCCATCGTACGGTCGATGACGAGCCTTACGGCGGCGGACAGGGCATGCTCATGAAAGTTGAGCCTCTGGCCACAGCCATCGAGGATATCGCCTCCACGGGTCCTCGTCCCCATGTCGTCTTCTTTACACCGTGCGGCACCCCTTTCAACCAGCAAGTTGCCGAGCGACTCTCGCATGAGGAACGTATCTTGATGGTTTGCGGGCGTTATGAAGGCATGGACGAGCGTGCATATGAGTATGCCGATGAGCGCTTGAGCATTGGTGATTATGTTCTGACGGGCGGCGAGCTTCCTGCAATGGTTGTTGCCGACTCCGTTGTGCGACTTTTACCGGGTGCACTTGGTGACGAAATGTCGAATGTCGATGAATCCTTTGCGACGCAGGCGGGCGGCGGGCTCTTGGAATATGAGCAGTACACGCGACCTGCAACGTTTAACGGCAAAAGTGTCCCCGATGTCCTTCTTTCGGGCGATCACGCGAAGGTCGATGCGTGGAGGCGGAAGAATGCTATCGAGCGTACTTGTCGTTGGCGCCCCGATCTTATCGACACCGCCGATCTTTCGCCTGAAGAGACCCGTTTTGCCCGTGAGCTTATCGAGCGATATCATGTTATTCCCTCTGAATAGCGAGAATTGGAGCCATCGTGACGCCGCATAACGGTTCTTTCCTCCGAGGTTTTGCCGAATGGCTGATCGTCATTGTCATTGCCTGCGCCGCAACCTTTCTCATCCGTTCTTTTATCATTGAGCCGTACGTGGTTCCCACGGGATCGATGGAGTCCACCATCGAAATCGGCGATCAGGTCCTTGCCGAAAAGGTAACGGTTGAGCTTGGTCGGGGAGTGCGCACGGGTGACATCGTCGTCTTTCATAACCCCGACTCCAGCTCAGAGCACGACGTGCTTGTCAAGCGCGTCGTCGCGCTTGGAGGACAAACTGTCGATATGAAAGATGGGGTCCTTTATGTTGACGGCCAGGTGCTCGATGAGCCGTATGTGGCAGGGGAGTCTTGGCCGCTTGCCGCACAGGCCGATGGGATAACGGTGACGTTTCCGTATACGGTGCCCGAGGGCAGCGTATGGGTTATGGGCGACAACCGTGAGAACTCCGCCGACTCTCGCTATTTTGGAGCGGTGAGCCAGGAGAATATCATCGGCGTGGTCGTTTTGCGCTACTGGCCCTTGAATCGTTTCGGCACCCTGTAGAAATAACGCATCATCTTAAAAGTTTGACCCGAGCCGTGCGTATTCGCTCTGCACTTGGGCTACCATAGCAAACCGTATGAACCAATCGTGAATCGAGGGGATTTTGGGTATGGAGAAAAACGCTCTCACGTTCCAAGAAATCATCTTGCGTCTCCAGCAGTATTGGGGAAAACAAGGCTGTGTCATCATGCAGCCGTATGACTCCGAGGTCGGTGCGGGTACGTTCCATACTGCAACCCTGCTGCGTTCCTTGGGCAAAGATTCCTGGAGGGCCTGCTATGCGCAGCCGTGCCGTCGTCCAGCCGATGGTCGTTATGGCGAGAACCCCAACCGTATGCAGCACTATTACCAGTTCCAGGTACTTATTAAGCCTTCGCCTGTAAACAGCCAGGAACTTTATCTTGATTCTTTGGCGGCTATCGGCTTGGATCCAAACGAGCATGATGTGCGGTTCGTTGAAGACGACTGGGAGAGCCCGACGCTTGGTGCCTGGGGCCTTGGCTGGGAGGTCTGGCTCAATGGTATGGAGGTTACTCAGTTCACCTATTTCCAGCAGGTGGGCGGAATCGAGGTCAACCCCGTTCCCGTCGAGATCACCTATGGTCTTGAGCGTATCGCCATGTATGTTCAGGGTGTGAATTCCGTATATGACATCGTGTGGAGCTACTTGCCCGACGGCACGCCCATGACCTACGGAAACGTTTTCCTCGAAAACGAGCGTGAGTTCTCGGCATATAACTTCGAGGTCGCAAATATCGACATGATGCGTCAGAAGTTCGATGATTATGAGGCTGAGTGCCACTCCTGCCTCGATCGCAAGCTACCGCTTCCCGCTTATGACTGTGTCATGAAGTGCAGTCATGCATTCAATATCCTTGACGCTCGCGGAGCCCTGTCCGCCGTCGAGCGCGCCAATTACATTCTTCGCGTTCGCGCCGTCGCGAAGGCCTGCTGCGAGTCGTATCTCGCCGAAGTGGCCTGTGGCTCCGCCGATAACGCTTCGTCCCAGAAGGAGGCATAGAAACGATGTCTGAAAAGAAAGACTTCTTGCTCGAGATCGGAACCGAGGAGATGCCCTCCGCTCCGCTCATTCACGCTTCGAAGCAGTATCGTGAGCTTTTGGCCAAGGGCCTTGATGATGCCGGTCTCGCTCATGGTGATATCAAGATCATCACCTCTCCGCGCAGGCTCGGCGCGGTCATCGCCGATGTAGCGATCGAGACCGAAGAGGTTCATGAGGTTAAGCGCGGCCCCGCTGCGAACATCGCTTTTGATGAGTCTGGTGCTCCCACCAAGGCGGCGTGCGGCTTTGCACGCAAGTGCGGCGTTGATGCTTCTGAGCTTGTACGTCGTGAGGACACCGATGGACGCGAGTATGTTTTTGCCGAGCGCTTCGTTCCCGCGGCTCCTGCCCAGCCTATTTTGACCGCACTAGCCGAGAATGTCATTTCCTCTCTTGAGTGGCCAAACTACCGCTCCCAGCGCTGGGGTTCCGAGAGCGCGACGTTTGTTCGCCCTATTCGTTGGATCTGCGCGCTTCTTGGTAACCAGGTCATTCCGGTACATTATGCGGATGTCGATAGCTCCAATACGACTCGCGGTCATCGTGTTTTAGGTCCGGGGGACCACGTTGTCGCTTCTCCTGCCGATTACGAGCATGTCCTCGAGGAGAATGGCGTTTTGTCTGCCGAGCGCCGTCGCAAGGTTATCCTGGATGGCATTGCTCAGATTGAAGCGGAGCGTGCTGGTGCCCATGTGGACACGCCCAAGAAGGTCTTCGATGAAGTTGTCAATCTTTGCGAGTGGCCTACGGTTCTCGTTGGTGTTTTCGACGAGGAATTCCTCGCTGTCCCGCATGAGATCATCTGCGAATCCATGCTCTCCAATCAGCGTTATTTCCCCATTTACGATGCGAACGGAAAGCTGACGCGCGAATTTGTCGTTGTTTCCAACACTAAGCCGGAAAACAACGAGCGAGTTATCGATGGCAATGAGCGCGTTGTTCGCGCTCGCCTCTATGATGCCAAGTTCTTCTATGACGAGGATCTTAAGGTTTCGCTTGAGACCTTCCGTTCCCGTCTCGCAAGCGTTGCCTTCCAGGAGAAGCTCGGCAACGTCTTGCAGAAGACAGAGCGCATCGAGTCGCTCTCTTTGGCAATTTGCCGTGAGGCGCGTATCGGGGCACATGTTGCATCCGATGCTCAGCGCGCTGCTCATTTCGCCAAAGCCGACCTCGTTTCCTCCGCTGTTGTGGAGTTCACTAACCAGCAGGGTGTCATGGGCGGTTATTACGCGAAGGCTGCCGGTGAATCCGATGAGGTCGCTGAGGCTATCCGCGATCACTATCGTCCTCGTTTTGCAGGCGACGATCTTCCCTGCGGTCTAGCCGGCTGTGTTGTAGCCGTTGCCGATAAGCTTGATACCATCGCTGGTATGTTTGCTATTGGCGAGCCTCCGACCGGTTCCAAAGATCCGTTCGCGCTGCGTCGTTCCGCTATCGGTGTCATCAACATCTTGGCAGATCGTCTGCGTTGCGGCTATGTTGCCTTGGTCGATGCTGCTCTTGATGCCTATCTTGAGCAGGGCCTCTCGTTTAATAAGTCTGAAGTCGCACAGAATATCTGCACCTTTATCAAGGGTCGTATGGAGCAGATTGCCCGCGATGCGAAGATTAAGTCCGATACGGTTGCTGCGGTTTCCCGCGGCACCATTGAGGCCCCTGTCGATTTCTTTGCGCTCGCCCATGCACTCGACGACGCTCGTGCCAACGATGCCGAGACGTTTGATAATCTTGCTACGGCTTATGCGCGTGCAAGCCATCTGGCTGATTCGTCGCTGGGTCAAGATGTTGACGAGGCGCCTCTTCTGCCTGTCGAGCATGACCTTCTTCGTGCAATCGATGCTGCTCAAGATAAGGTTCACGCCGCGATTGATTCCTCTTCCTACGCTGAGGTCATTTCTTCTCTCGCCGAACTGCGTGAGCCTATCGATCGCTTCTTCGACGATGTCCTGGTAATGGATGAAGATGAAACGATCAAGAACAACCGCCTGCGTTTGCTCAATCGTTTCGTTTCTGTTTTCCATGATGTTGCCGACATGGGTGAACTTGCTCGAAAGTAATTTCTTTCGACATATTTTGATATGAAAGCGAATCGCTCTAATATTGTGCGATTCGCTTTCGTTTTATTCCGGCCACTTGAATCCAATTACTCATAACACCTTAAAACAGGGTAGTATGTCTTTTATATCCACCGAGAGGATAAAGGGGCAATAATGCCGGATAGGTTTGATGAAACAACGCCCATAGTCCATGTTATCTCCGATTCCCTTGGCGATACGGCTTGCGAGGTCGTGCTTGCCGCTGCAGGGCAATTTGATGAAGGCAGCATTCGCATTTCGCGGTTACCAAAAGTTTCGCATATCGCTCAGGTGACTTCTTATCTCGATATGCAATCAAAGAAATGCGCGAACAGCGCGGTATTCCATACGATTGTCAATACCGATCTGCGTCACGCGGTGATGGACGAATGCGTAAACCGCAACATCCCTAACGTCGATTTGATGGGTCCCGCAACCTGTATCATTTCCCAGCTTACCGGTAAAGAGCCCCATGGTATCCCTGGTACGATCCACCGAACCGATCAAAGATATTTCAAGCGCATCGAGGCGATGGAGTATTTTGTTGAGCACGATGACGGCAGGGGAGCTGACGATATTCGTGACGCTGACATCGTCTTGCTGGGCATTTCTCGAACTTCAAAAACTCCGCTCTCCATGTATCTTGCTTTTCAGGGGTATCGTGTTGCCAATATTCCCCTTGCGCTTGAAATGGAGCCGCCTCAGTCGATCTTTGAAGTCGACCCCATGAGACTATTTGGGCTTCTTTCTACAACGGATGTCATCGCCGACATCCGTGACCGGCGACTGGGGGATGACTATTCGCGAGCTTGGGCCTCTTCTTATTCTGATCCCGAATCTATTACTCGAGAGATGGAAGAAGCTCACAAACTGATGAAACGCCTGGGTTGCTTTGTTATTCGCACTGACCGAAAGGCAATCGAAGAGTCTGCTGCAGAAATCATCGACCACCTTGAAACAGTTCAAGCAGCTCGTGCAGCCAGGGCAAGAAAAAATTCAAAATAGGTATCTACATCAAGTAACCACATGTAGAGCCGTTTACGGTAACTTTCGTTACGGTCGCGGGTCATATCCCTTAATACGAAAGATTTCGTAGGTTTTTGCCTATCATGCTAATTGCCCGGACTCCAACTGAGGTCCGGGCTTTTCATACCACGATAGTGCATCAACACAGATGCGATGAAAGGGGATTATCGTGAGCACACAGCAGCGCGTCTACCGTTTTGGTGTTGACGAGCACGGGACCGATGTAACCGAAGGCGCATCGAGCATGAATTACACGCTCGGCGGCAAGGGCGCCAACCTTGCCGAGATGGCGCGCATCGGCCTGCCTGTTCCTCCGGGATTCACCATCACCTGCCAGACCTGCGTCGAGTACTCGGGAGCCAACAACACCTGGCCCGATGGCGCTCTTGACGAGATCGGTCAAGCAGAGGATGATCTCGAGCGTCGCATGGGCAAGAAGCTCGGCGATCCTAACGACCCTCTGCTGGTTTCCGTGCGTTCCGGTGCCCCGTTCTCCATGCCCGGCATGATGGATACCGTTTTGAATCTTGGCCTTAACGACGAATCTGTGCAGGGCCTGATTAAACAGACGGAAAATCCTCGTTTCGCCTGGGATTCTTATCGTCGCTTCATCCAGATGTTCTCGAACGTCGTTCTTGATGTCGATGCTGATCTTTTTGAGAATGCCATTACGCAGAAGAAGGTTGTCGCTGGCGTTCGCAACGACTCCGATCTTTCTGCCGAGGACCTCGAAGAGCTTGTTGCCGAATTCAAGGAGATCTTCTCCTCTCACGTTTCTGCCGAAATTCATCCTGAGCTCGTCGTTGATGGCGAGGTGTGCTTCCCGAGTGACCCGAGCCTCCAGCTTCGCCTTGCCATCCAGGCCGTTTTTGGCAGCTGGATGAATGAGCGCGCTATCCTGTACCGCAAGCAGCACGCAATCTCAGATGATTTGGGCACTGCCGTCAACGTGCAGGTGATGGTTTTTGGTAACAAGGGCGAGACTTCAGCTACCGGTGTCGCCTTTACCCGCAACCCGGCAGACGGAACCAAAGAGTTCTACGGCGACTTCCTTGTCAACGCCCAGGGCGAAGACGTTGTCGCTGGTATTCGCAACACCGAGCCCATCACCGATCTTAAGAAGACCCCCGGTCTTGAAGAGGCGGGCGCCGAGCTCGAGCAGGTTTTCGTGACCCTTGAAAATCACTATCGTGATATGTGCGATATCGAGTTCACAATCGAGCAGGGCAAGCTCTGGATGCTGCAAACTCGCGTGGGCAAGCGTACCGCTACGGCTGCGTTGCGCATTGCCATCGAGATGGTCGAAGAGGGTCTTATCACGCGTGACGAAGCGGTTTCACGCATCGATCCGTCTCAGCTCGATCAGCTGCTCCATCCGCAGTTTGACACCACGGCCAAGGTCGATATCCTCGCTCGCGGTCTCAATGCAAGCCCCGGCGCCGCTGTGGGCAAGGTCGTCTTCTCTTCCGATGATGCCGTCGCGAGCGCAGAGGCGGGCGAGCCGTGCATCCTCGTTCGCTGGGAAACCAACCCCGATGACCTCAAGGGCATGGTTGCCGCAGAGGGCATCCTCACGAGCCACGGTGGCAAGACCAGCCATGCTGCCGTCATCGCGCGCGGCATGGGTACTCCGTGCGTTTGCGGTGTTGAATCCTTCCGCATCGATGCTGCCAAGAAAGAGGTTCGCGTAGAGGGCACCGATACCGTTCTTCATGAGGGTGACATGATTTCCATCGACGGTGCTCAGGGAATCGTTGTGCTCGGTGCCGTACCGCTGGTTTCGGCCGAGCTTTCCGGCGACCTCGAGACCATTCTGTCTTGGGCAGACGATATTCGCCGCGATGCCTCCTTCGGTCATCTTGTCGGCGTTCGTGCCAATGCGGATAACCCCGAGGATGCAAAGCTTTCTCGCGAGCTGGGCGCCGAGGCAATCGGCCTGTGCCGCACTGAGCATATGTTCCTGGGAGATCGCAAGCAGATCATTCAGACCTTCATCCTCACTGACGAGCCCGATGTCCGCCAGCATGCACTCGCCGATCTTCTTTCCGTTCAGACCAAGGACTTCCTCGAGATGTTCCGCGAAATGGACGGCAAAAACGTTATCGTTCGTCTGCTCGATCCGCCCCTGCATGAGTTCCTGGATGATCCGCGTGCCCTTGAGGTCGAGATTGCGCGCGCCGAGGCTGAAGGTGCAACTGCGGAGGAGCTTGCACCCAAGCGCGCCCTCCTGCGTCGTATTGACGGCATGATTGAGTCCAACCCGATGCTTGGCCTTCGTGGCGTGCGCCTTTCGATTGTATTCCCCGATCTGCCTTTGATGCAGGTGAGGGCTATCGCTTCTGCTGCCGCCACTTTGAAGGCTCAGGGCCTCGATCCGCGTCCCGAGATCATGGTGCCGCTCGTCTCTATGACCACCGAGCTTGCGCAGCTGCGCTCTGTAATCGAACGTGTTATCGACGACGTCGAGCGCGAGAATACTGTTGAGCTTGACATTCCTATCGGAACGATGATCGAGCTTCCTCGAGCCTGCGTTACGGCAAACGAGATCGCTCAGCACGCAGACTTCTTCAGCTTTGGCACAAACGACTTGACCCAAACCACGTTCGGCTTCTCCCGCGATGACGCCGAGTCGAAGTTCATCCCGATTTATCTGCATCGTCACGTTCTCGAGTCCAATCCGTTCGAGACGATCGATGACGGAGTGGTCTCGCTGGTGAAGATGGCTGTCGATCGCGGCCGCTCCACCAATCCCAAGCTTGATCTTGGTGTTTGCGGTGAGCACGGTGGTGATCCCCGTTCTATCAAGAAGCTCTACAAGGCGGGAGTCGACTATGTCTCTTGCTCTCCGTATCGCGTGCCTATTGCTCGACTTGCCGCAGCGCAGGCAAAGCTATCCGATCGCTAGTTGCATCTAGCATCGTTTTGCGATAAAAACGCTTCCCCCTTTCGTACCCCCTCCGTGAGGAGGGGGTACGCTGATTTAAGGAACCTCCATAAACTAAGGTTTTGTCGCTATTTCTTCTTGCTTCGCGCAGGTACTTGCGTATAATTACTTTCGTTTGTTCAACTACGTGTCGACATTCGTGTGCGGCACCTCTAGAAGAGTAAGGAAATAACATGGACTACATTCGCGCAATTGAGCGCCAGCAGATCCGCGAGGACATTCCTCAGGTTCGCGTCGGCGACAACGTCAAGGTGCACTACCGCATTAAGGAAGGCGATCGCGAGCGCATCCAGGTCTTTCAGGGCGACGTTATCCGCATGAGCGGTGCCGGTGCTCGCGAGACCTTCACCGTCCGCAAGATCTCCTTTGGCATTGGTGTCGAGCGTACGTTCCCGCTGCACAGCCCCAAGATCGCCAAGCTCGAGGTTGTTCGTCACGGCCGTGTTCGTCGCGCTAAGCTCTACTATCTGCGTGACAAGGTGGGCAAGGCTGCTCGCATCCCCGAGAAGCGCTAAGCACAACTGCGAGTCGGTTGTTAATCGCCTGTTAAAGGACCGCCTCCGGGCGGTCCTTTTTTAATGATAGGAAGTCCCATGGCCAATATGACAAGCTCCGCTCCAGCAGCTGTCATCTCTGCAGAGCTCGCTTCAGCTCAAATCGAGGAACTCGCAGCGCTTATCGAGCGCTATCGGGACGACCCGCGCCAGCAGGTTAAAAAAGCCTGTGAGCGCGCTTCGCGTCGTCTTGAAAAAGAACAACGCGAACAAGAACGCGTCCGTCACATGTATGAACAGATGGTCGAGCTGGGCGGAAACGGCGTTGTGGTTGGTGTTGACGAGGTGGGCAGGGGGTCTGTTGCTGGCCCGCTCACCGTGTGCGCCGTTTGCCTTCCCGCAGAGCCCATCATTTGGGGCATCAATGACAGCAAGCAGCTTACGCCGGCGCGTCGTGAGTTATTGGCGGTCAAGATTACAGATGTTGCCACCGCTGTAGGCATCTGCCATATTGCTCCGGAAGTGATTGATGAGATTGGCATGGCGGCGGCCCTCAGACGCGCTGTTGCTGGAGCTGTTGAGGATACCGGCCTTGCGCCCGACTGCGTCCTGATGGATGGCAACCCTCTTGGAGCGGTTCCCCAAGAGCGAAATGTCGTCCATGGCGATGCACATGTTGCCTGCATCGCCGCCGCTTCCATCGTGGCCAAAGTGACTCGTGACGAGATGATGGTTGAGCTTGACGCTGAGTATCCGGGATATCACTTTGCGCAATCAAAAGGCTACGCATCGGCAGAGCATATCCAAGCCATCAAAGAGCAGGGTCTATCGCCTGTACATCGCGTATCATTTTGTGGCAATTTCTTAGAAACGCAGACTCTTTTCTAGATCATGATTGCGCTCAATTTCTTCTCCGTGCCAGCTTTTGACCCTTTTACCTGGGCTGTTAGATTTGGGGAAGAATCAAAGGACTTTTGATCAAGTCCCCTGTGAGTTCTTGCGGTTTATTGAGGCGCTTCCTCCATCGATACTTCCTCCAACACAGGAAGGAAGTGATCGGTATGTCTACAACGGATCGGCAAGCTGGGCGAATCAGCAATTCAAGGCGCGTCGCGGAGGAAGCTCTTAAAAGCGGCGATGATTTCCCCGAGTTCATTGAAACGCTTACGCCCAAGGAGCTCGGTTATCTAGGTGAGGCGCTTGCGTGTTCATATCTTGAGGAGCGGGGCCTCGAGGTGGTTGAGAGGCAGTACCGCTGTCGCGAGGGCGAAGCGGATATCATCGCTCACGATCTCGATTCGGATGAAATCGTACTTGTCGAGGTTAAAACAAGACGCGCCTCAAGGTCCTCAACGATTGATATATATCCCGAGGAAGCCGTTGATGAAAGAAAGTGCCTTCGGTACGCTCGCATTGCCTCATGCTATGTAATGGAACATTACCCAGTCACATCGCTGCGTTTTGACATTATTGCCATTACGCTGCTGAGCGGGGGTGCTGCGCGCATCACTCACGTTCAGGATGCATTTGAATGGGACGCCCAGCGATGAGCGGGCGCGAAGTTTATGCGATTCACGCCGCCTGTATTCGCGGGGTCGAAGCATTCCCTGTGACGGTTGAGGTTTCGATGGCGGAGGGTATTCCGGGAATCACGATTGTCGGAATGCCCGACTCAACTGTTTTGGAAGCTCGAAGCAGGATTCGCTGCGCATTGCGTTCAACCAGTTTCGAAATCCCTCGCAAGAGCATTACGGTCAACCTCTCTCCAAGCGATATAAAAAAGACAGGGTCCAGCCTTGACCTGCCTATTGCCGTGGCAATATTGGCCCTTTCAAAGCAAATACCGCGTGAAGGCCTCGAAAGCAGCCTCTTCTTTGGGGAGATTGCACTTGACGGCAGCGTCCTTGCCACCCGAGGAGAAGTGCCCTATCAAATTCTTGCTCGAGAGATGGGTCTAGATCTTGTTGGAGGCGAGATGGGTGAGCCTGTTTCGCTTCCAAACGTCAATCGCTATTACGTTCAAAGCATCAGCGCCTTTCGCGGCGGCAAAGATTCCTGGGCGGCCCTTCGCGTTCAACCTCAATTTAGGCAGCGGACACCGGCGGTGTCACTAGATTACGCCGATGTCGTTGGACAGGAAATCGCAAAGCGAGGTATGGTCATCGCCGCTGCAGGCGAGCATGGTTTGATGATGATCGGAACGCCCGGCGCAGGAAAAAGCATGCTTGCGCAACGCCTGTGCGGCATTTTGCCGCCGATTGACGATGCGGAACTTTTAGAAGCGCTCAGCATTCATTCCGTTATCGGTGAGCCGTTGGAAGATCTGCTTTGCGGGCGACGGCCATTTCGTCGTCCTCACCATAGTCTTTCTGCGGCAGGCCTTTTAGGCGGCAACCGGCCCGTCCGTCCAGGGGAGGCGAGCCTTGCACATGGTGGAGTGCTGTTTCTCGAAGAGATGGGGGAGTGGCCGTCTCATGTGCTTCAAATGCTCAGGCAGCCTATCGAAGAAGGAGTCGTTCGCATTATCCGCGCAGACGGTTCCTATCTTTTCCCGGCGCGTTTTCAATTGCTTGCTGCAAGCAATCCCTGTCCCTGCGGCTATCTCGGTGATCCAGAAGTCGAATGCCGGTGCACTCCGGCAGCGGTCGAGCGCTATCAAGCAAAGCTATCGGGACCGCTCGCCGACCGAATCGATATCTCTATCAGCGTAATGCGTCCTTCTGCAGAGCTTATCGTTCAGGGAAGCGAGGGGATGTCGACTGCAGAGATGCAAGCGCAAGTTCTCGAGGCTAGAGAATTTAGATCTGCACGCATACGCCGCGCATTTCGCTCTTTTGCGCCAGACGCCTCCACTTCGGCCGAAGCCTCTATCCGAACGCTCGAATTCAATGAGGATGGAGAGAGTACCCTGCTGGCTTATTCAAAAAGAAATCTTTTGACGGCACGAGGAATCGTGCGATTAGCTCGAGTGGCAAGAACGGTCGCCGACCTATCGCATTCTGCATCTGTGACGAGTGAGCATGTTCTGGAAGCCGCCATGTTTCAGGGAAGGGCACGTGCATAAGATGAAAGCCAATTGTTATGAAATCGAGCGCTTGGACCCACGCTTTCCCCCAAGCATTCTCGAACTGCCCAGCCCTCCCAATAAGCTCTATGTTCGAGGCAATATTGAGCTGCTCAATAGGCCTGCGCTCTCCATTATCGGAGCTCGCTCTGCGTCGCCATACGGCCTGGCTATTGCCGAAATCGCCGCAACTATCGCAGCTCAATCAGATATATGTGTTGTATCGGGTGGGGCTAAAGGCTGTGACCAAGCCGCGGGGCGCTCTGCCCTTGCTGCCGGTGGCAAGCACGTTGTTGTCTTGGGGTGTGGCGCCGATGTCGTTTACCCGCGTACTTCTAAGTCGCTCTTCGATCTGACGCTGGCGCAGGAAGGGGCGATTGTCTCGCTCGATCCTTGGGGAACACCGCCGAGAAAATATGCCTTTCCGCGCAGAAATCGAATCATCGCTGCCCTCGGTAACGCTCTGTGTATAACAGAAGCGGGTCTGCCTTCCGGCACGTTTAGTACGGCGGAAACCGCAATTGAGCTTGGCCGTGAGATATTTGCCGTCCCCGGCTCGATCTTTTCCCCCGAGTCGCGCGGAACCAACTACCTAATTGCAAACGGCGCTTGCTGTATCGCCGATGAGGATTCACTCGAAATGGCGATTTCGCGCGTGTTTGGAAAACTGAGGATGTTTAGGGAGGGGGCGCACGATCCCCTTGAACAACGCTCGCAGCTCGAGCAGCGCATTTTACATGCTGTAATCGCAAATCCGATGTCAATAAACGAACTGTCCCTTTTTCTCAACCTTAGCTCTATAGATACGCTGCAGGCTATGAGCAGTTTGACCGTCGACGGATTTGTCGAGCGATTGCTCGATGGACGATTTGCGCCGACCAAAGAATTGCTTCAGGCTTCCTCGGCAATCATGCACAATACAACATGATGAATTGATTAACGGGGGAGTGTCTTTTATGGATCAGATCGTGAGCATTATCGGCGGAGGTCTTGCTGGATGCGAGTGTGCATGTCAACTTGCCGATCGCGGCGTGCGCGTTCGACTGTACGAAATGAGACCGCATAAGATGTCCGCTGCGCACCATACGGGGCATCTCGCAGAGCTCGTCTGCTCTAATTCCTTGAAGTCGCTGCGTGAAGACTCCGCTGCGGGGATGTTGAAGCGCGAGCTCACGCAGTTGGGCTCCGTGCTTCTCGAATGCGCCAAAAGCGCATCTGTTCCCGCAGGTGGAGCGTTGGCGGTCGACCGCGACGTCTTTGCATCATGCGTGGAAAAGCAGATTGCACAGCGCGACCGTATTGAAGTGATTCGTAAGGAGGTTTCGTCCATTCCGGACGGCCCGGTTGTCATCGCGGCGGGTCCGCTGTGTTCTGCCACGCTTGCCGATGCCATTTCAGACCTTACCGGAAGCGCCCGTCTCTCGTTCTTCGATGCTGCCGCGCCGATTGTCGAAGCCGATTCCCTCGACATGAACATCCTCTTCTCTCAATCGCGATACGAAGATTCCGCTACGGGCGATTACCTCAATGCTCCCTTTTCAAAAGATGAATATGTGGCGTTTATAGAAGCTCTCACATCGGCCGAGCGCGTCATTATGAAAGACTTCGAGACGCGTGACCTATTCCAAGCGTGCCAGCCTGCAGAAGAAGTTGCGCGCAAGGGAATTGACGCGATTCGCTTTGGAGCGATGAAGCCGGTTGGCCTTACCGATCCGCGCACAGGCCGTAGGCCATGGGCTGCAGTGCAGCTTCGTGCCGAAAACCGCGACTGCACCGCCTATAATCTTGTGGGCTTTCAGACGAATCTGACATTTCCGGAACAAAAACGCGTGTTTCGCATGATTCCAGGGCTGGAGCATGCAGAGTTCTCGCGTTTTGGCGTCATGCATCGCAATACTTTCATCGACAGCCCCCATGTTTTGGACAAGACGATGCGTATACCCGGCACAAAAGTGCGCTTTGCGGGCCAAATCGCAGGAACCGAAGGCTACACCGAGGCGATTGCTTCCGGTTTGCTCGCAGCTCTCAACACCTTTGCAGATCTTTCGTCGCGTGACTATCTCGAGCTTCCCAACACATCTGTGCTGGGGTGCCTGATTGATTATGCAACCGATCCCGCTGTCGAAGATTATCAACCGATGCATGTGAACTTTGGCATCATGCCGCCCCTCGAAGATGGGCGCCGCCGTTCCAAACGCGACCGTTATGCAGCTTATTCCCAGCGGGGTAAGGATGCACTTGAACGAGTGATTCGCGATAGGGGAGACCTTTTTGACCGCAACGCTCTATAGCTATATAGATTCCTTTATCCAATATATTTCTCGCGTCCAAGGCCTGTCGCCTCAAACCGTGCGAGCATATCGGTCGCATCTCGAGGCATATGCTCGGTGGTGCGAAAAAGAACACGTTGAGGGCCTTAGGGTGTCTGTAGCCGAGCTGAGGGGCTATCTGGGCGACCGCCAGCGCTTGGGAGATGCACCCCGCACCTTGGCGGCGCATCTCTCGGCCATTCGCTCGCTGTATCGCTGGCTCAATATCGAGGAGATTATCGATAAGGACCCCGCAGCGGCCCTTCAGTCGCCCAAACTTCCCTCAACGCTCCCTATCGTTTTGAGCACCTCCCAGCTTGATTTGCTATTTGATGCGGTCGACGGTTCTACCCCCGGGGGAGTTCGCGACGGCACCATGCTTGAACTCCTTATAGCAAGCGGAGCCCGCATCTCGGAGCTAGCGCGCCTTTGCCTTAATGATTTCGATCGCTCTCACCAAACGCTGCGTTTGCTTGGCAAAGGGTCAAAGGAGCGAATCGTGCCTCTCTACAATAAGGCGTTCGACTCCTTGGATATCTACGTACGCCAGGCTCGTTTGGCCCTATTGGAGAAGGCACACTGTAGTCAAAGCGATACGACTCGGCTATTTATCTCTGATCGCGGTCGCCCCATGGACGCGGCGGCCCTGAGAAGAAGATTTGACTTGCTTGTAAGAAAAGCGGGACTTCCCGCCGGCATTACACCGCACACCATGCGCCACACTTATGCGACGGAGCTATTAGAGGGGGGAGCGGATCTACGAAGTGTCCAGGAGCTCTTGGGCCATAGCTCGCTTTCCACGACGCAGATTTACACACATGTGTCGCCCGAACGCCTTCGCACGGCGATACATCAAGCCCATCCGCGAGCGTGATACGTGTCTGATTCGTGTCGGGGCGATCATTTTATCGGAATCGACCCTTGCGTATTCTTCTCTGCCTGTTATTATTTTGCAGGTTGTGCTTGGCACAGCTCTATTCATTTCACACGCACGGCTACTTGCCTGCCGCGGTGCTCGTCCCTAGGTAGCTCAGGGCCGAGTGGCAGATAAGGTCGACCCCGTGCGGAGGCAAACCAGGAGGTAAAACATGGCTACCAAGATTAATGTCCGCACCCTTCTCGAGGCCGGCTGCCACTTTGGTCATCAGACCCGTCGCTGGAACCCCAAGATGAAGCCGTACATCTTCGGCGAGCGCAGCGGCATCTACATTCTCGACCTCAAGCAGACCATCATGGAGGCCGACTCCGCATACACGTTCATCAAGAACACCTGCGCACATGGCGGCAAGGTTCTCTTTGTCGGCACCAAGAAGCAGGCTCAGGATGCTGTCAAGGCTTCTGCTGAGCGCGCCAACATGCCCTACATCAACCAGCGTTGGCTCGGCGGCATGCTTACCAACTTCGTGACCATCCGCTCCCGTATGAACCGCATGGAGGAGCTCGAGGCCATGATCGAGGATGGCCGCATGGCTGTTCTCCCCAAGAAGGAGCAGGCTGTGCTTGGCAAGGAGCTCGCTAAGCTCCAGGCCAACCTCGGTGGCGCTCGCGATATGAAGGCCCTGCCCCAGGCTCTCTTCGTCATTGATACCAAGCGTGAGGAGAACGCCATCAAGGAGGCCCAGCGCCTGAGCATCCCTGTCGTCGCTCTTATCGACACCAACTCCGATCCCGATGTCGTCGATTATGGCGTCCCCTGCAACGACGACGCCATCTCCGCTGTCGCCCTTATGTGCGATCTGTTCGCCGATGCCTGCCTCGCCGGCTCTGGCAAGGAGCAGATCACCGAGGCCGAGATGACGGCTCCTGCAGCCGAGCAGACCGCTGAGCCGGCTGCTGACGCTGAGTAAAACAGTTTCGCGATTGTACCTGGTTCAAGAAAGGACCCAATCATGGCACAGATTACCGCCGCTATGGTCAAGCAGCTCCGCGAGATGACCGACTCTCCCATGATGGAGTGCAAGAAGGCTCTCGTTGAGGCTGATGGCGATATGGACGCCGCTGTTGACGTTCTGCGCAAGAACGGTCTTGCTAAGGCTGCTAAGAAGGCCGGACGTGAGACCAACGAGGGCGCCGTCGCCGCTTTCGTTTCCGAGGACTCTAAGACTGGCGCTCTGCTTGAGCTCTCCTGCGAGACCGACTTCGTTGGTTCGAACGCTAAGTTCACCGGCTTTGCTACCAACGTTGCCGAGGTCGTCGCCACGACTGAGCCTGCCGATCTCGATGCTCTGCTCGCTGCTCCCATGAATGGCGCTACTGTTTCCGAGGAACTCACCGAGATGATTCATGTCATGGGTGAGAACATGAAGATCGCTCGTTTTGCCGCACGCAAGGTTGAGGCTGGCGCACTTTCCACCTACATTCACATGGGTGGCAAGATTGGCGTTATGGTCGAGTTTGCTTTCGAGAAGCCCGAGACCGCTTCTGCCGACGCTTTCAAGACCTTTGCGCATGACGTTGCCCTTCAGGTTGCCGCCGCTGCCCCCATCTGCGCCACCCGTGAGCAGGTCCCGGCAGAGACCGTTGCCCACGAGAAGGAGATCTACATCGCTCAGGCTGCTGAGTCTGGTAAGCCCGAGGCCATCCAGGAGAAGATGGCTGTTGGCCGCCTGGAGAAGTTCTACAAGCAGTGCGTCTTGAACGAGCAGGAGTTCATCAAGGATTCCAACCTCACCATCAAGAAGTATGCTGAGCAGGTTTCCAAGGAACTCGGCGACACCATCACCGTTGTCGACTTTGATCGCCTGGTCCGTGGCGAGGCAAACTAGTCTCTCTATTGAGCCTTTATAAAGCAGGCTGTGGGTTTTGCCCATAGCCTGCTTTTTTATGGGCCGCAAGCTCATTCCTGATAGAATGAATCCAAATGAACGAGTAAGGAGGACCTCTTGTCTGATTACCTCTATAAGCGCGTCTTGCTCAAACTCTCGGGTGAAGCTCTGATGGGCAACAACGGCTACGGTATCGACCCTTCCGTCACGGAGCGTTTGGCCATACAGGTCAAGCGTCTTCACGATGACGGCGTCGAGGTTGGCGTCGTGGTGGGAGGTGGCAATATCTTCCGTGGCCTCGCCGGAGCCGCCGGAGGTATGGATCGCGCCCAGGCAGACTATATGGGCATGCTCGCTACCGTAATGAACGCCCTTGCGCTACAGGATGCTTTCGAGCGTGTCGAGTGCCCATGCCGCGTGATGAGCGCCATTCAGATGAATGAGGTCGCAGAGCCTTATATCCGTCGCCGCGCCATGCGTCATCTTGAGAAAGGCGACGTCGTGATTTTCGCCGCCGGTTCCGGCAATCCGTATTTCACCACCGATACGGCAGCTGCCCTGCGTGCCTGTGAGATCGGCGCCGATTGCCTCATCAAGGCAACTAAAGTCGATGGCATCTACGACAAAGATCCTGTTAAGAATGAAGACGCCGTAAGGTTCGACAAGATCACCTATCACGAGGTTCTTGTGCGCGGCCTTCAGGTTATGGATTCGACGGCTGCTGCCCTGTGCCAGGACAATTGCATGCCGATCATGGTCCTCAATATCGAGGGCGAGAATAATATCCAGCGTGCTCTTGCGGGCGAATCCGTGGGCACCATCGTTTTTCAGGAGGATTAATCATGTCTGACACTCGTGAAAAGATGGACAAGGCCATCGAGGCTCTTAAGCATAATTTCACCAAGGTGCGTACTGGTCGCGCTAACGCTACTATTCTGTCTGATATTACGGTCGATTATTATGGCGTTGCCACTCCGATCACCCAGGTTGCTGCCGTAAAGACCCCCGAGGCCCATATGCTCATGATTGAGCCTTGGGACAAGGCCCTGCTCAATGCTATTGTAAAGGCTATCAGCTCTTCCGATCTGGGCATCACCCCTAACAGCGACGGCAGCGTTGTGCGTCTTCCCTTCCCGGCGCCCACCGAGGAGCGTCGTCGTGAACTCGTCAAAGAGTGCCGTGAAATGGCCGAGCAAGCTCGCGTTGCCGTGCGCAATGTTCGCCGCGAGGCAAACAATAAACTTGAGCGCGATGAAGAGCTTTCTGAAGACGATGTTCGTCGCGAACAGGCTAAGATTCAAAAGCTCACCGATGAGTATGTCGCTAAGGTCGAAGAAGTCCTGAAGGCCAAAGAGGCCGAGGTCATGGAGATTTAATCTTGAAATACGACCAGGCTAAATTCGAGGCGTACTTCGCTGACGCTCCCGAAGATATCGATATGGGTCTGCTTGATATGGCGCGCATTCCGCGCCATATCTCCTGCATTATGGACGGAAATGGGCGCTGGGCAACTTCGCGCGGCCTTGCGAGAACCGAGGGGCATAAAGCGGGGATCATCTCGCTTCGCGAGATCATTACTGCATCCGTGCGCCTTGGCGTCGATGTTCTTTCGGCATATGCATTCTCGACCGAAAACTGGAATCGTCCCCAGCATGAGGTCAACGTTCTTATGCACTTATTCGCTAAGACGTTTATCGATGAATTGCCTTTGCTCAAACGCGAGAACGTTCGCGTTGTTTTCTTGGGGGATATCTCTGCGCTTCCCAAGAAAACGCGTGATGTGTTTGAGTATGGTTTAGAGGAATGCCGCTCTCACACGGGCATGGTTCTTGCGCTTGCTGTCAACTATGGCGGCCGTGCTGAAATTGTCCGTGCCGCCCGCACGGTTGCCTCGGCTGTAGCTACTGGTGCTCTTGCGGTCGAAGATATCGACGAAGCAACCTTTGCATCAGGCCTCTACACAAGCGATTTACCCGACCCGGAACTCGTTATTCGTACTTCGGGGGAGATGCGCGTTTCAAACTACCTTTTGTGGCAGATAGCCTATTCCGAGTTTTACATCACCGATACCTATTGGCCAGATTTTGACCGATGGGGGCTTATTCGCGCCATCTTGGGGTACCAGCATCGCGATCGTCGATTTGGCGGGCTTAGCGGCGAATCCAAATAACAATGCATTTTCTAGGACGTTTTAATTATGGACCAGAGCTCATATAGCACAACTGATAGCGCTGATATAACAAATGAGAGCCCCTCTCAAAACAAAGGGGGTCTCAGCTCGTTTGCTGTCCGCGCTGCTTCCGGTTTAATCTATGCCGGTCTCTTTATCGGTTGCCTATATTTTGGCACCATTCCTACTACAATCTTTGTCTCGGCTATGAGCTGGCTATGCTGCTTTGAGTTTTTCCGGATGATGAGACTCGACGGCAAAGTCGCCAACGAATTTATCGGCCTCACGGCATCGATTCTTTTTCCCGTTGCCTCCATGTTTGGAAGTCTTTGGGTAACGATGCTCTTTGCCGTACTCGTTCTCGCGCTCGGTCTTTGGTACGTCTATTCTCCGCGTACACGAATTTCGGACGTTGCAGTTACTGCCTTTGGACCCCTCTATACCGGCTTCATGATGTCTGCGATCGTTTTGCTACGTGAACAGGTTTATGGACCGAAAGGCGCCCTTCTCACCATTGGCGTATGCGCTTCTCTATGGGTAAGCGATTCGTTTGCCTATATCGTGGGAAGCCGTTTGGGCAAACATAAAATGGCGCCCAAGATTTCTCCCAAGAAAAGCTGGGAAGGATTTTTTGGTGGCATTGTTGGTTCCATGATTATCTGGGGAATTCTTTGGGCGACGAAGCTCTATACCTTGAACCTGCCGTTTGCAATGCTGTGCGGTGCCGTTGTTTCCATTCTCGGCGTATTTGGAGACCTCATCGAATCGCGCATTAAACGCGGCGTGGGCGTAAAGGACTCCGGAAATCTTATCCCCGGTCATGGCGGAATGCTCGATCGCTCCGATTCCCTTATTTTCGGGTGCATCACGGCCTACTTGCTCCTTGTCGCCGGGGGAGTATTGTAATGGCGATGCCACGCTCTGCTCAAGATGCCGAACGAAAACGCATTGTCATACTGGGCTGCACAGGGTCTATCGGACGGCAGACGCTTGATGTTTGCCGGCAGCATGCAGATAAACTTGAAGTCGTAGCACTTTCTGCTCATAGCAACACCAAAGAGCTCGTTGCGGCTGCTCGTGAGTTTGGTGTCAAACGCATAGCCGTAACCGACCCTCAAAGCGTTCACGACCCTATACTTGAAGATCTTCCGCGGGATGTGCGGCTCTATACGGGCGCTCGTTCTGCAGTGGACATCTGCCTTTTCGACGATGTTGACGAGGTCCTCGTTGCAATTGTTGGCGTAGCCGGCCTTTCGGCTAGCGCTGCAGTTTTAGCGTGCGGAAAACAGCTGGCTCTTGCAAACAAAGAATCGCTCGTTGTCGGAGGCGATCTTTTGATGCCCATGGCGCGACCGGGCATGCTGCTTCCCGTCGATTCCGAACACGCTGCGATCTTCCAGTGCTATCAGGGAGAAAATCCCAAGGAAGCACACTGCATCTGGCTTACCTGCTCCGGCGGTCCCTTTTTTGGAAAGAGCCGCTCGGAGCTTTCGCACGTTACGGTAAAGCAGGCTCTCGCTCATCCGGCATGGAACATGGGCGCTAAGATTTCCATCGATTCCGCAACGCTCATGAACAAGGGCCTTGAGCGAATCGAAGCCCTTCACCTTTTCCATGTCGACATAGACTTCGTCAACGTCGTGATTCACCGCGAAGCAAAAATCCACTCGATGGTCGAATACGTTGACGGTTCGGTTATAGCGCACCTTGGTGCGTCCGACATGCGTATTCCCATTCAATATGCGCTCTCATATCCTGCTCGTTGGGAAAGCCCATCTCCGCGCCTCGACTTTAGGCAACTTGCATCTCTTTCCTTTGGGGAGCCCGACACCGATACATTCAGGTGCCTCAAGCTTGCTGATATTGCGGGACGTGAAGGCGGAACGCTTCCTTGCGTACTCAATGCCGCAAACGAGGTTGCCGTCGATGCTTTTCTTCATAATCGATGCTCGTTCACTGATATCGATGCCATCGTAGAATATGCGATGGACCAACATGACAACAGCCCTGTGTACTCGCTCGATCAGCTTTCGGATACCGATGCTTGGGCGCGCACCCAAGCACGTTGTGCGCTCGACCGTATTTCGCGTTGATAATCGGAGCCTTCATGTCAAATCTCCCGTCATTTATTGCCCCAATCTTTTGGGGCCTGTTACTCCTATCGGTTCTCGTGTTCATCCATGAGGGAGGACATTTTCTTGCTGCGCGTGCGTGCGGCGTTAGAGTGAGCGAATTCTTTCTTGGCCTTCCTTGTCGCTTTCGTTTGGCGCACCGCTCGCGTCGTTGCGGAACACTTTTTGGCATCACGCCTCTTCTTATAGGAGGGTATGCTGCCATCTGCGGCATGGAGCATGACGACTCGCCTTGCGCTCCAAGTGTTTTAAGTGAAATCAACCGTTGCGGACAAGCCTCAATTCAAGAAATTGCCGAGGCCCTCGATATTGATTCTGAGGAGGCCCTCAATGCCTGCATCATGCTTATGGGCTGGGGGTCCATTGCTCCAGTTTACGCAGAAGGCGACGGTCGTTCTCGCGCCTATTATCCAGAAACCTATGCCACGGTGTCTCGTGACCGCATGGGCAACACCGTTTTGGACGGAAGGGCATTTGACAAAGACCACGCAACGACTGAGGGAGAACCCTGGTCGGGCGACATCGACGGCCAAGAGCTCTTTAAACAAGAGAAAAGCCGCACCTATGATGGCGTCTCGTTTCCTCGCAGAGCCTTCATTCTTTTAGCGGGAATCCTTGTAAATATCATTGCAGGAATGTTGCTGCTCATGAGCGTTTACTCGCTTATCGGATTCACGGTACCTCAGGATATCAATCGCATCGGAGAGGTCGTCGAAAGCTCTCCTGCAGCAGAAGCGGGGATTGTTGCTGGCGATCGCATCATGCAAATCGATTCTGTCAACGTGGATACCTGGACAGACCTCGTCACCTGTTTGCAGGAACATGAGCAAAACGATTCAAAATCTTCCATTTCCATCGTTTATGAACATAAGGGGAAGCGGCATACGGCCGATGTGATGCTCGACAACGGAAAGCTCGGCATCTATGCTGCTACCGAGCATATCAAGTTCAATATCATCGACTCGGCCCGGCTCTCGCTCGCATATGTCGCTCAAACCGCAGCCGGTGTCGCTCAGCTTCTGATTCCGACAAAAACAATGCAGGTGCTCGATCAGTCGACGTCAATTGTCGGCATCTCAATCATGTCTGCTCAAGCCGCAGCGGCAGGTCTTGCCACGTTCTTGACGTTTTCCGGCTTGATTTCCCTCTCCCTTGGCTTGATGAACCTACTTCCTATTCCGCCGCTCGATGGTGGAAAACTCGTTATAGAGATTGTTCAGCGCATCAGGTGCAAGGAAGTTTCGGTTCGTGTCCAGACGATTGTCTCCTATGGGGGCATAGCTGTGTTCGCCTTGCTATTCATTTACATGCTGCGAGCCGATATCCTTCGATTCTTCTAAGGAGCACATATGGCTGATTCTATTCCACGCAACTTGACGCGCCCTGTGCACGTAGGCAACGTCACCATAGGCGGGGGAGCGCCCGTCGTTGTTCAATCCATGACCTGTACCCCTACGGTTGACTTGGGTGCCACCCTGGAACAAGTCACTAAACTCGCCGAGGCGGGGTGCGATGTAGTGCGCGTTTCGGTCCCAACCAAAGAGGCGCTGGGGAGCTTTCGCGATATCTGTAGAGAGAGTCCCGTTCCAATCGTGGCCGACATTCATTTTGATTATCGCCTTGCCTTTGGGGCGCTCGATGCGGGCGCTGCAAAACTGCGAATCAATCCCGGCAATATCGGTTCCTGGGAGAAAGTCGATGCAATTATCGACAAAGCGGGATCGATGGGCGCGGCGATTCGTATCGGCGTAAATGCCGGTTCTATCGAAAAGGATCTTTTGGAGCGTACCGACCTTACACAAAGCGAAAAACTGGTCTCCTCGGCGATGCGATTCGTCGAGCATTTTGAATCGCGTGGATTCGAAAACATCGTTCTCTCCGCTAAGGCCCACAGCGTGAACACAACGATAGATACCTATCGCAAGCTGTCGCACGAACTGCCTCAGATCCCCCTTCATCTAGGAGTAACGGAGGCAGGCGGCATACGTCAGGGAACTATTAAAAGTTCCATTGCGCTAGGCACTCTACTTGCCGAAGGCATAGGCGACACCATGCGCGTCTCCCTTACAGCAGATCCCATTGAGGAGGTTCCTGTCGCATGGGGTATCCTTTCGGCCCTTGGTTTGCGCCGCCGTGGTCCCGAGATGATTTCGTGTCCCACCTGTGCTCGCTGCCAGGTCAATCTCATCGACATCGCAAGCGAGGTCGAACGTCGCTTGTCTTCCTGTGCAAAACCCGTTTCGGTGGCGGTCATGGGATGCGCCGTCAACGGGCCGGGCGAAGCCAGCGATGCCGACGTGGGTGTGGCGTGCGGCAAAGGATGCGCCCTTTTGTTCAAGCAGGGCGAGATTATCCGCAAAATTCCCGAAGATGCCATCGTCGATGAACTATTGAATGAAATCTCTAAGCTGTAATACCCTGTGCGGTATGATTAGTTGTTAACTTAACCTATTAGTTTGAGGAGTTCCCGTGGCCACCACTAAGCGCGCGATGAAAATGTCCAGGCTTTACGCACCTACGCTCAAGGAAGACCCTGCGGAGGCCGAGCTTGCAAGCCATCGTCTGCTTCTTCGTGCCGGCATGATTCGCAAGGAAGCAGCCGGTCTTTACACCTATCTTCCCCTTGCCTGGCGAGCTATTCGTAAAATCGAGGACATCGTTCGCGACGAGATGGACAGCCATGATGCTCAGGAGCTCATGATGCCTATCATGGTCGACGCTGAGTTCTGGCGTGAAAGTGGTCGAATTGACGCTTACGGAAAGGAGCTCGTGCGCTTTGATGACCGTCACGGCCGTGAGTTCGTCCTTGGACCCACGCACGAGGAGACGATCACTGCGCTTGTCCGCAACGAGCTGCGCAGCTATAAGCAGCTTCCCGTCAACCTCTATCACATTCAAGATAAATTCCGCGATGAGTTCCGCCCCCGCTATGGCCTTATGCGCGGACGCGAATTCATCATGAAGGATGCCTATTCCTTCTCCGCAACGCAAGAAAGCCTGCAAGAAGAATACGACAAGATGAAGGAGGCGTACGCCAACATCTGCGTACGCTGCGGCGTCCACGCCCTTCCCGTCGTTGCCGACTCGGGAGAAATTGGCGGTGACACCTCGGTCGAATTCATGGCACTCGCCGATGCGGGCGAGGCAAGTCTCGTCTACTGCGATGACTGCGGATTTGCTGCCGATGATGAAGCGGCAAGCACCAAGGTCTCTGTCACAGAGGGCCCTGGCAACGGAACGCTCGAGAAGGTCGAGACCCCGGGCCTCGGAACTATCGAAGCTGTTGCCGAGTTCTTTGGCTTCCCCAAAAACGGCACGCGTAAATCTCTTGCTCTTATTGACTCTGAAGGCAAGCCCGTCGTCGCAATCGTCCCCGGTGACCATGAGCTCAATGAATGCAAAGCCGAGCATGTCTTTGGCAAGGGCTATCGCATGATGACCGATGAGGAACTCGAGAAATTTGGTCTTTTCAAGGGCTTTATCGGTCCGGTACATCTCCCCGCGGGCATCAAGCTCGTCTGCGATTCCAGCCTTAAAGAATCCAAGAGCTGGGCTTGTGGCGCCAATGAGGTTGATTACCACTTTACGGGTGCATGTCCCGACCGTGACTTCAAGGTGGACGAGTGGGCAGACCTTGTTACCGTTCTCGCTGGCGACCCATGTCCGCATTGCGGAAAGCCCCTCTCTGCCGCTCGCGGTATCGAGGTTTCTCAGGTGTTCCAACTTGGAACCAAGTATTCCGAGGCTATGGGTGCCACCTTTATGGACGAGGACGGAAAGGAAAAGCCGCTCATCATGGGTTGCTACGGCGTAGGCGTTTCCCGCACGCTTGCGGCCATTGTCGAGCAGCACAATGATGAGAACGGCATTATCTGGCCTGTCTCTGTTGCCCCCTATGAGGTTTCCGTTATCCCTCTCGATCCCAAGAAAGAGGATTGCGCCAAAGCAACCGACAGGCTCGTTCAAGAGCTGCTCGACGCCGGCCTGGACGTCGTTGTCGACGATCGCGATGAGCGTCCCGGGTTCAAATTTGCCGACAACGACCTCATGGGCTTCCCGTATCAGATCGTTATTGGCAAGCGTGGCCTTAAGAACGGCACCTTCGAGCTAAAAGATCGTGCAACGGGGGAGCGCGAGGATATTTCTATCGATGAAGCCGCCACAATTGTGGCAGCGCGCGTTCGCGAGGCAAAGCAGGCGCTCTCTTAGTCTGGAGCTAGACATGAACGAATTTGACGGTATTTCACCTATTCAAAACAGCGCCATGGAGGGCAAGCCCATCTCCATACGCTTATACAATTTCATCATCGCTGCCTTGATCTTCATTGGTTTTTGCGTCATGGGAGCGGGCTGCTATATCACCCGCGACATTCATTTTCTCATGTATTTGAGCTCGCATGCCTTTTCGGTCATGGGCATCACTTTCCTTGGCACGATTGGTGGCTTGATTTTGATGAGTGTGGCACAGAGTCGGCAAAGTGTTCCTATGTCGCTCGGTGGCTTTATTCTCTTCATTACGACGTTTGGATTTATTTCCTCGATTGGGGTTATGGCAGCCGATTTGCCCGCGATCAACACCGCTTTCACGGCAACAGCGGCCATTACCGTCATTTTCGGAGCACTCGGCGTTCTCTTCCCGCGCTTCTTCGCAAAGATCTCGGGAGTTCTTTGTGGAGCTCTTCTGGCTGTAGTCCTGGTCGAGATCGTTTTGATGTTTATGGGAATCGACCAGACCGCAACTGATTACGTCATTGTGGCACTTTTTGCCTGCTTTATCGGGTGGGACACGTACTGTGCCACGCAAGTGCCGCCCACAGTCCCAAATGCCGTACTTATGGCAAGCAACCTATTTGTCGACATCATGAATGTCTTCCTGCGTATCCTGAGCATCATCAATCGATCGAACAATTAGATGCTAGATAATTCGAAAATGGTTAAAAGTTTTTCTTGCATCATTGTCTCGGTTCTCGTATAGTTATTTCCGCACCGATTGGGGGCGTAGCTCAGCTGGGAGAGCGCTTGACTGGCAGTCAAGAGGTCAGGGGTTCGATTCCCCTCGTCTCCACCACTTGCACTTTACAGCCTTTGGGAAACCAAAGGCTGTTTTGCTATACGGGCTCTTGGCGCAACGGTTAGCGCAGGGGACTCATAATCCCTGGGTTCTGGGTTCGAATCCCGGAGGGCCCACCAGGAAAACAGCAGGCCAGACCATGTGTCTGGCCTTTTGCATAAAGAAGGGCCATCCCGCTATGCCCCACTGGGCACAGCGATACGTGGCACGATATCTCGCCTAAATGAGTCAACCGGATCCAAAGTTTTTAAAAAAGTGTTGGACAAAGCGAGCTGTCATGGTATTATCAATTTCGCTGAAAAGCACACGGGCGATTGGCTCAGGGGTAGAGCATATCCTTCACACGGATGGGGTCACAAGTTCGAATCTTGTATCGCCCACCATCGCAATCTAAGGCTAGGACATACGTCCTGGCCTTTTTCTTTTGCGCCTGATATGCGCATAATTAGACCCAATTGACCCATGTGCTATGATTCTGACGGCTCAAGCACGATACATTTCGTTTTCTAGATTCAAAATCGGACGTGCTCTCAAACTAATTTCTACGACGTCATTCAGCGAGGCTTCATGATTCTGCTTGCCGATAAAATCGAAAAAAGCTTTGGTGCGCGCGTTTTGCTCAACGGCGCTTCGTTTCAAATCAATGCAGGGGAACGCTATGCGCTCGTAGGGCCCAATGGTGCCGGTAAAACAACGCTGCTCAAGATAATCATGGGTATTGATTCTTGTGACGGGGGCACAATCCAGTTCGCCAAGGACACCCAAGTAGGCTATCTGGAGCAGGAAACGAATCTAGCCTCCGATACCTCCATCATTCAAGAAGTCGTTGCTTCTGCTCAAGAGATTCGCAAGATGGGGGAGCGCGCCCAGGAATTGCAGGGCATGATTGCCGAGCTTTCCGAGAAAGGGGAGGATGTCTCCTCACTTCTAGACGAATACGGTCGCGTTCAGGATCGTTTTGAACATCTTGGCGGCTACGAGCTTGAAAGCAATGCGAAGAAGATTCTTTCGGGACTCGGTTTTCACCCTGAAGATTTTACAAGGGCATGCTCCGAGTTTTCCGGCGGCTGGCAAATGCGCATCGCACTCGCTAAGCTTTTTCTCCGCCATCCCGATCTTCTCTTGCTCGACGAGCCTACAAACCACCTTGACCTCGAAAGCGTTCAATGGCTTCGCGGCTTTATCTCCAGCTATGAAGGTGCGGTCCTCATCGTAAGCCACGACCGCGCATTCATGGATGCTTGCGTCGACCACGTTGCTGCCCTCGAGAACCGTCGTATTACCACGTATACCGGCAATTACAGCTCTTACCTCAAGCAGCGCGAGGACAACCTTGAGCAGATGCGTGCAAAGCGTGCCGCTCAAGAGCGCGATATCGCCCATATGCAGGTCTTCGTCGATAAATTTCGATATAAACCCACCAAAGCAGCTCAGGCTCAGGAGCGCATCAGGAAGATCGAGCAGATCAAAAGCGAACTCGTCATTTTGCCTGAAGGCCACAAACACATCGACTTCAAATTTCCCGATCCACCGCGTTCGGGAGATATGGTCGTCTCGCTCGAAAACGCCTCGAAGTCCTATGAGGACAAAACTATCTACGAAAACCTCGACGTTAAGCTTTATCGCGGCGACCATGTGGCGCTCGTGGGTCCTAACGGCGCGGGCAAGTCTACGTTGATGAAAATGCTTGCAGGGATTGAGCCTCTTTCGAGCGGAACGCGCGACCTGGGCACAAACGTCGGCATTGCGTATTACGCCCAGCATGCCCTCGAGGGGATGAACGAAAACAATTCGGTCCTCCAAGAAATCGACACCGTCACCCCAAAATGGACCGTACCGCAGCAGCGCAGCCTGCTCGGCGCCTTCCTCTTTAGCGATAACGATGCAATCGAAAAGAAGGTCCGCGTGCTTTCTGGAGGCGAGAAAGCACGCCTTGCGCTCGCAAAGATGCTCGTTGCGCCCGAGGCGCTTCTGTGTCTCGACGAACCTACAAACCATCTCGACATCGACTCCGTCGATATGCTCGAAAATGCACTCAAGCGTTTTCCGGGTACCATCGTGCTCATCAGCCACGACGAGCACCTTGTGCGTGCCGTCGCGACTCGCATCATTGACATTCGCGATGGAAAAATGACCGTCTACGATGGTGATTATGATTACTACCTGTATAAACGCGATGAATTGGCTCAACGGGCTGCTTCCGCTTCAAGCAACACCCCCACGCCTGCCGCCCACGCAGACTCCGTCGTAGGACGAACGCTTCGCCGCTCCCATGTGCCGAGTGCAAGCACCGCGCCCGCACGTGAGGGTGGAAAAAAGACTAAGGAGCAACGTCGAGCCGAAGCCGAAGCGAGAATAGAGCTCAATCGGCGCCTCAAGAAGACCAAAACCCGGCTTGCAACCGTCGAAAAGCAGCTGGAGTCTCATCGCGCTCGCTATGATGAGTTGATGGAACTGATGGCTTCCGAAGAACTATATGCCGATCAAGAGAAATTTAATACGGCTCTCATGGAATATAACGGACTGAAAAAAGATATTCCGGCACTCGAGGATGAGTGGCTGGAGCTTTCCACCACCATCGAAGAGGAGACCTCGCGTGGACGCGCATAGAGCCGGAGCGATTGCCTGCACCATCTTAAGCTGGATAGCACGTCTTTGTGCCATAGCCCTGTGCATCCTGGCGATTATGCTGTGTTTTCCCAGCCTGGTTGCTCGTCTTCATCTAACCGGATTCATCCTGGATATCTCCAATGCGCTGCCTTCCCTCATCGCGGGGTATGGATTGATACCCTCTCCATTTGGCGGGGTGTTCCGTTTCGATTTTGCCCTGAGTGCGGCCTTGCTCTTCCTTATCGACTACGCTTTACAGCGTGCAATCTTTAAACTTCGCTAGAACGGATTGGAATGAATATCCAAACCCTGCTCATCGATGCCGTTGCTCTCATTGTCGGTATCGTGATACACGAAAGCGCGCATGCACTTGCCGCGTATGTGCTCGGCGATAAAACGGCTCGTTCGCGAGGTAGAGTCTCATTAAATCCCCTTGCCCACATCGATCCTTTTGGTACCGTCCTCCTGCCGCTGCTTATGCTTGCCGCCGGAGGACCTGTTTTCGCATTTGCAAAGCCTGTTCCCGTTTATTTGAATAACCTCAAGCATCCCAAGCGCGACGAACTGCTCGTGGCGCTTGCCGGACCACTTTCAAATGCGCTGCTAGCCCTTGCAGCAGCACTCATCGGGTACGTTTTACTACCCCTGCTCGCCGGGCAGGCCCCCATGAGCCTTCTGTACTCCCTATTCTCTTTCTTTATGACCTTTATCGTTGTCAACCTATCGTTGGCCTTCTTTAACCTAATCCCCCTACCCCCGCTGGACGGGTCCTCGATTCTAGTTCCCTTTTTAAAAGGAAAAGCCCTACGGGAGTACTACCGCATCCAACAATATGCGATGCCAATCTTGCTGGTTATCCTCTATCTTCTTCCCACCGTGCTGCACATTGACATCATTGGCATGTACTTTGACATTACTGTCTATCCTTTGGCGCAAGGACTCACTTCATTTATGGTGAGCGCGATATAGTAGACTAATAGTTCTTTAAGCACGTTGTAAGGTTGCCAACAGGATAGGGAGGCTTTGTGTCATATCGCGTTTCAACGCAGGTCTACTCAGGGCCTTTCGACCTTCTTCTTCAGCTGGTAAGCCGGCAAAAAGTCGATATCGGCTCCATTTCGATCACCGAAGTGACCAACCAGTACCTAGCAGAGGTCGACCGACTCGAAGCGCTCGACCTCGATGTCGCGAGTGATTTTTTGCTCGTAGCGGCAACACTTCTCGACATCAAAGCCGCTTCTCTTGTTCCAGATGATTCGGATTCTGCCCCGGTGCTCGATGAAGAAGAGATGGGGGAGTACGCGAATCTCGACGGCGATGCCCTGCGCAAGGTCCTCATTGCACGCCTCATTGCCTATAAGCAGTTTAAAAGCGCAGCAGCGGCGCTTGGGGCACGTATGGAAGCGGAAAGCCGCATGCATCCTCGAGTTGCGGGTCCTGATCCAGAATTCCTCAACCTGATGCCCGACTACCTCTCTGGCATCACGCTGCGTGGACTGGCGGTTATCTGCGCCGACCTTGATGGACGCAGGGAGACTTTTCTTCTCGAAGCAGAGCACGTGGCGCCTCACCGTATTCCACTCGAGCTCACCGTCGCCTCTGTTGATCGCGTAACCATATCGAAAGAGCACACCACATTCCAAGAACTTCTCGATGGTGACGCGACACCCGAACAGCTTGTGGCCACCTTTCTTGCTGTCCTCGAACTTGCAAAACGGGGTTCAGTCACCCTGAAGCAAGATGAACTATTTGGAACGATTGAAATCGATCGCGTTGAAGGCGCCCCCGCATACCATCCGGGAGATGCGCTGACGATTGAAGAGGGGGAGAACGATGAATGAACTAGAAGCACTTGATTCATCTTCATTAAAAGGCGCCCTCGAGGCTATGCTGCTTGTATCGAGCGATCCCGTGAGCGCACCGGCACTCGCTTCAATCCTTTCCATCACGCCGGGGGAGTGCGCGTCGCTTCTTGCCGAGCTTCAAGTTGAATACCAGGAAAAAAACCGTGGCATCCAGCTGCGCGAGGTTGCCGGCGGATGGCGCCTGTTCACCCATCCTGCATTCCATGAGCAAGTCGAGGCGCTTGTCCTTTCCTGGGACACACAGCGCCTTTCACAAGCTGCATTGGAAACGCTTGCCGTCATTGCCTACCACCAGCCCGTGACGCGCGAGATGGTCAAGGGCATTCGCGGCGTCAACTCCGATGGCGTTATATCCTCCCTTGTCGATAAGGGTCTTGTTCGAGAGCTTGGGCGTGACCCCCAACATGGTCAAGCGATTATCTATGGAACCACCAGCGCGTTTCTTGAGAAATTTGGCCTGCGCAGCACAAAAGACCTTCCAGATCTTGAGCAGTTTGCACCCGATGAGCAGTCGCGCCAGTTTATTCGCGAGCGTCTCTCCGGAAGATCTATCCAGTCGACGCTCGAGGAGACCGACGATGATCTTGAAGAAGAACGCGAACTCATCGATCTGGAAGAAGACAATGCTGACGGCTTAATGACCGAGAACACGACGGATGAGGTTGACGATGCGTAGCCTTACAGAAGATGAACGCCTTGTCCCCATGCGCCTGCAGCGTTTTCTGGCGCGCGCGGGCGTAGCAAGCCGTCGCGGTTCCGAAGGCCTGATGACTGCTGGCAGAGTTACCGTCAACGGAGAAGTGAAAACAGAAATGGGCACTAAAATCGACCCTCTTGTCGATCGAGTGGAGGTCGACGGTCGCCCCGTGTCGCTTATTGTTGGCGCTACGTACCTCGTGCTCAATAAGCCTTCGGGCTATGTTACGACCATGAGCGACCCCCAGGGTCGCCCATGCATTGCAGACCTCGTTCCCACCGATCGCTATCCCAGTCTGTATCCCGTAGGAAGGCTCGATAAGGACACAACCGGATTTCTCCTCTTCACGACCGATGGGGATTTGGGCCAAGCGCTTTTGCATCCTTCTCATCATGTCGACAAAACCTATATAGCGTTAGTCGACGGTATCCTTCGCGATACAGAGCTTGAACCACTCAGACACGGAATCACGCTAGACGACGGACCATGTCAGCCCGCTATCTGCCGGATTCTTTCGCAGCGAGAGGCGATAGAGGTGGCGCCCGCGGGCATTCCATCTTATACGACCGCCGTTGAGGTAATTATCCACGAAGGACGAAAGAACCAAGTCAAGCGTATGCTTTCTGCAATTCATCACCCGGTGATCAAACTCCATCGCTCGACCTTTGGGCCGCTCAGCCTCAATCGTGTCGACCGCGGCTCTTGGAGGCTGCTCGACCACGACGAAATCGACCTTCTTCTACATGCTGCAAAACACTAACCAACCTGATAGAAAGGCCTCTTGGAAACTATCATGATTATCGCAATCGACGGACCCGCCGGATCGGGCAAATCGACCATCGCCAACCTCATCGCCGATCGATTGAAGTTCGATAAGCTCGATACGGGAGCAATGTATCGTACCGTTGCGTTTGTCTGCGCTTCTTCTGGAATCGACCTCGATGACGAAAAGGCGGTGACCGCCTGTGCAAACGATCTGACCATCACATTCGATACCATCGATGGCATGCAGCATGTCTTCGCCGATGGTAAAGACGTTTCTCGCGAAATCCGCACTCCAGAGACCGATCGTATCGTTTCCAAAGTTTCAGCCTATCCGGATGTGCGAAAGGCGCTTCTTCGATGCCAGCGCCATTTTGCCGCAACCCGCAACGTTGTCGCAGAGGGTCGCGATATCGGCACCGTCGTGTTCCCGCAAGCGGAGGTCAAGGTCTTTTTGACCGCCGACCCGCGCGAGCGCGCTCGTCGTCGCGTACTCCAGCGTCTTGGGGACACTCAGCTCGATCAAACAGAAATCGACGCACTTGTCGAAAAAACCCTCGCCGATATCGAGCGTCGCGATGACCTCGACTCTCATCGTGCGGTTGCACCCTTGCGTGCCGCCGACGATGCCTACCACATCGACTCTTCATCCCAGAGCATCGAAGCCGTGTGCGATAAGATTTGCGCACTCGTTAAGCAGGTGAGCTAATATGCATCACTTTACGTCAACCTACGAGGACTATTACGGCCATGGAATGCGCGAGTACCCCGTGGGACTCAGGGCAATGTACAGCATAGTTCTTGCGATCTTGTTTGCCTTTTCCAAGATTATGTGGCGTTGGGACTTTGAGGACGCCGACAAGCTCTTCGATTCCAATAGCGAACGCGGTACCGTGATCATTTGCAATCACACCTCCATGGCGGAGGTTATTGCCATCGTTGCCCATATTTGGGCAAAAGGCCATCGCGTACGCCCCATTTTTAAATCCGAGTTCAACAAGACCAAAATCGTTAAATGGGCCTTTTCGCGTGTGGGGGGCATTCCCGTTGCACGCGGCACCGCCGACCTCAAGTCTCTTCGCTATGCCCAGCACGCCTTGCAACGCGGTGAAGACATCTTGATTTTCCCCGAGGGAACACGCATTCGAACCGATGATCAACCGGTGGTTGTACACGGTGGCTTTGCCATCATTGCAAGCATGGGCAAGGCAACAATCTCCCCGATGGCTGTATGCGGATTCAGGGATTTGACTCCCAAAGGCTCAAAGATTACGAAGCCGCTCAAGTGCTGGATGAAGGCGGGAGAAAAGCTAAGCTTTGATGATGCTCCCAACGATCTCAAACGCAAAGAAAAAAGCACTTGGATCGAAAACGAGGCCGTGAATCGTATGTACGCGCTTCGAGATGAGCTTCAAGCCGAGCATCCCGGGAGGAAATAATGACCTCGCCCTCGATTCGAGTTGCACAGCATGCAGGCGTTTGCTTTGGAGTGAAGCGCGCGCTCGAAGAAGCCTCTAAGGTTCTCGCCGAGCAAGATGGCTCAATTCACACTCTCGGTGAACTGATTCACAATCCACGCGTTGTCCAAGATCTTGAGCAGCAAGGTGCACATGTTGCCCACTCGGTTGACGAAGTTAAAGATGGAACCTTGATTATCCGCGCGCACGGAGTTGCGCCTCAAGTCAAGCAAGCCGCCAAAGACGCAGGACTGCACGTTGTCGACGCCACGTGCCCCTTTGTTAAGCGCGTGCAAGACCATGCGCGATCGCTTTATAGGGGTGGTTACCAAGTTGTCATCGTGGGCGAGGCAGGTCATCCCGAAGTCGAAGGAATTCTTGGCTGCACCGATGGCAAGGCTTGCATTGTCAGTTCCGCCCAAGAGGTTGAATTCCTTGATATCTCCTCGCGTGTGGGGGTTGTCGTACAGACTACGCAGACCAGTAAAAATCTTCGCGAGGTAGTTGACGCCTTGCTCCTTCGCGCTCGCGAGGTTCGCGTTTTCGATACCATCTGCAGCGCGACGAACGAACGCCAGGAGGCAGCGCGCGCTCTTGCAGCCACATGTGATCTCATGCTTGTCATAGGTGGGCGCAATTCGGGCAACACGCGACGTTTGTTCCAGATATGTCACGACGTGTGCCCCTGCACCTACCACATAGAAGACGCTCGGGAAATCGACCCAAAATGGGTCGCTTGCGCTAGCAATATCGGCATCACCGCGGGCGCTTCAACTCCACAAGGACAAATTGACGATGTTCTATCAACCTTAAAGCAGATTACTTCCTAACATGGATCAAACCATTACAGATTATGCCCATACGGTTGCAAACTACGGACGCTCACGCGATCCGCAGCCCGGACAGGGCGCACTGGTAACTACTGTGCGCGAGGATTCTCCGGCCTACGACGTGGGGATTGAGCCGGGAATGCGCGTCATATCCGTCAATGGCAAGCCGCTTACCGATATGATCGTCTGGCTTTGGGAGTCGGACGAAGAGACTGTGGCCCTCGAAGTCTTCGATCCAAGCGATGGGTCCCTCACCCCCGTTGAGCTCGAACGATTCCCGGGCGAGGACTGGGGCTTGCAGTTTGATGGGCCGATCTTTGACGAAATGCGCACATGCGTAAATGCCTGCGTCTTTTGTTTCATGACAATGCTTCCCAAAGGAGGGCGCGATACACTCTACATTCGCGACGACGATTACCGTCTGAGCTTCCTCCAAGGCAATTTTGTCACGCTCACCAATATGAGCGATGAAGACGTGCAAAACGTTATCGAGCATGACATGAGTCCCATGAACGTCTCCATTCATGCTATAGACCCCGACGTGCGCCGCAAACTCATGGGCAAAAACGCCGGACGCGGCATCGAGGTCCTCGAATCGCTCATGGATGCAGGCATCGAGATTCACGCTCAGATCGTTTTATGTCCCGGGCTCAACGATGGGGAAGAGCTCGCGCGCACGCTTCGCTATTGCGAGGAACATGAGCAAATAACGAGTTTGGGAATCGTCCCCCTTGGGTTCACCAAGCATCAAAATCGCTTTACCACCTCGTATTCCGACGATCCCGTATCTGCGCGCGATGTTATCGAGATGGTAAGGCCGTATCAGGATAGAGCCTTTGAACGTTTTGGGCGCCACACCTTTCAAATGTCGGACGAGTTTTATCTTGATGCAAGGATAGACCCACCTGCAGCTGACTTCTACGACGGCTATCCGCAATACTACGACGGTATTGGCATGATACGTAGCTATCTAGACGATACCGACCAGATACTCGCGTGCGATTCCGAGCGTCTTCGTGCAATTCGCCATGCCCTGGATGACGCAGGCGCCACCGTGATGGTTGCTTCTGGAACGGCTGCACGCAACGTAGTTTCCCGGTTTGTCGAAAAAAGCCCCCTAGGCGGTAAGGTTTTGGGCATCGAGAATCGCTATTTTGGGGGCAATGTCGATGTCACCGGCCTTATTTGCGCTCAAGACCTACTTGAGCAGACCCCAGACGATCTCTCAAACGTTCTGTTCTTTATGCCTAGCGTCATGTTCAACGCTGATGCCATGACGCTTGACGAGTATCATCAAGACCAGTTAACCCGCGAGCTCGAATCGCGGGGAGCACAGGTTTTCGTCGTCTCCACGATGCCGAAAGACCTGCTGCAAGCACTTAACAAAGCACTCGACCTTTAATCCAGGTCCCGTCTGCAAGGAGATACATATGAAGCCCATCGTTGCGGTCGTCGGTCGTCCGAATGTCGGTAAATCCACCCTCGTCAATCGCATCGCCCAAACCTCTGACGCCATCGTCCACGAAAGCCGTGGCGTTACACGAGACCGCTCCTATTACGACGCCGATTGGTCCGGTCATGAGTTCACGCTCGTAGACACAGGCGGCATCGAGCCCATGAAAAGCGAGGATATCTTCTCTGCCTCGATTCGCGACCAAGCTCTTGCCGCCGCAGAAGAAGCCGACGTCATCCTCTTCGTTGTCGATGGCTCCGTCGGCGTTACCGAAGAAGACGAGAGCGTTGCGCGCATGATCAAGCGCGCAAAGAAGCCCACCTTCTTGCTCGTCAACAAGCTCGACAATCCCGATCGCGAACAGGAGCGACTCTGGGAGTTCTATTCGCTGGGCGTAGGTGACCCCATCGCGGTTTCCGCTCTGCACGGCCATGGAACAGGCGACCTTCTCGATGATGTCGTCGCGCTGCTTCCCGAATCGTATGAGGAAGAAAAGATCGATGACGGCATTCTCTCCGTCGCCATCATCGGTAGGCCCAATGCCGGCAAGTCCTCCTTGTTCAACAAGATTCTTGGTTCCGATCGCTCCATTGTGTCCAACGTCGCCGGCACCACGCGCGATGCCATCGATACCGTCATCGAGCGCGGAGACAAGAAGTATCGTCTTGTAGACACTGCTGGCATTCGTAAAAAGAGCACCGTGTACGAGAATATCGAATACTACTCGATGGTCCGCGGGCTTCGCGCAATCGACCGTGCCGATGTCGCCCTGCTCGTTATCGACTCTTCCACCGGTATGACCGAGCAGGACCAGAAGGTCGCCAATCTCGCCATCGAGCGCGGCTGCGCCATCGTTGTCCTGCTCAACAAATGGGACCTTTTGCCCGACGACCATGCGCGCGAACAGATGATGGAGACGGTCGAACGTCGCATGGGTATGGCAAAATGGGCAAATTACCTGCGAATCTCTGCCCTCACTGGCCGCTCGGTCGAAAAGATCTGGGCTCTTGTCGATTCTGCCGCACAAAATCGTTCGGCACGCATCTCGACTTCTAAGCTCAATCAGCTCTTGACCGATATGCGTGAGTTCGGCCACACCATTGTCGACGGCAAGCGTCGCCTGCGCATGCACTACGTAACTCAAACAGGAACCAATCCGCCCGCCTTTACGTTCTTCGTCAACCACACCGATCTGATCAACGATAGCTATCGCCGCTATATTGAGAACCGTATGCGCGCGACCTTTGATTTCAAGGGTACTCCCATTCGTTTGCGATTCCGCAAGAAGGATCAAAAAGAGATGGGGAAGGAAGATAAGTAATGCAAAGCTTTTCTTTGGAGTCTTGCTTGCCAATCACCCTTGTTTGCGTTGTCATGTCCTTTCTTGTCTGTGGCATCCCCTTTGGTCTGATCATCGGCAAGCTATCCGGCAACGGCGATATCCGAAATGCCGGATCGGGCAACATCGGCACTACGAACGCACTTCGCGTTGCAGGACCTAAAGTAGCCGCCGCAACGCTGCTTTTCGATATGCTCAAAGGCGTGCTAGGAGTCTGCGTCTCTCGTATCGTCATTGCACATGTAGCCTTTGAGGGCAACGTCGCCATGCTCGCTCCCGGCGCTCCGGCCGATTGGGTGCTGGCTCTTGTTGCCCTCACCTGCCTGTGTGGACACGTTTTTTCTCCTTACCTTCATTTTCACGGGGGCAAGGGTATTGCCGTGGGTGTCGGTGTCCTCTTTGGATGGTATTGGCCACTCGCACTTATTCACCTTGGCATCTTTATCGTTCTCGTAGCGATTACAAAATTTGTCTCGGTTGGTTCCATAGCAACTGCGGCGTTGGTTCCCGTTACGGTGAGCATCGCATTCCCTTATTCCTCTATTCCCTGTAAGCTATTGATGGCTGTCATGGGCGTCATCGTTGTATGGGCTCATCGAAGCAATATCAAAAAACTACTGGCTGGAAAAGAATCAAAGCTTTCCTTTACAAAGCGCGTTTCGAAAATGGATGATGCATCATGAAAATCACCCTGATCGGCTCCGGCTCCTGGGGAACCGCGATTGCTGGTCGAGCAGCGTTTAATGGCAACGACGTCATCATGTGGTCACATAGCGAAGAATGCGCTCGGGGCATCAACGAACAAGGGGTCAATCCTCGTTACCTCACTCATTACGAACTTCCCAAAAACGTTAGCGCTACAACCGATATCGTGAAAGCACTTGAATGTGCCGACGGCATTATTTTTGCCGTGCCCTCCACGCACCTTCGTGAAATCGCGAATCAAGCGGCTCCTTATATCTGCGAAACCACACCGATCCTTTGTCTCACCAAGGGAATCGAGTCGACAACCGGCCTGCTTATGAATGAGGTCATCGGCGACGAATGCGGGCACCCAGAGCGCATTGCAGCACTCTCTGGCCCCAACCACGCAGAAGAGGTATGCCAAGGGCAGCTTTCTGCCGCCGTTATCGCCGCCGAAGACAACGACGTCGCCAGTTTTTTTAAAGGGATCCTTTTAGCACCAGAATTCCGAATCTACCTTTCCGGAGACGTTATTGGCGTTGAGATGTGCGGAGCGGTTAAGAACATCATCGCCATTGTGTGCGGTATTGCCTCGGGTGCTGGATTCGGCGACAACACCCTCGCGCTTATCATGACCCGCGGACTGGCCGAGATCAGCCGTCTTGTTCATGCCCGCGGCGGCGAGGCCCTTACCTGTATGGGTCTTGCCGGAATGGGCGACCTTGTAGCAACTTGCACATCGCCACATTCGCGAAACCGTTCCTTTGGCCATGCTTTCTCCCAAGGCACCAGCCTGGAGCAGTATCAAAACCAAACGCATATGGTCGTCGAGGGCGCTCACGCAGCAAAAAGTGCAACCGAACTCGCCCACACCCTCGGTGTCGACGCTCCGCTTACGTTTGCCCTCAATGATGCCCTTTGGCATGGACAAAGCATGCAGGAGGTCCTGACCAATCTCGTCGATCGCGTTCCCACTGAAGAGTTCTACGGAATCATCGAATAGAAAAGGTGCAACAATGCGCAACGTTAAAATCTCGCCTTCAATTCTCTCCGCCGACCTTGGCAATCTTGCGGGGGATTTGGAGAAAATCTCAAACGCCGATTTCATTCATATCGATGTCATGGATGGCCACTTTACTCCAAATCTTACCTTTGGACCCGAGGTCGTACGTGTTGCCAAGCGCGTAAGCAACGTGCCGCTCGACGTGCACATGATGGTCTCGAATCCCGAAGAATCCATTGACTGGTATGCCGACGCCGGCGCCGACCTCATTACGGTTCACTACGAGGCTGCGACGCACTTGCATCGAATCGTATCGCGCCTCCATGACAAGGGCGTTCAAGCCGGCGTTGTTTTGAATCCCGCAACACCTGTTTGCCTTCTCGAGAGCATCATCGATGATCTTGATATGGTTCTGCTTATGAGCGTGAATCCCGGATTCGGCGGTCAAAAGTATATTGAGGCAACGTATGCCAAGCTTCGCGAGCTCACTGCCTTGTGCAAACGCCACGGTGTCGACCCAATGATTGAGGTCGATGGCGGTGTTGGCATGGGCAATATCGAACAGAACGTTGCCGCCGGCGCCAACGTTCTTGTTGCTGGCTCCGCCGTCTTTGGATCGCATGATCCCGCTCAGGCTGTTTTCGACCTTCGCGAGGCCGGCACTCGAGGCATCGCGAAACAAAACGCCTAGAGATAGACCGACCATGTCCTTCGCCCATACCGAAATAGTGAATCTAGATTACGCCGCATCGACCCCTCTTCGCCTCTCCGCCATCGATGCTCAGCGCGAATATGACAATGGCCCGCTTGCCGGAGTCAACCCCAATTCACTTCACTCTCTAGGTCGAGCGGCGGCACAAAAGCTCGAGGGATGCCGCCGCTCGCTCGCTCAAACGCTTGGACGATCTGTTCGCCCAAGCGAAGTCATCTTTACTGGCGGAGGCACCGAAGCCAACGCAATGGCCCTTCTTGGTATAGCCGAGGGAGCCAGACAGTCAAATAAGCAGCGCACGCGCGTTCTCATCTCGGCGATCGAACACGATTCGATGCTCGACAACATTCCTCTGCTTCATGCCGCAGGCTTTACCACCGATTTGATTTTGCCCAACAGCCATGGAGTTATCGAAGCGAAAACCCTCGCCAGCATGATGGACGATTCGGTTGCCCTCGTTTCGGTAATGCTCGCCAACAACGAAACGGGAGCAGTTCAGCCTATCGCCGACCTTGCAGCCTGCGCTCATGAACATGGGGCCTATTTTCATACAGATGCTATTCAGGGTTTTCTTCACGTCCCACTTGATATCGATAGCCTCGGTATCGACGCCCTTTCCCTCGCTGGTCATAAAATCGGTGGCCCCGTGGGAGTGGGTGCGCTGTATTTAAAGACGCGTACGCCCTTTCAACCTCGCATCTTTGGAGGAGGTCAGGAAGCAGGTAGGCGTCCGGGGACACAAGACTTGCGTCAAATAATCGCGTTGACAGCAGCTGCCTCGGAGGTATATCCAAATGTGGCACATGACTTCGCTCGCCTTACCGAACTTTCCAACGCTCTTTATGACCGCCTGGTGAAGCATCCGCTTATCCGTGCAACAATAGGCGAGTATCGCAAAGTCGACCATCTCCCCGGCATTGTTTCCATCACCGTCGATAATTTCGACTCAGAAGACCTCATTTTGCAGCTTGATGCCCGTGGTTTTGAAGTGTCTGCTGGCTCAGCCTGCACAAGTGGCAATCAAGATGCCAGCCATGTTTTGCTCGCAATGGGTATTCCGCGCAATCGCGCACTGGGCTCCCTGCGCATTTCTTTTGACGACCGAATCGACCCCGCCTCGCTCGATCGGTTCTGCTCGTGTCTTTTCGAACTTATCGGAGAACCTCATGCTGGTTGCTAGCCTTCTAGACGCTCTTTTCAAAGCGTTTCCGCTCGATACCGCCGAGCCTTGGGATCACGTCGGACTGTCCGTTGGAGACCCCTCGTCTACAATCACGGGCGTGACGTGTGCCCTCGATGCCACTCTCGACAATGTTCGCTCCGCTCACAAATTGGGCTCGAATGTCCTGCTTACGCATCATCCTGTCTATATCAAAGCTCCGGATGCATTTAAGCCTGCCGAAAGCCTTACCCCCAGCTCCTCCTCCGTTGTTTACGAAGCCGCTCGCCTCGGTGTGTCGGTAATTTCGATGCATACCAATCTCGATCGCTCGGCAGCAGCCCGAACGCTCCTGCCCGAACTCATGGACTTCACCGCGTCTTCTTCGCTTGAATTTATGCAACAGCCCGATCTTCTTGGCCTGGGAGCAGTCGCGGACATTGCAGAAACCAACCTCGCCGAACTCGCCTCCTGTGCTTCTCGCGTCTTCCATACACAGCCGCGTGTGTGGGGCGAACCGTCCCATCGCATCTCAAGAGTGGCTTTTCTCGGTGGATCACTTGGCGATTTCGGAGAATTGGCGCTCAGGGCAAACGTGGATGCAATTATCTGCGGGGAGGCAGGCTATCATATCTGTCAGGACCTCTCAATACGTGGCCTTGACGTACTGCTGCTTGGCCATGACCGCTCAGAAGAGCCATTCGTGGAAATCTTGGCAAAAGCCGCACAAGAAGCAGGGGTCACGCCCACTTCCATAGCTACAATTACTCATTCAGCACAATGGTGGACGGCAAAGTAATAATCATTAAGGAGAACCTCATGAGCGTTGGCTCGACACTTTTGGAATTGCAGGAAATCGATCTTACGCTCATGCGCGACAAAGAGCAGCTTCAGAATCTGGCCGAAATCGCAGAGTTAGCGCGACGCCGCAAACTCTATATCAAGCTTAAGGGCGACGTGACAAAATACTTTGCCCAGCGCAAAGATGTTGAAATCGATTTGCAGGAGCTCGACAGTCGCGAGCAGGCACTTCACGACGGAATTGAGAAAGCTCGCCGCGAAGTCGACATGGACGACTACCGTCAAGTCCAGCAGCTTGAGATTACGCTTTCCGACTTTGCCAAAAAGCTTGATCGAGTTGAGTTTGAGCGCACCGAAGCCCGCCAGAAGCTCAGCACTATCCAGGCTGACGAGGCTACTCTTAAGCAGAATCTCAAGAAGATCGAAGACGCCATTGTCGCGCTAACCAAGCAGGCACGTACGCATGCTGTCGATATTCAAAGCGCCATCGATAAGAACGAGCGCAAGCGTACTCAACTCTTTGAAAGCCTTGACCCGGCGCTCGGCAATGCCTATAAGGACGCCTCAAAACGCTTTGGCCATTTAGCTGTTGAGAAACTCGAGGGCAACGTCCCGAGCATCTGCCGTATGACCCTACAGTCTTCGAGCATGAGCGACCTGAAGCATGCCAACGAGGTCACCGAGTGCCCTTACTGCCACCGCCTGATGGTCATCCTTCCCGAGGAGTAGGCTATGGGTGTCTGTGGATCCAGCGAAGAAAAGACCGTCCTTCTCTGCGTCACCGGCTGCATTGCAGCATATAAGTCCTGCGAGATCTTGCGCCTTCTGCAAAAAGCGGGATACCGCGTAAAAGTGCTTATGACAGAGCACGCAACTCAATTTGTGGGTCCCACAACGTTTCGTGCTCTGACTCATGAGAAAGTGGCTATAGGACTCTTCGATGACCCGGAAGACCCCATTCACCACATATCGCTTGCTCAGGAAGCCGATGTCGTCCTTGTCGCACCGGCAACGGCAAATTGTATCGCCAAAATGGCACATGGCATCGCAGACGATCTCATGTCTACAACTTTGCTCGCGACAAAAGCGCCGATTCTCATCGCCCCAGCAATGAATTCGGGAATGTGGAGCGCCGCGGCTACGCAAGAAAATGTAGAGGTGCTTAAAAGTAGGGGAGTGCACTTTGTTCAGCCGGACTCCGGCTATCTTGCATGCGGCGACATTGGTTCTGGGCGCTTGCCAACGCCTGAAGCCATCGCCGACGCTACCTGCTCGCTGCTTCAAGGCTCTACTGACCTCGTTGGTGAGCATGTCCTCATAACGGCAGGTCCAACTCACGAGCCCATCGATCCGGTTCGATACATTGCAAATCGCTCGAGTGGGAAAATGGGTCTCGAACTCGCTCGTGCCGCTCGCGATCGCGGGGCAAACGTGACGCTTATCGCCGGGCCCATCGAGCTTCCCATTCCAGCGGGAATCGAAACCATCCATGTTCAAACGGCTTCGCAGATGTACAGCGCAGCTGTGAAGGCTTTTGGACGCTCCACCATCGCCATTCTTGCAGCCGCCGTTGCCGATTACACCCCTTCTGCGCCGTCCGACCATAAGCTCAAGAAAGCAGTCGATCCAATCGACTCGATTCCGCTTATCCAAACCCAAGATATCCTTGCAGAACTATCCTCTAATAAAGAGGATCGCATTGTCATTGGATTTGCGGCAGAAACAAACGATGTCATGGATTACGCCGTGGCCAAACTCAAGCGCAAGGGGTGCGACGCTATTGTCGCCAATGACGTTTCGCGTTCGGATGCTGGCTTTGGCTCTTCAAACAACCGCGCGTGGTGGGTTACTTCGAGCACAGTTGACGATCTTGGATTGCTTGAAAAGGGAGCCCTTGCAGAAGAAATCCTCTCCCGCAGCCTTTTGTTCAAAACTAATTTAAAATAATACTTGCATCTTTAATTCGCTTTGAGTAAAGTATTCTTCGTTGCGCAAGACGCAACGACATATCGGGACGTGGCGCAGCTTGGTAGCGCACTTGACTGGGGGTCAAGGGGTCGCTGGTTCGAATCCAGTCGTCCCGACCAGCATGTATTGCAGGTCAGAGTTTTTACTCTGACCTGTTTTTTTATCCTTAAACGTGGTTGCCTCAGGGAGTTACGCTCGGCAACTAGGTCGTATCTTTCCACCCATGCGTATTTCCGATACCATGGTTAATCGGCCATTTCGCGGGTATTATGCAAACGTGAAAGTATGCACTCAAAGGAGCCTTGTGGGTCTGAAAAAGAAAATCAAAAAGGAGCTCATCGGTACATCCGATTATCCTTCTAATAAGATTTTTACTATCTCCAATTTCATTACTGCAATTCGCCTCATACTCACTCTCGTTTTTCTTTACTTGTTTATCAATAACGAGAATCGCTATGTCGCGCTTGTAATCTACGCCATCGCCGCCTCAACCGATTGGCTTGATGGCCAGATTGCACGTATGACCAAAACGGTTAGCTGGCTTGGCAAGATGATGGATCCTGTCGTCGACAGGGCCCTGCTTTTCACCGGCGTTTTGGGACTTGTGGCTCGCGGTGAACTACCACTCTGGGTTTGCGTTGTCATTATCGGTCGTGATGTGTACCTCGCCTGCGGCAATTTCATCGTCCGACGCTACCATCGCCGTCCCATCGATGTCGTATATACCGGAAAAATCGCCACGGCGCTGCTCATGACGGGCTTCAGCCTCATGCTTCTAGGCCTTCCTGTACTAGATGGCTTCGATTTACTTCCCGCCGCGCTTACGCAGTTCCCGGGCCTTAACGGATCTTCCGTACCCATGGGCATCTATTTTGTCTACGGCGGCGTTTGCTTCTCGCTTATCACTGCCGCTATCTACACGATTAAAGGCGGCATCGCCATTAGACAAGCCAAGCTTCATCCCGAAAATGAGGATGATGATTTCCTTAATCCAGAAATTGATGATAGCGATGAGGACGTTACTTCTGGAGCGTATACCGAATAAGTAGGGTAGAATAAACTCGTTATCTTCGTCTTATTAGCTTGATATATGGGGGTTCTCATGGCCACTGTAGACTCCACACATAATTCCGTTCCTTCCGGGGATGCAACCTGCGTTTTTCGCATGCCCATGAACGATATGACTGCTCCCGACCTTATGAAGGCGCAGGTTATCTCTAAGCCCGTTTTGACGATTATCAAAGGGCCGCAGACGGGCAATACGTTTGAGCTTGAAGGCGCACTCACGACCGTTGGTCGCGATCCCGCAAACAGCATTTTCTTAAACGACATGACTGTCTCGCGTTCTCACGCAAAAATCAAGCACGATGCCTCTGGGGTCTCTATCGAGGACCTTGGTTCGCTCAATGGCACCTGGGTCGATGGGGCCATCGTAAGCAATGCACCGCTTCATGATGGCTCTTCTATTCAAATTGGCACGTTTACCCTTATCTATCACGAAAGCCAGCCGGAGCGCATCGAGACCGGTGAGTAGCTTGGCTGAGCGAAGCTACCTCAGCATCGGTCAGGTTGTGAACTATCTGCGCGGTGCATATCCCGATCTTTCAAACTCAAAGATTCGCTTTCTGGAAGACGAAGGGCTTATTACGCCTCACAGGACACCTAAGGGCTATCGACAGTACTCCAAGGAGGATGTCGATCGCCTTGAGGTTATTTTGCACTTGCAAAAAACCAGGTATATGCCGCTAACCGTTATCAAGCAAAAACTCGATAGCGCAAACGATCTTTCCACCCTGGCCTTTGAGGTGGGGTTGCTCTCCGACCTTCCCATGAAGACGGAGCCCAAGGAAACCAAGCAGAAGCTTCATCCCATCGAAGACATTCCCGATATCCTCGGAGTCGAGATTTCGTTCATACGCGCGCTCGCTGAAAACGATTTGATTCGCATTATCAAGAGTCCTCAAAATCGAGATCTTGTTGATGGGCGAGATTTTGAAATTATTCGCTATTGCGCCGAGCTCAATCGCTTCCATATCGAACCGCGCAATCTTCGTCAGTATGTTTCTGCCGCAAATCGAGAATCCACCATGTTTGAGCAGGTCCTTATCGGAATGCTTGGAATGGATGATTCCGATGAAGGCCGCGAAGCAAAGCTTGAACGGGCCTTTAACAAGCTCCACGATTTGACCGATGGCGTTCGCACCGCGCTTCTCAAAAACCGTGTGTTCGAGTCCCTCAATGCCGTTGTCGAAGATGCTGACGTCAACGTGATAGATGATGAGCTTACTCGCGCCGCTGCTGCAGCCACAGAAAAGAATGACAAACCCACGAGTACTACTGTAAACAAAAGCACAAAACGGGGGTAAACAATGGATGTAAAAGAGCTCGAGTCCTATATTGTCGATATACCCGACTATCCTGAGCCAGGAGTTATCTTTAAAGACATCACGCCGCTTTTTGCCGACCCCAAGCCGTTCAGGACGATGGTCGATGCATTCGTCTCTCACTACAAAGACGAGGGGATTACAAAGGTAGTCGGTCCGGAGGCGCGCGGTTTTATGATTGGCACCCCCGTTGCTCTAGAGTTGGGCGCTGGCTTTATTCCCGCTCGTAAGCCCGGCAAACTTCCTCGCGCCACCGTTTCGGCTTCTTATGAACTTGAATATGGTACGGACACGCTCGAGATTCACGCTGATGCCATTCAGCCGGAAGATCGCGTCTTGATTATCGACGATCTTATCGCAACTGGCGGTACAGCAGCAGCTACGGGCAGGCTAATCCAGGATATGGGCGCCACGCTTGTAGGCTACGCGAGCATTCTTGAATTATGCTTCCTCAATCCGCGCAAAAAGCTTGCCGAGTCGGGCGACCACGATCTTTTTTCGCTGATTAAGGTTGATTAGCGAGCACCCACTCCACTGTTTTCAAAGCCTGCAAATTGGAGATAGGCCATAAGCAACGCTTTTGATGCAAAAGCCTGAGCTGCAGCACGTACAAGAAGCTCTTCGCGACTGATTTCACCTGTCTCGCGAAGAGCGCGTTCCAACGATTGAACATCGGTGGCCGAAAACGTCATATCAACGATGTGATTGATTTCGGCCACCATGTGGTCATACGCCTCTTGCGGCGAGCTAACAACCGATTGGATTTTAAAGAGCTGTTCAATTGCCGATATGCTCAAAAATTGTTTAAGTATACAGATGAGAAGCAATCGAGAAATCTGCTCGCGACCATACTGCTTTTTAACAGGCGGGCTAACGAGATGCATCTTAACGTAGTTGTTAATCATTGAAGGGGTCAGCCACTCGGAACTCGAGCATCGATCGAGCGGCTTTAGTATCAAAGTGATATACGAGATAACCTGATCGCGATAGAGCGGTACGTTTGGAAGCTCATCATATGTAGGAAGCTTGGACGATCTGATTTCATCCATCTCCGCCGAATCCATAAAGCAATCAAACGGCGGCCGTTGTATAAGCTGGCCAGCATCAATAGCAGGGGAGTTGTCAGACATCGGGATAAGTGATGTCAGCTGCGCCTTTGTTTTGTCCATTGAACCACCTCGCTATGGCTATACGTATAATCGCTCCATCTAGTATTGTATACTAGATGGGAATCCTAACGGTATGCATTGCAAAGGAGAAGTAGATGAGCTGGGCTATCGTTGCCGATTCAAGCTGCAATCTTCGCTCAATCGAAGCTTCCGATCACTCAACAGAATACTCAACAGTTCCCCTTGTTATTCATGTAGGGGGAGTGGATTATGTTGACGACGAAAACCTGGATGTTCATGAGCTCAATCGAATCATAGCCGAGGAGCCAGAAGCTTCCTCAAGCTCTTGCCCGAGCGCAGGTGTTTGGGCAGAACAATTTCGCAAGTTTGACAACGTAATTGCAGTTACGATTTCTGCTAACCTCTCGGGGAGCTATGAAGCTGCCTCCATGGCACGAAATATAGTCCTTGACGAGTATGCACGCGAACATAAGGGCGTCATTTCGGGCAAGAACATTCATCTGGTAGATTCTCGTGCGGCAGGTGGCAAACTCGAAGTGCTGGTAACCGAATTAAGTAGGTACCTAAATGATAACGACCCCACGTTTGAACAAGCCGTTGCCTTTATTGACAATATTGAAGAGAAATCACAGGTGCTTTTTTCGCTGTCGCGCTATGAAAACCTCACTAAAAACGGGCGCATGCCTCGATTAGCAGGAGCCCTTGCAAGCAGGCTGAACATCCGCGTGCTTGGCACCGCAAGCCATGAGGGGACAATCAAGATCGTTGGCCCCGCACGCGGCGAAAAGAAAATGGCTAAGAAAATCATCGCTTCCATGGAAGGCGATGGATTCTCCGGCGGTCTTGTCTTTATCGATCATGTTGAAAATGAGCCGGCTGCACTACAGCTCAAACAAACCATACTCGAGCGATGGCCCGAATCCGAAATTCATATCCTTCCATGCAGAGCGTTATGCTCGTATTACGCAGAGAATCAAGGTTTGATTATTGGATACACCTGGGCATAAGAAAGCCAAGCTTAACCTTTTATGCAGTGCGGCAGTAATTTGATTTGCTGCCGCACTCTTTTTAACTCTCACATCTACTTTACATAAGATATATTATCTACGTTTTAGGTAGAAGCACATGCATGCATGGATTATTGGAATGCAGCAGATAAAAATCGATCCATCCAACCGCTACGCAATGTGATTACAGACGAAGCGACGTAGACTGAATGCCAAACTGGATTTGCTTCGTAAGCAATATAAGGACACTTCCACGTACAGGGATGAAGAAAACTAGAACGACCGATCTGTTGCAATCAGTATTGCAGAAAAGAACGCCCCCAGGGCAGCAAAGAATTCTAGCAAAAATAAGGAAAATTTAATACTTAGGTACCTAAATTAAAGCTAGATAATTATAGGCAGAAGTTGCCGCAATAGCACCATCAGAAACTGCTGTGACAACCTGCCTAAGGGACTTTACGCGCATATCGCCGGCGCAGAAGAGCCCTGGAGTCTTTGTAGACATATCTTCTTTGGTAATAACCCCACCGTCATCCGCTATATCAACGTACTCATTAACGAGACCGGCAACAGGATCAAATCCCGTAAAGACAAACACACCAAATGACCCAGGATCATGACGCTCTTCGGTTGGCTGCTGTGTCAAAACATTCTTCAAGACAATGGTAGTTGGAAGCGCATCGCCGGCAAGCGAATCAACCAATGTGTTGAAACGAACATCGATATTTGCCGTTGCTTGAATCTTATTCACAATACCCTTGGGGGCACGGAACCGATCGCGGCGCACAAGCATGATGACACGTGAGGCGATGCGAGCCAGGAATAGAGCTTCATCGCAAGCTGCCTTACCACCACCGATTACGTAAACAAGTTTTCCTCGATAAAACATACCGTCACATGTCGCGCAATAGGACACTCCCCTTCCCGTAAAGGTATCCTCACCCGTAAATCCCGCCTTACGAGCTTTAGCACCCAGAGCGCAGACAACAGCACGTGCGCCGACCTCGCTGGATCCGATGTTTAGCAAAAATGAACCGTCAGGTTTGCGATGTAGCGAATCGACAAAATGCTGCTCCTGCTCGACACCGGCATCCAAAGCATGTTGATACAGAGCAGAACCAAGTTCAAAACCGCTGATATCGGGAAGACCGGGGTAGTTATCGACGATATCAGTCTGAGCAATCTGGCCGCCAGGTAAACCCGGTTCGAAAATAACGGTTTTCAACCCAGCGCGAGCGCCATACAAGGCCGCGGAAGATCCAGCAGGGCCTCCGCCAATGACCGCCAAATCACACTCTTTCGAAACCATGGCTCATCCTTTCATGCGTGCTAACAACATGCGTGTTTCGCATTACACGGTAATACTACCCATCAATTCATGTTTATCTCTCGAGCTTGCGCATCAAATCAATTCTCATCGTAGAATAGAGTCCATGTCGACAAGGAGTCCTTATGAGCGTTGAGCAGAACCCTGCCTCAACAATTGAATCAAATTCTCAACCCGTCATCACCGTCATGCACGCATCGGTTGGCTCTGGACACAAGGCAGCAGCGAATGCCGTTGCCCAAGCCATCGATAAGTTGCGCGGCACCCATGATATTCCAGAGAACGTCAGAGTCGACGTTCTGGATGTTCTCGACTATGGTCGCATTAAATTTGACGGCAATAAAACAGCAGCCTCTTTTACCGGGGCCACAAGACCAATTTACGACATCACCTGGCGCTACACGCTTACAGGACGTCTTCTATGGGGCGGCGGTACCGGTTGGTCTCGCGTGATGTTTCCCTCGTTTAACGATTATGTTCGCGAAAATAAACCGCTTGCAATTATTGCGACCCATATCACAGCCGCAAACGTTGCCTGCGGTGCACGATTGATTACCGGTATCGAGTACCCTCTGGTCTGTATCCCCACCGATTATGAAATCGAGGGCTGGTGGCCTCATAAAGAAACCGACTTATTCTGCGTTGCAACCGAATTCATGGCAGAAACTCTCAGACCGCGCCATGTTGAAGAGTCCAAAATCAAGATCACAGGTATCCCCGTACGCGACGGTTTCGATGATCCTTGCGACATCGAGCAGATAAAAAAATCCTTTGGACTCCCCCACGACAAAAAAATTGTATTAGTTATGGCTGGCGCCTCACTTCCGCAGCCCTATGTTCGATTTAGGGCTGCTATCGAGCAAACTATTCCCTATCTACGCCGATTCAATCGCATGCACTTTGTTTTTCTCCCTGGCAAAGATGAAGAATATTCAATGCACCTGAAGTCGGTTTTTAATGGCATGGGGCTCGACAACGTGTCGGTTCTCGATTACGTTGAAGACATGGCATCCCTCATGAAAGCATCGAATGTTGCCGTTCTAAAATCTGGCGGACTCGCTGTTACAGAATGCCTTTGCGCAAAGCTACCTATGCTCTTGCTTGGTAAATCATATGGCCAAGAAAAAGCAAACACCACCATGCTCACGTCGTTTGGTGCAAGTCTGCATGCCACTACCTTTCGAGAGCTTATCACCACACTCAATCATCTCCATGAAAATCCGGCCGCGCTTAAAGCGCTGCTTGTTAATGCAAATGCACTTCGAAAGCCGCACGCTGCCGAAGACATCGTTATCGAAACCATGAAACGAGTTGGCGTGCCCGTAAAACGAACACGCCATTTTGCTGAATTCTATATTGGTGATAAACCGGCGCACATCCGATAGCACGAGGAGCGATCGCGTCTAGGCAACTCCACTGGAGCCAAAACCACCCGCACCACGATCGGTCTCGTCTAATTCATCAACCTCGTGCAAGCAAACGGTTGGAACTTCCTGGATTACAAGCTGAGCGATTCGCTCGCCCTTTTCAAGGTGAATAGGTTCTTTTGCATCAAGGTTGATAAGAATGACCTTGAGTTCACCGCGGTAGTGAGCATCAATGAGACCAGGAGTATTAACGATAGACAGCCCGCGCTTAAGAGCAAGGCCGCTTCGAGGTTGAACAAAACCCGCATACCCATCGGGCAAAGCGATAGCAAGACCCGTAGAGACAAGACGACGCTCAAAGGGAGCCAGATCAACACTCTCATTGCAGCGCAAATCGAGACCAGCATCACCGGAATAAGCATATTCCGGAAGGCTTACAGCGGGATCCAAGCGCTTAATAGAAACATCAACACGAGACATACGGGCAATCACCTCAAATTTTGAAGTTCTTTAAAGAACTCATCGACATCTTTAAAGTCACGATACACGGAAGCGAAGCGTATGTAGGCCACTTTATCGAGTTTTTCAAGACGCTTAAGGACCATATCGCCAATTTCATGAGAGCTAACAGCGGTAAGCGTGCTGCTGCGCAGCTCACGCTCTATATCGTCGATAAGACCGTTAAGAGCGGCAAGATCGATATCACGTTTTGACGTAGCTCTCATAAGACCCACTAGAAGCTTATTTCTATCGAAAGGCTGAGTGGAACCATCGCTTTTTATGACTTCGATGGGGTCTTCGCAACGCTCGAATGTTGTAAATCGAAAACCGCAGCCGCGGCATTCGCGACGGCGCTTAATAGCATTGGTCGCTTCTTGGGTACGCGAGTCTACAACACGAGTATCGGCATTACCGCACTTTGGACAACGCATGGGAACCTCCGAATCTAGTAAAAATCAGAATACCCCATGCAATAAGAAATCCCTATTGAAAGGAAGCGGGAACCAGAAGGTCCATACCAATAGAGAGTTCAGAAGAAGTAAGGCCATTCCAAGAGCGAATCAGCGCAACGGTATCAGAAGTACTCAAGTGCGAAACAGGATGTTCCTCAGCGATATCCCAAAGCGTATCGCCCGATTGAACAGAGATGACAGCCCGCGAAGCATTCGCAGAAGCGGTATCAAAAGCACGCTGGGAAGCAGCAGAAGTAAAGAAGGTAAAAGAAAGCGCGATTATAGCGATGACAACAACGAAAAACAAACCAGCTTTTGGACGCGCATTTGCTACTGGAGCCTTCTGGGTAAAGGTGCACGCATGATTGAAAGAACGAGAATTACCATCAATAACTTGGAATGAAGGATGCATGTTATACGACTTAAGCGCCAAGTTACCGTATGTCATGGAATTATTCATCTCTACACCTCTCTTGTTCGTTCCAAGAAGAGTTATATATCCTTGCGCGGACAAAGGTACTAGCGCAAGAACGAATGTTCGTATATTATTATCTACGAACAGTTGTTCCAGTCAATAGAAATTCGAACATTTGTTTGGGTTTGAGGAGTAAGTATGGCACGCAAGATCACCAAGCGCCAACAGCAAATCTACGATTTCATCCGCTCCTACCAGACGGAGAAGGGCTATCCGCCCAGTGTTCGCGAAATGGCAGCAGCTGTTGGCCTCTCCTCCCCTTCAACCGTACATGCACATCTCTCCGCTCTGGAGGCCCATGGCCTCATCAAGCGAGATAAAACCAAGCCTCGCGCTCTGGAGGTATTTGAGCAGGAGGGCAATCCCGATAATAACCTCGACATCTCACAGGAATCTCCTGTACCCGAGATGCGAGGTGTTGTCTCCCTTCCACTTGTTGGCCGCGTGGCCGCAGGCATGCCGATATTGGCAGAACAAAATATCGAAGATACCTTTACCATCCCAACCGAAATCGCCTCAGACTCAAGCTCCTTTATTCTTGAAGTCCATGGCAACTCGATGATCAACGTCGGCATCTACAACGGTGATTACATTATTGTTCGCGAACAACCCAGCGCAATGAATGGCGACATAGTCGTTGCTATGATCGATGGCTCTGCAACAGTCAAAACATTCTATAAAGAACGCGGCAGAGTTCGTCTTCAGCCGGAAAACGATGCAATGGAGCCCATCTTCGCTGACAACCCAACCATTCTTGGCAAGGTTGTCGCCCTCATGCGTCGTCTGTAACGCCAATGGAAAAAACGCTCAGTTCCCAAGGCAGAATCCATATCATTGACGACATCCGAGGATTAACCATCATCTCTATGGTGTCTTTTCATATCTGCTATGACTTGGCCTATCTCTACGCCTTGCCCATGAACTGGTTCACCTTAGGCTCTTTTCAAGATATCTGGCGATGCTCCATCAGCTGGACTTTTCTATTTCTTGCTGGATGGTCCACGTCTTTTTCGAGAAATAACCTAAAGCGAGGCCTTCTATATTCCGCTATGGCTCTTCTTGTATGGATAGCCACAAGTGTTGCCAGCGTCGACACGCCCGTTACCTATGGAATTTTATTCTGCATGGGTGCCTCGACGCTTCTTTTTGCGTGCTTCGAAAAAATCAAAACGCCCCATCCGCTGCTCATAACGATAGTAGCTCTTGCAGCTTTTTTCCTTACATATCAAATTCCACGAGTAACCTATCCGATAGAACATCTCGCCTGGCTTGGCTTTCCCTCCCCCACTTTTATGTCAGGGGACTATTATCCATTGATACCGTATTTCTTTATGTATACGGTAGGAGCAGGATGCGCTCGTCTATTTGATGAAAGGGCAAAAGAATACCCTTCGTGGGCAACAAGGAGATGGAGCCGGCTCCTAGAATGGATTGGTACAAAAAGCCTGCTGATCTACCTCATCCATCAACCCCTTGCACTATTGGCCCTGGAGCTAATCTTCGGTAGCTAACGGGAGACTCTCGCACTCTGCCTTGCCTGCGGGTCCCTGTTCATACTGACGCAAAAGGCCAGCTAGCTTAGAAGGAACCTTTGCTGTGATAAGCATGCCTTCAGGAATAAACTCTTCATTCAAGATCACTCCCTGCTCATGGATTTGAGCGCGCAGCGACGCATTTGCATAGGGCAGCATCACCGTGAGCAACTGATCGGAAGCAGAGGCACGAAGAGCTAAGGTATCAATAAGGGAATCTATACCATAGCCAGTATAGGCAGAGCAAAATACCTGATCTGGATAGCGCGATTCGAGAGCGTGGACATAGGACGCTTCAAAACGGTCACATTTATTATTCACCGTAACGGAAAGCTGTTCACCGGCGCCGATTTCATCGAGCACTCGATTAACCGCTTCTAGATGCAAATCAGCATCCTCATCGGAATAGTCAACGATTTTTAGAATTAGATCTGCTTCAAGAACCTCAGCAAGCGTCGATTTAAACGCCTCGACGAGGCCATGGGGCAGTTTTTGGATAAATCCGACCGTATCGGTAATGGTAACAACGCGACCGCCGGGAAGACTATAGGAGCGAGTGGTTGGATCGAGCGTTGCAAATAACTTATCTTCTGAAAGAACACCCGCATCAGTCAATGCATTAAGCAACGTCGACTTTCCAGCATTCGTATAGCCCGCAAGTGCAACCCTAAACGCAGTAGACTCTTTCCTGCTTTTGGTCTGAACAGAACGGCGCTTTTCTAAACCATTAAGCTCGCGCCTCAAAGAGACAATCTTGTTGCGAATCAAGCGCCTGTCAACCTCAAGCTGACTTTCACCCTGGCCAAAGCGGCTTCCAATGCCACCACGAGTCTGCTCTTTGGCAAGATGGGACCACATGCCCCTAAGTCGGGGTAAAAGATACTGAAGCTGCGCGAGTTGAACTTGGATACGCCCCTCACGCGTTTTAGCATGCAGGCCGAAAATATCCAAAATCAAAGCCGTGCGGTCGATAATCTTAGTAGGCTCACCAATCGTTTTCTCCAGATGACTTTGCTGAGCAGGCGTCAAATCATCATCGAAAATAACCGTATTGACATCAAGAGCAGCGACAAGCCGACGGACCTCTTCGACCTTACCAGATCCAATAAAAGATTTCGGAATGGGCTTATCGAGCCGCTGGACAACGCGACCAACAGTGAGAGCGCCAGCAGTATGAGCAAGCCGCTCAAGCTCATCGAGCGAGCGGTCTACCGGCCAGGCGCCATTTCGAAAATCAACCCCAACAAGTAAAACACGTTCAGGTTCGAGCTCTGTAGACAAAAAAGAAAATCGACTCACGCGGCACCCTCAATAAGCCTCTGCACCTCATCGGCAGTATCTGACGCGGAAAGGCCATCAACCTCAATCCAATGGTAACGCGTGTCGCGCCTAAACCATGAAAGTTGGCGCTTCGCATATCTACGCGAACCACGCTTGATCAGCTCAATTGCCTCATCAAGCGACAATTCGCCATTGAGATACTGAAGAATCTCCTTATAGCCGATGGCCTGGGAGGCAGTGGAATCGCGCTGCAGCCCCATCTCCAAGAGATGCTTAACCTCATCAACAAGACCGAGCTCAATCATCACATCAACACGCGTGTCGATGCGTCGATAAAGCTCCTCGCGATTCATGGAAAGACAGAAGCGCATAGAGGGATAGCATTCCTTAGGCGTCGAAAATCCGACTTTCTGATCGGCATAGCACAAGCCGTCATCAGCCATTTCAAGGGCGCGAATGACACGACGAACATTATGCGGATGTATGACCTCGGCACTTTTGGGATCGCGCTGCGCAAGAAGCCGATGCATATAGTCGTAGCCCATTGAACTGGCAAGTTCTTGATAGGCAAGGCGGCGCTCGTCTTCAAACTCCCCTGATGGAAAACGCATGTCATCGAGGGCGGCATTAATATACAGTCCTGTACCACCGCACATCAGCGCTACATCCCCCCTTTGCTGTTTCTCATCAATGAGCGCACGAGCATCGTGTTGGTACAGCGCTGCGGAATAGGCAGTGGTGGGGGAAACAATGTCGACAAGCCTAAGCGGAACGGGTCGTTCGTCAACGGGCGTCTTTGCAGTACCGATATCCATCCCCGTATAGACCTGCATAGCATCCGCCGAAAGGACCTCAGTATCCCAGCGCTGCGCAAGACAGTCGGCAGTAGCACTTTTTCCCACAGCGGTGGGACCGGCAATTACAATAACGTGAGCCAGCAAGGAATCGAGACTCATCGCGGATCGCCGGTCACCGTGCCGGAAAGATACCAAGTGCGCGCGACATCGACATCAACATCAACGATTTTGCCCACAAGCTGATCAATTGAATAACCAGCAGGAATAGGCGCGTGAACCGTTTGGTTTTTTGCACTCTTCCCCATCAAGATGGATGCGTTCTTCTTCGAGGTGCCCTCAATGAGTGCAGGCACCACACGATGAAGATCGTGCTGGTTGAACTCGTTCGCCGTGGTTTCGACAACATGAACGAGTCGATTGAATCGCTCCAGAATAACCTCGCGCGGCGTAGGATCATCGATCTCGGCTGCCGGCGTTCCAGGGCGCTTGGAATAGATGAACGTATATGCCTGAGCGTAACGAACGGTCTCGGCCAAGGAGAGGGTCTGCTCAAAATCTTCCTCGGTCTCGCCCGGGAAGCCCACAATGATATCAGTCGAAAGAGCAATGTCGGGAATACGGTCCCGCACGCGCTCAATCAGGTCAAGATAAGACTCACGTGTATAGCGCCTGTTCATGAGCTTGAGAATTCGAGACGAACCAGACTGCACAGCAAGATGGAGCTGCGGCATAACGGCAGGAACCTCTGCCATGGCATCGATAGTCTCAGGCAACAGATCCTTGGGATGAGAAGAAGTGAAGAAGATACGCTCGATGCCCGTATCGCCAACACGGCGAAGCAGCTCAGCAAAACGAGGCGAACCGAACAGATCACGACCATAAGAGTTAACGTTTTGTCCCAAAAGGGTCACTTCACGCACGCCCATGCGAGATAGAGCGGTTACTTCGTCCACAATCTCATCGAATGGACGGCTCTTTTCGCGACCACGCACGTAGGGCACAATGCAATATGAGCAAAAATTATTACAGCCCGTCATGATGGGAACCCAGGCATGATAAGAGGTGGCACGATGCCAGGGCATCGTAGTCGCTGGGTTCTCTTCATGCTCCTCACAGCGAACATGATGGTTGCCATCGTCAAAGGCCTGGGCTATCAAATCGCCAACATGAGCGATACTATGCGTGCCAAAGACAACGTCAACGTTATCCAGATTGGTTAAAAGACCTTCCCCATCACGCTGGGCAATGCAGCCGCCAACGGCAATTACGCGCTTTCCGGACGGAGGAGCAGGTAGGCTCTTGCAAGACAGGCATTGCCCGTAAAGCCTCGTATCGGCAGCCTCGCGAACACAGCAGGTCATAAAAACAACAATGTCGGCTTCCTCGGGGGTGGCAACCTCCAAACAGCCACAAGAGTCCAACAGACCGCTCACACGCTCAGAGTCGTGCATATTCATCTGGCAACCAAACGTCTTGATCAGATACGTTTTGCCGTTAAGTTGTGAAAGAGACATGACCTACCCTACTTGTTGCACATCGTCGACATAGCCATCCATGTCAGAAGCGTGCACGGAGACATGATGTACGTAAACAGAAAGACGAATCGCCGTACGGGACTCGCCATTGATAAGAATATCTGAGAACACAGGCGCACATGAAATATCAAAACCGGTGGGAATAAGGAATCCACGCGCGATTGCGATAGCTTTAATCGCCTGATTAACCGCTCCGGCGCCAACGCACTGCATATTGACGGGAACTCCGTCTTTTACCATTCCGGCAATGGCGCCGGCAACTGATGCGGGGGAAGACTTGCTTGAGACCTTCAAGAATTCCATTGCTACGTTTCTCCTGCTAAGGTGGCATGTTTTGAGTATGAAATGACTTTAACGCATGAGCCGAAAGGCCACAAGGGCTATTCGCCCTTTTCAATGGGGAATGAAACCGTGATCCTATCTTTCATAACGCGAATCTTGGGATCGCCCGCCATATTGAGATAGTAACGTTGCGCCAAATCCTCAAAGCATCGCTCAACGTCACGCGAGAATCGAGAAAGATCATCTGGAGCGATTTTGAGTCCACGTCGGTCTTTTACTAGGTCGACTTCGTTTAAACGCGGCGCATTACCGTCGCGTTCGCGCAACAAACGCGACAAGGCGCTTCGAAGCGGTGCAATCGCACCAGAAAGAATGCGGTGAGCCGTTCGCTCGGAAATATCAATGCCGATTGTTTCTGCAATACGCATAAACTCTGCAGCATCCGCAGCAAACCCCAAACGCGTTGTAACGGGAAGGGTCGACTCATTATCTAAAAAGAGAAGCCGAGACGCATCGAGCTCACCACGAGCATGAGAATAAAGCGTGGCAGCGATTTCTGTGGGGCTGCCAATAAAGACATCGCACCCATGCATTTCTTCGAGCGAAAAATCGCAGACGGTCCGCAAGATATTATGAGGTCCGCGAGCACAACGATATGCACCCGTTTCGTCTTTTGAGGCGATAGGCCACGAAGATTGATCAGCGCGTTCATTAAGAACGTTCGTGTTGACTAGAACCTTAAAAGAAGAGCCGAGGTCCTTGCCTGAAGCAACGACCTCGACGTCGTCAACATTCTGCCGAATGGAAAACAGGGCCATGCCGCGCCCATGAACACCCCAGCGGTCCATCTTCATCGATTCGAGCTTTGAGGTGACGCGAGCATCGAAAATACGATCACGCATATCTTCGGGCACACCGCAGCCGTTGTCGAGAAACAGAAGAGAGCGCATCCCCTCTTCCTTAAACGTTGCTACATAGATTCTCGTAGCACCCGCATCACGCGCATTGCGAAGCATCTCGATAACGATGTCTTCAACATGCTGAATATCATGCTTGGCTTGACGGCGCTCGGCCTCAGAAACGCGAAGACGAACGAACCCCTCACCCAGGTTTTCCTCGACGCGAAGGTTACCCTCACCAGACATCGAGGCAATAAATGAAATGAGTTCGTTCGTATCGCTCATGTTATTTCGCAATATCTACAGCGCGGCTCTCGCGAATCACCACGACGCGCACCTGACCGGGATATTCCATTTCCTCCTCGATCTGATGGGCGATATCATGAGCAAGAACCGTGGACTGTGCGTCGGAAATCTTGTCAGGCTGAACCATGACGTGAACCTCACGGCCGGCCTGCATGGCATACGTACGCTCAACGCCTTCATGAGCGTTAGCGATCTCCTCGAGCTTCTCAAGACGCTTAATGTAGTTTTCGGCAGACTCGCGACGAGCACCGGGGCGAGATGCAGAAACAGCGTCGGCAGCCTGCACCAGCACAGCGAGAACCGAGTTAGGCTCAACGTCGGCATGGTGAGCCTCAATGGCGTGAACGATGGCGGGCTTTTCGCCATAACGGCGGGCAAGATCAGCACCGATCACAGCGTGGGGACCCTCGACATCATGATCGATTGCCTTGCCAAGGTCGTGCAGAAGGCCTGCGCGCTTGGCGGCATAAGGGTCAACGCCAAGCTCGGACGCCATGATTGAGCACATGTCGGAAACCTCGAGCGAATGCTGAAGGACGTTTTGACCAAACGAAGTACGATAGCGCAGGGCACCGAGCGTCTTGATGAGCTCAGGGTGCAGATCGTGGATGCCGGCATCAAAAGCAGCCTGCTCGCCAGCCTCGCGCACACGCTGCTGAACCAGATCTGCGGCCTTGTTGTACATCTCCTCGATACGCGCAGGATGGATACGACCATCTGCAATCAAATTCTCGAGAGCGACACGAGCGGTCTCGCGTCGAACCGGATCAAAGCTCGAAAGAACGACGGTCTCAGGAGTGTCATCGATAACAAGATTGACACCAGAAACCTGCTCAAACGTACGGATGTTACGACCCTCGCGACCGATAATCCTACCCTTAAGATCATCGGAAGGAATGTGCACCGAAGTAACGGTGACCTCCGCCGTATGGTCGGCAGCGCAACGCTGGATAGCAAGGGAGATAATCTCCTGAGCGGTCTTGTGACATTCTGCGCGGACCTGCTGCTCGGACTCACGGATAATGGTTGCCGCCTCATGGGTAACCTCACCGCGAACCTTGTCGAGAAGCTCACGATGCGCATCGTCGCGCGTCAACTCGGAGATACGCTCAAGCTCGGTTGTTTGCTTGGCAACCAAATCATCAAGCTCACGAGAGCGCTTTTCAATTTGACCAGCCTGGCTCGAGAGTTGATGCTCGCGCTTATCAAGAGCGTCATTACGGCGATCGAGAGACTCCTCGCGCTGCATCACGCGGTTCTCAAGCGTGCGAAGCTCGCGCTTGCGCTGCTTTTCTTCGTTTTCCGCTGCCTGCTTATGCTGAATAATCTCCTCTTTAGCCTCGAGGAGAGCCTCTTTCTTCAGCGTCTCTGCCGTGCGCTTCGCATCGCTGATGACGGTTTTTGCCTCTTCGTGAGCAGACTGAATCTTTGAGTCCGCCTCTCGAAGGCTTCCGTTTTTAGCGCTGCGCATGGCGACCGTGGCAATTACCGCACCGATAACAAGGCAAGCGATGCCAACGATAACCTCCATGCCCATTTCAACTCCTTCAATTAACTTTTCTACATAAGGAAAGGCACTGCCCGAAGAGCAGCGCCGACATTTGCTAGGGAGAATCCACCCAGTATGAATTATGAAAATTGCCATATACAATCTCATCAAAGATGAGTGAGCATCACATAACAAATGACCATATAATCCTACGTTTTCACGTGGATTATGTCAACGTGACCCGACGTAAAACTAGTAAAGGACGCATCGATCGGCATCGCTTAGGAAGCGCTCTCCCCCTCCAGTCTTACAGACGTCGCAGCTCGCGCAACCTGATACGAAAACCCACGTGAAACAAGGAACCGAGTGAGCTTTTCTTGCGGGCGGACATCGGGAACACGCTTTTTTTCGAGAGTTTCTAGAGCGCGTTGGAAATCTTCGTCCTCGTCAAAAAAAGCCTCGGGATATCCTTCAATATCGTTGACATCTATCTGGCGTCGTCGGAGTTCAAGCTCAATCTTGCGCCTCCCCCACCCGCGGGCAATTCGCTGCTGAATGAATGTGGTCGTGAAACGCATGTCATCCAGATATCGTTTATCACGTGCAACACGAAGAGCGCGATCGATCTCGATAGCACGATAACCGTAGGCCCTCAGCTTGCTATCGAGCTCACCTGATGAATAGTCCCTTCGAGAAAGCATGTCGGTGAGCTGAGCAAAGCAGACGCGATATTCAAGTTCATGAATCGCGTCAAAGGCATCCTCCTCGGGAAGGGGAAGCGAAAACGCATCTTTAATCAAGAGCCTGCCAACGCGCTCGGGCACGACGATTTCACGACAGGCACCGTTATCCAATGAAAGGGAAACCGAAGCCATGGGCTTTTTTGAGCTAAAAGCCGCGAGACGCTTTTTCTCCTTCCGATCGGGCAAGACGGTATCAATTCCGATAACTTCTGACACCTTGGGATCCCTGGGCTATTCCACATCGAGGGCGGAAGAACCCGCATTTGCATCGCCAACAATGCCCTCGCCCAATTCCGAAGGGTCAACGGCCTCACCAGTGGGCTCATCATCGAATTCGAGGCCACAGGCAACGCGAACTTTATGCTCAATCTCCTCAGACAGGGCAGGATTCTTACGCAAGAAATCCTTTGCCGCCTCACGGCCCTGACCCAAACGGTCGGCTTCATAGGCATACCAGGCGCCGGACTTTCTCACGATGCCGTACTCAACGCCCATATCGAGAATCGAGCCCTCTTTGGAGATGCCCGTACCGTACATGATGTCAAACTCTGCAGACTTAAAAGGAGCCGCAACCTTATTCTTTACAATCTTGGTGCGAACGCGGTTACCGATAATCTCGTTACCATCTTTGATGCTATCGATGCGTCGAATATCGATACGAACGGAAGAGAAGAACTTCAGGGCTCGGCCGCCCGTCGTTGTTTCGGGGTTACCGAACATAACACCGATCTTCTCACGAAGCTGATTGATGAAAATGCAGGTCGTATTAGATTTAGCAAGCGAGCCGGCGAGCTTGCGAAGTGCCTGACTCATTAAGCGAGCCTGAAGGCCTACGGAAGAATCGCCGATCTCGCCTTCGATTTCCGCACGGGGGACAAGAGCTGCTACGGAGTCGATAACGACGACGTCGATAGCGCCGGAGCGAACGAGCATATCGCAGATTTCGAGAGCCTGCTCACCGGTATCAGGCTGAGAAATCAAGACTTCGTCGATATCGACTCCAATACGGGCGGCATAGGTGGGGTCCAAAGCGTGCTCGGCATCGATGAATGCAACGACACCGCCGGCAGCTTGAGCCTCTGCAAGAATCTCAAGAGAAAGGGTGGTCTTACCAGAAGACTCGGGACCATAAATCTCTACGATACGGCCGCGAGGAACACCGCCAATGCCCAAGGCCGCATCCAATGCAAGTGAACCCGTCGGAATGGCCTCCACCTCGAGCTGGGGACCCCCATCGCCATAGCGCATAATAGAACCAGTCCCGAACTTCTTTTCGATCTCGGCCTTTGTAACCTCGACCATCTTATCGCGCTCGACTCCATAGGTACGCTCATGCACGGTGCGTACGGGACCAGAATTCTTTGCCATGGGGACTCCTTACTGCATTTTTTGCCGTTAATGACTATATCCGAACAGCTGTTCGTGGTCAAGCCACTCTACAACGCATACTAGGAGCTGGCATTCCCCATCTTTTCCGCAATCTCCAACAAATATGCCGCGAAAAATCCCTAATCTCAAACAGAATTCTTACAGACGCCCCAAAAGCTTCTCATAACAGCAAAAACACCAGCTAAATTGGCTAATTTAAAGATACGAAAAGGGGAATAGCAATACGACGCCACATACGTGACGCCGCATTATTCTCATATGCAATGCAAAATCTGACGAAAGAAACAAATAGCTATCGTTCAAGCGCATCAACCAGCATGCGCAGAGCCTCTAAGCAGGCCCGAAAACGAACCTCTTGACGATTGCCGGAAAAGACGAAACGCTTGGAAGATACGGCCTGGGGGGAGCAAAGACCAATATAAACGGTGCCCACCGGATTCGTATCCGTGCCGCCGCCAGGACCGGCATAGCCTGTGAGACTTACGGCATAATCAGAGCTAAAAAGCGAACGGGCCCCCGAAGCCATCTGCTGGGCAACCTCAAAAGAAACCTCTGTGACCTCTTGAATCGTCTTTTCGGAAACCGAAAGCAGGTGCTCTTTAATCTGATTGGTATACGTTACCGCGCCGCCCAAAAGCACAGCAGAGGCACCAGGGACGGAAGCGATATTCGAAGACACCATACCGGCCGTCAGGGATTCGGCACAACAGAGCGTGACGCCGCGCTCTGTGGCTAAACGAACAAGACGAAGCGCAACATCATCGATATCAAGCTGAAGTTGTTCCAGAGCAATTGAGGCGCACACGGCGCACCAGGTCCCCTCTAAACGCGAAAAACGACCTTGCGACAATTCCAAAAATACTGCAGGCCGGAAACCACAGTCAAAAAGACCGCGATAACCATGAGCGCCTGCGAAAAGATCAAAAGCATGGATGCAAAGGAGACACCGTAGGCAAACAGCACGAAGGAAAGGAGGTATCCGCACAACGACACCATAGTAGTGGCAGTCTTCCACTTGCCGAGCTTATCTGCGGCGACAACCACTCCATTGGCGCTCGCGACCATTCGAAGTGCGCTCACGAGAAACTCGCGCAGCAGAATAATAAAAACGAACCAGATATTCACTGTATTTTGCTGCAGCAAAATGAGCAATGCGGAGAAAACCAGCAGCTTATCTGCAATGGGGTCAAGAAACTTGCCAAAATCGGTAATCTCGTTGCGAGAGCGAGCAAGATAGCCATCCACCTTGTCGGTAAGACTCAAAAGCATGTAGAGCACGAACGCAGCAAGGGATAGAGCCGGATCGAAATCCAAGGCTCCGTGATGCGAAAGCAGCGCGAGAGCCATAAAAAGCGGAATAAAGAGAATTCGAACGCACGTGATGACATTTGCCGGCGTCCAAATGCTGTTCAGTTGCTTGTTAGATGCATCGGCCATGATATTTCTACTCAACTACCTCTCCAACGAGCTCATAACAGAAGCTATCGACAAAACGGACGTTCAAAACATCGCCAACAGTGGCATCGGTGATATCCAAATGGACAGCGCCATCGCAATCGGGGGCTTGGAACCATGCGTGTCCGATAAGCTCGGGGCCATCCTCGCCCTCTTCGACACCATCGACGATAACCAGCGAAGTCTCGCCCACATGAGATGCAGTAGCGGCAAATCCAAGAGATTCAGCAAGGTCGATTGCGCGCTGGGTACGCTCCACCTTCGTGGTCTCGTCAATTTGATCGGGCATCTCGCACGCGCGTGTTCCCTCCTCGGGAGAATACGGGAAAACGCTCGTGTAATCAAAGCCAACGCGATCCATAAAATCAAGCATCGCGTCAACCTCGTCCTCGGTCTCACCGGGGAATGCCGTGAGATACGTGGTCCTAATGACCATATCGGGAATCTCACGACGCAGGCGCGCAAAGAGCGCCTCGAGCTCTTCTTCAGAACCAGAACGATTCATGGCAGAAAGAACGCGCTCACAGCAGTGCTGAACAGGAATATCAATATAGGGCAGCACTTCAGGCGTATCGCGAATCGTCGCGATTAGCTCATCGGTCATACCTTCGGGCTGAAGATAGAGGACACGAATCCAAACGGACTCCGGACGAACCGCCTCTGCAAGCTCAATTAAAAGCTCGGCAAGGGTATGGGGTCCTTCGACCGTCTGATCGAAATCCTCACCCCAAATGCCTGTATCCTGGCCGATGAGGACAAGCTCACGAACGCCACCGGCGACAAGCGACTTGGCTTCCTCGAGAATCGATACAGCCGAGCGCGAATGGTAGCGTCCTCGAATATAGGGAATGGCGCAAAAGCTGCAGAAACGGTCGCAGCCATCGGAAATCTTAAGGTAAGCAACGGTTCCTTCCACCGTACGCTTAATGGAAGGAAGCATAGCCGTACCCGAGCGAACCGTTCCGGTCACCTCATCGACAACCGCAACGATGCCATCCTCCTCATCGGTGCGAACAAATGCCGCTACCTCGGGAAGCTCGTTGGGAAGATCGCTTCCGTAACGTGATGGGACGCAGCCGCACATTACGATAGGCGCATTGCGGATACCATCGGAGACTTCCTCCGCTAGCTGCAGCGTCGTCTCGATGCTCTCGGATGTTGCAGAAGCAAGAAATGAGCACGTGTTGATAATGACAACGTCGGCAGATTGCGCATCCGTTGCCTCACCGTATCCGGCAGCACTCAGCAGCGAACGCATACGGTCGGTATCGACTTCGTTTTTGGCGCAACCCAACGTCACATAAAGAACGGACGTATCAAAAGACTCAGTAGACAAGAAAACCCCTCTTAGCGGTCATTAGCGATAATTGGTGAACTGCAAAGGCTGACCATAGTCCTGATCACGAAGGAAAGCAATGACTTCTTGCAGGGCGTCTTTCGAGGCAGAGGTCACACGCAACTTATCGGCATCGATAACGACTTTGACCTTAAGTTTGCGATCCTTAATGTCCTTGTTGATCTTCTTGGCCGTAGGCTGATCGATGCCTTCGACGATATGACCGAGAACACGCACCGAACCGCCCGAAGCCGTCTGGGGAGCATCCCACGAAATGCTCTTCAGGTCGATGCCACGCTTAATGAGTTTCGAGTTGAGCACGTCGGTAATCTGACGGGCAACAAAATCGGCGGGAGCGACGATCGTAAAGAGCTTATCGCCCTTCGACAAATCGATAGTGGCGCCGGAATCCTTAAGGTCATAACGCTGCGTGATCTCGCGGGCACATTGCTGATAAGCGTTATCCACTTCCTGCATATTTACTTCGGAAACAACATCGAAGCTCGAATCTTTAGCCATTGTTCAACCTTTCAATCAGATGCTAGTTAGAGGTATCAGAATCGGAGGAGGAGTCGTCGGAATCGGAAGACGTGGTCTCATCGGTTGCGGCAGAAGGCGAGGGGGTTTGAGAAACCGTGATAGTCACACGGCCAACACCGGAAGTCTTGCTGTCCCAACGGACCTTATCGCCATTTTCGGTAACCTGAACATCGCTCGGGTTATCGACGGTAATTTCAATCGACTTAGTGGGAGTGTATTCCGCCTCGTAGGGACCAACGGGAGTATCGGCATATTGAGAAACGCCGTCGACCTTGACCTCAATCCAAGAGGTCTTCCCCTTTGCAAGAGAAATCTTGACGACCTTTTGCTCGACGACACCCGATGCACTGCCAGTTTTGTCATCATCGGCCGCATCTGAGGATGCATTGTCACCAGAAGAATCGGTGTCGGAACCCTTCGAATCGGAATCTGCGGCATCGACCTTCTTCTTGGTGGAAGAAGCAGAAGACGCAGAACCTGCATCGACCGAAGCCGCCGGAAGCGAAGACACCGGCTGATCCGACCGCGATGTACATCCGCGAATCAAAGAAACCAGCAGCACGATAATAAGCAGGGCCGCAACACCAAGGACCGCCATCAACATGCGGGGATTGGACATCAGCACCTCAAGTGGAGATGAAGGACGCCTCTCGTACCCTCGGCGCTGCCCGCGTCCGTAACCAGAACGCGAGGAAGAAGCAGTGGAGGAGTAGCCGCGACGACCATTTGAGGCCGCCCCCCTCCCCTGGCCCCGTTGATTGAGCGAGCGAGGGTCACGGTTGCGCCCCGTCGGACGCCGTGAGTCGGAGCGCTGTCCACGAGAACGAGAGGAATGAGAGGTGCGATATCCAGAACGGGAATTGACGGGCATGCGAGCCGTTACCGAAGGATCAGATGAATAGCCATCGCGCTCTCCATAACCAGCTGCGTTCGAAGGCGGAAGAGCGCGTCTGCGGCGGCTGTTTCCGCCCACGCGAAGAGATTGATGCCCCGTTGTGGTATCGGAAACATACCCTGCTTGCGGCGGGCGCTGTCCAAAACGCGAAGACGAAGAAGAAGGCGCGGGGGAACCATCGACAACCATAAAACGCGTGGATACGGGGTTGCTTCTTGTGGAAACAAGCGCAGGGGGCTCATGATATGAGCCTGCACGACCCTCGTCGGAATTCTCAAAAATATAGAGTTCGTCAAAATAAGCGTTCACAACGTCACGGGGATTGAGGCCCAAATAACGTGCATAACTCGAAATCATGCCCTGGGCATATCCGCGCGGCGGCATGGAGGTAAAGTCCCCGTTCTCAAAAAACTCGATGATTTGAGGACGAATCTTGATTGTATTGGCAACCTGTTGAATGGAGAGACCCAACGAGCGGCGACGTTCGCGAAGCATCCCTCCAAATCGACTCGACATTAGAAGCCCTCCAAATCAGTGTCCATGCTCATACGAGCTTCGACCGATTCAAGTTCGGCAAGACCTTCCTCGTCAAGAAGGACCTCGCGCGGTTTAGACCCATCGGGGGGACCGACAACGCCTTTTTCTTCAAGCATATCCATAATACGACCCGCGCGCGCATACCCGACCTTAAGCCTGCGCTGCAATCCCGAGGTGGAGCCAAGCTGAGACTCGACGACGATATGCGCCGCCTCCCAGATAAGCGGATCGTCGTCAGAGGGCTCATGGGAAGCTCCGCCCACCACGGTCGCCGGTGTTACAGCAGAGAGAATCTCCTCATGATAGTCGGCCTCGCCCTGGCTTTTAACGAATTCAACAACCTGGTTGATCTCGTCATCGGATACAAAGCATCCCTGGATACGTTTTGGCTTGCCCCAATCGACCTTAGAAAAAAGCATGTCGCCATAACCGGTAAGTTTCTCGGCGCCCGTCTGATCGATAATGACGCGTGAGTCGATACCGGTTGCCACGTTAAAGGCAATTCGGTTCGTGATATTAGCCTTGATCAGACCGGTAACGACATTAGACGAGGGGCGCTGCGTAGCAACGATAAGGTGGATACCGGCAGCGCGTCCAAGCTGAGCAATGCGAACAATGGAAGCCTCAACATCTTTTCCAGCAACCATCATGAGGTCGGAGAGCTCGTCGATGATGATAACGAGATACGGCATCTTGGCAGGCGGATTGTCGTAGTGCTCGAACTCGCCCGCAGCCTGCTTCTCATTAAAGGTAGAGATCTTGCGAACACCGATGCGCTCAAAGACCTTAAGGCGGCGCTCCATCTCAGAAACCGCCCATTGAAGAGCACTCGCAGCCTGCTTGGGCTCGGTCACAACAGGGACATACAGATGCGGCAAACCGTTATAGCCCGCAAGCTCAACGCGCTTAGGATCGACCATGATTAAGCGAACATCCTCGGGAAACGTCCGCATAAGAAGGCTCATGACGATGGAGTTGATCATGACCGACTTACCCGAGCCAGTGGTGCCTGCGATAAGCAGATGCGGCATCTTGGCCAAATCTGCCACGATAGGAGCACCCTCAGCATCGCGGCCAATAGCGAGCTCAAGCGGTCCGCCCGTAACATAAGGCAAGACATCGCCCAAATTGACATTTTGACGCGTGCGGTTGGGAATCTCGATTCCGACAAGCGACGTACCCGGAATAGGAGCGAAAATACGCACAGCAGTGGATGCAAGGGAAAGCGCGATGTCGTCTTCCAGATTGGAAATTCGGCTCACGCGCTCGCCCTCACCGGGCTGCACCTTAAAGGTCGTGACCGTCGGTCCGGAAATCCAGCCAACAACACGCGAATGAAGACCAAACTCGCCCAACGTCGACTGAAGCGCCGCCGCAGTCTGCTCAAGCTCCTTCGCCGAGGAAGCAGAGGTGGCAGACGCCGGGTTATGCCGAAGTATAGACACCGAAGGAAGCTGACGCTCGCCATCAGTACCGGCAGAAACAGTAGTCCCCTGGCTTGCTGCAGCAGAAAGCGATGGCTTTGAAGCAGCTTTTGCGGCCGGCATGTCCGATGGGACCTCTTCGACAGGGCCAGATGGCGCAGAAGGAGCATGGGAGCCAGAAGTGCCCGCAGCCATCAAGAAATCGGGTATGGGTTTGCTGCCTTCGGGGGTCACAACAGTGGCAACGGAAGCTGCGGACAGCTCGGCAGCCGTGACGCTCTGCTCAGAGGGCTCATCAGACTTAGGGGAATCGGCGAGCTTGGCAGCAGCGTCCGAAATAACATCGACCGTCGTCATGGGGACAATCGGCGGCACGGGAGCAGGAGGCATGGCATCGACCTCGTCGGTGACATCGACAAAACGCTCTTTCACGGGAATGAGCGTCGTTTGGGCGCGCTCGGCAGCGAGCTGTTCAGACAGGTCGACAAAAGGATCTTCATCCGCATCATCAGGCTCGCCCGAAAGCAACGTCGTCTTAGCACGATCGCCTAGGAAGGTTGTTTCCGCCGCTCCAGCTGCATCAAAAAGCTTCGAGGCAGAAGCAGACTCACTTGCAGCAGCCACGCCCCCGAGATTGGCCGCAGCCTGGGAAGCACGCTGTGCCGCAGCAGCATCACCCCAGGGGGTCTCGTTAGCGTCAACGTGCTTGCGCTGAACAAACTCCTGCGCACGCTCGGAAGCACCGCGCACGAGCGAGCTAATCGAAAAGCCCAGGATAACAAAGCCCAACATCAAAACACCGACAAGCACAACATAGCCGATGGTCTTTCCCACCGACATCTGCAGCGCGCTTGCCACAAACGCACCGACATAACCACCCGAGGATGCCAAGACGTCCGGCTCAAACATGCCTGCCGTGGAAAGTGAGGTATGCGGCACAGCTAGGGAAAGCATGGAGATGACAGAGACGAAGATCAAGACAAGACCGACGCACGTCCTCGCGGGAACAACCGCACGATCGCGCAAAAAGACAAGAGCAGATGCAGCCAAAAGGGCAAGCGGCAGCACATATGCACCCAGGCCAAAGCCCAGGTGATAGAACGCTGCAACAGCCTGCGTGACAGGAGCCGTTGCAGGAGTCACCACAGCGATAAACGAAGCGATGGCGACAATTGCCAAGATAACGCCCGCAATATCGCGATTTGCGCCATCGCCTGCAAGGGGCTCAGCCTCAACATAGACCTCTTCGCGCTGCTCATTTGCGCGAAGTGAAGCCTTCTTCGAAGCATTGCCCTTCGCCGTATTTGTCTTGCTGCCGGAACGAGCCAACCTAGACCTCCATGACAACCGGAATGATCATCGGACGGGTCTTGGTGCGGTTCCAAATGAAGTTGGAGATGGAGTCTCGGACAGCCTTACGAAGCGCGTCGGTACCGCTGCTCGTAAAGTTGAACGAACCCTTCTCGACCATCTTCAAAATGGCGTCGGTGGCATCGGCGGTAAATTCGTCATCAATCGTGAACGAAACGCCACGAGCGGAAAGCTCGACGCCCTCGATCCTCTTATGTTTTTGAGACATGGTCGCAACGATGGTGACCATACCGTCGTTAGCAAGCTTTTGGCGGTCGCGAAGGACAATCGGATCGGTATCGCCGATACGAAGACCGTCGACGTATACAACGCCAGACTCGACAGAACGGCCGCGCTTTACCTTGCCGTCACGCATCTCGAGCGTATCGCCATTATCCATGATGAAAATGCGCTCCTCGGGGATACCCATTTTCCTAGCGAGACCGGCATGGGCGCGCAGGTGAACAGCCTCACCGTGGACAGGCATGAAATAGCTAGGATGCGTCATGGCAAGCATGAGCTTGAGCTCCTCCTGGCTACCGTGGCCGGAGACGTGAACCAGGCGACGAGACTTGTCGTAAACATCGCAGCCGAGCTTGGCCAAGCTATTGATGACCTGCTGAACGGCCTTCTCGTTGCCGGGAACGGGAGTAGCCGAGATGATAACGGTATCTCCCTCATGAATAGAAAGCGTCTTATGCTCGCCGTTCGCCATGCGCGAAAGAGCGGAAAGCGGCTCTCCCTGAGAACCGGTGCACATAACGAGGACCTGACGATCGGGTACGCCAGAGAGCTCATAGGCGTCGATGAGGTCTTTCTCCTCAATATCGAGATAGCCAAGCTCACGAGCAACGCGCGTGTTCGTAAGCATTGAGCGCCCCGTCACCACGATCTTTCGGCGACAGGCGCGAGCAGCGTTGCAGATCTGCTGCAAACGATGGATATGGCTGGAGAAGGAAGCCACGAATACGCGGCCCTTGGCGTTTTTAATAACCTCGTAGAGGGAGGGTCCGACTTCGGCCTCAGACTTCGTGAATCCAGGAACGGTGGCGTTGGTCGAGTCCGAAAGAAGCAGGTCGATACCGCTTTTGGCAAAACGGGTAATAGCGCCGTAATTGGGCCTGACACCGTCGATAGGCGTCTGATCGAGCTTAAAGTCTCCTGTATGAAGCACTGTACCCTGCGGAGTTTTGATAAAGACGCCAAGAGCACCCGGAATCGAGTGGGTCATAGAGAAGAAATCGATTGTCATGCACCCGAGCGTGATATGAGAGCCATCGTTCACCTCACGGAACTTAGGAGCGCGAATGCGGAACTCGGAAAGCTTGCCCTCCACAAAGCCCAAAGTAAGCTTGCTGGAGAAAATAGGAACCTTATTGTTTAGGTCTTGCAGCAAATAGGGCAAGGAGCCGGTGTGGTCCTCATGGCCATGGGTGATGATGATGCCACGAAGCTTATCCTCGTTTTCGAGGACGTAGGTATAGTCGGGAAGAACAAGGTCGATACCGGGCTGAGAATCGTCGGGGAACATCAAGCCCGCATCGACAAGAACCATGTCCGAACCGCACTCGAAAACGGTCATGTTCTTGCCGATACCGTCAAGGCCGCCCAAGGGAATGATCTTGAGCGGAGCTGCATTCTTTTTTGTTGTCGTCATGTGTTTTGCGAAATCCTTTCTTCGAAAACGAAATAAAAACTCGACAGCAATGCCGTCGTACCTTGCAGATAAAAACGAAATGAGAAATAAAGAGACGAAGTCGGCATTCCAGTATACCAACAAGCAGCCGCTTTCGTGCCTCATACACCACATTGCTATATGAACTGTTCAACAAAAAAGGCATCCGCACGTGGCGGATGCCTTGAATAAATCAGAGAGAAAGTTAACTACTCAGCCTCATGATGACGGCGCGGGGTGCGGCCCTGGCCATGGTCGCCGGGAGCGCGATGGCTGCGTCCGCCTTCACGGTCACGACGCTGGCGCGCAGGGCGATCAGTGCGCTCGCGACGCTCGGCATGCGAAGGCGCAGAACCCTCGGGAGCCTCGGGCTTATCGATGCGATCGAGAGAAATCTTGCCGCGCTCATCAACCTCGAGCACACGGACCTTGACCTCGTCGCCCACGTTGAGAACATCCTCAACCTTATCGACGCGGCCCTGGGCGACACGAGAGATGTGAAGCAGGCCGTCTTTGCCCGGAAGCAGGGAAACAAAGGCGCCAAACGGCTGGATGGAGACAACGCGACCAGTGTACTCCTCACCGGGCTCGGGAACCTTGATGATGAGCTTGATACGCTCGACAGCGGCATCGACGGAGTCGCCCGTACCGCCGACATAAACGGTACCGTCCTCCTGGATGTCCACGGAGGCGCCGGTCTCATCCTGAATGCCGCGAATGACCTTGCCGCCGCTACCGATGACGTCGCGGATCTTATCGACAGGAACCTGCAGGGAAGCGATACGAGGAGCGGTGGGGCGAGTCTCATGGCGAGGCTCGGGGATAACCTGGAGCATCTTATCGAGAATGAACGCACGACCCTCCTTGGCCTGCTCGAGAGCACGACGCAGGATGTCGAAGGTCAAGCCAGTGGCCTTGTTGTCCATCTGAAGAGCCGTGATGCCGCGCTCGGTACCGGTCACCTTAAAGTCCATGTCGCCGAGGAAGTCCTCGATGCCCTGGATATCGGAGAGGACAACGGTCTTGCCCTCCTCCTGGATCAGACCCATAGCGATACCGGAAACGGGGCGCTTCAAGGGCACGCCACCGTCCATAAGGGCAAGGCAGCTGCCGCAGGTGGAAGCCATGGAAGAAGAACCGTTGGATTCCATGACCTCGGAGACCACGCGAATAGCGTAGGGGAACTCGTTCTCGTCGGGCAAAACGGGAAGCAAAGCGCGCTCGGCAAGGTTGCCGTGACCGATCTCGCGACGCTTGGGGCTACCGATGCGACCGGTCTCGCCCGTACAGAAGGGCGGGAAGTTGTAGTGATGCATGTAGCGCTTGCCCTCGACGGGCTCGATGGTATCGAGACGCTGACCCTCGTTGAGCATGCCAAGGGAAAGCACGGAGAGAACCTGGGTCTGACCGCGCTGGAACAGGCCGGAGCCATGGACGAGGGGCAGGTAGTTGTCCTTGACCATGATGGGACGGATCTCATCGGCAGCACGACCGTCGACGCGCTCACCGGTCTCGACGACCATCGTGCGCATAGCCTGCTTCTCAAGCTTCTTGAGGTTGACGGGAATCTCGCGCTCCCACTCGACCTGCTCTTCCTCGGTGAACTCGGCAACGATGGCCTGTTTCACCGCGTCGACCTTGGCCATACGGGAGAGCTTGTCGGCATCGCACAGAGCAGCGGCCATCTCGTCGTAGTGAGCAAAGATGCGATCGTGCACCTCGGCAACGGGCTCGTCGAGCGGATACTCCTTCTTGACGATGGCGCCGTTGACGCGCTCATACTCCTCGATAAACTGAAGCTGAGCATCGCAGAAAGCACCGAGGGCTTCCTGGCCAAACTGCATGGCGGCCAGCATGTCCTCCTCGGTAACCTCCTCGGCTCCGGCCTCGACCATGGAGATGAAGTCGCGGGTGCCGCCGAGCTCAAGATCAAGATCGGAATTCTCGCGCTCCTCATAGGTGGGATTGACCAAGAACTCGCCGGTCTCGCGATTGCGGCCAATGCGCACGCAGGCAAGCGGGCCCTCGAAGGGCACGCCGCCGAGCGAAAGGGCCAAAGAGGCGCCCATCACGCAGATAACGTCGCAGGGGTTGGACTGATCGGCCACAAGAGAGGTCGCGACAACCTGGACCTCGTTGCGGAAACCATCGGGGAAGCTCGGGCGCAGAGGGCGGTCGATCATGCGGGCGGTAAGCGTAGCCTTCTCGCTGGGACGACCCTCGCGCTTGAGGTAGCCGCCCGGAATGCGGCCGGCAGCGTACATCTTCTCGTTGAAATCGACGGTGAGCGGGAAGAAGTCGTAGTTCTTGCGCTCCTTGGACACCACCGCCGTAAGCAACACGGTAGTGTCGCCCTGCTTGATGAGGGCAGCACCAGTCGCCTGCTTGGCGAGCTCGCCCGCTTCGAAGGTGTACGTCTTGCCATACAGCTCAAACGTCTTAGATACCAATGCCATTATTTCTCCTTCATCTCCGTAAGCCACGTTGCCCACGGGACAATCATGTCGAACCCCTATGGTTCAACAGCGTAAGAGCCGACTTGTGCCGGCTCCTCACACAAAAAGGAGCGCACCGGAAGGTACGCTCCTCACATGCACAACCCTACTGGATGTTGTCGCGAATACCGAGCTCCTTGATGAGGGCACGATACTCGAAGATGTCGTTCTTCTTGATATAGGAGAGAAGACGACGGCGACGGCCGACGAGCATGAGCAGACCACGACGGGTGTGGAAGTCCTTCTGGTGGCTCTTCATGTGCTCGGTGAGCTCCTTGATGCGCTCGGTGAGGATGGCAACCTGGACCTTGGGGTTACCAGTGTCGACGGGGGTGTTGCCGAACTGAGCGGTGAGCTCGGCCTTGCGCTCCTTGGAAACAGTCATGTTTCACCTTTCGTTTACGGCTTTGCAATCAAAGCCTCGATTCGCCCCGGGCTGGGAAGCCGCCGGTGATGCGTGCATCCAAGATCGGGGTACCAACAGGTCGATATAGTAGCACAGCCGCGGTCCTTCGCACAAACTGCACATGTACTTCCCTACCTGCCCAAAGCGAACTCAAGCGCACGAAGGCGACAATCGAGGTGCGTAGCCGCCCATAGGTGAGCAAATGAAAGAAGCATCGACGCCGTCGAGGCATCGATATCGACTTTGGCCAGTTCGTCGAAACGCAAGGCAATGAGCGAGCGCAGCCAGTTAACGGCCGCGGCGTCGACAGGCTCCGCCGCAGGAACGCTCGCCGCGCACGAGGCGCACAGGAGTCCACCCGCAAGCGGTGAGAAGTAGGAAAGTGCAGGGTCACCGCAAGATACGCACGCCGAAAAATCAGGTCGATAGCCGATATGCGACAGGAGTTTGAATACGTACGCCGCTAGCAAAAGATCGAGATGGACCTCATCGAGCTGCGGCGAACCCAAAAGCTCCAAAGCGCGCTGAGTAATGGGAAAGATATATCGATCCTCGGCGTCCTCAAATGAGCAGCGCTTGGCGACTTCTACCACCGCACTCGCCGCCATAAGCCGTGCGTAGTCGGGACCCGCCCCCAAAGGCGCTTCCAGCAACTCGGCCTGAGAGATGATATCCAACGAGCGGCCACGGGCAAGCAAAAGGTCAACGGTGCAAAAAAGCTCAGAACGTGCAGCCAGCCGTCCGCCCGGTTTACGAGCCCCCTTTGCAACTGCCTGAAGCTGCCGACCATCAGAAGCAAGGAGCGTCAGGATAAGGTCACACTCTTTGAGTTTCACCTTATCGAGGACGATTGCAGATACACGATATGTCTTTCCGCCCGCCAAGAACTACTCGTCAGCCGCATATCCGAAGCGACGAATCTGCGCAGCATCATCACGCCAGCCCGCCTTGACCTTGACGTCCAACTCCAAGAACACCTTGGAATCAAAAAGTCGCTCCAAATCCAAACGAGCATCGGTTCCGATACGCTTGATCATCTCGCCCTTATGGCCGATGATGATGCCTTTTTGTCCATCGCGTTCGACAAAGATGGTGGCATGAATGCGCACGACTTTCTTTGTACGCTCAAAATAATCGCAGATAACGCCTACAGAATGCGGAATTTCTTCGCGCGTGTGAAGCAGCACCTTCTCGCGCACGAACTCGGCAACCTGAACTTCATCGGTGGTATCGGTTCCCATTCCCTCCGGGAACCACATGGGTCCCTCGGGAAGATAGGAGCATAGCAAGTCAACGAACTCATCAACATTGAAGCGCTCGTTGGCCGAGGTTACGATGACGTCTTCGAAGTCAACCTCCTCGCGGGCCGCATCGATTTGAGCCATGACCTGAGCCTGATCGGCGCGATCGGCCTTAGTGATAACGAGCACCTTGTGAGCAGAAGACTGCTTGACCTTTTCCGCAACCCAGGCATCTCCGCGCCCAAATGGCTTAGTGGCATCAAGGGTGAAACACACGACGTCGACATCATTGAGCTCGGACAAGGCGCTGCGATTGAGCTCGGAGCCCAAACCGTCTTTAGGCTTGTGGATACCGGGGGTATCCACAAAGACAAGCTGATAGCCCGGACGATTGACGACGGCACGCATGCGTCGGCGGGTCGTTTGAGCCACCGGCGAGGTGATGGCTACCTTTTGACCATAGCACGCGTTCATCAGAGTCGATTTGCCCGCATTCGGACGACCAACCAGCGCGACAAAACCACTTCGGAAGCCTTGCGCGCGATCCGCAGCAGGAGCTTCCTCGGTGTCGATACCATCAAAACCAGCACCCTGCGCGAGCAGGGCATCGAGTTCGTCGTCGCTCAGGTCCTCAAAGGGATCGAACTCTTCAATATCAGACATGAGAACTCCTAAATCAGGTGTAGGGCGTGAGCGAACACGAGAATGCCCACAACGGCAGCGGTAATCGACAACACATACACCGAAGCCGCGGCGATATCCTTGGCGCGTTTTGCCAAAGGATGCATCTCGCTCGTGGCAAGATCGACAACGGCCTCGATAGCGGTATTGCACAGCTCCGCATGAATAACAAGTCCGCAGCAAATAGCGATAATACACCACGAGGCAAGGTCAAGGCCGATAACAAGGCCCGCGATGACGGTTAAGGCGCCAACGAGCAGCATCACGTTGATGTTGCGCTCCGTGCGCACCGCAGTAATAAACCCCTCGATGGCGTACCCAAATGAACGGACAAACGACGGATGGTCCTTGGAAGAACCGGGGATCATGGGTGCTCCTTAATCGTGAGTATGGCGAGTAATGGGGCCAACCTCTATTGAGGCGGGGTCATCGCCGCGTGCCGCAGCCAAAAGACGCAATAGTTCGTCCTCACGCGCCTCCATCGCCTCAGCTTCATCGTCTTCGATGTGGTCGTAGCCAAGAAGATGCAACATGCCATGCACGAGCATGAGGCGGCACTCATCTTGAGCCGAGTTGCCAAATTCCGGGGCCTGGCGTGCTATCACCTGGGGTGCCAAGATGATATCACCGAGCTCGAGCGCCTCATCAAGAGGAATATCCTCGTCAAAGGCGGAATCGCATTCAAACGACAACACATCCGTGGTCTTATCTATGCCGCGCCATTGATGATTGAGACCGTGCATCTCCTCTTCGTCGACAAAGGAAAGGGATATCTCGACCTCGCGGGCGACTCCCTCCGCCTCGAGAACAAAATGAACGATGTATTCGATCTCGGCAGTATCGAGCAGCTGCTCGAGCTTTGCATCGTTACTGATGAGCACGCCCATGAGCATTCCCCTTTCCGTGTCGCCCGCCCTCGACGGCGCGTTTTTGTTCATAAGAGTCATATGCCTCGACGATGCGCCCCACAAGCGAGTGACGCACGACATCGGCGCTGTCCAGGTGAATGAAAGAAATCTGTTCAAGATCACCCAAAATGTCTTGGATATGAGAAAGGCCATCGGGGCGCCCGATAAGGTCGCGCTGCGAGGCGTCTCCCGTAATAACGAACGTCGAATTGAAACCCAGGCGAGTCAAGAACATCTTCATCTGCTCGGGCGTAGTATTTTGTGCCTCATCCAGGACAACGAAAGCGTCGTTGAGCGTACGCCCACGCATATACGCCAAAGGGGCGATCTCGATAACGCCTCGCTCCACCAGTTGGGATGCGCGCTCGGAATCCATCATATCGAGCAGTGCATCAAAGAGCGGACGCACATAAGGATCAACCTTGTCTTCAAGCGTGCCAGGCAAAAAGCCGAGGTTCTCGCCGGCTTCGACAACTGGTCGGGTTAGGACGATTCGGCCCACATCGTGGCGCTGAAGTGCGGCGATAGCCATAGCCATGGCAAGGTATGTCTTGCCAGTGCCCGCCGGCCCAATGCAAAAAGTCATGGCATGGGAACGTATGGCTTCGATGTAGCGTTTCTGCCCCACCGTCTTTGGGCGAATGCATTTGCCGCGATAGGTCAGGACAACGTCTTGAGCCATGCCCGATGCGTCCCCGCCTCGCTTGAGAAGCGAATCAAGAAGGCGCACAGAATCCTCGACATTAGGAGCATCACCAAGGGCGGCAAGCTCAAATAGATGCTCAAATAGCTTGACGAGCGCCTCACAGCAGCGCGCTGGACCCGTTATAGAAATGGTCGCGCCGCGTACGGTAATCTCAGCCCGAGCACGCTTCTCAAGAGCACGGATCAAGCTGTCTTGCGGACCGGTGATGAGACCGGCGTCGATTCCCTCGGGCACCGTTACGCGCACTTGAGTCGAATTCAAGAAGCTCCCCCTTCCCGAGCGTCATCAAACCAGATGGGCATGAAGCATCCCAGAGTCGTCCAGCGAGTCAATGCAAACATGGACCAGCGATCCCTCTTGCGCCGCGTCCGCATCATCCACAACAACGCGATGGAACGACCCCAGTGTACCGCGATTGCCATATTCGAGCACAGCGCGCTCGGTCGTGGAGATGCGCCGTACGGCGTCGCGTTGCGAAGACCGCTGCACAAGCTCGCGAACGCGTGCAGAACGAGCAGCTGCAACCTGTGGATCAATCTGATCGGAATACGTTGCAGCGGGCGTACCCGGGCGTGCGCTATAGCGAAAAACATGAAGCCGGGCAAAGCCGATCTTCTCGATAACCTCGAGTGTGGCATCGAATTCCTCATCGGTTTCACCTGGAAATCCCACGATCAAATCACCCGAAAGGGCGATTTCGGGAACGTAACGGCGAATCTTAGCAATGAGAGCCAGCAGGTCTTCGGCAGAATAGGGTCTGCCCATACGACGAAGCGTCTCGGAGCAACCGGATTGAATGGGCAGATGCAAAAACGGGGCTACACGGTCGGGCGACTCCCCCATGCGCTTAAGCAGAGCTTCGGAAACGTCCATCGGCTCGATGGAAGAAAGGCGAACCTGCTGCACAGAGGTCTCACGCAAAATGCGATCGAGCAGCTCGTCGATCTCGACGTGCGCATCTCCCGAACCCTCCGCGTCGTAAGCGCCGAGATTCACACCCGTAAGAACCACCTCGGGGATATTAGCCTGGACCGCATCGTCGATCTGTTTCAAAACAGCCGAAACGGGAACAGAACGCTCGGGACCGCGCGCTTTCCAGACAATGCAATATGTGCATCGGTGGTTGCATCCGTCCTGGATCTTGATGCCCCAACGCGAACGACCAAGCATATCGGCAAGATCGCGGGGGGCCGGTCCTTGAGATGTGCAGGCCAAAAGACGTGCATCATACGAAAGGAGCTCACGCGCGCGGTCGACAACAGCAACCTTGGAAGGCTCTGCGGTGACTCGCGACGAGATGTCGGTAAGGACATCAGGATGCAAGTTAACCACGCAACCCGTAACGATAACAAGAGGCTCATTCGGAAGTGAGAGCGTATGACGAACCGCCTTGCGCGTCTTCGCCTCGGCCTCCCCCGTCACAGCACAGGTGTTGATAATAACAAGCTGCGCATCCTCGGGGTCAACAAGGCAAAAACCCGCACGGGCCAAATCCGCGCTGATATGGTCGCTTTCAACACGGTTGACACGACAACCGAGGTTAATTACAGAAACAAACGGTGCAGCCACGTACTTCCTCGCTAGTCGATGATGTCGTCGATGGCGTCACGAATTCGATCGCCCACGGACCGCGGAGCTTCGAACTCATCGCCCACGGCACGAGCATACTTCTCAAGAGCTTCACGAGCCTCACGGTTGAGCTTCTTAGGCACGGTAATAACAACGCGAGCGTACAGAGAGCCGCGCGCGCCGTCGCCGGAGCGCGGCATGCCAAACTCGGCGGCCTTAACCATCTCGCCATACTGAGTGCCAGCAGGAACGGTCACGGTCACGGTCTCATCGGGCATGATTCCCGTCACCTGGACTTTGCAACCCAGTGCCGCCTGCGCGATTGAAACGGCGACATCGCAGTACAGGTCGTCGCCGCGGCGTACGAAGCGCTCATGCTCCTCAACCTGAATGGTAACGATAAGGTCGCCGGAAGGCGCCCCGCGAAGACCCGCCTCGCCGTAGCCCTTAACGCGGAGTTGACGGCCGGTGGAAACGCCCGCAGGGACATCGATATCGAGTTTTTCGTGCGTGGGAACCCTGCCCTGACCCATGCAGACATCGCAGGGATGATCGATGATGCTGCCCTCGCCATGGCAATCCGGGCAAGGAGAGGAAGACTGAACATAGCCAAAAAGGGAACGCTGGGCCTTGGTCACATAGCCCGAGCCGCCGCAACGTGTACAGGTGACAAGCTTGCCGCCGTCGATAGCACCGGTGCCGTTACAATCCTCGCATGTAGCGAGTCGCTCGTAGTTAATGGTCTTCGTGCAGCCACGGGCGGCCTCTTCAAGCGTTACAGAAAGAGCGATGGCCATATCGCGACCGTTCTTTCGAACACTTGCACCGCGTCCGGAGCGTGCATTGCCCCCAAAGAAGGACGAGAAGATATCGTCGCCCATCCCGCCAAAGATATCGCTGATGTCAACGAAGCCAGAACCCATGGGGCCATCTGCTGTGCCGTATTGGTCATAGTTCGCGCGCTTCTGCTCATCAGAAAGAACGGAGTACGCCTCGTTAAGCTCTTTGAATTTCTCTTCGGCCTCAGGATCGTCCGAGACGTCGGGATGAACGAGGCGAGCCTTCTTGAGGAACGCTTTCTTGATAGTTCGCTGATCGGCATCCTTATCGACACCGAGTACCTCGTAGTAGTCCCTGCTCTCCGACACGACTTATATCCTCCCCAAACCATTACAAACACAGGGCGCATCCGCGCCAACGCAAACGTCTATACCCATATCATGCAGGCCCAAAACACTCAGGTGAGCCAAGCGCACAGCTAACGAATGCCCGTCATCATCGATGCCCCGCAACGTGTGAAGCCAACGGACATGATAGCGAACAAAAGTCCGTTAACAAATCCATTGACAAGCTGCGTGCCACCCCGCTTCCACCAAAGACCGCTGCGATGCGTGATGCCATCGGAGACAACAAGAACCACGCCAAAGATCAGCGGCAAAACGAGCACGCTAAAATAGGCAAACACGCCGGTTAACGCCGAGAGAACCAAAAATGGCAAGACGACGCCCGCGATATAAAAACCAATGGCCGCCTTGCCCTCAAGGCGCTCCGCCGAAACGCGCGCGCGGCCAACGAGGTCGCCGCCGCTCGCTCCGTTGGTGCCGGCATGACCCATCTGGGAGACGCGAATAAGGTCGCCGTCATGAGTGCCGGCAGGAAACTCAATAACGGCCTCGGTCACAACGGGTGTACGCCCCGTGCCCGCGCAGTCCGGACAAGGATCGGAAATGACCTTGCCGGAGCCGCCGCACTCGGGGCATACGATCCTAAAGGTGCCGCCGCCAAAGAGAAAGGTCATATCGGTCTCGATGGCACCCGAACCCCCGCAACTAGGGCAGGTGTGCGAATGCTCAGAGGATACAGAGCCCATCCCCGAGCAGCGCGTGCACGGTTCATATCTGCGATATTTGACCGCGCGGCGGGCGCCGTTTTTCGCCTGCTCGGCGCTAAGGTCAACATCCACCACAACGTCGGCACCCGTCTCGGGATTAAATGCCGAGGAACCTCGGCGGGGGCCATAGCCCGCTCCATCAAATGGGAAGCCAAAGGGGAACCCGCCCATGCCGCCTGCATAGCCGCCCCGATACGGAGATGCGGAAGGCCCCTGCGCGCCCGCGAAGGGGTTACCCGATCTCATAGCATCGTATCGAGCGCGCTTCTGCTCGTCGGACAAAACCGCATAAGCCTCGGAGACCTCTTTGAATTTCTCCTCGGCGTCGGGCTCTTTGTTGATATCGGGATGAAGCTTGCGCGCTTTGAGCTGAAAAGCCTTTTGAATTTCTTTCGCCGTGGCGTCTTTGGATACGCCCAGGATGGCGTAATAGTCTTTTTCGTTCATCGTAGCCATAGAGGGCTACCTTTCTAGCCGAGTCCAGCCTTACCGCAGATGAACGCTATTGTAGCGAACCATCATGCCAAATTCCAAAAGAGCCCAAAGAGCTCATTGCCCTCAAGCCACCCTTGTTGTGTGGGGGCAAGCGCACCAGGGAAAAGGTCCACGCCCCCGCTCGAGGCATCAACGTAGTTTTCCCCGTCAGGCGCCCCCCATGTCGCCAAACCGAGTTCTATCGCCCGCGCGCACGTATCCGCCACAATTTGTTTCCCAAAGACAGCAGAAGCCCGAAGAAGCAGCTCTTGAGGTATACCACGAGTCATTCGGCATGCAAGCATCAAGTCCTCGGCCATGGCCTCCCGAATGCCAAGCTGCTCAATCTCAAAGTTAGAAGCAGCATCATCCGTTTGAAGCACACGAATGCGAGCTGCGCCGTCGCGAGGCGCAAGATCGGAAAATAACGATGAAGACATCCGAAACGTATCACGAGAAAGCATGCTAGCAGCCGAGCGACCAAGCCCCAGATACTCAATGCCGGTCCAATATGCGATGTTGTGCCTGCAAGCATGCCCTGGCAAGGCATAACTTGCAACCTCATAGGGGGCAAAACCCGCCTCCACAAGAAAACGCCTCGCGAGCTCCATCTCGTCTGCCTGTTCATCCTCATCGGGAAGAACCAGCCTACCCGAATCCACCTTCAAGGCAAGGGGTGTACCGTCTTCGACAGTCAAAGGATAGATTGAGACATGGCAAGGTCCGGCTTCGATCAAGCCAGCCACGCTCTTTGCCCAGCTGTCTTGAGTCTGGAGAGGAAGTCCACACATCAAATCGCATGAGACATCGAGTCCCGCATCTTTCGCATAGCAAATCGCATCGAGCGCCTGCGCTGCGCTATGGATACGGCCAACGGCCTTGAGCTCCTCCTCCTGCAGGCTTTGGACGCCCAAAGAGATACGCGTTACGCCGGCACGTGCGAGTTGTAATGCAAGCGAGCTCGTGAATGACTCGGGGTTTGCCTCACAGGTAAACTCCTCGGGCGCACACCATTGCATCACCGAACGCACCAGTTCGACCAAACGCATTCCTAAAAGCGAAGGCGTGCCTCCACCTATGTAGACGGTGCGAACGCCATCGAGCAAACCCGCGGTACCAAAAGCATCGACGCGATTTGTGAGCCGATCAAGATAGCAAGCTTGCGCCGCGCGAGCATCATCGAGGCTGCATGCAGCCACCGAGTCGAAATCGCAATAGGCACATTTCGATTGGCAGAAGGGAATGTGCAGATAAAAGGCCTCAATCGCCATGGTTTACATCTCAAAGAGCGCAGGCACGGCCTGTCCCTCAGCCTTGAGGGCGGCACAAACGCGCACGTCTTTCTCAATAAGATCGACCAGCTGCATGAAGTCCTCAAACGTCTGGCAGCGAACAACCCGCCCGCGCCATGCGGCGGCGTGCGCCATCCCTTTGAGATACCACGTTGCAAAGGTGCGGGCACGGGCCATATGGGCATCGTGTGCATGGAGAAGACGAAGGTGCTCGCGCAGCGCATCAAGACGCTCCAGCTCCGTATGAGGCTGCACGGGATTACCTTGAAGCATATTCATGGCATCTTCGAACACCCATGGATTGCCATAGGTACCGCGCGCAATGAATACGCCACTTGCCGCAGTCGTCGTCAGCATGCGAACGGCGTCCTCAGCAGAAAAGACGTCGCCCGAACCGACAACGGGAATATCGATGCGCGACGCCACATCGTCGATAATCGACCAGTCGGCATCGCCGGTATACAGCTGCGTCGCAAACCTACCGTGAACGGCAACACCGGAAACTCCAGCTTGCTCCAAGCGTGCCGCGAAATCGGGAGCAACGCGCTCGCCGGCGGCATACCCGATACGCATCTTGCAAGTCACGGGAACATGCGCCCTGCCTACAGCGGCAGCCGCAATCTGGGCCGCAAGCTCAGGATCTCTCATAAGCGCAGAGCCCTCGCCCTTGGTAACGACCTTTCGAGCAGGACACGCCATATTGATGTCGATGGAGGAGAGTTTCTCCCCCACCCGTTCCTCAACAGCCTCGACGGCAGATGCGAACTGCTCGGGCTTGGAGCCAAAAAGCTGTACGCAAATCTGGGGCTCCTCCGCCGCCGGCAACACAAGATCCCAAGTCTTTTCGCTCTTGTAAGCAAGGCCCGCGACGCTCACCATCTCGGAAAAGGCCAATTTTGCACCATGGCGACGGCACATGATGCGATATGCAGCATCGGTCACGCCCGCCATGGGCGCAAGCAAAAACGGCTGCTCGCGATAATAGAGACGCATGCGCTCCGATGCGGAAGAAACCGTCTTCAATTATTCGTCCACCTTGAGAATCGCCAGGAATGCTTCTTGCGGGACCTCGACAGAGCCGATGGCCTTCATGCGCTTCTTGCCCTCTTTTTGCTTCTCGAGCAGTTTGCGCTTACGCGAGATGTCGCCGCCGTAGCACTTGGCAAGAACGTCCTTGCGGCGCGCCTTGACCGTCGAACGAGCAATAACCTTGTTGCCGATAGCGCCTTGGATGGGAACCTCGAAGAGCTGACGCGGGATAATCTCCTTGAGCTTATCGCACAGCCCACGAGCAAGACCGTATGCCTTGTCCTTATGGACAATAAAGGAGAGCGCGTCCACCTCGTCGCCCGAAAGCAAGATATCAAGCTTGACAAGGTCGCTCACGCGGTACTCCGAGAACTCGTAATCAAGCGAGGCATACCCCTTGGTACGGCTCTTAAGCTGATCGAAGAAATCAAGAATGAGCTCTGCGAGCGGCATGTCGAAATGCATCTCAACCGATTTGCTCGTCAGATGGATCATATCGGTCGTGATGCCGCGATGCTCGATAGCAAGCTGCATGACCGCACCGGTGTACTCGGGCGGGCAGATGATCTTGGCGTGCAAGAACGGCTCCTCGATATGATCGATGCGCGTGACATCGGGAAGATCTTGCGGACTGCGAACGTCCAGCATCTCGCCATCGGTCTTAAAGACGTGATAGTCCACACTGGGGCTCGTGGCGATGAGCTCAAGGGCAAACTCTCGCTCGAGTCTCTCCTTGACAACCTCCATATGCAGCAAACCCAAGAAACCAACACGGAAACCAAAACCAAGTGCCACGGAGGTCTCCGGCTCCCAGATAAGCGAGGGATCGTTAACGTGCAGTTTCTCGAGCGCGTCGCGAAGATTCTCGTAATCCTTGTTGTCGATAGGGAAGATGCCGGTGTAGACCATAGGCTTGGCCTCGCGGTAACCAGGCAAGGGAGCGTCGCAAGAGCGGTCTCGAGCCGTCAGGGTATCGCCCACATGAACAGCCTCGGGGTCCTTTAGGCCCGTGACGACAAAGCCGACCTCGCCCACGGACAGCGAATCGACGGGGACCTCGGCAGGGCACTTTACGCCCACTCCATCCACCATGAAGGGGACATCTGCCTGCATCATCACAAGCTGATCACCCTTTGAGATCGAGCCGTCAAAAACGCGTACCGTAGCGACGACGCCACGATACTCATCGAAATAGGAATCAAGGATAAGGGCCTTGAGCGGAGCTTGGAGATCGCCCTTTGGAGGCGAGATCAGAAAAACGATAGCCTCAAGCAAGTCGTGGATGCCCTCGCCGGTCTTGCCCGAAACGCACACGGCGTCATCGGCGGGAATGGCGAGCTCATCTTCAATCTCGGTCTTTACCTCATCGGGATGGGCGCTGGGCAGATCGATCTTGTTGATTGCAGGAACAATGTCGAGATCGGCGTTCATGGCAAGCGAGGCGTTGGAGACCGTTTGGGCCTCAACACCTTGCGTGGCGTCCACAACGAGCACCGCGCCTTCGCACGCCGCAAGGGAGCGCGAGACCTCGTACGTAAAGTCAACGTGGCCGGGTGTGTCGATCAAATTGAACTGATAGGTCTCCCCGTCGTCGGCGGTATAGTCGACACGAACGGCATTGCTCTTAATGGTGATGCCACGTTCACGCTCGATATCCATCGAGTCGAGAAGCTGCGCCTCCATGTCACGCTCATCGACCGTATTCGTCAGCTCGAGAATGCGGTCCGAAATCGTCGACTTACCGTGATCGATATGCGCGACGATGGAGAAATTTCTGATATGTGAAGTATTTTGAGTATCCATGCGGGATATCATACCCGAACCATAGGGAGCAAAACACCTAGGCGCTCATGCATATATCGTGAGAAACACGGCTATTCCATAGCATTCGCGCTTCTCATGCAGCATTTCCCGTGCTATACTTCCCGCTTGTGACCTCAACAACCGTGTCTCAGAGGCCGGATAGAAGGCGGAAGAGAAACCGAAAGGAAATCCAGAAGTGGCAAACATCAAGTCTCAGAAGAAGCGCATCCGCACCAATGAGATCGCTCGCGTTCGCAACAAGGCGATTCGTTCCGAGCTGAAGACCCTGACCAAGCACGTTCAGGCTGCTGTCGAGGCTGGCGACAAGGCCGCTGCCTCCGCCGCTTGCACCCGCGCTTCCCGCGCCCTCGACAAGGCTGTCGCCAAGGGCGTCATCCACAAGAACCAGGCTGCTAACCGCAAGTCCGGTCTCCAGAACCTGGTCAACGGTCTTAACTAACCTACAGGTTGCACATATTCGTGCGCTATACGGGTCCGCAGCAATGTGGGCTCGTTCTTTATAAAACCCGCGAAACGTGACGATCACGCTTCGCGGGTTTTTCTAGCTTCGTTCGATGAGCGATATGATCCAAAGGCGCAGGGCAAGCTCGGAATCTGCAGACCCCTTGAGTGCCGCTTCGACATCAACGGCAGTACGCAAGGCGCAAACGAGCTCTTCCATACTGTACTTGCGCGCCCAGCCAACATGGTTTCGAACCTGCCAGCCCTGAAGGCCCAAAACCTGGGCAAGGTTCCTGCCCTCCCCGCGAGCATCAAGCGCTTTGGCACAGATAAGCTCGCGCAGACGCGTAACCAAAAGCGAAAAAAGTCGAACCTCGCTGCGCGGCGGCTGAAGCTGATAGAGCTCAAGCGCCCGCTTCATATCGCGCGCCGAAACCGCGTTGAGTAAGTCCCATGGCTTGACCTCGGCAGTTCGAGCGACCAGCGCCTCGATATCGGAGCGCGAGATGCTCTCCCCCTCCAACATGGCAGAAAGCCGCTTGAGCTCATTGTCGAGCATGCGGGAATTCTCGCCAACTCTGCTCACCAGTTCCTCGGCGGCCATGATGTCGATCGTCTTGCCGTAAGCCCGAGCCATAGAGACAACTTGCTGCGGAACCTCTCGACCCTTTTTGGGCGCGCAATCAACAAGAGCTTTGGGCCCAAGCTTTGCGACCGCCTTATAAAGACGCGTGCTTTTTGCAAGGGTGTTGGCCACAATCAGGCAAACGGTAGTGGGCGAAGGATTCTCAAAATAAGAGACCAAAGGCTCACTTACCGCCTTGGGCAACTTGTCGCAACCATTGAGAATAACAAGACGAAAATCAGACCCCATGGGAAAGGTGTTTAGAGAGGCGATGATGTCGGCAATCTGCGGATCATGTGTCATATCGCGCTCGTCGAGATTGAATGCGGCCATGCCGCTCTTCTCCAAGCGCGCTTTCATGCGGGCCACGGCGCGAGAGCGCTTGAGCTCATCGGCACCGACAATCAGATAGCCGCAAAGCAGTGGAGCCTCCGCCACAATACCTCCTTTATATCATCGTTATGCTGTGCCTATTCTAACGCGGCGCCCCTTGAGCCAGAGCAATGCACACGTATTCCCCGTGCGTCAGGAAAAAACGAAACCGAGCCATCGTCTATCGTGCAGTAAAAGCGGGCACCGTAGTTTTGAAGTGCAGCGACGCACTCATCCGCAGGATGACCGTAGCTGTTACGAGCCCCCGCCGATGCTATCGCAACCTCCGGATCGAGCACTTCAAGCAACGACATGTCAACCGATTTAGCAGAGCCGTGATGCCCTAACTTCAGGATATCGATATCGCCTACTGCAGGCGCATATTCATGCTCCTGATCAACCTCGGAGTCTCCCGTTAACAACATGCTGAGATGTGCCGAACCTTCGACATATCGCGCAAGCAGTACAAGGGAGTCCTCGTTATCGTCCCCGTCAACCGTCTCGCAGGGCCACATTACGGTGCAGACAAACCTACCCACATGGATAGTATCGCCTCGTTCAACCTCAACGAGATTCAAACCGCTATCTTCAATCTCGGAAGGCGCCTGCTGGACAGCCCCTTGAGCCACGATGACCTCTCCCACAGAATATCGTTTTGCAATATCGCATAGCCCTCCGTAGTGATCTTTATCCCAATGCGTTACCAAGACGGCGTCTAAAGAAAGGACGCGCTCGGAAGCCAACGCTTCAAGCACGGTATCGTCTACCCCCGCATCGATCAAAACGCAGCGGTCCCCATCACGAATGAGGATGGAATCGGCCTGGCCAACATCAAGAACGGTGATTTGCGGTGGAGCAAAGCGCCCCCAATAGAGGAGGTCGATGCCCACAAGCGCAACCACAAGCGAAAACAATACGAGGACAATTCGTCCGCTTGGCCGAGGCCACGACCAATAAAGCAAAACAGCGCAAGTTAGCGGTACAAGCCAGGCATAAGGTAGTGGAGAAACATACAGGCTCGCAAAGGGGACCGCAGCCAAGGCGCCAACAAAAAAGAGAATGACCCGTGAGCACAAATGAAGAAGCAATGCCAGAAAAGCCGATATGCCAGGAATCCAAAGGACCGTCGCCGCAACGACCCCTAAAACCAAAAGAAGTGAAATAAGAGGCGCGATAATCACATTCGCCACCGGGGCTAAGAGGGATATTTGACCGAATACCAACGTCGTCAAGGGAAGCGTCGCGATCTGGGCCGTCAGCGTAATGCCCATGCCCTCGGCAATAAACGATGGAAGCCGCAGCACGTGCAAAGCATAGGAGACGTAGCGTCCGAATATCAAAATCGACGCGACACTCAACGCCGATAATTGAAATCCCAAATCGAATACGAAATTTGGCCAGATGACCAACATGACGATCAGCGTTAAAGAAAGCGATGAGAGGGCGTGTGAGCGGCGACCGGATCCCATCGAAACATTTGTACAGCCAACCATGCAAACCGAACGAATCGTCGATGGCGCCGCACCGGTAAGCAATGTGTAAAAGCAACAGGCTCCAAGCATAAGGACACGCGATTTACGCGAATCAAGACCACACCGCCAAAGCACGTTTTGTACAAGACACGCAACAATCGCCAGATGGCTTCCCGAAACAGCAATCAGATGAGATAGGCCGCATGCAGCAAAATCTTCCCGAATCGACCCGCGATTCAGCTCGGTCGTATAGCCGCAAAGAACACCAGCGATCAAGGAGCCCTCTTCAGTAGAATCCGGATTCAGACGATTCAAAAGAAAACGTCGTGCCCGCTGGACAACATCGTTGGACACCTCATGCTCTGCCGGATAACACTTGTGCAGCGATAGACGTGCCACCTCACCTTTAAAAAACCGAGAACGCGCCCAATCGGAATCGCCAAGAGCAGCAAAGTTGCCAACAGCGCAAAACCGATCGCCGCGCATTTGGCTCTTCTCTCCCGTCGCACGCACGCGAAAGGTCGTGCCTGATCCGTCTTTTCGTTTTGCCACTGCAGTATAGGAAAAACCGTACTCCCCTGGATTAGAATCGCCGATAACCTCAAAGACATAGGAGCTTGCCGTCCCTTTGACCTCTTCAATCTGAGTGGCCATACCATTCGACCACAGGCACACCGACCAAACGAGCGCAATTAAGCACAGACAAGCAAGACGCAATGCCTTCAATAGGCTTGCAGCCTTGCAATGACGCATAACACGGGTGCACATCAGACACGCAATGCAAACCAAAGAAACAACAACCGGCAGGATAAAAGAAAAGCCGCACCATCTTCCCGCTCTAGCTCGTTCCCAAGCATTCTCGAGCATTACCATCGATATAACGATGGAACCTAGCGCGCACCAAAAAAGCGGCGGTATAAAGGGGCGAGGAGGAAACTCGGGCATGCGCTTCACACGCATATCGCGTCCTTGATCTTCGCAAACTTCTTATCACCAATGCCCGAGACGCGCATCAGGTCTTCTGTGGTAGCAAAAAGGCCGTTTTCCTCACGGTCGGCGATAATCGCCTCAGCCGTCGATGGGCCAACCCCATTCAGCGTTTGAAGCTCTTCTGACGAGGCGGTATTGATATTGATCAGAGATTTTGCCGTAGATGCATCCGAAGAAACCTGCGCATCTCCAACAGCCGGAGAGCCTTCCCGAGCCGCCTCTCCTTGGCGAGGAACCGTTATCTTCATTCCATCGGATAGAAGTGAGGCACGATTGAGGGCAGAAGTGTCGGCATCTTCTGACAATCCCCCCGCCGCCTGAATGGCGTCGTCAACCCGAGAGCCTTCCTTAAGTTCATATACTCCGGGATTCAAAACGGCGCCCGAAACATCGACAATAAGCGCGGCGCTCTCCGAAGAAGAATCCGGAGAGGGAGATGCCTTTGACTCAGCGGATGGCAATGGCACGGCCTCGTCACTCGAGCGCTCAATTAAAGCATCGCGATCTCCGCGAGCGGCAGCGGTCCCACAAAAAAGTGCAATAAGAAAACCAAGCAAGACAAGCAGCGCAAGCAAAAGATAGCGCGGCCTTTGACGAGCAAGCGCAAATGCCCTCGCGAGCAAAGCCTTGTTATGAACATGTTGAGCCACGAAACATCCCCCTCCTCTCTACCCATATTTGCAAAGGAAGAGAAAAGGGGGATGGGCAACATCAAATACCGAAGCGCAACCTTACAAGAATCTCAATGAAATCTAACAGGCCTGCTCAGCGGGGGCAAGACTGGTATGGATCTGTGAAAGCTCCTTGGGACGACGGTAACATGAGGTCTTGAAGTCGATATATTCGACATGCTTGACCAGATGCTCAATCATCGCCTCATGGTCAAACATGTCCCAGGCTTCATGCACGGCATCCAAGCGTGCATGGGTCTCGGGACGCTTGGGCATAAACAGCGTGCAACAATCCGGAGCAGACTGCGTGGAAATATCAAACGTACCGATGGATTGGGCGCGCTCGATAATCTCTTGCTTGTCGGAACCGATAAGCGGGCGAAAAACAGGAATATCCACAACCTCGTTGACCGCCATAATGTTCTCGAGCGTTTGCGAGGCAACCTGACCCAGGGACTCTCCGGTGACAATTGCCTTTGCTCCCTCAATTTGAGCGATACGTTCTGCCACAGAATACATGATACGTCGGTACATGATCACGCGCAGGGCGTTAGGACAGGCGATCGAAATCTCGCGCTGACAATCGCCAAACGGAACAACGTAGACGCGACCGATTTGAACCTCGGGTCCAAGTGCACGAACAATATCCTGAACCAGATACTCACTGGTATCGGCAGTCTGCGGACGGCCGGAGAAATGAACAGGCACCGGCACGGCACCGCGACGAGCAAGCATCCAGGTAGAAACAGGAGAATCGATACCAGAAGAAAGAAGCGTAACAACCTTACCGGCACTCCCCTGAGGAAGACCGCCACAGCCGCGTTCGCTCTTTGCGTACACGTACACACTTCCTTGCACCACGAGTACGTGAACCGTGGCATCGGGATCATGCATCTGCACTTTTTTATCGGGAAAAGCCTCACAGAGCACCTCCCCCACCTGACGATTAAGGTCGATTGACGTCAGGGGGTAATCCGTGTTGGAGCGCCTTGCCGCGACTTTAAACGTTTGAAACTCACCAAACTCGCCAAGAGCCTTAACGGCCGCATCGCAATACTCCGCAGGCTCACGGTTAGTATGGAACGCCAGCGATACACGAGCAACACCGGGGACACGAAGCATGTGGTCAAATGCCTCTTCTGCCTGACCCGCCCCGGAAAACGTGACGAGAATATGCCCAGAAATTCGAACGATGGTCGAGACTGAAAAGGCGGCCAAGGCCGCCTTCAGGTTATCCATGAGGATACGTTCGAAATGGGCGCGATTCTTGCCTTTAAGCCCTATCTCGTGATAGTGCACCAGACATACGCGACTTGCCATCGGCTACTCCGAGACCTTATGACCCATAGCGGTTTCAAAACGGTCGTGATCGTAGGAGATGTTACCGTTTTCAATCTCTTCCATAGCCATAGAAATCGTGTCCTTGCCGGACATGGCGATAGTGATATCGTCGACATCCTGGACGGCAAGCACGCGATTGTGCTGGCCGCGCAGCATGCTATTGATATCGCATGCGCGCTTAGAAGCGAGAGCGGCGAGCAGGAAACGGTTCTCGTCGGTCTTCTCAAGCAGATCGTCAATACGAGGCTTAACAACAGACATGATGGCCTCAATTCCTTTCGTGCTGTTGGATGACATTCAGCAACTCGGCTGTCGCATCGTCCAAATCGTCGTTGACCACAACGTCATCGTAGCGGTCGCTCAGTTCAATCTCGTGGCTGGCATTGGCAAGGCGAAGCGAGAGGGACTCCTCCGTCTCGGTGCCGCGATTGCGCAGGCGCTCGGCCAAAACCTCAAGAGAAGGTGGCATGATAAAAATCAAAACAGCTTCGGGGAAACGTTCCTTGACCTGGAAGGCTCCCTGAACATCAATCTCGATAATGAGGGAATTTCCCGCATCGAGATTCTTTTTGACCTCAGAAGCAGGAGTGCCGTACATATGCCCATGGACATTTGCCCATTCGACAAATTCATCGGCATCGATGCGATGGCGAAAGTCTTCCTCGGATAAGAAGTGATAATTAACCCCATCGACCTCGCCGGGACGAGGCTCTCTTGTGGTAGCGGAAACCGTCAGGCCCAGGTTAGGGTGAAGGTCGCGCACCCGGGCGACCAACGTTCCCTTTCCTGCACCTGACGGTCCGGAAATCACAAAAAGCTTGGGCGTGAAAGCACTCACTTACTTGGTGAGCTGCTCAAGCAGCTGCTCGCGCTGACGAACGCCGAGACCCTGAACGCGACGAGTGGCGGAAATGCCAAGCTCCTCCATGATCTTTGCAGCCTTAGCCTTGCCATAGCCGGGAAGGGACTCGATGAGGGTGGAAACCTTCATGCGGGAAGCGATGGGATCATCGGAGTTGAGCACGGACTCGAGGGAGACGTCACCCTTCTTAATCTTCTCACGAAGCTCTGCACGCGCATGGCGGGCAGCAGCAGCCTTCTCGAGAGCGGCCTTGCGCTGTTCATCAGTGAGCTGAGGGAGCGGCATTCGAACCTCCAAATAGGATTGGTTTTATGAACGATAGTAGCGTTTTGCAGGGAAAATGCCTGTCAAACGGCTTTTGCAGGAACTTACTTTAGACGAACGGGGCATAAAGTACAAGCAGGCAAATAAAAACATGCAGCTTATGGACGTTATTCCATAGAACGCACGCGCACTGCCTGCATATTTAATGCCCCGTATTCGCCCTGTGCCCTATTCGACCTTCTCAACCAGCTCGGAAACAATAGCCTCGTAGGCAGCAAGGGGGTCGGAAGCTGCAGTGATGGGCCTGCCAACAACAATATGGCTGGCACCGGCGCTGATCGCGTCGGACGGCGTAGCGACGCGGCTTTGATCGCCCAAATCGGCGCCCGCAGGGCGCACGCCCGGAGTGACGACGAGCGCATCGGGCCCAAGAAGCTCACGCATGTGTGCGGCCTCGCGCGGAGAGCAAACGACGCCGTCGATGCCGGAGGCCTGCGCCAGACGTGCAAGACGATCCGCTTGCTCGGCCACGGGATGGTCAACACCGATCTCGGCCAGGCAATCCTGATCCATGCTTGTAAGAACGGTGATGGCAACCAAGCGCGGACGATCACCGCGAACAGTCGCAGCTTGCTCGGCACCCTCACGGCAAGCGCGCAACATAGCGGAAGCGCCGGAGCCATGGACGGATAGCAAGTCGGCGCCGGCAAGAGCCGCAGAGCGCGCAGCACCCTCGACCTGATGCGGAATGTCATAAAACTTGAGGTCCAAGAAGACCTTGAACCCAAGGGACTTGAACTCCTCGACGATGGCAGGACCCTCGGCGTAGTACAGCGTCATGCCAATCTTGATCCACGATGCCTTACCGGCAAGGGCATGTCCAAGCTCCAACGCTCGATCGCGGTCGCAATCGAGGGCAATAATCACGCGATCGCGTGCGTCTGCGTCTAGCATTCGAATGCACCCACCAGCTCGTTAATATCGGATACGCCCTGGGACTCCGCCCACTGCTCGAGCTCGCCTGCGATGCGCAGGGAGGCCGTCGGATCGACGAAGTTTGCCATGCCAACAGAAACGCAAGTAGCACCCGCAAGGATAAACTCAGCGGCATCCTCGCCGGTCATAACGCCACCGACGCCGTTGATGGGCAGGTCGACCACCTGGGCAACCTCCCACACCATTCGGACCGCGATGGGATGACAAAGGGGACCCGAAAGGCCGCCCTTAGGCTTTGCGACCCTGGACCTACGAGTATTGACATCAATAGCCATACCCTGGATGGAGTTGATGATGGAAAGGCCATCGGCACCCTCAGCCTCGAGAGCGCGCGCTACATCGACAACGTTGGCCGGAGCCATCTTTACGAAGAGGGGGCGATCGGTAACCTTACGGCAGGCACGCATGACCTCGCCCGCACCCTCGGGAGTAGAACCGCAGGCAGCGCCGCCGGCAGCGATATTGGGGCAGCTGACGTTGATCTCAAAGCCCGCAGCCCAAGGGCACAGCTCATCAAAGAGTTCGAGTGCGCGCACGTACTCGGGAGTAGAGTGGCCACACACCTGGCAGATAACCTGGCAGCCATCTTTGCTCAGCTGGTCGAGCCAAGGACCGGACTCCTCGGCAAACGCGCGAACGCCGGGGTTTTGCAGACCGACGGAGTTGATCATGCCACCACGGACCTCAGCCATACGCGGAGCGGGGTTGCCAGGCCAGGGCTCGGCAGCGCAACCCTTGGTGGTGATGGCTCCGAGCTTGGAAACATCGAAGAAATTTTGGAACTGCCAGCCGTAACCAAAAGTGCCGGCTGCGGTGTTAATGGGGTTTTGCATCTTAACGCCGCCGAAATCGACAGCCATGTTAACGCTCATTTAGAAGACCACCACCTTGGAGGCATCAAAGACGGGGCCGCACATGCAGGCGCCCTTCATGCCATCGACCGTTTCGACATTGCAGGTATTGCAGGCACCAAAGCCGCAGCTCATCATGCGCTCAAGGGAGACCTCACAGTAGACGCCGGCATCGGCAGCTGCCTGCGCGACCTTCTTCATCATGGGAGCAGGGCCGCAAGAGGCGACATAGTCGTAGCCGCCCTTGGCAAGAAGCGCCGCAGCGGGATCGGTGCAAAAACCGCAAGCGCCAGCAGTGCCGTCATCGGTGGAGATGCTCACAGACTTGGCACCAAGCGCACGAAGCTCGTCGACGCCCACGATCTTGGAGGCGCTAGCCGCACCAAGACAAACGTCAAAAGCCACGCCCATCCGGGAAAGGATGGTCGCGGCGCCCAGAATGGGGGGAACGCCGATGCCGCCGGCAACGAGCAGCGCACGGGCCGCGCCCTCGGGAACGCGCCAGCCATGGCCACCAGGGCCCAAGAGGTTGGAGGTGGAGCCGGGCTCCATAAGAGAAAGGTTGCGCGTGCCCTCCCCTACAACGGCATACCAGATCTCAACGGTTCCGGCCTCAGGGTCTGCCTTGGCGTAGCTCAACGGTACGCGAAGCAGATTTGCCGAGACGCCGGGGACGGCGATGTTGACGAACTGACCAGGCTCGAGCATTGTAGCGAGCTTGGGAGCCGAAATGACGATCGAGTAGATGCCGTCGGCGATCTTGTCGTTCGAAACGACCTCGAAGTCATGGATTCGGGCAGGAGATGGTGTGGGCATGGACACTCCAATCCTCTCACAGACGCATTGGATCGAAATAAAAATGGGCGGCATCCCATCAAGGGCGCCGCCCATGTGACGAAAGCAATCTTAGCAGACTGCGCCGCCAGCGAGGGTCTGCTTGCCGCCAACAAACACGTCGGTAGCACGTCCGGTAAGCTCAACGCCGGTAAAGCCGGAATTAGCAGCCTTGGACTCAAAGCCGTCCTCGCCCACAGTCCAGGTGAGCTCAGGATCGAACACGGTAATATCGGCAACGGAGCCAGGACGGATGGAGACGGGATCTAGGCCCAGAATGCGGCGAGGCGCGATGCTCATGGCCTCGACCAGGCGATCATAGCCCATCTTGCCGGTACGCACCATGTTGGTGAGGACAAGTGCAAGGGAGGTCTCCAGACCGGTCATGCCAAAGGGAGCGAGCTCAAACTCACGCGACTTCTCCCATGCAGCATGGGGAGCGTGATCGGTAACAATGACGTCGACCGTGCCGTCGATAACGCCCTGGCGAATCGCCTCGGCATCTGCCTGGGTTCGCAGCGGAGGATTGACCTTGAGAGAGGTGTTATAGGTCTCGTCAAGATCATCCTCGGACAAGAACATGTGATGCGGGGTCGCCTCGCAGGTAACCTCGATGCCCTCTTCCTTGGCGCGACGAACAAGCTCAAGGCCGTAAGCGGTGGAAATGTGCTGGATATGCAGCTTGGCACCGGTAAGCTTAGCGAGCTCGATGTCGCGGGCGATTTGAATCTCCTCACCCTGTGCAGGCCAGCCAAGCAGGCCCAGACGCGTGGAAACGGCACCCTCGTTGATTTGGCCGTCGCCCACAAGGTCCTCGTCCTGGCAGTGGCTCATAAAGACCTTGCCGAACATCTTGCCGTAATCCATGCAGCGGCGCATCATGCCAGAACCCTGGACACCGCGGCCGTCATCGGTAAAGGCAACGACACCGTGAGCGACCATGTCGCCCATCTCGGAAAGAGCCTCGCCCTTGAGGCCACGCGAGCAAGCGCCCGAAGGGAAGACGCGGCAATGGCCGACAGCGGCAGCGCGAGCCTTCACATACTCGATAACAGAGCCGTTATCGGCAACAGGATCGGTGTTGGGCATGGAGCAAACGCCCGTGAAGCCACCCTTGGCAGCGGCGCGGGTACCGCTCTCGATATCCTCTTTGTGCTCATAGCCGGGCTCGCGAAGATGGACATGCATATCGACAAGACCAGGAACAAGATACTTGCCCGACATATCGAGGACGGCGGCGTCCCCGGCTTCGAGGTTGGATGCGACAGCAGCGATCTTGTCGCCCTCGATCAAGACGTCGCAGACTTCGTCAAGGCCGGCAGCAGGGTCGACCACATGGGCGGATTTAAGCAGAAAGGCCATTATCGGAACCTCCAAGCAGCAAGTACAGGGCAGCCATACGCACGCAGATACCGGAGTAGACCTGCTCCAGGATCACCGAGCGCGACGGGTTATCGGCCATATAGGAATCGAGCTCGACGCCGCGATTGATAGGACCGGGGTGGCAGACGATCGCATCGGGCTTCATCAGCGGCTCGCGAAAACGCGTAAGACCAAACAGATTGTGGTACTCGCGAATGCTGGGGAACGGCGAGCCCTCGAGACGCTCCTGCTGCACGCGCAGCATGTAGACAACGTCAAGCTCGGGAAGAACGTCATCGAGCGAAGAGGAAACGTGATCGATGCCCAAAACCTCCGGCGCGGGCGGAAGAAGGGTGCCCGGAGCGATGGCGTACGTCTCGCAGCCCATGATCTTCAGCGCGGGAAGCAGGGAGCCGCAAACACGGGAGTGGTTGATGTCGCCCACCAGGCCGACCTTCAGGCCCTCGAAGCTGCCCTTGTGCTCCCAGATGGTGTAAAGGTCAAGCAGAGCCTGGGTGGGGTGATTGTGCTTGCCGTCGCCAGCGCAGATAACGCTTGCGGGTGTATTCTGGCTCACGATGTAAGGAGCGCCCGCGTGCTTGTCGCGCACGACGATGCAATCGATCTTGTATGCGTTGAGCGTCTCGACGGTATCGATCAGGCTCTCGCCCTTGACCGTCGAGGTGGAAGATCCACCAAAGTTCAGGCTGTCGGCCGAAAGGCGCTTCTCAGCAAGCTCAAAAGAGCTGCGCGTGCGCGTAGAGGGCTCGTTGAACATGTTGACGATGGTCTTGCCCTTAAGGGTCGGGACCTTCTTGATGGCACGCTCATTCACAGCCGAGAACGCCTTTGCGGTCTCGAGAATCGTCATGATATCGACATCGGAATACTCAGTGATGTCGATGAGGTGTTTATGGTTGAAGGACATTCGCTACTCCCCTCCCAGCGGAGCTGAACCGACGCGGTCGCCCGGCTTAACATCGAAGATCTCGACCGCGGTATGCGAGTCGGGCCCCTTCAGATACAGACGTACGTTCTCCTCATGGGACGAGGGGACGTTCTTACCAACAAAATCCGGAGAGATGGGCAGCTCGCGATGGCCACGATCAACAAGGACAGCCAACTCGATACGAGAGGGGCGACCCAAGTCCATCAGCGCGTCAAGAGCCGAGCGGATGGTTCGACCGGTGTAGAGGATGTCGTCGACAAGCACGATGCGCTTATCGTTGACATCGAAGGGGATGTCGGTCGCGTGAACCTCAGGAGAGAAATGCGTGAGGTAATCGTCGCGATAGAAGCTGATGTCGAGGCGTCCCAGAGGAACCTTGACGCCCTCGATCTCCTCAATCTGGCGTGCAAGCTCCTTTGCCAGCAAGTCGCCACGGGTAACGATGCCAACGAGTGCGAGGTCTTCGCATCCTTCGTTGCGCTCGACGATCTCATGCGCGATGCGTTTGATAGCACGCGAGACGGCGACTTCGTCCATGATGATCGCTTTGGGTGAAGACTGTTCCATCGATCTCCTTCCCGATTCATGCGTACAGGGCGCATAAAAAAATAGATGCCGACCACCAAGGCGAACGGCATCTCGAAAGACAGATGAACACTCAATGAGGTTGTCTCCATGCGAGTATCTCGTACGCGCTTAATGGTCGTATTCAGTCTAGACTGCCCCGCACGCTTGTCAAGCGAACATATACGAAACCACCAACGCAACGGCAAACGGTCCCCCTCTTCAAGGGGGCGGCGTCAGATTGAGCCGAATTCGACACAACACCGAATAAAGTGGATACCGAAAAAAATTTTAAAATAGTTCTTGCATCCTCAAAACTTTCCCCTATACTAAATTTTGTTGCTCAGCAGCACACACCATTCCTCGATAGCTCAATGGTAGAGCACGCGGCTGTTAACCGCGCTGTTGTAGGTTCGAGTCCTACTCGAGGAGCCAGAAACTTCAAGCCCGCCTTTTGAGGTGGGCTTTTTTATTATCCCCCGATTTTCAAACTCAAAACAGGAGCGATATCACCCTAGATGTCGCTCCTGTTTATCATAAAAAAGCCCCGTCATAAGACAGGGCTTTGAAATTTAGGACTCAATATAGTCCTTGAGTTTGCTCGAACGGCTGGGATGGCGCAACTTGGCCAACGTCTTGGACTCGATCTGACGAATACGCTCACGCGTAACGCCAAATTCGCGACCAACTTCCTCGAGCGTACGAGGATGACCGTCAACAAGGCCAAAGCGAAGCTCAATAACCTTGCGCTCACGATCGGCCAAACTATCGAGGACCTGCGTGAGCTGCTCCTGAAGCATCGAGAAACTCGCCGCATCGGGCGGAACGACCGCCTGGGAGTCCTCGATGAAGTCGCCTAGCTGAGAATCCTCTTCCTCACCGATAGGAGTCTCGAGGGAAACGGGCTCCTGGCTGATCTTTTGGATCTCGCGTACACGGTCAGCGCTCATGTCCATCTCGGCGCCGATCTCTTCCGGGGTCGGGTCGCGACCAAGGTCCTGCAAAAGCTGACGCTGCACGCGGACAAGCTTATTGATGGTCTCGACCATGTGGACCGGGATGCGAATGGTACGAGCCTGATCTGCAATGGCACGGGTGATAGCCTGGCGAATCCACCACGTGGCATACGTGGAGAACTTAAAGCCCTTCTCATAGTCGAACTTCTCGACCGCGCGAATCAAGCCAAGGTTGCCCTCCTGAATCAAATCGAGGAAGAGCATGCCACGGCCAACGTAGCGCTTGGCGATAGAGACAACCAGGCGCAAGTTTGCGCTGATGAGTGCCTGCTTGGCCTCAAGGCCCACGTTCTCGACACGTGTAAGACGGCGCATCTCGGCGCGCGTGAGCTCAATCTCGCCATTCTCGGCAGCCTCAAGCTTGTTCGACGCCTCAAGACCAGCCTCGATCTTCATAGCCAAGTCGACCTCATCGGCAGCGGTGAGCAGGTCAACCTTACCGATCTCTTTAAGATACATGCGCACCGGGTCGCCGGTGAGCATGACGGTCGAAGCGTCAACGCCACGCGTGCGAGAGCGAGAACGGCTCGTACGCGAACGCGATTTCTTTTTAGGCTTGGCGGCAGCCATCTCGGCATCAGCGCGCTTGGCCACCCTGATGTCATGGTCCTCGTTGTCCTCGTCATCCAGATCGTCATCAAGGTCATCGGTACCGGCGCTAAGGTCATCGTCATCGGCACCAATCACAACGTCGTCATCTGCGGACACAACGTTGATACCCTGTTCACGGAGAATGCCATAGACGGCGTTGAGCTGCTCTTCACTGACGCTGATATCCTTGAGCATTCCCTGGACATCGTCTTCGGTAACACTACCGTTCTCAGCACCCTTGAGAAGAAGCGTGGCGATTTGAGATTTGATCTCGTTCCCCATGCTCTCAGTCTTATTTGGCACAGATTCTCCCTTCATAGCACACAGGACACATTACTTTAGCACAGGCTTGTATACCCCATGTGGGATAATTCAACCTGCTCAACACAACTTCACGCATTAGACGCGGCGCTTGGTTGATTCAGTTGCTCTGAAAGCGTCCGAAATGGGTCAGCAACGCCCTCGACGGCAGAGGCAAGCTCGCGAACGCGGGCGGCATCCTGCGTTGCCTGAATTGCTAGCTCTCGACGCGTCGCGGCGTCCATGCCCGAATCCGAACGCAAGCGCGCCTGTGCCGTTCGCATGCGGCGGCGCAACGTGTTGAGCTCAAGCGTATCGAGCAAAAACACGATGTTCGTCTCGGTTGGGTGCTCGCTGGTCACGCCAATGGTACCGGCGCTCACAAGAGAAGCCGCATCCTCGCAAACGGCACGAGCCGCATCCATGACCTCAGCGGGTCCGGCACCTTCCGGTGTTGCGAGAACGGCCCAAGCGATCGCCTCATGACGCGAATCGACCCAGTCGATCTCGCAGATTCTATCCCCATACGGCCTAAAGCTATCCAGATGACTCGTCATAAGACAAAGCAGCTCACGCTCCCCCGCAAGCGAGCGACGCTCAAGGTCCGTATAAATCGGGGCCGCGGCAGCTGGCGCCGCAGGGGCGACGGAAGACCCGGCAAAAGGAGCAGACATCGCACCCTGGGCCTCTGCAGGGAGATAGTCATAGGGCTCATAGGGCTCTTCGTCGACAGGAGGGATGCCGGGGGCAAAATCGACAGCGGGCACCGGCTCTCGGCCAGCACGCGGCATAGATCTTGAGGCGTTTTGCTGATAGCGTTCCCGAGCGGCTTCACGCTGCTGAGCCCGCTCTTCCTCACGGGCAACGTCATTGAACACACGCTTGGAAGCCGTGCGCACCATATCGACATCGACACCCAGAAGATCGGCAATACGCACAAAATACGTGTCGATCATATAGCTTGCACGCAGCGGATAGATCAAACGACACGCATCCTCGAGGGCGCGTGCACGCCCCGCAGGAGTAGAAGCGTCGGCACGCTGTTCGAGTTTGCGAAACACAAAGTCAAGCAACGGTTCGGACTCGTCGAGCAGCTGACGCAAAGCAGAACCGCCTTTAGCGTTAACGTAGTCGTTCGGGTCCATATTGTCGGGCAAAATTACGCAGCGCAAATCAATAGAGCCCGTCTCGACAAACTGGATGGCGCGCTCGGCTGCCTTCTGACCCGCATTGTCGCCGTCGAACAGGTAAATAATCTTCTTGGCAAAACGCGTAAGCGTCTTGACGTGATGCTCTGTGAGCGCTGTGCCCAATGTAGCGACGACATTTTTAATGCCGCCTTCCCAGCAGGCGATGGCATCGGTGTAGCCCTCGACCACAATGGCCTCGTTTGCGGCAACGATATGCTCTTTTGCCCAGTTAAAACCATAAAGATTTCGCTTCTTATGAAAAAGCGGGGTCTCGGACGTATTGAGATACTTGGGCTCCCCCGCCCCCATGATGCGCCCACCAAAGGCAATGCATTTTCCCTGTTCATCAAAGATGGGAAACATGTCGCGATCGTAGAAGCGATCGGCAAGGCCTCCGCGGCGGTCGATGGCAACATTCGCATCGATCATCTCGCGAGGCGAAAAACCCTGGGAGCGCAGATGGTTGACGAGTGCGCCACGGCCCGGAGCAAAACCGAGTCGATAGCGCTGACACACATCCGAGCCCAAACCGCGGCTCGCAAAATACTCGCGTCCGCGACCGTCCTTGCCGCGCATGAGCATCGTATGGTAAAAGTCGCACGTCGCCTCGCACACTTCGACAAGACGTGCGCGCTTCGTACCGCGACGCGTAAAGGACGCTTCTTCCTGAAGCTCGATGCCCGCGCGCTCCGCAAGATAGCGAATGGACTCGGGAAACGAAAGGTTCTCGCGCTTCATGATGTAGGTAAAGCAGTCTCCGCCCTCACCGCAGCCAAAGCAGTGCCACACCTGCGTCGCTGGGATGATATGAAACGAGGGGGTTTTCTCGCCATGGAAGGGGCAACAGCCCCAAAACTCATGGCCGCGGGGACGAAGCTCCACGGTCTCCTGAACGAGCGCAACCAAATCGGTCGCTGCACGAACGCGATTTTTATCTTCATCACTGATCATGCGCGAAGATCGTACCTCCCCTCACCATAGAGATCGCGAACATCTTGAATATTGCCCTCGACCGTCGCGATAAGCTCATCGAGCGAATCGAACGGACGGGAGCGGCGCAACTGTTTAGAGAACGAGAGGGCGATGTCTCGTTCATAGATATCGGCCGAAAAACCGACAATATTGGCTTCGAGCTTTGCCGAGCCCGGGACACCCTTGAACGTCGGCGGCAAACCAACGTTGATAGCCGCAGGCCATGCCTCCTCGCCAAGACAGGCAAAGCCGGCATAGACCCCTTCTTGAGGAGCGAGAATGCTCGGATCAATCACAACATTGGCCGTAGGAAAGCCCATCTTGTGCCCCTCGCCGCGACCGCGAGCGACACGCCCGCGCACCGCATACGTACGACCAAGCTCTGCCGCAGCCATCTCCATGGAGCCAGAGGCAATAAGCGAGCGAATACGCGTCGCGCTCACAGCGTCGCCGTCTTCGCGCACCAGCTCGTGCCCAAATACTTCAATTCCACGACTGCACGCCCAGTCACGAATGACATTCACATCAGAAGCTCCACGATGTCCCAAGCGAAAGTTCGAACCCACATGGACTGAACGAATATCGAGAACCGGAAGGAGAACGCGCGTAAAAAAGGCATCGTGGTCCAAAGACGCGAGGGCGGAGTCAAAGGGAACCACACAGACGGCATCGACACCCGACGAGGCGAGCAGACGAAGTCGGTCGGCGACGAGCGTCAGCTTGGGCGCAGGGGCAGCAGACACTACGGTATCGGGATCGGGATCGAAGGTTACCGCGATAGCAGCGACTCCGCGCTCATGTGCATCGGCAACCATCTGATCAATAAGATGCCGATGCCCACGATGCACGCCGTCAAACGCACCGATAGCGACCGCGCATGCGCAGCGTGAAAGAGCGGCGGCGTCCTCGAGGGCATAGATAGGTGCCGAAGCTTTACCGAGCATGAAGTCGCGCCTTAACGAAAATGCATCGGGATGACTCATGACACACCTTCGATACCCTGCGGAAATACGTCGCGCATAACATAACGTCGCTGCTCTAAGCAGGCAATTGCGCGCATCTGCCCTTCGACCACAAGGGCACAAGGAGACCCCTCGGGTAGACATTCACTAAAAGAGCCAGCGTCGATGGTCTGACCGTTAAGAATGCGAGCGAGCGCTTCGGACGGCAAATCGACTCTACCCAAGCCCAGCGAGGAGACAGGATCGATGGCATGCGCACGAAGAGCATCTACACTCACATTTTCAAGCTCAATTGCATGAGCCAGGGAAATGGAGCCCGAGGCGCTACGTCGCAGCGAGACGATATGAGCCGCACTTTGAGCGGCACGCCCGATATCGCGTGCAAGCGAGCGAATATAGGTGCCCTTACTCACTGTACAGGCGATATTCCAAACCACCTGCTCCCCGTCAACCAGAACCGAGAGGAGCTGAAGCTCGAAAATCTCGACAGGACGGGCGGGAAGATCCACGTTCTCTCCTGCACGCGCACGCTTGTAGGCGCGAACGCCGTTGACGGAAATCGCCGAGAATGCCGGGGGAACCTGCATCTGAGGCCCCACAAACGAATCCAAGACGCCACGGGCATACGCCTCGTCCTTGAGTTTAGCGTCAACAGGTGCCGTGCGCGTGACCTCGCCCTCGGAGTCATCGGTATTGGTTTCGCTTCCAAAGGAAACAGAAGCAATATAGCTTTTGCGATCGAGCGTAAGCATGCCAAGCAGACGCGTCGCCTGCCCAACACCAAGCACCATGACACCGGTGGCCAACGGGTCAAGCGTGCCCGCATGGCCCACACGACGAACCCCCAAGGCCCGCCTCACGCGCGAAACGACATCGTGAGACGTGCACCCGAGGGGCTTGTCGACGGCAAATAAAAGATTGATATCAGAAGGAATGCGCTTAACCATGCATCACCTTTACGCATCGAGCGTGTGAACGAGTTCGATCAGCTCGGGAAGAAGGGCGTCCAACGCCTCCTCCACCGTGCCATAGAAAGTAAATCCGGCAGCAGCCGCGTGGCCACCGCCATCGTGCCGAGCGGCGATTTGCGAGACATCGAGCGAGCATTTTGAACGCAAGTTGCCGCGAATCTCGCCCTCCCCCACTTCACGCAGGAACAAGCAGACAATAGACCCGTCGATGGACCTCACGACGTCAACCAAGCCATCACACTCATCGGGAGAAACGCCATGCTTGGCAAGATCGGAAGCAAGCGCATAGCTATAGGTGATGCGCCCCTCCGCTGCAGCCTCGATGCGGCCCATGACGACGCTTTCCAGATGCAGGTACTCCAGGCGCTGGCTCTGATAGACGCGAAGGGCTACAAGAGCGGGGTCGGCACCAGCATGGACCAGTCGCGAAGCGCAGGTAAACGCCTCGCAATTGGCATTTTGGTACTGAAAGCGCCCAGTGTCGGTAACAAGGCCCGTAAGCAGGCAGTTTGCCACATCGGGATCAACCGGATAGCCGGCAAAGATCAAGAAATCATCGATGATAACAGCGCAGGCAGCAGCCTCGGGACGACGCACTACAACGTCAGCGAATTCCGAGCGGGCGGGATGATGGTCGATCGTGACCACATACTCCGAGCGCATCGCAATCGCAGCCGCATCGCCCAAACGCTCGATCGTCGGAACATCCACCGAGATGAACAGGTCGGGATTGAGCGGATAGGAAGACGCCGGGGTCATGTCGGTCGCTCCCGGCAAGAAGCGATAAACGCGCGGAACGGGCGCCTCGGTGGGCAGAAGACATGAAATAGCCTTCTGCGGATAGCGCCGGCGCAAGGATTGACCAAGCGCCAGCGTTGAACCGATGGCGTCGCCGTCGGGATTGACATGACCGCAGATGACGATCGTCTCGGCATCTTCGATTTTTTCGACAACGCTGTCCCACACGAAGGAGGGCTCGGGAGCGTCCAAGCCCTCTTCGCCGCAGGAGCAGGAGATGCTACTCATGGTCGGTATCGCCCTCCAGCGAAACGAAATCCACGATGGGGTAGCCTTCCTCATCTTTCTCGATCGACATAGTCTCGGGCACGACCTTGAGCGCCTCGGCGATAGCCTCGGCCTGATCGGTGGAACGGTCAATCTTGAAATCGAGCTGGGGAACCACACGCCAATCGAGTGCGCGAGACAACAGCTTACGAATCTTGCCCTTAGCGCTATCCAGCGCCTCGAGCACCTCATCGTAGCGATCGGCTTCACATGACACGTAAACGCGCGCGAAGGAGCGGTCCAGGCTGACCTCGCAACCCGTAAGGGTAACAAGGTCAAGACGCGGATCGGAGATCTCGAACAGCAAGATGGTGCCGAGCTTTTCGCGCAGTTGCTCGCCAGTACGGCGAGTGGCGGCGTTTTGCTTCACGATACCCTCTGTTTCCTACTCGGTACGGGCAACCTGATCGATGCGGTAACCCTCGATCTGGTCGCCGGGCTTGATGTCCTGGAAGTTCTCGAGGCCGATACCGCCCTCAGTACCGCTGCGAAGGCTCTTGGCCTCGTCCTTGTAGTGGCGCATCGAAGCGATCTGACCGTTGAAGACAACGATACCGTCGCGTACGAGGCGCACGGAGTCGGTCGCGGCGATCTCGCCCTCTTCGACGCGGACACCGGCGGCAATGCCAACCTTGGGCACCTTAAAGGTGTCGACAACGGTGGCAAGGCCGGTAGAAACCTCAACCTCGGTCGGCTTGAGCATGCCGATACGAGCGGCGTCGAGGTCCTCAAGCGCCTTGTAGATAACATCGTAGCAGCGAATCTCGACGCCCTGATGCTCGGCGGCAGAACGGGCCTTGCCATCGGGACGCACGCCAAAGCCAATGATAATGGCGTTGGAGGCATCGGCGAGGACGACGTCGGTCTCGTTGATGGCACCGACGGCGGCGTGAATCGTGTTGATGCGAACCTCGGACTGGTCCATCTTGTCCAGCGAGTCCTTGAGGGCCTCGATGGAACCCTGGACGTCGGCCTTGATGATGAGGTTGAGTTCCTTGACCTCGGCATCGGCCATGGTGTCGAAGAGGTTTTCGAGCGTAACGTGCTTAACGTGGCTCTGCTCCTCGATACGCGCCTTAAGCGAACGCTGCTCGGCAAGCGCGCGGGCCTCGCGCTCATCCTCGAACACACGGAATTCGTCGCCCGCGTTCGGGACGGACTGAAGACCAAGGATCTCGACAGCGTCGGAGGGACCTGCCTCGGTGACGGGACGACCCTTGGGGTCGAGCATGGCGCGCACGCGGCCATAGGTAAGACCGGCCACGAGCGTGTCGCCCACGTGCAGGGTACCGCGGGTCACGAGCACGGTGGCAACAGAGCCGCGGCCCTTGTCGAGTTTGGCCTCCAGCACATTGCCCGAAGCGAAGGTGTCGGGGTTGGCCTTAAGCTCGAGGACGTCGGCCTGGAGAATGACGGTTTCGAGAAGCTCGTCGATACCGATCTTCTTCTTGGCCGAGATGTTGACGAACATGTTCTGTCCGCCCCACTCCTCGGGGATGATGCCGTACTCGGTGAGCTCCTGGCGAACCTTATCGGGGTTCGCACCGGGCTTATCAATCTTGTTGACGGCAACGACAATGGGTACGCCAGCGGCCTTCGCATGGTTGATGGACTCGATGGTCTGAGGCATAACGCCGTCGTCGGCAGCAACAATCAAGATGACGATGTCGGTAACCTTGGCACCACGGGCACGCATTGCCGTAAAGGTGGCGTGGCCCGGGGTATCGATGAAGGTGATCTTGCGACCGTTGATAAAGACCTGGGAAGCACCGATGGCCTGCGTGATGCCACCGGCCTCGCCAGCGGCGACACCGGTGTTACGAATGGCGTCGAGCAGCGACGTCTTGCCGTGGTCGACGTGACCCATGACGGTAACCACGGGGGCACGGCTCTTAAGGTCTGCCGGGTCATCATAGAACGAGAAGGTGTTCTCCTCCTCCGGAGTGATGATCTTGACCTGACGGCCCAGGTCGTCAGCCACGAGCTCGACAAGGTCGTCGCTCATGGTCTGCGTCATGGTAAGCGGAGTGCCCAACAGGAACAGGCGCTTGATGATGTCATTGGCGGGGACCTCGAGGGCCTCGGCGAGCTCGGCTACGGTTACGCCCTGGGAGACGCGGACGGCGTCAAGCTCCTCGGGATTGATACCCTGAGCCAAAGCCTCCTCGATCTTCTTCTCCTCCTGGACGCGAGCTGCCTCGCGCTCACGCTTTTCCTTGCGCTTCTTACGGCGACCGGTAGACTCACGCGAAGCCTCCTCGACGGCGGCACGTGCCTCCTCGAGAACCTTCTCGCGGCTGTATTCCTCGGCCTCGCGAGCCATGCGGGAGTAGCGGTCCTCCTCGCCAGCTGCGTGACCCTTGTGCTGCTTCTTGCCCTTGCCCTGCTTATCGGGGTTGGGGAAGTCCATACCGGCAGGCATGGAGGGAGTGCTTGAACGACGGGAGCTGCGAGCGGGAGCATCCTCGGACTTCTGGGGAGCACGGCGACCGCCACGACGGTTGTTGTCGCGGTTGCCACGACGATCCTCGCGGGCCTCCTCCTTCTTGGCGCTCTCCTGCTTCTTCTCCTTCAAGACCTCTTCCTGAGCGGCGATCTGGTCCAGAAGGGAACGGAAACGAGAACCGGAATCACTTGCGGGAACGGCGCGACGCTTCGCCTCGAGCTCTGCCTCGCGGCGCTCGGCCTCGGCCTTCTCGCGGGCAATGCGTTCGGCCTCGGCGGCAGCGGCGCGGGCAGCCTCCTCGGCAGCGCGCGCAGCCTCAGAAATCTTGCGCTCTTCCTCGCGGCGGGCCTCGGCGGCAATGCGCTCGCGCTCGGCCTCCTCGGCGGCACGCTTGGCCTCCTCGGCAGCAGCCTCCTCCTCGGCGCGCTTCTCGGCCTCGATCTCGGCAGCACGGGCCTCAAGAATCGGAGCGAGCTTCTTGCGCACCATGGATACATATGCGTCCTCAAGGGCAGACGATGCGCCCTTGGCGGGAATCTTCATCTCCGCGAGATGCCCCAGCATCTCTTTGGAGGTCATTCCAAATTCTTTGGCGAGGGTTGAAACACGAACCTTTGCCATAAACACCTACCTTTCGGGCGCGCAGGGCGCCCATGATCTTGCGGGTTCCTTTCAGACAAGCGGCTGGGCGCGAACGCGCCTTCCCGCTAGATCAGATCCTCGGCTTCCGAGATGTAATCGGACTCGCCCTCACCCATGTTCACGGGATCGTGCACGCCGCAGAAACGCGAACCGGGACGAGCCTGGTTACGGCAGCGGATGCCGTCCTCGTTAACATACGCACAGCGCTCGGGCTCATCGTCGGACAACAGGTCGTCTGCCGGCTGCTCCTCGATAACGGGAACGTTCTTCAAGATATCGGCTGCGAGCGTCTCGTTCTTGATGTCAATGTGCCAGCCAGTCAGGCGGGCAGCGAGACGTGCGTTTTGGCCCTCTTTGCCAATAGCGAGAGAAAGCTGGTCGTCGGGAACGATGACGCCGGCGTAGTTCTTCTCCTCGTCAATCAGCACGCGGGTGACCTTGGCCGGGGACAATGCGTTGGCAACGTAGACGGCGGGATCGGCATTCCACAAAATGACGTCCACGCGCTCACCGCGAAGCTCACCCACGACAGCGCGCACGCGGCTGCCCTTGGGGCCAACGCAGGCGCCCACGGGATCCAGACGATCGTCCAGCGAGTGGACGGCGACCTTGGATCGCTGGCCCGGCTCGCGGGCGATGGACTTGACCTCAACGGTGCCCTCGTAGATCTCGGGCACCTCCTGCTCGAAGAGACGCTTGATGAGGGCCGGGTGCGTACGGGAGATGACGATGGGCGGACGGCTGTGTTCGCCGCGCACGGGCGGCACGGTGGAGTTGGGATCGCGCACGTCGATGATGACGGCCTTCAGACGCTGGTTGTGCAGGTAGCGCTCACCCATGGGGCGCTCATTGCGCTCATCCTCGTAACGGTGAAGGTCGAAGTGCGGAAGCTCGGCCTCGACGCCCTCGCGAATCTTGACAATCGTGAAGTCGGGCGTGGACTGCAGCACGGTACCGGTGATGATATCGCCAATACGGCCAGAGAACTCCTCGTAGATCTGCTCACGAGCAGAATTGCGCACAATGGCGTTGATCTCCGCCTTGGCGTGCTGGGCTGCGATGCGAGAGGTGTCCTTCGGCGTGACGTCAATCTCCTCGAAACGGGTGTAATTGCCCTCTTCGTCCATGGAGTCGTCGTCGGGGATCAGCTTGTACACATAGATCTTGCCGGTGGAACGGTCGATGGTGACCTTCGCGCCCCAATCCAGGTGAAGAATCTCAGCGTAACTCTTAGCGAGCGACTGCTCCAGACGATCGATGAGGTAAAGCTGATCGATATGCCTCTCCTGGCACAGGGCCATGAGGGCTTCCATCATCTCGGATGCTGCCATATCTATTTACCGCCCTTCTCTTTCTTGAAGTCGAAGGTCGGCTTCAAGGTACATTTCTTCACGTCGTCAAAGGAGATGCTCGTCTGCTCCCCATCCTCGGTCTCAAGGGTGACAGAAGCCTCGTCGGCCGCAGCGATGATGCCCTTATATCGACGCTGGCCCTCGGTTGCAATGGTCGAAAGCTCGCAGCGCTCACCAATGAACTTCTGGAAGTCCGAAGGACGACGCAGGGGACGAGCCATGCCCGGGGAAGAGACCTCAAGCGTATAGCTGCTCGAAATGGGATCCAAACCCTCGACAACATCACTTACCCAGCTGCTCTGCGCGGTCACCTCATCGAGCGAAATGGACTCGCCATCGAGATTATCGATCCTCACGCGGACACACGGCGCCTTGGTGGCACCTACGACCTCGACGTCGACGATATCGACACCGTGGTCGGCGGCTACTGCCTCGAGCGCATCGATGATGCTCTGCTCTACCTTGGTCTTGACCATGCAACACCTCCTCATACAAAAAAGAAGCGGGGTCGAAACCCCACTTCTCACGGCTTAACTTCAATTGCTACGCAAGTATAGCAAACCTGCAGCTAGATGCAAAGAAATCAAGTGATACCAACGTTGGCGGCACCGATTTGCATCACATTATTTGCACAAATCGCTATTTAACCACCAGGTTCACAAGCTTTCCGGGAACGCAAATGGCCTTGACGACCGTCTTGCCCTCAAGCCACTTGGAGGCAACGCTTTCGGCGGCCGCCCGCATCTGCTCGGGCGTGGCACCGGTCGGAACCTTTGCGTGCGCGCGCATCTTGCCGAGCACCTGGACTGCAATCTCCACCTCGTCCTCAACGGCCTCGCTCAAATCGAACTCCGGCCAAGGAGCGGTGTAGACGCTGCCCTCGTTGTGCAGGGCCTCGTGCCACAGCTCGTCTCCCCAGAAGGGGCATACAGGAGCCAAAACCGACACGATGTCGGTGGCAACAAGCCTGCACAGAGCAGCGTTGCGCTCGCCAACAACCACGGCATTGAGATAGGTGCTGGCGGCATTGACGAGCTCCATCACGGCAGAAATTGCCGTGTTGAACTGCTGACGGTCGAAGTCCTGGGTGCAGCGGGCAATCGTGCGATGACGCTCGCGATAGAGCTTCATGTCGGCATCGGAGAACACGGACGTGTCGAGCACAGCGTTCGCGTCGCCATCGTTTGCAAGCCGCCACACGATGTTCCAGGCGCGCTTGATAAAGCGATTGGCGCCCGCCACGGCCTTGGGATCCCAGTCGAAGTCTTTCTCGGGCGGAGCGATGAAGAGAATCGCCAAGCGCATGGTATCGGCACCATAGGGCTCGATCACGCTCGAAGGAGGTACGACGTTGCCCTTTGACTTGGACATGGTGTCGCCGTTCTCGTCCTTGACCATGCCCTGGCACAGCAGGTTGGTGAAAGGCTCATCCACGTCGAGCAGACCCATATCGCGCAGCGCCTTGGTGAAGAAGCGGCTGTAGAGCAGGTGCAGGATAGCGTGCTCGATACCGCCAATATAGTTATCGACCGGCATCCAATGGTTCGCGGCATCCTTGCTAAACGGGAGCTCGGTGTTGTGCGGGTCGGTGTAGCGCAGATAGTACCAGCTAGAACACGTAAAGGTATCCATGGTATCCGTCTCACGACGAGCGGGGGCACCGCACACCGGGCAGGTGGTCTCGTAGAAATCACGGCACTCGGCAAGCGTCTCGCCGGCACCGAGGTCGAGATTCTCGGGCAGCGTCACCGGCAGCTGGTCCTCGGGAACAGGAACGATACCGCAATGCTCGCAGTGAATGGCAGGAATGGGATTGCCCCAGTAGCGTTGACGCGAGATGAGCCAGTCGCGCAGGCGATACTGCACGGAGCGCTTACCGGTGCCGGCAGCCTCGAGGTCGGCGACGATAGCCGCTTCGCCCTCAGAGTGCTTGCCGCCTACCATGCCGGTGTACTTACCGGACTGGACAAGCGTGCCCTCGCAGGTGAGGGCCTCATCCCAGTCAACCGAGGTGACAACCGTGGACTTCTCGTCCTTGAGCTGATCATACAGGGGATCATCATCGGAGAGGATGATGGGCACGATGGGAAGATCGTACTTCTTGGCAAACTCAAAGTCGCGCTGGTCGCCGCAGGGAACGGCCATAACGGCACCGGTGCCGTAGTCGGAAATGATGTAGTCGGCAACCCAGACCGGTACCTTGGCACCGGAAACAGGGTTCACAACATAGCGGCCCGTAAAGGCACCATGCTTTTCCAAGGTACCCTGAGCGCGCTCGACGGCGGAGATGTGCTTGGCACCCTCTACGACCTCGCGCACAGCGTCCTCGTACTCGGTACCCTCGACCATCTCCATCAGGCCCTTGTACTCGGGCGCAAGCAGGAAGAACGTATTGCCAAACAGAGTATCGGCACGCGTGGTGAAGACGGTGATCTTGCCCTCGTCGCCCTCGATGGGGTTGCCCGCGGCATCGCAAAGGGTGAAGTCCACTTCAGCGCCCTCGGAGCGGCCGATCCAGTTGGCCTGCATCTGCTTGACGCGCTCGGGCCAGCCGGGAAGCTTCTCCAGGTCGTCGAGGAGCTCCTGTGCGTACGCGGTGATCTTGATGTACCACTGCTCGAGGTCGCGCTTTTCCACCTCGGAGTCGCAACGCCAGCAACGGCCCTCGGTCACCTGTTCGTTAGCAAGCACCGTCTCGCACTTGGGGCACCAATTGACCGGGTTCTTCTTGCGATAGACCAGTCCGCGTTCCCACAGCTTCTCGAAAATCCACTGGCCCCAGCGATAGTAATCGGGGCTGCAGGTCTTGACCAAGCGATCCATGTCATAGGAAAAGCCCATGCGCTTCATCGTGGCGAGTGCCTGATCCATATTCTTATAGGTCCAAGCCGCAGCCTGGGTATTGTGCTTGATAGCGGCGTTCTCGGCGGGCAGGCCAAAGGCGTCAAAACCAATGGGATGCAGCACATCAAAGCCACGCATGCGAGCCTGGCGCGCCATGGCGTCGCCAATGGTGTAGTTGCGCGCATGGCCCATGTGAAGGTCGCCAGAGGGGTACGGGAACATCTCGAGCACGTACTTCTTGGGCTTAGCCGGATCGGTATCGACGGCAAAAAGGTTCTCGTCGTCCCAGGCCTTCACCCATTTTTCCTCAATGGTTTTCGCATCGTAGGCAGGAATCTCTTCCTTATGATCTGTGCAGTCGCACATATCGGCTCCTTTTAACTTGATTGGGGTCGGTCGGCCAGGCTTTACTCACCGCTGCGGACAGTCCTGCTCGCACGAAGGCCACATTAAGTGACCTTCGGCTCGTGCGGAACTTGCAGCGAGCAAAGCCTAGCCGACCGACCCTAGGGTTAACTTGGTTGATGATAGCAAATACAACAAGCGAGATGCCTGCGACTTGCAGGCATCTCGCTTTATCTCAATAACGTGGCGAAAATTCAGCCTTTGCTTGAAACCCATTCAAAACAGACGGGCTTCTCGGTACCGCAGATGCACCAATTGAAGGTGCGCTTAGCGGTAGCTCACCGTCTGCTGGGTGTCCTTAACCACGACGTCGTGGGCGCCGCCCTCGACGATAGAGGTGGAGGACACCAAGGTCAGGCGGGCTTTCTCCTGCAGCTCGGGGATGGAAAGCGCACCGCAGTTGCACATCGTGGACTTGACCTTGTAGAGCGTACCGTTGACGCCGTCCTTAAGAGAGCCAGCGTAGGGCACATAAGAGTCGACACCCTCGACAAAGCTGAGCTTTGCGGCGCCGCCCAGGTCATAGCGCTGCCAGTTGCGGGCGCGCGCAGAGCCCTCGCCCCAGTACTCCTTCATGTACTGGCCGTTGACGTTCACGCGGTCGGTCGGGCTCTCGTCAAAGCGAGCGAAGTAACGGCCGAGCATCATGAAGTCGGCACCCATTGCGAGCGCAAGCGTCATGTGGTAGTCGTAAACGATGCCGCCGTCGGAGCACACGGGCACGTAGACGCCGGTCTCCTCGAAGTACTCGTCGCGAGCACGGCAAACATCAATCAGAGCGGTGGCCTGGCCACGACCGATGCCCTTGGTCTCGCGGGTAATGCAGATGGAACCGCCACCGATACCGACCTTGATGAAGTCGGCACCGCAGTCGGCCAGGAAGCGGAAGCCCTCGGCGTCGACAACGTTACCGGCGCCCACCTTGACATCCTCGCCGTAGTTGGCGCGGACCCACTCGATGGTGCGCTTCTGCCACTCAGAGAAGCCCTCGGAAGAGTCGATGCACAAGACATCGGCACCGGCCTCGACCAGCAGGGGCACGCGCTCGGCATAATCGCGGGTATTGATGCCGGCGCCAACCATGTAGCGCTTGTTGGCATCAAGCAGCTCGTTGGGGTTGGTCTTGTGGCTGTCATAGTCCTTGCGGAACACGATGCCGATCAGGTGATCGTAATCATCGACGACGGGAAGAGCGTTGAGCTTGTTCTCCCAGATAACGTCGTTTGCCTTCTTAAGGGTGATGTTCTTGTCGCCCACGATGAGCTTCTCGCGCGGGGTCATGAAGGTCTCGACCAAAGCGGAGTGATCGTCACGGGAAGGACGGTAATCGCGGCTGGTCACGATACCCAGAAGCTTACCGCGAGGGGTGCCGTCGTCGGTGACGGGCATGGTGGAGTGACCCGTCTTATCTTTGAGAGCCATGACCTCGGACATGGTCATCTTGGGAGTGAGCGTGGAATCGGACTCGACGAAGCCGGCCTTGTGATCCTTAACGGCCTTGACCATGGCAGCCTCGGACTCGGGGGTCTGAGAACCATAGATAAAGGACATGCCGCCCTCGGTGGCCAGGGCAACGCCCATGTCCACGCCGGAAACGGACTGCATGATGGCCGAAACCATGGGGATGTTAAGGGTAATTGCGGGCTTCTCGCCGCGCTTGAAACGCGTCAGCGGCGTCTTGAGAGAAACGTTGTTGGGGATGCATTCCGATGAGGAATAGCCAGGTACGAGCAGATACTCAGAAAAAGTGTGGGACTCACCGGGAAAGAACGTTGCCATGTTTCTCCTTCTAACATCGCCGACGACTAGCTGCAAGCCCCGTGGACCCAGCCCTACCGTCGCGCCCTATATATAGCGCTGTTATCTTAACGCGCAATGCCTTAACAAAACAGCTTTTTGCCTAAAGTCCACGGAGTCTTCGACACCGGAGATGAAACTTGGTACGCAGGCTAAATGGCGCATCCAGGCAGCCACTATCCCTTTGCAGAAATTAGATGAGCAGCGCTTTAAGACCGATGCAAACCAGCACCGCGCCGCCCGCCGCCTGAGCATGGACGCCAAAACGCTCTCCAAGCTTTTTGCCCAGCACAAGCACCGCAAGGCAGCATCCAAAGGTCGTGGCACCGATCATCGAGCTGTACAGGACAATGCTCTTACCCGTTGCGGCAAACGAAACGCCAACGATCAAGGCATCGATGGAGGTGGCGATGGATTCGACAAAGAGCCCACACCAGGTAAGGTGCGAGGATGCGGCTTCACCTGGGCTGTGCATCTCCTGCAACGCTTCTCGAATCATCTTGCCGCCCACGATGCCGAGGATAACAAACGAAACGATACCGGCATAGGCATCGATATACGAAGCCATAAGCATACCGCCAAAGTAGCCAAACACGGGCATGGCCATCTGGAAGACGGCGAATGCAAGCGGCATGGCAATCTTTTTTACCTTCGGCATATGAGGTTCTGCCAGCAAGTTGGCCAGCGTGACCGCCATGGCATCCATGGCAAGCGCCACACCTAAAAAGACGCTCTCAACAATATCGGCGCTATCAAAGAGCATTGCCGCCCCTCCCCAGAAGCAAACGATGAGCGCAAAAGTATACACCGCACGGTGACGCTGCCTGATTACCTAACTCAAACCTTGCGAAGAGCGTTATCAACCTGATCGATAAGCTCGAACACGTTACCTTCACCCATGTTGAAAAGAAGATATGAGCCGCTCTCCCCTTTCAAAAGAGTCACTGTCGTGCCACCCAAAAGAAGTAACTGTTCCGCCTCGGTGCCGCCAAGAAGCTGAAAAACTCGAAGTGAACTGCTTTCGCCAGAAAGTCCAATGGAGACAAGAAAGCCAAAACCATGACGAAGCAGGCTTGCTGCGGAAGCATGGTCGGGATGCGAAGCTAGCCCCGGATACCAGCAGGAATCGATTAGCGGATTCGCCGCGGCGTACTCGGCAAAGGCACGAGCGAAGTCAAACCGCTTCTGAAGACTTTGTTGATACGAAGAGCTGTACGCGCGCTCAAGAGCATCCCGACAGGCGGCAGAGTTATCTCCTTCTGGCACGAGCGAACGGAATGCCTGTTCGGCATACGAATCGAGAACACGGCCTCGCTTTCCCGAGCGTGCTACACAAACCGCATAGACCCCGGCGCGCAAACGCTCAACGCAAACCGATGCGCCGGCATCGAGCGGATCACAACCAAATGAAGTAGGACTGGAGATATCGAGCACCAAAGAGGCATGCGCCTCATGCGCGGCAGCAGCCAACGAACGCACATCGGGCACCCGAAGATGCTCGCCATGCACGGCATCTTCAAGGAAAAAGAGCGGCGGTTCGCCCCCCAAAGAAAACGCAGGCTTGCATATCTCAGGAACTTCTCCGTTTGCAAAGACACCAGCAACGGCGCCCTCCCTCAAGATGCCAACCTTCCGCAGCGCCTCCAAGGAGCTTGCCGCCTCGCACACCCGCGCGGCGCGGGCATGCAGCCGATTTGCATAATGTTCCAGCGCAGTCAAAAAACTCCCCTATCGACCTATACACAAAACGCCCGGCGGAATCAATCCGCCGGGCGCATCAATTACATCATTCGTCCGCCAAGGCAGAATCGCACAAAAGCACTATGCGCGCGTGCGAATCTCCTCGGTAACCTTGGCGATAAACTCGTCGACCGTGGAGGGAACCGTCTCGTTGGAGCGATCGCGGACGGAAATGTTGCCGGCCTCGGCCTCTTTCTCGCCCAGGATGAGCATATAAGGAACGCGATCGATACCGCGAGCCTCACGGATCTTGTAGCCGATCTTCTCGTCGCGGTTATCGACCTTCACGCGAATACCGGCGGCATCGAGCTTAGCTGCGACCTCGTTGGCGTAGGCGCGGCTCTTCTCGGAGACAGGAAGGACATCCACCTGCACCGGAGCAAGCCACGTGGGGAACTTGCCCGCATAGTGCTCGATCAAAATGCCAATAAAGCGCTCGATGGAGCCAAAGCACACGCGATGCAGCATGATGGGGCGCTTCTTGGAACCATCGGCATCGGTGTACTCGAGGTTGAAGTTGATAGGCATCTGGAAGTCCAGCTGCACGGTACCGCACTGCCAGGTACGACCGAGCGAATCCTCCAGATGGAAGTCGATCTTGGGGCCGTAGAAGGCGCCGTCGCCCTCGTTGACCTCGTAGTCCTTGCCAAGCTGCTCGAGGGCATCGCGCAGGCCCTGCTCGGCACGCTCCCAGTCCTCATCCGAGCCCATGGAGTCATCGGGGCGCGTGGAGAGCTCCAGGTGATACTTAAAGCCAAACTTCTGGTACACGGAGTCAATCAGATTCACGACGCCCACGATCTCGTCGGTGAGCTGGTCGGGACGCACGAACAGGTGCGCATCGTCCTGGTTGAAGCAGCGAACGCGGAACAGGCCATGCAAAGCACCGCGCAGCTCATGACGATGGACAAGGCCAATCTCGCCCGCACGAATGGGCAGCTCGCGATAAGAGTGCGGCTTAGCAGCGTACACAAGCACGCCACCCGGGCAGTTCATGGGCTTGATGCAGTACTCCTCGTCATCGATGAGGGTGGAGTACATGTTGTCCTTGTAGTGATCCCAGTGACCGGAGGTCTTCCAAAGCTGCTTGTTCATGATAAGCGGCGTGGAAATCTCGACGTAGCCGGCATCGTGATGGATCTCGCGCCAGTAATCGAGCAGGGTATTCTTAAGGACCATGCCGTTGGGCAGGAAGAACGGGAAGCCCGGTGCCTCGTCGCGCATCATGAAGAGGTCCATCTCGGCGCCGATCTTACGATGGTCGCGCTTCTTGGCCTCCTCGAGCAGGCGCATGTGCTCGTCAAGCTCCTCCTTGGTGGCAAAGGCAACGCCGTTCACGCGCGTGAGCATCTTGTTGTCCTTGTTGTTTTTCCAATAGGCACCGGAAACGCCGGTGAGCTTGAAGGCCTTGAGCGCCTTGGTATAGCAGACGTGGGGACCGACGCACATGTCGATGTACTCGCCCTGCTGGTAGAAGGTGATGCGAGCGTCCTCATCGAGGTCGCCGATGTGCTCGACCTTATACTTCTCGCCGCGCTCCTCCATAAGGGCGATAGCCTCGGCGCGGGGCAGCTCGTACACGCTAAACTTGAGGTTCTCCTTCACGATCTTTTTCATCTCGTCCTCGATGGCGGGGAAATCGTTCTCGGAGATCTTCTGGCCATCGGGCAAATCGATATCGTAGTAGAAGCCGTTGTCGGTAGCAGGACCATAGGCAAAATCGGCCTCGGGATAGAGGCGCTTGATAGCCTGGGCCATGACATGGGCAGCAGAGTGACGAACAACGTGCGTTACTTCGTCCTCGGGCAGCTCGGCCAGCGTTCCATCGTTATAGAGGGCCTTCATACGATTGTTCCTTCCGTATCGAGTAATCGCTCACGTTACGCAAGCAATGATTATACAAGTGCCCGCCGCTCCGTGTTGGAGCGGCGGGCAAACACTGGCGCACTTATACAACCGGCAAGCGGCGCGTGCGCTATTGAATGTGAGTTCGGCAGTAGGGGCACACCTTCCAGTGGGCATCGAGGGGACGATGGCAGCTGGGGCAGACGTTGCGCACCTGGGTGTTGCACACGGGGCACACCACAAAGTCCTTCTCGATGGGGCTGCCGCACTTGGGGCAGCTGCCGTACTGGGCAAGCTGGCGCTCGCGCAGCGCCATATCGAGTTCTTGCTCCTCGCGGTCTGCAATATAAGAGTTGGGACGCAGCACCAGATAAGCGATAAGACCCACGAACGGGATAAGAGAAACGATGCCCCAGGCCCAAAAGGCGTTAACGCCACGGCGCTTGGCATCGATAAACACATACACCACGGAAAGGATGTACAGAGCGGCGATAAAACCAACGAACAGATAGATCGCCATCATGAGTTGCGGCGACATGAGCTCTTGGATGTACTTAGACATGCGAGTTACCTTTCGAATCCTCCAGCGAGCAGGAAGGTCATAATTGCTTTGCTATTCTACTCCCCCTCTCGCCAATCTCCTAATACAGACACGCTATTGACATAGATACCGGGAAAATATCTGCAAGAATCTCTAGCGATGCGTCAGCGGTCCGTATGCCCAAACGACGATTTTAATAGCCTACATGGGGTACCATGGAAAGCAGAATTCGGCGTCAGGGAATCGAGGCCTCATGCAACGCTATGACATCGCAATCATCGGCGGCGGTATCGTTGGATGCTGCATCGCTCGCCAGCTTGCCCGCTACGATGTGAATGTCGCCGTGGTCGAAGCCGCAAACGATATTGCATGCGGCAGCAGCAAGGCAAACGGAGGGCTGGTCCACGGCGGATACGACCCCAAGCCCGAATCTATGAAAGCCAAGGTCAATGCACGTGGATGCGAACTCTATTCCCAATGGTCGCAAGAACTCGGCTTTGCTTTCGAGCGTCCAGGGTCCATGGTTCTTGCATTTAATGACGAAGATAGGCGCACGCTCGATCGCCTGCGCGCGCAGGGCATGAAAAACGGGGTAAGCGGTCTTGCGATCGTTGATCCCAAACGCATCCACGAGCTCGAGCCCCGCGCAAGCGAGATGGCGGTTGCCGCCCTTTGGTGTCCGCAGACGGGCTATGTCGACCCCTTTGACGTTGCGATCAGCGCTGCAGAAAACGCCGCAGCGAATGGGGTCGATTTCCTACGCACTCACAAGGTCACGCAAATCGCGGCGAAAAATGATGGATTCGAGGTCGAGACGAGCGCCGGAAGTCTCTGGGCGCAACGTATCGTCAACGCCGCAGGTAACGGTTGCGCCGAAATCTCGCGCATGGCAGGTGCCGAGAAATTCAATCTCGTATGGAGACAAGGCAATATCCTCGTGCTCGACCGCGAGGTACACCCGTACATGCCGCTCTACCCCACTCCCACTCCCGTGAGCAAGGGCGTGATCGTTACCGGAACCGTTCACGGCAACACGGTTGTCACCGCCACCGCCGCCATCCGCGAGCCAGGCGATACCGACACCTATGCAGATGATATGCAAAAGCTGCTGGACGGAGCGCAAAAACTCGTTCCCTCGCTCGATACGCGCCGTGTAATCCGCGCCTTTGCCGGAGGACGCGCCGTCATCGATGGTCTCAACGACTTCCTCATCCGCCGATCCGCACTCGTGCCCGGTTTTATTCAAGTCGCAGGCATCCAGTCGCCCGGCGTGGCAAGCGCGCCCGCCATTGCACAGAAGGTCGAGGGGCTGCTGCGCGAAGACGGAGCTGTGCTGCATGAGCGCTCAGACTATCAGCCCCTCCGTCGGCCGCCAGTCGACTTTGACCAGCTGGATATCGACGCGCAAGACGAGCTCATCCAAAAAGACCATTTCTGGGGCAAGATAGTTTGCCGCTGCGAAACCGTGCCCGAGGCAGAAGTCATCGCAGCCATCCATCGCACACCCGGGGCGGTTTCGGTCGAAGGCGTTAAGCGCCGTTGCCGCGCGGGGATGGGACGCTGCCAAAGCGGTTTTTGCCAAAGCCGCGTCGTCGAGATTCTTGCTCGCGAGCTCAATTGCACACCGGAGGATGTGCTGCTCGAAGACGCTGGTTCGCAGATTGTGAGCGGTCCCGTAAAGTAATTGCCCATCCAAGCATCACGATGCAGTAAACCTGATTGGAGTTTTCTCATGGCACAGGTGAATATGGAGCGCGTCGAGCGCGTGCTAAAGAATCTTGAAGCATCGCATGCCGATGCCCAGATATTGATTAATGATCCGTGGTCGATCTATTACCTTACGGGATTTTATGCCGATATGTTCGAGCGCTTTTGCGGTGTGCTACTTGCGCGCGGCAAAGAGCCCGTCATCATGGTCAACGCTTTGCATCAGCTACCAGAGTATGAAAACGCGCGCGTTGCCTACCATACCGATACCGATGTTGTTGCCAAAGCCATCGCGCAAGAAATCGATCCCGCAAAGCCGCTCGGAATCGATGAAGTCATGCGTTCAGGCTTTTTGATGCCCCTGATCGAGCGCCATGCCGCATGCGAATTCTTCCTGGGAAGTTCTGCCGTCACCGCCGCGCGGGCCATCAAGGACGAGGAAGAGCAAAACCTGATGCGTATCTCTTCCGCTGCAAACGACGCTGTGATAGCCGACGCCATCCAGCTTGTGCACGAAGGTGTAACGGAGCGCGAGATAGCCGATCAGATGCTCGAGCTCTATCGCAACCACGGCTGCGACGCGTTCTCGTTTCCTCCCATCGTGAGCTTTGGCGCCAATGCGGGCGACCCGCATCATGAACCCGATGACACCGTGCTCAAGCGAGGCGATGTGGTGCTGTTCGATATCGGTGGACGCTACCGCAATTACTGTTCGGACATGACGCGCACGTTCTTTTGGGGAGAGCCCGACGAGGAGACGGCACACATCTATGACGTGGTACGCCGCGCAAACGAAGCCGCCGAGGCGCTCATTGCCCCCGGTGTGCGGTTCTGCGACCTCGATCGTGCTGCACGCGACGTTATTGAGCAGGCAGGCTACGGAGAGTATTTCACGCACCGCCTGGGTCACTCGATTGGCCTGCAAGACCACGAGCCGGGCGACGTCTCGCTTGCCAATACCGATACGGTGCAGCCAGGCATGACGTTTTCCATCGAGCCGGGCATCTATCTTCCCGGCCGCACCGGCGTGCGCATCGAAGACCTAGCCCTCGTCACCGAACACGGCGTCGAGATTCTCAACAGCTACTCTCACGCCCCCATCACCCTCCGTGACAGCTAGTCGATATGTGACAAAAAGACGACAGGTTTAATCTGTCACATTCTGCCATTTGCCGAAAGCTGATAAAAAAGGACCGCCGATACAATCGACGGTCCTTTTGACGTTTATGTAAGCACTCACCTTAGAGGAAGCGATACTGGACAGTACCCACGCCCACGGAGAGGAAACCAAGCGCACGGGCCACTGCAGGCTGCATGTCGATCACACGGCCATGGACATACGGGCCACGGTCATTGACCACAGCGATAACGGAACGTCCGCCATAGCTGATCTCGACATAGGTGCCGAGCGGCACGTTGAGCATGGCTACGCCCATCGAAGACTCGGTAACAATGGCACCAGACGCGGTCGTGCCACCCATAAAGCCATCGCCGATGCCGTAATACGAAGCGACGCCGGATTTCCAGCTGCTCGTGGACGTAGTGCCAGAAGAAGAACCGCCGGTACCGGAGGGCTGCTGAGTCGAAGAACCAGAGCCAGCGCTTCCAGCACTTCCGGCATTGCTGCCCTGGCTGCTACCGTTAGAGTTAGAGACGCTACCCTGCTGCTGCATCTGAGCGGTCGTAGCGGCCGCCTCCTCGGCGGCCTTGCGAGCTGCCTCAGCCTCAGCAGCATCCTCGCTCTGAGCGCGAGCTGCCATCTGGGCCTGAGCGGACTGAGCTGAAGTCAAGGCGTCGGAAGCTTTTTGCTGCTCCTGCTCGGCCTCATCCTTAGCGGAAGAAAGCTCTTCCATCTTTGCCTCAAGCTCCTCATGCATGGCATTGAGGCGCTCGAGCTCAGCGGTGTTGTCGTCCTGGATAGTGGTGAGGTACTTTCCCTGCGTGATAAGGTCGCCCAGAGAAGCGGAATTGAGCAGCATCGACATGACATTGGGAGATGCAACGTGCAGCTTATAGAGATTCGCCGCAGCATCGGATGCCTTCTGCTGCTGCTCGGGCAGCTTGTTCTGCTCGAAATCCAGAATCTCATCAGCCATTTCGCTGATCTGCTCGTTGAGCTCGTTAACCCTATCGGTTGCCTGCTGATACGTGGTGGCAGCGGAATTGACCTGCTGGGTCAAGGCTGCAAGCTCGGTCTCGGTCTGTGCAGTGGCAGCGTATGCGCTACACGGAGCCACACCCAGGCAGCTTCCCCCCACGAGCACAGCCGTCAGACCGGCAACGCACGCGATGCGCGCAAAGCCGCTCTTGCGGGAAGTGGAGGTTGCCGAATTCACATACATAAGAGAAGTACCGCCTCAATCGTCGTTATCTCATTGAGATAACAGTATAGCGATACGACTCAACTTCAACCTGAGCTTCAAGGTTCTATACAGATGCACCATATCTCAACCTCAACTTTAAGGTTAATTTGACTTGAGGTTGAACCTTAAAGAACAATTTGCCCGCGCGCAGGCAAACGCGAAAGGCTAGCCACGCATGATGCCCGCAACCTCGCCGGCAAGGGTAATGGTGCCGGCAGCCACAAAGGCCTCCCCCGCCGCGGCCAAACGCTCCACCGCATCCGATACGGACGGCACGACTTCTATCAGATCGGAGGAGGGACGGCCAAGCTCCTCAAGCTTATCGAGAACAAGTTGAGCCAAGTCCTGGGCGGAAATCGCGCGATCGCTCATCGTCTGTGTCACAACAATGCGCGGAAACGCAGGAACCAAAACATCGACAATACCGCTCACGTCTTTATCGGCAAGGGCCGCGGTAAGCAACAGAGGGCGCAGCGCCGCATCGGGATTGATCTCGTCAAGCGAGGAGACAAAATTCTCGCAGCTCTGCGGGTTATGACAAGCGTCGATAAGAATCAGCGGCTCGTTTTGCAGCACGTCAAAGCGACCAGGCGTAGGACATGCGGCAAGCGAAGCGTCCAACGCCTCCGCGTCGAGGGCACGGCCCAAATACTCCTCCGCAACAAAAATGGCACACGATGCATTTTGCGCCTGGTAGAGAGGCTTATAGAGGGAACATTCATAACGGGCTCGTGAAGTCTCGCAGGCAAAATCGAGCGTGTCGCCCAAATGCGCCGGACGCTTCAAAATCTCATGCGAGGACACGACGGGTGAAACCTCGCACTCACGGCAACGATCCTCCATAACCCGCCACACACTGGGCTCATGCACGCCCTCGCCCAAGATGACGGAGCGTCCCGGCTTGATAACAGCAGCCTTCTCTCCTGCGATCTCGGCAAGCGTGTTACCCAGGATGCGCATGTGATCGAGACCAATGCCGGTGATGGCAACAACATGTGGGTCGGTAGCGCTCGTGGCATCCCAGCGGCCACCCATGCCCACCTCGAGCACGGCAACGTCGACACCTTCGAGAGCGTAAACAGTCAAAGCTGCCACCGTGAGCAGGTCAAAGGGTGTAATGGTAAAAATATTCTCCCCCGCCGCGGCGCGTCGCTCGTTAACGCGTCGGCCAGCCTCATATGCAGCCGAAATACCCTGCGCGAAGAGCTCATCCGAGATGGGGGCGCCGTCGATTTCCATGCGCTCGGGGTAACGGACGAGCTGCGGAGAGGTATAGAGCGCGCAACGTAGGCCCTCACCACGAAGAATCGCTGCGGTAAAGCGGGTCGTAGAGGTCTTGCCGTTGGTGCCTGCAATCTGGATGCAATCAAAGTGAGCATCCGGTCGTTCAAGCTCATCGAGCATCTCGACGACCGTTTCCAGCAGCGGGCCTGCATCGCTCGAAATCACGCCGGTATCGCAGGCAAGCGAAACAGCCTTCTCAAACGAGAAAACAGGGTAGGAAAACGGAACCGTATACATAGGGTGCAAGACCTTTCGTTGACGATGAATAAAGAGCGCGCCAGCCAAGCCAGCGCGCTCTCAATTACCCAAAACGTGACACGTAGAAGACAGGTTTATTCTGTCACATTTTCACATCGAGTCCCCACATGTGGACGAGCGATGAAAATGTGACGAATTAAACCTGTCGACTTTTTGTCACATTTGCTATTCGAAGTCGGCGAGCTGGGACTGGAGAGCGGTGATGGTCTCCTTGAGCTCGGCGGCACGGTCGCGCTTCTTTTGTACGACCTCAGGGGCAGCCTTAGCCACAAAGCCCTCGTTGGCAAGCGTACGCTCGGCAGCGGTGAGCTCCTTGGTGGCAGAAGCAATCTCCTTCTCCATGCGAGCACGCTCGGCAGCCAGGTCGACCTTGCCCTCGAGCACGATGAAGACCTCGACGCCGCCGTCAACCACGCCGATAGAGGCAGCCGGTTTGGCAGCATCCTCACCTGCAACCGTAAGCTCCAGGTTGCCCAGGCTTGCGGCAAGGTCGGTCATGGTCGAGAAACGCTGCTGATCCTCGACGCCCATGCGAGCAAGGGCAACCAGCTGCTCCTTGGGGCTCAGACGATAGCGAGCACGCGTAGAGCGGGCAGCAGAGACAACGGAGCGAAGCAGCTCGAAGGAACGCTCGGCGTCCTCGTCGATAAACTTCTCGTACTTCGCGGGCTCGGGCCAAGCAGCGATCATCAAAGCCTCGGCGCGCTCGAGCGCACCGTCCTTCTCGTCGAGCACAGAGGCGGGCATGGTATCCCAAATGGCCTCGGTCACAAACGGCATAAGCGGATGCATCAGGCGCAAGGACGTATCGAGCACGAACATGAGGTTGCGCTGAGCCTGCAGGCGGGTGGAATCGTCCTTGAGACGCGCCTTGGTTACCTCGACGTACCAGTCGCAGACCTCGTTCCAGAAGAAGGTCTGAACGCCACGCGCCATGTCGCCAAAGGTGTAGTTCTCGATACCCTCGGTAACCATCTTCACGGCCTTGGCCAGGCGACTGAACATCCAGGCATCGGCTGCGGTCTCTGCCACAGGCTCGCCGGGCGTGTAGCCCTCCATGTTCATAAGCAAAAAGCGGCTTGCGTTCCAGATCTTGGTCACAAAGCTCTTTGCCTGATCGGTACGGGGGCTGTCAATGAGCTGCTTAGTCTTCTTATCGATATTGGCGTCGAACTTCACGTCCTGATTGGTGGTGCACAGCGTGAGCAGGTTGAAGCGCATGGCGTCGGCGCCGTACATACCGATGAGGTCCATGGGGTCCACGCCGTTGCCCTTGGATTTAGACATGCGGCTACCGTCCTTGGCAAGGATGGTGGGATAGATCACCACGTCCTTAAAGGGGACCTCGTCCAGGAAGTACAGCGAGCTCATGATCATGCGAGCAACCCACAAGGCGATGATGTCGCGTGCGGTGACGAGCGCCGTAGTGGGATGATGGCCCTCAAGCTGCTCGGGCTTTTGCGGCCAACCCTGGGTGGCAAAGGTCCACAGCTGAGAAGAGAACCAGGTATCGAGCACGTTCTCGTCCTGATGCACATGGTGTCCGCCACACTTGGGGCACACGTCGGTATCCTCGAGCAGGGCATCTTCCCAACCGCAGTCCTCGCAGTAGAAGACAGGGATGCGATGGCCCCACCACAGCTGGCGGGAGATGCACCAGTCTTTAAGGTTCTCCATCCAGGTGGTGTAGGTCTGCGTCCAGCGCGCGGGGTGGAACGTCACCTTGCCGGAGTTGACGGCATCGAGTGCCGGCCCCTTGAGCTTATCGACAGCGACGAACCACTGCTCGGAAAGCCAGGGCTCAAGCGCAGCGTCGCAACGATAGCAATGCATAACGGAGTGGTCGAGATCCTCAACGTGATTGAGCAGGCCGTGCTCCTCAAACCATGCGACAACGGCCTCACGGCACTCATCGCGGTTCATGCCCGAGAACTCGCCGTAGCCCTCGACGACCACCGCATGCTCGTCAAAGATATTGATCTGCGGCAGGTTGTGAGCCTGACCCATAGCATAGTCGTTGGGGTCGTGCGCAGGAGTGACCTTGACGAAGCCGGAACCGAAGTTCGCGTCCACGTGATAATCGGAGAAGATGGGGATCTCGCGGTCGACGATAGGCAGCTTGACGGTCTTGCCCACAAAGGCGGCCTTCTCGGGATCCTTGGGAGAGACGGCCACGCCGGTATCGCCCAGCATGGTCTCGGGACGCGTGGTGGCAACAACAATGTAATCCTGGCCATTCACCGGCTCGGAGAGCGGGTAGCGCAGGTGCCACAGATGGCCGTGCTCGTCATGGTATTCGGCCTCGTCGTCCGAGATAGCGGTGGTGCAGTTGGGGCACCAGTTGACGATGCGCTTACCGCGATAGATCAAGCCGTTGTGATACCAATCGCAAAACACGCGGCGCACAGCCTCGGCATAATCGGCATCCATGGTAAAACGCTCGTTGTCAAAGTCGACCGAGCAGCCCATGCGCTTGATCTGCTCGACGATGATGCCGCCGTACTCATGGGTCCAATCCCAGCAGGCGTCGATAAACTTGTCGCGACCGATCTCCAGGCGGCTGATGCCCTCGCTCTTGAGCTTCTTATCGACCTTGGTCTGCGTGGCGATACCCGCGTGATCGGTACCGAGCACCCAGCGCGTGGACTTACCGCGCATGCGCGCCATACGGATGATGGCATCCTGGATAGAGTCATCGGTAGCGTGACCCATGTGGAGCTTACCGGTGACATTGGGGGGCGGAATGGTGACGGTGCAGTCGCCCACGCCAGCGCGACGCTTGTAGTAGCCGCCATCGAGCCACTTTTGCAAGATCTTGGGCTCGTTCTCAGACGGGTCGTAAACCTTTGGCATTTCTTCAGTCATATCTCGCTCCCCTTCTCGGGGAGAAATCCCGTTTTCCTTTCGCTCGGTCAAGTCCCGCTCGCTCGAAGGCGCCACCGGCGCCTTCGGCTTGTGCGGAATCTACGAAAGGCAAACGGGATTTCTCCCGGGCATCAAGTACTTCGTAGCAATAAAAAATGAGCGCGCCACACGTGGCGCCCATAGAAGAATACCACACGTCAACGACGCAAAAGCAGCGGTACGTACGGCAACAAAAAACGGGTTCAAAAGGGCGAACCTCTTGAACCCGTTGATGCACGTGAGTCACGGCGAGCTGCCTTGCAAACGCTTACGCTGCGATGATGCGGCGCGGCTGCTCTTCACCGCGCACGGCGGCGGGAGTCACCACGACCTTGGCAACATTCTCCTCGCTGGGGAGGTCGAACATCGTCTGCTGTAGCAGGTCCTCGCAGATAGAGCGAAGGCCGCGAGCACCCGTCTTGCGTGCGAGCGCCAGCTTGGCGATCTCGCGCAAGGCCTCGGGCTCAAACTCGAGCTCACAGCCCTCCAAGCGGAACATGCGACGGTACTGCTTGACGATGGCGTTCTTGGGCTCGGTAAGAATCGAGATCAAGTCGTCCTCGGAAAGCGCGCAAGTCTGCGTGATCACCGGCGTACGGCCGATAAACTCAGGAATCATGCCAAAGGCGTTGAGGTCCTCGGGCAGCACCTGATGAAGCAGGGTGTTCTCGTCGGTGGAAGAGGGGCCGGCGATCTCGGAGTTAAAGCCAACGCCCTTGTTGCCCACGCGGTCAGAAATGATCTTATCCAGGCCCACAAAGGCGCCACCGCAGATAAACAGGATGTTTGTGGTGTCAATCTGCAAAAGCTCCTGCTGGGGATGCTTGCGGCCACCCGTAGGCGGAACGCTCGCAACGGTGCCCTCAAGAATCTTGAGAAGCGCCTGCTGCACGCCCTCGCCCGAAACGTCACGCGTGATGGAAAGGTTTTCGGCCTTGCGAGCGATCTTATCGATCTCGTCCACGTAGATAATGCCAATCTGCGCACGCTCGATATCGCCATCAGCGGCAGTGATGAGCTTAAGCAGGATGTTCTCCACGTCCTCGCCCACATAGCCGGCCTCGGTAAGAGCAGTGGCGTCGGCAATGGCGAAGGGAACCTCAAGAATGCGTGCGAGCGTCTGAGCAAGCAGGGTCTTACCGGTACCGGTAGGACCAAGCAGCAAGATGTTGCTCTTTGCAAGCTCGACGGTGTCCACGTCATCCGCAGCATCGACCGCATGCTTGCCCAACGGAGCGTCGTCGGTCGCACTCTCAGATGCAGCCTCGCCCTCAAGTACGCGGCGATAGTGGTTGTATACCGCCACGGACATGGCGCGCTTGGCATCTTCCTGGCCCATCACATAAGCGGAGAGCTCATCGTAAATCTCGTGCGGGGTGGGCACGCGCTTGATGAGACTCGAGGCGACCGGGGTCTCATAGCCCTCGTCCTCAACCTCAAACTCCTGCTCGAGCTCGGAAAGGTCGGGCATGCCCTGGGCCATAAAGTCCTGGGCAAGCGACTCCTCGAGAATCTCGGAGCAGGCAGCTACGCACTCATCGCAGATAAAGATATTGCTGGGCCCGCGAACGAGCTTACGCACCTGGTCTTGGGTCTTGCCGCAAAACGAGCAATGGATAGGAGCGAAATTGTCCTGATCCGGCGTCGTATTCTTTGCCATCGTTAGTTAGTTCCCTTCGCGGCCTCGGCGCGGGAAGAAACGATGCGGTCGATCAGACCATACTCAAGAGCCTCATCGGCGGTGAGGTAATGATCGCGCTCGGTATCGGCCTGGACCTTCTCGAAAGGCTGGCCAGAGGTATCGGCCAAGATCTTGTTGAGCTTGGCACGAGTGGCCTTGATCTGCTGTGCAGCGATCTCAATCTCGGTCTGCTGGCCCTGGGCGCCACCGCTGGGTTGGTGAATCATCACGAGCGAGTTGGGCAGGCAGAAGCGCTTACCCGGAGCACCGCAAGAAAGCAGGACAGCGGCCATGGAAGCAGCCATGCCCACGCAAATAGTGGAAACCTGCGGCTTGATGAAGTTCATGGTGTCGAGGATAGCCAGACCGGCCGTGACCTCGCCGCCAGGCGAATTGATGTAGATCGAGATGTCCTTCTCGGCATCCTGGCTCTCCAGGTGAAGCAGCTGGGCAATCACCAGGTTGGCAGAAACGGAGTTGATCTCTTCACCCAAAAAGATGATGCGATCGTTCAACAGGCGCGAATAGATGTCGTAGCTGCGCTCACCGCGCGGCGTCTGCTCGATAACATAGGGCACGAGCGAAGACTGAATGTGCTGCATGGCAACTCCTTTCATACATACTCGATAGAAACATACGGTGCCCCGGATGCGCCGGAGCGCAGAATCGAAGCACCGTACAGAAATACCGGCTCGCCGGTATCATAGCCTATTTTTAGGAGCGAGAGTTACTCAGCGTCCTTCTTGGCGTACTCGTCAACCTCGGTAACCTTGGCGTTCTCGACCAACCAGTCAACAGCCTTGGAACGACGGATGGAGTCGCGCACGGCAGGCATACGGCCGTCGGCCACGAACTGAGCCTTGGAAGCCTCGACGTCCTCGACGCCAGCGTCGACAAACTCCTTGTCGACATCCTCGTCGGAGACCTCGATCTCCAGGTGGCGGGCAAGAGCGTCGAGAGCCAGGGACTCACGGGCAACATCGTTGGCCTGACGATGCAGGTCGGCGATGAAGGCCTCGGAAGTGAGGCCGGAAGCCTGCAGCCAGCCGTCGAGGGTCATGCCGCGAGAAGAGAGGTTCTGCAGGAAGGTCTGACCAAGCTCGGAGAAGACGGACTGCTCATAATCCTCGTCGACCTTCTCGAGCTCCAGGCGCTCGGACAGAGCGGCCACGGCGCGATTCTCCTTGAGGCCGGGAAGCTTGGAGGTCTTGTCGCCCTCGAGCTCTTCCTTAACGCCGTCACGCATGGCAGCGATGGTGTCGAAGCCAAAGTTCTCCTTCACGAACTCATCGGTGAGCTCGGGAAGCTTGCGCTCCTTGACGTTATTGATGGTGACCTCGATGGTGACCTCCTCGGCGTTATCGCCCATGGGGGTCCAGGAGATCTCCTTGGACTCGTCCTTCTTCATGCCCACGAGACCCTCGTTGACCTCGGTCGGGAAGTTCTCGGAACCAACGACGAACATGCGGTTCTCGCCAGCAAAGCGGGTAGCGCCCTTGATGTCCTTGACGGCAGCGGTGACATAGTCGTCGTTCTGGACGGGACGGTCGACCTCCTCGAAGGTGGCGTGATAGCCCATGAGCATTTCGATCTGAGCGTCGATCTCGCCCTCGGTGACCTCCGCGGGAGGCATCTCGATCTCGACAGGCTCATAGGAGTTGAGCTCGACGGACTGACGCAGGGAGAAGGTCACGGTGTAGGTGTAGTCCTCGTGATCCTTGACGAGGTCGAGCTCCTTGTAATCGCCCTCCTTGAGGGGAACGATATCCAGCTCGTTGAGAACGGCAGGCTCGTTAGCAGCGAGGATGTCGTTGGTGGCCTGAGCGAGGGTGGCCTCCTTGCCCAGCATGTTATCGATGACGGGACGCGGGGCGCGGCCAGCGCGGAAGCCCGGGAAGCGGTACTTGTTGGCAGCGTCCTTGTAAGCCTTCTTGATGGCGGCATCTACATCGGCGGCCGGGATGGTGACCGTAGCGGTAAGCTTGGCGTCTTGCACGTCAGAAGCGGTGATGTTCAACGTTCCTCCTATAAAACCTGCTCGGCAAACGTCGGGTGCCGATAGCCCTTGGTAACAAAGTTCGTGCGATTGGTGCGGGCGAAAGGACTCGAACCTTCACGGGAATCCCACCAGAACCTAAATCTGGCGCGTCTACCAATTCCGCCACGCCCGCATAAAGACGCACAGCCTAAGCATGATAGCAGATAGCACGCCACTTTGGTGAGCAAAGCTTCAGCGAACGTAGGCAACACGAGGGATACACGATATGGGGGTCGATTACTCCCCTGCGCGGATGTCCAGATGGCGCTTTTGCAGCGCCTCGCGCGCGAGCCGTTGGCCCTCGATAGACTGGTCGAGCTGACGCTGATAGTACGTAAGACCCGCATCGATCAGATGATAGTAGCCCACCTCTGCCTGCACGTAGAGGCCGAGCGCGCGCTCGGGATCGGGCCCCATCACGCCATCGATACCGCGCATGAGGTAATCGGCCATATGGTGCGCCGCACGGGCGGCAAGGGGGCTCTCGCCGGCAAGCTCGTACGCCTTTGAATAGAGCTGCCACGCAATGCGGTCGCTCTTGCGCACGCCCTTACCCGAGGCATAGAGGTCGCCGAGTTTCCAATAGGCCTCGGGGTTGGTGTCGGTGAGCGCCGCGCGAGCAAAGCACTCATAGGCACGCGTGTAATCCCTCTCGCACCCACGGCCGTAGTAATAGATGTAGCCCAGGTTGATCATGCTTTGCGTGTCGCCGCGATCGGAGCCCAGCTCGTAGAGTTCAACCGCATGGGTGTAATCCTCCGCACTCCCCCGCCCGCTCGTATTGTGATAGAGATTTGCCAGGTTGCAGCAACAACCGGCATCGCCGCTGGCCACGCCGTGCTCATACAGGCGCTTGACGATGCGCGCAAAAGCACCCTTGGCATCCATCTCGCGCGCAAGGAGGGCCTGGTCGAGGTAGAGGTCCTGGAGCATCTCTTCAAAGTAGCCGCTATGGGCGTTGTCGCAGGCACTGGCAAGAACGTTGTAAGCTTTCTCGCTCATCTCCCCTGCGTAGGCAGAATCCTCGTATTCCACGTCGAAATTAGGCAGGGTTGCGAATTCCTGAGCATCGATCTTCTTGAGCTCCATGACGGACCTTCTTTCTCAAACGGCATGCGGCCGATGCCGGCTGCATTGCCATTGAGTGTACGCGGTCGTGTGGACATGGGATGGGGGACATGACGCGTGCAAGATAAAACGAATGCAAATGCCCGCAGCATCCACGCATGCAGATCGCCTTTCCACAACGAGCAGTAAGGATGTCCGCATCTCATGCGACAATTAACAATGCAAATCAACATGTTTCTAGAGGTGAACTATGACAGTAAAAATACGAAGAATTGAACAGGTTCCCACAAAGAAAGTCATTCTTGAGTCAATCGCACAAAACAACGCAGACAGAAATGACGACCTTATCGATTTAATTAAACTGCTTGACTCAATCGAAGGCCCCTACTCGCTACTTCTTGACGCGGCTTGGGGCGATGGCAAAACGTTCTTCGTGAAATCGCTTGTAGAGGTGCTCAGAGCTCTCAATAAAAATAACAATAGAGACCAAGAAACCCTCTCAGCTCTTAAAGGGGTAACCGACAAGCTAAATGATGTAAAAACACCATACCTGCCCTTTTATTTCAACGCATGGGAAAACGACTTCGCAGAAGACCCGATAAGCGCCCTGTTTGCAAACTTGGCGGTCACGTTCAACGAAACGGGGCTCACGAAAGAACACCCAGCCCGAAAGTGTATAGCATCCATCATTGATGCTTCTCTGTCTGTTGCGAACTTACCTCCAGTTGCATCTGAGCTAACAAAAATGATTGCGGGAGAGAGCCTCATTGCGGCTTATGAGAAACATCTTCAGCTACGGGAACGTATCGACGAACTCGCCGAAAAAAGTAAATTAGAAATAGCAGACAAGCTTGTCATCATCATCGATGAGCTTGACCGCTGCCGACCAGATTTCGCGGTGCGATTGCTTGAACAAACGAAAGCGCTCTTCCAAAATGAAAACATCATCATTATCATCTCGGCAGACTCTCTTCAACTCGCCCACGCCATCGGAGGTCTATATGGCCCCGGATTTGATTCGCAGCACTTCGTAGAGCGCTTCTTCGATCAACGTCTAACGCTCCCACCTGTTGATGTATACAAGGTTGCAACGGGCAAGCCCCTCCAAGACACCATGCATAACTATGATTTGATGACTCAAGAGCTGCTCAATACGCGCAATCTTACAATCAGGGATTATTTTCGGATCCACTCGAAGCTTGAGGCGGGTCGAGCCTATTGTGACGTGCCCGACGACGAATCGCTATTCTCAACGGTGGCCAAGTGTCTCCTAGTCCCTACGCTCATTTTCATAGAACGAGACGACACCGAGCTGTTCAGATCAATTACCCACGGCATTGATTATGATGCGCTTTACGAATATGGCTCCCGCTATACCACCTTCAACAATTGTCTTAGGCAGATCGTTGCCCTTGCAAAAACAGGTCAGCGATGGACCGAAGACTCCGAGATTTCAGAAGAGGACTGCCGCCAATATGTACACGACATGTGTGTATGGCTGTATTCAAGCAAACGCAATAGCCAGGAGCTCTTTGAGGCGCATAGCCGAATCGGCTCACCAATGGGAATCAACCGCTCCGTTTTTACCGCCCTTCGCTTCCCAAAAGAAAACTAATCGCTCCATCACGCAAACCGCCCATTACTTGTATCAAGTTATACCTTGATATATCCTCACAAACAATGATGTTTCGAAACGCTTAGGAGCGCCTATGGCCAAGCAGATCAAGTCCCGTGAGCGTGTCTCCGATCATGGCGAGGTCTTCACCAACGAACGCGAGGTCAACGCCATGCTCGACATGGTGGCTTCCGAGTGCGAACGCATCGAGAGCCGCTTCTTGGAGCCCGCTTGCGGCGATGGCAATTTCCTTGCCGAGGTACTCCGTCGCAAGCTTGCCGTTGTCAAAAAGAACTATGGCAAATCGGCACCCGACTACGAGCGTAATGCTTTCCTTGCGGTATCGAGCCTTTACGGCGTGGAGCTTTTGGCAGACAACGCCGCTGCCTGCCGCAAACGCCTTTTCGAAATCTTCGCGGCTGAATACAGCAAAACGTGCAAAAACCAGATCAACGTCGCGTTCCTCGATGCCATCCGCGCGGTCATCGAGAGGAACATCCTGTGCGGCAACGCCCTCTCTATGAAAATGGTTGATGCACAGCAAAACGATACCGATGAGCCAATTATCTTTTCGGAATGGACGTTCGCCATGGGGACCAAGGTCAAGCGTCGCGATTTTCGACTCGATGAGCTGCTCGAAGGTCAAAAACAGCAAATGTCCCTATTCGGTTCTTCGGGTAGCCCTACAACGGAATGGGAATATGACGAGGAAACTCAAGCATACATCCCCCTGCCCATCCGCGAGTTTCCCCTTATGGACATCTATCAGATAGGAGCTGCCGCATGAGCGAGCTCTATGACAAGACGTACAACCCCGACGTCCTCAGCTGCCTAGCCAACCTTTCGAACGACGAGGTATTCACCCCGCCCGAGGTTGCAAACCAGATGCTCGACATGCTGCCAAAGGAGATCTGGAGCGACCCCCATGCGACGTTTCTCGACCCGGCATGCAAATCAGGCGTCTTCCTCCGAGAAATAGCCAAACGCCTTATCAAAGGACTCGAGAAAGAGTTTCCCGATTTGGACGAGCGCCTGGAGCACATCTTCAAGAAGCAGCTTCATGGCGTCGCAATTACCGAGCTCACGAGTCTGCTCTCGCGCCGAAGCGTCTACTGTTCGAAATATCCGAACAGCAAGTATTCAGTTGTTGAATTCGAGAACGCCGAGGGAAATGTGCGCTTTAGACGATGCGAGCATGCATGGTATGCGAAACGCTGCAGGTACTGTGGCGCTTCGCAAGAAGAATACGATCGAAGCGTAGAGCTTGAATCTCATGCGTATGAGTTCATCCACCTAGACAACCCGAAGGAATTACTTCCCATGAAATTTGATGTCGTAATCGGAAACCCCCCATATCAGTTAAGCGATGGCGGAAATAAAGCCAGCGCCTCACCTCTTTATCACAAATTCGTAGAGCAAGCAGAAAAATTGAACCCCCGCTATCTCGTAATGATTATTCCTGCCCGTTGGTTTGCTGGCGGAAAAGGTTTGGATGCATTTCGTAAGACCATGCTCGGGGATAAACATATAACTCGCTTGGTTGATTATCCTGATTCGAAAGATTGCTTTCCAGGGGTCGATATCGCGGGTGGCATCTGCTATTTCCTGCGAGAGCGTGAAACGTTATCACAAACATGCGAAGTGACAACAATAAAAGGTAGCGAGATCTCCTGCTCCCCGCGTGTTCTCGACGAATACCCAACTTTTATTAGAGATTCGAATGCCGTTTCGATTCTTCGCAAGGTCGGCTCTTTCGCTGAGAAACCAATGTCAGAGCAGGTATCTTCCCGTAAACCTTTTGGTCTTGCGACAAATGTCAAGCCAGAAAAAAGTGGAGAGCTGACACTCCGTTATATCAATGGTGAAGGCCCATATCCTCGAAAAGCTATAACAACAGGAATCGACATTATCGATAAATGGAAGGTCGTTGCCTCCTATGTCTCTTTTGACCATGCGGGGCGAGCAAACAAGGACGGTATGCGTAAGGTCCTTTCCAGGATGCTTCTACTGCCCCCAGGAACAATCTGCACGGAAACATATCTTGTTTATGGCGCTTATTCCAAAAGGGAAGATGCGGTCAATCTTCAGCGCTATTTGTCCTGTAAGCTTCCACGCTTTCTGATCGCGCAAATGTCGACGGGCCAGCACCTTACAAAGGGAACGTTTGCGCTCTGTCCAATCCCAGATACCTCGATTGCATGGACGGACGAGTTGCTATACAAGAAATATGAACTTACCGAAGCAGAGCAAGGTGTTGTAGATAATTCAATAATTGAAATCCCGTATACGGGAGAGAACGATGAGTAGTCAGGATTTCTTCCCTCAACGCCCCGACTCCCATCCCGCAATCTACGCCTACGAGGACAGCAACCCTAACCACAAGGGCCTTCTCAAAGTTGGCTACACCACACGCGATGTTGAGGTTCGCGTGCGCGAGCAGTTCCCGGTAATCCAGCCCGAGGAGCACCCCTACAACATCGTCTTCACCGAACCCGCCGTTCGTGATGACGGCACGGTCTTTATGGACAAGAAGCTGCACCATTGGCTCGAAGCCCATGGTCATGAAGGCGTTGGTGGCGAATGGTTCCGCTGCACGGCAGAGGATGTCCGTGCCGCTTGGATTGCCGTACGCGACCGCACCGAAAACGTCGAAGAGCGCGATCAAGACTTCAAGATGCGCCCCGAACAGGCTGAGGCTGTTCGCCGCACGCGCGAATACTTCGAATCCGTCAACGCCGAGGGTTCCAAACGCACGCCCAAGTTCCTCTGGAATGCCAAGATGCGCTTTGGCAAGACATTCGCCTCCTACGAGCTCGCCAAGTCCATGGGCATGAAGCGTGTGCTCGTACTCACGTTCAAACCCGCCGTGCAAAGCGCATGGCAAGAGGACCTCATGCGTCACGTGGACTTCGAGGGCTGGCAGTTCGTCTGTCGCGAAGGTCTGCAATACGAGGACTGCGATCCTTCGCGTCCCATCGTCTGCTTCGGCTCGTTCCAGGACTATCTCGGCCTCGACGCCAACGGAGGCATCAAGGCCCGCCACGAATGGGTGCGCCTCACCGACTGGGACCTCGTTATCTTTGATGAGTATCACTTTGGTGCCTGGCGTGACTCTGCTCGCAAGCTCTTCGCTTCAATCGAACAAGACGATGAGAAGGCTGTCCACGAGGACGTAAAAGTAACGGGCAACGAGCAGGATGAAACCTGGCTGCCGATCGTCACCAAGTACTTCTTGTTCCTTTCCGGCACGCCGTTTCGTGCCCTCAACTCGGGCGAGTTTATCGAAGAGCAGATCTTCAACTGGACCTACTCGGACGAGCAGGCGGCAAAGGCCAATTGGAATGACGCCAACGGCCCCAACCCCTATGCCTCGCTCCCCCGCATGGTTATGCTCACTTACCAGATGCCCGAGGACATCAAGCGTATCGCCCTCAATACCGACACCAATCAGTTTGACCTTAACGTCTTTTTCTCTGCGGAGGGCGAGGGCGAGGCCGCGCAGTTCAAGTTCAAGAGCTACGTTCAGATGTGGCTCGACCTGATGCGCGGCCAGCACATGCCTACTACGGTTGACGAGCTTAAAATCGGAGAGAAGCCCGCGATGCCCTATTCCGATGTGCGACTGCTCTCTGTTCTTGGGCACACGCTGTGGTTCCTGCCTAATGTCGCCTCGTGCTTTGCCATGAAAAACCTTCTTGCAGAGCGTCAAAACACCTTCTTCCACGACTATCATGTCAACGTTTGCGCAGGGACCGGAGCAGGCATAGGTCTTGCCGCCCTGCCTCCCGTGCAGAAGTCCATGCGCAATCCACTCGAGTCAAAATCCATCACGCTCAGCTGCGGGAAGCTCACCACTGGCGTCACGGTAAAGCCCTGGACCGGTGTATTCATGCTCTCTAACGTCAAGAGCGCCGAGACGTACTTCCAAACGGCATTCCGCGTGCAATCTCCCTGGACAGTCAAGGACGACGACGGGAACACGCAGATCGTCAAGAACGAGTGCTACGTATTCGACTTCGCGCTGGACCGCGCCCTCACCATGGTGTCAGATTACTCCACGCAGCTCTCAACCGAAAAGAAGGGTCCTGAACAAAAGGTCGGCGACTTTATTCGCTTCTTGCCCGTACTCGCCTACGACGGCAGCCGCATGAAAGAAGTCGACGCCGCCGAGATTCTCGACATCGCCATGGCAGGAACTTCCGCGACGCTACTCGCCAAACGTTGGGAATCTGCATTACTCGTCAACGTCGACAACGACACGCTACGCCGTCTGCTCGCAAACGATGAAGCCATCAACGCCCTCATGAGCATCGAGGGGTTCCGCAGCCTTAACGACGATATCAAGACGATCATTAACAAGTCAGAAGCCATCAAGAAAATCAAGAAAGAGAAGGGCGACAACCTTACTCCGAAGGAGAAGAAAGAGCTCACGGCAGAAGAGAAGGAGTTCAAGTCCAAGCGCAAGGAGATTCAAGAGAAACTAATCAAGTTTGCCACGCGCATCCCCGTCTTTATGTACCTTACCGATTACCGCGAGGAAACGCTCTACGACGTCATCACTCAGTTGGAGCCGGGACTTTTCAAGAAGGTCACCGGTCTCGACGTCTCAGACTTTAATCTGCTCGTCTCGCTCGGCGTGTTTAACTCCAGCCTTATGAATGACGCCGTGTACAAGTTCCGCCGCTACGAGGATGCAAGCCTTGTCTATACCGGCGTCAATAAACACGAGGGCGAGAAGGTAGGCCTGTTTGACACCTCGCTTTCAAACTACGACTATCTCTATGCCAAGCAACAGGAGTCGATGGTCGCACCCGATGGATCAGCCATTAGCGTCGACGCCAGAGCTTCTGCACCCGCACCTTCAAAGGCAGCGAGCTACAAGCCCGTAACAGTATCAAAGCCCAAGGCAAAAGCGACGGAACAAAAGGCGACGCAAACAACAACTCAGAAAAAGGACTGGGTGTCAGTGATGCTGGCCGCAAAGGGCATACAGGCCGTTGATCGCCGCACAAAGGGCGGCAGCTTGTGGGCAATCGGAGGCAAAGAGCTCACGGATCTAATGGATGAGTTTGCCAATTATGGAGCAGAGTTCACGTACAAGGTTGGTGGCAGCAGGGCCACAAGCTTTAAGGCAGCATGGTGGCTTGCTGGCTATCCCGCAAAGTCTGCACCTGCAAAGAAGAAGCTTGAGACGTCGGCCGTCACCGAGGCCCAGGTTAACCAAGTTGAAGAAGGAACGCTGGTCTTTCACAAGAGCTTCGGCTACGGCGAAGTCGTTTCTATTGACGGCAACTTCGTCTCGGTCCGATTCGATAATGATCGGAAGAAGAAAGCTCGTATGTTTATGTATCCCGCCGCTTTCTACCAGGGGATGCTGCAGCTATGAGATCGTCAGATGCCATCAAATCGATTCTTGAGCAGCAGGGCCGCTCCCAGCGTTCGCTGGCCCTAGATCTGGGGCTCACGCCCCAGGCGCTCGATCAACGCCTCAAGTCAAAGACCATGAGAGTTGAGACGCTGTGCCAAACCGCCGACCAGCTTGGATACACCGTCGGCCTTGTTTCCAAAAGCGACGGCACCGTTATCGAAATCGAAGGATAGCCAACCATGACCAAAGGCATCATTTATGCCATGACAACCGTTGTACCCGGTCTGATCAAGATCGGAAAAACGGGCTGTAACAACTTTGAGCAGCGGATGTACCACCTTGAGCGCAATGGCTATTTCAATGTTGTAGGACTCCAGCGACGCTTCGCCATCGAGGTTGAGGATTACGACGAAAAAGAAGCCCTACTCGATGAAATCTTTTCCAAGTCGCGTGTACCGGGCTCCGAGCTCTTTGCACTTGATATCGATCTAGTAATTCAGCTGCTCTCGTCTTTTGAGGGACAGCAGGTTTATCCCAAAGAAGAGTCAAAAGAAGCCGCGTTCGACGCCGCAACCGATGCTCGCTCCAGCAAGGAAGACTGGTCGCGCATCCCTGAGGGGACGTACTACCTAAAGCGGAAAAGCCGCGCGGGCAAGATTGCGAAGGCTTCGATGGAATATGCCAAGGGCAAATTTATCGTTAAGACAGGAGCGCATGTTCTCAGTGTTCCGGAAGGCCGATGGGCGCCCGAGGCAAGACGCAATGCAGATATTCAAAACGGCGTTCTCATGCAAGATGTCTCCTGCGCCTCCCCCTCAACGGCTGCGCATGTTGTACTTGGCCACTCTGCAAACGGGTGGCGCGAGTGGCATACCGAAAACGGAAAGAAGTTGGAAACGTTCCGCACTCAATAACAGGGCGATATGACGCATCCAGTCGCATATCCATCAAAGAAGGCATCCATCATGTCATTGATCATCTGCCCCGAGTGTGGCGGCACAGTTTCCGACAAAGCTTCTGCCTGCGTCCACTGCGGCTATCCTCTCCACGGCGGAAGTACAGTGCAGGCAACACGCACAGACCCGGGCACTCAAAGCCAGCACTTTTGCACCGCGTGCGGGGCGGCGTTACCGCACGGTGTTCGTTTTTGCACGTCGTGCGGGGCACCAGTTGGAACCCCAGACCCTTCCGCCGTATCCCGGCCCTTGCAAACCCGCCAAGCTCCTGCCCAGCCGCTAGCGCCCGCGTCGCCCATGCCGCCCGCGCCAAAGTAAAAAGAGCCCGAGGTTCTCAAATGCCCAAAATGCGGATCCACGCTTGTCACCACAGGCGAGCGGGGCTATTCGATTATCTGGGGTTTCATGGGCGCCGGCAGCACCGTAAACCGCTGCGGCAAATGCGGCTTTAAATGGAAGCCGTATTAGGCCGGGCCAGGAACGCCTCGCACAGCAAACCTCGGCAGAGAGCATGGTGCAGGCTTCTCGCACACCCCATCCCATGTCCCCACGAACATCTACCCTTCTTGACAGCGGACAACCCGTACCCAAAGGAAGGGAATTCATATGGACGGCTTAAACGAACTTGAATTAACCCGTCGCGGCTTTACCGTACTTGCGGCCTCGGCTTTTGGGGCTTTCTTTATCAAACCCGGCCTCGCCGATGGCCTCTCACCTAACAAAACGTACCTCGTGAGTGTAAAGACAACTGGATACGGATACCTTTGGGGAAAGGAATTCGAGGATACCGAATGGATGGAAGACCCAGACGAGGCGGAAATTCAACGCGAAGCGCTTGGACCAGGATCCATCCTCTACTTTGAGCAAGACCCCGAAATCCCAAAGGACGCGGCATGGCTCGACGTCGTCTCCGCAGACGGCGAAAAGCTCTGTGACATTCCTTGGTGCGCAACGCCCAAGGAAGAGGCTGAGGTCATGAAGATCGTCACGAAAATCAATGATGGCCATGAAGTCTGGGCAGAAGTGACCGATGCACACCATTGCACAACTGACGCCGGCCCCGACAACGCCCGCATCCACAGGATCGAGTTCGACGTGTTTTATCGATAGCCGTTTTCTTGCCTCAACCGCAACGAGGGCGCCGTGCAAGTAATCTGCATGGCGCCCTCGTCTATTAGCATAAGGGCTTCCTTGACAAAGACTCACTTAGGAGACGCTCGGCCCTTTGCCCTTACAGGTACAACCGTACACAACATCACCGGGGCGCTCTACTGTCTGCTTGCCGCACGCACGACACTTCACAAGCAGCAGGTCATCCCCCGGTTGCCTCCCGGAAATAAGGTCGATCAGATCGAAACCGTTTTCCTCCGCAAGATCGCGCGCCTGAGAAAGACGCAAGGCGGTTCTTTCGTCCATCACACCCTGTTTGACCAGGTCGTTATAGCTGTAACCCTGAGAAAGCAACGATTGAATCGCCTCGTCTCTCAAAACACGGCAATCGGCATACCAGTCCGTCCAGTAGCATGCGCGGCAAACCTTCTCGCCTATATCGTTTTTATCCAAGATGTACTTGAGGCGGTAATGAGCCTGAGTCCCGCACGTCTTACAGCGTGTGAACAGGTACTGTCCCTTTAGGTATTTCCCTTTCTCATCATACGGTTGCGCGAGCTCGAGCCCCGCTTTATCAAGGATTGAATCGAGTTCCTCATCCGTTAGTTTCATTGCCCTACCCCTTACTTAGGCTTAACCGTAAACTCGCGGTGACACGACCTGCAGATCATCTTATTCTTGCCAGGGTTTTAAAGCCGCAAAGCGCGCCCAACGCCGCACTGCCCGAAAGCATGCCAAACACGAGCGCGCGCCCGACCGAATATGGCTTGCGCGTGGTTCCCAGCTGGATGACGTTTTCGGAATAGCAATAGGGGCACATGAGGCCGGCTTTCACCTTGCGCTTCTTGTAATCGTCCTCGCGCCACTTCTCCATCTGCGCCTCGTCCTCGATACGTTTTCTCTCACGCTCGAGTTCCTTTTGCTGGAGCTCCTCGGCAGTGGGTACGGTCTTGAACGCTTGCCCCACAAAGTAGAGAACAATGCCCGAGACAAACCAAACCGCCGCGCTCGCATAGTTGCCACGCAACATGCAGAAAAACGCTATGATCGGCGAGGCAAAGAGAGCCAGCGCAAGCGCCAGCCTAAACGCAGCGCCCAAAAGCCCTCCGATGAGAATGGCAAAGTACTCAGCGGTGCCTTTGAGGCCATAGCTCGCGACCGTGAACAAGATGAATCCCAGCAGGGGCACGGCAAGGCCCATGCCTATGTACGCAGAGGTATTGACCCTATAGGATGCGATCGGCCCGCTATATGCATGTGTACACACCGCAAAAAAGAGGAAACAAGCCCCCGCAATGAGCGAAAGCCCGAAGATTATTACAGCCACTTGCTCAAACAAGCTTTTCTTATCCCTCACGAGGCATCCTTTACCTAGGTGACGCTTTGATTCTAATCCCTCGCGCAGACACGATCCGTGAGTTCATGCCGGGCGAACTCGAACGGCGTGTCCAGGCGAAAGGCTATTGTTTAGAGGGGTTATTATGGGTTTCTATAAATCGATGAGAACGGACAGCACCATGGCAACCGACAAGAAGAACGATTCCCACGCTGGCAAGCGAGCGCTGCTCGCAATCATTGTCCTTGTGGTCATCGCGCTTGATATCTGGTGGGTCGCCAACGGACAGGAACGCGATATCTTCCCTCCGCAGCCCGCCGCCGAAGCCAAGCCCGCGCGCAAGATGTATGTCGAGCTATGCGGTCCCCTCTCTGGTGATATGGAGTGGGGCATTACCCTGCGACCGGAGGTTTATAACTTTCCGCAAGGAGCTGTCGAGTCCCGCTTTTGGGAGATTTCGCGCGACCAAGGCGCCACATGGCAGCCCTGGGATTGCGAGCCCGATGAGCTCACACAATGGGTGGTTGCGTCGGAAGATACAGTTGGGTGTTTGATTCGTGTAACCGAGTACGCCGTACTTGAGGACGGTTCGGGCGTTTCGTACACAAGCGCACCCTTTGGCCCCATAAAGGAGCAGCGTGGATTTAGCCTTGGAGGCACGCCAGCGCAAGGCGATGGAGAGTCCGCTTCGTCCAGCAGCAATGTGCCTGCCGAGCCCGTGGTCTACGTTTGCGAAAGTGCAGGCAATGCTTACTATCACATCTACGATTGCGACGAGCTGAGCCTGCTTCGCCAGCGTGGCTACTCCACAAGCGAGATGACGCTGAGCGAGGCAAGCAGGCTGTATCGCCCGTGCCCCATCTGCCAAGGGTAGTTTCTGCGAGCAGAGTCCCCTCAGCGCAAATGATCGTTTGGGGAGTCGTTTGGTGCTCGGCCCATCCCCCCCTGCCGTTCACGGTCCATCTTCAACCAGGTCGCTCAATCTGAGTATATTTCACCCTCGCAGGTGGCATATAGCCATCAATCAAACTTGATACGAGGGGACCATGGCCAAATCAACCCAACCAAGCCATATCATCATCTGCGACGCTTCCGCCTTTCGCGCGTTGCGCTGCGAGCGTCGCCGATATCAAGGCCTTGGTTGGACGCCTATGAGTTCCCGAGAGATTCAACTTGCCGTTTCCCGCAGCAGCGCTAACACCGCCTGCATCGATTACGACCTTTTGGAACAGCTGGGCGTCTGGAGCCCAGGCGAGAAGCTACATTTGTTGGTTAACAACCAAAGCAAACGAAGACACGCCGGCCCCATCTCAATGCATGTCTCATCAAAGCCGCTCCCTATGGGATCGCTTTGCAATATTGCACCGGAAATCGATGTTCTCTCCCCAGCCATGATTGCAGCCCAATATGCAAACTGCCACTCATTTGGAGAAGCATACGCATTTTTCGAAGAACTCTGCAGCGAGATAACCTTCGCAGAACCAGGTTATAAGGACTGGCTCGCAGACTCCGATTTGGAGGACATCTCAAACGAGGAACCGATCACTGCATCTAGCACATCGATATCCATTCCAAAAACGCGTTATTTCAAATGCAATGCAGTGCTCGCTCCAAGCGAACTCGATAACTGGATTAAAAGAATCAACTGGTGTCCGGGGCTTATTCAAGCACGCTCTATAGCACCGTATGTTTTGGGCGACGCACGCTCCCCCATGGAAATTATGATGTTTGGAATGTTCTGTCTTCCGATGTCGCGCGGAGGCTTTGCCTGTGAAGGTGGCATCTCTAACTATCGCATTAACTTCAATGAAGAAGCAACGGCGGTGTCGAGCATGCCCTATGCAATTGGCGATCTAGTGTTTCCCGCCGGTAGTGAAATCCTGGAATATAAGGGCCACCCTCACGACTCAAAGGAATCGCGAATCAAAGATGAAAAGCGTGAAGCCGGACTGAGCGCGATGGGATTCAGAGTCACATCTATCAACAACGAGCAGATAAAAGATGCCGCCGCACTTGAGGCTATTGCTAAACGGCTCTATCGTCAGTCGGGATTACGGTTTCGCTACTACATCGATGCCTACCGAACCAAGCAATACCAACTCATGCGCGAACTGACCACTTGGATGCGTGGTTAAAGTGAATAAAAGCATAGCGAAAATGAATAATACAAACTCGCCGCTCGCAGACGGCACTCCTGACTGACATAAATATACGATACCGTGCAGTATGCAATTTTAGTTTTGGTGGAAAACTTGAAATATGTACGATGGAAAATAGCGGATTAAGCTCAAAACTGCTCGGGCAGGACTTGAGCGCACATAAATTGATGCAACCGATCCGACAGATCGCTTTATGCATGAAATTCCAGACCTTTTCGCATTGAGAATAGGCGATCAATCGTACATATTTTAGTTTTTCCACCAATTCGAGCCCCTTCGTCTGCAGGAGAGACGAGTAATCAACGAGGGGCTTTCATAAGACCACTGGAATTAGCCTCAGCAAACCCGTTTGACAAAAAGAACGGCTCTTCCCGCGCAGCGGGGAGAGCCGTTCCAAACTAACTATGGGGTAACGACTAGCAAACGCCCTGGGCGAGCATAGCGTCGGCGACCTTCTCGAAACCGGCGATGTTTGCGCCCATTACGAAGTTTCCTTCATGGCCATACTTCTTGGCAGTGTCATCCACATTGTGGAACATACCGCGCATGAGCTGCTCGAGCTTGCCGTCGACCTCCTCAAAGGTCCAGGAAAGATGCTCAGCGTTCTGGCTCATCTCGAGGCCAGATACAAGCACGCCACCGGCGTTAGCTGCCTTACCAGGCATGAAGACAACACCGTTGGCCTGGAAGTACTCGGTAGCATCGATCGTAGTGGGCATGTTTGCACCCTCGCCCACAACCTTGCAGCCATTGGCAACCAGAGCCTTGGCATCCTCAAGGTGCAGGGTGTTCTCGCGAGCGCAGGGCAGCGCGATGTCGCAGGGAAGCTGCCACACGCCGCGGCCGTCGCCCTCGTGCCAGGTGGCATTCGGACGCTCATCGACGTACATAGCAAGGCTCACGCCCTTATCGTGACCGGAGCGCTTCTTGTTGTAGATACCCTCGAGCACGGTGTAGTCGATGCCATCGGGATCTTCGACCCAGCCCTTGGTGTCAGAGCAGGCCAGGACCTTGCCGCCCAGCTGGGCAACCTTCTGCACAGCATAAATAGCAACATTGCCGGAACCGTGAACAACAACGTTCTTGCCCTCGAAGGAGTCACCGTTGCTCTTAAGGTACTCGTCAACAAAGTACGCCAGGCCGTAGCCGGTGGCCTCGGTACGAGCGAGCGAGCCGCCAAAGCTCAGGCCTTTGCCCGTAAGGACGCCCGTCCACTCGTTGCGCAGGCGCTTATACTGACCAAACAGGTAAGCGACCTCGCGGCCACCAACACCCAGGTCACCGGCGGGAACGTCGGTGTTGGGGCCGATGTGGCGATACAGCTCGGTCATGAAGGACTGGCAGAAATGCATGATCTCGTTGTTGGACTTGCCCTTGGGGTCGAAGTCGGAACCTCCCTTGCCGCCGCCCATGGGAAGGGTGGTCAGAGAGTTCTTAAGGATTTGCTCGAGGCCCAGAAACTTGAGCATGCCCAACGTAACAGTAGGGTTAAAGCGCAGGCCACCCTTGTAGGGTCCAATCGCAGAGTTGAACTCAACGCGGTAACCACGGTTGACCTGAACCTTACCGGAATCGTCGACCCAGGGAACGCGGAACATAACGATGCGCTCGGGCTCGACGAGACGCTCAAGAATGGCGGCCTCCTCGTACTCGGGATGAGCATCGAGAGCGGGCTGCAAGGTGCCCAAAATCTCAGTAGCAGCCTGGATGAACTCGGTCTGCTCCGGGTAACGAGCCTTGAGGTCCTCGAGGACCGTCTGGGCGTAGCTCATGTAAGCCTCCAAAGTTAGTGTTAAAAGCCTGAGCTATCATACGACGAGGTTTCGTATCGGTAACAAACAAGATGGGTCCGTTTTCTTATGTTTCACAACGCCGCAGGTAGAAGGCTTATTTTATTCTGTTAATGTCTTGTTTCGTTTCCTGCGTGTTACAAGATGCTGAAGGCCTTTGGAAGCAGAACCGCCCGGAAGAACGCCAGAAAAACAACTTGAGGGCAATGCCGTAACACAACGGAGATGACCTTACGAGAGCAACTGGTCGTAAGACTGTGAGCTCGCTGCCGCAGCCAAAACAACGCAAAGCCATTTCAGACGAATCTTAGCCTCAAATAAAAACGAGTCAAAAAAGAAGAGCCACTCGAGGCATATGCTCAAGCGGCTCCCTGCTCCTCTCCGCCATCGGTGAAGTGACCTTGGCCCTGATAATCAGGGCCGTCGCACCGAAAGACGGGACAAGTAAATAATGCCCAATAATTACCAAGGGAAAGCGCCTCGTTCTACGAACTAGCCAAGCGAATGGACAAGCAGTACCAACGGAACGTTTTTCAACTTATTTTGCGACTGTTCATTGCGACTAAAAACAGGCCAAAAGCGTTACCGCTTCTGACCTGTAAATTTCCTGGAGCGGGCGACGGGAATCGAACCCGCGTCATCAGCTTGGAAGGCTGGGGTTCTACCATTGAACTACGCCCGCAAGAATATGGTCGGGACGACAGGATTCGAACCTGCGACATCCTGCTCCCAAAGCAGGCGCGCTACCAAACTGCGCCACGTCCCGAAGAACCTAGGCAGCTCGAGTCAATAGACCCTGCTTGTCCCAAGGCTTTTGAATTCTAATATATCGTGCAATATATGGCAACGGGCAAAAGGATTTCGCCCACGCAAACATCAAGAATGCTCAGACGCCTATAATGCAGACGTTCACCCCATCACAGCAAACGCGCAGGAACGAGCATCATGGCATCCAACGACACCCCAACATCCGCCAAGGAACGCATCCACTCCCCCGCCTCATCCCTCAAACACGAGCTTCACGTTGGCAAGGACATCGCATCGCGCATTGCCTCCAAAGACGCTATGCGCGACCTCCGCAACATGAAGGCGAGCCTCCGCCTCCTGTTGCTCGTGCTGCTCGTCTCGGCCCTTATGGGTGTTGCCGCCTGGGCTTTTCTTGCCTCCCTCGATTTTGTTACCGAACAGCGCGAGGCACACCTCTGGCTCTTTGCGCTGCTGCCCGTCGTGAGCGTTGCCACCGCCTGGGTCTACCGCACCCACGGCCTACGTGCGGCACGCGGCAACAATCTCGTGATTGACAGCTCCCTTACCGGCACACCCATCCATGCACGCATGGCAGGCCTTACCTTTGTGTGCTCCGTCGCCACACATCTGGCGGGCGGTTCTGCCGGCCGCGAGGGAACAGCGGTGCAGATTGGCGGCACCATCGCAAGCAACGTGGCCCAGCTCTTCAAGCTCTCCGGACGCGATCGCAAAGACCTCATGCTCGCGGGCATCTCCGCTGCCTTTGGCGGCGTCTTTGGCACACCGCTTGCCGGCGCTTTTTTTGGCATGGAGATGTGCACCCTGGGCAAGCTCACGTATAGCGCGGGTATGTATTGCCTTGTTGCCTCCTTTGCAGGCGACGGCATGGCGCGTCTTCTGGGCACGCAGCACTCCTTCCAGTCTATTGCCCATGTCCCCACCATGACGCCTTCCACCGTTGCGCTCGTCCTTATCTGCGCCGTTGTGTTTGGTCTGGCGGCGCGTCTGTTCTCGTTCTCCATACGCGTGGTCAAAAAGTTTTGGGGGCATCGCGTGCGTAGCTATCTCCTGGCAGCGTTGCTCTCCTCGCTCGTCCTTATGGGCACGTACATGATCTTTGGCCTTCAACGTTACGGCGGACTTTCGGAATGGATGGTCGCTTCGGGCTTTAAGGGACAAACGACCTGGTACGATCCCGCCCTCAAGCTACTCTGCACCGCGCTCACTCTGGGCGCGGGCTACCAGGGCGGCGAGGTCACGCCCCTGTTTGGCATCGGCGCCTCGCTTGGCGGATGGATCGCCACCATCACCGGAAGCGATCCAAGTTTTATGGCCGCACTTGGCCTCCTGGGCGTCTTTGGAGCCGCGCTCAACGTCCCCATCACCACTATCATGCTGGGCATCGACATGTTCAGCGGCAAGGCGGCTGCCTACTTTGTGATCGTTGCATTTGTGAGCTACCTCGTCGCGGGCCATCGCGGCGTGTACCCAGCGCAGCGCATCGTCACGCCCAAACGTCGCTCCCTCGAGTTTGACGAGGGAGATACCGTGGAGCATGCTATCGAGCGCCACCATGAGATAGTCATCGAAGGCGAACCTGCAAGCACCGCCAGCAACGATAACAAATAACGCTCCATTCACGCTCGCCGGGTTCCCATGACATTAATAGCCCATCTGCCCCATACTTGTGCAGATGGACATTGCACGGAAAGGACCAAAGGGATGCAGCTTCGAGATAGCAGCTCGCTGGGAAAGACGCTCATCATCGCCAACCCCGCCGCCCAGTCAGGAGCCGCACGTGGCGTAGCCGAGCGCATGCAGCGCTTCTGCGCGCTCTACTCCCATGAAACCGATGCGTTCTCGCTTGTCTGTACGGAACATGCAGGCCACGCCATCCAGCTCGCCCGCGAGGCCAAAGGCTTTGACACCGTTCTTGCCTTGGGCGGAGACGGCGTGGTCCACGAGGTCGCCTGCGGGCTTATGCAGATCGATGCCGCCTCGCGCCCTCACCTGGGCGTAGTGCCCGTGGGATCGGGCAACGACTACGCGCGCACCCTGGGTATTCCCGCAGACCAAGTGTCTTCCATTGAGCGGATTTTCGATTACGAGCCCGTCCGTATGGATGTGGGCAAGATTGAGTATGTCCCGTCTGGGGCGGAAATCGCTGATGCTGCCACACGTACGGAGTACTTTGTACAAACATTTTCCTTTGGCCTCGACGCGGCTATTGCCATCGACACTGTAGAGCGCCGCCGACGCACAGGCCTTACCGGCGGCGCGCTCTACACGGCAAGCGGGCTTGACGCCTTTGGCAGGCATTTTCGCACATATCCCACAAATGTACAGGTAGATGGTGCCAACCTGGGCCGCTTGCGCTCTCTTATCTTTGCGGTACAGCTTGGCCCCACGTATGGCTCTGGCTTTAAGGTTTGCCCCGACGCAGACCCCACAGACGGTCTCTTCGACATCTGCTATGCCGCCGGGTCTATCCCCCGCGGCGTAGCGCTGCCTTTGTTCCTGCGCGCAAAGAACGGTGGACATGTAAAATCCAGGCTCATCCACCTGCTGCGCGGCGAGCGTCTGGTTCTTGATTTTGAGGGCGACGACTACCCCATCCAGGCCGATGGCGAGCAAATCCGCGCGCACAAGGCAACCGTCAGCGTCCTGCCCGGAGCCCTCACTGTGCTCAAGCCCCACCGCGATGTGACAAAATAAACCTGAGGACTTTTTGTCACATTATTCGTCGCCGGTGATGCGGCGGCGCGTTGCTTTGAGATCGGAGCGCATGTGTTTGTCCTTAAGGCGGCGACGGCGCTGAGAGGCCGGGACCTTGGTCGCGTGACGCACCTTGGGCGGCACGGCGCGACGACGAAACTCATCCTGGAGTTTGCGGACGCACGATGCTCGATTTTGAAACTGGCTACGGCTCTCACGCGCGGTAACAACAATCCCCGTTGGAACATGGCGCATACGCACGGCCGAATCGGTGGTATTAACGCCCTGCCCTCCCGGACCGGTAGCTCGAAAGACACCAACCTCGCAGTCATGGGCAACCTCGGCCGCCGTTTGATGCGCAAACGCAGCATACTCTCGATATGTCAGGCGTTTTTCTTCCATGAACCCCAGCCTAGCACGCTAGCGCCGCGCACGACGGGCACGCACCAGGCACAGCACAAAACCCACGGCCACAAGGGCAGCGACGCTCATGAGAGCCCAACGGTAGCCGTAGAAGAAAATGTCCGGACGTCCCGCGACATAGCCCGCCACGGGCCTTCCCGCAGCCTCGCCCATCTTGCCGTATAGAATCGCCATGCCGCCCGAGATGCCCAAAGCCATACCCATGTTTTGCGAAAGGCCGGAAAGGCTCCCTACAAAACCCAGGGCATCCAGAGGCGCCGCGCTCATGAACAGCGAATTGTTGGGCGACTGAAACGTCGAGGTGCCCAAAGACATCAACGCCACGGCAGCAATAATCACCGGAAGCGAGCTGTCCTCGTTGAGAAACCCTACCGCAGCAAGACCAAGGGAGTAGATAAACAGGCCCACACAGGTGGGAATATGCGAGCCCACCCGATCGGATAAAGAACCCGAAAGCGGCCCCACCACGATGTTCACCAGAGGAATCACCGCAAAGAGAAAACCGGAGAGACTCGGTGAGAATCCGTGCGCATCCTGGAAATAAAACGGCAGGATGATCTCGCTCGCACCGATGGCGATAAAGCTGATGAGCGTCGCGAGCACGTTGATGTTGAAGGTAAGGCTGCTAAAGACGCCCAGGCGCGCAAGCGGCTGCTCCGCATGAAGCTCAATGCGAACAAACAACGCCATGAGCAGCAGACCGGCCAGCAGCATGCCTGCAATCTTGAGGGAAGCCCCCTCACCCATAAAGGTGATCGAGCACAGCAGCAAAACCAGCGCAGGCACGAGCGCACAGGCACCAGGCAGATCGAACTTGATACCACGGCGGTCGGGACGCACATGCGGTAGCGTCTTGAAACCCGCGACGAAACATGCAACGCCCACAGGCACGTTGATAAGGAAGATATACTCCCACGGCAAGGACGACACGATCACGCCGCCCAGCACAGGGCCGCACATCATCCCTAAGGCCACAAAGCTCGCGAGCAGACCCAAAGCACGCCCGCGCTCCTTGGCGGGAAATGACTCGGTGATGATGCCCATGTTATTTGCCATAGCCGCCGCAGCTCCGATGCCCTGCACGCAGCGCGAAACCAACAGCATCGCAAATGCATGCGAAAGGCCGCACAAAAGCGAGCCGATTGCAAAGAGCGCCACGCCCGCTTGGAAGAGCCAGACTTTGCCGAACATATCGCCCAGGCGCCCAAAGATAAGCATCGAGGCACAAATGGCCACAAGATAGACCGTAGAGACCCACTGGATATCGCTCAGGCTTACGGCAAGGGCCTTTTGCATCACGGGAAGCGCCACGTTGACAATGCTCGAATCAAGCGTGGACATGAAGGTCATGACCAGCACGGTAAACAGAATCGCCCATTTGTTCTTGCCATGGGTATCGCCCTCAAGGGCAATGCGGCGTCGCTCTTCGACAGAAAGTCCGCACGCATCCACGTTTGCGACCTCGCTGCGAGCATCCTTTGCGGGCGTTGTATTCAAACGCTCGTTGTCCATCGTTCGCATCTCCTATCGATCGACAGCCGCACAGCGGCAGCGAATACACAAAAAGGCAGGCCCCTCACTCATAGCAGCATGAGCTGGGAACCCGCCTTTGGTTCATTGCTCTCTTTTGTACCATGAATCCACTGCCTTCACAAAAAGTAACGAAGAGCACGCCAGGGGGCACGATCCGGGCATCCCCTCCAACCGGCAAAGCGCCGGAAGCATCCCGCACCCCGCCCGCATCGCCCGAGTACGAGCGCTAGCCAGCGACGGCGCCCGTGTGTGCACGCCATACTCAACATCACCTGATTGAAAACCAACATAACCATGATGTTTACAGGCTTGTCAGACGCCCGTAAAGAGACACGAGTTGCGGTAAACTTTCCTTTGTCTATAACTACCAAACACACTGCGAGGAATACCATGCTCAGGGTTGGACTTCTCACCAGCGGCGGCGACTGCCAGGCGCTGAACGCCACCATGCGAGGAATCGTCAAGACGCTCACCAACTGCTCCCCGAAACCCGTTGAGTTCTATGGCTTTGAGGATGGCTATCAGGGCCTCATCTACAGCCGTTTTCGCGTTATGACGTCTGCAGACTTCAGCGGCATCCTTACGCGCGGCGGAACCATCCTGGGAACGAGCCGCACGCCGTTCAAGCAGCTGGATACCCCCGAAGCCGACGGCGTGGAAAAGGTTCCCGCCATGGTGCATACCTACCATAAGCTCAAGCTCGATTGTTTGTTCATGCTGGGCGGCAACGGTTCCACCAAGACGGCGAACCGCCTTCGCCAAGAGGGCCTTAACGTCATCGCCCTTCCCAAGACCATCGACAACGACACCTGGGGCACCGACATGACCTTTGGCTTCACCAGTGCGGTCGAGGTCGCCACCAAGTGCATCGATGACATCCACACCACCGCCTCGAGCCATGGCCGCGTCTTTGTGATCGAGATCATGGGCCACAAGGTAGGTTGGATCCCCTTGTATGCTGGCATTGCAGGCGGCGCCGACATCATCTTGATTCCCGAGATTCCCTACGACCTCAAGGCCGTAGAGCGAAGCATCGAACAGCGTATCGAAAACGGCGGTCGCTTTGCTATCGTCGTGGTTGCAGAAGGCGCCATCTCCAAGGAGGACGCCGCGCTCTCCAAGAAGGAGTACAAAAAGAAGCTTGCGACGCGCACCTCCCCCTCCATCGCGTACGACCTCGCTGCAGACATCGAGCGCGTCACCGGGCGCGAAACGCGCGTCGCCATTCCCGGCCATACCCAACGCGGCGGCGAACCCGATGCCCAAGACCGCGTTTTTGCCACCCAGTGCGGCGTCGAGGCCGCCCGCGGCTGTCTCGAGGGTGAATTTGGCTTCATGGTGGCACAGCACAATGGGAAAATGTGCCGAACCCCTCTTGAAGAAGTCGCCGGTAAGCTAAAGTATGTCAATCCCAGTAGCGATTTGGTGCGCGAGGCAAAGATGCTCGGCATCAGCTTTGGCGACGAATAGGAGTAGCCAGTCATGGCAAACCGGAAAAAAGGCATTCTTGCCGAGTTCCAAGAGTTCATCAGCCGCGGTAACGTGATGGACCTCGCCGTCGGCGTGATCATCGGCGGTGCGTTTACCGCGATCGTCAACTCCCTGGTGACAAACGTCATCAGCCCCCTCATCTCGTTTATCACCGGTGGCAGCACCGAGGTACCCGGCATGGCGGTGTCCCTTGGCGGGAACACCGTCGACTTCGGGGCGTTTTTGGGCGCCGTCATCAACTTCTTGATTACGGCAGCGGCGGTGTTTGCAATCGTCAAGTCTTTGAATGCCCTCAACGAGATGAAGGAAAAGGCAGCGCAGAAGGTGGGGCTTGTTAAAGATGAGGCGAAAGAGGAGCCTCCTGCCCCGCGTCTGTGCCCCTACTGCCGCCAAGAGATTCCCGAGGACGCGACGCGCTGTCCGTACTGTACTTCAAAGCTCGATGGCTACAAGAACGATCAGGACACCCGTCACCTCTGTTAAGGTCCATCCCTCTACAATTCGGTCGCATAAACGGCGCGCGCTAGAGACCTCGCTCACCCAGCCAAAAGACGCAATCCGCATATACGTTCTGGCGAATGGGTTCGTTGAGAATCTCGTGGCGCGCGCCTTCGTATATCTTGAGGTCAACGCGTTCGACGCCTGCGTCCCGATACTCTTTTACGGCAGCACGCACTCCGCGCCCGCAATCGCCTACCGGGTCCTCGGCGCCGGCGATAAACAGCAGGGGGAGACCCTTGGGCACGCGCTGCGCTCCCTTGCTCGAAATGGCCTCTTTGACAAGGGTTGCCAGCGTGGCATATGCACCCACGCTAAACATCTGGCCACAGCGGGGGTCGGCAATGTACTCGTCGACCACAGCTTCATCAGTCGAGAGCCAATCAAGCGGCGTGCGCGCATCCTTAATCGCCTTGCTATAGGCACCCGCACCTAGAGAATCGGCGAGCTTGCTGCGATAGCGCTCGCCGCGGGCGCGCGCGATGAGCCCGGTGATGGTGCGCCCGGCCACCGCCATAAGCATGGGTTGCTGGCCCGTGCCGCAAATCAGCGCGGCATCGACCCCAAAAGCATGACGCGTAAGGTATACGCGAGTAACGAAGCTACCCATCGAGTGCCCGAAGACCGCATATGGGATATGAGAATCGGGATAGGCGACCGCAAAGCTCTCCATCACGCGGCAGCGCAGCTCATGCACGTCGGCAACGAGAATATCGGCACCGCCTCGCAGCGGCATGTGTCCCAAGTCTTCTTCGCAAGACACCGATTCCCCGTGACCCACGTGGTCGTTTGCACAGACGGCAAAACCTTGCGAGCACAGATACGCCGCAAAATCCGTATAGCGCTCAACATGCTCCGACATACCGTGAACCAGCTGGATCAAGCCTCGTGGGGCACGCAGGCCGTCGTGAACATCTTGAGGCTCCCATAAGAGAGCGCGAATCGCAGAAGAACCATCGTGGCTGGGATAGCTAATGCTCGTGGTGACCATGGGCACTCCTCGTAAAAAGAAAAAGGGAACAAGAGGTTCATGCCCCTCTTGTTCCCCATAGCGCCTACTGCAAGTCTTCCAGCCTGCCGTGTTTCTCGTAACGCGTGATGCGTGAGGCCTTGTTATCGTCGTCCACGAAGACCACGCGCGGTTTCATCCGGGCGGCCTCATGCTCATCTACCTGCGCATAGCACATGATGATCACCTTATCGCCCACCTCAACATAATGTGCGGCGGCACCGTTAAGGCAAATCATGCCGCTGTCCGGCTCACCGGCGATCACATAGGTCTCCAGGCGCTTGCCGTTATTGACGTCTGCAACCTGAACCTTCTCGTACTCCAAAATGCCAGCGGCCTTCATCAGCTCCGAATCGATGGTGATCGAGCCAATGTAATCGACCTCGGCCTGCTTGACCGTTGCGCGATGAATCTTGCCTTTGAGCATAGTGAGCATCATGCGAGAGAGTCTCCCCTTGTTGCGTTGGTGTGGTTGCGCTAACGTTGCGCCGCAATACGGTACAACACATTGGTCAGAAGCTGGTAGATCTGTCGATCATCTCCAGAAAGACAGCTCAGATGAGCCTCGATAGTCCGGGTGTCTCCTCGGGCAGCGGGTCCGGTAAGTGCCGCGGCGCAACCGTCATGAGAGATGTGCTCCGCATTGCCCAAGAACAGCGAGGCCAGGGCGGCTTCGGCGTCGTCCTGACTCAAACCGCATGCGGCAAGCTGCGAAGCCGCCTCGTGATACAGGCCAACGACCAAATTTGACGCCATGACGGCAGCCGCGTGGTAGCGCACCTTGTCCGCCGCATCGATACGTGCATGCCTGTTGCCAAGCCTATCGAGGATAGCCTCGAGCAGACAGACAGCCTCGTCATCGCCCTCAAGCGAAAACCACGCATGTCCAAGCTCACGCCAGCACTCAAAGCGGCTACTCACCGCATAGAGCGGGTGCATGGAGGCAATGTGCGCACCGGCTTCGCGGCACGCCGTAAGTGCATCGGACGAAGTCGCACCCGAGCAGTGCACGACGATCTTTCCGGTAAGGTCCACGCTACAGGCGGCAAGCCCTTCCGCAAGCTCGCGAATGGCACCATCGGGCACGGTCAGAAAGATGAACCGGCTGTCGCGGACAAGGCCTGCAACTGAGTCATACGCAAAGCCCTCGCAAAACTCCGCCGCCTCGCGGGCGTGCTCCGCCGACCTGCTAAAGAACCCCGGCCGCCCGAGCATCGGATCTTGCTGCAGGTACCGCGCAAGCGAACAGCCAACCTTGCCCGCCCCGACAAAACCAACAGGTGCAAGAATCACTACTCGGCCTTCGGGTCAAAGATAAAGTTATCGATCAGACGCGTCTTGCCAATGTAGACAGCCATAGCGCACAAGATGGTCTCGTCGCCAATCTTTTCGATCTGCACAATGTTCTCGAAGTCGACCATCTTCACATAGTCGATCTTGGCAAGCGGCTCGGCCTCGATAATGGTCCTCATTGCGTCGAGCACCGTCGCAGCGTCGCGTTCGCCCTCCTCGACCATCTTCTGGCCAGCAAACACGGCACGCGAAAGGCACAGCGCCGCCACGCGTTCCTCGGCGGAAAGATACGTGTTGCGCGAGCTCTTGGCCAGGCCATCCTCCTCGCGGATAATCGGGCAGCCCACAATCTGGATGCCAAAGTTAAGGTCGCGAACCATACGACGGATGACAGCGAGCTGTTGGGCGTCCTTCTGGCCAAAGTAGGCGCGATCGGGGCACACGATATTAAAAAGCTTGGAGACGACAGTGCACACGCCACGGAAGTGGATCGGGCGCGTAAGGCCACAGAGCTCATGCGTGAGCTCGTCCATGTTCACATAGGTACAGGCGTTGGGCGCGTACATCTCGGAGGGTTCGGGGTGAAAGACCAGTGCGGCGCCGGCCTCCTCGCAGAGCTTGCAGTCGCGATCGAAATCGCGCGGGTAGCTCTCCAGATCCTCGGTAGGACCAAACTGCGTGGGGTTCACGAAGTCGGACACGACAACGCGGTCGTTCTCGGCCGCAGCGCGCACGATCAGGCTCTTGTGGCCCTCGTGCAAAAATCCCATGGTGGGAACGAGTCCGATCGTCAGGCCTTCACGCTTCCATGCGCGCACCTGCTCGCGGACCTCGGCGACGGTAGCTGCTGTTTGCATCATTAACTCCTCGATAACGGTGACGATAGATGATCAGCCGACCTCGTTATTTGGCGGCGTGAAGCTCCTCCATCACGGCGGGATCGATCTTGTAGCTCTCGGCGGCAGCGGGGAAATCTCCCGACTGGACAGCTTCATCATAGGCGCGATAGGCCTGCTTCATGGCCTCGCCGATCTGTCCAAACTGACGCACCATCTTGGGCTTGAATCCACCCGTGGTCATACCGAGCAGGTCCTGCGCGACAAGCACCTGGCCGTCCGTGCCGCTACCGGCACCGATGCCGATCGTGAATGCCGAACTCAACTGCTCGGTCACATAGGTGGCAAGGTCTGCCGGCACGCACTCGAGCACAATCGAGAAAGCGCCCGCGGCCTCGATGGCCAAGGCATCCTCGACGAGCTGCTTGGCTGCCTCCACAGACTTGCCTTGCACCTTAAAACCACCAAAGGCGTTGACAGACTGCGGTGTGAGGCCGATATGCCCCACCACGGGAATACCTGCCTGCGTCATCGCGCGAATCTGCTCGCAAACGGTCACGCCGCCTTCGAGCTTAACGGCCTGGCAACGGCCCTCCTTCATAAGACGCGCAGCGTTTGCCACAGCAGTGGGAATGTCGGTTTGGTAAGAGCCAAAAGGCATGTCGCCCACCACAAAGGTGTCATTGCAGGCGCGCGTAACGCAACGCGTATGATGAACCATGTCGTCCATAGTCACGGGCAGGGTCGAATCGTAGCCCATCATGGTCATGCCCAGAGAATCGCCTACGAGGATCATATCGATACCGGCTTCTTCGACAAGCGCCGCCATCGTGTAGTCATAGCTGGTCACCATGGTGACCTTACCGCCCTCATCAACTTTCTTCTTGAGCGTCAAAACGGTGTTCTTTGCCATATATGCTCCTCTTTACGGTCTCGGCGCGCGAGGGACAACCACGCGCGCCGAAGGCACCGAATATTCCGTTTCATTCTACTACGCAGGCCGATTCATACCCCGAAAGCATGGCAAGAACACGACACCCGCGCCTCGTGCATGACTCGCTTTTCTAAACAAGCGAAAGGGCGTGCTCGATATCGGCAATCAGATCCTGCGAGGACTCGAGGCCGCAGGATAGGCGCACCATATCGGGGCTGATGCCACAGGCCTCAAGCTCGGCATCGTTCATCTGGCGATGCGTTGCATTTGCGGGATGCAGGCAGCAGGTACGAGCATCGGCCACGTGCGTGGCGATTTGGCACAGCGAGAGATTCTTCATGAAAGTCTCTGCTGCAGCGCGGCCACCCTCAAAGCCAAAGCTCACAACACCGCAGGTGCCGTTGGGCATGTACTTCTTCGCGATCTCGTAATAAGGATCGCCCTCAAGGCCCGGGTAGCTCACAAAGCGAATCTTGGGATGGTTCTTGAGGTACGTTGCCACAGCCAGGCCGTTTTCACAGTGGCGTGGCATGCGCACGTGCAGGCTCTCGAGCGAGCTGTTGAGGAAGAAGGCTGCTTGGGGATTCTGCATGGGGCCGAGGTCACGCATGAGCTGCGCGGTCGCCTTGGTGATGAAGGCGCCCTCAAGGCCGAACTTCTCGGCATAGGTCACGCCGTGGTAGCTCTCGTCGGGCGTAGTGAGGCCCGGGAACTTATCGGCATGAGCCATCCAATCGAACTTGCCAGCATCCACGATCACACCGCCCAGGTAGGCGGCATGACCATCCATGTACTTGGTGGTTGAGTGCGTAACGATATCGGCGCCCCATTCGATAGGCCGACACATCACGGGCGTGGGGAACGTGTTGTCGACCATCAGAGGTACACCGTGCTCATGCGCCGCCGTGGCAAAGCGCTCGATATCGAGCACGGCAAGGGCCGGGTTCGCGATGGTCTCGCCAAAAACGAGCTTGGTGTTGGGACGAAAAGCCGCCTCGAGCTCCTCGTCGGAGCAATCGGGTGCCACGAAGGTGCAGGTGAGGCCCATGCGCTTCATGGTATGCGATAGCAGGTTATATGTACCGCCGTAGATAGCGGAGCTTGCCACCACATGGTCACCCGCCTCAGCGATATTGAAAATGGCAAGGAAGTTCGCTGCCATGCCGGAGCTGGTGAGCATGGCCACAGAGCCGCCCTCCATCTCGGCGATCTTTGCCGCCACGAGGTCGCAAGTGGGGTTCTGCAGGCGGCTGTAGAAATAACCGCTCTCCTCCAGGTCGAACAAACGACCCATATGCTCGGAAGTGTCGTACTTCCATGTGGTGGACTGGTAGATGGGAACCTGGCGCGGCTCGGCATCGCCCGGATGATATCCACCCTGGACGCAAATGGTATCCATACGCTGCTCGGTCATTAGATGCTCCTTTGTTTGTGCGGAATAGGAAAAAGATACTCCCCGGCTTTACCCTGCTCAACCCATAAATTGCATAGGATTATCCCGCATCGCGAGGCGCTTGACCAGCCGCCATGCGGCACCATAAACCGTATCCCCCACCGCCCAAAATGCGAGTACAATGTCGAGCGAACGAAATCGCCAGCGAAAGGGGTAACCGTGAACGCCATCGATATGACCAAACTCGACCTCGAGGCCTGCAAGGCTCAGGCAGCCGCCTACCATAAACAGGGATTCAACTGCGCCCAAGCCGTCGCCTGCTCGCTTGCCCCGGCACTGGGTTTTGATACCGATAGCGCGTTTCGTATTCTCGAGGGATTCGGCGCGGGCATGGGCGGCATGACCGAGACCTGCGGCGCCCTCTCGGGAGCCGTCGCCATCTTGGGCCTGCTGAACAGCGAGGGCATGGCGAACCCCACAACCAAGCGACACTCCTATAAGCTCTCCCGCGAGGCCGCTGCGCGCTTCAAGGATAAAAACACGACGACCATCTGCCGAGAGCTTAAGGGTGTAGGTTCCGATGCCGGCCCTATCCGCAGCTGCCCCGGCTGCATTGACGACGCCGTCGAGATCGCCATTCAGATCATCGGCGAGCAGCAGGCGTAGCCCAGCTGTCTATAGACGATACGCATAGCAAGGTCCCGCTCAGAACGTTTTCCAACGCCTGGGCGGGACCTTCTTCATGCATATGACGAGCAACCCTGGAGCACGACCTACTGGCGCGTAAACTCGGCAAAGTGCGCCGGAGCCACCAAGATCTCTTCGCGTCCCGCCATGAGCTCGCGCATCTTGTCGCAAAATGGCAGCTCCTCACCCGAGCGAAATACAAGGTGCAAGACCACACGATCGGTAAAATCGGTCGAGGCAACAGCGGCACCCAGGCCTTCGGCAATATGGAGAACTTGCTCGTATTGAGCATAATCAAGCGTGACATCGACCGGCGTCACGCTCGTCATCTCGACGATCATGCCCGCCTCGCGCGCATGCGCCACCGCCGCCTGCGCCGCAGCGGTATAGGCACGCACCAGGCCACCCGGACCCAAAAGGGTTCCGCCAAAGTAACGCGTGGTCACACAGCAGATGTCCTTAAGACCCTCACCGCGCAGCACTTCGAGCGTGGGCATCCCGCTCGTTCGGCTAGGCTCGCCGTCGTCGGATTGTCGCTCGCGACCATCGGTGCAAATCCAAGCGGGGACGTTATGGCGCGCATCGTAATGGCGTGCGCGAACGGCGGCGATGAAGTCGTTTGCCTCTTCCTCGGATTCGATATGGACCAACTGGGCGATAAAGCGGCTTTTACGATCAACAAACTCACCGGTTGCCTCGACGTCCGCACGCAACGTGAAATAGCTCTCCACAAACGCCTACCCAAGCTTCACGATCTTGGTGCCATGCACCTCGGAGACGCCCACGGCACTCGCAACCTGCTCGGCATTGGCATAGGTGATGCCCGCGCCCGGGAGGATGATCAGACTGCCCGCAGCGTACTCGGCAAGCTCCTGCAGACGGGGGATGTTGTCATCGATGTTGGTGCCGGCAGGACCGCCATGAGTCAGGATGCGATCGACACCATGTTCGGAAAGCCAATCGATTGCATCGAACTGAAGCTCGGCGGGCATATCGTCAAAGGCCATGTGGAAGGTAATGCGCATGCCGCGCTCAGACTCGACCGTGGGAACATGTGCCATGGCGATCAGGCGCTCGAGTGCAGGGGTGTCCAACTCCCCCGCCTCGGTCAGACAGCCAAAGACCACGCCGGTGCTGCCCAGGCTGCGCGCTGCCTCGATATCGTCCAGCATCATCTCGACTTCTTCGTCAGAGTAGACAAAGTTACCACCGCGCGGGCGAATCATCGTCATCACGGCCACGCCATGAGACAAGGCGTACTCACAGGTGTGCGCGATCACGCCGTACGAAGGCGTGGTTCCACCCACAGCCAGATTGTCGCACAGCTCGATTCGCTTGGCGCCAGCATCGATTGCCTCGGCAACATGCTCGAAGTTCTCGGCACAGAATTCTTTGATCAACATGGGCGCATCGACCTTTCGTCTCGTATCAGCCATGCGCGAGCCCATAATCCATTTGTGCAAATGAAGTTGCGGCGCGCGTCGTATATCTGCATGCATTATAGCGTGTGCTACAATGCTTCCCTGCGAAGTGGGCCAGGCGATCGCGCGTACGCAGTCCCGTCAGGGGCATGTCGTCCGTGAGGAAAGTCCGGGCTCCGCAGGGCAGGATGCTGGCTAACGGCCAGGCGGGGTGACCCGACGGATTAGTGCCGCAGAAAAGAAGACTCCCACCTGCGCGCGCCTTGGCGCACGTAAAGGGAAAAGCTGAAACGGTGGTGTAAGAGACCACCAGCGTCGCGGTGACGCGGCGGCTTGGTAAACCCCATCCGGAGCAAACGCGAATAGGAACGCTATGGGCTGGCCCGGTCCGCGTTCGGGTTGCGTGCGACTGCTGCACCGCGCACCAAGGTGCGCGGGCAAAGATAAATGATCGTCCACGACAGAACCCGGCTTATCGGCCCACTTCGTCTTTCTCTTTCCCAAAACGCTTAAAACGCTTTACCAAATCGTCGATTGCCGAGAAAATAACTACGCCCGCAAACATCGACCGTGCGTCAGGGTCGTGTAACGGGTATCTTAGTTCACGTTTGTAGCGAAATTCGATTAAGGCGGACGTCATGGGAATCTCTCTTGCGTCTTTTCTCCAACAGGTAACCTCGAATCCTGTTTTGGCAATCACCGTTGTCCTTACGCTGGGCGTCATCTTCGTCAACGGCTGGACCGATGCCCCTAATGCCATCGCCACCTGCGTCACTACGCGGTGCATGCGCGTGCGATCGGCCATTATCATGAGCGCCATCTGCAACTTCTTTGGCGTTCTTATCATGACTCATATCAACGCGAGCGTAGCCTCGACCATCAGCAATATGGTCGACTTTGGCGGAGATACGACCATGGCGCTTGTAGCGCTGTGCGCAGCGCTCTTCTCCATTGTGGTCTATAGCGTGGGCGCCTCTATCTTCGGCATCCCCACCAGCGAAAGCCACAGCCTCATCGCCGGTCTCACCGGAGCCGCCATTGCCCTGGGAGGTGCCGGCGGCGTCAATATGAACGAATGGATCAAGGTCATCTATGGCTTGGTGATGAGCCTGCTCTTTGGCTTTGCGATTGGCTGGGCAACCGCAAAAGTGGTTACCGTTATTTGCGCAGGCCTCGACCGTCGGCGTACCGACACGTTCTTTAAGTACGCACAGATCTTTGGCGCCGCAACCATGAGTTTTATGCATGGCGCGCAAGACGGCCAGAAGTTTATCGGCGTGCTCTTCCTGGGCGTGGCATTTGCCTCTGGCCAGCCCGATGTTGCCGGAGCCATAATCCCCGTATGGCTTATGGTGCTTTGCAGTGCAACCATGGGCCTGGGCACGAGCGTGGGCGGCGAGAAGATCATCAAGTCCGTAGGCATGGACATGGTGAAACTCGAAAAATACCAGGGTTTTTCTGCCGACCTCTCCAGCTCGCTGTGCCTTTTGGTCATGACCGTGCTGGGCATTCCCGTATCGACCACGCACACCAAGACAAGTGCCATCATGGGCGTCGGTGCGGTCCGCCGTCTTTCCGCCATTAACTTTGGCGTCGTTAAAGACATGATGCTCACCTGGATTTTCACGTTCCCCGGATGCGGCATCATCAGCTACGCGATGGCGAAGCTCTTCATGTTCTTGTTCTAGACCGTCAGTTAAGGATTCATCATGGCTAAAAAGAACGATACGTTTTTCTTCGACAACTACCGCGCCTGCGCGGACCGCTCTTGTAAGGCAGCCGAGTTTCTCGCCAACATCATGAGCTCGTTTAACCCCGGTGAAATTCGCGGAAAGCTCGACGAGATGCACGCCATCGAGCAATCGGCCGACGAGCTGCGCCACCAGATGTCCGACGCCCTTGTCAAGGCGTTCATCACGCCAATGGAGCGCGAGGACATGGGGGCTCTAAGCAACCAGCTCGACGCGGTGACCGATCACGTCGAAGGCGTCCTTCATCGCCTGTACTTTGACAATATCCTTGAGATTCGCCCCGACGCACTCCAGATGGTCGATACCGTCGTGCGCGGCTGCAAGGAGATGCGCGCCCTGATGGACGAGCTTCCGCAGTTTAAGAAATCTAAGACCCTCCAGCAGCGCGTCATTGCCATCAACTCCATCGAGGAGGAAGCCGATGACTTGTATGTCCACGCGATGCGCGAGCTGCACACCACCTGCAGCGACCCCCTGCAGGTTATCGCATGGCGCGACGTCTACACGTTCCTGGAGCTCTGCGCCGACTCCCTTGAGCACGTCGCCGAAACCGTTGCGACGATTGCCATGAAAAACAGCTAAGGTGCCCCTCGGTTCATACGACTCCTATCGCGCTACAATTGAATGACGAATCATGTCGACGCTTCTTGAAAGGAATTGCCATGTCTTTTGAAGATCTTACGCGCGCTCGTTTCTCCTGCCGTCACTACGAAGACCGCCCTGTTGAAGATGACGTGCTCGCGCGCGTAATCGAAGCCGGACGAATTGCCCCTTCTGCCTGCAACAAACACCCGACGCGAATCAAGGTATGCACGAGCAAAGACGATCTTGCACGCGCCGCCCTCGCCTGCCCGCGTTTTGAGCGCAACGGCAGCATCTTTGGAGCCCCCGCGATCATCATTGCCTGCGCCGAGACCGAACGCGCCTGGGTTCGCAAGTACGACCAGATGAACTCAAGCGAGATCGACACCTCTATCGTTGTGGACCAGATGATGATGGCAGCAACAGAGCAGGGGCTGGGAACCTGCTGGGTTTGCGCATTTGACCCGCAGGTTATCAAAGAGCAGTTCGGCCTGCCTGCAGGCCTGCGCCCCGTAAGCATGCTCCCGCTTGGTTATCCCGCCGAGACAATCGCCGCACCCGAGGCACGCGAGGCTCGCTGCATCTCGCCCGAAGATTTCACCATCTAACAAAAAACCGCTCAGCACTTACATGCTGAGCGGCACCAACGACAATCTATTTATACCAGAGCGGCAAAAGCCCAGCTCAACGGTATCGGTAGACGGTCATTTTCCCAGTTAAACGGCAAACGGGGGTCTTTTCGGCAATTCGAAAAGACCCCCGTTTTGCGTGTCGTGAATACAAACTGTGATTGCTAGTCCAGATCGTCCATGCCAAAGTTGTCGATTGGAGCAAACGGATCGGCAACAGCAGCAGGCGCGGCGGCGGGAGCGGCGGGAGCCGGAGCGGCAACCGGGGCTGCAGGAGCAGCTGCCACGGGAGCAGCAGCAGAACCAGTAGGCGTGGAGCTCATAAGATCGCGCGGGAAGGAGTTTTGCGCCTCATCCATGAAGTGCTGAACGAGCTTCATGTACTCGTTCTTAAAGTCCTCACGGGAAGCCTTCAGACGATCGATTTCCTCAATCTCGTTTTGCTTCTCGGCGAGAGCCTGACGAATGACCTCGCGTGCCTTGGCGTCGGCCTCGTTCTTGATGCGCTCGGCATTCTCACGAGCCTCGCTAACGATGTTGTCGGCAGTCTGCTGGGCAGCGATAAGAGCGGCAGAAATCTGACGCTCGCTAGCGGTGTAATCGGGTGCAACGGGAGCAGGAGCGGGCGCGGGAGCCGGAGCGGCCTGAGCCTGTGCAAGCTGATTCTGTGCATCGGTAAGCTGCTGCTCGGTGGCGGTCAAACGATTCTTAAGGTCCACGATCTTGTTAAGCATCGCATCGACCTCAGCGGAAACCTGCTCCAGGAAAACATCGACCTCGCCGGGATCATAGCCGCGCTTAGCCTCGGAGAAAGTCTGGGCCTGAATATCAGCTGGTGTAATAGCCATCTAAAACATTCCTTTCATTCGCCATGCTCAAGATCGTCGTTGCCAAGAGCACTCGCGTCCTCACAAAATTATACTAATCAGCAAACGTTCCGCCACGGTCAACGCAAGAACTGCAATTACCGGAGAAAAATCGATACCCATCGTCGAAGGCATCATTTTCCGAAACAGGTTGAGATACGGATTGACCAGAGATCCAATCACGGCGGCGATGTCGGCAAGCAAGCCGTCCCGCTTCATGGGAATCCATGTGAGCAGGCACCAAATCACAATCAGCGTGCTGTAGAAGTTGACCAGGGTATTAATAAGATTAACGATGGTATAAGGATTCACGCACTCACCTAGCTCTTGAGATAGCCATCGGCGCGCAGCTTGGCCAGGTCGGAATCCTTAACCTCGCAGCCCTGGGGCAGCACCATGAACACACGGTCGCCCACCTCGCGCACGGAAGCACCCAGCCCGCAGGCAAAGCCATAGGAGAAGTCGAGCACACGCTTGGCAACTTCGGTGCGAACGCCCACGAACACCAGGGCAACGGGCTGCTTGGTGCGCACGCGACGAACCACGGTCTCGACATCGTCATAGCTCTCGGGACGCAAGACATAGGCCGGAAGCTGCGGCGTACCGTTAATCACAGCATCGACACGAGCCGCGGTCGCAGCCGCGGAGGACGTTTGAGCCGGTGCGGAAGGAGCAGCAGAATGCATGCCGCCCGCGTAGCTCGAAGGGGTGTCATAGGCACCCGGACGATATGCAACGGCATCCTGCGAGCGCGCGGGAGGATTATAGGTAGTTGCATGGCGATCGGCATCGCCAACAAGCTGACCGCTGCGCGTATACACAGCTACAGATTCAGCCTCGCCACGACGCGTCTGGCCAAGAACCCCGTTACTGGGCTCGTCATCATATCCATAGCTGCCCGACGAACCATAAGAGCCGGCGCCATAGGAATCATCTGGATAGCCGCCCTCTGGCGCATCATCATAATAGGCATCGTCGTAGCCCTCTTCTGCGCCGTAATCATCTTCGGGATATGCCCCCGCCTGGCCGAAGGGGAGCTTGTTCTTGAGTTCATCTAGAAAGCCCACGATGGTACCTTTCTGCCCGTAGTGCGATTGATGTATAGGTGGGTGTATGGTCAAACCACACGCATCAGCCTGTGGTTATTGTAGTGCAAAGGATGGGTTAAATGCCACCCTACCAAGGCGAATGAGGGTAGAGCCCTCTTCAATGGCTACGTCGAAATCCTCACTCATGCCGCACGAGAGTTCGCTGAGCGTCAAAGAGGGGTAGGCCCCCTCAAGCTCATCGCGAAGTTCGCGCAGGCCGGCGAAGGTCTTTGCAGCCACCTCTTTGCTACCCTGTGGGGCCATTGTCATAAGCCCACGAATGGAAATGCCAGAAAGCTCCATGAGATCCTCGATGCATGCGCGAAGGGCCTCGGGCGCAAACCCCGACTTCGACTCCTCGCCGCTCACATTAACCTCCAAAAGGACCTGCTGAGGAGCTAAAAACTCCCCCGCCTCCAAGCGACGAGAGGCGCGCTGGGATACCGCACGAGCCAGGTCGAGCGATTCGATAGAATGAATCATCTCGGCATGACCGAGTACGGCATTGATTTTATTCTTCTGCAAGTTGCCAATCATATCCAGACGGACCTGAGGCAAATCATCGATAGCATGCAAGCCCTCGAATTTACGTACGAGCTCCTGCGGGCGGTTCTCCCCCAGCAAGGTATAACCCGCGCGCACGGCATCGGCTGCGGCATCAATATCAACCGTCTTGGATACCGCCATGATCTTGACGTCCTCATGGGAGCGGCCAGCGTGGCCAAGCGCGATATCAACCCGCTCAAGAATCTCCTCGCGGCGACGACGCAGATCATCAAGATATGTCTGAGCCATGCTCATCATCCCGTCCACCTTAGGGTTTACGACTTTTTGCCATACTAACGCAAAGGCGCGGTACCGCTACGGGCACCGCGCCTAAATTCATAAACCTTGGTTTATTTGCATGCCAAGCGACAGAGAGCGAATGACTACTCTTCAGTAGCTACGACCTCGCCATCATCGGCATCGACTTCGTCGTCATCATTCAAAGACTCGATCAGATGGCGAAGCTGCTCACCCACCTCGTCCAAAGGAAGCTTGGCAACGTACTGTGCATCGGTCTTGGGGTCCAAAACAACGCCCTCGCCAGAAGGCACGCGCATGCTCTCCAGCTCGTCCTCATCGATATCAACAAGATCGGAGGCGGTCAGACGCTGACCGGTGAGCAGGAAGGTCAGACGGCACGCGGCATCGATAGAGATGGAAGCGGTGCGGTCCAGATAGCGCGAAACCATGATCGTGCGGCGCAGGTCATCATAGGAGCTATCGTCCGAGAGCTCGGGGGCGCTCATGCGATTGTACGTGCGGAAGAACTCTTCGTAGATTTGATGCACGGGCTCGTCTTGGTCGGAAAGGCCGCAAACGATGCTCATGTCGTTGTTCACAAGAGCAGAAATGGAAGAGCCCACAACGCGATAGACGCAATCGGCCTCGCGCAAAATAAGGTCATTGAGCTCGGCCGGGAGCTGGATGTCTGCCTTGACCTTATGCTTTGCCGCACGAGCGATCTGGCGCACCTTATCGGTCATGCGCTGCAAGTTGAAATCGATATAGATGATGGTCTGCAGCAAACGGAAGTCAGATGCCACCGGGCCCTGCGTCGCGATGAGGTTGTAGCACACGGCCTCAAGATTGGCGCAGCGCGCATCGATCTGGAGCGTCGCCTTCTTGGTCTTATTGGCGAGCTTCTTGTCGCTTGTCAAAAAAGCGGTGACGGCATCGTGGAGCGTTAGGTCGACGGCCTCGTAGATGGAAAGCATCTCGTGGCGCGCCTCGACGAGTTGACGCGAAAAGAGCTTGCGCATGGTTTTCTCCAATCAGACAGATGCGAGCATGTGCAACTCGCAAGAAACGGGCACCGGACGCGAATCAGCCAAAACGACCGGTGATGTAGTCTTCCGTGCGGCGATCCATGGGACTAGTAAAGATCGCGTCGGTTTGACCATACTCGATAAGTGTAGCAGGCTCGCCCGCAACTTCTTGTAAGAAGAATGCCGTGTAATCGGAGATTCGTGCCGCCTGCTGCATGCTATGCGTGACGATGATGATCGTCATCTCGGGCGCAAGCTCGGCCATCAGGTCCTCGACCTTCTGAACGGAGGTGGGATCGATGGCGGAGCAAGGCTCGTCCATCAGGAGAACGTCCGGCTGCACAGCCAGAACGCGAGCGATGCACAGTCGCTGCTGCTGGCCACCAGAGAGCGCCAAGCCGTCTTTCGAGAGCTGATTGGAGACCTCTTTCCATAGGTTGGCGCGCTTTAAGGACTCTTCGACGATATCGTCGAGGTCGCTTTTGCTAGTCACGCCCTGCAGTCGGGGGCCAAAAGCGACATTCTCGTAAATGGATTTAGGGAAGGGATTGGGCTGCTGGAAGATCATGCCCACACGACGACGCAAATCGACAGGATCCACGCCCGGAGCGTAGATGTTGTTGCCGTCCAGCGACATCGAGCCGCTCACGTGCGTCCCCTCGATCAGATCGTTCATGCGATTCATGCAACGCAGGAAGGTCGACTTGCCACAACCCGAAGGACCGATAAACGCGGTGATCTTGTTGCGGGCGATATTGACATCAAGGCCGGTGAGCGCATGGAAATCTCCGTACCAGAAGTCAAAATCCTTGGCGATAATGGCGCTCGACTCGGGCGTGGGCGCGGACTGATAGACAGACATGGGACTCCTTTGGGCGACTTATCGGCTTCGACGCGACAGATAGCGAGAGAACAGGTTGAACGCAAGAATGATGATCATCAGCAAAAGCGCGGTGCCATAGGCAGCGTTCATGTTGATGCCATCGTTGGCAAGCAGGTACAGGTGAACGGTCATGGGGCGACCGGAATCAAGCGGCGTGATAGGCATATTGATAGCCTGGCCCATGGTGTAGAGCACGACAGCGGTCTCTCCGATGGCGCGGCCGATGGCGAGCACGATGCCCGTAGCAATTCGGCCAAAGGCAGAAGGAAGCACGATCTTACTCACGACCTGCCACTTGGTAGCGCCCAAACCGTACGCACCCCAACGAATATAGCGCGGTACGGCGCGAATGGCCTCCTCGGTCGTACGCATGACGATGGGGAGCATAAGCAGAGCCAAGGACATAGCAGCGGAGAGCATGGAGAGACCCAGGCCCATAGCCTCAACGAAGAGCGCGTAGCCAAACAGGCCCATGACGATCGAGGGTACCGAAGCCAGGGCATCGGCTGCGTATCGAATGATATTGACCAAACGTCCCTGCTTGGCGTACTCGGCTAGATAGACGGCTGCAAGCACGGCGATAGGTGTGCAGATGAGCATGGCAAGCGCCGTGACGTAGATGGTGGAGACGATGGTGGGCCAGATACCGCCCTCGGCATTGACGCCCTCGGGCCAGCCAAAGATGAAGTCGGGCGAAATATGCGGCAAACCGTTGATCACCACGTAGGCGATGATAGCAACGAGCACCAGCGTCGTGATATAGGCTGCAGCACGGAAGACACCGAGCATCACCTTGTTGGAGGTGTCCTTTGAGATGCGGCCAGCCTTGCCGTGAGAAAGGGCGCGCTTGATGCGCTCGCGCGAGGTAAGTTCATCGGTCTGAGTGGATTGATCAGCCATGCTCTACCTCCTCTTTTTCGAAATCAAGCGCACGATACCCACGAGCGTGGCGGAAATAATGAACAGGACCACGCCCATGCCAAACAGAGCGGAACGATGAAGGCCGCTCGAATAGCTCATGTCAAGCGCAATCTGACTCGTGAGCGTAGAGATGGGGCTCGCGATGGAAGACGGGATAACGGGAGCGTTGCCCACCACCATAAGAACCGCCATGGTCTCGCCGATGGCACGGCCCATGCCAAGAACGATGGCGTCGACGATGCCGAGCTTGGCTGCAGGAAGGACGACCTTGTAAATGGTCTGCCACTTGGTGGCGCCCATGGCGTAGCTCGCCTCTCGAATGCCCATGGGGATGGAGTTCAAAGCATCCATGGTAAGCGTGGTAATCGTAGGCACGATCATGATGGCAAGAACAAACCACGCGGTGAGCGCGCCAAAACCCAGTCCGTCAGAAATCTGAGCCACGAACGGGCGGATAATCACCATGCCAAAGAAGCCATAGATAATCGAGGGAATACCTGCCAGCAGGTCAACTGCGGGGCTGATGATCTTGCGAACGCGATCGCTTGCAATCTCCACCAGGTACACTGCCGTTCCCACGCCAAGTGGCACGCCCATGACAAGCGCGCCAACAGTCACAAGGCCGGAGCCCGCAAGCAGCGAGACGATACCGTACTCGCCCTCGCTCGGAGCCCAGGTAAGGCTAAAAAAGTTGGCAAGCCCGATATCGGTAAAAACGGGGAATGCGCTGTACGTGGTGAACGCGAAGATCAAGATAACCGTCACAACCGCCAAAAACGCACAGGCGAAAAAAAGGTACCGGAGAGCTTTCTCCTTAACATACGTTGCATGCGAAACGAGTGCGAGCTCGCGTTTGGGAGCCGCACTGGGCGTCTCTTCCATGGTCTGGTCCTCCATGTGCTCACTCCCCCGCAGATTCGTCGTCGGTCACGGGGATAAAGCCCGCATCACGCACGATGGAATCCATCTTGTCGGAGGTCACGTAGTCGATATATGCTTGGGCCTCGGGGGTAGGCGTTCCCTTGACGTAAAAATACAAATCGCGGGAAATGGGGTAACCACCCGAGGCAATTGTCTTCTCGGAGGGCTCGACGTGGTTCACGCTAATGGCGCGCACGGCGGTCTCGGCGAACTTGGACTCGACAAAGCCAAGAGAAATGTAGCCGATGGCGCCCACGCTACGGCTCACGACATCGCGCACTTGGCCGGTGCCGGAAAGGACAGCGGCGCGACGATCAAAGAAGGCCCCGTCCATGACGATGGATTTGAAGGCCTCGCGCGTACCGGATGCCTCATCTCGGTTGACGAGCTGAATCGTTAGATCATCGCCGCCCACCTGACTCCAATTGGTGATCTTGCCGGCATAGATGTCGCGCAGCTGATCGGTCGAAAGATTCTGCACGGGATTATCAGTGTTGACGATCACGGCAATGCCGTCGTGAGCGATAACGATCTCGGTAAGGCCGAGCTTCTGCTCGTCGGCATTGACCTGACGCGAAGACGAGGCGATGTCGGCCGTGCCATTCGCGACGGCCTCGATGCCCGCAGAAGAACCCAGGCCACTCACCAGCACCGAGATGCCGGTCTCATCCTGGTAACCCTCGGCGGCAGACTCGGCGATGGGCAGGCAGGTGGTAGAACCCGCCACAGTAATCTGTTTAGACGAAGAGCTGGATGTCTGGCAACCGGTAAGCGGAAGCATCAGGCCAGCGGCTACGCATGCCAAAAAGGAACGTCGACTTACCGCATAAGAGCCAGGGCAGCATGACGGCCGCACATTCCCTGCTCTTTGCGATACGAGTAAAACCTCTCGTTGAGGCTCATGGTCGAGAGACGTGTATCGTGAATCCCGCACAGAGGAACTCCCACTTCTACAAGGGACTGTTCAATGGCGCGTGCAAGGTCAAGCTTGCGCGACGCAGATTCTTTAATGCTATCAAATTGTAAAGCGAATGTATGCAGCAAATCAGACGATACCTCGTATTCATCTCCAAGAATATGCGGTCCGATATACGCATGGACTTGCTCAATGGGCACGCATGTCGCCCCAGAAAGGACACGAGCAGCAGATGCGGCGATGCGCGCATACGTGCCGCGCCAGCCGGAGTGAACCACCGCAAAGCCTCCGGGGCAGGTCAGGATAACCGGTACGCAATCGGCAAAGCAAAGCATGACGGGCACCTGCGCCTGTGTGCAAACGATGGCATCGGCCCCTGTGGCAATGCGGGCGCGCACAGAGTCGAGAACGGATGCATCGGCAGAATCGACTACGACGACATTGTCTCCATGAACTTGATTGGGCACTAGCAAGCGATCGAGATAGGCCTCCCCTCCCAAAGCCTCAAGTGCACGACGACGGTTCTCGGCAACCGCCAGCGGATCGTCGCCAACATGGGTTCCCAAATTCAGGGAGGCGTACGGAGACGCAGAGACGCCACCGGTGCGCTCGGTAAACCCAAATGCGATACCGCGCTCTTCACCGCCTACAACCGTCACGCCGTTATTTGTCAGACGCTCAAGCTTAACTGGCTGTCCGCACGCCATGTCATACTCCCTTCGAGAGATGCGATCACCCTAAAGAGGAGACCGATTGAAATAAATGCAGAACAGGGGGTGCGGAATATCGCATCCGCACCCCCTGTGGTTCAAACTATCCCGCAGGAAACATCCTGCAAAAGCTGTTAGAAATTGCCGCGCTTCAAGAAATCGGGCAGCTCAAACTGCTCGTTGCCAAAGTTGGGAAGCTCAGAGCCGCCCACGTTGCGCGTTGCTGCGGGGGCAGCATGCGCCGGCGTGGAAACATCGCTTGCAGACTTCGAGGCAGAAGACTGGGTCTGGCCAAACAGCTGATCTTGACGGTTGACGTTGGCATCGCTAAAGCCAGTGGCGATAACGGTGATGCGAACCTGATCGCCCAGGGATTCGTCGACAACGGTACCGAAGATGATGTTGGCCTCGGGGTCGACAGCGTTGGCCACAAGGTCGGCAGCGTCGTTGATCTCCTGGATGCCCAGGTCCTTGGAGCCGGCGATGGAAAGAAGCACGCGCGTGGCGCCATCGATGGAGCTCTCGAGCAGACGGCTGGAAATGGCCTGCTGAGCAGCGTCCACGGCGCGGGTGTCGCCAGATGCGGTGCCAATGCCCATCATGGCGGTACCAGCCTGCTTCATGATGGTCTTGACGTCAGCGAAGTCCAGGTTAATGATGCCCGGGACGGTGATGAGGTCCGTGATGCCCTGGGTACCCTGAGAAAGCACGCCATCGGCAGTAGCGAATGCCTCAAGCATCGTGGTCTTCTTCTCGGCGATGTCGAGCAGCTTGTCGTTAGGAATAACGATCATGGTGTCAACGCACTCGGAAAGCGTCTTGATGCCCTCTTCGGCAGAAGACTTGCGCTTGCGGCCCTCGAAGGTGAAGGGCTTGGTCACAACAGCGACGGTAAGCGCGCCAACTTCGTTCATAGCGATATCGGCAACGATGGGAGCAGCGCCGGTACCGGTGCCACCGCCCTCGCCGCACGTAATGAACACCATGTCGGCGCCGGCGAGCGCCTCGGAGATATCGTCGCGGCTCTCGTCCGCTGCCTTACGGCCAACCTCGGGGTTCGCGCCTGCGCCCAGACCACGGGTAAGGTCGGTTCCGATGTGAACCTTGATGTCAGCATCGGAAATAGCCAATGCCTGCGCGTCGGTGTTGATAGCGACGAACTCGACGCCGCGAATGCCCTCTTCGATCATGCGGTTGACGGCGTTGGTGCCACCGCCACCTACACCCACCACCTTGATGACGGCAAGATAATTATTGATCTCGTTCTCGTGCATTTGACGGTCCTCCGAACAGTGGGTAAGGCGCTTTGCGTTTATACGACGTTAACCCTCAAGTAGAGATTAAATGTCGAGGTAAACCATGGTATGTTTGCACATTGAGGGCAAATAAGTCAAACCCCCGTAATCAAAAATATGGATTTCGCAGGTAAACGGCTATGCCGCTCACGGAACTCAAGCTCAGGCGCTCGCGCGCCCCCTACAGATCGACCGAACGATATGTGTAGGCGTCGGGCGTTCTCACATTAATATAGGTAACCCCCTTCTGCTCCTCCAAAAGCTTGGTCACGATGCGTTCCTTCTTTTGAATGTCGTCGGCATCGCCCAAGGAAACCTCAACGCCGTTGTCGAGGTTGCAGGCAAGAGCCTGAACCGAGGGGACCGAGAAACTTTTGACCTGCGCCAGGAAATCAGGCGAGAAACCCGCGATGTACTTGAGCGCCGCAGCCAAGCCCTCCCCCTTTACCTTCGAGCCGCTCAAAGGCGAAACATCGGTACCCATATTGGTGAGAAGCACGGCATTGAGCTGTTGCGCCACCGCGCGAGCGGCATCCTCGCCCGAAAGCAGGGTTACGCCATCGGCAGTTTTGACGGGCTCCTGGTCATCTTTTGCATCCGCAGCGTCTGCCTGGGCATCGGACACATCGCTACTGTCAGAATCATCCATCGAATCGGAGGAGACGTCCTGGCTATCGTCGGAGGCGTCCTCCGACGAGGAATCGTCCGTTTGGTCGTCGGCTGCTGACGCAGCAAGTCCCGTTGCATCTACCACGTTGCCATCGGCATCAAGGCCCACGGCAAGCGAAACGGGTGCGATCCAGGTATCGTCATCTCCGATGGCCCAAGCCACATTATCGGCAGAGATATAGGCAACGGCCACGACCTTGCGCTCGGTAGGCGTGATGATGAGCTTATGGGGGAACCCGCGCTTTACATCCACGCCCTTCACCCAAGGACTCTTTTTAAGGCTCTGGACAATCGCATCGCTATCGACATTGAGCAACGTCGTGTCGTCGGGGAGGTCGATAAGCTTTTGAGCGGTCTCCTTCGAAATATGTTCCGAACCGTTGATCTCGATATCCGTGGCGGCAAAGAGGCTCGACTTGAACAGAATGGTCCCAACGATAAAAAGAACCACGGCCACGGCAGCGGCGGCGCTTGCAACAAGACGAGCTGAAGAGGACAGCTGCGGCAGATGAATTGAAGATGCGACAGAACGAATAGCGCCGAGAACCGGGTTTTTCCGCTTTGTATTGTCCTGAGAAAGTGAACCGGTGGAGCGGCGGTCGGGCATTTTGAGTCTCGAGGAAGATTGTGGGCGAGCCGCCACGCCACGACCGATAGGTGTCATCTGCGAGCGCGAAGCAGGACGCTGCGGACGCACGGGAGGTGTAGGCGACATGGTGCGGCGAAGGGAAACGTTTCCGCGACGCGCAAGGCTCGCCGTCCGCCGCGCGGGCGGTTGGGTGTGTGGACGAGACGACGGGCGACTGGCACTCGGACGCGCCGAAGTCGGACGCGCAAGCTGACGGCTGGCGCTCGATTGACGCGGTATCGGACGCGCCCCCTGAGGACGCGAGGACGGACGAGGCCGCTTGGCTATGGGCTGTGACGGACGAGCCTGATGAGGGCGCCCTGTGGAACGAGAAGACGAAGGCCCCAACGAAGACGTGCGAGAACGAGAAGACGGCTTTACGGCACGACGAGGCGTCGGCTTCCCATTAGAAGCCGAGGAATTTGACTTCCGGCTGTAGCTCGACGCCATACGTTTCCTTAACCTTCGCGTGCACGTGCTGAATCACGGACAGAACATCTTTGGCCGTTGCCGACCCATTGTTGACAATAAAGTTAGCGTGAACGGGAGAAACCTCCGCGCCCCCAACCGAAAAACCCTTCAATCCACAGTCGTCAATCATAGCGCCGACACTTTTATCGGACGGATTACGAAAAACAGAACCACACGAAGCCTTACCGATAGGCTGCGAGCGACGTCGACGCCCCAGATAGCGCTCCATACGCTCGCGGATGTCATCTTTTTTACCAGGCTTCAAAACGAGGGTTGCCTCAAGAACGATCTCGGAACCGGGAAGACCCGTCTCGCGATAGCCCCAATAGATATCGTCATGATCGTAATAGCGCAAGCCCTCGCCCGGAACATACGTGACAAGGGACTCGACCAGCTGGCCAATCCATTCGCGTCGAGTGCCCGCGTTCATAGAGACGGCACCGCCCACGGTACCGGGAATACCCACAGTGAACTCCAAGCCCGAAAGCCCACGCGACATCATTTCGTTGACAAGGCGCGAGAGCACAGTCGCCGCGCCCACCGTGACGTGAACGCCGTCTTCGGCGATAACAGTGCGCTGGAACTCACGACCCAAAACGATCACAGCCCCCTGGTATCCGTCATCGGAAACGAGGATATTCGATCCCCTTCCCAAAAGGACCCAGGGAATCTGCTCGCGCGAGAGCACTTCAACCGCACGCCGCAAACCATGGTAGCTCTGGCAAGTTATGAACAGCGAGGCAGGACCACCTACACGGTAGGTGGTATGGCGCGACATGCGCTCGTCCTCGATGATATCGATGTCCGCGGCACCCGAAAGCGCCATGATGGCGTTGAACAGGCCCATAGCCTACTGCTCGTCCTTGGACTGCTCCTGAGCATGCTCAAGATACTCCGGACCCACCGCGGTAACGTCGCCCGCACCCATAGTGATCAACAGGTCGCCCTCATGCGCGTTCTCGTCGATGAGCTTCATGAGCGCCGGACGGTCGGGAGCATAGAATACGGGCTTTCCAGGATGACGCTCAGCGATCAGGTCTGCGAGCATCTTGGAGGTAGCGCCGGGGATGGGCATCTCGCCCGCCGAGAATACGTCAATCAGGATAACGGTATCGGCATCGGCGAAGGCATCGGCAAAATCGCTGGCAAGCGCCTGCAAACGCGAATAGCGATGCGGCTGAAATACCACAACAACATGCTTGAAGTCGAGCGTCTTTGCGGCCTTGAGTGTAGCGCCCACCTCGGTGGGATGGTGACCGTAATCATCGACCACGCAAACGCCGCGCATATCGCCCACGTGTGTGAAACGGCGACGAACGCCATCGAACGTGGAGAGCGAAGCTGCCGCAGCATCGACATCGAGGCCGAGCACGGAAGCAACGATGAGGGATGCGCACGCGTTGAGCATATTGTGACGGCCCGGATTGTTCTTGATGGAAACACGACGCTGCGCGCCATCCACGGTAGCGACAAAGCTGCCGCCAAGCGCATGCGTACAGGCATCGGGCTTGACCACGACGTCGTTCTCGTTGGCAAAACCATAGGTAATGACATGCAATCCTGTGCTATGAGCGAGCTCGGCTAGACGCGGGGAGTCGCCGCAAACGATGATGGTTCCATCCTCGCCCACGAGCTTCATGAACTTGACGAACGTAGCCTCGATCTCTTCGAGAGAGCCGTAGTGATCAAGATGATCAGCCTCAACGTTGGTAACAACCACCACATTGGGGTCGAGATACAAAAACGAGCTGTCGGATTCATCGGCCTCGCATACAAAATACTCACTCGAGCCATTGCGACCGTTGGTGTCATAGCCCTCGACGATACCTCCGATCAAGAAGCTGGGGTCAAGACCCATGCGGTCGAGCATCGTGGCGCACATGGAAGACGTAGTCGTCTTGCCATGGGTGCCCGCAACGGCAACCGTCGTATGGCCATGGCCCAAGGCAGAAAGCATCTTTGCGCGGGGCCAAACGGGAATACCCAATTCACGAGCACGAATCAGCTCGGGATTTGACTCGGGAATAGCCGTGGAGACAACCACGACATCGGGCTGTACCTCATCGATGGTCTTGGCATCATGGCCCACGTGGATATCGACGCCGGCGCGCGTGAGCTGGCGAATATAACGAGAGGTCTTAAGATCGGAACCCGTCACGACAAAGCCACGCTCGTGCAGCACGAGGGCGATACCGCTCATACCAGCGCCGCCAATCCCGATAAAGTGGGCGCGCTTAAACGTCGGCTCGCTGGATGCATTCTGGATATCTGCCATAGGTCCATCTACTCCTTGCAGCGAATAAACAATCTTCAACCTGTTTACTGTACCGCAACTCGTCCAGACAGACCAAAGCGATGCGTTATCTGCGCAATCCCTCTATGGCATCAGCAAGAGTCGAAGCGGCCCGATCTTGCGCAAGTCCGCGCGCTGCGTCGTGCATATCTGCGCGGCGAGCAGGATCATCCAGCAGCTCAAGCACGGTGTGTTTGAAGTCTTCGCCATCAATATCGGCATCGGCAAACATAACGGCGGCGTTCGCATCAACCAGGAAGCGAGCGTTGGTCGTTTGATGATCGGCCGTAGCAAGCGGGTACGGCACGAGCACAGAAGGAACGGCCAGAGCCGCGATTTCGGCGACGCTCGAGGCGCCGGAGCGGGAAAGAACAAGGTCTGCCGCACTCAGCATATCGCCCATATTGTCGATATAGGGCATCAAGCGATATCGATGCTTATCGGTTTCGGTAAGGGCAAGCGCTGCCGCCGTGTCATCATAGCCGTCCGCACCGGTAGAATGAACCACATAGAGGTTCTCGCGTGCCAGGAGTTCAGACTTAAGCGAAGCCATGCGCTCGTTGAGATGCTTGGCGCCAAGCGAGCCGCCAAAGACCAAAAGCACCGTAGCATCGCGCGGAATATCCAACGCCTCGCGCCCACGTGCCCGCTCGCCGGCAAGCACGGAAGCGCGCACGGGATTGCCCGTGAACTCGATACGCTTCGCACCCGCGTGCTCAAAAATGGAGCGCACGCTTGGCTGAGCGATCGCAACAAGGCTTGCGATCTTTGCTGACTGTTTATTGGCAAGGCCGGGAACGGAATTCTGCTCGTGCAGGACCACAGGAATACCGAGTTTAGCCGCTGCCCGCACCAAAGGAAGCTCGACATAGGCGCCAAAGCCAATCGCCACATCGGGCTTGAGAGCAGGATTCTCCTTGAAGGTGCGCACCAGGCGACGCTCCTCGCGCGAAAGATGTGCGAGAGCAGTGATAAGCGTCCAGGGGCGCGCACGGTCAAAGCCAGTCACCTCCACCGGAAAGAAGTCGAATCCGGCCTCGGGAACCAATTTGCCCTCGAGACGACGCGTCTCGCCAAAGAAACGAACATCGTGCCCGCGTGAGGCGAGTTCGTCTGCCAGGGCAAGCGCGGGATTGACATGGCCGGCGGTGCCGCCGGCGGCAATTGCAATCGACATCTTATCGGTCATAACGATCCCTTCTGTAATCCGACCTGCGACGCGGCTGTCTGTCACGCCCATCGCCGCGCAGGCGATCGGTGGGGTCGGCGTTCAAATCAACTCGATTCCATCCTCCATTAGTGCGAGGAGAAGGTCTTCTTGAGCAGGAGCTCTGCGATCGAGCGGCACGGGCGCGAGGCTCCTGGGCGCTCTTTCCGTCCATCACCGTAAATCCCGCTCGCTCATTCGACACCGCACGGCCAGAACGCGTGCGAACGCGGCCCGCAGTACTCACACCGATATGATCGGAAACGTCTTCATCTTCGTCCATAACGGCAAAGCTACGACGACGAGCATCGTAGACGGTGCGAGCGTTGCTCTCGACGGATACGCGAATAATCAAGCCGGCCAAAATGAGGGAGGATATCATCGACGATCCGCCATAGCTGATAAAGGGCATTGTCTTTCCCGACATGGGAATGATGTTCAAAACGCCCGCAGCGTTGATAAAGAACTGAAGCGCGAGCATAAGGGCAGACCCCTGCGCAATCATACGTCCTTTGAGATCAGGTGCCTGGCGGCCAATCTGGAACGCAGCGTAGATGAGCACAGCAAAGACAGCTAAGAACAGCATGGTGCCCACAAAGCCAAGCTCTTCGCCGATGATCGAGAAAATATAGTCGTTATGGGCCTCGGGCAGATAACTGTATTTCATCGTAGAGTTGCCGATGCCGCGCCCGAACAGACCGCCCGAGGTAAACGCCATGATGGCGAGTGTGGCTTGAAAACCACTGCCATATTTATCGAGCCAAGGGTCGGATTGCACCAAGAAGCGCTCAAGTCGGTACGGAGTAAGCACAGTCATGCCCACCAAAAGAATCACGATAAAGCCGACAGCGCCCCAAACCACCTTCCATGAAAGGCCGCAGAGAAAAAGCATCGCGAACACCGTGGCAAAAATAATCATGAACGTGCCCGTGTCCGGCTCAAACAGGATGAGCAGCGCGGGAACACCAACAACAAACGCAAGCTGCTTCAAAAGGCCGTTGGAATCGATCTGTTCTTTATCGTAAAAAACGTCCAGCACACCCGCGACCATGATGATGATCAAGGGCTTGATGAACTCAGAGGGCTGAAACAGGAAACCTGCAAAAAGCCTGATCCAGCGCCTCGCGCCGCCGGCGCCAGCACCAACAAACAGGACCAGTAGAAGGACGAACGTAAGGGTGCCCCAAACGGCTTTCGCTAACGTTTTTGTAGCGAAATCCCATGGAATCGCGCGAAACGAGATGAGTGCGCACAGCACAGAACCTACAGCAGCGAAGCCGAACTGTCGTTTAAAGAAATACAAAGCATCGCCTTGCTCGGACAGGGCCTCGACCGAAGATGCGGAGAAAACCATAAGCAAACCAAAGGCGACAAGTGCCACAAGGCAAGCAATGAACACAAGGCGTGGACGCATAATGCGGGCAGGAACGCCCGCGATTAGCTTATCGCCCCAGGAAGAATGCTCGGGAGAGGCATCGCGCGTCACGCGGTCGCCCTTATGACGCTTCACAGCGTCTCGGGCACGCACCGCCGATCCGTCGCGCATGCCAGCGTTAGTTTCTCGCACGCTCTCCCCTAGCCCTCGATAGCGGCGGTATCGGCCGCGCGAAGCTCGTCGAGATAAGATTTGAATGCGCGCCCGCGCTCTTCGTAACCAGAGAACTCGTCAAACGAAGAGCAAGCGGGAGAGAACAGCACAACATCGCCAGCATGGGCAAGTGTACGAGCAACGTCAACGGCATCGCGCATATGCTCCGCGCGCGCAAGCGTCACGCCGCTGCCCTTTGCGCCGGCAAACTCAAGCGCGTGCTCGAAGCGCTCGGCAGCCTCGCCAAAGCAAACAACAGCAACGACGTGCTGACACACGATACGCGAAAAATCCTCCAGGGGAGTTCCCTTGTCGTGACCGCCCAAAAGCAAGATCACGCGGTCGCGAGGGAATGCCGTGAGGGCCTTTTCGACTGCGTCGGTGTTGGTTGCCTTTGAATCGTTGTAAAAGCGAACGCCCGCGATAGAGCCTGCGGGCTCGATACGATGCTCGAGCGGCGCAAAGCTCACAAGCCCCCCGCGCACAGAAGCCGCAGAAGCGCCGCAAGCGAGGGCTGCCGCCGCCGCGGCCAATGCGTTGATAACATTGTGGTGACCGGCGATCTTCAAGTCCGCCGTGGAAACCAGCTCGTTTTCCACGCCCGCCAGGCGCACGACCATACGACCATCGCGCACAAAGGCAGCGTCATCGGCGCCGCTGTCCTCGCAGGAGAGCGAAAGCACGCGTCGACCGGGCTTGAAAATCTCGTCGCGATGGGCCATGTTGCCCTCGTCCTCGACATCGACGATAGCCAGATCGCACTCGTCCATATTCTGGAACAAGCGGATCTTCGCTTCGGCATAGTTTTCGTGCGTACGGTGCCATGCCAGATGGTCGTCCGTGATATTGAGCAGAATCGCTACACGCGGATGAAGCTCCTTTGTGGTGGCAATCTGATAGCTCGAAAGCTCGGCGCAAAACCAGGAGTCACCTGCGCGGCCATCGACCTCGTTAATAGGAGGGTTGCCAATATTGCCAACGGCAACGCTGGGGATATCGGCAAAACGAAGCAGATGGTCGACAAGCGACGTAGTGGTGGTCTTACCGTTGGTCCCTGTCACCGCACACCAGTTGCTCGGCGAAAGACGGAAGGCAAACTCGGGCTCGCCCATAATTTCGTTCGAATGAGCACGACCGGCGGCAAAGAAATCGCTAAATTCAGAAATACCGGGGCTGGAAACGCAGATGTCGTATGCACCCTCGACGTCCTCGGTGCCAAAAACAAAGCGAGCGCCCGCACGCTCAAGCTCGCGAGTGCGATTGTTGGGCTGCGCTTTTGCTCCACCGTACATGGTTACGCCAGATACACGGTCGCCCAGATGGGAACATGCCCACTGGACAACATCGAGACCCGAAGAGCCCTGGCCTAAGACCAGAAGAGAGAACGTCTGCGGCAATGGCATAAGAAATCACTATCCCAGCTGAAAGAAAAGAGCAAGACCGAGCGCGCCAAAGGCGGCGGCCACGATCCAAAAACGAATGACAACCTTGGTCTCCGCCCAGCCCTTCTGCTCAAAATGATGATGAATGGGAGCCATGAGGAATACGCGCTTCTTGGTGAAGTGGTAGCTCACGACCTGAATCATGACAGAAAGTGCCTCGACGATGAAAAGACCACCGATAATGAGCGAAGACACCTCGGTATTGGTGACAATGCCCATGCAGGCAAAGCCGGTGCCCAAAGCAAGAGAACCGGTATCGCCCATAAAGATACTCGCTGGATAGCAGTTAAACCAAAGGAAGCCAAGGCATCCGCCCGCAGCAGCAGCGCCAAAGATAGCAAGGTTGGAATCACCGCAAAGAAACGCGATGGCAGCCATAATGAGCAAGGCGATCATCGACGTGCCGCCGGCGAGTCCGTCCAGGCCATCCGTAAGGTTGACGGCGTTGGAGAAACCGGCGATCAATAGCCAAGTAAAAACGACAAAAAGCCAGGGCACGGTAAATGGCGTACCCGCCACGTCAAACGTCGTAGAGAGCACGGAAAGATCGATGGCAAAGCCGCCCGGGAAACGCACCTCGGCGGGAACTCCGCAAAAATTGACGGCACCCAAGCAAAAGATGATGCAGATCAGGGTAAGGCCAAACATCTTGGCACGCGGCGTCAAGCCAAGCGAGCGTCCGTGCGTTACCGACGTGAGGTCATCAATCAGGCCGAGCACACCAGTGGCAACCGTAGCGATAAGCACAAGCAGCATCTCAGTCGTGTGCTTTGCCATGATCAAGCAGGTGAGCACGATAGCGATGAGAATCACCACGCCGCCCATGGTGGGCGTTCCCTGCTTGACGAGGTGGCGCTTGGGGCCATCGGCGCGAACCTGCTGACCGATGCTTTCGTACTTGAGAATCTTGATCCACAGGGGCATGAGGACAATCGTGATAAGAGCAGCGATGCCCAGAGCCAAGAAAGCCTGATACGTGGGGTAAGATGCGTTGCCTAGCATGCGCAGACCTCCTCAACAAAACGGTCGAGTCCAACGGCGCGAGAGCCTTTGGCAAGAACCAAGTCGGACGCGCAGAATGACGAGGAGAAGCGCTCGATAAGCTGATCGGTATCGCTCACGATGAAGATCTGATCGTCGGGCATTCCCATGAGCTTTGCAGCGGCAGCCATCGCAGCGGCGGCTTCGCCGCCAACGCATACGAGCGTCGAAAGCTTCTTAGCGGCGGCATAGGCGCCCGTCAGGGCATGAAGGCGCTCCGTGTCGTCGCCAAGCTCGCCCATCTCGCCCAAAATGGCAATGCGAGCGCCCTCGCACGGCAAGGAGCACAGCAGGTCAAGGGCAGCTGCCATCGACTCGGGGGCAGCATTGTAGGTGTCGTCGATGACGCGAGCACCGCAGGCGGCACGGCGAACTTCCTGACGGCGACCGGTGATCTGCAGAGACGTCAAGACCGAATCGATTTCCTTGGCGCTCACACCCAAACGGTGAGCAATGGAAGCAGCATATACAACATTGATAACAGCCTGCGCGCCGGGAAGGGCCACATGGGTGTCCAGGGAAGTGCCATCGGCAAAGGTGAGCGTGAAATAGGGCTGTCCCTCGTCGCTCACGCGAACATCGCTCACACGCACGTCGTCGCTAGCGGCCGAGCCGCACAGAAGCACATCGACACCGGCAGGATCGGCAAATCCCTCGCGGATAAACGGGGTGAAATCGTCCTCGCCATTCATGACCAGAAGAGGCTTCTCGCCTTCACGCGCAGGCATCATGCCAGAGATTATCTCAGCCTTTGCGCGCGCGATGTTCTCGCGGCTGCCAAGCATGCCGATATGCGACGTGCCTACCTTGGTGATCACTGCGTAAGCCGGGCGGGCGCATGCCGTAAGACGAGCAATCTCGCCCGTAGCGTTCATGCCCATCTCGAGCACAAGCATCTCGGTATCGGCAGGTGCCGCAAGAATCGTCAAGGGCATACCGATAAGATTATTGAAGTTGCCACTCGTCACATGGACACGATAACGGCAGGCAAGCATCTTTGACAACGAGTCCTTCGTGGTGGTTTTGCCGATGGAACCCGTCACGCCAATAACGGTGGCATTGAGGTCCATGCGGTAGTGGTGCGCCAGAGAAAGCAGGAACTCCATCGGGTCTTCGCAGGTAAACAGCGCGCAACCATGCTCGTTTGCAAGGTCAATCAAATCCGACGCGGGCTCGATCGTAAGAACGACAGCTCCGGCGCCGGCCTCGATGGCCGCAGGCGCAAACGAATTTCCGTCTACGCGCTCGCCCGAGAAGGCGACGAAGATCGAATCGGGCTGAACCTGGCGCGAATCGATAACGCACCCTTTGCAAATGCGATTCTCGTCACCGGACTTGCGCTGCACATCGCACACGCGCTCAATGTCCTTGACTGCGATTTCTATCATGCATGCTCCTTTGCGAGCCGATATTCCAGCCGATTATTGTACCGTTGCCATGCACCTTTGTGGTGCAGGCCCTGTGTGAATGCAGGCGCAAACAACGCAGCCCAGCTTCTAAGAGGTGGGCTGAATGTCCAAAATAGTCAAAGCACTTTCCATGACGGTGGCAAAAGGCGTCGCGGCGGCGGTTGAGATATAGGGCGTTCCGTCAAGTGTCACATAGACCATCACCTGGGGGTCGTTTGTGGGCGCGAAACCGATAAACGAGGACATGTAGACGTCTTTTTGGTAGCCGCCATCCTCACTCGCGCGCTGTGCGGTACCCGTTTTGCCCGACACATCATAGCCAGGAACCTGACCAAGCGTACCCGTTCCCTCGTCTACAACGGTCTTCATCATATCGGCAATTTGTCTAACGGTCTCTTTGGAAAAAACGCGCTTTTCCTTTGCCGACCAGTCCTTCTCCTCGCCCCCACAGGACTTGAGAAAATGTGGAACGGTCATAACGCCCTTGTTCGCGATAGCACTCATACCGTGAAGTACACTCACGGGAGACAGGGAGATTGCCTGACCAAAAGACATAGCGGCGACACTTGCGCCATCGTATTCGTCGCGGTCTTTAACGATGCCCAAACTCTCACCGGGAAAATCGACCCCTACTTTTTTGCCAAAACCAAACTTCTTTATATATTTGGCAAAGAGGTCGGCTCCGATTTGCTTGCCCACGAGCACCATGCCGGTATTGGAAGAGCGGCGTAGAATTTCACGCATGGTCATGGTCATGGCGTAATCACGTAAATCGGAATCATACACGTCGTCGTCGCCCGCCTTGACAGTCGAAGGGACCTCGTAGGTCGTATCGGGGCCGGCGATGCCTTCTTCAATAGACATGCCACATACAAACGTCTTGAAAACGGAGCCAGGCTCGTAGGCATCGGTCACAACGCGCAGATTCATATCCTCGGCACGCGCAGTCGAAAGATCACTGGGGTTGTACGTGGGATAAGAGCAAGCTGCGAAGATGTCACCGGTTCGAGGATCGGACACGATAATGGAACCGTAATTCGCATTCGCTCGCTCGACAGCCTCGGCCAGAGCCTCCTCTGCAGCCTGCTGAATGTTGACGTCAATCGTCAAAACGATATCGGCACCGTCTTTTGCAGCCACCTTCTTGTAGGCGCCACCCGCCACATAGCTGCCATCGGCCGCATGCTCGCGCACGATAGAGCCGTTTGTGCCCATCAACGTATCCTCATACTGGAGCTCGAGTCCAGAAATACCGTTGTGCTCGGTATCGGTTACGCCCAGCAGCTGGGCGCAGGCGTTCCCAAAGGGATAAACGCGTTTCATGGAGGGCTCGAGCACGATGCCGGCAAGGCCATACTTCTCGAGCTTCTTGCCCTCCTCGGTATCTACTTTTCGCTGGATATAGGCATAGCTGTTTCCATTGACCGCCGCGTTGCAGGTTTTTTCGTCCACGTCCAAGACATCCATCAAAGCACGGATTACCTTGTTCTTCTTATCGACCTGGCTTGGGTTAACCGCGATGTCATAGCAGCTCTCGCTCGAAGTAAGGACATTGCCGTTACGGTCGTAGATAGTTCCACGCTTGGCATAGAGCGTCTGATTGTAGACACGGCGCCAATACAGCTCATTTTCGGCACGATCGTCACCAAACACTTGGTATCTTCCAAGCTGGAATCCACACACAGCACCCGCAACGCCAAGAAGCGCCAAGACAAAGGTACGCCTTGACACGGGCTCATGCGACACGTCCGCATGCAGCAGATCGGTCTTCGGTGTAGCCCTGCGAGCGCGCATAGCGCTACGTTGGGCCGACTGCGAGGTCCGAAGACGTGTTACGGCATCGTTGTTATGGTGGTTTTGGTTTTGTGGCATGAAGCACCCGGGATCTAGAGCTTTTGACTACAGCATCCTATCACGGTTATTCGGCAGCAGGCGCCTGTTCCGCAGAAGCAGCATCCGATCCGGCATCCGCCGTCTGATCGCCCGAAAAATCGAGCGTGGTAGTGTCGTCGTCCCCAGCACTCACCATACCAAGTGTTCCGGTAGCAAGATCGCGAATGCGCGTTTCGGAACCGTAGACGGAGCGCATGACCTGCAAGTTCGAGCTCTCCTGATGCGCCTGCTCAAGCGAAGTCGCCGCTTGTGCGTTGTTGTTGAGAAGAGCGGTGGTTGCGCCAGCGAGCGCAATGCGGGCAAAGCCCACAACGCAGAAGAGTGCCACGAACACGAAGGCGAGCTTCATGACATGCGTGAAGTACGGGCTTACAGCCTGGTTGGCCTCGAGGCCCTCACCCGATACAACATCGAGTCGCGGACGTTCGGGTGCCACCGGAGCCGGAGCTGCCGTGCGATTGGGATAGGAGACGGGTTGCGCCTCGTACATATCATAGGCGTATGCGGCATTTGAAGCGCGATATGCCATGGCTGCAACCCCTCCTTCAACATCGTGGTGCTACATTTCTAGTTCGTTTAAACGTGCGCGGAGAAGGACTGCTCGATGGACCTGCCGGGGTTATTAAATCCTCTCGGCAACGCGAATCTTCGCAGACCTCGCCCGCGGGTTGCGCTCTACCTCTTCGGCAGACGCAGCCAGGGGTTTTCGGGTTATGACCTTGACTATCGGCACATGACCGCACACGCACACCGGAATATCCGGCGGGCATATGCACCCTTGGCTCTTTTCCTGGAACAGACGCTTGGTGATACGATCCTCAAGCGAGTGATACGAAATCACACAGATACGACCGCCAGGATTTGCCCAGCGAATCGCCGCTTCTAAGCCGCTCTCCAAGACATCGAGCTCATGGTTGACCTCAATGCGGATCGCTTGAAAGCTGCGACGCGCAGGATGTTTTCCGTGACGTCTCGCCGCGGCGGGAATCGCCGCCTTGATAACGTCCACGAAATCGTACGTGGTGCGAATCGGTTTCTCGGCGCGCACGCGAACAATCTCGCGGGCGATCTGCCGGGCGAACTTCTCCTCACCGTACACGCGAAGAATGCGAGCGAGGTCTGCTTCGTTATATGTGTTTATGACCTCAGCTGCGTTTAAGGGATTGTTACTCGCATCCATCCGCATATCTAAGGGGGCATCTTCGTGATACGAAAAGCCCCTTCCAGGGAAATCGAGTTGCGGGCTCGATACGCCCAGGTCGAACAGGAAGGCGTCCACGCCGGGAACCTGTGCCGAGCAAAGCAGGCGGTCCAGGTCTCCAAAGTTGCCCTTGAGCAGCTTATGTGGGGTGCCAGGAGCCTCGGTGTCGAGTCGCTTTCCCGCGGCCTCCAGCGCCATGTCATCCTGATCGATACCCAGAAGCAGGCCAGTCTCCCCCACCTGCGCGGCCATCTTCACCGAGTGACCAGCGCCGCCGAGCGTGCAATCGCACACCACGGACCCGGGTTTGAGATCAAGGCCCTCGAGCACCTCGGGGAGCATTACGGGTTCATGCCGATATTCAGGTGTCAAAGTGCCCTCTCCCATACATGTCTCCTTAGGCGCCGTTAATGATGTCGACTAGCGATCGAAGAAGTTCGCCAGAGCGTCATCGACATCGGCCTGATGCTCCGCGTAAGCCTGACGATTCCAAATCGTAAGGCGGTCGCCGTCACCGGCGATTGTCACCTCGCGATCGAGATTCACCCGGTTGCGGTCTGCCTCCGGCAGGCTGATACGTGCGGCAGAGTCTATTTCGAGTGTGGTTGCCGCACCATTCAGTCCGCTTCTGACAGCACGATGATCTTTGCGGGTGGGGTCGTAACCACCATCTCGCTCGAACACGGCGTCAAGCCAAGCCTTGAAGGTGTCCTCGGTGAACACATACAGGGCATCGACTTCCTTTTCAGGGGCGGGAAGCACACGCACACTCTCACTGAGCTGCTTACGGAAGGCGGGCGGCAGAGAAAGGCGGCCTTTAGCATCGAGATTACGCTCGTACGTACCACTTAAATACACTGCTGCACACCCCCTAGGCTTACTCGTGGGCGAATGCGGGAGCCACCCCGCTGTCGACGCTTTCAATATTATGGTCTGCGGGCACTTTTCGCAACACTTTTTCCCACTTTCTCCCCCACCGTCCCCCCACCGCCCCACACCACACCCCACCCACCCCATTTAACGCTTTCAACAAAACACAAGATGTTGTGTTTACAAACAGCACTGCGTCAATAACTCGCCCTTCCCTGTTCGATGATTGCACAGAAATGGGGCGGGACTTTTTTCCTGAGAAAAGAGGCTAATTGTGACGAAACTGTTTAACCCGCAGGTAGAGAGCTTGAAGAACCGCAACGCACCTGTGGTGGGAGAAAATGGGGGCAATTTGTGGGGACTCGATCGAACCATTATCTATATATAGTGAAAAAGTCCAAAAAACGATTCGCACGCTAAATAAAACTGGCACGATTATTCAGCCCTTTACGCTTGAAGCGAACTTCCCGTCCGGCTTTTAGAGCCCCATGGGAACCAATCCCACAGACGCAAACGAGCGACAGCTCTTGATGCATACCGCGGCGCGTGTCAGGTAGACTTCGATGGGGTCTGCGACGAACAAGGGCACCTTTTGCTGTATANGCACCTTTGTCTGTAGAGCGCAACAGGCTAAGCGTTGGATTGGTCCTGTTACAAAAGGATCCCCGCCACATCAATCGAGCGGCCTGTTGCTTTTGGCGGATCGCCCATCGAGTAGCAGATTCTCAAAAACATCCTGCGGCATCAGCCAGAAGAACGGCGGTTTTTGAAGCAGACCTTGGCAGCACGGCCCAAATGACTGGCGGTTTTTCAAACACTTTTAAATGAGTGGCGGTTTTTGAAATGCCCCAAGGCCAAAAACTGCCTATAGATGGATGATTATCCGCCACACATTCGAAAAACGCGATTTACCGCCACACATTTGCGCGTGCGAGAGCAAAGGCGGCACGACGTCTACGGAGACTTACGACGGCAGCGCACCCAGCGTACCCCTTAGGCGCGAGGATGCGCCGAAAGGTATACCTCGCGCAGATGGGTGCGGTCGACATGGGTATAGATCTGCGTCGTAGAGATGTCGGCATGCCCCAAAATCTCCTGCAGGACACGAAGGTCGGCACCGCCCGCAAGCATATGGGTTGCAAACGAATGACGAAGCGTATGGGGATGCAGCCCCTCGATACCCACCAGGCGGCCGTAGCGCTCGCAGATGGCATGAACGGATTGGCGCGATATGCGTCCGCCGTTCTTATTCAAGAAAACACCCGGGCACGCGGCGACACGACGAGCATGAGCCGCCAGCTCATGGCGTGGCCCGTCGAGATAATCGACAAGAGCCTTGAGAGCAGAGCCGCAAAGGGGCACCAAGCGCTGTTTCGACCCTTTACCGAGCACGCGGACAAACTCGTCATCCAAATAAAGATCTTGTACGTCTAGGCCCACCAATTCGCTCGCGCGCAGACCGCAGCCATAAAGGACCTCGAGCATCGCCCGATCGCGCGCGCCGGTGGCACCGGTTGGAAACTCTTGATCAAGCAATGCCCGCGCAGCATCGATGGAAATATAGTCGGGCAGACGCTCCTCTTTTTTGGGAAGATGCACGTTGGCCGTTGGATGAGTCTCGCAGATCCCCTCGCGCACCAAAAAACGGTGGAAGCTCTTCACCGAGGAAAGCGCGCGCTCGATCGACGCGCTCGCATAGCCGCACTCACGTCGCGCAGCAACAAACGCCTCCACATCCACACGTCGAACGTCCTCGGGAGCATCGATGCCCCGTGCGATCAGATGCACAAGATACGCCTCAAGATCGCGACGATACGCAGCTACAGTATTTCCGGAGAGATTGCGTTCCACCACCAGATGATTGAGAAAATCACGTACGTCATGCTCAAGTGGGGTCTTACCCGTAAGAAGATCTCCCGCCGACCGTCCCTGAAAAGCTCCTGGCGCCCCAGAAACGAAAGGGACCTTCCGATCCCGCGTCGTCGCAGAATCGGAAAGGTCCATACGAGCATTCATATCGCGAGAGCGTTGCAACAACTACTTCTCCTGCGGATTATGCGGGTTCACAAGCTCGCGCGATGTGCCCTCATGCTGGCCGATAGCCGCACGAACGAACTCGCGGAACAGCGGTTGCGGCTTGGTCGGACGGCTCTTGAACTCGGGGTGTGCCTGGGTGGCAACAAACCACGGATGAACATCCTGGGGAAGCTCTATCATCTCGACCAGACGCTCGTCGGGCGAAATGCCGGAGATAACTAGTCCCGCCGCGGTAAGCTGGTCACGATAAGCGTTATTGAACTCAAAACGGTGACGATGACGCTCGTAAACAAGCTCCTCCCCATAAGCCTCGCGCGCGAGAGTGCCCTCGGAGAGCTTGCAGGGATAGGCGCCCAAACGCATGGTGCCGCCCTTCTCGGTCACGTCTTCTTGCGAGCTCATAAGGTCGATAACGGAATGCGGGCCCTCGGGGTCGAACTCCGAAGAACTCGCGCCCGCAAGACCGGCAACGTTGCGAGCAAATTCGCACACTGCAACCTGCATGCCCAGGCAGATACCCAGATAGGGAATCTTATGCTCGCGAGCATAGCGTGCGGCGCAGATCTTTCCATCAAAGGCGCGCTTGCCAAAACCGCCAGGCACCAGAATGCCGGAAGCGTCGGAAAGAACCTCGTTCACATTCGAGGCATCAAGGCTTTCTCCGTCAACAAGCTGGACATCGACATGGCGATCATAGAAGATGCCCGCATGGTGCAGAGCCTCGATAACGGAAAGATAGGCATCGGGAAGCTGGGTATATTTGCCCACTACGGCAATCTTGATGCGATCCGCATGCTTGTTAGCATGGTTTTGCTTGCCAATGAAAGCATTCCAGTCGGCCATATCGCGTTCGCGCGGGTCGAGCCCCAGGCGCTCGCAGACACGCAAGTCGAAATCCTGGTCTGCCAAAAGGCCCGGAACATCGTAGATGCTCGCACAATCTTCATTGGTAAACACGCAATCGGTGTCGACATCGCAGAAGCTGGCGATTTTGGAGCGAATGCTGTCGTCGATATCGTGATCGGAGCGCAAGACGATGATGTCGGGTTGGATGCCAAAGCTGCGCAGCTCCTTGACGGAATGCTGTGTGGGCTTGGTCTTGACCTCGTGAGCTGCGGCGATATAGGGAACCAAGCTCACATGGATGAAGCAGACGTTCTCGGGGCCAGCATCTTTGCGATACTGACGGATGGCCTCCACAAAGGGCTGCGACTCGATGTCGCCGATGGTTCCACCCAGCTCGGTGATGACCACGTCGGAGCCCGTCTGTTCCTCGATGCGGCGGAACTTATCCTTGATGGCGTTTGTGACATGGGGAATTACCTGGACGGTGCCGCCCAGAAAATCGCCGCGGCGCTCGCGCGCGATCAAGCTCTTGTAGATAGCGCCAGTGGTGAAGTTGGAATCGCGGGTAAGGTTCTCGTCGATAAAGCGCTCATAGTGACCAAGGTCGAGGTCGGACTCATAGCCGTCCTCCGTAACAAAGACCTCGCCATGCTGGAACGGACTCATGGTGCCCGGGTCGACGTTGAGATACGGGTCGGCTTTCTGCATCGTCACCTTGTATCCGCGCGACTTAAGAAGACGGCCCAAAGAAGCCGCCGTGATGCCCTTGCCAAGCGACGAAACAACGCCACCAGTTACAAAAACATGCTTGGTCATATTTAGTTACCTGCGCTTCCCGTAGAAGTTTCCATTGTCTTCGACGGGTCTTTATTGTACGACGAGACTTTGGACATGCTATTGAAAATTAAAATCGAAATAAAAGAAATCGGGCAGTCCCGGCATCGGATGCCAGAACCGCCCCTTCTAAAGCAGTAGCTTCGGTGGCGCCCCGAAAGCAAGAAAGGCAGCTATCGCTTTTCTGAAGCGATGCGCTTCCCCATCTCCAAACCTTTGAAATACCACCTGCCAGAATCGGTGATCGAATACGTGTTGGGGAGCTGCGCCCCGACCTCGGTAAAGTGAACTTCTTGATCGAGCAGTCCCGCTTCGGATAATCGGGAGATGGCGGCGTGGATGCGCCATTCGCTTACACCAACCTGCTTGGCGAGCCATGCACGGGAGAGCCCAGCAGCGTCGCCTCTTTTTTCCACGGCATCGATACTCTGTAGAATCGCCAACTCGACGCGCGCCATATCGGCAACGCTTGCACGTCCCCTACCTGCCATGCTATGTCCTTAGAACGTTCCGTCACTGCGCCATGGGCGGACACGCGACCGGGCTCATCCGGCCGCCCTTGCATATTTTAGGGCAATAAAACGCGCAAAATGTAAAAAATCGGCATGATAGCGCATATTTTTGGCAGGCGGACAAAGACCGGCCTCAGGCTCTCCTGGACCGGTCTTTATCAAGGGCATTTTGTTGCAAAGTAGCCTAGCGATGGTAAAGCGTATGGCGCTCGTACTTGGGCTCACAGCACACGTTGATACCCAAGCGGCGCATGACTTCCTCGTCGGTGGGCGAGATGATCACGCTAAAGAACGCATCGCAGCCGCGCAGCTGTTCAAGGCCGGAAAGGACGCGCGCCGCAACCTCGCTCTCCGCCGAAGTGATGGAGAGGGCCATGAGGGTCTCATCGGTATGTAGGCGCGGATTGCTGCTGCCCAGGAAATGAGTCTTCAAGCGGCTGATGGGCTCGATGGCATCGTCGCTGATGACCTCGACCTCAAGGTCGACACCGGAAACAGCCTTGAGCGCATTCATCAGAAGCGAGCTGGCGCAACCCAGGCGATCGGATGTCTTGCCGGTAACCACAGAGCCATCGGGCATGACCATGGCACCCGCAGGCGCCCCGGTCTCCTGCTCGCGGGCGCAGGCCGCGGCACGCGCGGGAGAGTAGTTGATATCGACGCCCGCCTTGGTCATGATGCGCTTCAAGCGATCGACCTGCTCATCACCCATACCGGTGCGACGAACCTGCTCGCGGCCGGCAAAATAGCGGCGCACAATCTCCATGCGACTCGCATCGGAGCACGCCTCGTCGTCGGTGATGGCAAAGCCCACCATGTTGACGCCCATGTCGGTTGGGCTCTGGTAGAGGCTCTCGCCCAAGATCTTCTTCATAAGCGCACGGACCACGGGGAACGCCTCGACGTCGCGGTTGTAGTTAACCGCGGTCTTGCCATAGGCTTCCAGGTGGAACGGATCGATGATATTCGCATCGTCAAGGTCGGCGGTTGCCGCCTCGTATGCGATGTTGACGGGATGCGAGAGCGGCAGGTTCCACACAGGGAAGGTCTCGAATTTGGCATAGCCAGCTTCGACGCCGCGCAAGTGTTCGTGGTAGAGCTGCGACAAGCACGTGGCAAGCTTGCCCGAGCCAGGACCCGGGGCGGTAACCACCACAAGGGGGCGCGTCGTCTCCACGAACTCGTTCTTGCCATAGCCCTCGGGCGAAACAATCAAGTCGACATCGTGGGGGTAGCCCTCGATGGGATAGTGCAGCTTTGCGGTGATGCCCAGCTCTTCTAGGCGATGGCGGAAGACATCGGCTGCAGGCTGACCCGCATATTGAGTGATAACAACGGCGGCGACGGCAAAGCCGTTGCTGGAAAACAGGTCGACAAGACGCAGGACATCCTCGTCGTACGTGATGCCCAGGTCTCCCCTCGCCTTGTTCTTCTCGATATGGTTCGCGTTGATGGCGATGATGACCTCGACCTCATCGGCAATACTTTTGAGCATGCGAAACTTGGAGTCGGGCTCAAAGCCAGGAAGAACGCGGCTCGCGTGGTTGTCATCAAAGAGCTTGCCGCCAAACTCCAGGTACAGCTTGCCGCCAAACTGTCCGATACGCTGGCGGATATGCTCCGCCTGCAGCTCGATGTACCTGCCGTTGTCAAACCCCTGACGCATGCGACGGGCTCCCTCCATAACGATATGGTCTCGTATCCAACGGGAGATTATAGCGTGAGAGGGCGGCTTTTCGGCACGACAGGCGCGCTCATGCAAAAACGATGCCGAAGCCCATACCGTGCTACCATAAACTTTCGAACAATACGGACCACCTGTTCAAGGAGCACCGCTCGTGGCAGATACCTCATCAAGATCTACATCCACCCACGCAAAAACCGGGTTTCAAAAAGATATCTTTATCCTCAAGCAACTGGTGAGCAAAGACTTCAAGATCAAATACCGCCGCAGTTTCCTGGGCGTTGCCTGGAGTGTGCTCAATCCGCTGCTCATGATGATCGTGATGGCCATCGTGTTCACCACCATCTTCGCCCAGGGTCGCAACGGCTCGGTCACGCCGGAGATGTACCCGCTCTACCTCATTGTGGGTAACGTCACCTTCGCCGTGATGTCTGATTCCACAAGCCAGGCGCTCTCCTCCATCATCCAAGCGTCCTCGCTCTTGAAGAAGGTCAAGGTCCATCGCTTTGTGTTCCCGGTGCAAAAGGTCCTGTTCTCGCTCGTGAACTTCGCCTTCTCGCTTATCGCCGTCGCCATCGTCATGCTGTGGTTCCACGTGGTGCCCACCTGGCATCTGCTGCTGCTTCCCGTCTGCCTGATTCTGCTCATGTTCTTCTGCATGGGCTTGGGCCTTTTGCTCTCTGCCGCAACGGTCTTCTTCCGCGACGTCATGCACCTGTGGAGCGTCGTGCTCACGGCTTGGACCTACTTCACCCCAATCTTTTGGACCACCGACTTCATCCCCATGATGGACTCGCACATCCTACGCGTCTTGATGTATGCCAACCCCATGTACAACTACCTGCAGTTCATGCGCGAAATCTTCTTGTTCCAGACCTGCCCCACTCCGCTCGAGTTTGGGCTTTGCGTAGCCTGGGCGGTTATCGCCATGGCTATCGGCTACACCGTCTTTCACAAGAACGAGCACAAGTTCATCCTCTATATCTAGGAGCCCGGCATGTCAGATGCAAAGAACGCCGCGGCAGCGGCCGAGGAGTACGCCGTCGAAGTCAACGACGTCACCATGATCTTTAACATGGCCTCCGAGCAGCTCAACAACCTCAAGGAATACTTCATCAAGCTCGCAAAGCACGAGCTGTTCTTCAAGGAGTTCCGCGCGCTCAAGCACATCAGCTTCAAGGTGCGCCGCGGCGACGTGGTAGGCCTTGTGGGCACCAACGGCTCGGGCAAGTCCACCATGCTCAAGGTGATTGCCGGCGTGCTGGAGCCCAGCGAGGGCGAGTGCATCGTGCGCGGCAACATCGCCCCGCTCATCGAGCTGGGAGCAGGCTTTGACATGGAACTCACCGCGCGCGAGAACATCTACCTCAACGGGGCGCTGCTTGGCTACACCAAGCAGTTTATCGACGAGCATCTAGACGAGATCGTCGATTTTGCCGAGCTGCACGACTTCATGGATATGCCGCTTAAGAACTACTCCAGCGGCATGGTGGCGCGTATCGCGTTTGCCATCGCCACCATCACCGAGCCCGACATCCTGATTGTCGACGAAACCCTCTCCGTTGGCGACGTCTTTTTCCAGCAAAAATGCGAGGAGCGAATCCAGCACTTCATCGAATCGGGCGACGTCACGGTATTGTTTGTCTCGCACTCCATCGAACAGGTCGAGCGCATCTGCAAGCGCGCCGTCTGGATCGAAAAGGGCGATCTTCGCATGGATGGCCCTGTCAAAGAAGTATGCGAGGCATATCGCAACCAGTTCAACTAGCCCGCGGGCAGCAATCGAAAGCACAATATGCCCCATAAGATCGAGAAGGCGGAAGGAGTCTACACCGCAGGCACCCTTCCGCGTATTTTAGGCGACAACCTCCGCCGTGCGCGCGAGGAGATGGGTCTTTCCCAAACACGCTTTGGCCTGATGGTCGGCCTTTCGCGTCAGATGATCAACACGCTTGAATGCCGGGGCTGCAATATACAGATTGACTCGCTGCAGCGCATTGCCGACGGGTTGGATATTCCCGCTTGGAAGCTCTTGGAAGACCATACGGGCGAATGCACCGAGCGCGAAAGCTCCCACTCCACACATACGCATCGAGACGCACACGTTTGCTGGTAGGCATCGGCGGCAGCTGTGCGTGTGTAAACGGAATACACCCAGCCCGCGCACATACCGTCTCCATGCTAAAACGCATGACCGTTTGATTCTTTGATAGCCCCGCCTTGTCGCGCCGCATCATGGCTACACTGGTATATGCCAGCCATTGCGGCAACAACGCCCCTCGAGCGACAAGGAGCATATCAATGGTCGCTACAGAACGTGCCGAACAAACCATGAAGTACCTCTCGCTGCTCTCGCAGCAGTTTCCCAACCAGCAGTCTGTCTTCACCGAGATCATCAACCTGCAGGCGATTCTCAATCTGCCCAAAGGAACCGAGCACTTTATGAGTGACCTGCACGGTGAATACGAAGCCTTCATGCACATCCTCAACAACTGCTCGGGCGTTATTCGCGAGCATGTTGACGAAATATTCGGCGATACGCTGTCCGACTGCGAAAAGGGCGACCTGTGCACGCTCATCTACTATCCAAGCGAAAAGCTGCGCCTGGTACGTGCGGCGAGGCGGGACTCCCCCACCTGGTACAAAGAGAATCTCAACCATCTCATCACCGTGGCGCGCTCCCTTTCGAGTCGCTACACGCGCTCCAAAGTCCGCAAGGCCATCCCTCACGATTACGCCTATATCATCGATGAGCTGCTGCATACGCACCCGGATGAAAACAACTACCGCATTCGCTATCACGAGCGCATCATCGACTCGATTCTCGAGACCGACTCGACCGACGACTTTATCCGCTCGCTCTCGGCGCTCATCAAACGCCTGGCAGTCGATCACCTGCATCTTGTGGGAGACGTCTTTGACCGTGGCGGCGGTGCGGCAAAAATTATGGACCGCTTGATGGACTACCATTCGCTCGATATCCAATGGGGCAATCACGATATCTTATGGATGGGAGCCGCTGCAGGCGAAGAAGCGTGCATCATCAGCGTCTTGCGCAATAATCTGCGCTACGACAACTACGAGATCCTCGAAAACGATTATGGCATCTCGCTGCGCGCCCTTGTTGCCTTCGCAAACAAGACCTATCACGCCAACGACAGCATCACACCGCTCATCAAAGCCATCAACGTCTTGCTGTTCAAGCTCGAGGGGCAGATCATCATGCGCCACCCCGAGTTCGACATGCAAGATCGTCTGTTGCTCGACAAGATCGATACAAACGAGGGCACCATCGATATCAACGGCACTACCTGGAAGATGCGCACAAACGACTTCCCCACCGTCGATCCCGAACGCCCTTATGATCTTACAGAGGAAGAGCAGGCTATCGTCAATAAGCTCGTAGCGGAGTTCACTGGAGCCGATCATCTGCGTCGCCATATCGAATTCCTCTACAGCCATGGGTCCGTTTATCTGGTACGCAACGGCAACCTTCTGTTCCACGGCTGTGTTCCCATGAATGACGACGGCACGTTCTCGAGCTTCAATTGCATGGGAACGTATCGCTCTGGCCGCGATTATCTCGATTTTTGCGACAACGTAGCCCGCCGCGCATGGCGCACGCGCGAGCGCGATGCCCTCGACTGGATGTGGTATCTGTGGATCGGCTTCAAATCGCCAATGTCCGGCCGCCTCGTCAAAACCTTCGAGCGCTCTTATATCGAGGACCGTACCTCATGGGAAGAGCCCATGGATCCATACTTTACCCTTACGCACGAAATCCCTGCATGCGATGCCATCATGCGTGAGTTCCGCCTTCTGCCGGGCACGGGTCATATCATCAATGGGCACACACCGGTCAAAACCGTTGCAGGCGAAAAGCCTATTCGCGCTGACGGACGCCTCCTGGTGATCGATGGCGGCTTCTGCCGCGCCTACCATCCCAAAACCGGCATCGCAGGCTATACGCTCATCTCCAGCTCGCGCGGCATGCGCCTAAAGGCGCACGAAGCGTTTAAGAGCGTTGACGAGGCTTTGACCAGCAACGCCGACATCCAAAGCGTGACCACGCGTTTTGATGTCGCAAAACGCCGCTTGATGGTTTCCGACACCGACACCGGCGAAGAGATCCGTCGTCATATCAACGACCTGCGACTCCTGCTTGACGCGTATCGAAACGGCGTCTTGCCCGAGGTCCGCCAGGTCTAACTGCACGCAAGCCCGCATGGCGCACGAGGCAGACGCTGGGTCGTGCGGGCTGCGGATTTTTGACCAGCTTTGAGCCGTTCCTACCCGGCATTGCCGATTCTGCCCAGTAAACAACATTCGGCCGTTTAGATGGCCTTCACCTACCGCCTACGGATTTGTAGGCTTAGTAGTTTTGTAAGGCCACCCCTTACCTTTGCATAACAAAACCCATAAAGTATCTCTTCGGACTTACTACCTTATGTCCGTAAGCGTCTAATCAGGAGCATCTGTGCGAAAACTTGCCAACATGCCAACAACAAAGCAGTTTGCAAAATTCGCCGTGGTGGGATTTGCCTCCCTCGCGGTTGATTACGCCTTGCTGCTGGTCTTGGTTGAATGGATGCATATCGACCTCCTCTTTAGCACGACGATCTCGTTTATCGCCTCTGTGATAGTGAACTACGCACTGAGCATGCGCTTTGTCTTTGAGCATAAGGAGGACATGAGCCGCAAGCGTGAGTTCACAATTTTTGCCATCCTCTCCGCCATCGGGCTTGGTCTCAACGACCTGTACATGTTTGTAGGCGTTGCTGTTTTCAACATTGGCTACCAGTTCATGAAGCTCGTATCCACGTTCCTGGTAACCTGGTACAACTACTTTAGCCGTCGTCGCTTCTTGGACGGCAGCCACGCGTAGCACACGGCAATTAACGATTTGGCAGATTAACGCCCTGTGGAAAACTCCGCAGGGCTTTTTTGTATATGCCGGGGTACACGCACGCAGAAGAGCAAAGAGCAGCGAAAGCGGAGGACCCGCCACCCGTGTCCCAGCACGACATAACTAAGACGCAGTCCTTGGCCCCCATACCTTAAGCCCAGACAGAGCTATAAAACACCTAGTTCAAGAGCCGGGCCAGCACAGTAGAGAAACCCACCACCCGCCGCGTAAGAAAAAACGCCGGGACCGCAAAGGATCCCGGCGCAATTGGGCAATCGAATCAAAGCGATACCTAGAGGCTACTCCCCCGTCACATATCGCCAGACGATCTTCTCACCGCCTGCAAGCTTATAGTTAGCGCATGACGTCATGGGCATTACGCCGTTGACGTAATACGTCCAGCCGCTCTTGCCACCGTGCTCTTTCTCGGCAAGGCCGCCAATCGAAGAGACATATAGACCAAACTGCGTATTGCTGGCGTTGATACTCACGCCAGTTGCGCACAAGGCGTCATAGACCGTTGCTCCAGCAGGAATCGAAACAGATGCCGAAGAGCTACCGGCGCCAACCGCAGAACCATCCACGGTGACAGAGACGGTAATGCTCGCATCCGCTTGAGCAGGGGAACTCGAACTCGAGCCAGAGCCCGAGCCTGACCCCGCTTGAGACTGGGCAACAAGAACACTATGCGATTCCGTTGTCTTGACAAGAACCTCACCTTGCGAGGTGGCCTGCTCGATAACGGTAACCTCCGCATCATCGGGCAAAACAGGAGCATTGCCCGCTTCTTGTTTGAAGCCGTGGTCTTTACCAAGGGCAGCATACGCGTCGCCCGAGATGCGATACCCATCGCAACCAGCAAGGATTTGCGCAGTATCCTCGTTTTTGCTCTCACGCCCCACAGGATAGGAAACGACAATGCGCACGGAGCCGGCCATGTCCTCGGCAATCCAGATAACATGCGAGACCTTAACGTTCGCCTCATGCGCCCATGAAGCAAGGGCGGCTGCGCGACGCGCGGTGCTGGTGATTGCATCATCCGCCGTGGAATCGCTCGCGTTTTCAATCCAGATGCCGTCCTTGCCAAGAACAACGTTCACGTCGCCCGTCGAAAGAGAGACATCGTCCGAACCGTATTTGAGCTGAGCGATCTGCCCTTTGACATCGTCATCGGTCACTGAAGAAGATGTAAGCTCAAGCGATGGCGAAGAAGACGAGCCCTCCTCGACCGTTTGGAGCGTATTGCCGCCCAGGAAGGCAAGTGGATCGGATCCGTTTGCATACTGATACGCGGACCATCCACAAAAAGCGATTACCAGAGCTGCAAGCACAGCAACGACAACGCGAACTGCCTGCGCGGCACCCGAATTCCTACGTGCAGAATTTGCCATGCTACTCACCGCCTTGCTTTTTGCGCTTAAGCACTGCAAGAACAATCACGCAGACGCCCAAAGCGATGCCGATAAACGGCCAGATGGGTAGATCGACTTTCTTTTTCTTAGCGGTTACCACAACTGCCCCGCGATCGGACGACTTCTCGACGGAAGTCTCGAGCTCATCGGAGTCAAAACCGGCAAGAAGCGACTCATGCTCGCCGGTCTGCCGCGCCGCATTGCTCTTGAGGACCCCTGCCAAAGACACAGTAGCGTGCGAAGTAAGGACGAGAGAGGTCGAAGAGGCGTTGCCCTTGGTCGAGACCGGGCGAGACGAAGGAACCGGCGAAGGCACAGGGCTCTCGTTCTTTGTCCACTTGGCATAAAGCGTCATATCGGCCGTCACGACGTCTTTGGAGAAATCCCAAGCCTCAGTACAATCGACATCCTTATACCAGCCTGCAAAGGTGTAGCCGGCATACGTAAGCTGCACTGAAGGCTCAATGGCGAGATGACCCTGTTTAACGCGCTGCGAGGCGGGAAGCTCAACGTCTTTGCCGTTTGCGTCGAAAGTCACCGTATAGCGCTTGAGGCGCTCACCATTTCCCTTGATAGCAAAGAGCTTGCCAGAGTCGTTGGTGTAGTAAAGGGAGCCATCAGATCCCACCGAGACGGACGACATACAGTAGTTCTGGTTTGCGGTGTCGGGTGTATAGAGGAGCTCCGCCTCTTCGTCGCCAACACGGTAACGATAGATGCCGCCGGGGTTGTTGTTGGAGGTAAAGTAGACGTAGGTCTGGCCATCCTGAACCGAGACGATGGGCTGGGACTTGACGTCGCCGCCCGCATCGTAACCGTACTGCCGGATATAGTTGCCGTCGGCCTTGCACACGGCATTCTCGACCTTCATGGTCGCCGCGTCGATAACGGCGATCTGACCGTAGTGGTACTCGTACTTCCCCTGATAGCCGCCTGTAAAGCCGTCTGCAGACGCGCCGCCCACGACGATCTTTCCGTTGGCGAGAACCGGGGTGGATGTGGAGCTGAACCCAAACGAAACCTTATCAAGCTCAGAAAGGCCGCCATCACTAGCCACCGAAAGCTTGTGGAGAACGCCGTCGTTGCTCACTACATAGAGCGTGGAACCATCCGCCAGAACCGTGGAACGTACACGGTTGGCAACCTTAAGGGTCGAGACGACGTCGCCCGTTGCCGGATCGACGACGCTCACCGTGCCGGAATCGTCGGCGATGACACCGTAACCGCCAGCGAACGCCATGCCAGACCAGTAGTAACCCACGGAGTTCTGGTTAGCCTTGTTCCACATGACCTGGCCGTCGGACAGGCGGACACACAGCAGGTATCCGCCGTAGCTGTTAGACCAATCAGCGTCTGCTGACCCGAAGTAGGCATAGCCGTCACGCACCGTAACGGACGAGAGGGACTGTTGCTTACCCTGGGTTCCATCAGGTAGCGCGTCGGTTACCCACTTGGTAGTAAGCGTGTCGACCGTGAGGGCCTGAAGGCGACCGGAGCTCAACGGCACCAAAATCAAGCCATTTACGTAGACCATTCGCGAACTCGAATCGATCGCAGCGGCAAGAGCGGCCTCGCCAGCCTCGACCGTCTCGCCCGTTTCGACATTCTTCTTGTAGAGCTTGGAACCCGCAGCAATATACACGTAGTCGCCAACGAGCAGAGGATCGGACACGTAGGTGTTGTAATCGTTGGGGTCCTTGAGGGCCGTAATCCACTTGGCCTCGGCGTCCTCGGTGGGAACAGGCGCATCCGTTACCTTGTCGGCACTCGTATAGCCAGACCAGTCGCTATCCCAGTCGGGACCGTTCACAAACGGATTGACGATGAGGCCCTCCAGGGGCTTCTCTTTATCTGCAGCGTAAACCCACTGAACCTTGTCTCCCGGCTTGAGGGTAACCTGGCCCGCCATCTTCTGAGAATACTGGCCGTTGATATACAGCTGCCAGTACTTGCCGGTCGACTGGTCCCATCCATACGTCTTACCTGCGCGCGTAATGCTGGCAAGGTAGAACGATGCACCGGACGTACCCTTGCTGTCATAGGTGAGACCTGCGGCCTTGAGCTCCTGCTCGGTAAGGTCGGCTGCGGTGGAACCGTCAGACATCTTGACGTCGGTGGCGGATGCCCACACGGTGTTGGTACCGTTCTCATCCGGTCCGATAAAGCTCACCGAAGCCTTAACGGTGGCCTTATTCGCATCGTCGAGGCTTGCACCAAAGGCGGAGTAGTACAAAGCAATAGAGTCGCCCGCGCCAAGCGTCACACTGCTGGCGCCAACCTCGGATGCTTTACCGTTTACGAAAAGCTGCCAGTACTTACCCGTGGCGGCATCATAGCCAAGCGTGCGGCCATCGCTTGAAGTGATATCGGAGAGATAGTAACCATATTCCGTGGTACTGGAGGTGTGAGCGAGACCCTGGGCATCCAAGATCTGCTCAATCAGGGCATCGGCAGTTGATCCGTAGCCAACACCCTGCGCGCCGTCGAACCAAACCTCATCGATGCCGTCGGCGCTAACACCCACGAGCTTGAAGTTGACCGAAATCTGAGGATCGGAGTGGTCGGTCGTACCCACCACACGATACGTCGCTTTAACTGGCTGATTGACCAGACTCTGAAGCTTGGCGTTATCCGGATGGGCCTGGGCGAGCGCCGCGTACTTCTCGTAGGTGAGCGAACTCTCCACGGTAACGAGCGCGTCCGCCTCTGGCTGCGTCACATGCAACGTCTCGTCCGCGATGACGGAGGTGTCGCTCGAGCGGTAGGTGCGCCACTTGGTGCCGGCCATGGAATCGTAGCCGGGCAGATCGTCCGCATGAATCTGGCCCGTCTCGTACTTCTTGGAATACGAAATGGTACCGTCCTCGGCAACCGTGGCAGAGCTCCAGGGGCTGAGGTTCGTGCTCACCGCGTCAACGGAAGTGTTGGTGCCCAGAATCGAGGTGGCGTAGGCATCCTTAACGGCCTGCATCTGTGCTACGGCAGCGTCGATCTCGGACTCGTCGATGGGCTTGACCGTCACGGTGATGTCGCGCGTGGCAGTGATGCCGTCGCGCGTGAGCGTTGCCGTAATGGTGGCAGTGTTGGAGCCGCCGGCGATGTCGCGAGTTACGATAACGCGGTAACCGTTTATCTTTGCTACGGAATCATCGTTGGACGCATAGGAAAGCTTCGCCGAGCCGGCACCGATCTTGCTCGCACGAGGCAGGTTAAAGTCGCCTTCGACGGCCGTGAGGTCGACAGACTTGGTCTTGTCCGCGTAGTCCACGATCTTGTCGTCGATCTTAGCCAGCGCGGCTTCGAGCTCGGCCTTCTCGGCAGCGATCTCCTCGGCAGACTTGGAGGCTACCTTGACCGGGTAGCCGTGCGTAATTGCAGTCGAGGGAGAGTTACCGTAACCAGAGACAAATAGTGTTGCCCGCACGGTAAACGTCACGTTTTTGTCGCCATTGCCATGAGTGTAGGCGACCTTGTAGACCGTGTTGTAATTGGAAGAAGTCAGCTTGGCCGCAGACGAATCGCTCGACGTCCAGGTAAGGTCGGCAACCTTCTTGCCTCCCACATAGAGCGCACCGGGAAGTTCCTCTTCCTTGGCAGTCGAGGGTGCGATGCCAGCCTTGACAGAGGCGGTAAGGGTCGCGGCATCGAGCTGTTCGCTCAGATACGTTTCAACTTTGGCTTGATCCCACGCGAGCGTCGAATTGAACTCGGGGGTGAATTCGACGGTTTCGCTGCCGAGCGCCAGCGTATAGGTAGGTTTGAACTGGCGCAGCAGCGACCAATCGGAATACGTGGTTTTATCCGCATTGGACAGGAAAAAGTACGTGATGGTGCCATCTGCAGCGATGCCACCCTGTTGGGCCGGGTCGGTCGCACCGAAGGTCACAGACTTGAGAGTCGGCTTCACGTTCGCGTAGCCGAGCGCCTTGAGCTTGGCGGAAAGCATATCGACGATATTGGTGTCGGTACCGTAGACTGGGCTCGGCTTCCAGGTGGAGAGCTTCTGCTTTGCCTCAGCGAGCGTCTTGGCATCGGGGGTCACAGGCGCGGTGGCGCCTTCGTCCTCGACAATCGCCAGCTTCGTGCTTGCGGTGAACTCGAAGTCCCATTTGCTCGAGCCATAGGTCACCTTGCAAGCAACGTACTTTCCCACCTGAGCGGCCGTAAGCTTGAACTCACGCGACGTTGCGCCTTCGATGGGCGTGTAGCCTGAGGCAGTGGGAGCGGAACTCTGCTTGTCGCCCACGTACCACTGGTACGTAAGGCGATCATACTCGGAATCGAGAATCTCCTGGTCGTCGTCCCAGTCGTCCCTGTAGTAGGCGCCGACTTTAATCGTATCGCCAACCTTAAGAGCAGTATTGGACGCAGAGCCCCAAACGATATCTTGGTCCTTGGCGTTCAGCAGACTGACGGAGTCGACCGTCACGTATGCTGCGGTAGCGATATCCGACTCGTCATCATCGCTCGGCACAGCGGACTCGGCTTTGGCACTTGCCTCGGCGGCAGTCTCCACTTTTGCAGCGGGCTGCGAAACATCCTGCGACCCGCTCTCCTGCGTATCCACAGGAGCGGCAGAATTACTCGAATCCGTGCCCTCTGCAGGCTTCTCATCCTCGGTTGCCACCGAGTCAGCACCGGTAGTCTCAGAGGAAGTGCCCTCCTCCGTCGGCTCCGCATCCTGCGAAGCGACAGCCTGGGCGATGCCCTCAGCGCCTTCGGCCCACAGCTGTGCCGGCGTGGTGCCAAAGACCATAAGCATGGTCATAAACGCCACAAGGACACGTGCGGAGGCTATTCTCATGTTCCTGATTGTGCGCGCCATTCGATTGCGCGCTCCCTCGCTCGACAAAGCGGCAGGCTGCCGCTCACCGCCGTGCGGTTGCTGTCCGATCACGTCGGACCTCCTTTCTCCAGAGCCGTGTGCCGCATGGGGCGACACCTAGATGGGAGGCGATCCGACTTGACATCATCCATCCGCGCACACCGCCCGATCTGCAGCGCACTGATTCCACGGATGTCCGAGATACGGTTACTGGTACAGCCGGGGATTCTCACCCCGATTCTCCTGGGCGCATGCGCCCGTGCGTCTCCGCACCACCATCTTGGCCATGTTTTACCGAAGTTATCCTACCACAGACCGCATGGTCTCCTACCTGCCGGAACAATCATCGGACGAGCTTTTCACGCACCGTTATTCAAGAGGCCCGAAGACGCACAGCCTGCACGCAACCGGCTGGCGTCGGCAGCTCTAGAGTTTTGGCAACGCGATAAGCGAGGCGCAAACGGTAACGGTAAAGCACATCACAATCACGCCCGTTCCAACCAAGCAGACCTGAAGCTGACCGCAATTTCGAAACACGGGAACGCGCTTCCACATTCCACGCTTATCGAGCAGAATGCTGACGAGAGCAGCAGGGACGACAACAGTTAACAGGTCGTATTCCATAACACGGAACCAAAACGGAAGTGCCGAATCAAACGCATTGGGATAAAAGATCGCAAATTGGCTACCCATGACGCACAAAGCCAATTCGCAGAGCAGCAGTAGATTCCAAATAACCCCCGCCCATCGCGGTATGCGACGCAGCAAACGAAGAAAAGAGCCAGCGACACCCCGCGCGTTCGAGAGCGCTCCCTGAGCCTGATTCACCATCGAATCGAAGGGGGCCAAAAGACCACCTGAGTTGGGCCCGGGGCGCTTCATCCATGCCTGCTGCGGCAGCGAGCTCACCGCGGAGCTCAATTCGCGAACGCTCGCATAGCGCTCGCGCGGATCAAAAGCGCAGGCCTTGCATATCACCCGTGCGATAGAATGCGCAACACCGGCTTCCTCGCAAGAAGACACATCCATAGCGTTGGGAGGCTGCCTACCCGTAAGACAAAAGAACAGCACCTTGCCCAAAGCATAGATATCGCTGCGCACACTCGTCTGCCCAAAGCCAAACTGCTCGGGTGGGGCATAACGGCGCGTGCCAAAGTGCGTGGTATCGCACTCGGCACCCTCATGCCACAGGCGGGCAATACCAAAGTCGATCAACTGCGGCCCCGAGGGCGAAATGATTATGTTTGATGGCTTAAGATCCCTATGAATAACAGGCGGATTGATACACTCATGCAGCTCGCGAACTGCCATGCAAATCTGTAAAAAGAGATATTTCACCGCCGCCGGAGAGACATTACCGCTCGATATGTATTCAGAAAGCGTAGGTCCCTCGACATACTCCATCACGACCGAGCGACGCTCGGGCCCTCGCAGGCATTCGACGATCTTTGGCACGTGGCCGCTAAAAAGCCCCACCTGCTGAGCCCGCTGCAACACCTCGTAAACGTCAGCTCCATCCGATTGCACGGGATATACCTTGCGAACATACCGCGGCACCGCGCTATTGAAACCACCGTGCGCCGCCGACGCACCAACGGGCACAACGACCTCAGTCGACCCCGTGGCGTCATCATCTTTTAGCACTTCGATTACGCGCCAGCGGTCGTCATGGCCGCAGGCGCGCAGAAAACAATCGAGTTCGCTGTCGAAATTACTCTCTATGTCACCTGTTGTATCCATGGGGCACATCATAGCAAGGCGTGCGGACAAGATTTCGAATCAATGTATGACGAAAAGCGTCTAGCAAATGGTATCTTCGCCCAGCCGATAGAGCTCCTCGTTAACCTTTTGCAGCGAGCGAGCTCGATCGATACAAAAGAGAATGATGGCGTCGCGTCGACACTTGGGATCCAGGCGCGCCACGCCCGCAGCCGTCAGCGCCCGATTGGTCTCGCGCACGCTCAAAGCCATAGCGAAGGCGATCTGCAGTACCTTGTTGCGAGATGGATGACGCTGTCCGGTAAAAATCTGGTAGCCAAAGGTCTCGTTAAGGTCGGCCATACGCACCACACGCACGCGTTCGAGATGCTTTTCTTCCAACAGCTGCTGAAGATAGTCGGAAAGGGAGATGTCTGGCAGCTCATGGCTGCCGAGAAACGAATCGACCGTCGGAGCATCCAGCAGCTCATGCAAAAGCTCTTCCGTCAGACGTTCGCGCTCCATCTCCCCCTCCTTTCATAAACAATTCGGTTAACACGAAACCGCTTCTTAGAAGCCAGAAACGTCCACGCGCTCCCAGTTGGCAACGTCCTCGGGCTTCTCCATGCTTGTCGCCTCGAACTTCCAGGTGCCGCCCGCCTTGAGGTTGTTGATGTTTGCGAGGGCTGTGCCGATCTGCGCGCCATCAGCATCATACAAGTTGTACTCGATCTGCAAGTAGCTCTTATCCTCATCGGTATTGTTGACGAGGGTGCCGGTGATCTTCACACCATAGGGGTTCGAGGTGTCGAGAGTCTCGTCCGAAATGGTGTAAGGCTCCTGCTCTGGCTTCTTCTCCTCGGTCTGCTCGGTCTTTGCGGCACCGGCGCTCGTAGAGGAGTCACTCCCCTTGTCGCCGCCGGAAAGCGAGCCAAACGCACCGAGCGCCACAAGCACAACGACAACAATGAGGACGATCTTGCCAATGGGTTTTTTCTTTTTCTCTGCCATGTTCTTTCCATTCTCCAGTCCAACGAGAACATACGTCACGTGATGTACCGCCCATGGTAAAGAGAGTGGAACTGTATTTCATTAGCTGGGAGCTAATGCGAGGGTGGATGGCGAATTTCGGCAGCGCGCAGGGAGGCCGCCCGCGCCCACTCAACGCCAAAACCCGCGCATAAACGCGCATATTTCGCCCTCCAGAGCAAAAAGTCGACGTTTGTGCGCGGGTTTTGATTTCGGTGATTCCGGGGGCGCCGGTCGCGACGAAGCGTTGCGACCGGCAGACGCCCAAACTCGAGTGCACGCAAAGGCACGACCGGCGGCCTCTTTGCCCTATGCCATATGCACGAGGCGCTTGTACACGTCCAGACCCAAAAGCAGGCGCTCCTCCGAGAAGAGCATCGTATCGGTATGGAGCGCAGCCGTGGCGTAGGCAGGGCACCCCTGCTCATCGCGCGGGTTTTCGACCGGCAGCCCACCATCCTCCGTCGCGGGAACACCACAGCCCAGCAGGAAGAACACTCCCGGTAGGTGGCGCTGGTAGAAAGAGAAATCCTCGGCAATCAGCAGTGGCTCCTCGATAAGCTCGAGCTCGGGCACCACCTGGTGCGCCAAGCCGAACAAAGCGGGATCGTTATCCACGGGCGGATACCCTTCAGCAAAATCGAGATCGTAGGTGCAGCCCGTAGCCGCACAGGCCTCCTCCAACGCGCGCCGGATGCCTGCGCGTGCACGGTCGAGCATCGAATCGGTAAAGGCACGCAGGCTACCGGCCAGGTGCGCCTCCCCCGCCACGGCATTGCACACCGTACCCGCCTCGACCAGACCAAACTTGCAAATGCACGGCTCTTCGGCGCCCAATCTATCCATGAGCTCACGCTCAGCCACCAAGAACCGCGCCGACGCGAGCGCAGCATCGTGCGACTCCGCCTCGTGCACGCCAAGAGTCTTGGCAATGTGGATGCTTTCACCGTGGATACGCACGTGCGTCTCGCTCGCACGCGCGAGCATGGGGCCCGCACAGGATGCAACGGTACCTGCCGGCAAATCGGGCCACACATGAAATCCGAAGATACGATCGACGTGATAGCGCTCGAAAACCCCGCTCTCGCACACCGTCTTAGCGCCACCCGTGGTCTCCTCTGCCGGCTGAAACACAAAGAGCACATTGCGCTTGAGCTCACCTGGATACTCGCGCAAAACACGGTCGACATACACGGCGGCCGCAAGGGCCATTGCCATATGGGCGTCGTGGCCGCAGGCATGCATCTTGCCCGGATGAGTCGAAGCAAAGCTCGCGCCCGTCGCCTCTTCAATAGGTAGCGCATCCATATCGGCACGAATCGCTGTCGTAGAAGCAGCGTCGACGCCCGCGTCGAAATACGCGCAAACGCACGAATCGCACGGATGCGTCACCTCGCAGGAAAGCCCAGCGAGTACGCGCTCTACATATGCCGTGGTCTGACCCAGATCAAAACCGAGCTCCGGAATGCGGTGAAGGTCTCGGCGATAGCGCACGATCCGTGCAAGGTCGGCGTTTCGCTGCGTATCGTTTGTATCCATGAGTGCCCTTCGACGCGTTTGATTGCCCGACATTATAGGGCACCCATCTTGCCCCAGGGCGTCGAGGCACCCTTTCGTGCAAGTATTACGAAACAGTGTCGTTGCTGCTCTTCGCCTTGTTTCACCATCATATTCATGATATTGTGGCAAAACTCGATAGAGGAGCGGGCGCGAAGACGTGTGGGCGAGCCGGCAGGCAACGACCCCGCACCGAGGCAACCCCGCCGAACTTGGTCGACCGGGCACGGAAGGCCAGGTGGGCTTGCGGGAAACACCCGCAAGACTGTCTGCACGGACATTCTGCAGGAGTGCTATCAGAAAAGGAGCCTCAATGGCAAAGACCCCCTTTGTGTCCAAAGACCAGCTGGTCGCTATAGCAAAGCAGTTCCCCACCCCGTTTCATCTGTACGACGAGGCAGGCATTCGCCGCAACATGGAAGCGGTGCGCGACGCGTTTGCGTGGAACCCCGGCTTTAAGGAATACTTCGCCGTCAAAGCGAACCCCAACCCGCGACTCATCTCCATCCTGCATGAGTACGGGGCGGGCTGCGATTGCTCGTCTGAAACCGAACTCATGCTCGCCGGCGCCATGGGTATCACGGGCCACGACATCATGTTTTCGTCGAACGACACGCCCGCAGACGATTTTCGCCTCGCAGCCAAGCTGGGAGCCATCGTCAATTTTGACGACATCTCGCATATCGATTTCTTCGAGCGGGTGGCGGGACCCATCCCCAAGACGGTAAGCTGCCGCTTTAACCCCGGCGGACTCTTCCAGCTGGCAAACGGCATCATGGATAACCCGGGAGATTCCAAATACGGCATGACCGAGGAGCAGCTCTTTGAAGCTTTCCGCATGCTTGTCGAGCGCGGCGCCGAAAATCTGGGCATCCATGCCTTCCTGGCAAGCAATACCGTCACCAACGATTATTACCCCGCCCTCGCGCGCATCCTGTTCGACCTCGCGGTGCGCTTGCAACGCGAAACGGGCGCGCACGTGGCATTTGTCAACTTGTCCGGTGGCGTTGGCATTCCCTATCGCCCCGAGCAAGAACCCAACGACATCCACGTTATCGGCGAAGGGGTGCGCCGGGCGTTTGAAGAGGTGCTCGTCCCCGCGGGTATGGGGGACGTCTCCATCTTCTGTGAGATGGGCCGTTTTATGATGGGACCCTACGGTTGCCTGGTCACGCGTGCCCTGCACGAGAAGCATATCTATAAGGACTATATTGGCGTCGATGCCAGCGCCGTCGACCTCATTCGCCCTGCCATGTACGGAGCCTACCACCACATCACCGTGATGGGACAGGAAAACGGGCCAGACAAATCCGACGCCCCAGCCACAAACACGTACGACGTAACCGGCAACCTATGCGAGAACAACGACAAGTTTGCCGTCGACCGAGCGCTCCCCCGCATCGACATCGATGACCTTCTAGTCATCCACGATACCGGAGCGCATGGCTACTCCATGGGCTATAACTACAACGGTCGCCTGCGCTCGGCAGAGGTCCTCCTGCGCGAGGACGGCACCTGCGAGCTCATCCGCCGCGCCGAGACACCCGCCGATTACTTTGCCACGCTCGACGTCACTCCCACAGGTCGGCAGCTTCTCAACAGCCTGAAGAACAATTCCTAAGAAAGGGACTCAATAATGGATATCCGCAATCTGGAGGGCTCGATCGTAGCTCTCGTCACGCCTTTTTGCGCCGATGGCAGCATCGACTTCGCCGCGCTTGAGCGCCTGGTCGACTTCCATCTGCAAAACAACACAGACGCCATTTTGGTGCTCGGCACCACGGGCGAATCCGCAACCATGACCGACGAGGAGGACAACGCCGTCGTTGCCGCCGTGGTTAAGCAGGTTGCCGGACGCATCCCCGTTATCGCAGGCTCCGGGTCAAACTCGACCGCCACGATGCTCGACAAGTCGCTCTCCTACCAGCGCTTGGGCGCAGATGGCTTGCTCACCATCACGCCGTACTACAACAAATCCAATGAAGAGGGCATCTACCAGCACTTCAAGACCGTGGCAGACGCCGTCGACATCCCGTGCATCCTCTACAACATTCCCGGCCGCTGCGGTTGCGGCATTAGCAAGCACAACGTCGAGCGCTTGGCTGCCCATCCCAACGTCATGGGCATTAAAGAGGCCAGCGGCAACGTTGCATTTGCGGCGAGCATCGCACATCTTCTGTCCGACGATTTTCGCATGTACTCTGGCGAAGACGCCCTCACTGTGCCGCTTATGAGCCTGGGCGCCTCGGGCGCCATCAGCGTCTGGGCAGATGTCCAGCCCGCGCTCGTCCATGAGATGTGCCACGCGTATCTGGATGGTAACGTTGAGCGTGCGCGAGAGATTCAAATCGCCGGTCAGCCGCTCATCCAAGCGCTCTTTAGCGAGGTCAATCCCATTCCCGTCAAAGAGGCCCTGAGCCAGATGGGCCTGCTCGACCTTCACTATCGCATGCCGCTCATGCCCATGGCAGACAACACCCGTGCCGCTCTTTTGGCAGCACTTAAGGAGGCAGATATCATTGCTTAGCACCATCATCATGGGGACGGGCCGTATGGGCTCGCTCATCAAGGCAACCGCCGAGTCCATGACGGACGCATCCGGCGAAGCGCTTTTTGACATCAAGGCGCAGATCGGCTTTGACACGGACGCGTTGGCCTCGGCTCCCGCCGCCAACGTGATTATCGATTTTTCCAACGCCTGCACCCTGCCCGCCGTTGCCGCCTATGTCGAACGCACGGGCGCAGCGCTCGTGAGCGGCACCACGGGCTACACCGCAGAACAGCTCGAGCAGGTAAAGCAACTGGGAAAGCACGCCCCCGTCATGTGGAGTGGCAACTACTCCATCGGCGTGGCGGCGCTGCGCCACCTGGTGGCGCAGGCAACGCGTGAGCTCCCCGGCTTTGATGTCGAGATCTGCGAGACGCACCACAACCAAAAGGTCGACGCCCCTTCTGGCACGGCAAAGATGCTCCTCGACGAGGTTATTGCCGCCGAACCCGAAAGCGACTATTACGCCCAATATGGACGCGAGGGTATGTGCGGCAAGCGCGATTCCAAAGAGATCGGCATGCATTCGCTGCGTGGCGGCACCGTTGCGGGCGTGCACACGGTGAGCTTCTTTGGCACCGATGAGGAAGTCTCCCTCACCCACCGTGCCACAAGCCGCCAGATTTTCGTAAACGGCGCACTTGCCGCCGCGCAGAAACTCGCAAAACGCGAACCCGGTTTCTACACCTTTGACCAAGTTATGTTCGAGTAGCCGGACGCCAACAAGAACCATACGCCGGCTACGCCCCTCGTTTTGAAAGGAAGCCCCATGTCAAACGACACCAATATGGATGCACAGGAGATCATCAACTTCATCGCCAACGCCAAGAAGAAGACGCCCGTGAAAGTTTACGTGCGCATTAAGGCAGGCAGGGCGGTCGACTTCGGCTCCGCTCACACCTATGGTGAGGGCGCGGGGCAGGTTGTCTTTGGCGACTGGTCTGAGCTCAAAGGTATTCTTGAAGCCCATGCAGACGATATCGAGTACTTTGACATCGAAAACGACTGCCGCAATTCGGCAGTGCCCCTGTTGGATATGAAGGGCATCAACGCACGCATCGAGCCGGGCGCAACCATCCGCGACCGCGTGTCCATCGGGAACAACGCCGTGATCATGATGGGTGCTGTCATCAACATCGGCGCCGTGATTGGCGAAGGCTCCATGATCGATATGGGCGCCATCCTGGGCGGCCGCGCCACTGTGGGCAAGAACTGCCATATCGGCGCCGGTACCGTTTTGGCCGGCGTCGTCGAGCCCGCAAGCGCTACGCCCGTTATCGTTGAGGACGGCGTGCTCATCGGTGCTAACGCCGTTGTGCTCGAAGGCGTGCACGTGGGCGAAAATGCCGTCGTCGCCGCCGGCGCCGTGTGCGTCGAGGACGTTCCCGCGGGCGCTGTCGTAGCAGGCGTTCCCGCCCGCGTCATCAAGCAGCGCGACGAGAAGACCAATAGCAAGACCGGTCTCGAGGAGGGGCTGCGCCAGCTGTAGCGACAGACGGCCTGCAGCAGACAATCGATTTGTAAGGCAAGGGAGCCCTGGGGAGCATTAGCTCTTCGGGGTTCCCTTTTCATATAACCTGAACTGTGCAGCCCGCCGCGCTATCGGTTCTCGATGCTGCTGATCTTCTTGAGCTCAATAGAGATGAGACCGTTGGGCTCGTTAACGAACTCGATGTAATCCGAGTTGGAGCCCATCTCGGCCGGGAAGCTAATCTCAATACCGGTATCGGTGCGAATCTTATGGTTGCGCACGGCTGCGCGCTCAACCTGCTTGCGCTCCACGGGCACGTGCTCGGGCAGTTTTTCCTCGCGCAGGGCGGACTTAACGCTCTCTTTGATCTGAGGACTGTCTTCGAACACCTCGTCGACAATATCCCAGGGCGGTAGCTCTTCGTCGTCCTCAACACGCTCGGCCACAGCGGCCTTGACCTTAGCAAGCGCCACCGCAGTGTTAGCGCCGTGCTCTTCGGCGACTTCCTCGACCACGCGCGTAACGGTGTCGATAGCCTCCTTGCCCGAGACGCCCGTTTCGCACTGCAGCAAGCCCTCCGGAATCAACATACGGTCCTCGCCGGCGATCTTGCGCTTCTTGTCCACGTAGCCGATCTCCATAGTGCTTGCGCGCACCACGCAGTAGCTCTGCAGCTTCTGCGAGGGATTGGGCAGAATCGCATAATGGCGAGCGATGCCGTTTACGGTCTGACCGGCATCGGTACCCACCTCGTGCATAAACGCCTGCTTGCTCGAAAGAAGCATCACGGCAAACCAGCGCACATCGTCGTCATCATCGAAATCGGCAACGAGGATATCGGTTGACTGGGCTTTGTCAGCACGCGAAAGCTCACCACCAATGAAATCAGCCACCTGCTGCGAAAGATCGATGAAGTCACGCTCACCATAGAAATAGCTCTTGAGCTCGCTGCCGAATGCAGATTCCTCGGAGAAAGTCGCTCGCTTGTTGTCCCCGCTTTCTCGCGCACGACGCAAGTGTGTGGTGACGAACTGACGGCACGCGCGGCTGTCTTCGAGATCGAGCTCGCGCTGGCTGATAACGTTCACCGCAGACTCAAAGTCCAGAATATGCAAGATGGCGTGATTGATCTTCATCGATATGCTCCTCGGTGCGAATTGAACCCTGCCATGATACCAGCACATGCGGGGCGCAAACCAAAACTACAGCGCCTTGTTCGAACCAGATCCGTATTCGCGTTCACGCAAGGCTGCGACTTTCTCTCGCCAAGCGGAGACTCCGGCGGCGGGCCCCAAAGACAATGACGCCCGAAGCGTCTCGGTCAAACTGGAAAGCTCGGGCAGTTTGGGAATCAGCGCGCAGCGTGCGAAAGCAGCCAGGGTATCGATGAGGAACCTCCGCGTATCGGAATCAACCTCGGAAAGCGCAGAAAGAATCTTTGGCACGTTTTGCTGCCAATCGGCAGCGATATCCGAAAAGTGCTCCGCGCCCGTAACGCTCAGCAGCCCAAACAGCTCGTCAATAAAACGGCCGCGCTCTGCAGGCGTCACGCCGGAAACCCATGCAGCCAGAGCATCATCCATATAGCGCGCGCCCGCCGAGAGACCCTCGCAATAGGCGAAATCGGTTGCCCCCTGCGGCACCACCCAGGAAAAGGGATTGTGCTGCAAAAGACCAAAGTCGCAGCTTTCGACCACAGCATAATCCTCTTGATGCTCAAAGATCATACCGATAATCGAAGAGCACGGGAGCGTTTTGTCAATCTTGCCCGCAGCCGCCAGCGCCTGATACTCCGCGCCGCCCAAAAACGTCTCATTAAAGCCAGGGCCATCATGGGAATACACGCGTACAAGGCGCTCGCGCACAGCGGGGTCGCACATGCTCGCCGCATAGACCGCAAGGTTTCCACCCTTGGAATGACCCCCGCACATAAGTGGGCCGTCCAGCGCGAGCGCGGCCGATTCAAGATATGAAGTCGCTGTTGTTTGCGCAGGCACAGGACAACGGAAAGACATGTTGAAGTCTTCCTTCCAGCCCACCATAGTCGAATCGGTTCCTCGAAAGGCAATGTAGACGCTTCCGTTGGGTAAACAAAACGTCATGGCGGCAAACTGTTCCTCCGCCGCCGCGTCAAACACCGCGCGATAGCCGCATACGCGCATGCCGCGATAGCGTGGATTGGCGCACACGGCGACCAACAAGTCCCAACTGCCCTGTGGATCCCATAGCTCCCCTGTCATGGACTCGCGACATTCCAGGCGCAAAAGGTCGCGAACGTCGACGCCCTCCCAGGTGTTAACAGAAGGGCAATCGGCAGGCAGCCGATAGTAGGCAAGCCAGGACAAAACGAGGCTATCGACCGCACAAAACGGTCGCTCATTCCATGTATCCAGAGCGGTTTGAGCATAGGTCAGGAAATTGCCCGAAGCACTCACGCCCTCTTTACGATCGTCCATGAGCCCCTCCCCGCTTCAGATGCTTCCGTCCTTCATCCTACCCAAACAGCAGACAGAATCGAAATGTGACAGATTAAACCAGAGGACTTTCTGTCACATTGCTCGTCAATATAAAGATGCAGGCCAGAACCAACAAGGTCCTGACCTGCATCTTTATATAATGTGTCGAAATAAACCTGTCGACTTTTTGACACACGAGGAGGGTTTTTACGCCTCGAAGTCGACGTTGGACATGACGTCCTTGAGAGCGTCGGCAGAACGATGCAGCTCGGCGTACTCCTCGTTGGAAAGCGAAACCGGCACGCGGCACTCCACGCCATCGCGACCCACGATGGTAGGCATAGAGATGCAGATGTCATCAAGGCCGTACTCGCCCACCATGAGGCTGGAAACGGGAAGGATGTGCTTCTCGTCGCGCATAATCGCCGTGCACAGACGGCGCACGGACATGGCGATGCCATAGTAGGTAGCGTGCTTCTTGGAGATGATGTTGTAGGCAGCGTTCTTAACGTCGTCGGCAATCTTCTTCTCGGACGCCAGGTGATCGTAGTGACCGCGCATCTCGCAGAAATCGTTCAGGGGCACACCGGAAACATTGGCGGAAGACCAGACTGCAAGCTCGGAGTCGCCATGCTCGCCGATGATGTAGGCGTGAACGTTGCGCGGGTCGACATCCAGGTGGGCACCCAGAGCCTCCTTGAGGCGTGCGGAGTCCAGCACGGTACCGGAGCCCAGAACATGGCTCTGGGGTAGACCGGACATCTTCATGGCGGCATACGTCAAAACGTCAACGGGGTTAGAGACGATGAGCAAAATGCCCTCGAAGCCCACCTCGCGAATGCGCGGAATAATGGACTTGAAGATGGAGACGTTCTTGTTCACGAGGTCAAGACGGGTCTCGCCCGGCTTCTGGGCAGCGCCAGCGGTAACGACGATGATGGCGGCGTCGGCAGCGTCCTCGTAATCGCCCGCATAGATTTTCATGGGATGGCCAAACGGTGTACCATGGCTGATGTCGAGAGCCTCACCCTCAGCACGGTCCTTGTCGACATCGATCAGGACCATCTCGGAAAACAATCCGCTCTGCATCAATGCGAACGCAGAAGAAGATCCCACAAAACCGCAACCGACGATGGCGACTTTCCTATCGTTAACCATGGCACTCCCATCTCTCTTGGGCCCAGCTGTCTCTCTAGGTCCAACCGAGGTTATTAACAAACCCATTATGAACCACTCGTCGGCTATTCATCTACCGCTTACCGAAAAAGACATGCAATTGCATCGATTGTCCTTTTAACCAACAATCCCTGCGGACGCGATGGCGGCAACGGCAGCGCGCAAACCATCGGGCGGAAGAACGAGCGCCATACGCACATATCCCTCGCCATGGGGACCAAAGCTCGCACCCGGGGTCACAATCACACCGGCTTGCTCCATAAGCTCCTCGCAAAACGCCATGGAATCGGTGCGGCCTGCGGGCAACTTGGCCCAAACGAACATCGAGCCGTGTGCGTTGGGGCGCTCCCACCCAAGGTTCTCAAGACCATCGCACAAGGCATCGCGACGCTCCTGGTACATCAAGCGCTGATGCTCAACCTCGTCGAGCGGACCGGTAAGCGCCGCAATGGCCGCCTTTTGCAGCGGCAGATACATGCCAAAGTCGATCTGGCTGCGAAGCTTGGAAAAAGCGGCAACCACATCGGAGCGCCCCACCAAAAAGCCAATGCGTGCACCGGTGACGTTAAAGGATTTGGAGAGCGAGAAGAATTCCACGCCCACCTCGAGCGCGCCGGGATACTGCAGGAAGCTGCCGCCACGCGGACCATCGAAGGTGATGTCCGAATACGCGTTGTCGTGAACGATAAGCAAATCATGTTCGCGTGCAAACTCGATAATTTTGGCATACAGCTCGGGCGTGCCCACCGATCCAACCGGATTGGCGGGAAGCGAAACGATCATGTACTTGGCACGATCTGCCACCGCAGGATCGATACCCTCCACATACGGCAGGAAATCGTGTTCGGCGTTGAGCGGATAGTATGCGAGCTCGCCACCGGCAATCTTCACGCCCGCCTCGAACACGGGGTAGCAAGGATCGGGCACGAGCACCGTATCGCCCTCGTCAAGCATGGCAAGGCCAAATACGCCCACCCCCTCCTGCGTTCCGTTAACGGAGCAGACCATATCGGGCGTAATGCCCTTCACACCAAAACGCCGAACGTAATAGTCGCACACAGCCTGCTTGAGCTCGGGCAGATCGCGCAGGGAGTACTTCCACATCTGAGGGTCCTGAATAGCCTGCGCGACAGCATCGACCACATGCGGGTACGGCTCGAAATCAGGTGTTCCCACCGAGAGATTGTAGATAGTTCGGCCCTCGGCCTCCAGAGCGACACGGCGGTTATTGAGGGCGGCGAAAACCTCGTCACCAAAGCGATCGAGTCGGCTGGAAAACTTCATAGGACGAACCTTTCGATTATGCGAAATAAAAACAATGCTCTTCAGTGTAGCGCTGCCGCACACCCGCGATGTTCAAAAAGGCGGATGCACGGCAGCGTTTACAAAGCAGCTTGGATTGCCAATACCCGTTAGCGTTTACAGGGTTTCAAGCTGCGCCTGCCAGAGCGCGACCGCGGCGTCACTCGGCATGCGCAGGTCCCCGCGCGGACTCACGGCAACGGAGCCCACCTTGGGGCCATCGGGCAGGCAGCTGCGCTTGAACTGCTGCGAGAAGAAGCGCCAGTAGAACTTCTTGAGCCACTTCATGATGGTCTCGGCATCATAGGTACCAACGCAGGCGCCATCGGCATCAGCGCCGCCCGCATAGCGCCCATCAAAAGCGGCAAGCGCCAGTCGATACACCTTTTTCGGTGCAAATCCACAGCGCAGTACCTGATACAGGAAGAAATCGTGCAGCTCATAAGGACCAACAAGGTCTTCGGTCTTTTGCGAGATCTTGCCGCCTTCCGTCGCAGGAAGAAGCTCCGGAGAAACCGGAGTGTCAAGAACATCAAGAAGGACGGTGGCAAGACCCTCATCGCCTTTAGCGTGCGCCTCGTCGGCAACATAGTGCACCAGATGACGCACAAGGGTTTTGGGCACACCGGCATTGACGCCGTACATGCTCATATGATCGGCGTTGTAGGTTGCCCAGCCCAGGGCCAACTCGGAAAGGTCGCCGGTACCCACCACCAAGCCACCCTCGCGATTTGCCACATCCATGAGAATTTGCGTGCGCTCGCGAGCCTGCGCGTTCTCGTACGTGACGGAGTGATCAGACTCGTCATGCCCAATGTCTAGGAAGTGCTGTCGTACTGCGGCGGCGATATTGACCTCGCGCAGCTCGCAGCCAAGCGCTCGACTCATGGCCGTCGCGTTGCCGTGCGTGCGGTCGGTTGTTCCAAATCCCGGCATCGTGATGGCGAGAATTCCGCTGCGGTCAAGACCCAGCAGGTCAAAGGCGCGGGCACACACCAGCAGCGCCAGCGTGGAATCCAAACCGCCGGAAACGCCAATCACCGCGCGACGGGAATGCGTGTGCGCTAAGCGCTTGGCAAGACCATGCGCTTGGATGGCAAAAATCGACTCGCAACGCTCCGCGCGGCGACTGGGGTCCGCCGGCACAAACGGATGCGGGTCGACAAATCGATCGTCAAGCGAGACCTCGCATACATCAAGGTCAAACGAGGAAATTGCATAGCCCGAAGCATCCGCCTCGACCGAGAACGTGGACATGCGGCGACGTTCTGCCGCCAAAAGTCCAAAGTCGACCACGGCGGCAGCACCTGCAGCGGCATGTCCCTCCCCTACACGGATAAGCTCGATATCGTTGAGGGGATCTGCCTCGCGCAGCATGCGGCCGTTCTCGGCAACCAAGCAGTGGCCACCATAGACTACATCTTGCGTCGATTCGCCCCAGCCGGCACTGGCGTAAGCGTAGGCGCACATAAGGCGAGCGCTGGTGGAAGCAACCAGGTTGCGGCGATAGTCCGCCTTGCCCACCAACTCATTAGAAGCCGAGAGGTTGCAGACAAGCGTGGCACCTGCACGAACGGCATCGGTACTCGGAGGATTGGGGACCCAAAGGTCCTCGCAGATCTCTGCGGCAACGACAAGGCCCGGCATGGTATCGCACTCAAAAAGCTGCTCGGTGCCAAACGGAACCTCATCGCAGCCGGCAAAACGGACCATGCTCACCGAAGTAGGGCCGCAACAGAAGCGGCGGCCTTCGTAGAACTCACCGTACATGGGGATATTCCGCTTGGGCACAAGGCCCAAAAGCTCGCCATGGCACAGCACCGCGGCACAGTTGTAGAGCTTCGCTGCCACGCGCACGGGCACGCCCACAAGCACGAGGGCATCGACGCCTGCCGTCTCTTCGGCCAAGCGGGCCACGCCCTTCTCGGCGGCATCGAGCAGCACCTCTTGTAAAAAAAGATCCTCGCAAGTATATGAGGTGATAGCAAGCTCTGGAAGCACCACAACCTGGGCTTTCGCCGCGCGCACGGCATCGGCGCACGCATCGACGTTGTAGTCGACATCTGCCACGCGCAGTGCCGGCGTCATCGCGGCAACTCGAACAAACCCGTCTTTCATGTCAATCTCCCTCGCATTGAACGTGTAGCGGATGCGTCAGATAAAACGCTCCACGCAAGTTTTCACACCGCGTGTGGCAGCAAAAAAGGCAATCAGGTCACGCTTTCTCATCTCGAACCCCGATTCTGCGCCCTGCGCCACGGCGAACGCCGCACGCCGCTGCGCTCCCTTGGGCGGAAGCGTGTACCATTTCTCTCCGTAGACGTCGCGCAACAAGCGAGATAGATGCAGCGCGCACGCGTCTGCCTCTGCAGATGGCAGGCGCACCAGATCGAACAGCGTCAAGTCCAGACACCAAGCAACCATCTCGCCTGGACACAGCCCGAGCAGGCCACGTTTACGCCATTCGTCAAAAATCACCTCGAACATCAAGAGATGCTGCTCGACCTTCTGCGCACGCGACGCCTCGGTGTTATACACATGGGTGAGCGATCCATCCGTCATGCGATAGTGATAGAGCTTATCGGGAATGAGCACCGTCTTCTTGCTCAATGGGTAAACGATAAACTGATACGGAACATCCTCGGCAAAGCGCAAGCGCGTCGAGAAGCGAATGTTCTCGCGCTCCATAAACGCACGGCGCATAGCGGTGCGCCAGGCATAAGGCTGAGCATTCGCAGAGAAGAGCAGCGCGGCATCGAAGGTATCAAACGTTGCCGCAGCGGGACTGAGCAGCTGCCGTATGCGCTTTGAAGCACGGTCCTCGGGCTCACACACCGCGCCAAACGTCACCACGTCGGCATCAGTCGCATCGAACACCTCCACAAGCCGCCGGCAAAGATCGGGCGACACGGTATCGTCGGAATCGACAAAGTCGACGATGCGCCCGCGCGCGACATCCATGCCCGCATTGCGCGCAGCGGAAAGTCCCTGGTTTTGCTGGGTTATCACACAAATACGCGCATCTCGAGACGCGTATGACTCAAGGATGCTCGCGCAGTTATCGGGCGAGCCATCGTTGACGCAGATAATCTCGATATCGGCCTCGGTCTGCGCAAGGAGTGAATCCAGGCACGCGCCGAGCGTGGCTTCGGATTTATAAACCGGAACGATAAGGGAAACGGCAGGCGCCAACGTTGAGCTACTCATGGTCCGACCTACTTTTTGCATAGGCAAGAAGGAGCCCAGGGCCTCCAAGCTTGAGATAATGCATCGCGCGTCCAAACTTGCCCGAAGTCGCATAGCGCTCGTTTGCCCATGCCCACGCAGCGGGATCTTTCAAGATGCTCTCCAGGTTCGCACGCTTCCAGGGCTTAAGGTCGGCAAGCTCGAATGTATGGTCATCAAGCGCTACCTTGAACTCGGACGCCATGCGCTCCAAGAACATCACGCGAAACTGCGGTGCTAGACGCACATAGCTCCACATATAGGAGTCGTACTTCACCGCCTGGCAAATGCGCGCCAGGCGCGCCGCCTCCTCCTCACCGCAACGCTCGGCATACTCGCACGAGAGCCAACGCTCAATCTCCGCGTATTCGTCGTTGACGCAAAAGACCTTGTTGGAAGCATTGACCGAGGAGCCTTCGTTGTCCTGACGATACGAGAGGATCGAATCGTGGATCCACACCGCTCGGTCCGCCAAGGCAAACGCTTTGAACGTAAAGGAGGCATCCTGGAATGCGGCGCCCGGCGTAGGGAGGAAACGAATATTGCCATCTTCCAGGAAATCACGCCGATAGACGGCAGACCAGATAGAAGGCTTCTGGTGGAATGCAAAGGCATCCGCCGCGGGGCGCACGACCTTGCCACAGCGGTTGGGAGAAAACATCTCAAAAAGCTCGCGGTGCTCCTCGGGCGTCGACCAATAGAGGTCGAAGTTTCCCTTGACGATCTGGGCATCGTGAGCGCGCGCGACATGTACCAGCTTCTCGAGCGCATCGGGCGCCATGAAATCGTCCGACTCCAAAATGCCAACGTACTCGCCGCGCGCCTGGTCGAGGCCCCGGTTCATAGAGTCGCCGTATCCGGAGTTGGCCTTGTCGATCATGACGAAGCGCGCATCGCGCTCCATGTACTCGCGGATAATCGCAGGGCTCGAATCGGTAGAACCGTCATTAATGCAGATAATCTCGATGTTCTCGAGCGTCTGTGCCGCAGCGGAATCGAGGCACTGCCGAAGATAGCGCTCCACGTTATAGATGGGAACCAGAAGCGATAGCACCGGTTGAGCATGTTGGTCCACAAAGCCACCTTTCGAGCCAAAATTGATTGGTTCCATAATACCCCGCCGTGCCCAAGCGCACGCCGGCACGAGGCGTCGCCTCCCAGACATCATCGGAATACGCGGTTTTTCTCAAGATGCCGCAGGGACTCTATAATGGATTCATCGGAAATGACGTCGTAAAGGTCTTCAAACGTGAGCGAAATCCAAACAGCTGGCACATCCGCATCGCCCATCGAGCGTCTTGCGCTCGTCGTGGTCACCTATAAGCGCCAAGAAATGCTCGCAAACCTTTTTGATTCAATCGCCGCGCTTGACGATGCCCCCTGGCGCATCGTCATCGTGGATAACGAGAACTCCCCCGCCACCAAACAGATGGTGGCGAAATTCAACGAGCGCTGCCTTACCCTTTGGGGCCACGGTGACGAGGCAGATACCGAAGGAAGCGCAGATCGCGCGGTCTACGCCCCACAGCTTGAAAACACAGGCGGCGCCGGCGGCTTCTCGGCCGGCGTTAAGCGTGCCTATGAGCTGGGTGCCCAGTGGTTTTGGGTCATGGACGACGATGTGCTCGTTATCCCCCAGGCAATCTCGCGCCTGGCTAAGTGGACCGACCGCTACGACGCAATCCAAGGATCGCGCCTTGATTTCGATGGCGGCCCCTTCTTTTGGCAGTATCAGCTCATTGTGCCCCTGGGCATCCCCAACCCGGTAGCCCCCGCCAACCTAGGAGAGGCCGGATGCAAGCCAATGAATCAGCTCTGCTTTGAAGGTGGCCTCTTTAGCCGCCGCGTGGTGCAGAAGATCGGCTACCCCGACGCGCGTTTCTTCATCTATGGAGACGACGCCTGCTATGGCTACCTCGCCAGCAAGCACTTCCCCGCCGCCGTGGTATCCGACCTCATCCTGCAGCGCGCCCGCGTGGTCTCGAACTGGGACATCGCCGGAAAGCGTCAGCTCAACTCCACCAGCGATACCAACCGCTACTACATCATGCGCAACCGCGCCTATCTCGCTCGCTATCTCAAGCTCTACGGCGATTACAATCCGGTACTCTTCCGCCTGGGCAATGTCGCCACCTTCTGCAAGGAGCTCATCCGCCTTGCCGTTGTAGACAAGACGTTCAAGACCGGTGTACCCGCGCTGCGCCGCGGATGGAAAGATGGAGCAAAAATTCTCTCCGACCCCTCCTGGAAGCCCATGCCACCCGTCGAATAGCAGCCACGCGATCAAGCGCCCGACAACCGGGCGCTTTTTTATCGCAAAGCGAGCACCTCGCGTCTATGCTCGCAGGAGTCGAACCCTCACAGAAGCGATGCAAAACCAACACAGCCTCTTAACGTCTGTTGGCACTTTCTGTTGACTCACGCGAATGCGTTCATAAACGCGACCTGGGGTACAACAATCGAGTGCGCGCCACGCGCACACCGCGAAACGCAGCCCTAAACGAACCACCTATGCCGCGGGAGGAGAACTCCGCCATGGCCCTTAATAATGCACAAGAGCGCTACACCGACACCCGTCGCACCCGTGTCTACCAGCGCGAACAAGAACAGTTTATCGGACAAACCCAAGCGATTGCGCCTAAGGAGAAGTTGCTCGAGGGACTTTCCATCCCTCAGGTTATCGCCGGCGCCGCAGCAGCTGCGACCTCTGTCGCGCTCGCCTCGCATATTGGCATCGCGGGCTCGGTGATCGGCGCAGCAGTAAGCTCCATCGTGACCGTGCTGAGCTCTCAGATCTATCGCCATTTCCTTTCGGCAGGCGCCGCAAAGCTCAAGCACGAGCCCGAACGGCCCGGTCCTTCGAGCGCCTACGTGTCGGGCTATGGCTATAGCGAGCGCGCCGCACAAGGCTATTACGATCGTCAGCCCGCGCGCTACGGGGCACGCATCGCCCCCACTAAACTCCAGGCGCGCGCCGCGGCCGAACGCGCGGCAACCCAACGCAAAGTCGTGATGTTCTCTGTTGGAACGGCAGTGCTCGCTGTTGCTCTGAGCGTGGCGATCATCCTTGCCCTCACCGAAGGGAAAGGCCTGGGCGAGCGCGTACCCGCTCCCTGGTCTGCGGCAGAGCCCGCCCAGGAGCAATCGGACAAAACGCCGGAGACGCCGCAGGCCGAGGCCGCCGCGTCGACCAGCCAAGACACCGCAGCAAGCAACGACGCATCTACTAGCTCCACCCCCTCGAGCGGCACCGGTCAAAACCAAGACTCGTCTTCCGCAACCGGAAACAATGGAACTACGTCAAACGGAACCTCCGACTCCGAGGCATCCGGCACCGGCAAGGAAGACAGCTCGGATTCTCAAACCTCGTCTGGAAACTCGACCAAAGGTAACGCCGATACGACAAGTAGCACGTCCGCATAGGCTGCAAAGCGCTATCTAAGGCGTTTGAATCCATAGGGTGGGTGGTACCATAACCTGCAGACAGACTCAGGTTAGGATTTCATATGCCTCAGAACACCTCCCTTACCCTCGGAAATCATATCTATCTCTACCGTCTGCTCTCCGAAGCCATCGGCTGCGGCAAGCAGACATTTCTCACCCAGGTCGAAGAGGCCCTCGAAAAAGAGTCCCTTGGCGCCGCAGACCTTGGATTCGAATCCACGCGTGAACTACTGGAAGAGCTAGACGATTTCATCAAACTCACCGTCTTCAAAGGAGGCCGCATCTATGCGACCGTCATCGCTCAGCCCGCATGGGACGAAGCTCTAGCCGCACCGCAAAAAAAGGCAGATACCAGCGGCAAATCCTGGAAGAAAAAGCGCGGCGACAAGTCAATCAAGGCCGTGAAGCCGCGCCGCGTCAAGCGCGAGATTCTCGAATCTATCGAGACGGTCGAAAAAACTCCCGTCGAAGCTGCCGCGCAAGCCCAGGCCGAAACGGCCGTCCTCGACGAAGCGACTGCCAATGATGCTGACTCCCAGGCAGAAGAAACCACCTGCAAACAGGAGGATTCCGATGTAGCCGAGCCGGTCGAAGACGATACCCTCAAAATTAATACGACAAAAGAGGGCGAGGAGACGCCAACCGTCGAAGAGCAGGAAAGCGACTCCCTCCCCGCCATCTCACTGACCGTTATCTACGACCCTGACAACGCCAACGCAGGCGTCACCACGCTCGAATCGAATCCCATGGCGGACGCATTCGCAGCCGAGCAAAGCTCTGACGGACAAGATTCCGATCTCACGCCCATCAAGGATGACATGCCCGCAAACGATAGCGAGCCCATGGAAGCCCTGGAGAAGGCACCGGAGGCCGCCACTGCAGCAAAACCCGTGTCGCAACCCGTCGAGCTCCCGGTTCCCGTGCCCACCCCTGCGCCCGTGCCCACCCCTGCGCCCATCGATCCCGCAGCACAATACCCCGACTATCCCGTAGATTTCTCTACCGAAGTGTTCTGCCCAGGCGATATCCTATTCGAGCTTGCGTCGCTTCTTCCCTTTGGAGCAGACGCCATGGGCATCGCTGGCGAATACTACTGGATCGCCCGCGAGCGGGGCACCATCGACGCCACCCGCAACCGCGCGTCTTTCACCCTACGTTACACCCAAGCCGGAAAACGTCACGAGGCAATCGTGCACTTGCGACGCCATCCCAATACCCCAGGTTCCACTTGGGTCATCGATCAAATCGAAGCCTCCGAGCTGTAACGAAAAAACGCCTCGAATCCAAAACGGATTCGAGGCGTTTTTGACTCAAGCGATAAGCCTAAATCGTCGATACGGCAGGCTTGCCGGCGCCTAGTCGCGCGTCAGCTTGCGATGGATGCGGTGCGGCTGAGCAGCGTCCTCGCCCAGGCGCGCCACACGATTTTCCTGATAGGACTCGAAGTTGCCCTCGAACCAATACCAGTTGCCGGGATTTTCGTCCGTACCCTCCCAGGCCAGGATGTGCGTAGCCACGCGGTCAAGGAACATACGGTCATGGCTGATGACCACCGAGCAGCCCGGGAACTCAAGCAGCGCTGCCTCGAGCGAGGAAAGCGTCTCGACGTCCAGGTCGTTGGTGGGCTCGTCGAGCAACAGCAGGTTTCCGCCCTGCTTGAGGGTAAGGGCGAGATTCAGGCGATTGCGTTCACCGCCAGAAAGTACGCCGGCACGCTTCTGCTGGTCTTGGCCCTTAAAGCCAAAGCTCGCCACATAGGCGCGGCTGGGAACCTCGGTCTCGCCCACCATCATGCGGTCAAGGCCGTCCGAGACAACCTCCCACAGGCTCTTGTTGGGATCGATGCCCTCGCGGTTCTGGTCAACGTAGGAAATTTTGACCGTCTCGCCAATCTCCAGCTCGCCCGAGGTCAGAGGTTCAAGGCCCACGATGGTCTTGAACAGCGTCGTCTTGCCCACGCCGTTGGGACCGATAACGCCTACGATGCCATTGCGCGGCAGACTAAAGGAAAGGTCGTCGATCAGCACACGGCCATCGAATTCCTTGTGCAGGTGATGCGCCTCGAGGACCTTGGAGCCCAAACGCGGGCCCACGGGAATGCGGATGTCGGTCCAATCGAGCTTTTGGCTCGCACGAGCCTCGGCCTCCATCTCCTCGTATCGGGCAAGACGTGCCTTATTCTTGGCCTGGCGCGCCTTAGGGGAGGAGCGAACCCACTCGAGCTCGGCGTTCATACGCTTGGCAAGCTTGGCGTCACGGTTGCCCTGCGCCTCGATGCGCGCGGCCTTGGTCTCCAGGTAGGTGGAGTAGTTGCCCTTGTAGGGATACAGGTGACCGCGGTCGACCTCGCAGATCCACTCGGCAACGTTATCCAAGAAGTAACGGTCGTGGGTGACGGCAAGCACGGCGCCGGGATAGTTGTGGAGGAAGTGCTCGAGCCACAAGATGGACTCGGCATCCAGATGGTTGGTGGGCTCGTCGAGCAGCAGCAGGTCGGGAGCCTCAAGCAGCAGCTTGCACAGGGCCACACGACGGCGCTCGCCACCAGAAAGGACGTTCACGGGCATGTCGGAATCAGGCAGCTGAAGGGCATCCATGGCCTGACCGAGCTTGGAATCGATGTCCCAGCCGTCGGCGGTGTCGATCTCGTCTTGCAAGGTGGCCATCTCGGCCATAAGCGCATCCATGTCGCACTCGGGATCGCACATCTCCTCGCCGATCTTGTTAAAGCGATCGACCTTGGCGATCAGATCGCCAAACGCCATGCGCACGTTCTCGATAACGGTCTTATCCTCGTCGAGTGGCGGCTCCTGCTGAAGGATGCCCACGGTATAGCCAGGGGTGAGCTTGGCGTCGCCGTTAGAGACCTCCTCGATGCCCGCCATGATCTTGAGCAGGGTCGACTTTCCCATGCCGTTAGGTCCCACGACACCGATCTTTGCTCCCGGGAAGAAGCTCAGGGTCACGTCGTCGAGAATAACTTTGTCGCCATGCGCCTTGCGCGCCTGATACATAGAGTAGATAAACTCGGCCAATTTTTCACTCCGTTAGCTCGGGTTTTATGTTTCTTACGCCAGGTATTGTCGCATGCCGCTGCCAGCGTCCCTACCCGTGTCCTGCGCGCCTACCGAAAGACCACGGGTAACAGCAGCCTCGAAGAAAGAGTATCCGTTCGTAAGTGAAGCAAGAAACCCCATTTGGCAACGGCAAGCGGCATGCCAAAAGGGTTTTTCTGCTTCATCTGTGCAAAGGCAACAGGAAGACTACCGTTGGGAGATATGGACCTGGGAAGCGCTCCATCACATGCTAGGCTTATCTGTTGTTGCATAAGCGATCCCCTCCCCTAGAACAAATCCTGTAGGCAGTTCATCTCCCTATTGATTGAGAAAGGCAGCAGCCGTGATCGGACTCGGAACCGTCATCGATGTCGCGCTCCTCATCGCAGGTGGCCTCGCCGGACTTCTTGGCAGGCGCTTTATCACGCCCCGCGTACAAGACGCTTTGCTCAAGGCATCAGCCCTTTGCGTGCTGTTCATCGGCCTCGCGGGAACGCTCGAAAAGATGCTCGAGGTGACAAACGACGGCCTGGCGAGCGGCGGCGCGGGAATGATCATCGTCTCGTTTACCGTCGGCACGCTTATCGGCGAGTTTCTCAATCTCGAACTGCGCATGGAGCACCTCGGCGAATGGCTACGCGATCGCTTTGCGGGTGATTCGGAGAACGGTTTTGTCGATGCCTTTGTCACCCGTCCCTCACCGTATGCGTTGGCGCCATGGCCATCGTGGGATCCATCCAGGACGGTATCCTTGGCGATTACACCACACTCACTATCAAAGGCGCACTCGACTTCATCATGGTTTGTGCCATGACTGCCTCCATGGGCCGTGGCGCCATCTTCTCCGCGTTGCCAGTAGCGGTCTTTCAGGGCACCATCACGATTTTCGCGCGCTTTATCGAGCCGTTCATGACCGAATGGGCGCTCAGCAACTTATCGCTCGCAGGATCCATGCTCATCTTCTGCGCAGGCGTCAATCTTATCTGGGGCAAGATCTTTAAGACGGCAAACCTTCTTCCATCCGTCATCATCGCCGTGTTGTGGGCGCTAGTGCGCGGAGCGTAGCGGCGTCAGCGAAAGGCGCGTCTTACATCGACCGTCTTTCCGCATTGCGCCACACGAGATACGAGTAGGCATATATAGCCGCAGTGCCGCCCAGGACCAATGCGACAGTGCCGACAACGACCATAGAATCCGAAAACAGTGGGGCCACCAGTCCCAGCAAAACCATACCAAGGCCCATAACGACAAAGCACTTGCCGCCAAAGCGTTGGGTACGGCGCCAGTTATCGGGGTCGGCAAGCGCCCAGGGCGTCTTCACACCCATCGTGTAGTTTTGCTTGATGCGCGGCAAGTAATTGCCAATGCCCACGAACAAAAGGCCGATAGCAGTGGAAACTGCCACATTCACCACGCCGCGAGCAGGGACGATGCCCCATACCGTCAGCTCGCACAGCCAGCCGATAGCGCACATAATCAGCGTAAAAGCAATCACAAAACCCTGGTAGAACTTGCCCGAGGTTCGATATGCCTCGCCTTTAGGGTCGATACGTGGCACCACATAGAACATCGCCAAAAACGCCAGCGGCAGAGCACCGTGTGCGGAGGCCATCCAGCGCGGACCCCAGCCGTTGACGGATCCATCGGCTCCCCAATGCGTAGGAATCTGCGCGGGTAAGCTCGGCATCACGATGAGATGGGCCGCCACGTTAACCAAACACAAAACGATAAGGGCAATCCATACGCGCAACGATACGCCCGTAGTACGAGCGCCCCTTTTTTCCTTATTCATCCCTGTTTCCTTATTCATCCCCATTGTCCTCATTATCTGCAAACCCCATAAACCACCCGATCAAATCCTGCATGACCGTAGTGTTGAGGCTGTATACGATATTTTGCCCGTGGCGCTCGTCCCTCACGAGGCCCGCGCTCTTAAGCGTTGCCAGATGATGACTCAAAGAGGGCTTGCTCATATCAAAATGTTCAGCCAACTCCCCCGCCGTCAGGTCGCTGCCGCGCAGCAACTCTAAGATGCGCCGTCGCGTGGGATCTGCAAGCGCCTTGAATCCCTCTCCTGCCACGGAGCCTCCTTCCAATCGTCTTCAACAGCATCATACTCTATAGTTAGACGTTTGTCTAACTATCTAATTTCTCCAAAAGAAAAGAGGTGCACCCCACCGGAGCGCACCTCTTTTGGCTGATCGCCTAAAGAATCTCGACAGATCCGTCTTTTACGGTCAGACCCATATTGCCAGCCAAAAGATCGTCGAGCAGCGTGCCCACAAGCTCGAAACGCCAGCCATCGCGCAGTGGGCTGCGCTCGGGATGCTCCATATAGGAGAACAACTCATCGCGACTCGCAATGATGGCAGTGGCCACGCCGGAACGTTCAGAAACCAGGCGCATGAGCGCGTACATGAGGTCGCAAACGCTTTCGACCTCGGGCGTAGGCGTATGATGCGGTCGACTGATGAAGGGAAGCTTATCGGAAGGACAATTGCGCCCACGCTCGATGGCGACGAGAGCAGCGTCAACATCCGCCTCGGAAAGCTGCTCGGTTCCGCGTGTACGACGGAAATCGTCAACGGTCTTGGGCGCACGCTTAACCAAGGCAACCAAAACCTCGTCCGACATGATCCACTTACGCGGAACGTTACGACGCTCGGCACGGCGCTCTCTCCACGCCGCGAGTTCGCGGGCGATGGCGAGTTGTCGACGCGTGCAAGAGTTGATGCGCTTGACGCGCTTGAACGCGAGGCGCTGGTCGACAACGTAGTGCTCAACGTTCGCAAGCGGTCGCATCTCATCGGTCACCCACGACACGCGGCCAAGCTGCCCAAGCCTATCCATAATGACCCCGTATGCCACAATGAGGTAGCGCACATCGTCCACGGCATACTCAAGCTGCAAATCGCTCAAAGGACGACGAGACCAATCGGTCAGCGACTCGGTTTTTGGTAAATCAACATCGCAAAAAGCATGCACAAGACCGTTGTAGGACATCTGCATGCGCTCGCCCAAAAAAGCGGCAGCCACCTGTGTGTCAAAGATGGGAGCAGGAAGCACACCTAACGTATGATAAAGAACCTCCATATCCTGCGAACAGGCATGGAACACTTTAATAACCCCCTCATCACCCATCAGCTCAGCCAAAGGAGAGAGGTCCTTGATAACAATGGGATCGATGACCACGCACTCTTCGGGCGTCGCGGCTTGCACCAGGCACAGACGTGCATGGTATGTTCGCTCACGCAAGAACTCGGTATCGATGGCCACGGCATCAAAGGCCGCGGCGCGCTTGCAAAAGGCCAGGAGCTCCTCATATGTGGAGATGTACATGCTCCTCCAGAATCATGGTTGGCGCACTCGTGCGCAGGGTAGGATATCGCTACATAAACTATACAGGGCTTTACGACGAACGGGACCTAAACGTATGCGTTGCCTTATCATCCACAATCCCGCCTCGGGCACCCGCTCCGACGAGATCTATGCCTTTGCTCACGCCCTCGCTCAAGCAGGGGACGAAATCACCATGCGCTTCATCGGTAAGGGCATGGAGCCAGAAGACGCCACGCGCGATGTCACCGCGTTTGACCGCGTGGTGGTCTCGGGCGGTGACGGCACCGTCTCCAACGTGCTCGATTGTCTGCGCGACACGCATGTCCCCACCCTCATCTTCCCTTCGGGCACAGCATGCCTGTTCTTCAACAACATCGGCAACGCGCCGGAGGCTGCCGCCCTTGCCAAGGCATGCCGCCGTGGACATACTGTCCCTGTCGACATGGGCGAGCTCTTTTGGAATGACGCCGAAGGCAACGAGCAGCGCCACGGCTTTATCATCATCGCCGGTTCCGGCTTTGACGCCGCCATTATGGAAAAGGCAGCGCCAAACAAAAACGAGATCGGCGAAATCGCCTATGCGCTCTCCGCACTTGCCACTCCCAACCCTCAGGTAGCGCACTTCACGATTGAACACGATGGCAAGGTCGATGAGTTTGATGGCATCGGATGCATGGTGGGCAACACCGCAGTGATTCAAAACGACATCAATCTGTTTCCCGATTGCCGCATGAACGACGGTCTCATCGACATCGCCGTCATCGAACCGGTGGCGACGGTACAGCTGCTCCCTACCCTGCTCGCAGGCGTTTTTGACCCCGCAGGCAAAGGACTCGGACGCCCCCAGTTCAAGATGCTTCAGGCAAAAGAGGCGACAATCACCTGCTCGCCTTCATTGGGCATGGAGTACGACGGCGAGCTCATTCCCAATCCTTCGGGCGTCTTTGGCGCGCGTGCATTGCCAAAATGCCTGGATATCATTGTCGATGATTTCTCCAAGCTCAATTCCAAGGACCATTAGAGAAACGCAACCGCGGGTTCGCGCCCTGCTACCACCCGCAGAAACAGTTTTGAAATACTTGTTGTATCGCCTTCTTACTGTGCTATAGTGCAGCGCAACCTAAATAACTTCGCTTACCCGAAAGGAGCCACCAGAATGATCAACTTCTCCAACAACTCTGTCATGAACTGGTGGTGGCGTGATGCGTATACGGTCGGTCGACTGTGAGTCCCTCACGCCTAAAATAGCTCTAGGCAAATGATGAGGCCTCCGGTTTCGACCGGGGGCTTTTTTCTTTATCTCGGCTTCCACCGCACGCATCACGCGCCTCCATCGCATCTACCCACCAACGACGACAAACCTCCAAAACACCTCAAGAAAGGTTGATCACCATGCCTAACGCAGCAGCCCAGCCCCGCACCGTTTCCACCACCGACCACGGCGCCCTCGACGTTCGCGCTCTTGTTCTTCTTGCCGTTCTCTTGGCCGCCGGCTTTATCCTCAACTTCACCGTCGGCAAGGCGATCTCGAGCATTTCGGGCGGCGTCATCAGCCCCGAGTTCATCATCTCCGCCTTCTGCCTCACCATCCTTGTCGTTCGTCCCAATCTTGGCCAGGCGCTCGTCATCGGCCTTATTTCCGCCGCCGTAATCCAGATCACCACCAGCTCGCCGTTTATCGATTTCGCCGCTGAGGGCATCGCCGCAATGCTCATGGCCGCAATCGTCACCGCCGCATCGCGCCGCGACACCATCTCTCCCGTCGCAGCAGCCGTTGCCACATTCGCAACCACCCTTGTCTCCGGCTGCATCTTCATGGTCATCAAGATGGCGATGATCGGCCTCGTGGCAGAGCTCGCCGCCGCCATGCTTCCCGTCGTCGCCGCTACCGCCGTTTTCAATGGCATCCTGGTCGCAGCCCTCTACCTGCCCATCAAGAAAGCCCTCAAGCTCTCCTAGCCTTCACGTCAGCCAAACGGGCAGCCCAATAGCTCGACATCTCATCTCTCGTTCTCGAAAGGACCCCGCGTTATGTCCAACTCCGCCGCACGCATCGTCTCTGCCGAGACCTCTTCTCATGGCCTCGTCGACATCTCTTCCCTCGTCCTGCTCGCCATCCTTCTTGCCGCAGGCTTTATCCTCAACATGACCGCTGGCAACGCGCTGGCCATGACCGGTATCAAGCCCCAGTTCATCATCGCGGCATACGCCCTCGCCATTGCGCTCACCCGCGCCACTCTTGCCCAATCGATCGTCTACGGCCTTATCTCCGCCGCAGTGATCCAGTTCACCACCTCTATTCCCGGCCTTAACTTCTTGACCGAGGCTGCCGGCGCTTTGACGATGGCCATCCTTGTCAAAAGCAGTATCGGCGGCGCCAAGGTAAACGCGCTTATCGCAACGTTTGTCACCACCCTCGTATCCGGCGCCCTGTTCGCTGTCGCGGGAACGCTCATGGCGGGTTTTGGCCTGGAGGCCGCGCTGCCTAAGGTCCCCCTGGTGCTGGGAACTGCCATCTTCAACGCCGTTGTGGTCCAAGCGTTGTTCTTCCCCCTTGCCAAAGCAATCAAAAAATAACCTGGGGGCGCATTGCCCGGCGCGAGGATGCCTTCATAGGTGCCCTCGCGCCCTTTGAGCGAAAGCATCGCCCGTGTTTGCCCTCTTGAACCGAAAGGCCGTTATGAATCCAATTATCGACATTGAGGACGTCTCGTTCTCGTATCGCGAGACGCACGTGCCCGCGTTGAACCATATTTCGCTCGCGATAGGCGAAGGCGACTTCCTCGGCATCATCGGCCCTTCGGGTGCAGGCAAATCCACTCTCGCGGCATGCCTTTCTGGAGCGATTCCCCATCACTTTGGGGGAACGCTCTACGGAGCTGTTCATGTTGCCGACGAGGATACCTGCGAGGTCACGCTCACCGATATCTCGCGCATCGTTGGAAGCGTGCTCCAAGATATCGATACCCAGATGGTCGCCTCCGTTGTGGAAGACGAGTTGCTCTTTGGCCTGGAAAACTTTGGCGTGCCGCACGATGAAATCGAGCGGCGTCTCGCGGACGCCTTGCAGACCGTTGGCATTGCCGACTTGCGCGATCGCGAAATCGCCACGCTCTCGGGCGGCCAAAAGCAAAAGGTGGCCATCGCCGCAATCATGGCGCTGCAGCCCCGTGTGCTCGTACTCGACGAGCCCACCGCCGCTCTCGACCCGGCAAGTTCGCTGCTCGTTTTCGATACGCTCGCGAAAATCAACCGCGAACAAAACGTGACCGTCGTGGTAATCGAGCAGAAGGTGGCGCTGCTCTCCACATTCTGCAACCGTGTGGTCGTGCTCGATAATGGGAAAATCGCCCTCGAGGGAACGCCGCACGAGGTCTTTTCGCATGCCGAAGAACTCCAGCGAATCGGCGTCGACAGCCCCCGCGTGGCTCGCATCTCAAACAGCCTTGCACACAAGAAAGTCTGTTCTCAAGCGTCGCCTTGCCTTACCGTCGACGAAGCAGAGGCGCTTATCAAGCACGCAGTGGGAAACGCCTCTCACGACACGAAGCGCTTCGCTGCCCCCTCGCCCCACGCGCCCCGGCCTGCGACAGCACAAGAGCCCGTGGTCGCATTCGAACATGTTGATTTTGCCTACCCCCTGGGCGGAGCTGCAGTACACGACCTCACCCTTAAAGTGCGCCCCGGCGAGCTCATAGGTCTTGTAGGTCAAAACGGCGCAGGCAAGACCACGTTCACCAAACTCCTCACAGGCCTGCTCAAACCCGACGCAGGCAGCGTGCACGTTGCGGGCGCCAATACCAAAACTACCCCCACAAGCGTTATTGCCCGCTCGTGCGCAACGCTCTTCCAAAACCCCGACCGTCAGATCTGCAGGGAGACGGTGGAGGACGAGATCGCCTTTGGCCTCGAGCTCCACGGAACGGAATCGACCCGCGCACACGAAAAGGCGCGCAAGGTGGCGCGGCGGTTTGGCCTCCCGCTCGACGAGGCGCCGTTTTCGCTCTCGCGCGGGCAACGACAGATGGTTGCACTCGCGAGCGTCCTTGTGGTGGAGCCGCGTGTAATCGTACTCGACGAGCCCACAAGCGGACTCGACTACCGCGAGTGCATGACCGTGATGGAGACGGTAAAGCAAATGGCCGAGGCGGGCTGCGCTGTGATCATGGTCTGCCACGACATGGAGGTGATCTCCGACTTCGCCGAGCGCATCGCCGTCATGGCAGATGGGCGCATCCTGGCATCGGGCCCCTCGCGCGAACTGTTTGCCCAGCCCGAGCTCATGCATGCAGCATCGATCGAACCGCCGCAGGTCATCGAGCTTGCACGCCGCCTTTCGCAGTCCGTCTCGCCCGCCTTCGAAGGCGTCGGCGAGGTTTCGGATATCGTTCGCATCACCGAGGAGATGGTCCATTGTGGTTAATGTCATCGATTACGTGCCCGGCACCACGCTGCTGCACAAGCTCAACCCGGTAGCAAAGCTCGCACTCGCCGCAGCGATCATTCTCTCCACCTTCTTAGCCCAAAGCTACGCGATGCTCATCGGCTTGCTCGCGCTCACACTCGCTTTGGGCGCCTACGCGGGCGTAGTCGATCGCCTGCTCAAGCTGCTGCGGCTGCTTATCCCCATCGCCTTGATCATGCTTGTGCTTCAAACCGCCTTCATGCGAGAAGGCGAGACGCTTTTTGCTTTTGTAACCGACACCGGTCTCATCACGGGCTCCAAGGCCTGCCTTCGTCTTTTGGGCGTGGCGCTGCCGCTCGTTTTGATGCTCATGGTCACCAAGCTCAACGACCTCGCAAACGCCTGCGTCGAGAAGCTGCACGTCCCCTACCGCTACGCTTTCACCTTCACCACAGCGCTGCGCTTTGTCCCCGTGTTCAGCCAGGAGATGAATGCGATTATCGAAGCGCAGACAGCACGCGGCGTGGAGTACGACACCAAAAACCCCGTCAAGAAGCTCAAGCTCATGCTGCCGCTGTGCGCCCCGCTGCTTATTTCGAGCGTAGGCAAGACCGACGCTACGGCGCTCGCCGCCGAGCAGCGCGGCTTTTACCTGCGCACGCGCAAAAGCAGCTACAAGCGCTACCCCTTTGCCGCCTGCGACATCGCAGTCCTCGTCTTCTGCGTCGCCCTTATCGCTGCAGGAGCGGTTCTTTAGTTTTTGTTCCCCCGTCGCGCAGACGTGTTCCCCTTGCTACCATGCAACAGGAAGGTATGTGATAAGGAGAGCATATGGCACGCCGCAAAAAACAAAAGAAGCAGGTAAAAGAGGCACTCGATCTGCGCACATTCGAGCACACCGAGAAGGCGGAAGAACTCGACGCGGCATTTGGGGACCTTGCGCTCCCCTCGTTTTTCATCGACTCCATCGCCGGTGCCTACGGTGCTGCCGCCTCCTCTATATTGGAGGGAATCGCGCAGGCCAAAGACCGACCCGTAACCTTCCGCGCAAACACGCTGAAGTCGAGCGCAGAGGAAGTTGCCGAGGCGTTGCACGCCGCGGGTATCGAATTCAAACGCGTACCGTGGTATGCCGACGCCTTTATCGTCCCTGCATCCTTTGAGCGAGCCGTTTGGGATCTCGACCTCATCCACGATGGCAAGATCTATCTGCAGAGCCTCTCGTCCATGCTGCCCCCACTGGCTTTGGCCATGCAGGCAGGTCAGGATATCTTGGACATGTGCGCGGCACCCGGCGGCAAGACCACACAAATCGCGGCCCTCGAGCCGCAGGCCCATGTCACCGCAGCCGAAATGCATGCACCCCGAGCAGACAAGCTCGAGCACAACCTTGAGAAGCAGGGCGCCAAGAACGTACAGGTCATGCGCGTCGACGCACGCGAGCTTGATGAGTTCTTCTCGTTTGACCGCATTCTGCTCGATGCCCCCTGCACAGGCTCGGGCACGCTCATCGCTGGTTGCGAGCGAACCCTCAAGGGCTTTAGCGAGCAGCTTCTGCAAAAATGCGCTCGCTCCCAACGCGCACTGCTGGACCGCGGTCTCACCGTGCTCAAACCCGGTGGCTACCTGCTGTACTCGACATGCTCGGTACTCCCCCAGGAAAACGAGGACGCCGTTGCCCACGCGCTCAAAAAGCATCGCGATTGCGAACTCGTGGCTCTCGATAAGGCCGAAGACGCCGACGGCAACCCCACGGTCGCCGCGCCGTTTGCCGAGCTGCTGGCCCAACATGACATCCCGGTTCTGCACAACGAAATCGATGGCACTGTCACCGTTGCCCCTTCGCGTGAATACGAGGGCTTCTTCCTAGCGCTTATGACTAAGAAGCGTTAATGGCGATTCCTGCCTTCGTCGCGGGAACCAGCCCGAGAATCCGAGCGGCGATGTGCGCCCCTTGAGGCGACATCGCGCTGCTCGCGGCGGCGGGCCGATGCTCCCTTGATGAGGGTAATCACAAAATAGAGGGCGGCGGCGATGCAGATCACGCCAACGAATAGCGCTACGGGACCGATAATGTCCATGAGATTCATCTGCATCTGTTTCTCCGTTTAGTTTGCATAGACGATGCGTGGGTATAACTACTCCATTAAATTACTCCTAACAGAGCGATAGCTTATCTTCGGCATGCAAGCACGCACAAAAGAACAGGAGTCCACCACGGCGTGGGCGCAAATGCAACACATGCATGCCGTACAAAAACGAACATCCATCACGGCCAGGAAGGAGCAACTCCGTGGATAACCTGACTGAGAACAAGCCATATGCCAATCCCGATATGCTACCGTGCAAAAACGTTTCAGCAGCCCCGCTGGATACAGAAGAGCATGAGGCTAAGGTCGAGCAGAGCATCGACGCCACGGTCGATTTTACCGAAGTCGATATCGACCCCGATCTGTCTGCCCCTCCCCATGCCGTAACCCCGGCGGGAATCCTGCCCATGGACCCCGCGCCCATCGAGGGAACCTTGCGCAAAGCGACTATCTCCGTACCCGATGCCATCGAGGATGCGAGCGGCTTCACGCTTTTTGGCCGCCGTATCAAGTCGCTCATGTACTCGACCGACGTCGCTGTCATTCGCAACAGCAATGCCGACGCCGTCTTTGCGGTCTATCCCTTCACGGCACAGCCCGCCATCACGCAGGCCCTGCTCACCGCAGCCGAGTGCCCGGTGTTCGTAGGCGTGGGCGGCGGCACAACGACAGGTAAGCGCTCGGTACAGCTTGCAGCCGTATCCGAGATGCAGGGCGTCGCAGGCGTGATCGTCAACTCTCCTGCCTCGCCCGAGATGGTCGAGCACATCGCGCACATGGTAGACATCCCTGTCGTAGCGACCGTGGTGCGCGCAGACGACGCACATGCCAAGGTGCGTGCTGGCGCCAAGATTCTAAACATCGCCGCGGGCAAAAACACGCCTGAAGTCTTGCGCGAGCTGCGTCGCTCTTACCCCAACCTTCCGCTCATCGCACCGGGCGGCAAAACGCCCGAATCCATCCAGGCGACCATCGGGGCAGGTGCCAACGCTATCATCTGGACCCCGCCCTCGGCGCAGATGATGCAGCAGGACATGATGGCTCGCTACCGCGAACAGGAAAATGCAGGCCTGCACGAGGAGCCGTCGATCGACCCCATCTCTGCAGGCGATATCAACCCCATCGAAGGCGTGGGCTCCGATATCCCATTTACCGACGACGTAATCGCTCACCTGGCGCAAGCATCCCAGCGTCGCCGCGAACGCAGAAACGCGTTTTTCTCGCGGCGCAAATAATCTACCCGACCGCACAGCGTAAACCAGCGTAAACAAAAGCGTATCGACACCAAAGCCGGTATCGATGCGCTTTTTCCTGCATGCTCGAGAGGTGCAGAAACGCACCGTATCTAGTCGACGCGCGCATCTCCCATAAAGAACAAAGCGACGGTACCAGGACCGGTGTGGGAACCAATCACAGTGCCGATATCATTGATATCGATCTTGCCGGCAAGCTGAGGCATTTGCTCGACCAAAGCGTCGGCCACCGCCTCGGCGTCCGCACGGCACGCCGACTGCGACATGCACACCTTGCCAGTGTAGGCCGCGCCGTCATCGATGTGCTCCATGCAGGTCTTGACCATCTGGGCGATGGCACGTTTTTTGGTGCGAATCTTCTCGCGCGGAATCAAATGGCCCGTGTTGTCCACGTTCATGAGCGGACAGATCTTAAAAGCAGTACCCAAGACACCGCTCGCCTTTGAGATGCGGCCACCGCGAATGAAGCTCGTCAAATCGCTCGAGAAGAACCAATGATGAACATTGAGTTTATGAGCCTCTGCCCAGTCCGCAAGCTCGTCAAATGTCGAGCCGGCGTCACGCAAGTCGGCAAGATACTCCATGAGCAAGCCGTATCCCGCAGACGCCGCAAGCGAGTCAATCACGCGAATACGACGCTCGGGGTAGCGCTCACGCAGTTGCTGGGCTGCCAGACAGGCAGAGTTATATGTTCCAGAAATGCCCGAGGAGAGCGAGACATGCAGCACGTCTTTTCCCTCTTTGAGAGACGGCTCCCAAAAATCGATGTACTCGCCCGTACCCACCTGAGAGGTCTTGGGCTGGGCACCCGCCGCGATGCTCGCAAAAAACTGCTCGGACGTCGTGGATTGGTACAGATCGTCCAAGTAGGTCTTGCCGTCCACTTCGTAATGAAAGCAGATGTACGCGATATCGTGCTCGGCGAAAAACGCCGCAGTGCGATCTGCGGTCGACTCGCAGGAAAGCATGAACGAAGACATGGAAACCTCCAATTCAAGACGGACGAACCCGCCCCGCAAAGACTATTGATGGGGATATTATCCCACAGCAAAAGGCACGGGCGCTTTGTTATCCGCAAGCCCGGAGCCAATGGGACGGACGAATCGTTATTTGCCCTTGCACCCTTCAAGCGAGCTCAAATCCACTTCAAGATGAACCTCGGGCACCGCGGAGAGCTCTGCCAAAGTCACACCATCCACATAGGCATCGATCGCAGCCTCGAGACCGGTCCAAAATTTAACAGTCGAGCAAAGCCCCGCTCGACCGCACGAGCCGTCGAGGCCTTCGCATGCAACCGCGCCCGTTGAGCCTTCCGCCACGCGCAAGATATCGCCGGCGCGAATCTCTTCCGCAGGTTTGGCGAGCATATAGCCGCCGCCCTTGCCGCGAACGCTCTTAAGCAGCCCCGCCCCCATCAGAGGACGAACCAGCTGCTCGAGATATTTCAACGAGATGCTCTCGCGCTCGGCAACCTCTCGCAGGGCGATCTTGCCTTCTTCATCGCCAAACGCCGCGATGTAGATCATGAGTCTCAGGGCATAGCGCCCCTTAGACGATATAAGCATTCGTCCTCCCATCGGCAAACAAGACGCGCAAGGGTGCAAACCCCGCAAAGCCGCTCGTAGCTGTGACTTTTGCACATAGAGCTAAATTCGAGCAAAGTACTCGGATTAACGCTTGACTAAAAACGGTATCATCTTATCGTTATTCCGAGAGAATTCCTAGGGTTTAAGCCCTGTCGCGATTGAGAGGATGCGCACAATGCCCGATACCGCACTTCTTCATGTGGAGAACCTTACCGCCTCCGTTGAGGAAAAAACCATTCTTCATCAGGTGAACCTTGATGTCCCGGCAGGTGAGACGCACGTGCTCATGGGCCCCAACGGCGCCGGTAAGTCCACTCTTGGCCACCTCGTCATGGGCGACCCCGTCTACACCGTCAACGATGGCCGCATCTTCTTTGACGGTGAGGACGTCACCGACCTCACTACCGACAAGCGCTCGCGCGCCGGCCTATTCCTTTCCTTCCAGGCACCGGTCGAAATTCCCGGCGTGCCCCTCTCCAGCTTCCTGCGCGCCAGCATCGCCGGCCGCCCCGGCCTGGAGATGAAGGGCAAGGAGTTTCGCCGCCGCGTGAAAGAACTTGCTGCCGAGCTCGACATGGACACTGCCTACCTCAACCGTGAGCTGGGCGTAGGTTTTTCGGGCGGCGAAAAGAAGAAGGTCGAGATGCTGCAGCTGCTGCTTTTGCAGCCCAAACTCGCCATCCTCGACGAGACCGACTCCGGCCTGGACGTCGACGCTCTCTCCGTGGTCTCCCGCGGCATGGACGCCTATCGCAAGTCCTGCAACGGATCCATGCTCATCATCACGCACAACACGCGCATCCTCGAGCACCTCTCCGTCGACCGCGTCCACGTGATGGTCAAGGGCCATGTCGTGCGTACCGACGATGCCTCGCTCATCCCCTGGATTGACGAGAACGGCTTCGAGTCCTTTGAACGCGAGGCCGCAAACGCCGCCGCAAACGCCCAGTAAGGAGCATCAGGCATGGCAAAGAACCGTACCGAGGTAGCGGATATCGACCGCAGCCTCTATGACTTTACCTACGGCGAAGAGGGCTTCGAGCGCCTCGCCGCCGGCATCACCCCCGATATCGTGCGCGAGATCTCCTCCAAAAAGGACGAGCCCGAATGGATGCTCGAGCTGCGCCTCAAGTCCCTCGACATCTTCAATCGCTTCCCCAATCCCACCTGGGGACCGGGCATCGACGGTCTTGATATGGACAACATCGTCACGTACGTGAAGCCCAACACCGATCAAAAGCACGATTGGGACTCCGTGCCCGACGACATCAAGAACACCTTCGAGCGTCTGGGCATTCCCGAGGCGGAGCGCAGCTATCTGGCAGGCGTTGGCGCCCAATATGACTCGGAGCTCGTGTATCACAACATGCAAGACACCGCGAGCAAAATGGGCATCGTGTACTCCGGCATCGAAGAGGCGCTGCACGACCCCCAGTGGGAGCCCATCATCCGCGAGAACTTCATGACGGTCATCCCGCCCACCGATCACAAGTTCGCAGCCCTGCATGGCGCTGTCTGGTCGGGCGGCTCGTTTGTCTATGTGCCCGCCGGCACCAAGCTGGATTTCCCGCTGCAGAGCTACTTCCGCCTAAACGCTAAGGGAGCCGGCCAGTTTGAGCATACGCTCATCATCGTCGAGGACGATGCCGACCTTCACTTTATTGAAGGCTGCTCGGCGCCCAAGTACAACGTGGCGAATCTCCACGCTGGCGCGGTAGAGCTCATCGTGGGCAAGCGCGCCCACCTGCGCTACTCGACTATCGAAAACTGGTCGAAGAACATGTACAACCTCAACACCAAGCGCGCGCGTGTGGACGAGGACGGCGAGATCGAGTGGATCTCGGGCTCGTTTGGCAGTCATGTGGGCTACCTGTACCCCATGAGCGTGCTCAACGGCGCCCGCGCGCGCTCGAGCTTCACCGGCATCACGTTTGCTGGCGCGGGTCAAAATCTCGATACTGGCTGCAAGGTAGTTCTCAACGCGCCCGACACGACGGCTTCCGTCGAGACCAAGGGCATCTCCAAGTCGGGCGGCGTGCAGACCTTCCGCAGCTCCATCGTAGCGACCCCGCGCGCCGAGGGCGCCAAGGCTACCGTGAGCTGCCAGTCGCTCATGCTCGACGCCGAGAGCCGCTCGGATACCATCCCCGCAATGGACATCCGCGCCAAAAACGTCGATGTGGGACATGAGGCGACCATCGGGCGCATCGGCGACGACAAGATCTTCTACCTCATGAGCCGTGGCATTTCCGAGGAAGAAGCACGCACGATGATCGTCAACGGCTTTGCCAACCCCGTGAGCAAGGAATTGCCGCTCGAATACGCGGTAGAGATGAACAACCTGATCAAGCTCGAGATGGAAGGAGCGATCGGATAGATGAAGATCGAGAATCTTAACGCAATGCCCGCTCCGACCTGGAGCTGGCTCAAGATGAACTCAACCTCCCTGGAGATCGACCCCGAGCTTGCCCCGGCGGGCGCTGCGGCCGTCGAAGTCGAGGGGGCAGACGCCTGCAGGGGCAACGACGGCGACTTTGAGGCCGCCCTGAAACTCGCTGATAGCCGTTTTCCCGCACGCCGCGCGGCGGCGCCGGGCGACGCCTCCGACCGCGAGCGCGTCGATGCAGGCAACCTTGACCAGCTTGACGTCCCTGCGCTTTCTACGTATCAGACGCAAGCCGTGCATCTCGAGGAGAAATGCGGTCCCGCCGAGTCATTCTCGCACGGCTGCGGCAGCGAGACGGCAAACTACCTAAGATCCGTCGCCCAGATGCCCGTAGTGCTCAAGCTCGCACCGTATCAAAAAGAGTGCGTCACGGTTCGCATCAACGGTGTAGACGGCGCCATCTCCGCCGCAGATATTCAGGTCATCGCCGGCGAGCACGCCGAGCTCGACTTCATCGTCGCACTCGACTCCCCTGTCATCGGTACTGGCCTTGTGGGCTCGCTGCTCTCTGTCGTCGCCGCCGAACAGGCACGCGTAAACGTCACCTGTGTGCAGACGCTCGATGATTCTTGGACAGCGCTTGACGCTTCGGGCTTCTTCCTCGACGAGGGCGCCCGCGTACATGTGCAGCATACGGTGCTCGGAGCTGGCAAGAGCGTTACCGGGCTTGCCAGCGAGCTGTGGGGAGACACCTCGAAGATCTCTGTCGATACCGATTACCTGGCTGCTCGCGATCAGTCGCGCGACTTCAACTACTCGATTCGTCAGCTGGGTCGCAAGACCGAGTCGAACATGGACGCCAACGGCGTCCTCACCGGCGCCTCCAAGAAGGTTCTGCGCGGAACGATCGACCTTGTTCACGGCTGTCGCGGATCGGAAGGCACCGAGCGCGAGAGCGTTCTTTTGGCCAATAAGGGTGTCGACAACAAGACCGTCCCCGTCATCCTGTGCGACGAGGACGACGTCGCCGGCAACCACGGTGCCACCATCGGACACGTGCGCGACGAGCAACTGTTCTACATGGCCTGCCGCGGTATCTCGGCAGAAGAAGCGGAGCAGCTATTCATTACCGCCAAGCTCGAAAATGCCGCCATCACCGCTCCGGACGAGCGCATTCGCGCCGGCATCGTACGCCTGGGCAACAAGCTCGTTAGCAACTTTGAAGAGGAGATCGCCTAGCATGGCCATCGATATCCACGCCAACCCGTATAAACAAGATTTTCCACTTCTGGCAAACCATCCCGAGATCGCGTTTTTAGACAGCGCCGCCACCGCGCAGCGCCCCGCCTGTGTGCTTGACGCGTCCCGACATTTCTATGAGACGATGAACGCCAACCCGCTGCGCGGACTCTACTCGCTTTCCGTCGAGGCAACCGAGGCGATTGCGAAGGTGCGCGCACAAATCGCCACCTTGATTGGCGCCGTCGACAACACGGGCAAGCCCCTTGCAAACGACGTCGTGTTCACGCGCAATACGAGCGAGTCGCTCAATCTTGTTGCCAAGAGCTTTGCGCCCACGGTGCTCAAAGCTGGCGACGAGGTTGTCATCAGCATCATGGAGCATCACTCCAATCTCATTCCCTGGCAGCAAGCTTGCCGCAAAGCCGGTGCCACGCTGGTCTACCTGCGCCCCGATGACCAGGGAGTCATCACGGACAGCGAGATTGCCGCAAAGATCGGCCCTGCCACCAAGATTGTCGCCATCGGCGAGGTCTCGAATGTTCTCGGCGTGCGCAACCCGGTAGAAAAGATTGCCGCCGCGGCACATGCCAACGGCGCCTACGTAGTGGTGGACGGTGCGCAATCGGCGCCGCACATGGCAGTCGACGTGCGCGAGCTCGGCGCCGATTTCTTTGCCTTTAGCGCCCATAAGGCGCTTGGCCCCATGGGCATCGGCGTCCTTTGGGGTAAGCACGAGCTGCTCGACCAGATGCCGCCTATGCTCACCGGTGGCGAGATGATCGATTCCGTCACCGAGCAAGATGCCGTCTGGGCCCCTGTTCCCGAGAAGTTCGAAGCCGGCACACAAGACGCCGCAAGCATCTATGCGACTGGCGTGGCGCTTGATTACCTTGCAAATACCGTTGGCTATGAAGCCGTGCAAGATCGCGAGCAGGCGCTTGTCGTCTATCTCATGCAGCAGCTTGCCGAACTCGATTATGTTGACGTCATCGGCCCGGATGATCCCGCGCTTCACCACGGCGTCGTGAGCTTCAACGTGCAAGGCATTCATCCGCACGACGTGGCGAGCATCATGGATATGTCCGGCGTGTGCATCCGCGCGGGCCATCACTGCGCCCAACCGCTCCTCACATGGCTTGGCGTCGAGAATCTTGCCTGCTGCCGCGCAAGCGTCGCATTCTACAACGACGCTGCGGATATCGATGCCTTTATTGCCGGCGTCAAGCAGGTTTGGTCCACCTTTAACGGCTAGGCCTCAAACGAACACGACGCGACGCACACGACTCAAGGAGCATGTACCCCATGGGCAACCTCTATACTTCGACCACCTTCATGGAACACAACTCGCATCCCGACTATAAGTACGAGATGGACTCCCCCACTCTTACTCACGACGGCATCAACCCCAGTTGCGGCGACGAACTCACGCTGCAGCTGCGCGTGGAGAACGACGTGATCGAGGAGGCATCCTTCGTGGGCCACGGCTGCGCCATCAGCCAAGCCTCCGCCGACATCATGGCCGACCTCATCACCGGCGAGACGATCGAGGAGGCAAAGCGCCTAGCCGGCCTGTTCCTCTCCATGATCCGCGGCGATGAGCTCACCGAAGAAGACTATGAAGACCTTGATGAAGCTGCTCAGCTCAAGGACATCTCCCATATGCCCGCGCGTGTGAAATGCGCGGAGCTCGCCTGGCGCACGCTCGACGGCATGCTTGATAAACAATAGGTTCATGCCCCGCGCGTCCGCCGTACGAGCGCTACAATAGTGCTCGTATTAACCAGAGAAGACGTAGGATGCCCCGGTCGCCTTCGCGCGGTCGGGGCCATCTCATTGAGCAACATAGGGAACGCTCATGACACCAATGACCTATCTCGCTATCGGTTTTGCCGCCGTGATGTTCGGCATCGACAAATCACTCGCTTCGGGTGCCGGCCTGCTTTCGGTAGCAACCCTCACCGCAGTGATGCCCGCTCACCAGGCATCCGGACTCACGCTATTGATGGCCATCTGCGCCGACTGGAGCGCTATCTGGGCATATCGTGGCAACGTATCGGTCAAATCACTCGTACGTCTGATTCCCTTTGTAATCGTGGGCATCTGCGGCGGCATCGCGTTTTTGTATGTTGCCGACAACACCGCCATGCGCCGCACGATCGGCATCATCCTCGCCATATTTGTGGGCATGTACTTTTTAAATCTCATCCGAAAGCGCCTGAGCGGAAATACAGAAGTACCGACAAAAAAGTCGCCCGAAGAGACCGATGGCGTCTCCGATGCAGAGCGCGGAGGCAAAGCCGCGACGTTCTCATGGCTCAAACGCATCGTTTGCGGCGTCCTGGCCGGCTTCACCACCATGGTTGCCAACGCCGCGGGCCCTGTTACCGCCATCTTCTTTTTGTCCGAAAATCTTCCCGTCATTCGCTTCTTGGGTACCACCGCTTGGTTCTACCTCATTGTGAACCTCATCAAGCTGCCCATCTCCATTCACCTGGGCATGATCACCTGGGCAGGCTTCCTTTCCATGGCTTGGACCATCCCCTTAATCATCGTCACCGTGATGATCGGCCGTGCCATCGCAAGCCATGTGAGCCAGGAAGTCTTTACCAAGCTCATCTATGTGCTCTCGGTATTTGCAGTCATCAAGCTGCTCATCTAGCACGGGGCACGGAATGAGGCGGCAAGTATGACTCGCCTCCCAAATATCAAGCAAAACGAACCGTCAACAACCCTTGGAACGGATATTCCAAGGGTTGTTGCATAACAATGTATAAAAGACAGGCTTATTTGCATAAAAAATGACGCTTACAAAATAAGAGGTCCCAATCCGCAGCACCCATACTCAAAAATGGCGGAAAAATCAAAATATGTACGATGCAGCCGTCTCCTCTATACCCTCCAGTCCTTTTAAGCAATTCTCAAGGGCCCTACGAACACTGTTTTGCAGGACCCTTGAGAATTATTTCGCCGCAGTGCTCGATATACAGGCCAAACGGAGAAGCTCCAATAGTACATATTTTAGTTTTTCCGCCAAAAGCGAAGTACTCGCATGCATTCAGCGCAGCGAGGGACATCAAAAACAACAAGACGGGAGCCATTCGCAGCATCCCGCGAAGGAAAAACTCGGTACGATGCGCATGCGACAACCCTGGCACCTTTTTGGAGTCCAGTAACCAAAAGCGAACAGCACCTTCCTTCCCTATAATATCGGTAGCCAATTCGAAACGACTCCCTATCCAGGAGGCTACACATGCCAGACAGCACTACAGCCGCAGAAACGCGCGACACTAAGCTCGAGATCATCATGGGGCGCCCCGCGCTCAACAAGCTCGCTGCATCCAACGTGCTCGTGCTCGGCTGTGGCGGTGTAGGCTCCAATTGCATCGAAGCGCTCGCTCGCGGCGGCGTAGGACACTTCATCATCCTCGATAAAGACATCGTCGCCCCCAGCAATATCAACCGTCAGGCAATCGCCTTTCACAGCACCATAGGGCAGCGCAAGGTCGACGTAATGGAAGCGATGATCCATGACATCAACCCTGCGGCCACAGTTATCAAACGCACTGAATACATTCTTTCCGAAAATACCGATGACTTTTTTAACAGCGTGCTTGAACAGGCAGGCGGCAAGATCGACTATGTGGTCGACGCCATCGACACCATCTCAGCCAAGCTCTCAATCGCCCTCTACGCCCAAGAGCACGGTTTGCGCCTGGTAAGCTCCATGGGAGGAGGAAACAAGCTTCATCCCGAATGCCTGCACTTCTCCGATATCTTCAAGACCGTTCGCGACCCCATGAGTCGCATCATGCGCAAAGAGTGCAAGAAGCGCGGAATTAAATCACTCTGGGTGCTTTCAAGCTGCGAGGAATCAGTGCGCACACGTCCACGCGACACCGCCGACATTCACGAGCGCTCCGAGCTTGGCACCGCGAGCTTCATGCCCCCCATCATGGGACAGATGATTGCCGGTGAAGTTATTCGCCGCATCTCGGGCATCGGCTGCGAACAGGTACGTCCAGATGGCGCCGTCATTGGATAGCAACGATGCACCTATTTGATATGCACTGTCATCTGGAATTGATGGCGAATGGAGAGGACGTGGCCCAGCAAGCAAAATCCTGCGAGCTCACGCTTCTAGACACCGGAGTACTCCCGTCTGAATTTGAGACGGAGCAACGCCGTCATGCGTCTAACGACTCCGTGTATGTCGCTTGCGGGCTTCACCCTTGGTGGGTCACCGATACATTGAAGGACAGCGAAATCGAGCAGCTTATTGAACGCGCCCGCAGCTATCCCCTGATTGGCGAGGTGGGCCTCGACTTCTCGAATGCGCACGCGCAATACGCCGCACGTCAGATTCGGGTATTCGAACGTCTCGTATCAGCCTGTTCTGCCAACAAGGTCGAAGGTCGTCTTCTTTCAATCCATGCCGTACAGTCGGCATCAAACGTGCTCGACATTCTGGAGGCCAACGGTACTTGCCAACAGGCAAATGTCATCTTCCATTGGTTTTCCGGCACAAGCAAGGACCTCACGCGAGCGCGCAAGCTCGGTTGCTACTTCTCAATCAATGAACGTATGCTTCAAAGCCGCCGAGGGCGCGCCTATGCCGCACAGATAGAAGAGGAATGCCTTCTACTTGAAACAGACTTCCCCCTCAAACCAGGCAGCATGTGCACGGCACGACAGATATGCACTTCTCTCAACACGACCCTCGAAAAGCTTGCGCAGCTACGCAAAACAGACGCCGAGGCGCTGGGCGAGCTCATCGCCCAAACCAGCAAGAGGCTCCTTACCAGCGCAACCGCCTAGCGACAAAGCGGCCGCACGTTAACGCTCCAGATGCTCGCCTATGTTCAGTACATCGGGAATCTGATCGATAATGACATCGGCCTCGGCTTGACTAAAACCAAAACGGTCCTCGCGCTTGGCGATTACCGTCAACCCGGCTCGGCAACCCGCCTCGATACCATAGAGCGAATCTTCCACGCAGCAGCACTCCTGCGCATCCAGCCCTAAGGCCCCAAGTGTATGCAGGTAAATCTCGGGATTGGGCTTACTCTCACGAAACTGTTCGCCCGAGACGATCGTCTCGAATGAACGGCGCAGGCCACACTCATCAAGCGCCTGATTGATGCTCTCCAACGGCGACGACGACGCAAGTGCGCAGCGAACTCCATGGGCCTCAAGAGCATCGAGGGCCTGCGGCACACCAGGATTTAAAAGTGCCCGATAGTCCATGCTGCGCGTCGCAGCCCAATCGTAATAGACTTTTCGCACGCGCCCGGCATCAATCTGGCCATGTCCTGCGCGCTGCCACCACGCCTGAATGGTCGCGAAGAAGTTCTGTGACGAATTGCCCACCATATGGCGGCGCTCTTCCTCCGTCACGCCCAGTCCAAACGCGTCACTAAAGACAGCGAGCTCGTGATAGTAATACCACTCGGAGTCAAACAGCACGCCATCCATATCGAAGATAACGGCGCGAAAGGGCACGTTGAAGACCATGCCTTATCCCTTTCCATAAAAATGGGGCCCAGGAAACGCACCCTGGGCCCCAAATCGCAACATGCGTCTAGGCGCGATGCTCGTGGTAGAACGCGATAAGCGCCTGCGTACTCGCATCCTGCTCGGCAAGAGCCTCGTCGTCATGGAAAGCGACGGTGATCTCGCGAGCGAGCTGCTTACCAAGCTCGACGCCCCACTGATCAAAGGAGTCAACGCCCCACACCGTGCCCTCGACGAACACGATGTACTCGTAGAGCGCCACGAAGGCACCCAGCGAATGCGGCGTTAGGGCCGTGCCCAAAATGGACGTGGACGGCTTGTTGCCGGCAAAGCAGCGGGCGGGGACAATCGGTTCGGGCGTACCCTCGGCACGCACCTCGTCGGCCGTCTTGCCAAACGCCAGGGCTTTGGTCTGAGCAAGGAAGTTGCCCAGCAGCAGCTCATGGGTATCCTGGTCGCCGTCCTTCAAGGGATTTGCAGTGTTCACGAAGGCGATGAAATCGGCAGGGATCATGCGCGTGCCCTGATGAATCAACTGATAGAAGGAGTGCTGACCGTTCGTACCCGGCTCACCCCAGAAAATCTCACCGGTATCGCAAGAAACGGGGCTTCCGTCCCAGCGCACGCTCTTGCCGTTGGACTCCATGGTGAGTTGCTGGAGGTAGGCCGGGAAACGGTGCATATACTGGTTATAGGGCAGCACGGCATGCGTCTCGGTGTGCCAGAAATTGGAGTACCAGACGTTGATCATGCCCATGAGGACGGGGACGTTGTTCTCGAGCGGGGTCTCCTTAAAGTAGACGTCCACATCGTGGAATCCGCGGAGGAACTCCTCGAAGACTTCGCGCCCAAAAGCAACGATAAGCGACAGACCCACCGCAGAGTCGACGGAATAGCGGCCGCCAACCCAGTTCCAGAAGCCAAACGCGTTCTCGGGATCAATGCCAAACTCCTCAACGCGGTCAAGCGCAGTGGAGACGGCGACGAAATGCTTCTTGATGGCGTCGATGCGGCTCGCGTCGGAACCGTCGATGGCGCCATTGCGCTCGAGGCCTTCGAGCATCCAGGCCTTTGCCTCACGGGCGTTAGTAAGCGTTTCGAGGGTCGTAAAGGTCTTGGAGACAACGATCATGAGCGTGGTCTCGGGATCGAGGGGGCGCAGCTTCTCGACAATGTCATTGGGGTCGATATTCGACACATACGTGCAGTCGATACCGGCATTTGCAAAGGGCTTGAGGCCCTCGTAGACCATAACCGGGCCAAGGTCGGAGCCGCCGATACCAATGGAAACCACGTGCTCGATCTTCTTGCCCGTTACGCCGGTCCAAGCGCCGCTGCGTACTTTGTCGGCAAAGGCATACATGCGATTGAGAACGTCGTGAACGTCGCCCACGACATCTTGTCCATCGACCATAAGCGAGCCGCGGTCGGACTCGGGAGCGCGCAGGGCGGAATGAAGCACCGCACGATCCTCGGTCGTGTTCACATGCTCGCCAGCAAGCATCGCGTCGCGACGCTCCTCGATGTGCACGGCACGAGCCAAATCGAGCAGCAGCCTAAGTGTCTTCTCGTTGATGAGGTTCTTGGAGAAGTCGAAATGCAGCTCGCCCATATCGCGTGAGAACTTGGAAACACGATCGGGATCGTCGGCAAATGCCTTCTTCAACGTGAAATTCGCAGCAATCTCTTTTTGGTGGTCGACAAGCGCCGCCCACTCCGGGGTCTGCGTCGCATCAACAGGAGCAGAAACAACAGGCATAAAATCCTCCTTTTGCGAGCCGGGCTGCGCCCTTGCCACAAAACCGACGTCGCGGCGCTCGCACGTAATAAGACGATGCCCTCATTTTAATGCAATGCACACCCAAGTGTTGCAACGCGTGCCAGAGACCTTGATAACACTATGCCGCAACGTCTGCAGTTCGTGAACGACCGGCGAGCGCAACGAGAAGGCTATGGGCTTCCCCTCTGGTAAAATGCTCGATTACCTGCGAGTTTCCCGTCTCAAGGGCTTCTTTCACCAAACCGGTGCCTTCGACGGCATCCTCCAGGTCTTTTCCCGTTGCCCCAAGCTCCGCAAGCGAGCGAGGCAGCTGCAACGCACCAAGATAATTGCCCAGGCACTCGATAGCCGCACGCGCATCTTCAAGCTCGTTTCCGCACGAGGAAAGCCCCCACACACGCCGTCCCAACCGGGCAAGGCGTACAGCGTCACGCTCCATAACCAAGTTCAAAACCGGCGGCAGCACAACAGAGAGGCACGATCCCAGCGGCTTTTTTAAGCGCGCGGAGAGCACGAGCGCAATCTCTCGGCTCACGGGATGCGGAACGCGACCCGGCATGCACATATTGTTATGCGCCATGCAGGAAGCCCACATCAGATCGGCACGCGCCTGCACGTCGGCAGGATCCGACAAGACAAGCGGCGTCTCCTCGACGATCGCGCCCATCAGTCCTTCGATCAATCGATCGCTCACACCCGTTGCCTGGGAATCTTCAAGGTACAAACCAAATAGATAGGCTAGCGTCTCACAGATGCCGCAAGAGACCTGATACGCAGGAAGCGTTTCGGTCAGAGCAGGATTGAGCACCGAAAACGAAGGAATCAAAACGTTGGAGGTCGCCTCTGCAACTCCTCTGCCCTCTTCAAGCTGCAGCATAGCCGTAGCAGACGCCTCCGATCCCGAAGCCGCCGTCGTAAGCACGCAGCCAATGGGAAGCGCATCGTCGAGCACGGCCTCGCCGCAAAAGAAATCGAGCACATCGCCGCGATAGCGCACGCCTGCAGCAATCGCTTTGGCAACATCGATTACGCTGCCGCCGCCAATCGCCAAAATAAAGTCGACCCGCTCATCACGCGCCAAATCGATACCCTCTCGCACCAGCTCAAGCTGAGACGCCGGTTGCACCCCCGAAAGCACCGCATACTCCAAAAGCGCTCTATCGAGCGAGGTCCGAACACGGGCGTAAAGACCCGAGCGACGCGCAGACCCTTCGCCTAAAACGATAAGCGCCTTCGTGCCCGAAAAACGACTCACTAAACGGCCAACCTCAAGCTCGGCATCTTCGCCAAACTCAAAATGCGTGGGCAGGCAATAACTGAAACGATCCATGAGCATAAACCCTTCTTCGCCGCAGCCACTAACAATCATTACCTGCTGAGTATGCAGGCAAGAAGGGCTGATGCGGGGATAATCAAAGAGGGTTAACGCAGGCGCACACAAGCATTAATCGACAAGAAACGCTCTCGAAACGATGAATTTCTCCCTACCTCGGACGGGCTATTCTCCAAGCTGCTCGGAGGTTTCGAGCCACGACGTCTCTAGATCATCGAGCTCATCTTGCTTATCATCAATCTTTTTTTGCTGAGCCTCGAGCGCCGCGTAATCGGTGGGGTCGACATCGGCCATACCTGCCTGCAGTTTTTCGAGCTCGGCGCGACGCGCCTCCATCTTGCGCTCAAGCGAGGATACCTCACGACGCAAGCGCTGACGCTCTGCGTTGGAAAGCCCCGAGGACGCCTGAGACGGAGAGGCGGCACACTCCTGTGTGCGCGATGCAGGGATTTCAGACGCGGCAGTACTCGCCTCGTTTACAAGCTTGAGATACTGATCGACACCGCCGGGAACATGGCGCAGGCGCCCATCGATTAACGCGAACTGGGAATCGGTCACGCGCTCCATCAAGAAGCGATCGTGCGTCACGAGGATAAGCGTGCCGGGCCAACCGTCCAGCAGGTCCTCCACAATCGCAAGCATATCGGTGTCGAGGTCGTTGCCCGGCTCGTCCAAAATGAGCACGTTGGGCTCGTCAAGAATCGTGAGGAGCAGGGAGAGGCGACGACGCTGGCCACCCGATAGGTCCTTGATACGGCTCCAGAGCTGCTTGGTTGTGAACCCCAGGCGCTCGCAGAGCTTCTCAGGGCTCGTCTCCTTGCCATCAACGATATATACGCGCTTGTACGTGGAAAGAACCTCGCGAATGGTCTCGTCCATATGAGGGTCGAGTTCCTCGAGCTGCTGAGAGAGCACACCAAAACGTACGGTTTGGCCGATCTTCACTCGCCCGCAAAACGGGGCTATCTTGCCCTGGATCACGTTAAGAAGCGTCGATTTTCCCGCTCCGTTCTCGCCCAAAAGACCAAAGCGGTCGCCGGCGCCGATAAGCCAGGTCACATCATTGAGAACAGGACGCAAAGCGGACCCAGCCTCCGAATCGGCCGTATCGTAGCCTGCCGTCACATCGAGCACGTCGATGACTTGCTTGCCTAGGCGCGAAACCGCCAGGCGTTTAAGCTCCAGCTCATCGCGCACGGGAGGAACATCGGCGATGAGTTCGCGAGCCGCATCGACGCGAAATTTTGGCTTGGTGCTGCGCGCCTGGGCCCCACGCGATAGCCATGCGAGTTCCTTGCGGGCCATGTTGCGACGACGCTCCTCGGTCACGCGCGCCATGCGGTCACGCTCGACGCGCTGCAGAATATAGGCGGAATAGCCGCCCTCGAAGGGGTCGACGCAGCCGTCGTGCACCTCCCACATCGACGTACAGACCTCGTCCAGAAACCAGCGATCGTGCGTAACCACCAAAAGAGCGCCGACGCCCGCTTGCCAGCGGCTTTTAAGATGCTCGGCGAGCCAATTGATAGTTCGCATATCCAAGTGGTTTGTGGGCTCGTCGAGCATCAGCACGTCATAGTCGCCAATAAGCAGGCGAGCAAGGTCCACGCGACGCCTCTGACCGCCCGAAAGCTCCCCCACGGTTCCCTCCCAAGGGACATCTGCAATCAGGCCATCCAAAATACTGCGTACCACAGGCGAGGCCGCCCACTCGTATTCGGGCAAATCGCCCACCACAGCGTGATGCACGGTATCGGTATCGCAAAGTGCATCGCGCTGGCCGAGCACGCCCACACGGAGGTCGCGACGATGCGTGACCCTGCCCTCATCGGGCTCGGCAATTCCAGCAAGCACCGAAAGAAGCGTCGACTTGCCGTCACCGTTCTTGCCAACGATGCCGATTCGGTCGCCTTCCGCCACGCCCAGCGTCACATCTTTAAGAATGACCTTGGTGGGATATTCGAGTGAAACCGCGTCACAGCCAAGAAGAGCCGCCATAGAAATACCGCCTAACGTACATGTTCAGTCAAGTACCCATGCTAGCACGCGACTCCGTCCACGCATAAGAAAAGGGCACTGCGACCGAAAGGACGACCGCAGCACCCCTGTGCAAAGCGCCGCACCGGTGGCGCACACGATAGAAACGCGCGCCGTCTTCCGGCGGGCCAGCGGAACATATTCCGACTAGGAGAACATGCCCGTGAGGTAATCGTTAAGACGAGCGTCGTTTGGGCGCTGGAAAATCTGCTCGGTCTCGCCGTACTCAACCATATCGCCCATGTAGAAGAAAGCGGTGCGATTCGACACGCGGCTCGCTTGCTCCATGTTGTGCGTAACGATGACGATGGCACGGTCCTTAACCACATTGCGCATAAGGTCCTCGATAGCCAGGGTCGAGATGGGATCGAGCGCCGAGCACGGCTCGTCAAACAAAATCACATCGGGATGCACGGCAAGGGTGCGCGCGATGCACAGGCGCTGCTGCTGGCCACCGGATAAGGCAAAGGCGCTTTTGTCGAGTTTGTCTTTAACCTCATCCCACAAGGCCGCCCCGCGCAGACTCTCCTCGACCATCTGATCAAGGACGTCCTTGCCCCGCACGCCGTGACGACGAGGGGCAAACGTGATGTTGTCGTAGATGGACATATGAAACGGATTGGGCTGCTGGAACACCATGCCAATGGATTTGCGCAGCTCATAGAGGTTCTCGCTTGGAGTATTGATGTTGTGTCCGCGATACTCGATCTCGCCATCGACACGACAGCCTCGAATCTCGCGATTCATAAGGTTAAGACTGCGCAAGAACGTCGATTTACCACAGCCGGAAGGCCCGATGAGGGCTGTGATCTCGTCTTTATGGAACGCTAGCGAGGTGTCGTGCAATGCATGGTGATTGCCGTAATAGACGTTTACGTCCTTGGTCTCGAGCACCACCTCGTCGGAGATGGCGAAGCCCGACACGCGGTTCTGCTTCTCACTCGAGCTCACGCTCGCCATAAAATCGGCGCTTGTGGAGTCGGTCTCCACCGCAGAAGTCTCTACGCTCATTCGGCCGTCATCCTCCTTGCAAGGGCCTTGCCGACGATGCGTGCGGCAACGTTGAATAAAAGCACGCAGGTCATCAATAGAGCGGCGGTGCCCCAAACGATAGTTTGAGCCTCGGGGCTTCCCTCGCCGTAAATCTTGTAGATGTGCACGGCAAGCGACTCGGCCGGCCTAAAGACATTCCAGGCGCAGGTAGGGCTTGCAAAGTTAAGCGTAAAGAAATTAAGACGCACCGGCGAGCTCATACCAGAGGTGAACAACAAAGCAGCAGCCTCGCCAAACACGCGACCAGCCGAAAGCACCACGCCCGTAACGATGGCCGGCATAGCCACGGGAATCAAGACGTGCACCGTGGTCTCCCAACGCGTGAGGCCCATAGCAAGACATGCATCGCGCTGAGAGGCGGGAACGTCTTCCAGTGCCTGCTGGATCACGCGCACAAGAATGGGGATGTTGAACATGGTGAGCGCAACGGCGCCGGATAGAATCGAGTATTTCCAGCCAAAGTTCACGCTAAAGACCAGAAAGCCAAACATGCCCACGACGATTGACGGCAGTGACGAAAGGGTCTCGATAGCCGTCGATGCAATGCTTGTGATGGGGCCGTCGGGCGCATATTCGACCAAAAACACAGCACCGCCCAAGCTGATGGGAAGCGAGATGGCAAGTGTCAGAATCAGCAGGTAAAACGAGTCAAATAGCTGATACGCCACACCGCCTTGAGTACCATTGGCACGCGAGGCCTCGGTAAGAAAACCGGGCTTGAAAAGCGTTTCGATACCCTGGCTCAAAATGAAGAGCACCATCGACACGACAATGAGCATCACAAGGCCCACGATGAGCGTGAGCACGCCGGTCGCAATCTTGTCGTTACGCTGCGAGCGTTCAAGATAGGCATCTTGTGCCTGAGCCGCAGACCTAGCCACGAGCCTTCGCCCCCTTACGACCGATGAGATGGATGATCAAAATGAAGATGAGCGACATACCCATGAGCAACAGGCCAAGCGCCCACAAGATATCGTCCTGTGCAGAACCTTCCGCATAGACTGCCATGCTGGTGGTAAGCGTGGTGGTAATGGTAGATGCGGCATCGAGCAAACCGGTGGGCATCTTCTCGATACCACCGATCACCATGCGCACGGCAAGCGTCTCTCCAAAGGCACGAGTCATGCCCAAGATCACGGCGGTCATAAGCGAAGGAAGGGCGCTTTTAAGCACAACGTGCCAAATGGTCTGCCAGCGCGTGTAACCAAGCGCCAAAGAACCCTGACGGTAGCCATCCGGCACGGCGCGCAAGGCGTCAATGGAAAGCGTGGTTACGGTCGGCAGGATCATGACAGCCAAAACGATAGAACCGGGAAGGATACCCAAACCGGTCGAGACCCCAAAGATCGCTTTGCATGCACCCACGACAACATGAAAGCCAATAAGACCGAACACGACCGACGGAATACCCGTCAAAAGCTCAATCAAAGGTTGAAAAACCTTTGAGCCAAAACGCGGACGAATCTCGACAGCAAAAATCGCCGAGCCCAGCGAGACGGGCAGCGCGATGATCGTGGAGAGGATCGTCACAGAAAAAGAAGTGACGATCAGGGGAAGAGCACCGGTATAGGGCATACCGTTTTGATCCGAGTTCGAGAGATCCCATTTGGTTCCCCCAAAGAACCCGGCAATGTTGACGCCATCCTTGAAAAAGGCGGAGAGACCCTTCTGGGCGACCATGATGATCAGGGCCAACACAACAAGTGTCACGAGCACGACGCACGCGCCCGTGACACCCAAACCCACTTTTTCAAGGTTGCGTTTTGGCATCTGCTTTGCCATTACGCACCTTTCGTTGTAGCAACAGTAAGCAGGGAATAGATCGGAAGGCAGCGCCGTTATTTCTCGGTCACCTTGCCGGAAGCGTCCTTGACAACCTTCATCTCGGAAACAGGAATAAAGCCCTGCTGCTCAACGAGCTCCTTCTGGACATCATCGGAAAGCATGAAGTCCAGGAAGGCAGTGGTAGCCTCATCGGCGTCCTTGGCGCAGTACATATGCTCGGTTGCCCAGATGGGGAACTTGTTGTCGAAGACGTTCTCGCTCTTGGGCTCGACGCCCTCGACCTTGACGGCGTTGAACTTGGAATCGTCGTAGTGAGAAAAGTCAAGGTAGGAGATGGCGTTGTCGGTGCTGGAAAGCTGAGTCTGAACGTCGCCGGACTTGTCGAGCTCCGCATCGCCCTTGAACTCGTTTGCCTCAGAACCAAAGACAGCGGCCTCAAAGGTGGCACGCGTACCAGAACCGGCCTTACGGTTGAGCACAACGATGGTAACGTCGTCACCACCGACCTCTTTCCAGTTGGTAATGGTGCCGGAGAAGATGCCCTTCAGCTGCTCGAGGGAAAGGTCGTCAACCTTCACGTTCTTGGAAACCACAGGGCCCATGCCCACAACAGCGACCTCGTGATCGACGAGGTTCTTGACATCGTCCTTCTCGAGCTTGGTCTCGGCGAAGACATCGGAGTTACCAATAGTCACGGTGCCGGCGGTAACAGCGGTCAGGCCCTTGCCCGAGCCGTTACCAGAACCGGAGATGATGACGTCGGGATACTTGTCCATGAACTTCTCAGCAGCGGCCTCAACGAGCGCCTGGAACGAAGAAGCGCCGTCATACGTCACCTCACCCGCGATATCCTTGGCAGCAGCAGAGCCGGCAGCGGAGCCCTTGGCAGCGGAAGCAGCAGAGTTGCCGCAGCCAGCAAGGCCAAGACCGGCCATAGCAGCAATACCGCCAGCAAGACCCAGGAACTGACGACGAGAGCAAGAATAGTCGAACATGGTTCTCCTTTCGCGAACATACCCGTTCGCACATCAACGCAGATGGCGTCTAGATCATCGTCGCGCCCTGTGCTCGACGAGTAGATCTGGTTGCATCGCGCGGCTCCCCGCATGAGAACAGATGCCGAGGCCCTTGCGAGAAACCGTCCGGTGCAACCCCACCTGCTAAATCCTTGATGAGAACTTTAGGCGCACGCCAATGCGTTTTTTTGCTCAACGACACCTCATTACGCGCACGTGACTAAACATTACGCAGCTCTCGTGCGTCATTTACGCGCTCTTTACAAAAGGTTCGTTTGGTTAATTTCGTGCGAAGAACACCCTGATCTCCCCCGCCGGAAATTCAGCGCAAAAATGCCCCGGCAGCAAAGCCACCGGGGCACCAGAAAGGAAAATCCGCGTTCTGTTTACAGATCGAGCTCCATCAGACGGAAAATCGCCAGGATGTAAATCTTAAGCGCCTGCTTGAGCTGCACCTCGCTTGCGGCCTCGTTGGGCCCATGCATGAGACCGGCCCACTCAGGCAAGACCAGGCCATGGGTCTCGGCGCCAAAGGAAACGGCGCTTTTGAACTTACGCGCATAGGTGCCGCCACCCATGGAAAACGGGGTGGCGTTTTCACCCGTCACATCGTTATACGTATCGATAAGCGTCTTAACCGCCGGGCTATCCGCGGGGATATAGAAGGCCTCGACCGCATGGTCAACATTCAGCGTCGCGCCAAAGCGCTCTGCCACCGCGCGGCAGGTATCCTCAAGCTCGGTCAGGTTCACGCAGTTGGGCAGGCGAACGTCGATGGTCTGTAGGATGCGACCCTCCTTGACCTCGATGGTGCCGCCGTTGAGCGTAAGGGGTCCAAAAGCATCGTTCGAGGCGGCGACACCCAAAGCGGAACCTGTAGTATCGGCATGAATGATCGAGAGCAGCTCGAGCGCCTGCGCCTCGTCACCCTTGCAGATGCCCGTTTCCTTGAGGTAGCCAAGTACGAGCGCGATGGCGTTGAGCGTACCCTCGGGCATGGAGGCATGCCCGCCAATACCCTGAGCCATAATGCGGGTGCGACCGTCGCCTACGGGCTCAATCGTCAGACGATCGGCATTGGCCACGGGGGCAGGAAGCTCAGAGGCATCGACGGCAACCTCGCAGATGGACTGAGACGGCACGGCGTTGGTGGCCTCGGCACCGCTCCAGGACAAAATCTTGCCATCGGCAATCACGCCGCTGGTAAAGGTAGCGCCAAACTGGCCCTTCTCCGCATTGCAAACCGGGAACTCTGCATCCGGGGTAAACAGGAACGCCGGGTCCTCATGAGTCGACAGGTAATGAGGCACATCCTTCATGCCCGTCTCCTCATCGCAGCCCAAAAGCGCACGGAACGTGTATCTGGGAGTCACGCCCTCGCGAAGAAGAAATGCGCCAGCGTACAGGCCAAGAACGGCAGGGCCCTTGTCGTCGATAACGCCGCGGCCCAAAAGCCAACCGTCACGGCGCACCATGGTAAACGGATCGGTGTTCCAGCCGGGGCCGGCAGGGACCACATCGACATGAGCAATCGTGGCGATCTGGCGCTCCGACTCGCCGGGAATATCTGCCATGCCCATATAGCCCTCGTCATCGGAGGTCTGATAACCAAGCTTCGCGGCGATGCCCAGTGCACAGTCGAGAGCAGCGCGCGAGTCCTTACCAAACGGAGCGCCTGGCTCGTTTGCACCTTCAATCGCCACAGAAGGCACCGCCACCAGAGTGGCGATATCGTCGAGGACGTTGCCCCATACCTCATCGACGTACTCGTCAACGCGCTTCTCGAGTTCTTTATCCATCATGTAGCTCCAATCCAAGCCGTGTACAACCATATGTGTCAAAATAGGCGAACACCTTAAAGCTCAACGCCCAAAGCCCAAGCAAGCTCCGCAACGTCATGCGCCGCGAAATCCGCTCCAGCTCGTTCATGCTCCCCCTCATCAGCCGCGCCGGTATAGATACCAATACAGGGAATCCCCCGCTCGTGCGCACCACGGACATCATGAAAACGATCGCCCACCATCACGGAGTCATCGATAGTGGCACCAAGCTGCGCCATAGCGTCGCGAATGGATTCCGCCTTGGTATCGCGACCGGGCTCCAATCTGCCCACAACCGCATCAAAGGGAGGGAGATTGAGCGAATCGATCATTTGGCATGCCGTTGTCTCAAGACGAGACGTCGCGACGGCAACCCGCCTACCCTGTTCGTGGAGGGCAGCAATCAGCTCGCGCATGCCGGGAAAGACCGGGTAATAATCGGGCGACATATCCCCATCAAAAATCCGACGGTACACCTCGGTGATACGTATGCCCTCTTCGAGAGACTGATGACAGAGATCAGCAAAGCCATTGCAGAGCGGCGGGCCGATTAAGGAATGCAAATCGCCTTCGGCTTCTCTGGGATAGCCGCACTCGATTAAGGCCTCACGCGCACAACGCATAATAAACGTGCCGGTATTGGCAATAGTGCCATCAAAATCCAGCAGAACCGCCGAACGGTCGGCAAAAGGAGCCGCCGTGTATTGACTCATCACCGAAACCACCAATCGATCGAATCCAAACGCTGCCCATCATAGCATGCGCTGTAAACCGTGCACAGGCGAGCATCGGCACGCGGACGGCATGGGCGATAACAAAACGACCCCCGGTAGAAATACACCGGGGGTCGTTATCACGTTCTATGAAAAGAAGCGCTACTCGGCGTCAGCTTCAGCCTCGGCCTCAGTCTCGTCATCCTTCTTCTCGTTGGGAAGCGGGGTGACGTCAATCTCGAAGCCCAGGGTCTCAGCAGCAGACTTCATGGACAGGGAGATACGACGACGGTCGAGGTCGATCTCCATAACCTTGACCTGCACCTTGTCGCCCACGTGGGTGACCTGAGAAGGCTGGTCGACATGCTTGTTGGCCATCTCGGAGATGTGCACCAGGCCCTCGATGCCCTCGCCGAGGTCGACGAAAGCGCCGAACGGCACGAGCTTGGTGACGGAACCCTCGACGATAGCGCCCACGGGATACTTCTTGACGAGTGCACGCCAAGGATCCTCGGTGGTCTGCTTGAGACCGAGGGAGATGCGCTCGCGGTTCAGGTCGACGTCGAGCACCTCGACCTCAACCTCCTGGCCGACCTTGACGACCTCGGAGGGATGGTTAACGTGGTTCCAAGAGAGCTCGGAGATGTGAATCAGGCCGTCGATGCCGCCGAGGTCCACAAATGCACCGAAATCCACGATGGAGGAAACAGTGCCCTTGAGACGCATGCCGCTCTTGAGCTTGGAGAGAATCTCGGAACGCTCGGCCTTGCGGGACTCCTCGAGCACCACGCGGCGGGAGAGAACGACGTTGTTGCGGTTGCGATCCATCTCGATAACGCGAGCCTCGATGGAAGTGTGCAGGTAGGAGGTGAGATCCTTCACGCGGCGCAGGTCCACGAGGGAAGCGGGCAGGAAGCCGCGCAGGCCGATGTCGAGGATAAGACCGCCCTTGACGACCTCGATGACCTCGCCCTCGACGTTCTCGCCAGAGTTGAACTTCTCCTCGATGCGGTTCCAAGCGCGCTCGTACTCAGCACGACGCTTGGAGAGGACCATGCGGCCCTCCTTGTCCTCTTTCTGGACAACCTGGGCCTCAACGGTATCGCCAAGAGCGACGATATCTGCAGGGTTGATATCCTTGCGGATGGAAAGCTCGCGAACGGGAATAACGCCCTCGGACTTGGAGTGAAGGTCTACCAGGACCTCATCGCGACCGATGGAAGCGACCGTACCGGTGACAAGGTCGCCCTCGTCAAAGGTGGGAAGGTCGTTCAGGCTCTTCTCCATCTCGTCGTCCGCACCCTCATCCAGCGAAAAAACGGACGTGTTCTGAATCTCACTCAAAGGTGGACCCCTTTCGAACTTACGGGGCCCCGATTGCAAGCCTGCAGATGTGCGGTAGGAACGGACAAAGAAGCCATCCGGCGCGCGCACCGTTTGGATATATCTCGGGGGCCAACAGATACTGACGTGACGCTTATGCAATCACGATGGTATAGGTTACGGTGAATCGGCTTCGATTTCAAGCGCGAACTGCCATTTTTTGGGCGTGTGGAGACTTTTCCGCAATACCTCTAATATGGGCGGTAGCAAGTTGTCGATGAGCGGTCAGCGGTTTATTTTCTCCACCCAGCGTCCCTAGCACTCGACTTGAGTCTTGCCGATCATGATGTTGAGAATCTCCACGTCGGCGTCCTTCATGCCCACACGGCCAACGTAGCCCATGCTGGCGATCGTCTGCTCAACCGTATCCTGAATAAGACCCTCTCCCGCACGGAAGCCACGACCCTGCATGGCCATGTCGTGTCCAAGAATCGCCGCGTCCACCGCAGCCGAAATCTTGGCAGCACAGCTCGCCTTGGCACCGTCGCACACGATGCCGCCAACATTGCCCAGCGTATTGGAAACGGTGGCACCGATCTGCTCGCGCGTACCGCCGCACAGCCAGGTGATGGCAGCGCCCGCACCGCAGGCGGCACAGATGGCACCGCAAAAAGCGGAAAGCGCGCCAATATAGCTTTTAACGTGCACGGCAATGAGGTCGGACAGCATGACGGCACGCACCAGACGTTCATGGTCGCAGCGCAAGAACTCGGCATATTCCATAACGGGGAGCGCGCAGGTGATGCCCTGATTGCCCGATCCGCATACGATAACCACCGGCAGCGCGCAGCCATTCATGCGAGCGTCTGAGCCGGCAGCAGCACGTGCGCGGGCACGGCAGGCGACATCGGCCGCACGAGCCCCCAACAGGGTGCGACCGACCTCGGCTCCCCAGGAGTGAGCCAGGCCCTCGGCACTGATGGCACCATTGAGTTCGATCTGGCGCTCAACCGCTTCGCGCGCAGCGTCGATATCGCCGTTCTCGATGAAGTCGATGATGGACTCGACGGTCATGGGCGCCTCGGCGCTAACGGAGGCGCGCTCGGCCACCACGCGCTCGGCGCAAGCCGCGCACTCCCCCGCCGACTTGCCGCACACTGGGATGCCGTCCAACGTATGGCATGTCACGTTGGTGTGATGGTCGATAATCTCGACGACGGCAACATGGCTCCCGTACGTTGCAGTCACCTTGATATACAAATTGGGAACGCCCTCGACCAGCGAAACATTACAGTACGAAGAGTCGACCAGCAGCTCGTTCGCACGGGCGCGCGCGGCGTCATCTACGCTTTCCAGCACCTCGAGGGCGCTCTTTGCGTCACCGCCCACGGCGCCCAAGACGGCTGCCGCCTCGATGCCGCGCATCCCGCCCGAATTGGGCACCGTCACGCTCTTCACGTTTTTGATGATATTGCCGGAACAAGCGACATCCATATGCTCGGGCTCGCCACATAAGGTCTGGCTCGCCAGCGCTGCGGCGTATGCGACGGCAATCGGCTCGGTGCAACCAAGCGCGCAAACAAGTTCGCGATTAAGGGTCTCACAATATGCGACATCGCGGATGGGATCGGCGGGCATGGCAATCTCCTTAATTCGCACCCCGCAACAAGGTGGCGAATAAACGAATATCTCTTTTAACCATTAGCATTTGATAGCAACAGGGACAAAATCGCAAGTCGCCTTCCGACAGGCGGCAAAGCACCGCCATGAAAAACGCCGTGGATGCAATTCCACGGCGCCCATGCCACACGCCAACAGCTCTGAGGAGCCAAAGCTGATTAGCCAAAGAAACGCTTGATCTCGATCTCGCCGTTCTCGACACAGTCGGAGCCGTGGATCACGTTAGCGTCGACATCGACGGCAAAGTCGCCGCGGATGGTGCCAGGAGCAGCGTCGAGTGGATTGGTAGCGCCCATAAGGGTGCGCATCTTAGCCACGGCAGAAGGGCCAGAAACAATCATCTTAACAACAGGACCGCTGGTCATAAAGTCGCAAAGGCCACCAAAGAACGGCTTGTCTGCCAAATGGGCGTAGTGCTCCTCGACCGTCGGACGGTCAAGGGTGGTCATCTCCATGCGTTCGATGACAAGACCGATGCGCTCGATACGCGTGACGATCTCGCCGATCTTGCGATCGCGCACGGCGTCGGGCTTGATCATGATAAATGTCTTCTCGATAGCCATAGTTGTAGCCTTTCAAGTAGGTTCGTACGTGCCCACGTCCGTTGGGGCACCCGCTCGGGATTGCATCGCTGCAGAGTTCCATTCGAAACAGCAAGTAGCAACTTACTGGGATCTCCGTATATGTAACCTCCTGCCTTCGAAGCGCGATTAGCCTACCATCAGCACAACGTTCGCAGGCAATGAAGCGAGTGAAGAGTCGTTTAACGCCCGCGAGTGGGCTATTTCACGCCGTTGCGCACCACTCCCACAAGAGTTCTCCGCAATTCAAAGCGCAGGCTCGCCCACATATAAAAAGAGGTGCCCTACGCAATTGCGTGAGCACCTCGCGGAAAACATTGATTGTTTGCGCCCCTAAAATACAAACGTTCCTAGTTTGCCCCAGAGCCCATCTCGACTACAGGAGTCAACTCGGAAAGTCTGGCCTCATCGAGAGAAAGCTGCTTTTGAGCAGAAGAGAGCTGCTCGGCCACGGCTGCGGGTGCCGTACCGCCTTCGGTGATACGCGCCGCCACGATCGACGGGATGTCGAGCGCCTCGGTAATATCGCGCTCGAACAGAGGGCTTGCCTCCTGGAACACCTCGAAAGGAAGATCCTCAAGGTTGCAGCCGCGCTTCTCGCACGTAAGCACAAGATGGCCCACGACGGCGTGTGCCTCGCGAAACGGCAGACCTCGCTTGGCCAGATAATCGGCAACATCGGTTGCGGCAAGGTGGCCCACGCCGCACTCGCGGCGCATGGCGTCCTCATTGACCGTCCAGGTTTCGATCATGCCGGCCATGACCGAAAGACATTGCATGAGCGTATGCGCCGTATCGAGAGCGCCCTCCTTGTCCTCCTGCAAATCCTTGTTGTAGGCAAGGGGAAGGCCCTTCATGGTCACGAGCAGCTGCGTAAGGTTGCCATACACGCGGCCGCTCTTGCCGCGGATAAGCTCGGCAAAATCGGGGTTCTTTTTCTGCGGCATAATGGACGAGCCCGTAGAATAGCTATCGGAAAGCGTGATGAAACCAAATTCGGACGTAGACCACAAGACGATCTCTTCGGACAAGCGTGAGAGGTGCATGGCCATCACAGAGCCCGCGTAATGAAGATCGAGCAGGAAGTCACGATCGGAGACGGCATCGAGCGAATTGGGAATCACGCGCGAAAAGCCAAGCTCGGCAGCGGTCATCTGACGGTCAAGCGGATAGGTGGTACCAGCAAGAGCGGCAGCCCCCAAAGGCGAGGCATCGGCAGCGTCGAACGCGGCAACAAGACGCTGGAAGTCGCGGGTAAACATCCAGACATAGGCAAGCAGGTGATGGGAGAAAAGCACGGGCTGTGCATGCTGCAGGTGTGTGTAGCCGGGCAGAATCACATCGGAGTACTTTTGCGCCGCGGCAATTAGGACCTGACGGAGATGAAGGTTCGCCTCCATAAGCTCCTTGGCCAAAGCCTTGCATCCAAGGCGCGTGTCGGTTGCAACCTGGTCATTGCGCGAACGACCAGTATGCAGACGCTTTCCCGCCTCGCCGATACGACGCGTAAGCTCGGACTCAATGGACATGTGAATGTCCTCGTCGTTGATATCGAACGTGAATTTGCCAGCATCGATATCGGCGCCGATCCCATCGAGTCCAGAGCAAATCAACTCAGCATCGGCTTGGCTAATGATGCCCTGAGCTGCAAGCATTTTGGCATGAGCCTTGGAACCCGCGATATCCTGACGGTACAGATGCTTGTCGACGGGCAACGACGCGCCAAACTCCTGCGTAACCTGCGCCACGCCCGCCTCAAAACGGCCTCCCCACAACGCCATGGGAAACCTCCTCAAATCGATTTCAAACAGCTTTAGTGTATAGAAAAAAGCGACGTCGCAGCTCATTAGCTGCGGCGCCGCGAATAAAGTGCATTGCTGCCGGCACCCGAGCTTTTATGCGATACCGGAACCGGGGCCTTGGACCTTGGACCAAGTCTTGAGCGACAGCGTGTCGAGATAGATGAAACCAGCGGCGCTCTTCTCGTCAAACGTGGTGTCGCGGTCGTAGGTAGCCAGACCGTAATCGTAGAGTGAGTGCGGGGATTTGCGGCCCACGATGGTGAGATTGCCCTTGAAGAACTTGAGTCGCACAGTGCCGGTCACAAACTTCTGGGTCTCGTCCATAAAGGCATCGAGCGCGGCCTTGAGGGGGCTAAACCACTTGCCGTTGTAGACAGTCGTGGCCCACTGCTGCTCAAGCGCAAACTTGGCACGCAGCACGTCACCCTCGACGGTCAGGTCCTCAAGCGCCTTGTGGGCCTGCAGGAGTGTGAGCGCAGCCGGAACCTCATAGCACTCGCGAGACTTCAGGCCCACGAGGCGATCCTCAACGAGGTCGAGACGTCCAAAGCCGTTGTCGCCAGCGATCTTGTTGAGCTTGATGATGAGCTCGGAGAGCTTCATCTGCTCGCCATCGATGGATACGGGCTTGCCGGCCTCAAAGCCGATCTCCACATAGGTGGGAGTATCCGGGGTGTTCTCGGGGCTCTTGGTCATCGTCCAAGCGTCATCGAGCGGCTCGTTCCAGGGGTCCTCCATGTGACCACACTCGATTGCGCGGCCCCACAGGTTATCGTCGATGGAATAGGGGTTGTCGTTAGCGCCCTCGGGAACAGGGATGCCGTGCTCGTGAGCATAGGCAACCTCGTCCGGGCGGCACTTGAGGTCCCACTCGCGCACAGGAGCGATAACCTTGAGGTCGGGATCGAGAGCCAGCACGCCTGCCTCGAAACGAACCTGGTCGTTACCCTTACCCGTGCAGCCATGAGCAACGTACGTGGCACCGTACTCGTGGGCAACCTCAACGAGCTTGGCGGCGAGCAGCGGGCGCGAAAGGGCGCTCAGCAGCGGGTATTTGTTTTCATACATGGAGTTAGCAGCGATGGCATGAGTGAGGTACTCATCGGAGAACTCATCGCGAAGGTCGAGCACCTTGCAGTCGAGAACGCCAAGGCTCAGAGCCTTTTGACGCTTCTTCTCAAGATCGGTCTCCTCCTGGCCGACGTTTCCGCACACGCAGATAACGTCGAGGTTCTTCTCGGTCTGCAGCCATTTGACGCAGACGGAGGTGTCGAGACCGCCGGAATAAGCCAGTACTACCTTTTCCTTGCTCATGTTTGCTTCCTTTCACCCTTGATAGCTATTGGAGCAACGAATATGTCCGCGAGCCGTTCGAAGACTCGCGGTACTTGTTATAGCAGCTTCTCTGCCTTTTCTGCACGCGATATGAATAAATTCGCGCAAAAACGCATCCTCCCCGTATCTACAAAACGCTCTACCTGCCGCGCCCGTGAAACCATCCCCTCAGTGATGAACATCACGTAACACGGAGAAAACAATGTCAAAGCGGCTTGGCTATACTGAGCTCAGCCGAATCGAAGAAAAGGAAACCCATGCTGCCGGATTATCTCCAGGACCCCCGCCTCGACGACATCAAGCTGCTCGCCGTCGATATGGACAAAACGCTCCTCACCGACGACCGAGGATTTCCCGAGGGTCTTTTCGAGCGTCTCGATGCGCTTTACGAGGCCGGCGTGGTCTTTTGCCCCGCAAGCGGACGGCCGGCGCCCAAGCTGCAGGAGATGTTCTCCGGGCATGCACATAAGCTCTCCTTCTGCTCCGATAACGGGGCTTGCGCTCTCTGGCACGACGAATACGTCTTTCGCGACCTCCTCGACCACGACCTCTACCGCGAGGTGCTCAACTTTGCGGCGCAGTGCGGCAACTGCGCCTGCGTACTTTGCGCCTTTAACCACGTCTATATGCTCAAGCGCGACCGCGAGTACGCGGGCGAGGTGGGCGTTTATTACGAAGACATCATCTTTGTCGATTCCTTTGACGAGGTCGACGCTGACGCCAACAAAATCAGCTTGTTCTTCCCTGAGTGGGATGCCGAGCCCGCCTACGCCGATGTGTACGGACCCACATTTGGCGACCGACTGTATATCACCAACGCGGGCCGCGAGTGGATCGACTTCATGAATCTTGGGGTCGATAAGGGCTCGGGCGTGGCGCATCTGTGCGCACAGCTCGGCATCGACGAGGCAGACGCTGCAGCCGTGGGCGATACCTATAACGACATCCCCATGCTCGAGCGCGTGGGCCACAGCTTTATCGTTGCAAACGCGGAGGCGCACATGGAAGAGCATGCCTCCTGGCGCGTTCCCAGCAACAACGACGCCGGTGTCCTCGCCCTTATCGATGCGATCCTCGCCGCGAAGAAGGCCTCCGCGTAAGAAGCAGCCAGCCAATGCACGGCATTCACCCGAAAGCCTGCCCGCCAAAATGCGAAACCCACGCAGAAACGTTCGCTTTTCCCTCTTTTGGGACAAAAGTTGACGTTTGTGCGTGGGTTTTCCTACATCCGTCCAGCAGGCGGAGCGCAATCACTACTTGGCGTCGGCCCAGGTGATACCCGTGGATGCCTCGGCGATAAGCGGAACGCGCAGCTCAACGACGTTTTCCATCTCCTCGCGCACCATCAACGTGAGGCGTTCGACCTCTGCCTCGGGGCACTCGAAGTCAAGTTCGTCGTGTACCTGCAAGATCATACGAGCAGCAAAACCCTCCGCCTCCAGGCGACGCGCCACACGAATCATGGCGATCTTGATGATGTCCGCGGCGCTTCCCTGCATGGGATGATTCATGGCCGTGCGCTCACCAAAACCGCGCTGGATGGGATTTTTCATCTTGAGCTCAGGGATATGGCGCCGACGACCGAACATAGTCTCGGCATAACCTGTCTGCTTGGCCTGCTCCACCACGCGATCCAAGAACACGCGCACGCCCGGATAGGCCTCGTAATAGCGATCGATCATCTCACGGGCCTCGGACATCGGAATGTCGAGCGTCTGAGAAAGCCCGTAGGCCTGCTGGCCATACACGATGCCAAAGTTAACGGCTTTGGCGCGGCTACGCAGCTGCGGCGTCACCTGATCGACCGGCACGCCAAACACGCGCGAAGCGGTCTCGGCGTGGAAATCCTCGCCCTCGTTGAAAGCGCGCACCAAGTGCTCGTCTCCCGAAAGGTGCGCCAGAAGACGCAATTCGATTTGGCTGTAGTCGACCGCAAGGAAAACCGACCCCTCGCCCGCAGAGAACGCCGTCTTGACGGTACGGCCCAACTCGGAGCGCGTCGGGATGTTTTGCAGGTTGGGATTAGACGAGGACAGGCGACCCGTCGCCGTGATGGTCTGGTTGTACGTGGTGTGCACGCGGCCGTCCCCCTGGCGCAGCGGGCCCAACGTATCCAGATAGGTCGACTTGATCTTGGTCATCTCGCGATATTTGAGAATCAGACGCACGATCTCGTGGTCGCGAGCAAGCTCCTCGAGTTTCTTGGCGTTGGTGGAGTAGTAGCCACGCTGGGTCTTCTTCAGACCCTTGGTGGGCAGGCCCATCACGTCGAACAGGATATGGCTGAGCTGCATAGGGCTCGAGATGTTGAACGTATCGTCACCCGCAAGTGAGCGGATCTTGCACGCCAGTTCATCGATCTGGCCTTCGAGGCCCTCCGATAGCGCATGCAGGCGTTCGGGGTCGACAAGCATACCCGTGCGTTCCATGGAAGCAAGCACCGGCACAAGAGGCATCTCAATTTCGGAAAAAACACGCGTCGCGCCCTCGCGCTCAAGGGCATTCTCGAGCGGCTCGCGAATCGCCAGGGCAAGCGCGGCGGTGCGCGCCGCACGAGCGGGGGCATCATTCGCGGCTCCCTCCTCTCCGCGTGCGGGCGCAAGCGAAACCTGCAGATAGCGATCGGCAAGATAGGCGTCATCAAAGGCATCGCGCGAGGAATCGAGCAGGTAGGCGGCAACGACGGTGTCGAACAGCCGCGCCGAATCGAGCGTCAGCGGGTCGAGTTGTTCGGCTTCGCTCGAATCGACCGGCGAAAGCTCGTGAATGAGCCCCTTGATATCAGGCGAGACCACGCGGCCTTCACGCAACAGGCGAGAAAGCACGCCTGCAACCAAGCCACGGGAGAAATCGAACCCTGGAATATCTTCTACGGCGCCGCCCAGCTGCTGCTCAAAGCCAAATAGACAACGTCCTGTCGCCACCCAAAGGGTGTGCGTCATACCAAAAAGAGCGCCCTCCTCGCAATCGTCATCGAGCACGGCCGCAACCCATTCCCCCGCCTCGAGCGCACGGGAAAGCTCATCTGCGGCATCCGCGAGGGCGCCTCGGTCCGACCCCGTCACCATGGCCGGCTTCGACATCTCAAATGCAGCAGAAGCAGGCACCTCCCCGCCGTCGATCAGCGCAAGAAAGCGATTTTGCATCGCCATGATACCGAGCTCGCCCAAGGCATCGTTTACCGCTTGGGCGTCGAACGCGGGAAACGCCTCGTTCTCAAAATCGTACGCAACGGGGGCATCGGTACGAATCGTAGCCACCTTGCGTGAGAGCAGAGCGTCATCGATATGCGCTCGGAGGTTCTCGCCCATCTTGCCCTTAACCTCGTCGGCGTGGGCAATCACCTCGTCGAGACTGCCGTACTGCGCGATGAGCGCGCTCGCCTTCTTGGGACCGATGCCCGGCACGCCGGGGATGTTATCGGAGCTATCGCCCTTGAGTCCATAGAAATCGGGCACGAGGGCGGGAGTGATTCCGTGATAGAGGTCGTCTACGCTCTCCGGCGTCATGATGGCCACGTCCGAGAGTCCTTTGCGCGTAGACACCACGTTGATGTGCTCGGTAACCAGCTGGTACATGTCGCGGTCGCCCGTGACCAGGTACATATCGCATCCAGCCTCCTCGCCCGCGCGGGCAAGGGTTCCCAAGATGTCGTCGCCTTCCCAGCCCTCCGACTCCAAGATGGGGATGTTGAGCGTGGTGAGCAGCTGCTTGATCATAGGGAACTGCGCGTGCAGATCGGGATCCATCGGAGGACGTTGGGCCTTGTACTGCGGCAGCATCTCCATGCGCACGCGAGGGCGGCCCTTGTCAAAGGCAACCGCGATAGCATCGGGCCTAAACTCGTCGACCATCTTGAGAAACATATTCAAAAAGCCGAAGACCGCGTTCGTCGGACGGCCATCGGGAGCGTTCATCGTGGGCGGCACCGCGTGGAACGCACGATGCATGAGCGAATTGCCGTCCACCACGGCGACGGTCTTGCGTGAATTATCTTGAACTGGCATGAGTGAGCCTTTCGTTTACCGGTTTCTCCCCACCAGTGTACACGCTTAAAGGAGGCGCCCGTGATACCATGGCGGACGGATACAAGACCACATGCATCGAAAGGATGAACATGGAACGCCCCTGCGCATGGAAAAAGTACACCCCCGAGCAGCTCGTCGAGCTCGAAAAGATCTGCTCCGGCTACAAAGAATTCATCAGTGAGAACAAGACCGAGCGTCTCTGCGTTCGCACCGGCGCTGCGCTCGCCGAGCAGGCAGGCTATGTCGAGCTTGGTCAGGCGGTTGACGCAGGCAAAACGCTCAAGCCCGGCGACAAGGTCTATGCCGTAAACCACGGCAAGACCCTCATGCTCATGCAGATCGGCAAGCGCCCGCTGCAGGAAGGATTCAATATCCTGGGCGCGCACGTGGACAGCCCGCGTCTCGACCTCAAGCAAAACCCCGCCTTCGAGGCAGGCGATATGGCGTACCTCGACACGCACTACTACGGCGGCGTGAAGGCCTACCACTGGGTCGCTTCCCCTCTCGCCCTCGTGGGCGTCGTTGCCAAAAAGGATGGCAGCGTTATCGACATCAACATCGGCGACGGCGCGGATGACCCCGTGTTCACCATCTCCGATTTGCTCATCCACCTTTCCGGTGAGCTCATGTCCAAGCCCGCCAAAGACGTTGTCGATGCTGAGTTGCTCGACGTCATCGTGGGCGGTCGTCCCGTGGTGATCGACGAGGCCGACAAGGACTCCGAGGCCGACGAGAAAGATCCGGTCAAGCAACTCTTCCTCAACCTGCTCTCTGAGCGCTACGGCATCGACGAGGAGGACTTCCTCTCTGCCGAAATCGAGGTCGTGCCCGCCGGCCCCGCTCGCGACATGGGCCTCGATCGCTCGATGATCTTGGGCTACGGCCAGGACGATCGCGTCTGCTCCTATCCGAGCCTGCTCGCCCAGATCGAGGTTGAGGCTCCCGAGCGCACGAGCATCTGTCTGCTCGTGGACAAAGAGGAGATCGGCTCCGTAGGCGCCAGTGGCATGACCAGCCGCTTCTTTGAGAACACCGTCGCCGAGGTCATGGCACTCGCAGGCGAGGAGAGCTCCCTTGCCCTGCGTCGCGCGCTCGCCAACTCGCGTATGCTCTCTTCTGACGTCTCTGCTGGCTTCGACCCGAGCTACGCCTCCAAGTTCGAGACCAAGAACGCCGCTTATATGGGTCGCGGCCTGTGCTTTAACAAGTACACGGGCTCTCGCGGCAAGAGTGGCTCCAACGACGCCGACGCCGAGTACATGGCACTTGTCCGTGACATCATGGACGAGGCCGGCGTGAACTTCCAGACCTGCGAGCTCGGCCGCGTCAATGTGGGCGGCGGCGGAACCATCGCCTTCATCATGGCCAAATACGGTATGAATGTCATCGACTCCGGCGTGCCCGTTCTCTCGATGCATGCCCTGTGGGAGGTTGCCAACAAGGCCGATATCTACGAGGCATATCGCGGCTACAAGGCGTTCCTCGAGCGCGCGTAAGACTCACCCTCAATCGCCCCTTTATATGGCGGTGTCGACATATTGGTCGGCACCGCCATTTTCAATTCGAGGCAAGGGACGCAGTAGATGCGATGATCCGTTTTCAACGAGGAGGCCCCATGCTGCAAGCTATTATCTCTCCCGCCAAACAAATGCAAAGGGCACAAGACGCATTTGAGCCACAGGGAATTCCGCCGTTTCCGCGCGAGACGGAACGTCTCCATAACGCATTGCTGGATATCGAGCGAATCGAGGGCGCCCATGGCCTACAAAACCTTTGGGGCGTAAGCGACCGCCTGCTCGTCAGCTGTCTGGACGCACTGCGTGCCTTTACGCCCGTGACCGATGCCGACAATCTATGCATCCCGGACATCGCCCGACATGCATCCCCGGCTATCATGAGCTACCACGGTATCCAGTATCAAAGCATGGCGCCCTCTGTTATGCGGGCATCGGAACTTAGATGGCTACAAAGCCACCTGTGGATTCTCTCCGGCCTTTACGGATGCGTGCGCCCTTTCGATGCGGTAATGCCCTACCGACTAGAGATGGGCGCCAAACTCGCCATCGACGATAAGCGTGACCTCTATGCCTTTTGGGGCGATAGGCTCGCGCACGCCATCGCATCGAGCGGCAATGCTGCCACAGTCGTAAATCTTGCGAGCGTAGAGTACGCTCGAGCGGTGCTTCCCCACCTTGATTCCGAAGTGACCGTTATCACCTGCATCTTCGGTGAAGAGCTACGTCATGGCAAACCCGTCCAACGAGCAAACGCCAGTAAGAAGGCACGCGGTTCAATGGTTCGCTGGATGGCAGAGCATGCCATCGAAGACTTCCGCCAGCTCCCCGCTTTCGACATCGGTTACCGCTATGCACCAGAGCTTTCGAGCGAAGATACCCTGATCTTTCTTAATAACGCCGCTTCTTTTTAGGCGCGCAGCCTCTGCCTCCGCCGGATGAAGCGAAACGCGACGCGGAGTATACTGTGCACAGGCCCGCATCACAGCAGCAGGCCAAACAAACATGGGGAGCTTGCGGGGACGGCAGGCTGAGATTGGGCGCGCCCGCCGAGGACCCACAGAACCTGACATGGGTAATGCCAACGAAGGGAGACATCGTTCATGACCGAACTCCAAGCCGATAAGCTCGTCACGCAGATGGACTATGCGCGCACAGGACAGATCACCCCGCAGATGAAAGAGGTTGCCGAGCGAGAGCATCGCGACCCCGAATACATCCGTGAGCGCGTGGCAGACGGCCGCATCGCCATCCCCGCAAATATCGTCCACATCAAAAAGGGCATGCGTGCCTTTGGCGTAGGCGAAGGCCTTTCCACCAAGGTGAACGTAAACCTTGGCATCTCCGGCGACAAGGCAGACGCCGCCGAGGAGTGGAAGAAAGTGAAAATTGCCGAGGACCTGGGCGCCGACGCCATCATGGACCTCTCCAACTCGGGCAAGACGCGCAAGTTCCGCCAACAGCTCATCGACGAGACCCCGCTTATGGTGGGGACCGTCCCCATGTACGACGCTATCGGGTATATGGAAAAGCCGCTCGTCAAGCTCACCAAAGACGACCTGCTGGCAACCGTGCGGGCGCATGCCGAGGACGGCGTGGACTTCGTGACCATCCATGCAGGCATCAACCGCTCTGTCATCAAGACCTTCAAGGAGACCGGCCGTCTCATGAACATCGTGAGCCGCGGAGGGTCGCTGCTCTTTGGCTGGATGGAAGTCACCGGCAACGAGAACCCCTTCTACGAGTTTTACGACGAGGTCCTCGACATCTGCCACGAGTACGACGTCACCATCAGCTTGGGCGATTCCTGCCGTCCGGGGTGCCTCTACGACGCCAACGACGCCACCGAGACCGCCGAGATCATCGAACTGGGCAAGCTCGCCGTGCGCGCCTGGAAGCGCGGCGTGCAGGTGATGATCGAGGGGCCGGGCCACATGGCTATCGACGAGATAGCTGCCAACATGAAGATGGAAAAGCGCCTATGCCATAACGCCCCCTTCTACGTGCTGGGGCCGCTCGTCACCGATATCGGCGTAGGCTACGACCATATCACCGCTGCCATTGGCGGTGCCATCAGCGCGAGCGCGGGCGCAGATTTCCTGTGCTACGTCACCCCCTCCGAGCATCTGTGCCTGCCCGATGCGCAGGACGTACGCGACGGCTTGATTGCCACCAAGATCGCGGCGCATGCAGCAGACATCGCCAAGAAGGTCCCCCATGCTCGCGATGAAGACGACCGCATGGGCCAAGCGCGCCGCAAGCTCGACTGGGAAGAGATGTGGAAGCACGCCCTTGATCTCGAACGTGCCCGCGAGCGCTACGAGAGCTCGCCCGCCGCAACCGAAGGAACCTGCACCATGTGCGGCAAGATGTGCGCCGTGCGCACCGTCAACAAAGTGTTTGAGGGAACAACGATCGACCTCGGCATGGATGACGAGTAATCTCTCCTCTTTTTTTCGATTCCTATCGGGCCCATAGCGTTCTTCACCCGGCGCCGTGGGCCCGCTTTCACATTGCGAGGCGTTCACATGGGCACATCGACATTGCCGGCCGTCCTGACCATTGCAGGCTCCGATTCGAGCGGAGGGGCAGGCATCCAGGCAGACGTCAAGACCATCGCCGCACACGGCCTGTTTGCCGAATGCGCCATCACGGCGATTACCGCTCAAAACACCCGCGGCGTGCGCAGTATCCAAAACATCGACCCCGCCGTCGTGGCCGACCAGATCGACATGGTATTTGAGGATATCCGGCCCGCAGCGGTAAAGATCGGCATGGTCTCGTCGTCGGCGATCATCGAGAAGATCGCCGAGCGTTTGAAGCGCTGGGAGGCGCAAAACATCGTTGTCGACCCCGTTATGGTGGCAACGAGCGGTGCCCGCCTTATCGATGCGGGGGCACAGGAGGCGCTCACCTTGCAGCTCTTCCCTCTTGCAACGCTCATCACTCCCAATATCCCGGAAGCCGAACTCCTTGCAGGCGCACCCATCAAAGACGAAAAATCCCAAGAGCAAGCCGCCCGTCTCCTCGTACAGCGATACGGATGCGCAACGCTGGTAAAGGGGGGCCATCGCGTTAACGAAGCAAGCGACGTGCTGGCATGCGAAACGAACGATGGGCTCCAAACGACTTGGTTCACCCATCCGCGCGTCGATAACCCCAACACCCATGGCACCGGGTGCACGCTCTCCTCGGCTATCTCCTGCGGGCTCGCCCAAAATCTGTCGCTCGTCGACGCCGTAGAAGCGGCGAAGCGCTATCTCACCGGCGCCCTTGAGGCTCAGCTCGACCTTGGCCAGGGCTCCGGTCCCCTTGACCACATGTGGCGCTATCGCCAAGGATATTGTTAGAGCCTCGCAAGATCCCCTGTTACAAGGTCTCAAAAACCCGGGGCAGCATCGCTTGAAACCGTTCGAGGGTGGGGCACATGAGCTTTTCGTTTTACATCTACACCATCCTTATCATGGGCGTGGCGCTAGTAACCAGCTCGGTCGCGCTTGTGGTCTGGCTCATGACGCGTCGTCGCGATGCGATTATCTCGGCTATCGGCTTTCTCGCCTACATGCTCGACCTCTCGGTCATCTTTTTTGACGAGTACAACCGCATGAAATACGACTATGCCGTAAGCTTTGAGATGCCGCTGCAGCACCCCACAACGCGCTGCCTGCTGGGTATCGTGATCATCGGATGCCTCTTCGCCTGGACAATCCTGCGCCTGCGCGACAAGCTGACGATTAAGCGGCTGACAATCGTGCTCCTTCCGCTTGCAATAGTACAGTTTCTTCTGGTTCCCCGCCCGAGTCTTGCAAGCACGATGCAGCAGTATCTCTTCTGGCTCAGCCGCGATCTTTGCAATATCGCCTGCCTTGGTTATGTGTACTGGCGCTATCGGCACATGGCGAACAAAGCCGAGAGGCTTGACCTGGAGCGGAGCAAAACTTTTTTCAAAATCGCCTGCGTCCTCGCCGTCCTGGTTATCTTCGAGGACACCTACATGATCCTGCTCTGCCGGCCCGACATGAGCAATCCTTTGGTCGGCACCTTCCTGTGGTACCTAAGCGAGCGCAACATTTCGGAAAACGTATTGATGATCGTAGCTGCGGCGCAGCTTTTCAAGCAATTTGCTCACATGCTGAGGGTCTATGCCAAGCATCCACGTGCCGACGAAGACGTTGCAACCGAACGACGCGACTCGCAAGAAGATCTTGCGTCCCGTATTGTGATTTTCTCCGATAGGAATAGCCTGTCCAACCGCGAGCAGGAGGTACTGTCCCTCGTGCTGCGCGGACTGGACGCCCAAAACATCGCGAGCGAGCTGGTGATTAGCCCCGGCACCGTCAAGGCGCATCTGCACCGCATCTACGTTAAGTCGAACGTAAAGACCCGCGACGAGTTAATCGAAACCTTCTGGCGCTCCTAACGCATCTGTCGCAAAAGCGAAACGCCCGTTTTACTGCCGCCCAAAGGTTTGTAAAACGGGAATCTCTTTTGACGCGAGCCCTAACCCTGTCCGTCCACAGTAACGAAACAGCAATAAACCAGAACAATAAAATACCTGTTAAACAATGTAAACCGGCTTAACCCACCTTCCATCGAGCTCTATCTTGGCGAGGCCGGCAAGTCATGCGTAAATGAGTTCAAGGCAACAGGCAGCGTACGAGCCGGGCTTTCCGCCAAACGCACGAGATGCGCCGCGCGGAAAGCCGCACCCCGAGCAAACGCATGCGCGGATCGCCGCGATTCATGCATAGTCCAGAAACGTCTGAGGAGGCACTTATGGACAAAGCAGAGGTAGTCATTCGAAGCAACGCCGTCTTCACCGGAACGGGCCTTGCGCCCTTCAAGGGCGGCGTGGCCGTCAAGGGAGATACAATCGTCGCGTGCGGCGAAGACAAGTATCTCGATACCTTCATTGGCCCCGATACCGAAATTCGCGATTATGGCGACAAGCTCATCATACCGGGCCTCATCGACTCGCACACGCACTTCGCGCAGGGCGCCTTCATGACCGACCCCGACTTTGCCGTCAACCTCATCGACTGCACGAGCTTTGAGCAGGCGATGGAGCGCGTTTGTGCATTTGCCGACAGCCACCCCGACAACGAGTGGATCGTAGGCTGCCAGATCATCCAATTCCAGTGGGAAATTCCCGAGATGCCCACCGCAGCGATGATCGACCAGTACGTGAGCGACCGACCGGTATTTCTACAGCAAGTCGACCTTCACACCTTTAGCGCCAACACCTACGCCATCAACAAGGTGGGCGTCACGCGCGACACACCTGACCCCGCAGGCGGCAAGATTCTCAAAGACACAGATGGCAACCCTACCGGCGTGTTCTCCAACAACGCCGGCGCCATCTTCTTGGACGATGTATACAACCCGGCGATGGACGTCGTCGAAGCTTCGTTTAGCAAGACGGCCAAGCGCGCAAACGCCCTGGGCATCACCACCGTCGGCATGGTTAACCCCACTTTCGTGAGCATGGACAATCCCTACGCTGTGCTCGCCGACCTCAACGCCCGCGGCGACCTCCCCCTGCGCGTTTTCCTGTACACCGATTTGTTTGAGAACGAGCGTCTGGAGCTCCATGAGATCCAGGAGAAGTACAACTTCCCCGATACGCAGGTTGAATGGCACGGCTTCAAACAGTTCCTCGACGGCGTGTGCTCCGACCACACTGCTTGGATGCTCGAGCCCTACTCAAATGCCCCCGAGACGTGCGGCGAGCCCGCCGAGGACCCCGAGCGCATCCGCACCGCCATTCTCAAGGCGACTCAGTGGGGTGTGGACACGCGCATCCACACAATCGGCGACCGCTCCGTGCGCTTTGTTCTTGATTGCTTTGAAGAAGGAGAACACCTCCATGGCAGGGGCGAATGCCGACATTCCATGGAGCACAACGAAACTGTCCAGCCCGAGGACCTGCCTCGCTACGCCAAGCTGGGTGTAAGTGCCGGTATGCAACCGTGGCACATGCTACTCGATATGCCCGATCGCGCCAAAGACGACGCAGTGGGCCCTGAGCGCGCCGCGCTCTCCTGGCCTCTCCACAGCCTGCTGGCAAGCGGGGCCTGCGTGCACCTGGGATCGGATTTCCCCGTCGTGGGCCTCGAGCCCATGGAAGAGGTCTATGGCGCCGTCTTCCGCATGCTCGAAGACGGCTCGAATCCGGAGGGCTGGTTTGCCGAGGAGCGCATCACGATGGGCGACGCCCTGCGCGCCTACACCTACGGCAGCGCCTATGCCATGCATGCCGAAGACCGCATTGGCACCCTCGCCTGCGGCAAGCAGGCTGACATCTGCGTACTCGACCGCAACCTCTTTGAATGCGAGCCAGCAGACGTACTCGAAGCGACCTCGCTGCTCACGATGATCGCCGGCAAGGTGGTCTTCGAGGCGTAGCGCCACCATCCATCACGTTTTGACTCCCAAGGAAAGGAGAGACCAATGGCAGAAGAATTGATTGCCAACGAGGAGGATCGCGAACTCGCATCAAAGCCGATTCCCAGCCTGGTACGCCGCTACACGATCGTGACCGGTCAGGGTATGCTCGCCCAGATCATCATGGTCATCCTCGAGGGACTTGTCATGGGCTGGGGCCTGGGCGCCCACGGCCTGGCATGCGTCTCGATCATCATGTCCGCCGAGTTCCTCAACCTGGCCTTCGGCAACCTCTTTGGCACGGGCGTTCCCGCCATCGTGGGCAACCTTTTGGGCGCCGGCGACGTCAGGGGTGCGAGCAAGGCCTTTAGCCAGGGCTTCTGGCTCACCTCGATCGTCTCTATCATCCTCGCGGTGATCATGGCGGTCTTCACCGAGCCCATCTGTGCGTTCTTTGGCGCAACCCCCGACATCATGGCCGATACGGTCCTGGGCGTTCGCACCTTCTCCATCCTGTTGCCCCTCACGGTCGTGGGCCAGATGGTCACCGCGGTCATGCGCGTTGACGAGAAGGTACAGATCCAGGCCAACCTCATGACGGTCTCCGCTATCATCGCCATCGTCTGGCTCGCCCTCTCGACCTTCATCTTCAAGCTCGGCACCATGGGCGCCGGTATCTACTACGGCCTGTCCATCGGCATCTGGGCCATCGGCGCCTTCTGGTTCATCGGCGGTAAGAAGTCGCAGCTCCAGATCAAGCTTGCAGACCTCAAGCTCGACATGGCCATCTGCGGTCAGATCTTCAAGATCGGCTTCCCGTTCTTCCTGGTCCAGGCGGCTACGTTCATCTTCAACACGGTTGCAAACACGCTGCTCGGCACCCTCGGCGGCGAACTCGGCTCGCTCTACATCGCCGCCTTCGCCGTCATCAACGGCTACATCCTCTACATCGTCATGATGGTCGCCCAGTGCTTCTCCTACGGCCTGCAGCCCATCGCCGCCTTCAACGCTGGCGCCAAGGCCTGGGATCGCCTCAAGCAGTCGCTCTCCTGCGCCATCAAGTACCAGATTATCGTTCTCCTCATTGTGTCGATCGTGATCTGGCTCGCAGCAACCCCCGTCTGCGCCTTCTTTGCCGGAAGCGACGCCGAACTCGTAGAAGTTACCGCCAGCGCCACGCGTATCATCATCATCGCCGTATGCCTGGGCTATCTTGCGATGACCGTATCCATCTATTTCCAGTCGGTTGAGAAAGTCGTTCTCTCCACCTTCTGCAGCCTGCTTCGTTACGTGATCTGCTCGGTGCCCCTCATGTACCTGCTGGGCAACATGATGGGCGTCCAGGGCATCTGGATCGCTCTTGTGGTGGCCGACGCCATCACCGGAATCATCTCCATCGGCCTTGCGCTGAACGAGCAGAAGCGTCTGAACAAGCTCATCGGATAACAGCACCGGAAGCAACGGCCCTACCCATACGAAAGAGGCGTTCTCTCTCAGGAGGACGCCTCTTTTTTTCATCGGTTTTAAGACAAAGCCGCGATGAGCGACGACGGCTAGCGAACCGCCATTTCCCGCAACTTGGTCGCCACGGCAAGCCCCAGAGCATGATGGCCGGCAGCATCCAAGTGAACACCGTCGAAGTCACCGACCTTTGTCACCTTCCCCGCATCGAGAAAGTCGCACCCCTCAAGCTCCGCCACGCCGGCATATGCGTCCGCAAGCTGCTTTGACAGCGCGACGCCGCGGGCGTCAAACTCGGCCAGCAGCCCGCATGTCGCCGCATCTGTCAAAGACGGAGGGGACACGAGCAAAATCTGCGGGCAGGGCGCGCATGACGGCCACGGAAATTCCCGAACCGCCTCGGCGAGCACCGCCATACCGCGGGCGATGTCCGCAAGCCCAAGGCTATACACGGGCTTGAGGTCGTTCGTGCCCAACATGATGACAACCACATCGAGGGGAAGGTGCGATTTAAGCAGGGTGGGCAAAAGCGCCCCGCCAGAAAGATGGGTGGTCAGGCGATACGGATCTTCATGAACCGTCGTACGACCGTTGAGACCCTCCTCGATCACATGCCAGCTCGAGCCCAACTCGTGCGCGGCCACGCCGCACCAGCGAACATCGGCCGGGAAGCGCTCGCCTGTGCCGGCAGCGCGGGATTCGGGATCGAATCCGTACGTGTTGCTATCACCAAAAAACAGTACGTTACGCATAACGCCTCCCGCCTCTCCGCGCAAAATATGACAGAACAAACCTGTGGACTTTTGTCATGTTTATTTTAGGTATGCACGCCAATCTTCGTCATCATCGTCTTTATGGGCTTGAGCCTGAGCCGCCTCTTCGTGCGCGCGGACATCCTCATACGAGGTCTCATTTTTGGCCGGGAAGGTCTCAAATGCATGAGCCAGACGCTCGTGGTTTTGGCCGAAGCGCTCACGCTTGACGGCAAAGATCACCGTGGTCGCCACGTGCTCGCCGCTCGCCAGCTCCTCGCGAAGCATCTCGGCCACAACGGAGGCATCCCAGCCGCTCGCGTCGCAGCCGGGGGCACCCAAAACGAGCTTCTCGTGGCCCAAGTTGTCGGCAACCGCCAGGGCAAAACGGATGCGCTCGCGCATAGCGTCGGCAAGCTGTTCGTCGCTCATGTTGTACTCCGAACGCGCACGGCGCACATTGGGCGCCGCAAGCACAACGACGTCTGCATAGGCATGGAGACGATCGCGGGTAAAACGAACAGCGGGAACCACCAGCGCGCGATCGCGATAAAGCTCGCAGTTGATGTTGCGGCGGCGGTTTTCGCCATACCAGTCGCGTTGCTGGGAAAGAACGTTATAGAGAAACGAGTGCTCGCACAAAGACTGCTCGAAACCCATGAAGCCCTTATCGAATCCGCCCGCGGGATTGGTATACGAACCAAAATCGAGGACCGTCAAGTCGCAGAACTGGGCGCGGCCTCGGCCGTTTTCCAGAATTGCCGCGCAGGCGTCGGTATCGAGGACACGGACCTCGGGCAGACGCGGCTGCTCGCCTTCCGTTGCCTCTTTTGCCACCGAAGCGGGCGCGCCGTCGATGCGCTGACACTGCGCGCAAGCGCGATCGATCTCGGCCGCAAGACGCTCGCCAACCTGGCGGGTGTAGGCCTCGCGCTCGCGAGCGCGCTGCTCACGCCTTCCGTCACGCGGAGCCCCATCCCTGCGGCCCGCTCGATTACGTCCGTTCGTGTTGGTGCTTGCCATGCTCGTCTTCCTTTCGCCTTTGCCGCCAAGGGGCGCATGATATCGAACTTTGCCCATGATAGCGCGTAGGCGTCGCAAAAGGAGAGCGAATCTGGCGTGATGGTGATGAGCGCCGTGCGCTGCGCGTATCCAGGTATATGGGGTATCATGATATGACTTGTGCAGATAATCGCCCCACCCGCTCCATTATCCGCACGCATCTGACCATCTACCAGACGGGCGTATTACTTTTCGCATGGAACGATTCCTTCCATATATCGCCGTGGCAGCCACGGCGTTCGTTGTGACCTTTGTCTGCACGCCTGCAGCAAAGCGCTTGGCCATACGTCTCGACGCCGTCGACTACCCATCCAAACGACGCATCAACACGCAGCCGACGCCTCGCCTCGGTGGACTCGCCGTTTTCCTCGGCCTCCTGGTCGCAATGGTCGTTGCCGTTTTTGGCGGCACGCACCTCGGATGGCCGCCTGTCCTGGTATCGCACCCCAGCCTCGCCGTCGATTATCATCTGCTTGCGGTCGCCGTCCTGCTCATGGTGGCAACGGGTACCGCAGACGATATTGTCCAGCTCTCCCCAAAGGCCAAATTCGCAGGCCAGATCATCGCCGCGAGCGTTGCCGTTGCGGGAGGCCTGGTGATTCACCAGATCGTCAACCCCTTTGCAGGCGACACCTACATTGAACTCGGCTGGCTCGCTTACCCCATTACCGTCATCTACCTGGCTGCCTTTACCAATATCATCAATCTTATCGATGGCTTGGACGGACTCGCCTCCGGCATCTCCTGCATCGCCGCGCTCTCGATGTTCTCCTTTGCCATCCTCGCCGGCAGGCATGATGCAGCAGCGTTTTCCCTTGCGCTCGCCGGCTCTTGCCTCGCATTCCTGCGCTATAACTTCAACCCCGCATCGATTTTTCTTGGCGACTCGGGTTCGCTGCTGCTGGGATTCTCACTAGGCATCATCTCGCTGCTCAATGTTTCGCGCACCGCCGCCGTCACCTCCCTGCTCATCCCGTTGATCGTAGCAGGCGTGCCCATCATCGACACGTTCTCTGCAATCATCAGACGCACGCGTGCGCACGTGAGCATCGGTCAGGCCGACAAGGGGCATATTCACCATCGCCTGATCCAAGAGGGCTACAACCAGAAGCAAGCCGTGCTGCTCATCTACGCGTGGTGCATCTTGCTCTCGCTGGGCGCCGCGGCCATCAATCAGGTAGGCGTCATTTGGCGCGTCCTCATCTTCTTGGCACTTTTAGCATGCTCTGCCGCCTTCGCAATACATCTGCATCTCTTCGAACCCGTTTTGCGCCATCACTACAACGCAGGCACCCATGAAGATGAAATAGTCACCCCCGACGACCCCGCATTCGCTGACGAGGAAGCTGTCGCAGAAGCCAGGCACCCCCGGCATCAAAAGAAGCATAGAAACCGTAACGACCGCCGCACCGATAACCGATAGGAGATCATTCGCATGCCCAACGAGAACAGCTACGAGGTTGCCCTCAAGAAATCTGACGCCATTCGCGCCGATCTTGACGTGAACCCGCAAAACTACACCATGCTCACCGGAGACCGCCCCACCGGCCGCCTGCACCTCGGCCATTACTTCGGCACTCTCAAGGGCCGCGTCGAACTTCAAAACAAAGGCTGCCACACCAACGTGCTCATCGCCGACTATCAGGTGATCACCGACCGCGACACCACCGACCAAATCCAGGACAACGTCTACAACATGGTCATGGATTACCTCGCCTGCGGCATCGATCCCGACAAGACCATGATTTATGCGCATTCCGCAGTGCCAGCGGCAAATCAGCTCATGCTTCCGTTCCTCTCGCTCGTGTCCGAGGCGGAGCTCCTGCGCAACCCCACCGTCAAGGCCGAGCAAGAGGCCAGCGGCCACGAGCTCACGGGCCTGCTCCTCACCTATCCCGTGCACCAGGCCTGCGACATCCTCTTCTGCAAGGGCAACGTGGTTCCCGTCGGTCGCGACCAGCTGCCCCACATCGAGCTCACGCGCACCATCGCCCGCCGCTTTAACAACCGCTTCTGCAAGAACTGCGACCCGGTCTTCCCCGAGGTCGACGCCCTTCTCTCCGACGTGCCCCTGCTTTCCGGCCTTGACGGTCGCAAGATGAGCAAGAGCTACGGCAACGCCATCAACATCTCTATGACGGCAGAGGAGACCGCCAAGCGCATCAAGAAGAGCCAGACCGACTCCGAGCGCATGATCACATTTGATCCCGAGAACCGCCCCGGCGTATCGGGTCTTCTCTCCACGGCTGCCATCTGCACCGGCAGGTCCGAGATTGAGATTGCAGAAGAAATCGGCATGGGCGGATCTGGCCAGCTCAAGAAATACGTCACGGAAGCCGTCAACAACTACTTCGAGCCCATCCGCGAACGCCGCCATCGCTTTGAGAACGACCTTGACTACGTGAAGGACGTCCTTGCCGAGGGCAACCGCCGCGCCAACGAGATCGCCAAGGCAACGCTCGCCGAAGTGGCCGAGGCAATGGGGATGGTCTATTAATGTCTCGCTACAAACTCGTCGCAAGCGATATGGACGAAACGTTCCTGCACGACAGCTGCATTATCCCCGAGGGCAACAAGGCCGCCCTCGCGCGCATGCGCGAACTGGGCGTGCTTTTCGTCCCCTGCTCTGGACGCGCATATAACTCGATTGCCGCGAACCTCGACACGCTCGACCCCGAGCTTTTGGGCGAGACCTATATCGTTTCCTACAACGGCGGTTTTATCAATCGCTACGGCGACCCTAAGCCGCTGTGCACCTGCGGGCTTTCCCATGAAGCCGCAGACACGATTTACCGCCGCGGACGTGAGCTGGGACTGTGCGTCCACGTTTGCTTTGACGACGGCACCTACAACGTCTTTGACCCGCCAGCCTCTGAGCGCGATTTCCTGGCTAGCTATCCGTCGATTCGCTATCAAACCTGCGAGGGTCACCCCGACCTTTCGTTCCTCGAGGCAAAGCCCATCGTCAAGGTGCTCTACATGAGCGATGACTTTGATGCGCTGCGTGAACTGGGGGCTACGATGGGTGATTTTGCCGAAGACCTCGGAACGGCCATCACGTTCTCCTCCAATCGATACATGGAGTTCATGCCCCAGGGCGTAACCAAAGCAACTGGTCTGGCAAAGCTTGCCGAGATTCTGGGCATTGGCCTCGACCAGATCATCGGCATCGGCGATTCGGCTAACGATATCGCCATGCTCGATGCTGCAGGCCTGGGTGTCGGTGTTGCAAACGCCACCGATGACGCGCGCGAGCATTGTGACGTCGTGCTCAATTCAACTTGTTTCGACGGAGCGCTGCCCGAACTCGTCGAGCGTTTTTTGGAACCCTAGTCCACAACCCGCCACAAACGCATACCGTACTAACGAAAACGACCCGTCACCTGATTTCAGATGGCGGGTCGCCTTCGAAGTACACCGTTGACCGCACAGAGGGGAGGGATGCAATCAAACTCCAACGAAACGATCGAATATCGCCTGTGACCTGTTTCGTCGTTGAGTTAACTATAGTAAACTCAACGCGCTCTCCCCTTCTAAATCCCCGCCTTCATACTCCCTCCATAAGTTAACCTTGGGTAACCTTTGATTCGTCCATGAAGAGCGGGGCGCCCAAGCGCGTGAAAAGCGCGAGCCAAATCAAAGCCGCGCAGAAACCTCCCAAGACATCGGAAGCATAGTGCACACCCAGATAAATACGACTGATGCCAATCATCAAGATGATGAAGCCAAACGCAATCGTGAACAGGTTGCGTTGGCGACGGTCCTTTTCGTGCCGCCAAATAAGCCAAACAATCAGACCGTAAAACGCCATAGCCGCCATAGAGTGACCCGAAGGAAAACTAAAGCCAGTCTCGACCGCAAGCCTAAAACCCTCGGGACGAGGACGCTGAACAAGCGATTTAATAAAAACGTTGAGGCTCGCAACAAGTACGAGATTCACCGCGCAGCACCATCCCGGTCGCCTGCCAGGCGCGAAAGCCGCGATGGCAAGGGTCATAACCACCAATACAGCCGGTGTCGCCAGGGCGGAAAAGCCCTCCATCACCGGAGTAAGCGCATCGCTGCGCAAGCGCTCGACAATGAGGCTATAGGCCAAGGAATCAAGGCGCATGATTTCGCCCTCGAGCACCTCGTCAAGCAAGTAGAGAAAGACTGCAAGACATGAAGCGCAAACGATGACACGCCAATTGGCGCGAACAAGCCTCTTGAGGCGTCGGAAAACCCTAGCTGCGTTCACGTCGCCCTTGCTCGACGTCTGATTCATGACCATCCTTTCCAAGAAGCATGCGCGCGCATGGCATGCAATACATCCACACAATGCGATGTATTGTTCCCCATCGCAGGGGCAAGCTCAGTGCAATCGGGCAAGCCACACATGCTGCACGTAAAACGGCCGGCAAAACGGGCGCAGTATCGATCGCACCGCACCCCAGCAGCGGCGCTATTTGCGAGACTCCTTTCGCTCATCGCGCAGCCGCGCGCGGTCCATTGCCGCCTCGGCAGCCGAAAAACGGCATCCGCAGTAGTTTTGACGATACATCCCCAATTCGCGCGAGCGAAGCGTTGCCTGCGGGTACCAGGGTCTAAAGTCACGAATTACAGGCGTAAGGCCATGCGATTCAGCGAGGCGAACAAGAACGTCGTTGCATGTCTCAAACAACTGATAGGGAGACACCGCAAGCGTCGTAGCAATATGATCAAACCCCTCGCGCTTCGCCACACGACACGCCTCGGCCAGGCGAAGGCCATAGCAGGCCCGACATCGGCGCTCGCGATCTCGCGCACCGATCGGCGCGACCGCTCGCTCCCACGCGGCGCTGTCCTCGTCCGCCTCGATAAGCGCAATCCCTTCAGCCGAGCACCAGCGGCGAAGCTCTGCAAAACGGCGCTCGTGCTCTTGCATGGGCTGAATATTGGGATTGGTCCAGCAGATCGTAGGCGCAAACCCCTCTTCCATCAAAAGACGGACCGGCTCCAGGGAGCATGGAGCGCAGCACGCATGCAGCAATAACGGTATCGCAGAGCTGTTATTCACAGTCATTCCCCTCGCCTTCTTCCTCACCGTAAAAGCGAACGCCCCAGGCCTTGTCTTCACACCAACGTATCCGGGGGTCGGAAACAATAGCACGCGCGTAAAACCAGTCGCCGGTGCACCCGGAGAAATGGAGCACGCAAACTACCCAGGAAGCAAGGCTGTATCCAGAGAAAGCACCCAGAGCGAAGGCGGCACCCGTCACGATAATGGTCGGTGCCAGCACGATTGCAAGGTAGCGCTCCCTTGAATAGACAATCCCCTCAGCGCACGCGTATATCATGGCGACGTCGAGATTCCAGCCAAAGGTAACATGCGAACCGCTGGGACCAAACACCTTGAAAAACAAGGCGTGAACGCACTCATGAAGCGCGAAGGACACAAACGTCGCCGCCGCAATGCCGGCAAGCAAGAGGGCAACTCCCCCAATTCCTCCGGCAATGGCCGTGGGCAACTCGCAAGGGGCGCCGCAAAGAAAAAGGGCCACTCCCCCAAACGTCCCCGCCAGCAGCACCGCATAAGACGCCCGGCAGACGGACTGCAGGAACGCGGAATCCTCAAACGTATGTATGTTACCGATTTCGTGCATGCCATCCAGCATACACGCATTTTAGGCACGGTCGCGCCGCATGTGCGATAATGCTACGGATACCGAAGAGCAGCAAAACCCGCCTAGCGGGAACGCATTGATAGGAGCCTTATGGCCGCAACGTATGATATGGAATCCCGTCCCGCCTGGCCGCGCCGTGCCATCGTCACCGCCGGCGAGCCCTATGGCAACAAGGGCCTGCACTTTGGCCACGTGGGAGGCGTCTTTGTGCCCGCCGATTTCTTCGCGCGCTTTTTGCGCGATCGATTGGGGCGCGAGAACGTGATCTTCACCTCGGGCACCGACTGCTACGGCTCCCCCATCATGGAGAGCTACCGCAAGCTTCGCGAAAACGAGGGCTACGACAAGAGCATCAGCGAATACGTCGAGTCAAATCACAGTCGTCAGGCAGCGACTCTCAACAACTACGGCATCAGCTGCGATATCTATGGCGGCTCGGGACTCGAGCCCGCAGCCCCCATCCATGAGCAGGTAACCGCCGAGGTCGTCAACCGTCTGCATGAGCGTGGCGTGATCTCGAAGCGCAGCACCCTGCAGTTCTTCGACACAAGCGCGAATACCTTCCTCAATGGCCGCCAGGTCATCGGCCGTTGTCCCATCCAGGGCTGCAAGTCCGAGAAGGCCTACGCTGACGAGTGTGATCTGGGTCATCAGTTTGAACCCGAGGAGCTCATTGCACCAAAAAGCCAGCTCACGGGTGAGGTGCCCGAGCTTCGCCCGGTCGACAACCTCTATTTTGATCTGCCTGCCTACCTCGACTTCATGAAGGATTACACCACCGAGCTCGCGCGCGATCCACAGGTTCGCTCCGTTGTATCCAAGACCATGGAGGAGTGGCTGCTTCCCGCACAGCTCTATATTCAAAATAAATTCCGCGAGGCATTCGACGCCATCGAATCCGAGCTGCCCGAGCACACCATCGTGGAGCCCGAGGGCAACAAGAGCTCCTTCACCGTGGTCTTCCCCAGCTGGAAAGAGCGCGACGAGGCCCATGCGGTCTTGGGACGCGGAGGCGTTCGCTTCCGCTCCGGCAAGGCACTTGTACCCTTCCGCATCACCGGCAACATCACCTGGGGCGTCCCCGTTCCCGAAATCGACGGCGTGCATGACGTAACCTGTTGGTGCTGGCCCGAAAGCCTCTGGGCGCCCATCAGCTATACGCGTGCCGTCCTCGCCCGCGATGCCAAGCGCTTGGGCATCACCGAGGGCGTGGCAGCACAGGACGCGGCCCTCATGGGCGAGCCCTCGGTCGATTCCACACAGGTGCCCGAACCTCCATATGCACACGGGTCTCTCGACTGGCATGACTGGTGGTGCTCCGACGACGCTGCCATCTACCAGTTTATTGGCCAGGACAATATCTACTTCTACTGCATCGCACAGACCGCCATGTGGGAGGCACTCGGCTGGAATTTGCATCAGTCGACGGTAAGCGCCAACTACCACCTGCTCTACATGGGCAAAAAGGCAAGCTCTTCCTCGCAGACGCCTCCCCCGCCGGCAGACGACCTGCTCAACCACTATACGTGCGAGCAGATGCGCGCCCACTGGCTGTCGCTTGGCCTCTCCGAGAAGCCCGTCAGCTTTAGCCCCAAGGCGTACGACACGCGCGTGAGCGGAAAAGACAAGGACGGCAACGAGATTCGCGCATGCGACGACAAGCGCGTGATCGACCCCGCCCTCAAAGAGGGCGCGCTTCTCACCGGCGTGTTCAACCGCCTTGCCCGCTCCTGCTTCTATGGTGTCGCCGTAAAGGAAGGCGACGAGGCAAGCTACCGCACTGGCTGCATCCCCGCGGGCGAGCCCAGCGACGAGATCATGGAGGCCTCTCAGCAGGCCGCCCTCGCCTTCGAGCAGTACATGTACAAGTTCGAGACGCACCACGCTCTTTCGGTATGCGACGAGTATCTCCGCGCTGCGAACAAGCGCTGGTCCGATGCCTCCAAGGCCGCAAAGAACGCCGAGGACGACAACGCCATGACGCAGGCTCTCGTCAACGCCTTCCACGAGCTACGCGTAGCGACCATCCTCATGCATGGCATTGTTCCCGCCGGCTGCGAGCTCATCTGCGAATACTTCGACATCGACCCCGTTTCCTTCTTTAGCTGGGATCACATCTTCGAGTCCACCGATTGCTTCATCGAGAGCCTGGGCGAGACAGCAGGAGAACATGCCGTCAAGCCGCTTCCACCGCGCTTCGATTTCTTTGCCAAGCATCCGAGCCAGTACTAAGACGTCGGCGTCTGACGCACTTCAAATAACTTCGTCTTGATTGAAGACCCTGCCTGTGCGGGGTCTTCATTTTTGAGAGCCCTCGAACACGAAAGCCAGCCCCGGCGGAGGGGCTCCCGTTTTCGTAGATTCCGCACGAGCCGAAGAGCACTAAATGTGCTCTTCGTGCGAGCCAGGACTTGACCGAGCGAAAACGGGAGCCTCTCTGCCGGGGCCACTGCAACGTAATGAACTCTCAGGTTTTTAATTGAGCAGAACGTAACCTTCGCGCTAGCAGGAACTCGGGTCGAATCGGGTCGGCTCAGGCGTCACCAATCCGTCAGCTCCGTCTGCATCCGCCAGGCTTACGCAATAGATTGCAGGATCGTCGTAGGTGTTGTAGTAATACATCCCTGTCGACGCCTCAAAGCAGCCCGTATAGATAGTCTTCTCAAACTGACCGTCAGCCATGGCGGCAGCACCCTCGACCATCGATGCATTTCCCAGCGTATGGAACATGCGGGCGATGTTGTCCACCGTACCGTCTTTTGTCGGATAGTTCGCATTGAGGAAGGCCGTCTTGACAAAACGCGAGGGCGAATAGCAGTCGCCCGGGATGCCGCGCATGCCCGCACCGGCACCAAAGGGCTTGAGTTCGGCCTTGCCCCACACGGCCGCCTGCGGAAAACTGTTATTGGCAGTGATATAGGTGCGAAGGTTTTCCATATGCCAATCGAACGCGGGCTGATTGGCAAGAACATCAACCGGGTCGTTATGAACATGCAGGCCGTCTGCCATCTGCTCGACCACGATGCTGCGGTTTGCATCACCGATAATCCAGTGCAGATACGAAACGCCCAAGCCCTCGCCTGCCGGCTTTCCCACGATCACCGTGTTCGCAAGCGCCGCCTCAACTTCGTCGACCGTCGAGAAGTTCGCCGTTACCCAAAAAGGAAACTCATACGCGCAAACGTTCGTGGCACCGTTCTTGGGCGCGGAAGGAAACTTAGCATACCCAGGAAAATTAAGACCTGCAACAGCAAGGCCCGCGTCGTTTCCGCAATCAAAGAACATGGGATAGCCCTGATAGTCGATGCACATGCCAATCACGGCATGGTCCGCAGGCGCGTCATCCAAAAACATATAGGGCACGCTTGAGCCCTTTGACCAAACGCGCGGGCGCTCACCATATCCAAACGCCCAGTCGAGATTTCTGCCCAGATACATATTCCCCTGGGCATCGGTAAACCTAACGGCAGTACACATACTTCACCCTCATCTCCAAAGCGCATCGAGCTGCTATTTCTTCTACTATGCATACCCATATGGTGAGCAACTCTGCCTCAAAACGCCGGACGTCCTCATATCTTCCATATACAAAGCGCCCAAGTGCTGCTATCGCTTTTTCCCGTGACTATTACGCCATATCTCACGGCCAAGGCCCAATGCAAGGATCAATGCCGAAAGATAGCCGATAAAGCCAATGACCGGAATACCAAAAACCACCGGCTCGATTTTTGCAAAGTAGACCACCGACGAACCGATAAATAGGCCAGCGATAACGATAGCCATGGACATGCGGTCGACGATGCTGCCAAGATGGCGCAAGACAGCCTCAGAGCCCAGCACTTGCGTGTTGACTTTTAACTGGCCACGCGTGAGCATGCGCGACGCAAGGCCAAGATACTCGGCTGCCTCGAGTTGGCCCTTTGCCGCCCGATAGGCATCGTGTGCCAAATCCTGAGCAGCCTCCTGCATACGCCTGTAACTGCTTTTCTCGTTCTTGATATGCGCCGAGATAATCTGGACCATATTGACATTGGGCATATACTCGGTCAGCAAGCCCTCAAGCGTCACCATGCCGCGAGCGAACATCGTAACCACACTGGGGAGTTCGACATTGTTCTTGCGTGCAAGGCTCACCAACGAGGTGAGAAACTCTCCGATATCCAAGTCCTTAAGGTCAAGGCCGGCAAAATCGGCCACGATGAAATCAAGGTCCGACAAGAAGGCGGTGTGGTCGAGCGAGGCGGAATCGCCACGCGTGACCGCAAATCGCATCAGCGAATCCTTGAGCTTGGGGACATCGCCCTCGGCAACGGCAAAGATCATGTCTTTCACGATGCCGCGGTCATGACTCGACATGCGCCCAACCATGCCCAAGTCTATAAAGTAGATGACACCGTCTTTAAGAATGATGTTGCCCGCATGAGGATCGGCATGGAAAAAGCCATCGTCGAGCACCTGCGTGGAATAGTCCTCCACAATTTGCCCGCCTATCTTCTCCAGGTCGTAACCCTCCGTGCGTAAACGATCGGGATCGCCAATCGAGATGCCATCGATATAATCCATCACCACAACATGCTCAGTGCAGAACTTCAAATATGAGCGCGGGCATGAGATGCCGCGCGTGTTCTTGTGATAGGCGTAAAAATCGTCGAGGTTGCGCGCCTCCATAAGGAAGTTCGTCTCCTCGCGGAAGGATTGCCACAGCTCTTCGACCACGCCCTTGAGGTCCACGAACTGATCGGTTTTCACAAACTTAGAGGCATGACGGACAATCGAGCGCATGATGTCGATATCTTGAGCCATAACCTGCTGCGCGCCGGGTCGCTGTACCTTGACGGCAACATCCTCGCCCGTTGCCAGGCGCGCGCGATGCACTTGGGCAAGCGATGCGCTACCCAAAGGGTTCGGGTCGATCGCATCAAAAATAGTGCCGAGCTCCTGACCATACTCAGCCTCAAGGCACTCTAGGACCACTTGATAGGGAACCGGGTCCACATCGGAGCGCAAGCGGCGCAGCTCATCGCAAAATGGCTGGGGCAAAATCTCAGAACGGTTGGCAAGAATCTGCCCCATCTTGACAAACATGGGGCCAAGCTCTTCGATCAGGCAACGCAGGCGAACCGGCGTGAGGTTGTTCCACACCTGGTACTTGCGCACTAATCGGATAATCTCGGCGATACGCTGGCGTCGACCGGCGGCAGAGAGCTGATACTCCTCCGTGGGAGCCATGACCTCCGGCTCCTGTGGAAAGACATCGGCAGCGCGCGAGTGACGCTTCCCATCACGCGCTTGCACTTCCATTTCCTCCATCACCGCAGCGACGTCGGCATCGACATCATGCGTATGGGTTTCGTTCACGTTGGAGGCCATATGCGGCTACTCGTCCTGGCCCTCTGCCTGATTCGTCTCATCTGCCTCCACGTCGGCGGACTCGACCTCGACCTTGACCGTCACCGTCGCATCGTCGACCGAATCAACCAGATCGCGCACGTGAGCCAAAAACTCGGTACGCTCAGCTTTGGTAAGGAAACGAACACGCGCCAAGATGAGCTCGTCGAGCACGCGCTCAGCCGTCGACTCGCCCTTTGCGCTCAAACGCTCGGTCACATCGGAGAACGTGCCGCCCGCCTGTTCGAAGATGTCAGACATGGAGCGCGCGAAGTCGGGCGCCGTTGCATCGGAGCGAACCTGTTCCCCCTTGGCATTCAACGTGTCGAGCACCTCTTTGCCCTTCTCGGCCGTAAGTGCTGCAGCGCCAAAGCCAATGTTGACCATACCGTGGACAAGCTCTTCGAATTTAGTAACCATCAGTTGCCTCCTCGAAACAGAGCAACGCTTTGCTGTACATACCATTGCTCCCCTTGTACCCCATTAAACGACGCCATAACAGCGCTCTCGTTTCTGTTAGTTGTCCGACATCGCAAAGTGGTTTTTCATGGCAAGGCTCGTGGTATAGAGCACCTTTGAAAGAAGGGCATCGGTTTGCTCTCGCAGATAATCTGCCATACGCAGATTTGCCGCCGCAAGGACCGCCTGGACATCTTCCTCGGGGCAGCAGGCCAAGGCCTCATCGGTCTCGTGAATCAGCTTATGCCCAAAAGCGCCAACCTTCTCGCGATAGCGATCGATAGCGTTTTCGTTATCACGAAAACGAGCATCGGCAAGGGCCGCAATCAGACGATTTGCCCAATAGAAGCTATCGGTCGAAACGCGTGCTGTCGTGTTTGCCAGATACTCAGGCGCTTCGCGCACATTGGTGAAAAACGGCACGAGGGCATTGAACGGATTGGAGCCAAACGACATCCACTGAACGCCGCGATGGCTCTGAGGAACGTAGGGGCGGATCTGTAAGACGGCAAGCTGGCAGTTCCTGTTGATACCGATAGGACGATACATCGAACGCGTCTTGTCGGTACCAAGCGTGCCATAGGGGTCATACGGCGTTCCCTGATAATGGGCGGCCAGGACGTAGCGGATGTCTTCAATCGTCACCTTACGCTCCGGAATCCGGCTCCAGGGGATATCGTCGGACTCGGGTGTGAACACCGCCTCATCGCCGTCCCAGCAATCGCTGGGGTTCAAGCAGCGTTGCATATACCATGCGCGCGGCGTGTTGTAAACGTGGTCGGAATCGCTGTGCGATCCAAATGCCTCGCGCGGGTTGAAGATATCTTCTTCCTCCCCCTCCTCACGAAGCGTCAAATCCAAATGATGCATATTCATCCAAGCGCGAAGGTCCGCGCTCGCCATATGTTCCAGCTGTTGTCCCTCGGCATCTGCAAGATCAAAGGAATCGATACCGAGCTGATTCGGCATCGTCACATAGGCGTCATCCGGTACACGCCTCGCGATCCAATGATGGCCGCCAACCGTCTCGAGCCACCAAATCTCATCAACATCCGAGATTGCAATGCCATTCATCTCGTACGTTCCGCACGTCTCGAGCAGCCTTCCAAGCCTACGCACGCCATCGCGGGCAGACGTAGCGTAAGGCAGAACCAGCGTCGTAATGTCTTCTTCGCCGATACCACCCGGCACCTCGGGAATATAGCCCTCCTCGCCCTCTGTACCGCACGCGGGAACCAGCTCGACCAAAGGATCGGCACCGAGCACGCGCTCATTCGAAGTGATGGTCTCGGTCGCGCTCAGGGCAACATTGGCATCGTTGATGCCAGCCTCGGCCCAAATTCCGTCCTCACGAAGCGCATCGGGGACTGCCGTGTATCGCATGGGCTCCTCGTCAAGCTCGATAGCCAGATGCGAGATAACGCTTTTGTAGTGACGGGGCTGCTGCTTGGGTTCGACAACAATCATCTGTTTTGGCGTGAACTTGCCGTTGCTTGCATCTTCATTGCGCGCAACAATCGTCGAGCCATCATAGCTCGCTCGCTTACCAACCAAAATCGTCGTACAAGGCATTAAATCCTCCTTCTTGCCGGCAGAGCCAGCAGGCGCGTTTGCCCTATCGAGTGTCTAGTGTAAACCTCCGGAAAACCTTTGTAACATCATTTGTTACCAATTGAGTTTTATGAAATTCACTGCATCGCACTGGAGTATTATGACGCTCAACGTGCAGTTTGCGCGCAGCATTGCCCTTATGGGCGCAGAAAGAAAGGTCACTCATGGCAACCGGTACGCTTAAAAAATCGTTCTTCCGCGAGAAGGGCTATGGTTTCATCGCTCCCGACGAGGCCCAGCAGGACAGCGCGAAATCCGATATTTTTGTTCACTTTAGCGCTATCCAGATGGACGGCTTCAAGACCCTCGATGAGGGCGATCGTGTTGAGTACGAGGTTGGCCCCGGCAAAAAGCCCGGCGAGACCCAGGCCATCAACGTCCGCAAAATCGGCTAAAGCAGGGTCGCCCTGTATAGCATCTGCCAACACAGGCAGTCCCATACAAAAAGCCCAGGCGTCTGCCCGGGCTTTTTTGATGCAATAAAGTACAAGTGCGGGGTTACTGCATTGTACGGACAACATGCTCGCAAGCTTCTTCTGCAGCACAGATCACATGGCGCGCAAGTATTGCCGTCGTCACCGCGCCAACCCCTCCAGGAACGGGCGTCACGGCATCGACAAGAGGTTCGACAGCCTCAAAATCAACATCGCCCACAAGTTTTTTGGCCTGTGCATCCCAGTTGATTCCCACATCGATAATGGTTTGGCCCGGGCGCACCGCATCCGCTCCCAGCGTGCGGGCATGACCCGCAGCGGCAACGACAACATCCGCTCGACGGCACACATCGGCCAAATCCCTTGTGTGCGTATGGCAAGTAGTTACCGTGGCATTGCGCGCAAGAAGCATAGAAGCAACCGGCTTGCCAATCACCAGCGAACGGCCGACCACGACAACGTTCGCACCATCAAGATCGATTCCGTAGTGGTCCAATATCGCCAGCACCGCCTCGGCAGTGCAGGGCGCATAACCAGCACCAAGACCACTCAGCGTCGACAGCAACGACGCAGATGTCATGCTATCAACATCCTTTTTTGGCAAAAGCGCTGCCGCGACCATGTCTTCTTTGAGATGCGCCGGAAGAGGGCGGAATATCAAGCATCCATGAATAGAAGGGTCCTCATTGACCTCGGCGACGACGCGCAGCAGCTCTTCTTGAGAAACGTCTGCGGGCAAAAGGTAACGACAACAGGAAATACCAACTTTTTCGCAGCGTTTAAGAGCCCCACGCTCATAGGAAAGGTCGTCCTCGCGCTCGCCCACGCGCACGATAGCCAGCGTAGGCACGACCCCCAGCGATTCCAATTTCTGCGCCCGCTCGACCAGCTCAGCGGTAATCGCCTTTGCAACAGGCGCGCCTTTAAGCAATGCGGCCATATCAGCTCCGTTTCCTTGCGGCGTCAGCCGCGCGTTTGGCAAGACCGTCCGCCCGCGGCAACCAGGTATTGAGCAATGCGTCGCACTCGCGCTCGAGTTCCTCGGCACGCTCGCGATCCTTCATGGACGTCGTGTTCGCAAAAAGCGTTAGACTTGCGCCCTGCAACGCAGCGCGGCAAAACACAGCGCCGCAGGCAACGTCTGAAAGAAGTTGACGGGAGCTCTTATCGGCCATTTCCTCAAGCAGGGCAAGCACACGCGAACAGGCGACCATAATGCGATAAGGCGGCAAGGCGGCCTCGTGGAGAGCATCCTGAATCGCCTCGGAGCGATGCGGGTTGTCTCGCTCCATTCCATATGCCGCAGAGACAAGACCGTAGGCTCGCACATCTTCTTCCACCAGCTCAAGCAGCTCAAAGCCAATACGACCCGAAGCTGCGACAGCATGGCGAAGGTCATCCTCAACCTCGGCAAAACGAGGATTGCTGGCACCATAGCGCGCAACCATGGAGCACAGAGAAGCGCCCAGAGCCCCCACGTAAGCGCTTGCGCTCCCCCCGCCCGGAACCGGCTCTCGCGCCGCCAGAGCCTCGGCGAAGTCTCGGCACGTCTTATCCATCATCACTTGCGCCATTTTGATAGCCCCTCATGTATGCACTGCATCCATAATGCGTTTGTGCGGTTCCGTGAAGTGTAGTCCATAACTAAAAACTTGTCAGCAAGCAGCACCATCGTCGTTTCCTATCGATAGCCATAAAAAGGGTGCGACCCATCCAGATCGCACCCTTACAAGCAAGCTAGAAAACACCGGCACCGAAAACGGCGCCCAGCTTAGAACAGGCCGGTAATGACGCCGTTGTCGTCGATATCGATATTCTCGGCGGCCGGAACGCGCGGAAGGCCCGGCATGGTCAAAACGCTGCCGGTGAGAGCAACCACAAAGTGGGCTCCGGCGGAAACCTTGAGTTCACGCACCGTGATGCGGAAGCCCTCGGGGGCACCGAGCTTCTTGGCGTCGTCGCTAAAGCTATACTGCGTCTTGGCAACACAGACGGGCAAGTTACCGAATCCATTCTCACGCAGTTCAGCGAGCTGGCGCTTCGCCGCCGGCGTGAAATCGACGCCATCGGCATGATAGATCTTTGTGGCGATAGCCTCCAAGGCATCAGCGACATCGGAACCCATCTCATACGTAAACGCAGGCATAGGAGCCGGAGTCTTCTGGACAGCCGCAACAACCTTATCTGCAAGATCAAGCGCACCTTCGCCACCAGCAGCCCAGGCATCAGAGAGGGAAACACAGATGCCGCGCGCGGCACATTCGTCCTCGATGACCTTGAGCTCGGCTTCAGTATCGGTCGGGAAATGGTTGATGGCGACAATTGTCTCGACGCCAAAGACATCCTTGATGTTCTGTACGTGACGGAACAGGTTGGGCAGGCCAGCGCGAAGAGCATCGAGGTTCTCTTCGTTCAGATTGGCCTTAGCAACGCCGCCGTTGTACTTAAGGGCACGAGCCGTTGCAACAACAACCACAGCACGCGGATAGAGACCCGTCATGCGGCATTTGATATCAAAGAATTTCTCGGCACCGAGGTCGGCACCGAACCCAGCCTCCGTAATCGCAATGTCGCCAAAGCACAGAGCCATGCGCGTTGCCATGACAGAGTTGCATCCATGGGCAATGTTCGCAAAGGGCCCACCATGTACAAAAGCAGGCGTGTGCTCGAGCGTCTGGACCAAATTGGGCTTTAAGGCGTCCTTCAACAGAGCGGCCATGGCACCTTGGGCCTTAAGATCAGAAGCCGTCACGGGCTTTCCCTCATAGGTGTAGGCCACCACAATCTCGCCCAGACGCTGCTTTAGGTCGGCAATAGAGGTCGCCAGGCACAGGATCGCCATAACCTCGGAGGCAACGGTGATATCAAATCCATCTTCACGCGGCACACCCTGAGCCTTGCCGCCAATGCCGTCAATCACATGGCGCAGCTGGCGATCGTTCATGTCGACAACGCGCTTCCACGTCACGCGCTTAACGTCGATGCCAAGCTTGTTACCCTGCTGGATATGATTATCAAGCATGGCCGCCAACAGATTATTCGCGGCACCAATAGCATGGAAATCGCCCGTGAAGTGCAAGTTGATGTCCTCCATGGGGATAACCTGAGCGTAACCGCCGCCGGCAGCGCCGCCTTTGACGCCAAAGACAGGACCAAGCGAAGGCTCACGAAGTGCAACAGCGCTCTTCACACCGCGACGGCGCAGGCCATCAGCAAGGCCGATAGTGGTCGTGGTTTTACCTTCGCCTGCAGGAGTCGGATTGATGGCGGTCACCAAAACCAGGGCAGAAGAGGAAATCGAATCCGCATGCTCGGGACTATTAAGAAGAGCGTAGTCGACCTTGGCTTTATCGAATCCATAGGGCGTCAAATAGCTCTCATCGATACCGGCCTCTTGGGCAACCTGAGTGATGGGAAGCGGCTTGACAGAGTGGGCGATCTCAATATCGGTTGGCATATGAAGGCCTTTCTCGCGAATTGCACAGTGCATTTAGCATACAACGTTTCTCAAGAACCTAGACTCCAGATGGCGGGGTAACTCCCAAGTGGTCGAAAGCGGTAAGAGTAGCGATGCGCCCCTGGGGTGTCCTGATGATAAGTCCACGTTGGAGAAGATAAGGCTCATATACATCTTCGAGCGTCGAGGGGTCTTCGCCCACAGCGCTCGCAAGCGTCGTTAGCCCGACGGCGCGACCGCGAAATGTTTTGACGAGCGTCTCAAGGATGCGAATGTCCATCCAGTCGAGACCGAGCTCATCGATCTCGAAAAAAGAGAGCGCTTCCCGTGCGATATCAAGCTCAATGGGACCATCACCGCGCACTTGGGCATAGTCTCGCACGCGCTTAAGCAACCGGTTTGCCAAACGGGGGGTTCCACGGGACCGAGAGGCGATCTCCAAGGCCGACTGGCGATCGATAGTGACCCCCAGGATGCTCGCCGAACGCGCGACGATCTCTGCAAGGTCTTCAACAGAATAGTAGTCGAGCCTAAATGAGATACCAAAACGGTCGCGTAGAGGACCCGTAAGCATACCCGAGCGCGTCGTGGCTCCCACCAAGGTGAAATGGGGAATATCAAGTCTAATCGAACGCGCAGCAGGCCCTTTACCAATAACGATATCGAGCGAAAAATCTTCCATCGCGGGATATAGAATCTCTTCGATGGAGCGATTGAGACGATGGATCTCATCGATAAAGAGAACATCGCCCGGTTGAAGATTAGTGAGAATCGCCGCGAGGTCCCCCGTGCGAGCAATCGCCGGTCCTGACGTTGTTTTAATTTGCGCACCCAGCTCGTTAGCGATAACAGTCGCCAGGGTCGTCTTGCCCAGGCCGGGAGGTCCCGAAAAAATAACATGGTCAAGACACTCGCCGCGGCTTTGAGCAGCCTGGATAAGAATACGGAGACTTTGCTTGATATGCTCCTGCCCGCAGTAATCATCAAGACGCTGAGGGCGAAGCGAGCGTTCCACATCAAGGTCATCGGCAGTCAGGTCGCCCGTCACCAAGCGCTCGGCGTCTTCCCTACCCTGAGAGGCTGCATTTCCCCGCGGCGCATCAGCCCAGAGATCTTCAGATTCGTCGACTTCCCACATTATGCTTCCATTCCAAGACGACGCAGCGCGGCACCCAGCAAATCTTCAACTCGCATCCCCTGGCCATCATACCCGTCAAGCGCAAGCTCCGTCTCCTGTGGGCTGAATCCCATGGAGAGAAGCGCCTGACGCGCATCCTCAAGCACAGAAGACTCGTGCGAAAAAGTCATGACCGTCTGATTTGCAGCCGGAGCCTCGGCAACGGCAAATGAGTGGTCCTTTGCAAAGGTGCTTTTCAATTCCAAAATTAATCGCTGTGCGGTCTTTTTCCCCACACCGGACACGGCAGACATCGACGTCGCATCCTCGGCCATCACAATGGAGTATAGCTGCGACACGCTATAGCGTGAAAGAATGGCTAACGCCAGACGGGGCCCCACGCCCGACACGCTCAATAGGTGATCGAACATCGCACGCTCTTCCTTCGAAGCAAAGCCAAAAAGCGTCATAGAATCCTCGCGCACCTGAAGGCGCGCGTAAAGACGGCACTCAGTACCCAATGCCGGCAGCGCTGCTGCCGTCATACTCGAGATGCCCAGCTCGAAGCCAACTCCCGCAGCATCGATGATGGCATACTGAGCCGTCGCTTCAACGAGCGTTCCGCGTATCAACGAGATCATGAGTAGCCGTTTCCCCTCTTTTGAACAAATTCACCGCGCGTCACCGCATCGGTATGACGCAAATGGGCATGGCAGATGGCACATGCCAAGGCGTCCGCAGCATGATCGGGTTTAGGGTCATGATCCAAATGCAGAAGATTTCTAACCATATAGGTCACTTGACCCTTATCGGCAGCGCCAGTCCCCACAACCGACTGTTTAATCTGCATGGGGGTGTACTCGCCCACCTCGACGCCGCATAACGATACCGCCACCAGCGCGGCACCGCGCGCATGCGCAGTCGGAATCGCAGACCTAACGTTAACGCCAAAATAGACGCTCTCGATACAGGCCTCCTGAGGGTGATATCGCTCAACCACAGCCGACAAATCATCGGCGATATGCCGAAGGCGCACAGCAAGATCATTCCCCGCTGCCGTTTCGATGCATCCGTAGGCGCGGCAGCGAACATCGCCACCCCGTTCTTCAACAATCCCCCAACCCGTATGAGCAAGTCCGGGGTCGATTCCGAGAATAATCATGCGCCTCCCTTCAGGCACGAACATCTGTTCTAATATACCACGATGGGAGGCGTCTTTTGAGCACAGTCTAATCGATAAGGCCGTACGTCTAGTTTTGCGAGAAAAACGGGGCCGTGCCGCCAGGCGTAAATGGAAACGCGCCACGAGATTGGGCGCCCTGGTTTGCTCCATCGGGTCCAGCGGAGCCCATCGCGCCTGGGGACGATTCCATCATCTTACGCAGCATCGACTCGATATCGCCAAGCCCTTGACGAAGCTCACGCTGCCCCTCTTCGCTCTGCATGTGAGCCATCTGTTCGGGCGTTATCCCAAAAAGATTTCCAATCAAACCCATAATCTCGTCGCGAGCTTGAGCTCGATGCGAAGAGCCCTCCGTAGAGGAGCGCTCCTGCTCCATTTGGATAAGGGCATCAACTGTCATGAGGTCTTCCCCATCGCGTCCCATATCCGACCAACCCAAAGAGATCGGCCAGCTTCTCTCGGCAAGCGAACGAGCAGAAAGAACCGGCATGGCGGGGAGCTTTCGACGTGCCGCTTCGCCATATTGAATCAAGAGCATAAGAGCCCGAAGCGCCTGGGGAGACGAACCGGCAAGTGGGTTCTCTTCAAAGTCCAGCCCCTTGTCGATATGAGCCCTCAAAGCCTCGTCGATTTTGGAGGGTGCCTGTGAGCGGAGAACAGACGCCACCTTTTCCTCAAGCTCGCCATCTCCCGTCAGCGCAGGAATCGCGCGTTCGATAATCGAGCCCATGCCTCCCTCAACCGATGCGAGAGATACGAGCGTTTCCGGAATCACAGGGGAGCGACGATTACGCCAACGTGCGATAAATTCAAGATTGGATAGATAGATATCGCCAAATGGCGCGCACACACAGTGCGAGAGACCATCCCTTAAGGCAGCAGGCGCACAAAGAGCATACTCGGTTTTTGTCATAGCGCTCACGCAGCATGCATCAACACGGCGCGCAAGCCCGAGTAAAGCATCAAGATCCTCGCCCCGCGCGTTCGAGGTCGCCTTACCAAAATGCTTCGTCTCACCGTCGCATTCAAGGGTCGTCCACGCCTCTTCGCACCCACAGCTCGAAGATGGCTCGCATTCGACAACCTGAATTCGAAGATTGCTTGCGACTTGACGAACAACACGCAAACGCTCGTTCTCGGCACATTCCTCCTGAGGAGTCAATGCCCCTTCATGTTGCACGACAACGCCGATTACGTTTCGGGAGCCAACGGCATCCACCGCGAGCGCAGCAAGAAGTGACGTAGCAAGATCGCCCGCTAGTAAAAGCGCAACCCTACCAGACGCCTGGCGAGCGACGACATCACGCAGATACAGACGAGTCGATTCCCAAAGCCATTCCTCACGATTCCAGCGTGGCAAAAGATCTGGGTCAATCGAGTCCGGAACAGTCCCATGGGAGATTTCCGAAATAAGTAGGCCTTCCTCAAAACAAGGCGCCACGGCGATAACGTGCTCGGAGTCGTCCATCACAAATGAGCCGCCGGTATAGACCGCACTGTCAAACGCGCCCACAGGTGCCATGCAGGCAAGCCAAAGACCCGTCTTGGCAACCGTATCAACAAAGAAGCCATCGCGAATCGAAGCGACGGCAGCGGTCTCCTCGTTCGAATCGTCGTAGCCGTACGCAGGGAAATAAATGACAAGGTCGGTTCCAACGGGAAGAGATTCCATATCCCGAGCCAAATCAAAAGAAACGGCAACACGAGTACCGGCAATGTCAAAAACGGGTGGAAGCCAAGCCTCATCCGAACGCGGGCCCCGCTCACGCGCGATGAGGGAGCGGGCGGGTACGACGTGACCATCTCGAAGAATAAAAATCTCAAAGATCGGCGCACCCTCGAACGAGACGATGGAAGGGAATAGACAAGCGATTCCCAACGGCTCCAGCTTCTCCGCAAGTGCCTGCAGAGCAACAATCAAAGCATGCTGGAAGTTGCCACACTCGATGAGCGAAGTGGGCGCTATCCCGACGGTAAGCGGCGCCGGAACGCACATAAGGTGCGCCCCATGCGATGACGCTATCATGGCCTGATCGAACACGCGAGAGCAAATGCCCTCGATGTCCCCCAAACGCGTATCCATCTGAGCCAACGCCAGCCTCATCTCGCCCCTTCCATCGATTTCATCCATTCCATCATACTCGTCCACCGAGGTTCTCGACATAGCAACGAGGGACCACGCAGCCCAAAACTCGCACTCGCGCCTCACCAAAGAGAAATCGAATGCAGTCTAGACACGTGGTCCCTCGACGCCGGTCGAATCAAACCCTAAAACGAAGCACTCCACAATCCATGTAGATTGCAAAATGCAAAGACGGTGCCGGATTTAACGCCACCGGCAAAAAATGTTGAAGGGACCTGCCCTGGCTTGAGATGATGAATTTCAAGACGCCCCTCAGCCTCAAGCGCAATCCATTCGATATAGTGCTCTGGAAGCATAGGGTGCTCAACTTCGCCCACGGTAACACGGATTACATGAGCGTCTCGCTCAAGCGAAACAACGGGAACGTGCTTTTCGCGAGCAGCATCGACCGTTCCTGCCACGAGCTCCTCAAAACCAGCCGGTGCGGGCATATCGCTCGAAAGCGCAGCAAGAACGTTTCCCGCCTGATCTTTATAGAATACGGCCATGTTCTATCTCCTTTCCGAGGCACCAATCGTTGAGCTTTTTATGCCCAGTTAACGAGCATTGATTTCGTAAAAGACCGATTCAATATAAAAAAGGGATCGCACACGGCAAATCCCTTTCAATTGCTATGAAGCGAATCGACTCTTACGCACGAAAACGCTCGAGCGCATCAAGCATGAAGGCGCTTGCCTCTTGGCAAAGCTCATCAGTCGGCGCCTCCGCCAAAACGCGAACAAGAGGCTCGGTGCCACTCGCGCGCAACAAGACGCGTCCGCGCTCGCCTAAGAATTCCTCGGCCGCCTCGACGGAAGCGAGAACAGCCTCGTCGTTCATGGCGACCTCCTTATCTGTCACGCGAACATTGGTGAGTAGCTGCGGATAAAGCTTGACCGGCGCGCACAGCTGAGAAAGCGTCTCGCGCTCGGCACGCAGCACCTCCATAATGCGCAAGCTTGTTAGAATGCCGTCACCGGTCTGCGCGATATCGCCAAAAATGATATGTCCAGACTGCTCGCCGCCAAGGCTATAGCCATTCTTGCGCATGCACGCATACACATTCTTATCGCCCACAGCGGTGGTCTCATAGGAAAGATGAGCTTCGTCAAACGCGCGGAAAAGGCCGAAGTTGCTCATGACGGTAGGAACAACGGTGCCAGCCGTCAAACGGCCATGCTTGTTGAGATAAACACCGCAAACGTACAGGATAAGATCGCCATCAACGACATTACCGCGCTCATCGACGGCAAGGCAGCGATCCGCATCGCCATCGTAGGCAAAGCCAACATCGAGACCCTGCTCAACCACATGGCGGCGAAGACGGTCAAGATGGGTAGAGCCGCAATCGACATTAATGTTAAAGCCATCAGGATTGTTGTTGATAACGCGAACGTCGGCACCCAAAGCGTCAAAGACAGGCTTGGCAACAGAGGACGCAGAGCCATTAGCGCAATCAAGGCCGATCTTAACGCCCTGAAGGGAGAAGTTAGCACTCGAGATAAGGTGAGCGATATAGCGATTTCGACCCTGCATGTAATCAATCGTAGCGCCGATCGAATCACCAGTAGCAAGAGGAATCTCAAACTCATCGTCAATATAGCTCTCGATTTGCTCCAAGACAGACTCCTCCATCTTGTAGCCGTCACCATTGACGAGCTTGATACCATTGTCCGAATAAGGATTATGCGATGCACTAATCATCACGCCGCAATCAAAGCAACCGTCAACAGTCTCGTAGGCAACGCCGGGCGTAGGGATAACATGAAGCATATACGCATCGGCACCAGAAGCAACGAGTCCAGAAACGATAGCGGCCTCGAACATATAGCTCGAACGGCGCGTGTCCTTACCGACAACAATACGGCCCTTCTTGTCCTGGCGCGCGCCATAGTACCAGCCAATAAAACGACCGATTTTAAAAGCATGCTCGACATTGAGGCCATTATTGGCTTCGCCGCGAAAACCATCGGTTCCGAAGTACTTCATGGCAATCCTCTCAAAAGGAAACAAAAGCAAACGTATTAAACGATGAAACTATAGTAACCCTGCATTCCCACGGATTGCGAAGTCCCAATAAATCGACAGGACTGGCATTAAGAAGATGAACCGCGGCATGGAAAAAGGGCCCCGCGGGGCCCTCGGCTGAACGATACGGGGAGAAAGAGAAAGGGGGCGCCGCGGGGGGATGCCCCCGCGGCGCCCCCGCGCCCGAGCCCGCGATATACGGGT
>NZ_LT699738.1:290634-306331 GCF_900155365.1 Collinsella bouchesdurhonensis | reverse complement strand
GGATCATGCATCATGGTCGGCTGGTTGAGTTCGGCGGGCAGAGCAGAAGGTTCGAGGAAGCCTTGATGATGGGAAGATCGGACAGTTAGCGAAGAAAGGGTGCGGCACCTTTGCAAAACGGTGAAACCCGAAAGAAATTAGTCGTGAAATCCTAAATTTAGTTGTTGTGAAAAACACCCGGCGATTCCCGTGCCCCGCGATCAAGAAGGGGCCCGTGCGGGCCCCTCTCGCAGCGCTGTCTACACTCCGCTGACTAGTTGCCCAGCAGCCTCGCCAGCAGTTCGGCCTCTTCCTCCGGCCAATACCCTTCTTGAGTTTCGGCTCGGATTGCCTCGAGCGCTTCCTGCTTGGGGCAGGGGTCGGGCCCATATACAAGCTCTTCCAGCCTGTTGCACACAAGCGCGATGTTCACGCACTGAAGAACGTCGGGCGGAAGGCCCGTTGGGTAGTCGCTGCTCTTGAGCGTGCTGTGGTGATATCGGACGATTGCTTCGACCAGCTCGTCGTTCAACCCGCTGATAATCTCCAGACCGCGAATGGTGTGTTCGTTTAAATTGGGGTCGGTATCATCTTTATGGGCAATCTCGTCGCTGCATGCGATAAAGCCGATATCCCTCAACATGATGCCCACGCGCAGCTTTTCCGCGGCTTTGTCGGTGACGGCGGAGACCATGGCCAGGTGTTCTGCAAGGTTGGCGCATCTTCTACTGCTTGTGACAGATCCTGGGCGTCTGTGTTCCAAGGCAGTCAAAAAAGCGGTGATCGCGCTGTTGAGCGGAATCATTTTAGAAGTGTCTTCACTTGCTGTGAGCAGGGCCTTTATCCTCATAATGAGTTCGACCTGCTTAAATGGCTTTGTCAAAAAGCCATTAGCTCCCGCCTCGATCGCCCTAAAGCGGTGCGAGTCCTCGTTGAGAACGGTGAGCATGAGGATTGGCAGGTTGCGGAATTGCGGCATTGAGCGCAAGCGTTCGCAAACTTGAAATCCGTTGAGACCGGGAAGCATGACATCAAGCAAGGCGAGATCTGGATTTTCACGTTCTGCAACTTCGAGAGCCTGCTCGCCATCAACGGCCGAAACAACGTCGTACTTATAGTTCTTTAAGACCTCTGTGGTAAGAATCAAGCTCGGTGCGTCGTCCTCAACAACCAAGATTTTCTGCATTATCATCCTCCTTTGTGGTCTCGGCATCCATGGGCAAAATCATATGGACTGTGGTTCCCCCTCCGGCGGTATCTTCAATCCATACGCGTCCGTGATGCAGGGATACGATACTTCTTGTGATAGCAAGGCCAAGCCCGACGCCTTCGTATATGCGCGTATAGCTATTGTCGGCTTGCTCAAAGGCAAGGAATACCTGTTCCTTCATGTCATCTTCGATGCCGATGCCATTGTCGATAACCTTGATTTCAACCATGTCGCCCTTAGCCGAGCAGCAGGCGACTGTAATGGATCCGCCGTGCGGCGTGAACTTAATGGCATTGGCGATGAGATTGATGAGCACCTGGCGCATCTTGGACTCATCCCAGCGTACAGCCAAATTGCCGTTAGGAAGGGAGATGACCTCAGTCAGAGCCAGGTCTTTCTCATTTGCCTGGGGATGCATGGTTGCGGCAGTGTCTTCGATGAAGCGCTTGAGGTCGACATCGGTATACGTAACCTTGTTTTTATTAGTATCGATCCGTACAAGGTCAAGCAGGTCGTTGATCAATCCAAGCAGATGATTGCCGCTCTGGATGATGATGCCAACGTAATCATGCTGCTTCTCGTTCATCTTGCCGGCAAGTCCATCCTGAAGAAGCGATGAGAAGCCGATGATTGAGTTAAGGGGCGTTCTTAGCTCATGCGAGATATTTGCAAGGAATTGTGACTTATATTGGTTGGTCTCGCGCAGCTCTGCGATGGTGGTCACAAGCTCTTCGGTACGCTTGTCGACTTTTTCTTCGAGTCGCTGATTCTCGCGGGTCAAAGCGTCTGCCATGGCATACAGATCATCGGCTAATTCGGCAAATTCGCGAGGCAGAATCGCGCGGTTGCGAATGCTTTCAAGCTCCGGGAATTCTCCTGTCGAAACAGCCTTGGCGTTGGCCTCAAGACTTGCGATTGGCTTGGTGATGATGCGCGTGAGCACGTTTCCAATCAACGCCGCCGAAAAGAGAATGACAACAAAGGCAATTCCCAGTGTCGTGAGAAGTGATGTAGAGATTCCTGGAATGCTTGTAACGGGCATTCCTACGCCCAAGTTGGCGATGACGTCGCCGGCTTGGTTTTCCATCGATCCGGCAACGACGACTCCGACTTTTCCGTCATCCATCGTTACAACGCCGCGCCAAGTGTCACCATCGTTGACGGCATCGACGAGGCCCTGCATCTGTTGCGTACCGGCGGGATAGAAGAACGCGGAGTCTTCCGTCTGGATATTCGAGCAGATTCTCATGCCGTCGGAAGTGCCAATTGAGAGATACGCGTCGGATACGATGGATGAAAAATCGCTGAGTAGCTGTTGATTGTTGTTCAGAAGGTAACCTTCGACGATGGCTCCCATAAATGTGCTGTCTGGCGAGTAAATCGGGTATGCCACAATACGAACGTACGCGTCGTAAAGGGAATGCGTCTCATCGATGTGAATCTCGGCGTTCTCTTTGAATGAGGGGTAGCAAACAGAGAGCTCCTGTTTTGAGATGAGCTCCGTGCTGGTGATTGCATCAGTTTGCTTTCCCAAAGTATCGAGGAGTCCGGAGAGGGGCCATTCGGTTCCGGCGGGTTGCGCATTGCTCGCTAGCACGATGCCTTCGCTATCGACGGCGAGAGTGTAGGGGGTTCCCATATCGATGGGCGCACAGCGATTGAGCACCTTGGAGAGCTTCTTCTCATTTCTGTTGGCAAAGTAGCCATTGATGTCCTCATAGGAGAGGACTTCGCTAATGCGCAGAATCTCCGAGGTGTCTTTGAGCTCCATTCGGTCGTAGGCGGTTTGAAGCGCAACCTGAAGGCTGGAAACGGTATTGTCGACGGATGCGGACCTAAGAAGGACCGCGCCGACAATTGCAAAGAGGGCAAGCGCGACCGTCAGGACGAAGGCCATGCTTATGTTGATATAGGTTGAGATCTTCAGACGACGTTTCACAGGAGCTCCAACCCCAAAATCGCCAATTGGGTTCTATTGGTTAGGCCGGTCTTCTTCAGGATGTTCCCGATGTGCAATTTGACGGTATGCTCAGTGATAACAAGCTGATCGGCAATCTGCTGGTTGGAAAGGCCAGTGCAGACGAGCCTGAGCACCTCTCGCTCGCGTTTGGTAAGGCCCTCGAGTATCTCTGCCCGTTGTTCTTGATAGACGCGGTTACCGCTCTCGGGGCCGCTTTCGTTGCCGGCAAAATCAAAAGCGAGCGAGTAGGCGCTGTAGATAACCTTTGCACGTTCGACAAAGTCGAGACGTCGCTGGTGATCGGTGCCGTTCATGAGGCTACCGAGAGGGTCGGTGCTGTCGCTTGCGCCTTCTCGTGCGGGTTTGCGGTCGACAATCTGCAGATAATACGTGGGGCTTGCGTCTGAAGAAGGCAAGTACTGGGTGGGAACGGTGAGCCTGCCAATGGCGATGAGCTGACCGTAAGGGCAGGTATATACCTGGAAGGGCTCAGGGGCCTTGATGACCCTTTCGCAATATGACTGGCAAAAGCTGTTGGACTCGCAGCGCTTGCTCATGCACATCGGGCTGCCGTTTGACTCGATGGTGAGTCGTTCTTCTGCCTTGCTGTCGAAAAGTCGAATGCTCGCCGAGAAAAATCCGGAGTATTGGTCTTGTACTTGCTGGAGCTTGGCTAGAAAACGCAGCGCGTTATGTTCTTGATCTGCCACTCGGTCTCCAAACTGTGCGTAAGGGCTTGCGATTCTGCCGTACGCGATATTCAATGATTTGAATCATTGCAATTATGTTTCATGGCGCTTTATAGGGAGCATTAAAAACCGTAATGGTGGAATATCGTCGGTAAGTGGACCGCGGTATTTAAAATTGCTTCTCATTTGCACTTTTTGGGGCGTGGCGACAGCAAAACCCTTTGATTGATAGGCGAACCGCAACAAATAGGCTGGTTAACGGGCTTTATAAAACCATCTAGTGGTATTTCTGGCTGAGGTCAGCGTTTTAAGATCTGCAAGGACGGTTTGCAAGATGCTAGAAAAATCGCCTCATCTACCCCCCCCGATTTTGGCCCGGGTTAATAAAAACCTAAACTAAAGTTCTAAGTTCTTCAAATGCGCTAGGACTAAAGGACTACTCCACAGTAGAAATTCGGCAGAAGTCTGAACGAAAAGCCAATTACAATCGCTTGGTGATTCCTCTGTAATGGAACCTGTCAGACCCGAGGAGCGAATGTCCTCGGGAAGGAAAGCTCTGTAGGAGGAATCATGCAGGAGTCTTTGGTACTAGAGATGCTCGAGACCGGCAAGACCGCGACCTGGCCTGCCGATAGTGGCACTCAGCAAGGCGACGAGTTCGTCGAGAAAGAAGTGAAGGGCGTTCCCTCCACTGACCGCACCAAGCGCATGAAGGAACGCTTCATGAACGCCAAGTGCAAGATGGACATGGAGGCCCCGATCGCTTACACCAAGGCATGGCGTGAGTATGAGGGCAAGCCGCTTTACGTCCGTCGCGGTCTGTCCTTCAAGTACATGCTTGAGCACCTCACTCCGGTTATCCGCGAGGACGAGCTCATCACCATGTCCAAGACCCGCTATGACCGCGGTGCTACCCAGGTTCCGCAGTTCGCTACCGACTTCATGATTTCGTTCCTGACCCAGGCCGAGGATCAGAAGGAAGAGGCTAAGCTCTATTCCGTCGAGGGCGGCGACGAGGCTCACACCGTGGACGAGGAAGGCTGGACCCCCGTTGGTCAGCTCTTCTCCATCCGTGAGGAAGAAGTCCAGCCGATGCTCGACGTCTTGGACTACTGGAAGACTCGCTGCGTCGAGAACGTCTCCGAGGACTGGATGAAGACCGCTTTTGACGGCTATGAGGATTACATCAACGCCAAGAAGGTCGGCCTGTTCCCCGGTTCCGGCCTGCACGCTGGCTGTGACGGCCGTTGGATCCCGGCTTACGACGTCGCTCTGGGTGGCTTCAACAAGGTTATCGAGCAGTGCAAGGAGAACATTGCCAAGACCGTCGTGACCACCAAGGAGGTCGCCGACAAGGTCTTCTTCTGGCAGGGCTGCATCTACGCTTGCGAGGGCGCTATCGCTTGGGCAAACAACTATGCCAAGGAGGCCCGTCGTCTCGCTGAGACCGCCGAGGAGCCCCGCAAGACCGAGCTGCTCGAGATGGCTGAGCGCCTTGAGCACGTTCCGGCCGAGCCTGCTCGCAACTTCATGGAGGCCCTCCAGGCCCTGTGGACCGCTCACATCCTCGTTATGTCCGACTCCCTCGCTCTGGGCGTTTCCCCCGGTCGTTGGGGCAAGCTCCTCGAGCCTTACTACGAGAAGGATCTCGCAGAGGGCAAGATCACCAAGGAGCAGGCGCTCGAGGCCATGGAGCTCATCCGCATCAAGTGCTCCACCGAGGAGTACATCACTCCGTCCCTGTGGGCAGCAATGGCTTCCTCCAACTCCTTCATGAACATGGCAGTTGGCGGTCTCGACCCCGTGACCGGTCAGTGCACCGACAACGAGCTTGAGGAGCTCATCCTCCAGGCCGGTATCAACATGCCGACCCCGCAGCCGACCCTTTCCATCCTGCTCTCCAACAAGACCAGCGATAGCCTCGCTCTCAAGGCCGCCGAGTGCACCAAGGCCGGTAACGGCTATCCCGCATGGTACAACTATGAGCAGATGGTTGAGCACAACCTCTGGTGCTATGCCGACGAGAATATCACCCTCGAGGACGCTCGCAACTGTGCACTTTCCGGCTGCGTCGAGAACGGCCTCGCCGGCACCGGCCACCCGATCGCTCACCCCGCTTTCTACAACGAGGGCAAGACCATCGAGCTCGCTTTGCACGAGGGCGTTGACCCCCGCACCGGCATCAAGGTCATGGAGGGCATCAAGCCTGTCAAGACCTATGACGATCTGTGGAACAACTTCGTGACCATCCGTGAGCACTTCATGAAGGTCTACATGCGCTACTGGAACGAGGTCGTGGCCTGCCAGCGCGATATCCACCCGAAGATCATGGGCTCCATCCTGATGCATGACTGCATCGAGAACGGTCGCCCGGTCGACAACCTCGGTTGCCGCTACAACGCTTCCGTTACCCTTCTTGACTCCGGTACCGTCAACGTCGTTAACGGCCTCGCCGCTATGAAGAAGCTCATCTGGGATGACAAGAAGTACACCATTGACGAGTTCATGGATGCTATGGACCACAACTTCGGCTTCGTCCTCGGCGCCGAGAAGGGCAACTTCTCCATGCTCAACCAGGAAATCGATCCTGAGAAGCACATGAAGTACGCTCAGATTCACCGCGACATCCTCAACGCCCCGAAGTTTGGCAACGATGACGACTATGTCGACGACATCTTTGTCAAGGTGTGGCAGGACTACGATCGCGTCACCGGCTCTGAGATCACCTACAACGGCTACAGGTGGATCACCGCTGCTCTGTCCATCTCCGCTCACGGACCTCACGGCCGCGTGACCGGCGCTACTCCGGACGGCCGCCTCGCTGGCGTTACCCTCTGCGACGGCATCCTCTCCGCTTCGCCTGGTACCGACGTCAACGGCCCGATCGCTCTGATTCGCTCCGGCGTTAAGCTTGACTCCACCCCGTTCGCCTCGGTGCAGCTCAACATGAAGTTCCATCCCTCTGCGATTCGCGGCGACGAGGGCTCTAAGAACTTCGTCGAGTTCATCCGCAGCTACTTCCGCATGGGTGGCTATCACGTCCAGTTCAACATCGTCGACTCCAAGATGCTCCGCGATGCTCAGGACAAGCCGCAGAACTATCGCGATCTGATGGTCCGCGTTGCAGGCTTCTCCGCCTACTGGAACGAGCTTGGTAAGCCCATCCAGGACGAGGTCATCGCTCGTACTGAGTACGAGAGCCTCTAAGCGTTGCATAAGTGTGGCGCCCGGTGTGTTTGGACGCTAGCCGGGCGCCACCTTTTGAGCACGCTCTCATCTATCAACGGGAGATACCGCCCCTGTCTTGGATCGAGCGCTTCTCCCATCCTACCCCTAGGAGTAATAGAGATGGAAGCGAATTCTAACACCGGGAATTCCAATCTGAAATTCTCCGGTTGGTCTGTTACCGTCGCCGCCGTCGTCATTGTGCTTTGCCACATGATGGTTCGCGGATCCTTTGCAACTCTCATCCAAGGCATGTGCGCAAGTACTGGTTGGTCTACGGGTGTTGTTTCTCTGGGCTCGTCCCTCTTCATGGTCTTCTACGGAATCTTTGCATTCCTGACCGGTACTTATATCAATAAGCTCGGTCCCCGCAAGACCTACCTGCTCCACGGCTGCATCATGGCTGCCGGCCTGTTCCTTTGCAGCTATTCCACTGAGCCTTGGCAGTACTGGCTCTTCTACGGCGTCATCGCTGGTATCGGCTCCGGTGCTTTCTGGGCCCCCGTTACCTCGATGGTTCGTCAGTGGTTCATCGATAAGCTCGGTATCGCGATGGGCCTGACCACCGCTGCCGCCGGCGCTGCTATGTGCCTTGGCCCGATCGTGTCCATGAACCTCATCGCTGGCCAGTCCTGGCAGACGATGATGAGGGTCTTCGCAATCATCCTCATCGTCGGCATCGGTATCGCTTCTCAGTTCACCATTATGAAGCCCGAGGATGTGGGCCAAAAGCCGCTCGGTTTCGATGCTTTCATGGCTCGCCAGGCTGCTGCTTCCGAGGGCACCGAGAAGAAGACCGAGGAGTTCTACGTCCCCTTCAAGTGGGCTGTTAAGCACAAGGCTTTCTGGATTCTCTCCATCCTGTGGTTCTGCTCCAACTTCGCTGAGTTTATCGTCTTCTCCCACGCCATTCAGTACACCACGGGTGACCTGGGTTATGACAAGATGACCGCTACGTATATCTACTGCCTGATCGGCCTGGTCTTCATCTTCAGCGCTATCGCAGTCGGCGGTTTCACCGATAAGCTCACCGCCAAGATGGGCGATCCCCTCAAGGCTCGCAAGCGCGTCTTGACCTTCTCATACATCGGCTGCGCTGCCATGGCTCTTTGGCTGAACTACGGCGTGCGCCTGACCGCCGATGGTGGCAGCGCTGTCTGGGCCTTCGTCGTGTACGCAGTTGTCTTTGGCTTCTTCTACGGCATCTACATTCCGTCGATTGCCGGTACGGTCGGTGTTGTCTTTGGTCGCAAAGAAATGCCGCAGTGCTGGGGCCTCGTCTCCCTCCTCGGCATGGCCGGTGGCGCAGGCCTTGGCCCGTACATCGCAGGCTTCCTGCGCGACGTTACGGGCAGCTACTTTGTTGCCATTTGGCTGGCAACGATTTTCTATCTGCTTGCCCTGGTCTTCGTGAACATCGTCAAACAACCCACTCGTGAAGAGGTTTGGGGAGAGTAGCAACAGACTACATCCTGCCCCTCTGGCGCACCCGGGCAGACTGCTCGGGTGCGCTTTTCACTAGCAGCCCTGATCTGGAAGGAACAAATGATGAAGACTGAAGACGGTAAGCTCCAAGCGATGATTTTCGATGTCCAGAGCTTTTCTACCCATGATGGACCCGGCATCAGGACGAACGTCTTCTTCAAGGGTTGTACGCTGCGCTGTCCCTGGTGTGCAAACCCCGAATCCCAGAAGGGCACCCCACAGCTCCTCTACACCAAGATGAAGTGCGTGGGCTGCATGTTCTGCGCCAAGGTCTGCCCCCATGGCGCAGTGACTGCGGTGACGGACCCCGAGGAAATCGCCAAGTACGGTCATGTTCGCCACGATCGCTCGAAGTGCGACAAGTGCACCACTCATGAGTGCGTGAACGCTTGCTTCCAGGAAGCGCTCTCGGTTGCCGGCGAGCTCATGACCGTCGATGACGTTATGGCAAAGATCGAACGTGATTCGGTTGTCTACGGAGCCAAGGGCGGCGTGACCGTTTCTGGTGGCGATCCGCTGCTTCACCCCGATTTCCTCGAGGAGCTTCTCCGCAGGTGTCATGAAAAGGCATACAACGTTGTTCTTGAGTCTGAGCTCTGCGTTCCGCCCGAAAACCTCGAGCGCGTGATGCCCTACATCAACCTGTATTACACCGACTGCAAGATTATCGATCCCGAGGCGCACAAGCGCATCATGGGAGCGAGCAACGATGTGATTCTCAAGAACCTGCGCTTGATTGGCGAGCGTTGCCCCGAGCGCATGGTGCTCAGGACTCCCATCATCCCCGGATATACCGATTCGGACGAAAACATCGACGGTATCGCGAAGTTCGCCGCCGAATGCCACTTCCCGACGATGAACATCCTGCCCTATCACAAGCTTGGCGTTACCAAGCATGAGCGCTTGGGTTCGACGTACCTGCTTCCCGATGTTCAGCCGCCCAGCGATGCGCGCATGCGCGAGCTGGCCGATATCATCGAGAGCCACGGCGTGAAGTGCATCATCAACTAGGTTAAGACTGGAGACCAACATGGATATCAAAGATTTTTACCGTGAGGTTGACGGCATCTACGCCAACGAGGACTGGGAAGCTGCAGAGGAGCTGTTCAACACTGCGATGGAGCAGACGGTTGGCAACCCCGAGATGCACGCCGTTGTCCAAAACGAGATGGGTGTTTGCTTTATGAAGCGCGGCATGCACCTCGAGGCGATTGACGCCCTTTCCAACGCTGCTGCTTACTTTGCTTCGGCCCACGGTCCAAAGAGCAATGAGGTCGTGAGCATCAAGACCAACCTTGCACGCGTGTACAGCGCCATGGCCGAGCATCAGAAGGCTCGCGAGATTCTCATGGAACTCTGCGAGGTGTTGGGTGAGGATCCCAGCCCGTTGCTCTACGATGCCTGCGTCGGTATTGGCCATGAGTCGCGCCTGATGAGCGATTTCGAGACCGCGATCAAGTATCTTGAACGCGCAAAGGAGGTCGCACGTGCTTACGGCCAGGGCGAGCCGCTCATCGCCTGCCTCTTTGATTTGGGCGCCGTGCAGTTCGAGCGCGGTTATCGCGGCGAGGCCGTAAACGCCCTTTCGGAGGCGCTGGACCTTTGCAGGCAGCAGGGCATTCTCGATACCGAGTTTGGCCAGGGTGTCCAGGCGTTCTATGACGAGATGAGCAAGTCCGCTTGCTGCGGCTGCTCTAGCTCGCTCGCTCAAGACCCCATCACTATCGAAAACGAGTAGCTCTCACTTTCTTTACGTATAGTGTTTGGCGGCCTTCCCCGAGTTTGCGCCGTGTCCCTCTTTTAGGCTTCTTGCTTCGTGGGCAGACCTCCATTCTGCTATATCTTAAAGCGCAGGCGTGATCGTGCATGTACCTCGCACGGTCACGCCTGCCTCATTTTGTATGGGGTGCCGGTGATGGTGCTGGATTTGCTTCGATGCCCTTCATCATTCTTGTATGCCCACCCCGTAGCTCCTCTTGAGTGGATACAATAGACAAATGGTTCTATTTGATTGCCAAAGGGGGTCGTGATGGCAGAGGCCGGCGTCGGCGTCGATATTGTTCAGATTTCTCGCATGGAGCGTATCCGCCAGGTTACGCCTGGGTTCTTCGCTCGCGTTTTCACGACCGAGGAAGTTGAGTTTTGCGAAACCTCCTCTCGCCCCATGGCTCAGTATGCTTGTCGCTTTGCTGCCCGCGAGGCGGTGCTCAAGGCGCTGGGCACGGGCTTTAAGGGCATTGGTCGCAAGGATGTTTCGGTTACGGCTGGGCAAAATGGCCGTCCCGCGGTTCTTTTGGTCGGACGGGCAAAAGAGCTGGCGGAGGAGCGCGGCATTGTTGAGTTTGCGCTCTCGCTTTCTGCAACGGGCGATCTTGCCATCGCCAATGCCATGGCCCTGACCGAAGAGACGCGCCCTAAGGCAAAACAGACCGCACAGGATGAAAAACAGCGCATCGCGCAATCGTTTAGGGAGGCGCGCTCGGTTCTCGACGAGCTCGAGCGCGTCCAGAGCGGCGATGAGGCTCTTGAGAATGAGGAGCGCTAGATGAAGCCGATTTTGAACATCGAGGAAGTTACTCGACTCGAAGACATTATCGAGCGCGAGGGCACTTCGAAGGCAGAGCTTATGGAGCACGCAGGAGAGCTTCTCGCTTCGGTTGTCGAAGCCGAGCATCCAAGCCGTGTGCTCGTGTTGACCGGTTTTGGCAACAACGGCGGTGACGGTTGGGTTGCTGCGGATATTCTTCAGCAGAAAGATATCCATGTCGATGTTGTCTCGCCGGTCGATCCGAGTGAGATTCCAAGTGCCCTTGCACGTCATGTCGCTCGCCGCACCGCTGGCCGTGACGTCAACGTGGTCATTGGTCCCTCGCGCGACGAGCTGATGGAGCTTGGCGAGCAGGCGGACGTGATCGTCGATGCCATTTTGGGGACGGGCTTTCACGGCGCGCCCCGTCCTCCTTTTAGCATTTGGATTCCAGCCGTAAACGAACTGTCTTCGTTTGTTGTTTCCGCCGATGTTCCCTCGGGCCTCAACGCGCAGACGGGCGTTGTCGAGGACTGCTGCATTCGTGCCGACAAGACGCTGACGATGCTTGCCCCTAAGATTGGTCTCTATAGTGGTGACGGCCCCGAGTACGTGGGCGACATCCAGGTAGGCGAGCTGTACGACAAGCTTGACGAGGTGATTGGCGACGTCGATCACGCAGCCGAGATTGTCCAGGCAGGCGACCTCATCGACTACATCACCGGTCTTCCGGCTTCAATTGACAAGTATTCGCGTGGCTCCGTTCTGGTAGTTGCAGGTTCTGCATCTTACCCCGGCGCTGCCATGATGGCGGCGAAGGCGGCGGCGCGTGCCGGCGCGGGGTATGTGGCGGTGGCCGCCCCCGATGCTTGCGCCAACCTTATTCGCATGGCGCTTCCTTCGGTTCCGGTTCATGCTATTCCGTCCGATTCTCGCGGTGCGTTTGGCGCGGCCGCCCGCTCCATCGTGTGCGAGTTTGCAAAGAAGTACGACTGCGTGCTGTGCGGCCCTGGTATGACGACAAGCGCGGGCTGCATGCAGGTTGTGACCGGCCTGCTTGAGCTCGATGTTCCTCTGGTGCTCGATGCCGACGCCCTCAACTGCCTTTCGCGCATCGCAATCGATGGCATTGAGAAGACCCCTGACATGTATCGTCGCGAGGCGCCGCTTATTATGACCCCGCACTATCGCGAGCTTTCGCGCTTGGTGGGGGAGGAGGACGAGGTCTACGATCTGGGCACCGCTATCGATGCCGCCCAGAAGATTTTGTGGGCCGGCGGGTCGGACAACATGGTTATCGTCTGCAAGGGGCCAACCACGGCGGTTGTTGGCGTCGAGCGCGTTTTGATTCCCGCAAGCGGCCCTGCCTCTCTTGCCACGGCGGGCTCGGGTGACGTTCTTGCCGGTATCATTTCCGGCACCATCGCCACGCTCCATGCTGAGGTCGACGTGTGGGAGCTCGCTCTTTCCTACGCAGTCTCGATTCATTCGTATACCGGTTTTGCCGCTGCTGCCGAGTATGGCGAGAAAAGCGTGATCGCCACGGACCTTATTGACTATATCGGCGAAGCCATGCAACTGGTGGAGAACGAGGCGCTTAAGGACTTGGGCGCGCTCGATTCCGAGGGGGAGTAAGATGGCCATCTCAAGGCTGCCGCAAGACCGCTGGTCCTGGGTCGAGATCAACCAAGGTGCGCTGCGTCGCAACACGCGCGCATTTAAAAACCTGCTGAACCCACGTCAGCGCTTGTGCTGCGTGGTCAAGGCCGACGCTTACGGCCACGGTGCCGTTGCCTGCGCCAAGATCATGTATGCGACCGGTGCCGATATGTTTGCTGTAGCCACGGTCAAGGAAGGCATCGAGCTGCGCGAAGGCGGCATCGTATCGCCCATCCTGCTGTTGAGCGAGCCTCCTGCCGAGTCTATCGACCTGCTGCTCGAGCATGACATCATGCCTTCGGTCTATACCTTTGAGTTTGCTCTTGCGTATGGCGAGCGTGCGTCGCAGCTGGGTAAGATTGGCAAGTACCATATGGTTATCGAGACGGGCATGAATCGCATTGGCGTGCATTACGCGGATGTGATCGAGTTCCGCCGTTCGATCCACTTCCATCGCGGTATTCAGTGCGACGGCGTGTTCACGCATTTTGCCACCGCCGACGAGCAGAGCGGTTGGGACTACAAGCTTCAGTGCAAGCGCTTTGACGAAGCAGTTGCTGCCATGAAAGATGCCGGCTTCGAATGCGGCATCGTTCACTGCGACAACACGCCAGCGTCTATCTTGGACCCGTCGACCCATTACGACATGATCCGTGCGGGCATCGGTCTATATGGCCTGCAGCCCTGCGAGACAACGCGTCCGATCTTCCCGCTCGACCCAGTAATGAGCGTTCGCGCTCGCGTAACGCGTGTGGCGCATCCTGCCATGGGCGAGGGCGTGGGTTATGGCTTTACCTATCGCGTGCCCCGGACGCGCGTGCAAATCTGCACGCTGCCGATTGGCTATGCCGACGGCCTCTCGCGCACCCTTTCCAATCGCATGGACGTTCTCTATCAGGGCGAGCGCATTCGTCAGGTGGGCAATATCTGCATGGATCAATGCATGGTCGCCATCTCCGAGACCTCGATGGGCCGCATGCCCGAGGCGAACTACGGGGACGTGATGACCATCATCGGTCGCGATGGCGATGCCGAGATCACCATGGACGAGATGGCGCGCTTGCGCGGAACCATCAACTACGAGGTGGCATGTGGCTTTGGCATGCGCCTCGACAAGGTTTACGTGTAGAGGTCGCTCATGGGTGTCATGCAGATTCCGGGGCACACGCGCCAAAAGCCGCGCGAGGTAACGCTCGACGAGATTCGGGCGGTGCTTGGCGACTGCCGCCTGTGCCAGCTGTGCCAAACGAGGACCAAGATCGTCTTTGGCACGGGCAATCCTCATGCACGTGTGATGTTTGTGGGCGAAGCGCCGGGTCGCAATGAAGACCTGCAAGGAGAGCCCTTTGTGGGCGCTGCGGGCGAGGACCTTAACGGCATCCTGTCTTTGGCGGGTCTGACGCGCGAGGAAGTCTATATCGCCAACGTGCTCAAATGTCGTCCTCCGGGAAATCGCAATCCACGTCCAGAAGAAGTGCTTGCCTGCTCGCCGTTTTTGCGCGAGCAGATCCGAAGCATCTGGCCGGACGTTATCGTTACGCTGGGAAATCCTGCGACGCATTTTGTCCTTAAGACCGAGATAGGCATCACGCGCCTGCGCGGGCGCTTTCATCAGATGGGCCACTTTGTAGTCATGCCTACATTCCATCCCGCCGCTGCCCTGCGCAACCCGGAATGGCAAAAGCTACTGGAACAGGACTTTTGCATGCTGGGAGACTACCTGGCGCGCCACGCGGCATCTACGGTGGACAACAATAAGGAACAGGAAGCGGAGAGATAGATGCTCAAACGAATAGAAGCTCTGCGCTATGAGAGTGCGGGCGCGGCAGATACCGAGCATCTCGGCGAGCTTGTGGCACCGGCGCTCGCGGATGGCGACATCCTTGTGCTCACGGGCGGCCTTGGCGTGGGCAAGACGCACTTCACCAAGGGCGTGAGCCGCGGCCTTGGCGACGAGCATCCGGTGACGAGTCCCACGTTTGCCCTGATGGCCGTGCATGATGGCGGCAGGATCCCCCTGTTCCATTTTGACCTGTATCGCCTTGAGCATGCTTATGAGCTGGAGGATACCGGCATTTTTGACGTGCTGGGATATGAGGGCGCCTGCCTTCTTGAATGGGGCGAGCAGTTCCAAGACGAGCTGTGCGACGAGTACCTCTCGGTTGTGATTTCGAGAGATGCGGATGACGAGAATAAGCGTACGGTTGTTTTAAAGCCGTACGGTGCGAGAGCAGAAGAGCTGGCTAGGCAGATTGACAAGGCTGTAAAAGATGACGCTGAATAGCAAACGCGCCCTTACCGTGGCGATTGATACTTCGACCGATATGCTGGTCTGCGCCCTGCGCTGGACCGATCTTGAGACGGGCGAGGAGCAGATGCTTTCTCGCGACCATATGTGCCGGCGCCACGCCAACGTGGAGCTGGTGAACGCCGTGCAGGCGGCGCTTACCGAGGCGGGGTTTGGCATCGCCGATGTCGATGCCATTGTTGTGGGTCGCGGCCCGGGCTCCTTTACAGGCGTGCGCATTGGCATTTCCACGGCAAAGGGTCTGGCCTGCGGAGCAAATGTACCGCTGTTGGGGGCCTCGACGCTCGACGCTTGTGCTTGGACCGCCTGGCGTGCGGGCGAGCGCGGCCTGGTGGGCGTGCTCGCCGATGCCATGCGCGGCGAGGTTTATCCAGCGCTGTATCGCATTGACGAGACGGGCCCACAGCGCCTGTTTGACCGCGAGCGCGTGGTTAAGGCCGCTGTTGCTTTGGACGAATGGCGCGAGCGTGCCGACTGGGCAAAGATTCGTCTGATGGGCGATGGCCTTGTCCGTTATGGCAAACTGCTTGCCGAAGACGAAGCCGCCCGTTGCTTGGAGCGTTCGCTGTGGTGGCCCTCGGGGGAGGGCTTGTTGCGCAGCGAGGCCACGGGTGACGGTGACCCGGCGGGTGTGCTGCCCATCTACACGCGCCTG
>NZ_LT699738.1:147246-290595 GCF_900155365.1 Collinsella bouchesdurhonensis | reverse complement strand
CCCGAGCCCACGGCTGCTGCCGTTCGCACCTGGCCGCAACCTGCCGCCGAGCGCGGCGAGGAGCAGGCGGCCGAGATTGCCCGTCGGCAGCTTGTGCTTGCAATCGAGAGCTCGTGCGACGAGACGGCCGTGGCCATCATCGATGCCAAAGGCAACATGCTCGCCAACCAGGTGTCCACTCAGATTGATTTTCATGCTCGTTTTGGCGGCGTGGTGCCCGAGATCGCCTCGCGCAAGCACGTTGAGGTTATCGTGGGCGTGATGGATGCTGCCCTGGAGGAGGCCGCCGAGGCGTTGGGGCTCGACGCTCCCATTGCGCCGACGGAGCTTGCCGCCGTGGGCGTGACACAAGGCCCGGGCCTTGTGGGCGCGCTTGTTGTGGGCGTGGCCTTTGCCAAGGGCTTTGCCGCGGGCGCTGGCTGTCCGCTCATTTGCGTCAACCACTTGGAGGGTCATCTCTACGCGAACCTTCTGGCGCAGCCCGATCTTGAGCCGCCGTTTATCTTCACGCTCGTTTCCGGCGGGCACACCATGCTTGTGCATGTGAAGGCGTGGGGCGACTACGAGGTTTTGGGCGAGACGCTCGACGACGCGGTGGGCGAGGCCTTTGACAAAGTTGCCAAGGCGCTTGGCCTGGGCTATCCGGGCGGCCCCATCATCTCCAAGCTTGCCGAGACGGGCAATCCCCGTGCTATCGATTTCCCCCGTGCGCTCAACCGTCGCGGTGATTATCGCTTTTCGCTTTCGGGCCTCAAAACAGCTGTGGTTTCGTATATTGAGCACGAGACTGCTGCCGGCAATACCCTTCATCTGCCCGATCTGGCAGCATCGTTTGAGGCGGCGGTGTTTGACGTGCAGTACAAGAAGGCCAAGGGCGCTTTGCGCGAGACGGGCTGCCGTGAGTACTGCATCGGCGGTGGCGTCTCGGCCAATCCGCACCTGCGCCGTATGATGATTCAAAAGCTGGGCCGTCAGGGTATTCGCGTGACGGTTCCGCCGCTCAACGCGTGCACGGATAATGCCGCGATGATCGCGGAGGTCGCGCGTCGCAAGTTCAAGGAAGGCGATTTTGCCTCCTTTGACGTGGACGCCGATCCCAATATGACCTTGTAGGTTGCTTGAGCAGGGGCGCTGCTGCTGGCGCCCCCTAGAGGCCGAGAATAAGGTTTTCGAGTTCCTCGGCGCTATCGACCACGTAGTCGGCGCCGGCCTGCTCGAGCTCCTTGCGCCCGCGGAAACCCCAGGTGACCCCTGCAACTTTGATGCCGGCATTGTGCCCCGTCTGAACATCGACATTGGAATCGCCCACATAGAGGGTCTCTTGTGCGCATGCGCCCAGCTGCTCCATTACGTGCAGGGTGATGGGAGCTTCTGGTTTGGGCGGAAACGCATCGATTCGTCCCTGCACGAGGTCGAATGCTTTGGCGCCAAAGTACTTTTCTGCGAGCGGCAGCGCGGCGTCGTGGTCTTTGTTGGTGAGAACGGCAGTGCGCACGCCTGCCTGCTTGATGCGCTCGAGCATGCTGTTTATGCCGGGGTAGACATGGGTGTGGTCTTCTTTGTGCTGAGCGTAGTAGGCGCAAAACTCGTGATAGGTGCGCTCGAACATGGCGGAATCCCCGGCGTACTCGGCGGGCATAAAGCGCTCGACGAGCTTAAGCATGCCGTTTCCCACCTTGTAGCGATAGGCGTCGATGGCAAACGTGGGCCATCCATGCAATTCGCAGACATGATTGCCCGCGCCCGCAAGGTCTTCGAGCGTGTTGAGAAGCGTGCCGTCCATATCAAAAATCACGTGTGTGATGGGCATGGAACCTCCTGGGTTGCGAATTGCGTCAAAGGCCACTGCGGCCGCGCACAGTGTAGCGCAACCGCCGCAAAGAAATCGGGGCACCCGCAGGGGCACCCCGATTCTCAAAACAAAGGACATGTGGACGCAGCCGAGACGCCGCGTGCATTAAATCGTGCGCTTGATCTCCTCGACAAGCTTTTCTTTGGGCAGGGCGCCTACCAGGCGACCGACCTCGGCGCCGTCGCGGAAGATGATGAGCGTGGGGATGGACATGACGCCGTACTTGAGGGCGAGTTCTTCGTTTTCGTCTACATTGCACTTGGCTACGGCGATGACGTCGGTCATGTCGGTTGCAACTTCATCGACCACGGGCGAAACCATGCGGCATGGTCCGCACCAGGGGGCCCAGAAGTCAACGAGCACGGGCTTTGGGTTATTCAGCACGCTGTCGAGATTGGTGGCGGTGATTTCCTGGATTGCTGCCATGGGAAACTCCTTTATACGACGCCCGCTTGGGCGGGTCGGATGTTTATACGATTCGCTTATACCCAAAGACGTGGCGTCGGTAGCGGCGATGTCAAGGTTTATTTGTCACCGTGGCGCTGGTGTGCGGCGCGATAGAATGGACAAGATTGACACTCGGAGGTTTGCACATGCATGCATCGGCACAGATGAAAAAGGCCGCACTCGAAGCCACGCGTCAGGAGCTCGATGCCCTGTGCGCTCGCGGCGTGCGCATGGAGGGCAACGCGTTTTCGCCCATCGTGCTCATCAAAGGCGACCTCAATGAGGAAGAGCGTGCTGGCGGCGCGCTTTTGGGCGGCGCGGACGGCACTGCGCTGCGCGCATCGTGCACGGCTATCGGCTATGCTCCCGAGGATTTTTGCGCGCTCGCGGCCGTTGCGGGCGAGGGGGACGACCCAGCACTTACGCTGGGTGCGACGCTGCCCACGGAGGTGTTCCGCGAGGCCCTGGAGGCGCTTGACCCCGAGGCAGTGCTGCTGCTGGATGCGACGGCGGCAGACCTCATGCGCGAGACCTATGCCGATGCCCTGGTGGCTATCGCCGATTTTGACACCGCGATGCTCAAGCCTGGACTGGTGGCCCATGTGCTGGGTCGTCGTGTATTGGCGCTCGATGGATTCGAGGCCGCGCTGGGCGACAAGCGCGAAAAGCAGCGTATGTGGGCCTATATCAAACAGATCGGTCCCGTAGGCGCTCCGTATTAAGGATGGGTGCGGGGTTGGGCAGCTCCTCGGCAAACGGCCTTCGCCCCACCTTCCCCAATGTGCTGACTTTACAGCTGTCTTGTCACCTGTCTTTACAAGTGGCATACTGTGCCCCCAGATATAGCCTATTCGAGAGGGGCCTACATGGCTGAGGCGCAACTGGCAAGTGCCGCCGATCTGGCGCGCGACATCGAGGAAGGCTTGGCGTCGGCAACGACGGCTACGGAGCGAGCAGCTCTTGTGCCGGAGGAGTTGACCCGTGCCATCGATACGCTTAAGGCCGAGCGCGATGCCGTGATTTTGGCCCACTATTATGTGTCGCCCGAGGTCCAAGCCGTGGCTGACTACGTGGGTGATTCGTTCTACCTGGCAAAACTCGCAAAGTCTCTGCCGCAGCAGACCATCGTTTTATGCGGCGTTGAGTTTATGGGCGAGTCTGCCAAGCTGCTCAATCCCAACAAGACCGTGCTGCTGCCCGAGCCGGGCGCCGATTGTCCCATGGCGCACATGGTTAAGCGCGAGACGGTGGATGCGGCGCGCGCCCAATACGGCGACGACCTTGCCGTCGTGTGCTACGTCAACTCCACGGTCGAGATCAAAAGCTGGTCCGACGTGTGTGTGACCAGCTCAAACGCCGTGAAGATCGTAAGCGAGCTGCCACAAAAGCACGTGCTGTTTATCCCCGATCAAAACCTGGGACGCTATGTTGCCGAGCAGGTGCCGGAAAAGCACGTGATTCTCAACAAGGGCTACTGTCCGCGCCATCACGTTATCACGCCCGAGCAGATTATCGATGTTGAGGAGGCGCATCCCGAGGCACTTGTCCTTGCACACCCCGAGTGCAAGGCCGATGTTCTTGCCGAGGCCGACTACATTGGCTCCACGGCCGGCATCATCAAGTTTGCCGAGCAGTCCGACGCCCGCGAGTTCATCATCGTGACCGTTGCCGGTGTGCTGTATGAGTTGGAGCGCCGCTGCAAGGATACGGGCAAGAAGTTCTTCTTCCCGGCAACGCGTCCTACCTGCGTGAACATGGATATGATTACGCTTGAGAAACTCGTTCGCTGCCTTGAGACAGGCGCGGGCGAAGTACACATTGGCGTTTCGCCTGAGGCGGCCGAGCAGGCAAAGCTCACGCTCGACCGCATGCTCGATTATGCAGCTCGCTAAGGGGCAAATACGATGGAACCTATGGATATGACAAGCGCGAACGTCGAGAATATGGCATGCGACGTGGTGATTGCCGGTTGCGGTGTGGCCGGCCTCTATGCGGCGCTCAATCTGCCCGAGGATACGCAGATCGTGATGCTTTCCAAGGGGCGCGTTGACGAGTGCGACTCCATGCTCGCCCAAGGCGGCATCTGCGTGCTGCCCGAGGGCGATGATTACGAGGCATTTTTTACCGACACACTGCGCGCGGGGCACTTTGAGAACCGCCGCGAAAGCGTCGACATCATGATTCGTTCCAGCCGTACTGTGATCGATGACCTGCTGGCGCTCGGTGTTGACTTTGAGCGCAAGCTGGACGGCACCCTTGATTTTACGCGCGAGGGCGCGCACAGTCGCCCGCGCATCGCCTTTCACGCCGACATCACGGGCAAGGAAATTACTACCAAGCTGCTGGATGCGGTGCGTCGTCTTCCCAACGTGAAGATTCTCGAGCACGTGGCGATGGTCGACATCCTGCTCGAATCGCACGATGGCGTAGACACCTGCGCGGGTGTCGTGGCCGTTCCGGTGACGGAGGAGGCCTCTCTCGACCCGGCTGACGAACTGAGCGGGACGCTGGGCAAGTCTGCCGATGGTGCGGCTGCTCCCTTCAACATCCGCGCGACGCATACGCTGTGGGCCTGCGGCGGTATCGGCGGCGTATACGATCATTCGACTAATTATCCGCAGCTCACGGGCGATGCGTGCTATATCGCAACTCAGCATGGCATTGCGTGCGAGCACCTCGATTACGTGCAGATCCACCCAACGGGTCTAGCCTCGCCTCAGCCCGGTCGCACCTTTCTGATTTCCGAGAGCTGCCGCGGCGAAGGCGCCGTGCTCCTTAACCAGGCGGGCGAGCGCTTTACCGACGAGCTGCAGCCGCGCGACGTGGTTGCAGCCGCCATTAGGAGCCAGATGAAAAAGGACGGCTCCGATCACGAGTGGCTGAGCTTTGCTCCGGTGCCGCGCGATGTGATTTGCGGCCACTTCGCAAACATTCGCGCGCGTTGCCTGGAGGATGGCCGCGATATCATGGACGAGCCGATTCCTGTGGTTCCCACGCAGCACTACTTTATGGGCGGCGTTTGGGTTAATCGCGATTCGGCAACGAGCATGCCCGGCCTGTATGCGGCGGGCGAGACCAGCTGCAATGGCGTGCACGGAAAGAACCGCCTGGCATCGAATAGCTTGCTGGAGTCGCTTGTATTTGCACGCCGCGCTGCATACAGCATGGTGCACGGTGCATCTTTGGGCGTGGAGCGCGCAGGCGAGCCGGCCCTCGATGGCGCACATCGCCTTTCGGCAGCGGGTAATTTGAGTATCGACGCGTTGTGCCGCGAGTTTGGCACCGCCGTATCCGAGCCGGTGGCGTATGGAGACGCTCCGATGGATATCGAGACGATCAACGCAGACGCTAAGGAGGCATAGCGGGTTATGGATCCCATTGCGATGAAATTGGTTGGCGACGACCTGATCTTGCAGGCGCTGCGCGAGGACATTACGTTCGAAGACGTGAGCACGGCATCGGTGTGCCCCCAGGCACGCCGGGCCGAGGTGCAGCTCATCGCCAAGGCAGACGGCGTTATCGCCGGTTTGGATGTGTTTGCGCGCACCTTTGCGCTGCTCGATCCCGCAACGACGGTCGAGGCAACAGTTGCCGATGGCGATGAAGTTCACGCAGGCCAGCATCTGGCTACCGTCAAGGGCGACGCTCGCATCCTGCTTTCGGGCGAGCGCGTTGCCCTCAACTATCTGCAGCGTATGAGCGGCATCGCTACTTATACACGTCGCATGGTGCGGGCGCTCGAGGGCACAAATACCAAACTTGTGGATACGCGCAAGACCACGCCGGGCATGCGCGTGTTCGAAAAAGCGGCTGTGCTCGCAGGCGGCGGCTTCAATCACCGCTATAACCTCTCGACCGCGGTCATGCTCAAAGATAACCACATCGACGCTGCGGGCGGCGTGACAAAGGCGATTCAGATGGCTCGCGCCCACGCATCGTTTACTTGCACGGTCGAGATCGAGTGCGAAAACCTGGACATGGTGCGCGAGGCGGCAGACGCCGGTGCCGACATCATCATGCTCGACAACATGGACCACGATGCCATGGCAAAAGCGATTGAGGTCATCGACGGCCGCGCCAAGGTGGAGGCCTCGGGCAACGTGGACGCCCAGAACATCCGCGCGCTGGCAGATCTGGGCGTGGACTTTATTAGTTCCGGTGCGCTGACTCATTCCGCGCCCATTCTGGATCTTTCATTGAAGCATCTGCGTATGCTGGACGGTGCATGATGAACGGTGATGAGCGTCGCCAGGCAATCATTCGCGAACTCCAGGGGGCATCTCGCCCTATCTCGGGCAGCGCCCTTGCCCGCGCCGCCGGCGTGAGCCGTCAGGTTGTTGTGCAAGATATCGCTCTTTTGCGTGCCGACGGCCACGATGTGGTGGCGACGAGCCGCGGCTATGTGCTGCGCGAGGGGGAGGGGCGGCCTTGCGTTCCCACGCGCTTGGTCAAGGTGCACCATGGTGTCGATGACGTGGGCGACGAGCTCAACACGATCGTCGATTTGGGCGGCGCCGTGCTCAACGTGATGGTCAACCATCGCGTCTACGGCAAGATTACTGCCGACCTGGACGTTCGCAATCGTCGTGATGCCGAGCGCTACTTGGAAGGCATCCGCACGGGCAAGAGTTATCCCCTCATGACGGTGACGAGCGGATACCATTTTCATCGCATCGCCGCCGAGACCGAGGAGCAGCTCGACGAGATCGAGGCGGCCCTGCGTGCCAAGGGCTATCTGGCCGAGATTTTGCCCTACGAAGACGGGCTAGAGTAGATGGCGGGGCGAGGTCTTTGGGCTTCGCCCCGCTTTTTGATGCCGCTCATATTTGTTGCTCAACAGAACGGGGCGGCTCCTATGTAAAGCTCAGTGCAGCTCGACATGGGAGATGATTATATGGGCGACGAGACGAAAAACGTATCCTTAACGGAAGGCTCAACCAACGACGAGATGGCCGTTGAGTGCGAAGACGCTAAAGACGGGTTGCAAGGCGACGTGCTGCCTGACAATCGCCTCACCGAGGACACCGAGGACACCGAGGACACCGAGGACACCGAGGACACCGAGGACACCGAGGACACCGAGGACACCGAGGACACCGAGGACACCGAGGACACCGAGGACACCGAGGACACCGAGGACACCGAGGACAAGACCGGTAAATCCATCGCGTCGTTTATCCCACAGGACGAGGAGGGCCGCAAAAAACTAGTCCGCAATTTGATTGTTGCGGGCGTCATCCTGGTTGCCGCCGTACTGATTCTTGCTGTGGGATTGCCTGGCGCTACATATTTTCAGGCGAGTAGCGCGTTTGATAGTGGTGACTACAGTCGGGCGATTGAGCTTTATGACAAGGCCGGCAACTTTGCCGATGCTGCCGAGCGCAAGGAAACCGCGCAGAAGGCGCTCTACTACGAGCAGGGCAAAGAGAAGATGAAAAAGGGCGACTACGAGTCTGCCATCTCGCTTTTTGAAAAGGCAATTCCTTACAAGGACGCTAAAAAATGCAAGGAAAAGGCCCAGGATGCAGATTATTACGTGAAGGCCGTCACTCTGTTTGATGAGGGCGACTACGCTTCTGCCGGCAAATCCTTTGCGGCTCTGGGCGATTATAAAGATTCGCTCGATCGGGCAAAAACGTGCGCAGAGAAGCTTATGGAACAGCAGGAGTATGCCGCTGCGCAGTATATCTATGCGGCTTTGGGCCCTCAATTTGAGGAGCAGCGTGCCAATGCAGACGACTTAGCTCAGAAGAAGGCCACGTTTGAGTCGGCTTTGCAGTGTATAGAAGATAACAAGGTCGATAGCGCGCTGGATTATCTTGGCAAACTTCCGGATGATTTTGGGTGCGATGGCAAAACCGTTGGAGCGCTTAAAGGGCAGCTCAACGCCGCAAAGCCGATTATGGACCTTGCCGGCACGTATAAATCTTGTGACCCATCGAAGTGCAGGGTGACGCAGACCTCAAAATCAACGGGTTATTACTATTGGTGGGAATCCACCGACACCATTACGGGGGAGGATCTTTCCATCGATGCCTCCCTGAACTCGGATGGCTCTGTGCACCTGAGCGGTTCCGTGTCGTTTTATCGCTACACCAATTTCTCAACGATCGGCGAGTACGTAAATGGCAGTAGTGTCTCCAAGTCCTTCTCCCTTGATGTGACGGGCATTCCGGGCAGCATTCCAATCGATGACCAAACGTCGCTTGTGCGAAATGGAGACGGAACATGGTCGTTGAGCTGGAGCGAGTCGGATAATAGCCACGATCTGTATTTCGATTACCTCTACACGGCTAATTTTAGGTATTCAAAGTAGAAGGTTTGCTAAGAGCAAGAAAAAAGAGGCCCATCGTATGGTGCGATGGGCCTCTTTGCATGCGAGCTGTTCGCGTGGGCTAGATGCTAGTCCTCAGCGATCTCGGTGATGGCGCCGGCGGGGCAAGCCTCCTGGCAAGCACCGCAAGCAGCGCAGGAATCCTCGTCTACAACAGTGGCGACGTCCTGGAGCTCAAGAACGCCACAGGGGCAGGTGTCAACGCAAACGCCACAGGAGATGCACTCGTCGGCATCGATTACGGGATGAGCCATGATTTTTCCTCTCTGTTGACCGGCGCTACAGACGACGCGCGCCGGTTTGATTCGGGCAAAAACATACCACGCGCCCGACGGTTTGCAATACCCTGTGCGCTGCATCTTCATACCGTTCGCCGAGTCAACGGCGGCTTACTATTTGTGAAATCTCCCTTGGGCGTAAGTTATATGGCTCTTGAGCCTGGCATGTCGCTATGGGGCAAGGTCTTTTGGTGGCGTAATCCTGCGTTTAGCCCCGTTTGACCCTCTTGGCGCAAGACCTGCATCCAAAGAAATAAAAAATCTTATATGGAATGACTTAGATTTTGTATATTCGAGCCCATAAGGGGATACACTACATCTCGAACAAAAAGCTCGCAGCGCACTTTGGCATGGGTCGAGGTTGCGCGAAAGCAGAAAAGAAGGGATTTCTCATGGGCAAGATTCTTGGTATCGACCTTGGTACTACTAACTCCGCCATGGCAGTTTTGGAGGGTGGCTCCCCCACCATCATCGTCAACGCCGAGGGCGACCGCACGACCCCGTCTGTGGTTGGCTTCCGTGCCGATGGTGATCGCGTTGTGGGCAAGGCTGCTAAAAACCAGGCTGTCACCAACCCCAAGAACACTGTGTTTTCCATCAAGCGTTTCATGGGCCGCAAGTATTCCGAGTGCACCTCTGAGCTCAAGACCGTTCCGTACGAGGTCAAGGAGGGCCAGGGCGGCCGTGCCGTTGTCAACATCGAGGGCGAGGATTACACCGCCGAGCAGATCTCTGCTATGACTCTCGCCAAGATGAAGGCCGACGCCGAGAAGTACCTTGGCGAGACCGTCACCGACGCCGTCATCACCGTTCCTGCGTACTTCAACGACGCTCAGCGCCAGGCCACCAAGGACGCCGGCAAGATCGCTGGCCTCAACGTCAAGCGTATCGTCAACGAGCCAACCGCTGCTGCCTTGGCTTATGGCCTTGACAAGCAGGGCTCCGACCAGCGCATCCTCGTCTTCGACCTGGGAGGCGGCACCTTCGACGTCTCCATCCTCGACCTTGCCGACGGCGTGTTCGAGGTTCTGTCCACCTCTGGCGATAACCACCTGGGCGGCGACGACTGGGATCAGCGTGTCATCGACTGGATGGCCGACAAGTTCCAGCAGGAGAACAGCATCGATCTGCGCCAGGACCCCATGGCCCTGCAGCGTCTGAAGGAGGCTGCCGAGAACGCCAAGAAGGAGCTCTCCGCTGCCCAGCAGACCACCATCAACCTGCCGTTCATCACCATGAACCAGTCTGGCCCGCTGCACCTCAACTACACGCTGACCCGCGCTGAGTTCGAGAAGATCACCCGCGACCTGCTCGAGCGCTGCAAGCAGCCTGTCACCAACGCTCTGCGCGACGCTAACCTCAAGCTCTCCGATCTGACCGAGGTCATCCTCGTCGGCGGTTCCACCCGTATGCCCGCTGTTCAGGACCTTGTTAAGGCCATGACCGGCAAGCAGCCCAACATGTCCGTGAACCCAGACGAGGTTGTTGCCGACGGCGCTGCTGTTCAGGGCGGCGTTCTCACCGGCGACGTTGAGGGCATCCTGCTGCTCGACGTGACCCCGCTGTCGCTGGGCGTCGAGACCATGGGCGGCGTCATGACCAAGATGATCGACCGCAACACCACCATCCCGACCTCCAAGACCGAGATCTACTCCACTGCCGCCGATAACCAGACCAGCGTCGAGATCAACGTCCTTCAGGGCGAGCGCGAGCTTGCTCGCGACAACAAGTCGCTCGGTAAGTTCCAGCTCACCGGTATCCCCGCTGCCCGCCGCGGCGTGCCTCAGATCGAGGTCACCTTTGACATCGATGCCAACGGCATCGTGAAGGTCTCCGCTAAGGACAAGGGCACCGGCAAGGAGCAGCAGATCACCATCTCCGGCTCCACCGCGCTTTCTGACGACGAAGTCGATCGCATGGTCAAGGACGCCGAGGCTCATGCCGAGGAGGACAAGAAGCAGAAGGAAGAGGTCGAGGTTCGCAACCAGGCCGACTCCCTTGTCTACTCCACCGAGCAGACGCTCAACGAGCTGGGCGACAAGGTGAACGCAGACCTCAAGGGCAAGACCGAGGCCGCTATCGCCGATGCCAAGAAGGCTCTTGAGGGCTCCGACATCGAGGCCATCAAGTCCTCCAGCGAGGCACTGCAGTCTGTGGCCTACGAGCTGGCGCAGATCGTCTACGCCGATGCTCAGCAGGCAAGCGGCGCGGGCGACGGTGCTGCTGCCGCCGGCGATGACGATGTCGTTGACGCCGACTTTGAGGTCGTGGACGACGACAAGGACAACAACTAGTCATGTCCGCCGAACAAGCTCGAACAGAGGCGGGTGCCGGCGTTGCTGCCGGCACCGCCGCCTCTGCTGACTCTGAGGAGAAGGACGTGAAGATTCCTGTAGAAGACGCCGTGGAGACCGCGGACGAGAAGGACGATGCGCCCCAGACCGCTGGTGCCACGGATTCGATTGATGCCGAGGAGGCGACGATGACCGAAGAAGAGATGGTCGAGGCCGCCATTCGTGCTGGTGAGCAGGCTGCGGACGACGATTTTAAGCTCAAGTTCGAGCAGGCTCAAAAGGAGCTTGCCGACGTACGCTCTGAGCTCGACGCTGCTGCCGAAGCGCAGAAAGCTGCTGAGGACAAGGCTCACGAGGCTGCCGAGCGCACGGCTCGCCTCCAGGCCGACTGGGAGAACTTCCGCCGTCGTACGGCAAACGAGCGCCTGGCGGAGCGCGAGCGCGCTACCGAGAAGCTCGTGTGCGCCTTGCTGCCGGTGGTCGACGACATCGAGCGTGCTATCGATCACGCTCGCACTCTGGATATGGCCGATGACTTCAGCCAGTTCGTAGACGGCGTGGACGCGGTTCATGCCAAGATGCTCGACGTGTTTGCCCATGAGGGCGTGGAACCCATCGATCCCAAGGGCGAGGCATTCGATCCGCTTGAGCAGCAGGCCGTTGGACGCGTTGAGGATGCGTCTCAGTATGACGAGACGGTCAACGACGTGTACCAGAAGGGCTATCGCATGGCGGGCCACGTGCTGCGTTCCGCGATGGTGACCGTGACCTACGGCGGTGAGAAGCGACCGGCTCCAGAAGAGGCGCCGGAAGGCGAGCCGGCGGCCGATGAGGCAACGGGCTCGGAAGAGTAGCACCTGAGGGCCTCGGGCATTCGCCTGGGGCCCTTTTAATCTTGATGATCCTCGCTCTCGAAAGGAGGGCAAAACCATGGCTGGCAATAAGACGTTCTACGATGTTTTGGGCGTTTCGAAAAACGCCACCAATAAAGAGATCAAGTCTGCGTTTAGGAAACTCGCGCAAAAGTACCATCCCGATGCGGGCGGTGACGAGGCAAAGTTCAAGGAGATTTCCGAGGCGTACGATACGCTTTCAAACGAGAAGAAGCGTAAAGAGTACGACCAGATGCTCGCCTTCGGAGGCATTCCCGGTGCCGGCGGTGCGCGTGGCTATAGCGGCCAGAACGTTCCTTGGGACGATATTTTGAGCAGCGTCATGCGCGGCGAAGGCGTGGGCGGCTCGGATTGGGCTCAAAATTTTGAGGGCTTTGGCGGCTTTGGGGGCTTCGGCGGTTTTGGCGGCCAGCCTCGCAGTAGGGCCTCGCGTGGAGGTGACCTCTCGGTAGATGTCGAGGTTTCGGCAGACGACGCGTTTCGTGGCGTGACCCAGAAGGTCAACTATCGTGTCCCCTCGACGGGCGAGCCCCAGGCTATCACCATCTCCATTCCTGCTGGTGCGGTAGACGGCGGCAAGATGCGCTTTAAGGGTCGTGGCGAATACGGCACCGGTGGCGGCGGACGCGGCGACCTGGTGGTTACCGTACGCGTGCAGGAGCATCCGCTGTTCAAACGCAAGCGCGCCGATGTAACCATGACGGTGCCCGTCTCGTATACCGAGGCTGCGCTGGGATGCCAGATTGAGGTTCCTACTCCGGGTGGCTCCAAGGTCAAGTTGGACATCCCCGCAGGTACGCAGACGGGCAAGAAGTTCCGCTGCAAGGGCCTGGGAGCGCCGGACGTTTCGCATCGTGGCCGCACGGGTGCTTTGATCGTCGAGATCGAGGTTGTCGTGCCCGAGCATCTTACCGACGACGAGCGCAAGGTGTTCGAGAAGCTCCGCAAGGAGGACACGCGCGATTACCGCGCAGAGGTTAACAAGTACTTCGCAAAGTTCTAGCGACCCCAACTGTGTACCATGGTGGGGTAGTCGATTGAAAGCAGGCTGAGGGCCATGGCCGATGACAACAGGAATAAGCCGCTGTACATGATCAGCGTGGCGGCAGAGCTCACGGGCATGCACCCTCAGACGCTGCGTGTCTATGAGTCCAAGGGTTTGGTGAACCCGCAGCGCTCGGGTGGCAACACGCGTTTGTACTCGCGTGCCGACATCGAGCGTCTGGAGCTTATCAACCAGCTTACCGACGAGGGCATTAATTTGGCTGGCGTGGTACGCATCCTCGATATGAAAGAGCGCTCGGAGGAGCGTGAGCGCGAAAACGAGAAGCTTCGCTCCCGCGTGCGCCAGCTCGAGGAAGAATTGCACGAGTTCAAGATGCAAAAGAAGATCACCGCGTTGGTTCCGCGTGATGGCTCGGGCGATCCTCAGCAGGTTCTGCGTGGCCTGCTTGGCCAGTAGGGGCTGTTTATGCAGGTAATTCAGGCTATTTTTGGGTGCATTGGCGTCATCTTCATGATTTTGGGCGCCTTGCTCATGATGCGTAAGTCGCCTCGCCTCAACGAGGTGTTCGATGCCGCGGCGCAGGCGCGCGGCTGCGAAAGCGAGCATCAAGCGTGCTATGAGGTGGCGCTCTTTTGCCTGGAAGCGGCGTTTCTGTTTGTGCTCGTTTCCTTTGTGGCGTCCTATGTGGCGACCGTTCCCGCTGTTGTGGGGGCTATTGTTGTGCTTGTTGTCGGCCTGGCAGCGGGCGCTTTTGCCACAAAGCGTCGTATTGACTGGAAGTAGTTTCGCATCCCTGCCTGGGGTTACTTTGTGCGGTGAGGCCCGCCGGAGCTAACGCTCCGGCGGGCTTTTTCGCAAGCAGGGTCGTTCCGTTTGGGACACCCTGTTCCGGGTGTTGACATGGGCTGTGCGGGCGTTAGCTGGTCGGCGATACGCCTGCGCTTGAATAAACCTTGGGCAGGAGTGGGGCCTTTCGGGACCTCTGCTTCAAAAAATATGGTTATAGGTAGGTTAAAGCGAAAATCTAAGTAGACAGGATCCATTGAGTTGTTTTTCCTGCATAAATGGTGTCGAAAAGCCGAGATATTCGCGTATCTTGTCCAAACATACCTATAACCGTATTTTTTACAGGCGCGCTTTGCGCCAAATCACGTCCTGCGCTGTCCCTGCAGTAGACGACTCATAAAATCTTATATAGATAGACTTAGATTTATGTATAACTTGGGGCATATCCGGTAACAATACCTCTCGAACAACAGGACACCGCCCCGTAGGGCGGTCGCCCCGGCGCGAGCATCGCCCGCGCTGCGGGCAACACCTATATGAGAGGTGAGATATATGAGAATCGATAAGTTGGCAATGACTTCTCGCGAGGCTCTCCAAACGGCCATTGGCATCGCATCCGACGCTCAAGCGGGCGCGGTCGAGCCCGTGCACCTGCTTGCGGCGCTGCTGGGTGCTGGCGAGCGCAATATCTCCGTGATCATCGAGCGCATTGGCGCCGACGCCTCCTCGCTCGCGGCGGCTGCGCAGAAGGCAATCGACAGCGCTCCCAAGGTCTCGGGCGATGGTGCACAGATTGGGCTTTCCAACGACATGGTCCGCGTGCTCAATCAGGCCGAGAAGAAGGCCTCCAAGATGGGCGACTCCTTTGTGGTGACCGAGCACCTGCTCATGGCACTCGCCGAGGACAAGGGGGACGCGGGGCGCATCCTTAACAACGCGGGCGTTACGCGCGAGCGCATCGAGCAGGTCTACGAGGAGTTGCGCGGCGATGATCGCGTTACCTCTGCCGAGGACAAGACCCAGTTCGAGGCGCTGGAGCAGTACGGCCGCAATATCTGCGATTTGGCTCGTGCGGGCAAGCTCGACCCGGTCATTGGCCGTACCGACGAGATTCGCCGTACCATTCAGGTTCTTTCGCGCCGTACCAAGAACAACCCGGTGCTGATCGGCGAGCCCGGCGTGGGCAAGACCGCTATCGTCGAGGGCATCGCCCAGCGTATTGTGGCTGGCGACGTGCCCAGCACGCTGCGCGACCGCGACCTTATCGAGTTGGACATGAGCGCCCTGGTGGCTGGCGCCAAGTATCGCGGCGAGTTTGAGGACCGCTTGAAGGCCGTGCTCAAAGAGGTCGAGAAGTCGGACGGCAAGGTTATCCTGTTCATCGATGAGCTCCACACCATCGTGGGCGCGGGCGCTACCGAGGGCTCGATGGACGCCGGTAACATCTTGAAGCCGGCGCTTGCTCGCGGTGCCCTGCACGCCATCGGTGCCACTACGCTCGACGAGTATCGCAAGTACATCGAGAAGGATGCCGCCCTTGCGCGTCGTTTCCAGACGGTGCTGGTAAGCGAGCCCACCGTTGAGGACACCATCTCTATCCTGCGTGGCCTGAAGGAGAAGTACGAGATTTTCCATGGCGTACATATCACCGATAGTGCGCTGGTGGCCGCAGCCGATCTTTCCGACCGCTATATTGCCGACCGTTTCTTGCCCGACAAGGCCATCGACTTGGTAGACGAGGCTGCAAGCCGTCTGCGCATGGAGCTCGATTCCATGCCGGTGGAGATTGACGCCACAACGCGTCAGCTCACGCAGATGCAGATTGAGGAGCAGGCGCTCATGAAGGAGACAGACGATGCCTCCAAGGAGCGCTTGGAGACTTTGCGCCAAGAGATTGCGGAGGTCCAAGAAAAGCTCAACGTGCAAAAGGCGGGCTGGCTCAACCAGAAAAACGCGATCGACCACGTGCAGGAGCTCAAAGGTAAGCTCGACGACGCCAAGAGCGAAGAGGAGCGTGCCACGCGCGACGGCGACCTTGCTCGCGCCTCCGAGCTGCGCTTTAGTGTGATTCCGGTTTTGACTCAGGAGATTCAGGCTGCCGAGGCGGCGCTCGAGAAGCAAAAGGGCAAGGACGGCGAGGGTCTCAACGAGCAAGTGACGTCCGACGAGATTGCCGAGGTCGTGAGCGCGTGGACCGGCGTGCCCGTTTCCAAGATGATGCAGGGTGAGCTCGATAAGCTCAAGAATCTCGAGGGCGAGCTGCATAAGCGCGTTATCGGTCAGGACGAGGCCGTGTCTGCCGTCGCCGCTGCCGTACGCCGCAGTCGCGCGGGCCTTTCCGACCCCGATAAGCCTATCGGCAGCTTCTTCTTCCTGGGCCCCACCGGCGTGGGCAAGACCGAGCTTGCCAAGGCGCTTGCCGAGTGCCTGTTCGACGATGAGCGCGCGCTCGTGCGTATCGACATGTCTGAGTACATGGAGAAGTTCTCGGTCCAACGTCTGATCGGTGCTCCTCCGGGATATGTGGGCTACGACGAGGGCGGCCAGCTTACCGAGGCCGTGCGTCGTCGTCCGTACAGCGTGATCTTGCTCGATGAGATGGAGAAGGCTCACCCGGATGTCTTCAATATCTTGTTGCAGGTACTCGACGATGGCCGCTTGACCGATGGCCAGGGCCGCCAGGTGTCTTTCAAGAACACGATCATCATCATGACGTCCAACGTTGGCTCTAGTGCGATTGCCGAGCTTTCGGGCAAGGACGAGGCCGAGATGCGCCGTCAGGTTGACGCTGCGATGGCCAAGACCTTCCGCCCCGAGTTCCTCAACCGTATCGACGACATCGTGGTGTTCCATCCGCTTGGCATGGAGCAGATTCAAAAGATCGTCGACATCCAGCTTAAGGATGTGCGCGCCCGCCTGGCAAAGGAGCGCATGGAGCTCGAGATCACACCTGCTGCCAAGCAGATGCTCGCTGTGGGCGGTCTGGACCCTGTGTTTGGTGCTCGTCCGCTCAAGCGTCTGGTCCAGCGCGAGGTGGTGGACGCCATTGCCGCGGCGATTATCGACGGCCGCGCTCACGAGGGCGACAAGATTTCACTCGATGTGGACTCCGACGGTAAGTTTGAGGTCGCAGGTGTGGAGCCTAAGGCTTCTGCCTCAGGCGACGAGGTTCTCGATGCCCCGTTTGAGGCACCGGAGGAGTAGCGTCGCGGGCGTCTAAGGTCCCTTGTACGATCTGGCTCGGCTTCCAGGCAACTGGGGGCCGAGCCTTTTGCGTGCGGTGCATGCTAGGATGGTGCCAACGACGATTGGGGAGCGGATATGGCAAGCGATAAGGGCAATAAGAAGACGACAGCTGAGGTCAAGGTGGCACTCAAGCCCAAAGACCCGTTTATTCGTGCGGAGAACGAGGACGATGACGGTTACGACCCGTATTCCGATCGACGCCCTGAGCGCGAGCCGCTGTTCGAGCGCGACCCTTGGGATTAACCCGGGACGCTTATTTTACTGAGGCTTTGAGGTCTAGTTGACATGAACAAGGCACCGCTGCAAGAACCTTCTCGCAGCGGTGCCTTTGCGTTTAGAGGGGATGGCCAAAGCCTAGATGTTCTCCCGTTTGCTTAGCGGTCGATTTCAGCACGCACTTTCTTGTCAAAGACGGCGGCGGCAATCGCCAACACGGCGTCGAGGGCGCACACAACGGAGAGGCCCTGGACAGCGGGGGAGAGGGCGCATGCCGCCGCGCCTGCTATGGCAACCAGGATGGCAACAACAAGATGTGCCCCCAGGGCGCTGGGGCGGTTGGCGCCCTTGATGCCATCAATGGCGCAAAAGGCCGTGAGGAAGGCGGCGACCGTGCACAGGACGGCGTCGAGATTGGCCGTCAAGAAGGTGAGAACGTCAGCGTCTCCTTCCACACGCGGTGTGCCATTGAAAACAAGCGATGCCATCACAAAGCAAAGGACGGCAAAGACAATCTGGGCGAGGCTTAGGATTTTGAGCATCTTGCGGTTGCTGGACATGGGGATTTCTCCAAGGATATGAGGGCTTGAAACGAGACACATGATACCCCGCCTTGCTGGGGAATATGACGATATGCCAGCTTTAATTGGCTTGCTCAGAAGAGAGAAAGGTCGCTTGGTGTCGCCCTCTTGAATATTGTTGACAATGTGTCAACATAAGACAGTGATACTGATGGATGAGCGAATCATGCGATGCCTGCCTTGTTTGGCAGATAAAGAAGGGACGATACATGGAAGACGTACGAGTGCTGGAAATCAAGCAGAGCGTGTTTGCGAATAACGACGCCCATGCCGATGGGCTTCGTGAGCGTTTGCGTGCTCAGGGGACGTTTCTGCTCAATCTGATGTCGAGCCCGGGTTCGGGCAAGACCACGACGCTCACGCGTACGATCGAGGCTCTGCGCGACGATATGTCCTTGGCGGTTATGGAGGCAGATATCGACTCGGACGTTGACGCGAAGACAATCGCTCGAACCGGCGCCCGCGCTATCCAGCTTCACACGGGCGGTATGTGCCATCTGGACGCATATATGACAGAGCAGGGCCTGGACGCCTTGCTTGACGAGAATTCCGACCATGTTGACCTGGCGATTCTCGAGAACGTGGGCAATCTGGTGTGTCCTGCGGAGTTCGATACGGGAGCCTGCGCCAATGCGATGATTCTTTCGGTCCCGGAGGGCGACGACAAACCGCTCAAATATCCGCTCATGTTTTCCATTTGCGACGTTGTGCTTATCAACAAGATCGATGCGCTGCCGATATTCGACACCTTTAGCATGGAGCGCGCACGCGAGAATATCCTCATGCGCAACCCCAATGCCACCATCATCCCTATCTGCGCAAAGACGGGCGAGGGGATCGACCAGTGGGCGCAGTGGCTTCGCGATCGCGTTGCCGCATGGAAGGCGGGCGCGTAGCCGGCGGGAATCGACGCATTTGCCCGCCCTCGACGCATGAAGCCCCGGCCAAAACCGCTTGGACAATCTAAAAAAGACGGTTATAGGTAGGTTTAAGCGCTTCTTTAAAGTAGAGACGCAAAAAACCCAGGAAAGCGAGCTTGTAAACTGCTTTCCTGGGTTTTTCTTTAGGCTACTTGGCAATTTGCCGACAACCTACCTATAACCGTCTATTTTGGAGGTGACGGTCCAATAGGCGCGAGCCGGCACTAGTCCATATGGGCGTAATCAACCTTGGCGCGGCGAGCAGTTGCAATCTCCCAGTCGCGGGTGCCCTCAAAGACATCCTGCTTGTAGGGATTGCGGCCGAGCTTCTTGGCGCGATAGACAATGTAGATAATCGCGGCGACGTTTGCCACGAGAGCCAGGATCGAAACCACAAGTGCCGCATTGGGATCGAGCGTGGAGTGCGTCACAAAGATGGACTGCTCCTGGAAGAAGGGGAATACCTGCGCGAACATGCACCAGATGGCAAGCGTGAAGGCGCGGTTTTGGATCCAACCGCCCTTGTTCCAGATAAAGGCTGCCACGGTGGGCGCAAGCAGCAGGGCAAAGCCGCAGAACCAAGAATGCGTGGGCAGGCAGTTGTAGGTGTAGCAGAAGTTCCAGATGTCGTAGGCGATGATGTAGACCCAGGTCATGTCGGGCCACAGCATGTCGGTCTTGTCTTCGCTTGCGTAGACGCTCCACCAGCCGGTCATGCAGAAGATATTGATGATACCGGCGATGCCGTTGAACACGTTATTCCAACCGGCCAGCTGCGTGGCACCCTCGGAGGTGACCCAGGTGGTCTCGCCCAGCGCGAAGAAGTGGTAGGCGCTTTCAAAGTCGGACACAACAGCGATCATGATGTTGATGGCCACGATGACAAACGGCCATGCGCGGAACCACTTGGCCTTGCCGATCTTGCCCCACTGGTACTTGATGGCAATAAAGCCCCAGCATCCGGCGAGCGCGGCATAAACCTTGGCGTAGTGGAACCAGCTGTTCTGGTACACATGCGTGGGGTTGGTAAGTGCCCACTCCTGCCCGTTGGCCACGCCTACGGCGATGGCGATGCAGTAGATGGTCATGGCGAGGGGTGCCACGACAAAGATAATGGCGGCGCCCGCCTTGCTGCGGCGCCCGACCTCATTGAGCACGATCAGGCCGATAAAGACCATGGCCCAGCCGAGCCAATGGATGCCGGTGTTGCTCCCCCAAACATCAAACAACATGTCCCTCTCCTTTCCTTAATGCCCGTCTCTCCCTCTCGTTCACGACGGGTGCAAATAAACAGTTGCGGCTGCTACATCCTATTTGGATGGTCGGCGTTCCGGGTACTTGGCGGTGTAGCCCTCGATGTGCAACGTCGAAGCGATGATGTCCTTTACGGTCTCATCGGGCACATCCGGATGCGTGCGAATGTACATGAGCAGTCCCATAACGAGCGTGTAGAAGGTCTCGTAAACATGGTCGATGCGCAGCTCGTGATGGGTGGTAAAGTCGATAACGGTCGTTTCGCATAGGTAGTGCACAACGCGCTCGACTGCATGGTGGAGAAAACCGCCGTAGAGGGCCCCGCTGCCCGAGGTGAGCGTGGCCGGCAGCTCGTGCCCGTCGGCCACTAGGCGCTTGAAGAGCGGGGCCACGCTGTCGAGCGCTCCCTCGATGTCGCCTACGGTGCGGCTGGCGTTCCAGCGTTCAAGTTCGCTGACAAAACCCTCGATAGCCTCGTCCATGGCGGCTTCGACGGCGGCGTCCATATCGGAAAAATAGTGGTAGAAAAGCGAGCGCGTGCAGCCGGCCTGCTTTGCTACTGCCGATACCGAGAGATGGGATACCCCGCGCTCGGCGCTAACGACGCGCACTGCCTTAAGGATTCTGCGGCGCCGCTCGTCTCCGGGCAGGCGCTTGGAAGTCGTGGGCGCAGCTGTGTCCTGGCTCGGTTGGGTTTCGTTTTGCTGCGAGGCGGCATCGCCTGGGTGGTTCGATGTTGCGCTGCGGGTGCTCATCCGCTTGCCGCCTTTCTGATGTTCCGGCCCGGTGATTCACTCTCTAGTCTTGAATATTGTTGACGGTTCGTCAATACTGTTTTTGACAGTATGTCAACTTTGCGGGTCGAGCGCGAACAGCCGCCCATAGCTCGCTTACACAAGGACCGCAGCCTGCGCAGTCGCCGCGCGGCAAGGGAGGGGACGCCATGATTCTCAATGGACCGGGGATTAGCTATACCGAGCCCGATATCGGTGCGGAGTTCGTGCCGCCGCTGCCTGAGCATCCGCGCGAGAAGATCGTCAAGCTCTGCGAACATTGCACAAATCGCCTGCTGCATCGCGATGAGCTTTTGGGCTATGAGTACTGGTCGTTTGCCGAGGCTGCCACCGACGAGCAGGCAGATGTTTTGCTCAAGATGAAGATGCGCCGGCCCTACACCCTGGCCGAGATGGTCAAGCTTACGGGCATGCCCGAGCCCGAGATCGAAAAGATGCTCGACGATATGAGCTACACCGGCTTGCTTGAGTACAACTGGGAAAACCCCACGCGCACCAAGCAATGGGTGCTGCCCATGCTCGTGCCCGGCTCTGCCGAGTTCCTTAACATGCGTGTAGGCCAGCTGGATGAGCACCCGGTGTTCGCAAAGTTTTTCGAGCAGGCGTCCAAAGGCCCGCTGTCTAAGGCGACGCCCATGGTGCCTCCCGGAGGCGCGGGCATTGGCATGCACGTTATTCCTGTCGAGCAGGCCATCGATGCCGCGAGCACGTCAGTGCCTATCGAGCATATCGAGCATTGGCTGGACAAGTATGACGGCAAGTACGCTGCCTCGACCTGCAGCTGTCGCGCAAGCCGCAAGGTTTTGGGCGAGGGCTGCGGCGACGATCCGCACGACTGGTGCATCGCTGTGGGCGACATGGCCGATTACGTAGTCGAGACCGATCGCGGCCACTACATCACGCGCGAAGAGGTTTACGACATTTTGCGTGCTGCCGAGGACAACGGCTTTGTGCACCAGATCACCAACATCGATGGCGAGAACAAAATCTTCGCTATCTGCAACTGCAACGTAAACGTGTGCTACGCACTGCGCACCTCGCAGCTGTTTAATACGCCCAACCTGTCGCGCTCTGCCTATGTTGCCCATACACAGGCCGACAAGTGCGTGGCGTGCGGCCGTTGCGTGGAGGTGTGTCCTGCGGGCGCCGTCAAGCTGGGCCAGAAGCTTTGCAGCAAGACGACGGGCAAGGTTCCGGAGTATCCGCGCCAGGAGCTTCCCGATACTGTGAAGTGGGGGCCGGAGAAGTGGTCGCCCAACTATCGCAACGACAATCGCGTCGAGACCCACAAGGCAGGTACCGCGCCCTGCAAGACCGCCTGCCCGGCGCACATCGCCGTCCAGGGCTACCTCAAGCTCGCGGCGCAGGGCCGCTATGACGAGGCGCTCGCGCTCATCAAGCGCGAAAACCCGCTGCCTGCCGTGTGCGGCCGCATTTGCAACCGCCGCTGCGAGGACGCGTGCACACGCGGTAGGGTCGATTCCGCCATTGCCATCGACGAAGTAAAGAAGTTCATTGCGCAGCGCGACCTTGACGCTGCAACGCGCTATATTCCGCCGATGGTTACACCTACGCGTGCGGGCGGCTTTGATCAGAAGGTCGCCATCATCGGTGCCGGTCCTGCGGGCCTTTCGTGCGCCTTCTATCTGGCCGAGAAAGGCTACAAGCCGGTCGTGTTCGAGAAGATGCCGCGCCCTGGTGGCATGCTTACTTATGGCATTCCTTCCTTCAAGCTCGAGAAAGACGTCATAGAGGCAGAGGTCGAGGTCATCCGCGAGATGGGCGCCGAGTTCCGCTATGGCGTGGAGGTCGGTCGCGACGTGACCTTGGCCGAGTTGCGCGAGCAGGGTTTTGCCGCCTTCTATGTTGCTATCGGCTGCCAGGGAGGCCATCTGCCCGGCATCGATGGGCAGGACGCGAAGGGTACCTGGACCGCTGTTAACTTCTTGGCCAAGTACACCGATCAAACTGCGGGCGCCGCCCCTGCGATGGGCCGCACGGTGGTTGTGGGCGGCGGCAACGTTGCCATCGATGCTGCTCGCGTGGCTGCGCGTACCCAGGCCCCCGAGGTTACGATGCTGTGCCTCGAGTCGGCCGAGGAAATGCCTGCAAGCGACGAGGAAGTTGCCGAGGCTCGCGAGGACGGCGTCGACATCCGCTGCGGCTGGGGCCCCAAGGAGGTCCTCACCAACGAGGCGGGCGCTGTGCGTGGCGTTGTGTTCAAGCGCTGCACGCGCGTGTTTGGCGATGACGGACGCTTTGCTCCCGAGTATGACGAGAATGATCTTGTGACCATCGAGTGCGACCAAGTTGTCTTTGCCATTGGCCAGAGCATCGAGTGGGGCAACCTGCTGGAGGGCTCTGCTGTCGAGCTTGGTCGCGGCCAGGGCGCCGTTGCCGATCCGCAGACGTATCAGACTGCGGAGCCCGATATCTTTGTGGGCGGCGACGTCTACACGGGTCCCAAGTTTGCCATTGACGCCATTGCCGCTGGTCACGAGGCCGCCGTGTCGATTCATCGCTTTGTCCAGCATGGAACGCTTACCATTGGCCGCAACCAGCGCAAGTACGTTGAGCTTAACAAGGACGACGCCGATCTTTCGAGCTACGACACCGCCCAGCGCGAGGTGCCGGCTGTTAAGGACGCTACGGCTGCCAAGGCGGCGCCCTTCCGCGAGTACGCGCAGACGCTTACCGAAGAGCAGGTGCGCGCCGAGACCGCTCGCTGCTTGGGCTGTGGCGCCTCGGTTGTCGACCCCAACAAGTGTATTGGTTGCGGCCTGTGCACCACCAAGTGCGCGTTTGACGCCATTCACCTTACGCGCGAGCGCCCCGAGTGCTCGAATATGGTCAAGTACGAAAAGAAGGTCCCCTCGCTGGCAAAATATGCCCTCAAGCGCGAGATTAAGATTCGTTTTGGCAAGAAGAAGTAGCGCGGCGGGCCCTGAGGTTTAGCTGCTGCATTGGATGGGCGGGGCCGGACGCAATGCCGGCCTCGCCTTTTAGATAAGAGGTTGATGTCATGCACGAGCTGGGCATCGTGTTTCATATCATCAGGACGGTCGAGGACGCGTGCCGCGACAACGCGATTTTGCGCGTGTCTTCGGTGACGCTGCAACTCGGCGAGGTATCGGGCGTGGTTCCGCACTATCTTGAGGATGCCTGGCGCTGGGCAAGCAACAAGAACCCGTTGGTAGCGGGCTCTGAGCTTAAGGTCGAGGAGATTCCCGCGGTCACGTACTGCGAGGACTGCAAAAAAACGTACGAGACGGTAGCACACGGCAAGACGTGTCCGCACTGCGGAAGTTCTCGCACGTATTTGGTGCAGGGCCAAGAAGTGATGGTGAAGGAGATCGAAACTCCCGACGAGCAGCTTTCGCGCGATGACGTGGACAAAGAGTACGTTGACGGTGTATCTCCATTGGGCCAAGGAGCCATGCGAGAGGCATCGCCGGACCCAGTGGATGCCGCCAACCCGTTGATTATCGAGTGAGGTTGGGCTGAGACAATAAAAATAAGCATGTCCGCATCGCGCAAGTGACGGTCAGCCAGAAGTGCTCCTTCCGCCCGTCGATTTTAGTTGCATTTTTTTCGCTGAGAAAATGGAATTGTTCGAGCTCGCAATTAAGTTCCATTTTTTTCGGGGAAGGAAGACCATGGACGAGGAGAAGGACCCGCAACCGACTTCGCCGGTCGCGGAAGAAGCGCAGCCAGCAAAGAAGGCCAAGAAGCCTCTTTCAAAAAAGAAAAAGATAATTATTGGCGTGATTGTTGCCCTTTTTGTTATTGGCGCAGCTGGCGGCAACGGTAACGGTGCCGGAAACACAGCAGCGTCGAACGGCTCGCAAACAAGTGCCTCGACGACGGTTGAGAAGAAAGAAAAGAAAAAGACTCCGGCCAAAGTCAAAGTCGATAAATCGGAGCTAGAGTCCTACATCGATTCGTATGGATCCGTTGCCGCAGATGGGTACACCGAGGATTCCTACCAGGCATACTCGAGCGCTCTCGAGAATGCCAAGTCTGTGGACGCTGATGAAGATGCTACGCAATCACAGGTTGATTCGGCAAAGGGCAATCTCTATACCGCTTACAACGGCCTGGTAGAAGCATTTAATCCCGCTAACTATTCATGGCCCGCGTACCGCGATGTCGCGAGGAACCCGGATAGCTATTCTGGCCAGAAGCTGGCGTTTAAAGGAAGAGTCCTTCAGGTTGTGGAGGGGGACTCCGAGACGGATTTGCGTATTGCAACCGACGGCGGATACGACGATGTCATATTCGTGGGCTTTGACCCGAGCATCATGGGTGGTACCCGTGTTCTCGAAGACGATACGGTAACGATTTATGGTACCTGCGTTGGCCAGTATTCTTACCAGTCAACTATGGGTGCAAAGATATCTCTTCCGGGATTGTATGCCGATCAGGTAGAGATTAACCAATAGGGTGGGGACGGACGGTTCTCGTCGATTGAGAGCTTGTATCTGCTAGAATGCAATACGATATGCCTCAGTAGCTCAGGGGATAGAGCACCGCTCTCCTAAAGCGGGTGTCGTACGTTCGAATCGTATCTGGGGCACCAGATAAAACAGCAGGCCAGACGCTATAAATTGTCTGGCCTGCTTTTGTATAGATAGAGTGAAGTAGACGGTAGAGGGGTGAAAAAAGGGGTGAAAGAAAGTTCTATGACGAAAATAGCACGCCTTCATATTTCACCCGAATTTTCATCCAATTGTCCGGTTCTCAACCCTTCCTACAGCCTACGGGCTTATAAGAAGCCCTTCGGCTATGGAAAGCGTTGAAAACCTTGGGTGATGTCGCAACGGCATGGGCGAGTTTCCAATAGTTCCCGGCGTCTTCGGGTTTCACTCGGGACCCTCCGATGCCGTAGACCATTGAAAACTCGCCCTTCCGTCCGCAGTGCTGCCCTTACCCCTTAAAATTGTCCGAAAGAGACAACGACGCAGGAGGTCCGGTATGCCTGCCAGCAAGAAAGAGGCAAAGGAGTTCGTCAAGCGGTGGCAGAAGCGCCTTGCCGCCATCCCCGCGGGCTCCAACAACGAGCAGCAGGACACGCAAAAGTTCTGGGTAGACCTGCTCATCAACATCCTGGGCATCCCGTCCAACACCATAGACAGCTTCGTCGATTTCGAGCGCAAGGTGCGCGGCCGCCGCATCGACGTGTTCGTCTCGGACCACAACTTCCTGTGCGAGCAGAAGTCGTGGGGTATCGACCTCGACAAGCCCGAGCCCAGAAACGGCGGCATGGAGACGCCGTTCCAGCAGGCCATGTGGTACGCGCGGCATCTGCCGTACTCCGAGCGACCCCGTTGGGTGATGACGTGCAACTTCGGGACCTTCCGCCTCTACGACCTCGACAACGAGAGGCCCGAGGACACCGTGCAGGAGTTCTCCCTTGAAGAGCTCCCGGACAGCCTGTACCTTCTCTCCTTCCTGACATCCAATGAGACGAGCCGTCTGCACAAGGAACAGCAGCTCTCCATCGAGGCCGGGACCTACGTCTCCAGGCTCTACGATGCCCTCGCCAAGCAGTACCACCACATCGAGGAGAAGGACGAGCGCGCGCAGGAGGAGCAGCGCTCGCTCAACGTGCTCATCACCCGAATCATCTTCCTGCTCTACGCCGAGGACGCCGACCTCCTGCAATCGCACCAAGCGTTCGGTAGGTACTGCGAGGGTGACCCTGCCAAGCTCCGCCGCAAGCTGGTTGACCTGTTCGAGGCGATCGACACGCCCCTGGACAAGCGGGATGAGTACATGGACGAGGACCTCGCGGCTTTCCCGTACGTGAACGGCGGGCTGTTCGCCGACTCCTCCATTATCGTCCCGCAGATGACTCCGGAAATACTCGAAGCCATCACCGACGCGTCCCAGGACTTCGATTGGCGTGAGATCTCGGGCGTCATCTTTGGCGGCGTGTTCGAGGGGACGCTGAACCCCGAGACCCGCCATGCCGGGGGCATGCACTACACGAGCGTGGAGAACATCGAGCGCTGCCTCAAGCCGCTCTTCCTCGACGAGCTGTGGGACGAACTGCACGAGGCCGAGGGCGAGAGGACGGCGGCGAAACGCAAGCAGGCCCTGGCGAGGCTGCACGACAAGGTTGCCGCCATCACCATCGGTGACCCCGCGTGCGGCTCGGGCAACTTCCTTACCGAGGCGTACCGGCAGCTGCGCACCATCGAGAACCGAATCATCGAGGACGAGCTCAGCGAGGAGACCGGCAACGCGGGGCAGACATCTCTCGTCATTGCGCAGGACAGCCCCGTCCGCGTATCTCTCGATCAACTGTACGGCATCGAGATAAACGACTTCGCCGTCTCGGTCGCCAAGACCGCCCTTTGGATCACCGAGGAGCAGATGCTCCGAAAGACGCAGGAGATATACGTCGGTTATGACTTCGACTTCCTGCCGCTCAGGAGCCTCAGCAACCTCCATGAGGGCAACGCCCTCAAGACCGATTGGTCCGAGGTGTTCCCCGATGACCTCACGTACCTCGTGGGCAACCCGCCCTTCCTCGGGGCCCGCAACCAGTCCAAGGAGCAGAAGGCCGAACTCCTTGAGGTCTTCGACGGCGCGAAGAACGCGGGCAACATCGACTACTGCGGGGCCTGGTACATGAAAGCCGCGAGGTTCACGCAGGGAAAGCGCACGCGCTGCGCCCTGGTCTCGACCAACTCCATCTGTCAGGGCGAGCAGGTTGCCAACCTCTGGAAGCCCCTCCATGACATGGGGATACACATCGACTTCGCTCACAACACGTTCCGTTGGGACAACGAGGCGGCAGATAAGGCCCACGTGTTCTGCGTCATCGTCGGGTTCTCCCGCGAGTCGGGGGCCAAGACGCTCTTCTACCACGCGACCCCGGACAGCGACGAAGAACGGATTCCCGCGGCTCGAATCAATGCGTATCTGAAAGACGCCCCTGACGTATTCATCTACAGCCGCAGCAAACCTATTTGTGATGTTCCGGAAATGGGCATCGGAAATAAACCTATTGATGGGGGATTCTACCTGTTTACCGATGAGGAGAAAGACGATTTCCTGAAGAAAGAGCCAAAGGCCGAAGGCTTCTTCCATCCATGGCTTGGATCAAAAGAGTTCATTCATGGCTATCACCGCTGGTGCCTGTGGCTTGGGGAGGCAACCTTCTCAGATTTAAAGCAGCTTCCTGAGTGCAGAAAGAGGGTAGAACAGGTTCGTGAATACAGGCTTGCAAGTAAAAGCGCTGGAACCCGGAAAATAGCAGATAAGCCAACGAGATTTCACGTTGAGAACATGCCCGAGGGAAGTTCCATCATCATCCCAGAGGTGTCTTCAAGCAGAAGGAAACGTGTTCCAATGGGCTTTGTTGGTCCAGAGATATTCTGCAGCAACAAGGTTAGATTGATACCTAATGCCTCTCTCTATCACTATGGCATTCTGCAATCTCAATTCCATAATGCATGGGTTAGGATCGTAACTGGAAGATTGAAGGACGATTACCAGTATTCGGCCAATATTGATTACAACAACTTCGTCTGGCCTGACCCAACGGAACCGCAACGCGAGGAAGTCGAGCGCTGCGCCCGGGCCGTGCTCGATGCCCGTGATGCTCAAGAGGATGCGACGCTCGCGGACATGTACGATCCAAAGAACGAAACGTTCTTCCCCGAGCTGATGTCTGCGCATAAGGCGCTCGACGCTGCTGTCGAAGCTGCCTATGGCGTCGACTTCGGTGGGGACGAGGAGAAGATAGTCGCCCATCTTTTCAACCTGTACGCCAAGAAGGTCGGTGATAGCGAATGATCCACCCCACGCGTTTCTCCTTGCCTGACGAGGAATACCTGACCCTTCTTGGGGAGGCGGTATACGTATTCAACTCGAATGTCTCGTTCTTTGTGGAGAATCTTATGCACGCCGGGGCTCCCGATTGGTATGGGCTTACCGACATGATGACGGGGCAGCTCAAGGACGAAGGAAAGAAATGGCTTGTGAACGAAGAGGACGTAAGAATCCTGGAACTGCTCTGTGATCTTGGAAATGAGAGGAACAGAATCATTCACAGTTTTCCGGTGACGCATGGTGGACGACAGGAGCTCCGAACGAAGGTTAAGGCCAAGGATGCAGAACGCCCAAACTATCAATACCAGATTGACCGTGAACTGCTCTGCTCCTTCATCGACAGAAATCAAGAATTGAACGACGAGCTATACAAGTGTAGAGATAGGAATACCGCCAATGCCTAACTCCATCTATAACCCCATATCGCTTGAGGTTGGTAACATCCTGAAGGATGTTCAGACGGGTAAGATTGGCTTGCCTGACTTGCAACGACCCTTTGTATGGGGCAATGACAAGGTCCGTGACCTTCTCGATTCCATGCTTCGTGGATACCCCATCGGTTATGTGATGTTGTGGGATTCTCCGAGCGATGATGCGGGCAAGAGGTCCGTGATAGGTTCGAACCAAAAGGTGTATGCCGTTCCCAAGTCCCTTGTCATCGACGGACAGCAGAGGCTCACTGCCCTCTTGAGCTCTCTGTACGGCGTACCCGTGCGAGACAAGAACTTCAGGGAGCGTACGGTGAAGATCGCCTACGACCCCATCGCACGCTCATTCAAGAATGCCGATGCCTCGACCGAGAGGGATTCGCGCTATGTGCCGGACGTATCCGAGGCTTTCGCAGCGAACCACGATAACAAGCTGAGTGTCTACCGCAAGGCGTTCATCAAGCGCCTTAACGAGGCGAATGCCAAAAAGGGCGAACCCGAGCTCGACGATGGCGGCGAGGATGCCGTCGAGAGTGGGCTCAACGCATTGCTCGGGCTTGAGCGTTATCTCCTGCCGACGCTGGAGATTTCCGAATCGGCGGACGAGGAGATCGTATCGGACATCTTTGTGCGCGTGAACTCGCAGGGGCAGGCGCTTAAGCAGGATGACTTTATAATGACCTTGCTTTCTGTCTACGAGCCCGCCATGAGGGAGCGTATCGAGGGGTTCTGCGCCATGAGCCACTCGCCTGCAAAGGGCACCTCGTACAACCCGCTCATGACCCTCTCTCCGACGCATATCATTCGCACCACGGTGGGCGTGGGGTTCAAGAGGGGTCGCCTGCGTTACGCCTACCAGATTCTTCGCGGGCGAAATCTCAAGAAAAAGAAAACGACGCCCGAGACTCGAGCCGAGAACTTTGCCACGTTCGGCCGCGCCCTCGATCTCGTGCTCGACTTGAACAACTGGCATGCTTTCATCAACACGCTGGCGGAGGCGGGCTACGTCTGCTCCGACCAGGTGGGGTCGGGCAACGCACTCATGTTCTGCTATGCGTTCTACCTTATCGGGCGCTATGAGTTCGACATAGAGCCGCTTGCCGTCCGCAGGCTCGTGCGGCGCTGGTATTTCGCCGCAGCAATAACGGGGCTCTATGTGGGGTCCTTCGAATCCGAGTTCGAGCAGCAGCTTAACGACGTCTCGCGCCTTGATACTGCCGACGAGTTCCAGGCGTACTTCGACCGTAGGCTCGCTGCCACCATGACGGACGATTATTTCTCCATTACGCTGCCCAGCTCCCTCGATGCAAACGAGGCGACGGGTCCGACCTGGTGGGGCTTCGTCGCGGCCCAAGTCGTGCTCGGTGCCAAGGCGCTGTTCAGCACGGCCCCTCTTTCTCAGCTGCTGCTTACCGGTTCGTCGGGCTCCAAGAAGGCCCTGGACAAGCATCACCTGTTCCCAGATAACTACCTGAAGGTCGAGGGCTACCTTTCGCAGCGCAGCAATCGAGGTAACTTTACCCTCGTTGACTATCAGAACAACATCTACATCTCGGACGACGCGCCGAGCGAGTACGTCAGGAGGTACCGTGAAGCCCTGGGCGAGGACGAATACCGCCGCAACTGCGAGGAACATGCCCTGCCCCTCGGATTCGAAGAACTTGATTACGAGGACTTCCTCGGTCAGCGCAGGCGGCTAATGGGTGAGCTCGTGAAGAGGGCATATGAGCGACTGTAGATTACGGACTTGGGGGTCATTTTGACCAAGGTTTTCATATCCTACGCATGGGAAAGCGAAGAACACTGCGAATGGGTAAAGGCGCTGGCCAACCGCCTTCTGTCGGACGGGATCGATGCAGTCCTGGACCAATATGATCTCGAACTGGGTGACAGGTTGCCGCAGTTCATGGAGAAATCGGTCAGATCGTCGGACTATGTCCTTATAGTATGCACTCCCACTTATAAGCAGAAGGCCGATGAACGAATCGGCGGGGTGGGCTACGAGGGCCACATCATCAGTGGCGAGCTGTTTTCGCAGCGCAACGAGAGGAAATTCATCCCGGTCTTAAAAGAAGGTAGTGTCAAGGATTGCATCCCAACCTTCCTTGAGGGGAAACTCGCGATTGACCTGAGCGAAAGGGGCGAGCTGGAGGGCTACAACGACCTTCTTGCGACTCTTTATGGGGTCAAGAAGAAGCCGAAGGTCGCGGCTGTTCATCGCATCGCTCAGACGTCTTCGAAAAACGTCTTCGAAAAACGCGAAGAAGAGGGCGAGGGCTCTGAGCCCATCAGAATCGTCGGCATTGTGGTCGATGAGGTGAGAGAACCGAGGAACGACGGAACGAGGGGGAGTGCCCTGTACGAAGTGCCGTTCCGATTGTCGAGACGCCCCAGCTCTCTGTGGCGCGAGTTCTTCTTGAAGTCCTGGGACTTGCCGCCAAGATTTACCACCATGCATAGGCCCCATATCGCATCGGTTGCCGGCGACGAAATAATCCTTAATGGGACCACCATCGAAGAAGTTAGGGACTATCACCGTGACACCCTCGTCTTGTGCGTGGAAGAGGCTAACAAACTTGAGGCCGAATATCTTGAGAAGGAACGGAAACGCCAAGCTCGCGAAGAAGCTGCTCGGTCAGCCTATCGGAAGAACGTCGAGGACGTTGCGGGGACGATAGACTTCTAGACCGGCTTCCACCGTAGGACTGCCATAACAATTGGCCTTGCGGCCGATGGGCCCCGCTTATGGGCGGGATCCCCGCGACGCATGGCATCGCTCCCGCTGCGGTGCCCTGGCAACGCTCCCCGGGGTCGCGTTTCGTCCGCCTCTGCTCACGCCGGCCTCGCCCGCCGTGCGACACCCCCCCATGGGTTACGTCGCCACGGCGTCTGGCTCGCCATGGCGCTGCGGCTGTTCAGGCTTCCACAAACGCCCCCATGCTCGCCTGGCTCCATTTCCGGGCCATGTGTCCATCGCTGCCAGCGGATAATGAGCCGCTGGGCGATATGAGCAGGGAGCTTGCCCCCTGTACCATCTAACATGCTACACAAGATCGCAAAGCTATCGAAAACGGCGCCACCGCGACTGCCGTCGGACACATGCCGCAGCGACCTCGACATCAACCGTCGGTACTCATGGTTGCACCAGGGCGCGTCAAACGCCGGTTTCACTCCTTTGCGAGTCCACCAGGACGAAAGGGGGGCGTCATGAGTAAGATACGGAAACTGATAGGTTTTGCCTTAGCACTCGCCTTCACTATGGCGATGCTGCCGGCAATGGCATTTGCTGATACGTCGTACTACGACCTGTATGTCAATGGCGAGCGATTCACCAGCGACAATCTCGCCATCGAATGCGGCGAGGGCACGGCAACGTACGACCCTGCTACGCAAACCCTTACGCTGGATAATGCATCCATCACGAATGCACTCGGTTCTGGCGGCATCTATTCGGGGCTGACGAGCGATCTGAACATCGTGCTCCAGGGTGAGAACCGCATTACTTTTGATGGCAACATGGGCGTTATGGCTACGGGGAATATCGAGCTTTCGGGGTCTGGCAGCCTCACTATCGATGTTGCGGGGGAAACGAGGGACGGCATAAGCGCTGCCGGTAACGTTTCGGTACATGGAACGACCCTTAACATTAATGCCCCGGGTGGTGTTGGCATTTGCAGCGACGGTTCGGTATTCGTCGACAACGCGAGGCTCACGTCGCACGCGCTGTATGCGGGTATCGATGCCGCTAACCTTACTATTAACAACAGCAGCGTGGTCGACATTTCAGCGACGGAAAACAATTGCAACGCCGCGTACATCAGCTCCTGCGGTGGCACCACGGGCGGCAACTTGAGCATCTCGAATTCTAACGTCGTGGCGAAAAGCCTCTTCCCCGGTCTGTTCGCCGGCGGAAACCTAACGGTTGATGGCGGCTCTGTCCAATCGACCTCTACCGCCGATGCCGCTCTGTGGGCAAGCGGCGATCTGACCGTCAAGGGCGGCGCAAAGGTCATGCTCGCCGGCGTATATCCGGCTGGCTGTGCTGGCGATTTCACAGTCTACGCGGCCGAGGTCGATGCCAAGAACACAAACGTGGATAATATCCCCGCGCTCTCGGATAACCCCGTCATTTACGGTGATTTCGACCTGACGCAAGCCGTTGCCGTTGACAGCGAGGGCGCGACTATCGACCTCATCGAGCACGATGGCGTCGAGCAGGCCAAGGGCTTCCTGCATCTCTATAAGAACATCCACTTCACTACGGGCGAGAAATCCGTCACCTATAGCTTCCCCTTCACGAAGGTCGTTAAGAAGGGCGGCGACATCGCTCCGGGCAAGCAGGAATTTGAGCTCGAGATTTTCAACGTTGGCGTCGGCCAGATTGATGATTACGCCGACGTGACCGTGACGGCGAGCGTCGCCACCAACGGAGTGGGGGAATACAAGGGCGTGCTTACCATCAAGGGTCCCAAGAGCCAGGTCCGCGACATCACCTGTGAGGGTTTCTGCGTGCGTGAGAAGAATACGGGTGTGGCAAACTGGACGTATTCCGACACTGTCTACCAGATCTTCTGCCATGAGTACACGATTGCGACCGATGCCCAGTCGGCCACCCAGTCGAGTTATGAAATCTTCCCCGTCAAGCTGGTGGAAACCGATAACGGTGCATTCTACGAGAAGACTCAGGATACGCCCGTGGCAAGCATGACGTTTGAGAACATCTATACGGAAAAGGCCGCTCCCGCCGAGGGCGATAAGCCTGATACCGGCAAAAAGCCTGCTGCCACCACAAAGCCTGCCGGAAAGAAAAAGACCACTGCAGGCAAGATTCCCAGCACGGGCGACAGCAGCGCCCCTGCTATGGAGTGCGCCGCATTGCTGGCAATCGCAGGCGTGCTAGCTGTTGGGCTTTCGATCAAGAGATTGCACTGCAAGCGCTAGGGAGAGTTTTTAAGAACCGATCGGTCATTCTACTCATGACTGCTCATAGAGTATAGAGCCAAGAAGCCCGCTCAATGTCTTTGACGTTGAGCGGGCTTCAACGGTTAATGGCCCCATGCGTGCTAAATGCCCGCGCGTTTGGTGCGCGTTACGCGCAGATGTCCGCACTCTCCAGCCCACTTCCCCTCCCGGGGTGGTAAAGTTGTTGACCACACGGAAATGCCGGCGCGGAAAGGGAACGATCGCATTGGCCCAGAAGGTGACACTCAAGCAGATTGCCAACGAGGTGGGGCTTTCTCCCTCCTCGGTTTCCCTCGTGCTCAACAACCGGCCCTGCCGCATCTCGGAGGAGAATCGTCGCCGCATCAAGGAAGTCGCGGCGCGTGAGCATTACGTTCCCAACCAGATCGCTCGCAGCCTGGTGATGCGCGAGTCCAAGACGCTTGGCCTCATCGTCCCTAACATCGAGAGTCGCTTCTTCTCATCGCTTGCCAAGAACCTAGAGCAACGTTGCCGCGCTGAGGGGTATGCCCTGTTCATTACCAACTCCGATGGTTTGCCCGAAAACGACCTGGATTTGTTGGCCCTTCTCGTCACGCGTGGGGTGGACGGCATCTTCTTGGTTGTTGCCGATGAGCTCGCAGACGACAGCGTGCTGGTCGATGAGCTTTCTCATCTGCCTGTGCCCTATGTGATGATCGACCGTGTGGTGGACAACCTCTCCTGCGACAAGGTTTTGTTCGATCATGAGCAGGGCGGCTACATGGCAACAAAATACCTGCTGGAGAAGGGCCACGAGCGCATCGCGTGCATGGTCAACGCGGCCAAATCCATGACGGGCCGCAAGCGTCTTGCCGGTTATGAGCGTGCCCTTACCGAAGCCGGCGTGGCATTTGATCCCTTGCTGGTGGTCGAGACCGACTACTACATCTCCGATGCCTATGAGGCGTCGGCAAACGTGCTGGATACCGATGCCACGGCCGTTTTTGCAAGCTCCGACAACATTGCTCTTGGCCTGCTCAAGCGTCTGTACCAGCGCGGCTGTCGTGTGCCGAGCGACTACTCGGTAGTGAGCTACGACAACAGCGCCGCCGATGCCTTGTTTGAGCCGGCTTTGACCTCGATCGAGCAGGACGTGACCATGCTTTCTGAGCACGCTATCAACATGATGCTCCGCAGGATTGAAAAGCCGATGGCACGCCCCATCGAGCGTGTGCTCGAACCGCGTCTGGTGGTACAGGGCAGCGTTTCCCCGCGCTAGCGGGGACGGGGCGCCTGCGTCTTCTTGGCGCATGCTGTAAAAGCAAAAATGGCTTTGCCCGAATGCTTCATATGAAGGCGTTGTGGAGAGCCGGGGCGATAATCTTTTAGATTGTCAAAACTGCGAACGAGCTCACCATGCTGCATAAATAACCAAATAATGTCCCCTAATATGCATGAGTCTTTACAGTGCTAAAACGTTTTTCCATAACGATAAAACGTTTTACCGCCTATACTCTCAATTCGGATACAGGTGCTTGTTGTACCTGATGCCGTGCCAATAAGCGTCGGTTCCCCCATACGCCCCACCTGTCCCTAAAGGGGGTGTGTTTTCAGACGCTTTTTAAGCCTTGGCGCCCCGTAGGAGAGAGCGGTGCGCGCCAGGGAGGCCAGCATCAAAGCGCTTGAGATCTGACGCATGCGGTCCCTTGCATGCGCCGATGCGTGCGAGATGCGCTCCCGCGGCGATTGCCCTGCCCGGCAGGCCGCGGGAACGCAGCGCATCGTTTATCGGGAGTTACACGCCGGCGCCCACCGGCGAGAATACAGGAGGCAATACATGACTCAGCCCGTTATCGGAACGCCGTGGAAAAAGCTCGATGCGCCCGTTTCCAGCGAGGAGCTCGAGGGAGTGGAGAAGTATTGGCGCTGCGCCAACTATCTCTCCGTCGGCCAGATCTACCTGCGCTCTAATCCTTTGATGCGCAAGGATTTTGTCGATGAGAAGACGGGCGAGGTGCGCGACTTTGGCCGCCCCGACGTCAAGCATCGCCTGGTGGGCCACTGGGGCACCACTCCGGGCGTGAACTTTTTGTTTGGCCATGTAAACCGCCTTATTGCCGACCACCAGCAAAACGCCATCTTCCTTATGGGCCCCGGTCACGGCGGCCCGGCCGGTACCGCGCAGTCCCTGCTCGACGGCACCTATCGTGAGATTCGTCCCGACATCACCGATGACGAGGCCGGTCTGCAGAAGTTCTTCCGTCAGTTCTCCTATCCCGGCGGCATTCCCAGCCACTTTGCACCCGAGACTCCGGGCTCCATCCACGAGGGCGGCGAGCTTGGCTACACCCTGTCCCACGCGTACGGCGCCGTGATGGATAACCCGAGCCTTCTTGCCGTGGCCGTGGTGGGCGATGGCGAGTCCGAGACCGGTCCGCTTGCGACCTCTTGGCAGTCCAACAAGCTTGTGAATCCCAAGACCGATGGCATCGTGCTGCCCATCCTGCACCTCAACGGCTATAAGATCGCCAACCCCACGATTCTGGCGCGCATCTCCGACGAAGAGCTCACTAAGTTCTTTGAGGGCATGGGCTACGAGCCACACTTCTTTGTGGCCGGCTTTGACAACGAGCCCCACAGCTCCATCCATCGTCGTTTTGCCGATCTGTTCGAAGAGGTCTTTAACAAGATCTGCGACATCAAGGCACGCGCCGAGGCGGGCGACGAGACGCGTCCCGTCTACCCGATGATCGTGTTCCGCACGCCCAAGGGCTGGACGTGCCCCAAGCATATCGACGGCAAGAAGACCGAGGGCAGCTGGCGTGCGCACCAGGTGCCTCTGGCATCTGCCAAGGATACGCATGAGCACTTCCGCGTGCTGCGCAGCTGGCTTCGCTCGTATAAGCCCGAGGAGCTCTTTACCGCAGAGGGCCAGATTCGTCCCGAGGTAACGTCTTTTATGCCTACAGGCGACCTGCGCATCGGTGCCAACCCCAATGCAAACGGTGGCAAGGTGCGCCACGAGCTCACGCTGCCCGACATCCATGCCCATGAGGTTCCCGTGGCGGAGAAAGGCCATGGCTGGGGCGCAACCGAAGCGGCGCGCGTCTTTGGTGCCTATACCGCCGATGTCATGGAGCTCAACGACGACTTCCGTATCTTCGGTCCGGACGAGACTGCATCCAACCGCCTGCAGGACGCTTACAAGGTGACGCACAAGCAGTGGGATGCCGGCCACTATGCCGACGCCGACAACGATGAGCTGCTGGCGCCCACCGGCCGCGTGGTCGAGCAGCTGTCCGAGCATCAGTGCGAGGGCTTCCTCGAGGCCTATACCCTCACCGGTCGTCATGGCGTGTGGAGCTCCTACGAGTCGTTTGTGCATATCGTCGACTCCATGGTCAACCAGCACTGCAAGTGGCTTGAGGCCTGCGTGCGCGAGATTCCCTGGCGTGCTCCCATCTCCGGCTTGAATATTCTGCTGTCCAGCCACGTGTGGCGTCAGGACCACAACGGATTCTCGCATCAGGATCCCGGTTTTGTGGATCTGCTGCTCAACAAGGCAAACGACACCCATGTGGTCAACGCGTACTATCCGTGCGATGCAAATATGGCGCTTGCCGTGGCCGAGCGCGCGTATACGTCCACGAACTGCGTGAACGCCATCTTCTGTGGCAAGCAGCCGGCGCCGACGTTCATCACGGTGGACGAGGCCCGTGCCGAGCTTGAAGAGGGCCTTGCCGAGTGGAAGTGGGCAAGCAGTGCTTCCAGCCTTGATGAGGCCGATTTGGTTATCGCTTCTTGCGGCGACGTGCCTACGCTCGAGGCGCTGGCGGCACTCGATATGCTCAAGAAGATCGGTGTGAAGGCGACCTTCGTGAACGTGGTCGACCTACTCAAGATTAAGAGCACGGCCGAGAACGACCAGGCTATCTCCAACGAGCGCTTTGCCGAGTTCTTTGGTACCGATAAGCCGGTCCTGTTCTGCTTCCACGCATATGCGGGCACGATTCATCGTCTGATTTGGGATCGCCCCAACCATGACAACTTCCACGTGCACGGCTACGAGGAGAAGGGCTCCACGACGACTCCCTTCGACATGCTGCGCCTCAACAACATGGACCGTTGGGCGCTTGCCGCCGACGCCCTGCGCATGGTGGATGCTCAGAAGTGGGCGGCGCAGATTGAGGAGTGGGAGAACTTCCGCGAGGAGGCCTTCCAGTTTGCCGTGGACGAGGGCTACGATCATCCGGCCTTTACTAGCTGGGTGTGGCCCGATGCCGCTGCGGCAACCGAGGGCCAGCTGTCGGCTACGCAAATGACTGCCGGCGATAACGAGTAGCTGGTTAACGTGTGGGCGGCGCATCCCTGTTTGAAGGACGTCCAGGCGCTCGGGCAATAGGCTAAGTTGCCTCTCGATTTTGCTCGACGCTCCGTAAACTCAGCCCCCTATGCATGCCCGCGTCCGGGTTTTCCGGATGCGGGCATTTTTATGTGCTCGGACCTTTTTCATATTGAGAGAAGCCATGCGGGCGGGATTGTGCCTCAGCTTTTTGCATGAGCTGCGCCCTGCCTGTCTATTGTTTCATTTCGATGCTTTTGCGCGTTGGGTTGTAAGATACTCGCAAACGATACCGATGAAACGGGAGGGACGCGCGGGTGTTGGAGCGGCGCGAGCGGTTGGATAGCAGCAGGAGGGACCGTCTGGGTGCTTCTTGGCTCGAAAGCAAGGTTTTCGCTTGGTCCGACGATCCCACGCCAAAGCGCTATGCAATCGATCTTGCTTGCATATTCTTGTTTTTGGTGACGGCCACGCTGGTGGGTTTTGCTTTCTTTGCCTTTGATATGGAGGCGTGCATCGTCGTTACCTATGTGCTTGCGGTTCTTTGCATATCGCTCTTTACGGTAAAGCGTGCGTACTGCCTTGTCGCATCGGCGCTTTCTGCGCTCCTGTATAACTACTTTTTCACCACGCCGCGCTTTTCGTTGACGGCCTGGGGGCGCGCGTATCCTGCTACCTTTGCCGTGATGTTTGCGGTCGCCCTTATTGCGAGCACGGTTGCCATGACGCTGAGGCGAGAACTGCACGCTTCTCACACGGCGTACCGTAGGACCAAGATCATGCTGGAGGCAGACGAGGCCTTTCGTCGCTGCGAGACGCATCGCGAGATCGTAAGCGCGGCGGGCGCCCAGCTGTCGAGGCTCCTTGACGCAACGGTTGTGTGGTACTGCGATGAGGGGGAGGGCTTCTTGGAGCAAAGGAGCTTCTCCTCGGCCGGCGCGTCTCCAACCCCTCCGGTGATCGAGCTTTCTATGGCAAGAAGGGCCTTGGAGGACGGTGAGAGCGTCGGCGTTGGGACGAAGCTTTTTCCTTCGGCATCCGGTCTGTACCTGCCTCTGCGCTCTGGTACCGATGTCGTGGGCGTCATGGGTATCTGCCTTATGGGCGCAGCCCCGCTTCCCGCGGAGCGCAACGAGGCCGAGGCCGTTGCGGGAGAGGCATCGCTTGCCCTTGCCCGTGCAAGGGCGCTTGAGGAGCGCGAAAAGGCTGCCGTTCTGGCTAAAAATGAACAGCTGCGTGCCAATCTGCTTAGGTCTATCTCGCATGACTTGAGAACGCCCCTTACGGCAATTTCGGGCAATGCCGATGTGCTCCTGTCTGATGGCGAGGACCTGAGTGCCAAGAAGCGCGAAGGGCTTTTGCGCGATATCCGCTCCGATGCCATGTGGCTCAATGCCACGGTGGAAAACCTGCTTGCGATCACGCGCTTGGAGAATGGTGAGGTGCACCTTTCGACGACAACGGAGCTACTCGATGATATCGTCGAGGAAGCGCTGCGCCATGTAAGCCCGGACTCCGAGTTCCACGACATCGAGGTCGAGCCGAGCCGCGATCTTTTGCTTGTCGACGTGGATGCGCGTCTTATGGTGCAAGTTGTGGTGAACCTGCTGAACAATGCCGTTGCCTATACTCAGGTGGGCTCGCGTATTCGCATTATGTCGCGCGCCGATGCCAACATGGCCGTTGTGCGTGTGGAGGATAACGGCCCCGGTATTGCCGAAGGGGATCGTTCCCGTGTGTTCGAATCGTTCTACACGGCAAGTCATGCTCTGGCAGATTCGAAAAGGAGCGTGGGCCTAGGGCTTGCTTTATGCAAATCGATCGTGGAGGCACATGGCGGCAGCATTGGCGTCGATGCGGTCGAGCCGCATGGATGCGCGTTTTGGTTTACGCTGCCCTTGCATCGTATGGAGAATGGAGATATAGACCATGCCGATTGAGAGCCATGCAAAAATCCTTGTTGTCGAGGATGACGCTACGGTTAGAAACCTGGTGCTCACGGCGCTTGAGGCCCAAAGTTTTGATCTTCTTGCCGAGTCTACAGGGCGAGGCGCCATCGCCTCGGCCGCCACGAATGCACCCGATGTGGTTTTGCTCGACCTGGGGCTTCCCGATATTGACGGCATCGAGGTCGTTCGCGCTATACGCGTGTGGTCCCAGATGCCGATCATCGTGGTGTCCGCCCGAAGCGAAGACGCCGATAAGATCGTTGCGCTCGATGCGGGGGCCGATGATTATCTCACCAAGCCGTTTTCGGTAGGCGAGCTCCAGGCGCGTATTCGCACGACCTTGCGCCGCTCGAGCTACCTTTCGAATGCCCCCATGCGCGAGAGCTCCACGTTCGAGAACGGAGATCTTCGTATCGACTATTCGGCGGGCGTGGCATACCTGTCCGGCGAGGAACTGCATTTGACGCCCATCGAGTACAAGCTCCTGTGCTTGCTGTCCCACAATGTGGACAGGGTCCTTACGCACAGCTTTATCTTGAATGAGGTTTGGGGTGCCGAGCACCAGGCGGACCTTGCGTCGCTGCGCGTATTTATGGGCACGCTGCGCAAGAAGATCGAGTCCGATCCGGCGCATCCCCGCTATATCCAAACCCATGTGGGTGTGGGCTATCGCATGATTCGCGCCACTGCGGCTAAAGACTAAACATAGCCGTTTACCTGGTGTCTTTAGGCCTTCTTTATCCGAGTTTAACGGCACTTTTATGCCTGACGCATGTTGAATCGTGCGAGGGTGACAGCCTTGTTCTAAAGAGGCCCAAGGGTGGCTATTCTTCCTTTGCGTTGGCGGCATTGCCGCCGGCCGCGCATGTCCGTCGGGCACGCGCGCAATCAAAGAAAGGAGGACCCTTGGATACTGTGTCCGAATCGCATGAGGAGAAGATTTCGCAGCTCGCATCGCTCACCGGCGCGGATGCGCTGGCGGCCATGGACAGCAGCGCTGCTGGCCTGACGAGCGATCAGGCAGCGAAGCTGCAGGCCAAATACGGCAAGAACCTCATCCAGGCGGCCAAGAAAAAATCTCCAGTCCTGGCATTTCTCTCCAACTTCACGCACCTCATGGCTATTTTGCTGTGGGCGGCAGGCATCATCGCCCTGGTGGCAGGTATGCCCGAGCTGTGCGTTGCCGTGTGGTTGGTAAACTTGATCAACGGATGCTTTAGCTTTTGGCAGGAGCATCAGGCGGACAAGGCAACCGAAGCGCTCAAGAAGATGCTCCCGTCTTACGTCAATGTTATTCGCGATGGCCAACAGTCTCAGGTGCTTGCGGAAGACCTCGTGCCTGGCGACATTATGGTCCTAGCAGAAGGCGACAAGATCTCTGCTGATGGCCGTGTCGTGCGCGCCTCTGATCTGCAGGTGGACCAGTCGACACTTACCGGCGAGTCCAATCCGGTGCGAAAGACCGCCGACGCCGTGCTCGAGCCCGATCTGACCGCTGCCGAAACGCCCAACCTCGTGTTCGCGGGAACTTCTGTTTCCGAGGGCAACGGCCGTGTTGTTGTCACAAAGATCGGCATGGCGACGGAGTTTGGCAAAATCGCGAGCCTGACGCAGAACATGGAGGACTCCGAGAGCCCCCTACAGCGCCAGCTTGATCGCCTGACCAAGCAGGTTACGCTGTTTGCCCTGTGCATGGGCATCGTGTTCTTCCTGCTTGACGTGCTCTTTGTGCACAACGGCCTTGCCTCCTCGTTCATCTTTGCCTTGGGTATGGTCGTTGCCTTTATTCCCGAGGGCTTGCTGCCCACGGTTACGCTGTCGCTTGCTATGGCAGTGCAGCGCATGAGCAAGCGCAACGCTTTGGTGAAGAAGCTCAGCTCTGTTGAGGCCTTGGGCTCTACGAGCGTTATTTGCACCGACAAGACCGGCACGCTTACTCAAAACGAGATGACCGTCAACCATCTGTGGACATGCGAGCGCGAGTACGAGGTCACTGGCGTGGGCTATGCTCCCAAGGGCGACATCGAGAGCGACGGCGAGAAGTGGCTGGCTGCCGATAACAACGAGCTTCGCCTGCTGGTGGCAGGCGGCGCGCTGTGCTCCAATGCGCGTCTTGTTGCTCCCGAGGAAGAGGGCGGCCGGTATACCGTTTTGGGCGATCCCACCGAGGCATGCCTGCTCGTGAGTGCCCAGAAAGCCGGACTTACGCTCGAGGACCTCGAGCGCGAGATGCCGCGCGTGAGGGAGCTTCCCTTTGAGAGCCGCCGCAAGCGCATGACGACCATCCATCAGCTCAAGCGTCCGTTTGAAGGCGCTTCCCGTATCGCATTTGTGAAAGGCGCCCCTAACGAGGTTGTCCGTCTTTCCGAGCATGTGCGCTGCCGCGGCGAGGTCGCTCCCATGAGCGATGAGATGCGCGAGCGCATCATGGCTGCAAACGATAGCTATGCAGCGAATGGTTTGCGCGTCCTCGCTTTGGCATATCGCCCACTGCGCGCCGACGACGATTCCATTCCCCGCTCGATGAGCGATTACACTCCCGATAACATCGAGTGCGGTCTTACCTTTGTTGGACTGCTCGTTATGCAAGACCCGCCAAGGCCCGAGGTTGCGGCAGCCGTTGCCGAGTGCCGCCGCGCTGGCATCCGCGTTGTGATGATCACGGGCGACTACGGTCTTACCGCGGTGTCCATTGCCCGCAAGATTGGTATCGTGCAGGGCGAGCACCCGCGCGTCTTCTCGGGCGTCGAGCTCGAGAAGACCTCGGATGAGGAGCTCAAAGAGGCGTTGAAGGGCGAAGTAGTCTTTGCTCGCATGGCGCCGGAGCAGAAGCTGCGCGTTGTCGAGAACCTGCAGCAGATGGGCGAGATCGTGGCTGTCACCGGAGACGGCGTGAACGACTCTCCTGCGCTTAAGAAGGCAGACATCGGCGTTGCCATGGGCATCACCGGCACGGACGTGGCCAAGGAGGCCGCGGACATGATCTTGACCGACGACAACTTCGCCTCGATCGTCCATGCCATCGAAGAGGGCCGTGCAGTCTACGCCAACATCAGGAAGTTCATGCTCTATATCTTGAACTCCAATGTTCCCGAAGCTGTTCCTTCTGCGATCTACCTGCTCTCGGGCGGAGCGGTGCCTCTGCCGCTTACGACGATGCAGATCCTCACCATCGACCTGGGCACCGATATGCTGCCCGCCCTTGGTTTGGGTACCGAGCCTCCCGAGGCCGACGTTATGAGCAGGCCCCCTCGTGACCCGAATGAGCCCTTGCTTTCGGGCAAGGTCATGCGCAAGGCCTTCCTGTGGTACGGCATGCTTGGCGCGCTCTTCTCCTTCGCTGCGTTCATGTTCTGCCAGATCATGAATGGCTGGCATCCGGGCATCGCGATGTTTGGCGTGGGCGCCGACCTCGATCCGGTCTATGTCCGTGCAACGACCATGGCGCTTGCTGCTATCGTCTTCACGCAGATTGGCGAGGTTTGGAACTGCCGCACGGAGACCGCTTCGGTTTTTGCCACGGGCCTGTTCTCGAACAAACAGATCAACAAGGGTATTCTGTTCGAGATCGTGCTCATTGTTTTCATCACGCTGTTCCCACCGTTCCAGGGCGTCTTCCACACCAGTCCGTTGCTGCTGAACGACTACGTGTTCTTGGTGCTGCTTCCGCCCGTCATCTTGTTGATTGAGGAGTGCCGCAAGGCCATCGTTCGCAAGAAGAACCATATCGACCGTAATGGCGTCGTGCTTTCTCAGACGCCGGAAAAGAGGTAGCCATGAACGTAATCGTCGTGGGCATGGGACGCATGGGCGTGAACCTCGCCCGCAAACTTGACAGGCAGGGATATAGCGTCTGCGCTATCGATCAGGACCCGGAGCGCCTTGAATCGCTGGGGGAGTCGTTTGGCGGCAGCACCGTAGAGGGTGTTGGCTTTGACCGTGCAGTCCTCGAGGCCGCCGGAATCGACCGTGCCAGTGCCGTGATCGCCTGCACCTCGTCCGACGAGACGAACATCGTCGTCGCGCGCATCTCGCGTCAGACCTATCGCGTCCCCCGCGTCATCGCCCGCCTGTACGAGATCTCCAATGCCGAAACCTACCGTAGGCTCGGCATCCAGAGCATCTCCACCACCGATTGGGGCGTGCGCCGCGTTTGCGAGCTTTTGACGTTCAACGAGCTGGACGATGTTGTCGAACTTGGGTCCGGCGATGTGCGCCTCGTGCGCGCCGACGTCCCGGCGCTTCTTGAGGGAAGCCCGGTGCGCGAGCTCACTGTTGTGGGCGAGATCAGCATCGTTGCCGTTTCGCACGATAACGAGACATTCGTGCCCACGCAGGGAACGGTGCTTGACCACGGAGACATCATCTATGCGGCGGTTGCGTCGAGCGCTGCGGGCAAGTTCCGCACCATGCTCGGCTTGGCCGAGTAAGGAGGCAACCATGAATATCATTATCGTCGGCGGTGGCAAGACCGGCTCGTATCTCGCCTCCCTGCTGAGCAGCCGCGGCGACACGGTGCGCGTTATCGAATCGAGAAAAACCGTGGTGCAGCGTCTTGAGGCAAAGCTGCCGGAGGGCACGGTCGTGCGCGGCATGGGCTCGAGCCCCGATGTCCTCGAGGCGGCAGGTGTGCTGCATTCAGACGTCGTGATTGCCGTTACGGGTAACGACGAGGTTAACCTTGTGATTTCGATGCTCGCAAAGATGGAGTACGGCGTTGGCCGCGTGGTCGCACGCGTCAACAACCCGGCGAATGCCTGGATGTTCGATGCCTCTATGGGCGTCGATGTGGCCATCGACCAGGCCGATCTGATTACGCGCTCCGTCGAGGAAGGCCTTGATATCGAGGACGTCTACACGATTATGCGCTTGGGCAAGAGCGGCCACGCTATTGTCCAGGGCGAGGTGCGTCCCCGTTCCTCGGTGGTTGGGAAGGCAGTGCGCGACCTGCAGCTGCCCGAGGACCTTGTGCTTGTGGCTGTCGAGCGTGACGGGGATATTGTTATCCCCAATGGCGGCACGGAGCTCTGCGCAGGTGATCGCGTGGTTGCGTTCTCCGACGATTCTGGCAGGGATTTTTTGAGCCACGCTTTGCAGTAGACATTGCTAATTTGCAAAAGGCCGCATCTGGGTTTTCCGGGTGCGGCCTTTTTGTGAGTGGGGCCATGTTCTCTCATGTGGACTTCCATGTGCGATTGTCACGGTTCTGTTACCGATTTTGAGGGGTTCGCGCAGAAGGCACTCTAGTATGCTAAAGTATCGGACACCGGCCGAGGCCGGTTCTTTTTTCGATATGTTGGCTATCGTAGAGGGGATGGACGCACGTATGACGGCCACACCGTGGGGATTCAGGGACATTTTGCCCGAGGAGGCTCAGGCGCGCGAGGAGATCGCACAGACGGTGAGGGACTGCTTTCGTGCTCATCATTACCTTCCAGTCGAAACGCCGCTGCTCGAGGACAAGGGCTCTCTCGAGGAGGGTGGCCGCATTGCGGACACCCCGTTCAAGTTGTTTGATGACGATGGCCGCTTGCTCGTAGTGCGACCCGACAATACGCTTCCCATCGTTCGCCTGGTCTCTACGCGCATGCGCTCGGCCGATTTGCCGCTTCGCCTGCGCTATGAGGCTCCGGTCGTGCGCGAGCAGGTGCGTGGCGCTGGCGGCTCCCGTCAGTTTACGCAGCTGGGTTTCGAGCTTATCGGCGAAGGGGACGCCGCGGGCGATGTCGAGATGGTTTCGCTGGTGACAAGCGCCGTTCGTGCTCTGGGCCTTGCCGATGCCAGGGTTGTATGTGGCAGCGTCCGTCCTTTTAAAACGCTTCTTGCACATGTGAGCGACGCATCTTTGGCCGAGGACGCCTTGCGTATGGTTCACGCAAATGATTTTGTGGACCTGGACGCTCGCGTGATGGCAAGCAGCGAGCCCGATGCCATGAAGGCTGCCATCTGCGAGCTGCCGCGCCTGGTGGGCGGTGCATCGGTTCTCGATCGCGTGGACGAGCTTCTCGCCGCAGCCGGTGTCGCAGACGACATGACGTGCGAGCTTCGTGCGCTTATCGCGGGTTTGGATGCTCAGGACGCCGCGCTGCTCTCCTTTGACTTTTCCATTATGAATTCCTTCGATTACTACACTGGTCTGGTGTTCAAGGCCTATGCGGGCGGTCTTCCCGATCCCGTGGGTTCGGGCGGTAGGTATGACTCGGTGTTCTCTGGCGTGTTCGAATCCGATGACGAAGTGCCCGCGGCGGGTTTTGCCTTTTCGCTCGAGCGTCTGGAGAGCGCGCTGAACACGGCAGAGGACGCCGCCGACGGCGACCACGCTGCCGTGCGCACGGGCAACGCAGCGGGCGCCCCGTTGCGCATCGCCGTGCCCAAGGGTTCTCTCAAGGCCGATACGCTCGAGGTTCTGGAGGCCGCCGGCATCGATGCCTCCGAGCTGCGCGACCCGGGCCGTCATCTTATCGTGCACGGCCGTGATACCCGCGCGGGCGAGGACGGCATCGGCGACATCGAGTTTATTATCGTGCGCCCCAGCGATGCGCCTGCCTTTGTGGGCTGTGGCGGCGCCGACTGCGGCATTTGCGGCCGCGACTCCCTGATCGAGGCCGGTCTCAACCTTTTGCAGCTGGTCGACCTTGGCTATGGCGCCTGCAAGTTTATCGAGGCGGAGCCTTCCTGGCGTGCAGGCCAGGCCGAGCGCAATTATGCCCGTCGTGGCTCGTTGCGCGTCGCTACTAAGTATCCGCGCATCGCTGCGGCGTGGTATGCGAGTCGCGGCGTGGTGGCGGATATCGTCTCACTACACGGCAATATCGAGTTGGGGCCCATCGTCGGCATGACCGACCGCATTGTCGATATCACGGCCACGGGTTCCACCCTGCGCGAGAACGATCTGGTTATCACCGGCGAGATCATGGAATGCACAGCGCGTTTCTTTGTGAACCCCGGTGCTGCCCGTTTGGATCCGCGCGTGCGCATCTTGGGCGAGCGACTGGCCGCTGCGGTGGAGCATCTCCATTTCGAGCCCGTTGCGGGCTCGGCTCAGTAGCGGGCATATATCGATTTTGACGTAGCATGGGCGCAGATGCCCAATAGAGATAGGACTGTTTGAGATGAAGACCATCAAGTTGGCAGCGGGCGAGCTGCTGAGCGTCAACCAGCTCAATCGCAAGGGCGTGCTGCCCGAGAATATCGTGGCTTCTGCCAAGGAGATCGTGGCCCGCGTGCGCGCCGAGGGAGACGCGGCGGTACGCGACTATTGCAGCCGTTTTGACGGTGTTGACCTTGAGAGTTTCCGTTTGCCGCAGGAGCAGATCGATGCGGCGCTTGAGGGCTTGGACCCCACGTTTGTCGCGGCGCTCGAGAAGGCCGCCGCACAGATTCGCGAGTTCCACGAGCGCGAGGTCGAGCAGAGCTGGTTTACCACGCGCACGGATGGCACCATGCTCGGCGTCAAGGTGACCCCGCTTGCGGCGGCCGGCATCTACGTGCCGGGCGGACGCGCGCAGTATCCTTCGACGGTACTCATGAACGCTATTCCCGCCAAGGTTGCAGGGGTCAAGCGCGTGGTCATGGTCACGCCTCCGCAAAAGGATGGACTTATCAGCCCCTACACGCTTGCTGCCGCAAAGCTCGGCGGTGTGGACGAGATCTACATGGTGGGCGGCGCGCAGGCAGTAGCGGCGCTCGCTTACGGTACCGAGACCATCCCCAAGGTCGATAAGATCACCGGTCCGGGCAACGCGTTCGTGGCTGCTGCCAAGCAGATTGTCTCGGGTGATATCGGTATCGATATGATCGCCGGACCGTCCGAGGTTTGCGTGCTCGCCGATGCGAGCGCGAACCCCATGGTCGTTGCGGCTGATCTTATGGCGCAGGCTGAGCACGACCCGCTGGCAGCTTGCTACCTGGTTACCTGCGATGCCGATTTTGCCGCCCAGGTCGAGCGCGGCATCGAGGTCCTGGTGGCTCAGTCGCCCCGCGCGGAGATTACGCGTACCTCTCTTGACAACGAGGGCACGATCGTAGTCGCTGCCGATATGTCGGCGGCAGTCGAGGCCGTCAACACCGTGGCGCCGGAGCACTTGGAGCTTCACTGCAAAGATGCCATGGGGCTGCTGGGCGGCATTCGCAACGCCGGTGCCATCTTTGTGGGCGCTTGGAGCTCCGAGCCCCTTGGCGACTACGTTGCCGGTCCCAACCACACGCTTCCCACGGGCGGCACGGCGCTTTTCTCCAATCCGCTTTCTGTCGAAGAGTTCGTCAAGCGCTCGAGCGTCATTTGCTATACTCCTCAGGGCCTGATGAAGGATGCGCCTGCGACTCAGCGTTTGGCTGAGGCCGAGGGCTTGTGGTCCCACGCTCTTTCTGCGGCGCTGCGTCGTCGCATTCTGGAGCAGGGTGAAGATTCCGTAAGCTGCGAGGCACTTGCCGGCACGGACCTTACTGCTGTTGCTTGGCCGGACGATGACGTCCAGACGGTCGCCCGTGGCGCGGCGTCGGCGGGTGAATAGCGATGGCGGAGCTTTCCCAGAAGATGAAGGAGCTCGTGCAGCCGTATCTGGCGAGTATCGAGTCGTATGACCCCAACTTCACGCCCACGAGCATTAATCTCTCGGCAAACGAGAACACCTATCCCGTGCCCGAGGGCGTGCGCGAGGCCGTTGACGCCGCCTTGGCCGCAACGCCCCTCAACCGCTATCCCGATCCCATGAGCAACGACTTGCGTGACGAGCTGGCCGTCTGGCATGGTGTGCCGCGCGAGATGGTCTGCGTAGGAAACGGTGGCGACGAGCTGCTCTATAACTTCCTGCTCGCCTTTGGCGGGCGCGGGCGCACGCTGCTCAATTGCCCACCGTGCTTTAGCGAATACGCGTTTTTTGCCTCGCTTGTTGAGACCGGGGTGCGTGACGTATGGCGCGATCCCAAGACCTTCGAGCTCGATTGCGCGGCGGTGCTCGAGGCGGCCCCCTCATGCGATCTTGCTATCGTGACCTCGCCCAACAATCCCACGGGAGATGTGGCTTCGCTCGATTTTGTCGCTAAGCTCTGCGAGGCATGTCCCGGTATGGTCATGGTCGACGAGGCGTATATCGAGTTTGCCGATGCCTCCTTTGGTGCCAAGACCACAGCCCAAGGACTTATCGAGAAGTATTCCAACCTCGTTATCCTGCACACACTGTCCAAGGCCTTTGGGGCGGCAGGCACGCGCTGCGGATATGTGATCGCGGCGCCCGAGGTTATCGACGTGTTTGCGGCGATTCGCCAGATCTACTCGGTCAATGTGCTTACGCAGGCGGCGGCGCTTGCGGCCGTGCGCGCTCGCGATGCCTATGCGCCGGTTGTGGCCCAGGTTGCCGCGGAGCGTGAGCGCGTCAAGGCTGCGCTCGAGGCGTTTGCTGCCAAAGGCCTGCCCGTTGAGGTCTGGCCGAGTTTTGGCAACTTCCTGCTTGTGCGTATGGCGCGTGCGACCCGTGTGCGCGAGCGTCTGCGCGACGAGTACTCGATTCTTGTGCGCGACTTTAGCTATGCGCCCGGACTTGCCGGCTGCCTGCGCATCACCGTGGGTACGCCTGCAGAAAACGACGCTGTATTGAGTGCGCTTGCCGTGCTCGTAAAGGAGGAGATGTAGATGTCTCGCACCGTAGAGGTAGCCCGCAAGACGGGGGAGACCGACATCCAGATCAAGCTCGACCTCGATGGGTCTGGCGTTTGCGATATCGATACGGGTGTGCCGTTTTTCGACCACATGCTCAACGCGTTTGGTCGTCATGGCCAGTTTGACCTGACGGTGCATGCCGCGGGCGACGTTGAGGTCGATGCGCACCACACCGTGGAGGATACGGGCATCGTGTTGGGCGAGGCGTTTTGCCAGGCGCTTGGCGATAAAGCGGGCATCACGCGCTTTGCTGATTCGACCATCCCCATGGACGAGACGCTCGTCATGGCGGCAGTCGATATTTCCGGCCGCGGTCAGGCCTATTGTGACCTGCCGCTGCCCACCGAGCGCGTGGGCTCGTTCGATACCGAGCTTGCGGTCGAGTTTTTCTACGCCTTTGCGCGCGATGCCCAGCTCACGCTGCACGTGCGCGAGCTGGCGGGCGAGAACAGCCATCACATTATCGAGGCGGCATTCAAGGCCACGGGCCGTGCCATGCGCTTTGCGTGTGAGATGGACCCGCGCGTAAAGGGCGTGCCATCGACCAAGGGAACCCTTTAGCTGGGCGTTTTAATCGATTGAATGGTAAGAGAAGAGGGAACAGTGCTCAGTCCATCGATTGTCATCGTCGACTACCACAAGGGCAACCTGTCGAGCGTGGTGCGCGGTTTTGCGCGCGCTGGCGCCGAGGCCTATGCGAGCGACGATCCCGCGTGTGTCCGCGCGGCCGACGGCATCGTGATTCCCGGCGTGGGGTCGTTTTACGATGCCATCTCCTATATGAGCGAGTCGGGGCTTGACCAGGCGGTGCTCGAGGCCGCTGGCGCAAACAAGCCGATCTTAGGTATTTGCCTGGGGCTTCAGCTGCTGCTTGACCGCGGTGACGAGGGTGTTCCCGAGGATACCTCTGTAGCTATTGCGAACGACGCTTACGGCAAGGGTTTAAATCCCGGAGTGATTTTTGAGGCTGACGGCAGACGTTGGGTGCGCGGTTTGGGACTGATTCAGGGGTCGTGTTCGCGCCTTGAGTCCACGCGTCTTAAAGTTCCCCATGTTGGTTGGGATCAGGTGCATCTGACCAAGGAGGGTGCCGCTTCGCCTCTTCTGCGTGGTTTCCCCGAGGGCGCCAACATGTACTTCACGCATTCGTATGCGGCAGACCTCGATGTGCCCGCTGCCGATACCCTTGCCCATACGCACTATACGCGCAGTTTTGCCTGTATGGTGCAGCGTGGGCGCGTTTTTGGCTGCCAGTTCCATCCCGAGAAATCCTCGGCGCGCGGTCTGCGGCTTATCGAGAACTTCGTGGGCATCGTCGAGGGTGCCATGAACGATGGGGAGGTAGACGCATGATTTTGTTTCCCGCTATCGATCTGATTGGCGGCAAGGTCGTTCGTCTGGAGCGCGGCGACCGAAGCCGCTGCAAGGTTTATTCCGACGATCCCGTTTCGGTTGCGAGGGAGTTTGCCGCGCAGGGCGCAACGTGGCTTCATGTGGTCGATCTTTCGGCTGCATTTGAAGAAGACGAGGAGGCACGTGCGGCCAACTCTCGGGCCATCAAATCAATCTGCCAGGTAGACGGCCTGTCTATCGATGTGGGCGGCGGCGTGCGCTCGCTTGCACGCATCGATGAACTTGCGGGGTATGGCGCCAAGCGCATTGCCATGGGTACCGTTTTGGTAACGGAGCCGGGCTTTGCTGAGGTCGCGGCGCGCGGCTTTGGCGACCTGCTGGTAGCCGACGTTGCCGCTCGCGATGGTCAGGTCAAGGTGAACGGCTGGCGCGATGGCGTGGGCTTGGCGCTTGACGAGGTGGTGGGGCAGCTTGCCGAGCAGGGCTTCAGGCACCTGGTCTATACCGATATCGCTCGCGATGGCATGCAGACCGGTATCGATGTGGCGGCATATGCCCACGTGGCCCACGTTGCCGGCTTTCCGGTTGTCGCCTCGGGAGGAATCTCCATGCTCGACGACATTCGTGCGGTTGCCGCTGCGGGCGCGGATGTCATCGAGGGCGCTATCACCGGGCGTGCCCTGTATGAGGGCAACTTCACGTTGGCCGAGGCCTTGGCCGTGGCCCATGGAGAGGAGAGCGCATGCTAACCAAGCGCATCATTCCGTGTTTGGATGTCAAGTGCGGACGCGTTGTAAAGGGCGTCAACTTTGTGGAACTGCGCGACGCGGGTGATCCTGTCGAGCTTGCCTCGGCGTATGACCGTGAGGGAGCCGACGAGGTCGTGTTCTTGGACATTACCGCCACGAGCGACAATCGCGCGACAACAATCGACATGGCTGCGCATGCGGCCGAGGAACTCTCCATTCCCTATACGGTGGGCGGCGGTTTTCGCGATCTTGCGGGTATGCGCCAGATGGTTGCGGCGGGTGCCGACAAGGTGTCGCTCAACTCGGCTGCTGTGCGCGATCCAAATTTGATTACCCAGGCCGCTGCGGCGTTTGGCAGCCAGGCGGTGGTGTGCGCTATCGATGCCAAGCGCGTGGGCATGCCCGGAAAGCCCGGTGCCGACAAGTGGGAAGTCTTTACCGCGGGCGGTCGCAATGCCACGGGTATCGATGCTGTTGAGTGGGCTGCGGAGGCGGCACGACGCGGCGCGGGCGAGATCTTGCTTACGAGCATGGATCGCGACGGCACCAAAGAGGGATTTGATCTGGCGCTCACGCGTGCCGTTGCTCGCGCGGTCTCCATCCCTGTGATCGCGAGCGGCGGCGTGGGTACGCTCGAGCATTTTGCCGAAGGCGTTATCGAGGGCGAAGCCGATGCCGTGCTTGCAGCAAGCGTGTTTCACTTTGGAACCTTTAGCATTCGCCAGGTAAAGGAGTACATGGCAAGTCAGGGTATCCCGGTAAGATTGGATTTTTAGATGATCGAGGTCACAACGCCCGCGCAGCTCACCTATGACGAACGCGGCCTCATTCCGTGCGTGGTTCAGCAGTACGACACCGGTGAGGTGTTGATGGTGGCGTGGATGAACGAGGAGTCGGTGGGGCTCACGCTTGAACGCGGCACCACGTGGTTTTGGAGCCGCAGCCGCCAGGAGCTTTGGAATAAGGGCGCGACCAGCGGAAATATGCAGCAAGTGCGCGAGCTATGGACCGATTGCGATAGCGATACGCTGCTTGTGAAGGTCGACAGCCCCGGTCCGGCATGTCATACGGGTGCACGCAGTTGTTTTTTCAAGCGTGTTGAGCCGTAGGTAGATGGGATACAAGCCGCGATAGCAGCGGCGTTACGTTTGGGAGGAATCAAGCATGGGCGTACGTACCGCTAACGTGCAGGATGGCAATATCGGAGAGACTCTGGAGAGCCTGGCCGCGACGATTCATGGGCGTCGCGAGTCTTCGCCCGAAGAGAGCTATACGGCGCGCCTTTTGACCGATGTCGAGGATGAACTGCTCAAGAAGATTGCCGAGGAGGCAAGCGAGGTGATCATGGCCTGCAAGGATAAAGACCACGACCACATTCGCTACGAGGCGGGCGACTTGGTGTACCACCTGCTCGTGACGCTCGAGCGCTACGGCGTGACCCTCGATGAGCTTGCCGGCGAGCTCAATGCGCGCATGAAGTAGCCGGTTTTACATAACGTAATCGGGCGGGCGCCTTCTGCGAGGATGGCACCCGCCCATTTTTGGTCGCTTTTGGCAACGGGTGGCGATGCTTCGCGATGCCCCGGCGCCCTAGAGGGAGACGGTCTCCCATGCTCCGGCATCGCGGGGGATATCAAACGAGCGGTATCCGCAGCTATAGGCGAATGCGTAGGCGTCGCAGATGCCCCAGCAGATATCACAGGCGCGGTGCGCATCAGACCCAAACGCGATAGGGACGCTCGCATGGACAAAACGTTCGAGCAGACCGCGGGTGGGGTAATAATCGTTCACGCTTTTGCGCATACCGGCCGTGGAAACTTCGATGCGCCTGTGCGTATCGTGTGCGCAGGCGGCCATCTGGTCCCATAAGGGGGCAAGATCAAAATCCGGCGCAAGCCCCTCGTTGGCAAAGCGCATGGGGAGGTCCGGGTGCGCCATTACATCAAAATCGAGCGGGCTTTCGCAGGCAGCGCACCAGGCGTCGACATAGCGGCGCCAGACCTCGTGAACGCCGAGGTTTTCCCAAACATGCAGATCTGCATCGTAATCGATCCAGCCGGCGTCGGAGTTGGGCGGGTCGGCACGGGGCACATCTGCGGTGCCGGCAGCGCCCGCGGCTCCTGCCATGATATTGCCCGGGTCGCCGAGCCAGTGAATGCTGCCCAAGCGCACAGCGGCGCCTGCCGACCATGTTTTGACCAGGGGCTCGCATCCGGGATACCAGTCGCATTCGAAGCCGTAGAGCAGCTTGAGCGAGGGCGAAAGCTCGGCCGCGAGTTTGACAGCATCGTCGAAGGCGGCACGATGGGCCGGAAGGTCTGCAACCGTGACTTGCACACCTCCAGGAGCATCCATGCTGGCGGGCAGGGTGAGGTGATCGGTCGAGACCATTAGCTCGCAGCCGGCGCCCGCCGCCGCGCGGACGTTTTCCTCGAATGTCGAGACGCCATCGGAAAAATGCGTGTGAGTATGGCAGTCGACCAACGGGCAGCAAGGCATAAGGGCTCCTTTATTGGGCGATGGCTTGTTACAGCAGACCCATGTTCTTGAGCTTGAGCAGGTAGATGCCTACGAGTGCGAGGCTGCTCAGGATGCAAAGCACGCCGATAACGATGCCTGCGAGGGCAAGGCCAAGGCGTGGAGATGCCTGCTTGCGTGCCACAACGCCCAATACGATGGCGACGATGCCGGCGATAACGCTCAAAATCCAGCTGACATAGCCGCCGAGGATGGCTCCTGCTACGGCAAAGATGAGAGAAGCGATGGGAAGGCCGGGATTGCCGGAGCCGGGCTTGGGGGCTCGTTTTGCCGGGCTCGGGTCGTCCTCATCAAAGGCGTCGTGGATGCTTTGCTTGATATCTTCTTGGGACATGCGTGCCTCCCGTACATATTGTTGGCGCATTGCGTGCAAACGATGCCGCAAAGCATAGCACGCGGGCATGGGATTATCGTGGTGCGCGCCGCTGCTCCGTATGCCTGCGTGGACAAGTTGGGCTAGCGCAGAGCATGTTTGTTTGCGTTGCGCATCTGCTGTGGTAGCGTTGGCGGGAAACGTTTGCGCTTGAGATCGAGAGGGGCTGCGTGGAGATGGCGATAAGGGCGGCGGACACGAGACGCGGCAAAACACTCTATTTGGATTGCCAGGCAGGAATTGCCGGTGACATGTTGGTTGCGGCGCTTCTTGACCTTGGGGGAAAGCCCGCGCTGGAGCGGTTGACGCAAATGCTCGAGAAATTGTCGCTCGAGGGGTTTTCGGTTTCGGTGACGCGCGTGAAGAAGGCTGGTATCGATTGCTGCGACTTCGACGTGAAGCTGGACGCTGCGCACGAGAACCATGATCATGACATGGCCTATCTGCACGGTTTGGGCGACACTTCCCACGACCACGACCATCATCATGCGCATCGCGGTTTGGCGCAGGTCGAGCAGGTCATCGATGCCGCCTCGCTTTCCGACCGTGCACGCGGCCTCGCTCGCGACGCCTTTCGCATTCTCGCAAGGGCCGAGGCAAAGGCCCATGGTCTGCCAATCGACCAGGTTCACTTTCACGAGGTGGGCGCAGTCGATTCCATTGTCGATGTTCTTGCGGCGGCATTCTTGATTGACGATCTGGACATTGAGCGAGCGATTGTCCCCGCGCTGACCGATGGCCATGGGACGATTCGCTGCCAGCACGGCGTTATCCCGGTGCCCGTTCCCGCAACGTTGAACATCTGCATCGCCCATGGCTTGCCGCTGTCCTCGAGTTCGGTTGAGGGTGAACTTGTGACGCCCACCGGCGCGGCGCTCGTTGCCGCCCTGGAGCCCGAGTTTTCCCTGCCCGAGCGCTATACGATTCGCGCGGTGGGGCTCGGTGCGGGCAAGCGCTCCTACGAGCGTCCATCGATCTTGCGCGCAATGCTCATCGAGGAGCTTGACGCGCGCGTTGGTGCTGCCGCCCGTGAACCTCGCCCCTCGCTCTCTGCCGAAACGCAAGCGCCCAACTGCATTGTTAAGCTCGAATGCGATATCGATGACTGCTCGCCGGAGGTTTTGGCCTATGCTGCGGAGCGTTTGCGTGAGGCTGGTGCGCGCGAGGTGCACTGGCTGCCGATTTTTTGCAAGAAGGGCCGTCCCGCTTATCAGCTGCAGGTTATTGTGGAGCCCTCCGATGTTTTACGCATGGAAGAGATTATCTTGAGCGAGACGACGACCATCGGTATTCGTCGCCAGCAGATGGAGCGCACCTGTTTGCCTCGGGCCATCGAGTCGGTGGAGACACCTTGGGGTGACGTCTTGGTAAAGACCGTTCGTCTTCCCGACGGCACGCGGCGCACGACCCCGGAGTACGAGGCCTGTGCTGCCATCGCACGCGATAAAGGCGTTGCGCTGCAGACGGTGATGGATACCGTGCGCGAGGCGGTTTGCGGCCGATGAGGCGCGTCCGCGTCCGATAGGGCGGGGTACAATGCTTCGCGTATACGCGTTTTGCTCCGCCGCCCGGCGGGGAGAGGAGACCTTATGTCCACTATGCGAAAAGCCCTCAAGGTTTTGAGCCTTCTTGCCCTGGTTGGGGGTGTCGATCTGGTGATCACCCTTATCGTGCTCAACACTTCCGGCGACCAGGCGCCCGACCTGCTGCATTCCATCGTAATGGGGCTTGTCGTGCTCTTTGCGTTTTTGCTGGGGGCGCAGGGCATCTCTGCTGCTAACGTTCCCGTTCGAGCCCGCGGCCTGCTGCCTGTGGCGCTCGTCGGGCTGCTTGTCAATGCCGCCGATGTGGTGCTTGCTATCCTGAACGGCACCGCTGTTGTGTCGGTTGTGATCAACGCATTGATCATCGCGGGCATTTCCTATTGCGCCAGCGCTGTCGCAAAAGAATCCCTGCGCTAGCGTTATTCGTTGCAAGGTGTCTTGAGATTGGACCTATCATGAAGTTTCTTATCGCATCCGACATCCATGGCTCCGCGTATTGGGCCGAGCGCCTGATGTCTGTCATCGAGGCCGAACAGCCCGATCGCATCATTCTTTTGGGTGACCTGCTCTATCACGGTCCCCGCAACGATCTTCCCCGTGACTATGCTCCCAAGCGCGTGATTTTGCTGCTCAACGATCTTGCCAAGAGCGGGCGCGTGATCGCTGTGCGCGGCAACTGCGAAGCAGAAGTCGATCAGATGCTGCTCGAGTTTCCCTGTATGTCCGACAGCGCTCTCGTGATGGATAGCGACGGTCGCGAGCTCTTTTGCACGCATGGCCATGTGTTTGGCGCCGGCATGCACAACAGCGTCGATAACGCACCGGCGCTGCCCGCCGGCTCCGCGCTGGTGTACGGACATACGCATATCAAGGTCAACGAGGAGAGCCAGAAGCATCCGGGCTTGTGGCTTTTCAATCCAGGCAGCGTATCCATTCCCAAAGATGGGACGCACAGCTACGGCATCTACGAGGACGGCTCCTTCCGGCACGTGGTTCTCGAGGAAGCCTAGCGAAAGCTTCGACGAGGCGCATTTTGCTCGCGTGTTAGCGAAGGAGGCGCCAAAGGGTAGTGCGGCTGATGCCCAAGACATCGGCCGCTTTTGTTTTGTTGCCGCCCAGGTGGTCGACAACCAGCTGGGCGATATCTCGCTCGGTGTCGGCGAGGGGGCGCAGGATATAGAGGTCGGTTTCCAGGGCCGGAGATGAGAAGACTCCGGAGCGAATCACGTTTTCCTGAGCAAGAACCGCGTTTGCGTTCTCTTTGCTAACGGGGGCGTCTCCGCCTAGAATCAGCAGGCACTCGGCGACTTCGCGCAACTGCGCGTAATTGCGCGGCCAGCTGTAGGCGTTCAAGATCGCTGCGGCATCGTGCTCGATCGATGGCGCCTCCATTTCAAATTCTTGAGCGAGGCTCGTCAGGTAGCGTTCGACGCGTCGCGCGGGTTCGCCTTGTTCTCGCACGGAGGGGGCAATGCAGACCGCGCAGCTGAGCTGCTCGGCACATTGGGCCACGGCATCGCACTCTCCACCACCGGGAATGTCGTTGCCCGAAAGAATCACGCGGCAGCGTTCGGTCAGGGCTCCCTCGCGCAGCGTTGCCAGAAGTTCGCGATGGCGGCGTTCTTCCAGGGCATGCAAGCGCCTGATATAGATGGTCATATCGGTTTGATAGAGCGGCGAATCTGCGGATTTGAGCAGATGATGCCAGGAGCGGTCGTTCAAGATATCGCAGCTAATGCGAACAAATGGCTGGTGGGAAAGGGAACCGCTCAAATAGAGAAGCTCGGCTATCTGGTCTTTGCCAGACCCTGCTTCGCCTTCCAGCATCACGGGCGTGTTGTGCTCGTAGGATGCAAGGACAAGCGGGGAGAGGGCCGCTTCGCCCTCGATGATGCCAAAGGCGCTTTGCTCAAAATCGATGCGCACGTCTTCGGCATTGAGCCAATCGATGCCGGGCCGCACGGTGCTGCTGCGTCGATGGCGCACGGTAAAGACGTCAAGCGCGTGCCCGCCCACATTTTGTTTGCGGGGATAGAGCGTGAAGAGCTTGCGGTCGCGCGTAAACAGCAGGCGCCCTCCCTCGGATGCCTGGTCTCGATGGTTTCGCGCGTATTGGATCAGGGCATCGCGATGCTCCTGTGTCGATGTCAGGGTGGTAAAGGCAACGGATGCGTCGCTGTCGAAGGCGATGATATCGATGCCGGCGTCGGCAAGCGCTCCGACAAGAAGCCCTTGCAGTGAGTCCGGGGCAAGATAGCTGACGGCGGGGCTGTTTGTGTCTCGGTTGTCCATGGGCCACCTCTGTGACTGTTTCAAAATTAAACGATAATTCGCATTTGTCAGTATAGAGCAGGAAAAGGCGACGCGCGATTATGGTGGTGCACCAAACAGAAGGTGCCTGACGGAGTGGCTAACCGCCAGCTTCCAACTGGGCGATGAGGGTTCTTGGCAACGCCCGCCATCGCCGTGCGATAACGGATTTCGAGCCGGTGCGCACGGCGATGGTGAGCGACATTACTAACACTGCGGACAAGCCCGCCGAGTGCCCTCAACGCCCCGTTGGTACCCTTTCCGTTCTTGTGACGCCATCCACACAAGAATGAGGAGCGACCCCGAGTTCTCGGGGTCGCTTTGTTTTTGGCGTGCACGCTTGCTTGCGTATGTGCGCAACTTCTGCTTTTGCCGCTCGAAGGCTGCCGATGCTGTCACAATTGTGCGCATATGTTTTTCGATCCGAGCGGAGTTTTTTCATGCCCACTTCCGGTGCTGCCTGCAATATCATCGTCGATTCATGCTGCGAGCTTTCGAGGGGTTACTGCGAACGCGCGGGCCTGCGCGTGCTCAATTTTTCCTATACCGAGACCGTTAAAGGTGACGATGGCCTGACGGGCGTGGACGATATGTATGAGAGCATTTCGGCACACGATTTTTACGAGGCCATGCGCCATGGTGCACAGCCAATGACCTCGCAGCCTTCGCAGCTCGCTTTCGAGGCCGCCTTTAACGAGGCGATCGATTCGGGCGTGCCAACGGTGTATCTGGCTTTTTCGAGTGGGCTTTCCGGTGCATATGAGGGCGCCTGCACCGCGCTTGCGCGCATTTGCCGCGAGCGCGAGGTCGAGTCTGCGGCAGAGCTGGGCGTGTATGTTGTCGATCTTAAGCTGGGCTCCACGCCCCAGGGCCTGATCATTGCCGAGGCGGTGCGTCAGCGCGACCGCGGCCTTACTGCTGCCGAGCTTGCCGCTTGGGCGGCCGAGGCGCGCTATTACGTGCAGACGATGTTTATGGTCGACGATCTTGATGCCCTACATCGAGGCGGCAGGATTCCTGCCGGTGTGGCGCTTGTAGGCGGAAAGCTGGACGTCAAGCCGCTGCTCACCTTTGATACCGATGGCAAGCTCGCCGTTGTGGGCGTGGTGCGCGGTCGTAAGAAGGGGCTGCGACGCATGGCGGAGTTCTATAGCAAGGGTCGCAATGCAGACTTGTACTCTAACGTCGCGGCTATCGGCAACGCCGATGCCACGGGCGATGCCCGTCGGCTGCATGAGCTGATTGCCAAGCAAGACGACACCACGATGTTTCTCGAGACGAATATCGGTCCCACGATTGGCTGCCATGTGGGGCCGGGCATGGTGTCTGTTTCCTTCTGGGGCGAGGACCGTCGCGGCCAGACTTCGATTTCCGATCGTATCGCCGGAATGGTTAAAGGCAAATAGCGCAAACGCACCAGGCGTATGAGAAATCGGGCCTGTCCAAAGATGCGGACAGGCCCGATTGCATACAAGGGTTACTGGGGGTAAAGGCTACTTTACGTACACCACGTTGTCGCGACGCGGTTTGGGATCGCTTGCGGGGCCGGCGGCGTAACCCAGGATGCAATGGCCTATGCCGCGCAGCGATCCGTCGGAGGGAAGACCCCAAGATGCCAAAAGCGCGCGCCCTTCTTTGGACTCAAACTCCTCGCGTGCGCGATGGATCCAGCACGAATCGACGCCTAGGGCATGTGCCGCATTCATGAGGTTGCCCATAGCGAGGGCGCCGTCTTCCACACAGGTGGGAACGCTTGCGTCAACAAGCACCACAACTACCGTCTGCGCTCCATAGAATGGATCGGTGTCGACTCCCATAATCTGGGCGTTCATGCGCGAAAGCTGTTTGACTGTGGCGGGATCGGTTACGGCAACAAAGGTGACGGGCTGGCGTCCCATGCCGCTTGCGGCGAAGCGGCCCGCTTCGATAATGGTATCGAGCGTTTGGGCGTCGACAGGGCGATCGAGGTATGCTCGGCAGCTGCGGCGCGTCTTTAGGGCATCGAGAGCATCCATAACGGTTCCTTTCGATTGGGAATTGGTCTACGGGGCTATCTATACCCACTGAGCTTATATGAATAATGACTTAGGACTTGCAGAATTTTAAGATGCATAGGGCTTGGCAATGTGTGCGTTGCACATTCGGCTGCCATATCTTTTTCGTTTTCTTCCGTTTGCGTGTATGTCTGTGCCGCCTGCCTAAATGACCTGTCGCGTGGGGCCTTAAACGGGTTTATTTGAAGATAACGCTCTGTTTGATACGGGGCTTTCACATCCGCCCGCGACCATTTGGGAGGTCATCATGGGATTGAAGGCAGACGAGACGATATCCTTGGAATTCGAGGATCTCCTGAGCTACCTGCGGTCTAAGACGCGCATCTTTATGGATGCCGACGGCGGTCAGTATTACATCACGCACACCGATGGCTACTGGCGTGTGCAGGATTGCAATCAGCTCAACGAGAAGGGCCGCTTTACGGATTGCTCCGAGCTGGTCAACACCTTGTCCGAGCTTATCGAGCTTCCCTGGCATGACGGAAAGAGCATCCACGACCTCTGTGCGGGCGCTACGTTCTACGAGTCGATACAGGAGGACTAGACGAACGCTTGCGTTTTAATAATCGATTTCCCTTTTGCCCGTCAGCTCACGTTGGCGGGTTTTTTATGGCAAGGTTCGCTTTGGCGCGAATGACCCCCTCTTGACAGTAATCCGAAACCGGACTACCCTCTCTCGAAAGAAATGTCCGATTTCGGATTACTGATGCCGAGCGAATCTTCGGAGGGGTATGGACGATATGGATGGGGACGAGCTCGCTGCGATGGCGCAGCGCCTCGACCATGGTTACAACCAGGTGGATAAGCTCTACTACGAGGTTGCTCGGGCATGTGGGCTTCCGGAGTGCTCGTACTGGATGATCTATGACATCGTGCAGCATGGCGGCTCGCGTCCCGTTGCCGCGCTTTGCTCGGAGTGGGGCTACAGCAAACAGACCATCAACTCGGCGCTCAAGCATCTGTCGATGCGCGGGCTTGTGGATCTGGTTTACGCCGAGGGAAGCCGCAAGAACAAAGTGGCCCAGCTAACCGTCGAGGGCGTGCGCTTTTCAAAACGCTTTATCGCGCCCGCACTTGATGCCGAGGTTAAAGCCCTCTCGACGCTGACCGCTACCGAGCGCAAACGCTTCGAGGCCTTGGTAAATAAGTATGATGCCGCGCTTTCGCTCGAGCTCACGAAGCTCAAAGAAGCAATCCTGGAAGAAACTCGATAACGAACGAAGGATATATATGAAAACGCTTGTGCGTTTCCTCAAACCTCATAAAGGGCTCGTTGCCCTCACCCTTCTTGTTTTGCTGATTGACAACGCGGGAACGCTGCTGGTTCCCACCATGCTTGCAAATATGGTCAACGTGGGCATTACATCGGGATCGACCGAGTACATCCTGCGCAACAGCCTGCTCATGCTGGGCGCTACCGCTATGGCCTCGGGCGGTGCGGTGACCGGCTCTTACCTCACTGCGCGCTTGGCCTCGCGGGTTGCCTGCGACATCCGCTGCGCGATCTATCGTAAGTCCCTGGAGTTTTCGGCGAGCGATTTCGAACGCTTTGGAACCGGTGCCATGATTACGCGCACGCTGGGCGATATCAACGTGATTCAGCAGGCGATTATCATGACCTGCCAGTTGGTGCTGCCTATGCCGGTGCTCGCCGTCGTCGGTATCATCCTTGCTTTTAGGATCGACTACCAAATGGGCCTCATGCTGCTGATCGCCGTGGCTATCGTAATGGTGCTTGCGGTGATTACAGTGGCCAAGACGGCGCCGATCTTTATTCGCCTGCAAAACTTTATCGACCGCATGAATGTGGTGCTACGCGAGAACATCATCGGTGCGCGCGTGATTCGAGCGTTTGGTCGGGAGAAGCGCGAAGAGGAGCGCGAAGGGCGCGTGTTCGGGGAGTATGCGCAAAACGCCATCCGCGTGAACTACGTGTTTTCGGGTCTCGATTGCTCGTGTTTCTTCGTGATGAACATGGTTGAGGTGTGCGTTATCTGGCTTGGCGGCAATCGTGTGGGTGCGCATGCCATGCAGATTGCCAGCATTTCGGCAGTGCTGGAGTATGCCATCCTCATCCTCTTCTACATCATGACGGCGCAGATGGTGATGGTGACCATGCCGCGCGCCAAGGCATGTCTTGATCGTGCGCGCGAGGTGCTGGAGCTCAAGCCTTCCATTGTGGACAGCGCGGATGCCAAGGCGCCTTCTGTTGCGGCGGAGCCTGTGCGTGCGCTTGCAGGCGAACGGGATGTGGTGGCGCGCTTTGACCACGCGAGCTTCCGTTTTGCCGATGCTGACCAAGATACGCTTCATGACCTTACTTTTAGCTGTCGACGTGGGCAAACCACGGCGATTATCGGATCGACGGGATCGGGCAAATCGACGGTGGCAAAGCTGTTGCTGCGCCTTCACGACATTACGCGCGGGCGCGTGCTTTTGGGTGAGCGCGATGTGCGCGATATCACGCAGCGTGAACTGCGTGCACGCATCTCGTATGTGCCACAAAAGGCATGGCTCTTCTCGGGCACCGTGGCGAGCAATCTGCAAGACGGCTTGCCCGATGCGACTGAGGAGCAAATGCGCCATGCCCTCGATGTTGCCCAAAGCCAGTTTGTCTACGATCTCGAACACGGGCTCGATGCGGCGGTGGCCCAGGGGGGAACGAACTTCTCGGGCGGTCAGCGCCAGCGTTTGGCCATCGCACGCGCGATTATCAAGCTCGCGGACCTCTATATCTTTGACGACAGTTTCTCGGCGCTCGATTTTAAGACCGATGCCGCCCTGCGCGCCGCGTTGACGCAGGAGATGCGCGGCTCTGCGCTTCTCATCATCGCCCAGCGCATCTCGACCATCTTGCACGCCGATCAGATCATCGTGCTTAAGGACGGCGAGGTTGTGGGCCAGGGGCGCCACGAGGAGCTCATGGAAACGTGCGAGGTATATCGCGCTATCGCCGAATCGCAGATGAGGGGAGGTGAGGCGCATGAGTGAGAAGAAGAAGTATCTTTCTGCCGAGGAGATTTTTGCCGAGGAAGAGCAGGAGGAGCTGAGGCGCGAGCAAAAGCGCTTGGCCGATCTGCACGATTCGGAGGAGGAGCTTGAAGACCTCAAGCCCCGCAACACCTGGGCGACGGTGCGTCGTCTATGGGATGAGGCGGCAGACCAGCGCTGGCGCTTTGTGGTCGTAGTCATCGCCATCGTTTTCTATACGGTGTGCTCGATTGCAGCGCCCGCCTACTCCGCGCATCTCATCGACTATATCTGGACGCAGGTTCAAGCGGCCGATGCTGCTGGCAGGCAGTTCTCGATCGGCTGGGGGACGGGCGGCGAGAAGATTCTTTTTTACCTGGGAATCTGGACTGTGGCGCTCGTTTTCTATTCGACGCAGAGCCTGTGTATGGCGAGTTTTGCGGAGCGCCTTAACCTTAATTTGCGCAATCGCTTGGCGGCAAAGCTAAACCGTTTGCTGCTGAAGTTCTACGACGGGCACAAGCCCGGTGAGATTGTGAGCCGTGCTACAAACGACCTCGACAAGATGAGCGAAGTGCTGCAGCGCGGCGTGCTCACGCTGCTCACAGCGATAGGCAGTATCATCGGCTCGGTGATCATGATGCTTACGTATAGCGTTGAGCTCACCGTGATTTTCCTGGTCTTTTCGGCAGTCTCCCTTGGTATTACCGCTTTGGTCTCAAAGGCGACTCTTGGCGCTGCGGCGCGGCGACAGGAGCTTTTGGGAACCTTGACCGGGGCAGTTGAGGAGGCCTACAGCGGACGTTTGGTGATTCGTTCGTTTTGCCGCGAGAAGGCCAGCGCCGATGAAGTCTGCTCGCAGGCCGCAGAACTTGCTGACGCCAACTGCAAGGCGGATTTCTACACCAATGCGGTGGGACCGGCAATTCGTTTCCTAAGCAGGCTCTCGCAGATTATCATTGCCGTTGTGGGCTGCAATATGCTTGTTGCCGGCCGTATGACCGTCGGTATATTCCAGGCATTTTTCCAGTACATCTATACGGCAGGCGAGCCCATAACGCAGTTGAGCTACACCATCAACTCGATGCAAAGTGCGCTGGCGAGCGTGGAGCGCGTGTTTGACGTACTCGACGAGCCCGAAATCGAGCCCGATCCGGCGCCCGAGCTGGCGGCGCATGTGCCTCAGCCTATGCAGGGGCGCGTTTCGTTCGAACACGTGAAGTTTGGTTATACGCCCGAGAAGACTCTTATGAAGGACGTGTCCTTTACGGCGGAGCCCGGCCAGAAGATCGCGATTGTGGGTACGACGGGCGCGGGCAAGACCACGCTCGTTAACCTGCTCATGCGTTTTTACGAGATCGATGGGGGCCGCATCACGCTTGATGGCGTGGACACGCGTGCCATGACCCGAGCGGAGCTGCGTTCGAACTTTGGCATGGTGCTGCAGGATGCATGGCTATTTGACGGCACCATTGCCGAGAACATCGCGTACGGATGCGATGGCGCTTCGCGTGAAGAGGTTGTTGCTGCCGCCCGTGCCGCGCAGGTTGATTTCTTTGTGCGCACTATGCCCGCCGGCTATGACACGCAGGTGGCAAACGACGCGGAGAACATCAGCCAGGGTCAGCGCCAGCTGCTCACCATTGCGCGCGTCTTGCTGGCAAATCCCAAGATCTTGATTTTGGACGAGGCGACGTCGAGCGTGGACACGCGTACCGAGCGCGCTATCGACCGTGCGATGGCGGCGCTTATGCAGGGCCGCACGAGCTTTGTGATCGCCCATCGGTTGTCGACGATCGTGGATGCCGACTTGATTTTGGTCATGCATGCGGGCAATATCATCGAGCAGGGAACGCATGAGGAGCTGCTCGAACGGGGCGGCGCGTATGCGACGCTCTATCAGAGCCAGTTTGCGTAAATGAAATGAGGCGAGGTGCCGGGTTTGGCACCTCGCCTTTTTGCTGTGACGTGAAGGTCTATTCGTACGAGCGCGTGGCTATTTTTTGGCGGCTTGCTCGGTTAGCTGGCGCACGAGGGCGGTGAGCTCGGCTACTTCCGCCTCAAGCTCCGCGACGCGACGAGCGTTCTCGGCGATGCTCGCGCGGTTGCGGGCCGATGCCTCCTCGCCGGGGTCGGGCATGAACTCGCGATGGCGCTTGGCATCGAAGGTCTCTTCAAAGACGCGGCAACCGTTGCGCTTGACGATGCGTCCTGGCACGCCCACCACGGTGCAGTTGGCGGGAACGTCTTTGACCACCACGGAGTTGCCGCCGATCTTTACGTTGTCGCCGATGGTGATGTTTCCCAGCACCTTGGCGCCGCAGCCAACGGTCACGTTGTTGCCCAGCGTGGGGTGGCGCTTTCCTGTCTCGTTACCGGTACCGCCCAGGGTGACGCCCTGGTAGAGCGTGCAATTATCGCCAATGACCGTGGTCTCGCCAATGATGACGCCCATGGCATGATCGATGAAGAAGTGCTTGCCGATTCTCGCTGCGGGGTGAATCTCGACGCCGGTCATATGGCGGGTGATCTGCGACATGATGCGCGCAAGGCTTTTGCAGCCATGGTTCCACAGCCAGTGCTCGGGCACATGGTTCCATTTAGCGTGAAGGCCGGGGTAGGTGAGGAAGATGACAAGGCCGTTTTGCGCGGCGGGGTCCTCCCGCTTGACGTTGGCGATATCCTCGCGAATAGTCGTGATAAAGCTCATCTTCGGCACCCCTCCTGTGCAAACGATGCGCTTAAGTATAGCGAATCACTAGGATTAATAGGTACCGGGAAAAAAGAAAGAATAATACGTTTCGCAAAGTTCGGTTGGTTTGACCGGAAGGCTATTTACTGTATATTTACTGTAAATATAGCACTACACTGAAAGGAGCCGCTATGCCAGCCGTTGCATCGCTTTCGGAGTTCAATCGCAACCAAACAGCCCTTATCGATACATTGGAAAAAACCCAAGAGCCTATTTATCTCACGCGCAACGGAAAAGCGAGCGTGGTGGTGATGGATGCCGCGGCTTTTGACCGGATGGTATCGGCCAAGGAGCGCGCGCAAAAATGCGAGATGGATGTTTACCAAGGCTTGATGCGTGGCTATGCTGACGTCCTTGACGGAAAGACGTCGGACGCAAAGGATGCCCTTGGCGCCATTCGCGAAAAAAAGGGCTGGTAGCGTGAGTTATAAAGTTGAGATTACCGATTACGCTCTCGATTTTATCGAGCGGAATGTGGCGTTGAAATCGGCTTTGAGGCGCTTTGAGTGGGCGGTCGAGATGCTGTCAGCGTTTCCGTCCCTGGGCCCCGTCTACGATCCTGAGTACATAGCGGCTCGACCGCCGTTTCCCTGTAGATATTTGCCGCTTCCCGATACGCCTTTTACGCTTTACTACACGGTGGATGAGGCGGCCTTTCGGGTGACGATTGTTGATATCGAGTGGTCTGCCGGGGATCCTCGAAAGCGTTTTCCGGGATTGTAGGGCGGTGCGTGCCCGGACGACGCCCTCGATGGCTACACCTGTTACTTATGCATAGTTGTTGCTAATCGCGTTGGCTTTTTGTTGCACGGTATCGCCGCACGTATACTTTTTTGCTTGGACGCATCGCACGCCCAAAGCAGAGAGGTTTTACTCCATGGATTTTATCAACACGATCGTCGAGCTGCTTAAAGATCCGCGTACGGCGATTTCTGCCTGGATCGCAGCGGGTCCGCTCACGGCCTATGGCTTTATCTTCTTGATTATCTTTATCGAGACTGGCGTGGTCTTCATGCCCTTTTTGCCCGGCGATTCGCTGCTGTTTGCAAGCGGCTGCTTTGCCGCCGACGGCAGCTTCAATATCTTCACGCTGCTCGCGGTGGCATGGTGCGCAGCGATTTTGGGCGATCAGTGCAACTTTATGATCGGCCACTTCTTTGGCAAGAAGATTATCGCTTCGGGCAAGGTCAAGGTCATGACGCCCGAGCGTATCGAAAAGTCCGAGGCGTTCCTCGACAAGTGGGGCCATCTGGCCATCTTCTTGGGTCGTTTTTTCCCGTTCATCCGCACGTTCGTGCCGTTTCTCGCCGGCGTAGGTGGCATGAAGTGGCATTCCTTCGTCCTCTTCAACGTGCTGGGCGGTATTACCTGGTCCACGCTCTTCACGCTGCTGGGATTCTTCTTTGGCGGCATTCCTTTTGTACAGGAGCATTTTGAGCTGCTGATCGTAGGTATCGTTGCCGTCTCGGTTGTCCCAACGGTTGTGGGCCTGCTCAAGGCAAAGTTTGGCAAGAAAAACGCGTAGGTTTTTGGAAAACCAATCGGTGTGAAAAAGATCCGCCATCGCTGGATGGCGGATCTTTTTGTTGCTAGCTTGGTGTGTGGCGTTTAGCTTGTGGTTACTGGATCTCACTCAGCTTCTGCGCAACGCGCCCTTGGACCTCTAGGTAGTAGACTTGGTCATCGGCAGACAGCGAGCTTTCGTCAACGTCATCAAATTTTTTCGACCAATCGCTGTACTGCTGCATCATCGATCCGTAGTCAGCAAGCATCGAGGTGGTGTCGTCTGAATCCTCGTACTTTTTCATGAACTCAACGTAGCTGTTCATAAACTGCTCGTAGCCGTCCATCAGGGCGCGGAAGTCGGACGAGGATGCAGCCGGAGTATCCTCGGGGCTATCAGCAGAGCTGTCGGTGGAGCTTTCGTTGCCTGTGTCGGCGGCCTCGACTCGGGGGAGGCGAGCTGCATTCGGTGAGTGCCGACCAAACATTGCGGCGGACGAGCTCTTGCCGCATCTTTTTTCGCACGAAGGGATCGGCTCCGTCGATTGTGACGAGTTCGGTAATGCCGTCTTCGCCGCGCGCGAGCACCTGCTCGACGCGATAGGTGTCGTCAAGGCTCATGGCATGCATGAGCTGGCTGCCGTTCAAGCCGCCCTCCCTTCATGGTAACTGGGCAAAAGCCTCAAAAATGATATGTCAACAACTGCTTTGTTTGTTCAGTTGGCAACTGAATCGCAAGGTGCGATGCAAGGGGCGATGGGGGACGCAGGTCGACACCCAGATAATTCTATCTGAGCGAATTTGTTCCCAGAAGCGTCCTTTCACCTAGACGGTAGAGCTCATCGTCGGTGCAGGCGCGACTCATGCCGTGTTTGATACACCAGATGACGATGGCGTCGCGGCGGTCCTTGCACCAGAGTTCGGCGACGCTATCGAGTCTTAGGAGGCGCTGCGTTTCGCAGAGTGTGCAGCCGATGCCGAGCGCCAGCATGATAGCGTGGTCGCGTCCTGGTCTGCTCTTGCCGGCGAAAATGTCGTACACCACTGTGGGATTGAGGCCCGATTCGCGCGCAACTTCGGACCTTTTGAGCCTGCGAGCATCGGTGAGCTCGCGAAGAAATTCCGTCAGCGTCGTGTTGACCGTCTCATGCGTATCGAGATAGCTTTCGACGCTCGAACTCGCGAGCAGCCGCTTGAGCAGGTCTTCGGTCAGGTGCTCTTTTTCCATGGTGACGGTCATATGCGGCTCTCCTTGCCGTTGCAACATCGGGATGCGTACCTTCAGTATAGAGATTGTTGCGGCCGCAACGTGCCGTGTGGCGGCGCTGGCGCTGGATAGCCGCATGACACCCCGTCCTCTCGATGAGTATTTGAACATCAATCCCTCATGAGGTGGGCGTCCTTGCTTGTACGGACAACTCCACGTGCGAAACGTTACGGTTGTATTTCGTTTGTCCTCAAACGAGAGAAAATGTGCCACAGGTCGGTGGTGGGAGTAGAATGCCCAACATGCGACCGTCTTGGCGAGAAGCCCACACATGTGCTGCAGGCATGCGTGGTCCAAATGCCGACGCGGCGCGTGGACTATTGCAAGAGAAGGAGCACAGTATGACCGTTGAGAAGAAGGATCTGGATTGGGGCAACATCGGCTTCAATTACATGCAGACCGACTACAGCTATGAGGCACATTGGAAGGATGGCGAGTGGGACGAGGGCGGCCTGACGACCGACCATACCCTGCATGTTTCCGAGTGCGGCGGCATTTTCCATTACTGCCAGGAGGTCTTCGAGGGCCTCAAGGCATATACCACTCAGGATGGCAGCGTCGTGTGCTTCCGCCCCGACCAGAACGCACAGCGCATGTATGACTCTGCCCAGCGCCTCGAGATGCCCCCGTTCCCTGTTGACCGCTTTGTCGAGGCCGTTAAGCAGGTCGTTACCGCTAATGCCGCGTGGGTTCCGCCCTTTGGCTCGGGCGCTACGCTCTATGTCCGCCCGTTTATGATCGGTTCCGGCAACGTGATCGGTGTTGCTCCTGCTCCTGAGTACACGTTCCGCATCCTCGTCACGCCGGTTGGTCCGTACTACAAGGGTGGCCTCAAGGCCGTCAAGCTGCGTATTTCCGATTACGACCGTGCTGCACCCCACGGCACCGGCAACATCAAGGCCGGCCTCAACTACGCTATGAGCCTCAAGCCTTCCGTCGAGGCTCACGCTCAGGGTTACGCCGACAACCTGTATCTCGATTCTGAGTCCCGTACCTACGTTGAGGAGACTGGCGGTGCCAACGTGCTGTTCGTCGACGGCAACACCCTTGTGGTTCCCAAGAGCCACACCAACTCCATCTTGCCCTCCATCACCCGTCGCTCCCTTGTGCAGGTAGCTCAGGACCTGGGCATGACCGTGGACGAGCGCCCTGTGGAGTGGGCCGAGGTCGCCTCAGGCAAGTTCTCCGAGTGCGGCATGTGCGGTACCGCAGCCGTCATCTCCCCGGTGGGCGAGATTGACAACAAGGTCTACGGCGCCGACGAGACGGTCGTTTTCCCCGCTGGCCATACCGAGTGCGGCCCGGTGATGAAGAAACTGCGCGAGACGCTCACTGGCATCCAGGATGGTGCCGTTGAGGATAAGCACAACTGGGTCTTCAAGGTCTGCTAAGGTACATTTACCAATAGCGTTTGCATGCTCGACCTCCGCCGGCGCAGGCCTGCGGGGGTCGTTTTGTTGAAAGGACAGCAATGAAGATCGATCGCAACGAGGTGGTTCGGCTGCTCGAGCGCCTCTCCAATGCCAAGGGTCCTTCGGGTTTTGAAGATGAGGTTATCGATGTGGTTCGCGACTTTTGTGACGGATGGGCCACGGTGGAAGAAAACACGCTGCGTGATGGCTTGATTGTGCCGAACGGCACGGGGCTTGACGGCGACCGCGCTCGTCCGCGCGTGATGATGGATGCCCATGGCGACGAAGTGGGCGGCATGGTGCGCACCATTCGCGCAAATGGAACTATGGGCTTTGTGACGCTGGGGCGTTTTCCCGAAGGGGCTCTTTGCGGCCAGGACGTGCTGGTGCGCAATGCCCGGGGCGAATGGCTGCACGGTACCATTGGCGTCAAGCCGCCGCATTTTACCAGTGCCGCCGAGAAAGCCGCCCATGTACCGCCCGAGATGATTCTCGACGTGGGCGCGACAAGTGCCGAGGAGGCACGCGAGCGCTTTTTCCTGCGCATCGGCGAGCCTTTTGTCGTGGCGACGCAGTTTACCTTTGATGTCGAGCGCGGCATCGCGGTGGGCAAGGCGTTTGACTGCCGCGCGGGCGTGGCGGCGATGCTGATCGCCCTGCGCGAGCTCGCTTCTCGCGACGACCTGTCCGTCGACGTGGTCGCATCCGTTTCCGCACAGGAGGAAGTGGGGGAGCGCGGCGTGGCGGCAGCGGCGCGGATGCTCGATCCAGATGTTGCGTACATGTTCGAGGGCTGTCCTGCAGACGATACCTTCTTGGCTCCCGATGAAGTGCAGACGGCGCTTCACGGCGGTCCTATGTTCAGACATTTCGACCGTTGCATGATCACGAATCCTCGCTATCAGCGCTTTGTGTTGGATGCCGCCGAGGCAGCGGGACTGCGCGTGCAAGAGAGCGTGCGAGAGGGCGGTGGCACCGATGGCGGTCTCGTGCATCTTATGGATGTGCCGTGCGTGGTTTCGGGCGTGCCCTGCCGATATATCCACACGGCTACCTCGATTTGCGCCATCGACGACGTGATCGAGTCGGCCCGTGTTGCCGTCGAGGTCATTTCGCGTATGACTCCCGAGGTTATTTGCGGCTTTTAATACCTCGTTTTGTTGGCGTGCGGCGCACAGAAGGTGCAAATGCATCCTTTACCTGCGCCGCATGCTGACGGGGGATTGCAAAAACAGGCGAGATTCAACATACTAGATATACCTCTTGCGCTCTGACGCAATCGCACATCAAATGAACCCATCCCCGCAAAAGGGGACGCAGAACCAGGGAGGAACCATGAAGCCTAAGCATCAGGCTATCGTTGCCGGACTCGCACTTTCGCTCACGCTGGGCGTGGCGGCACCTATTCCCATGTTTGCACAGACCGATACCGTCCAGCAGCAAGATATCGCCGGCAATGCCAACGCCGATCCCATCACTGATGTCGACGCAAAGCAGCCCGCTCCTTCGGATTACGATCCCGCCGATGAGTATTCGGAAGTCGTGGACCCTTCGCCTCTTATGACGCTCTCCTTGAATTCGATCATGGCGACGAGCTCCTCGAGCCTGCAGCCCAAGGCGCTTTCCTCTGAGATGAAGTACTTTGCCCAAAACGAGAGCGGCAGCAATTACAATCTGGGCTTTAGCTATGGCGACGGCTATCATGCCATGGGCTTCTACCAGTTTGATCGCCGCTATGCGCTCGTCGACTTCATGCAGGAGTGCTACAACTACAATCCTCAGAAGTACGGCATGTTCAAGGCGGTCATCGATCGCGGCAGCGAACTTAAGCGCGACGCCGATGACGTGATTTACGACAAAAAGACTCACAAGCTCACCGAGCTGGGCCAGCTTGCCGAGGATGCCTGGCATGCCGCGTATGCTGCCGATCCACAAGAGTTCTCGGCACTCCAGGATGCATATGGATATCAGGAGTATTACCTGCCGGTCGAGCGCATCGTGCGCAAGTACGGGCTTGACCTTTCGGGCCGTGCCGACTGCCTTAAGGGCTTGTGCTGGGGCATGAATAACCTGTTTGGCTCGGGTGGCTGCCAGAAGTTCTTCAAGATGGCCAATCTTTCCAACGATATGTCCGACGAACAGGCCGTGACTGCTATCTGCGATGCGTTGATCGATTACATGACCAACACGTCGACCAATCAGTATGCCGCAAGCTATGCGAATCGCTATGAGCGCGAAAAGAAGACGTGCCTGACATATCTAGCCCAGCACAAGACCGAAAACGATGCGAATAAAGACACATCTGGCTCGGGCTCTGATACGGGTTCCGACGTCGGTGCCGGTTCTGGTTCCGGTGCCGGTTCGGATTCCAACAATGGCTCGGGCTCCGGCACGGGCTCCGATAGCGGTACGGGTTCTGGCTCGGGCTCTACCGATCAGCCGTCTCAGGGCGAGGGCAGCGCGGGTGGTGGTTCTTCTGCTGCCGGTGGTACCGTCACGACGCCTGCGGGTGGCAGCACGACGGGCTCTCCGAACGCTCCTTCTACCGATATGGGTACGGGGTCCACATCTTCGCCGAGTACGGGCGGCGGTGCAGATTCCGGTGACGGCTCGACATCGGGCGGTAGCTCGAGCTCGAACGCTCCGAGTGGTACGCCCTCGGATAGCGCGGCTGGATCGAACGGTTCTGCCGATGCTGATGGAGACTCTGGCGATGATGCCGGAGATGCCAATGGCGGTGCGACAAACGGGGATACTTCTGACAACGGAGCCTCCTCTGGTGCAGGCACGCAGGGTTCGGGCTCCACTTCGCTGCCGAGCACGGACGGAAAGCCGGATGGCGGTAAAGACGGTGCCGATTCGAAAGACGATGGCGGCAAAGGCCAGGGAGACAAGGGCATCAACGGCCAGGGCAAGGCCATGGTCAAGGCCGGTGCCGACAAGGCCGATACGAAGTCGGGCGAGGTCGAGAAGCTTCCCGCGACGGCAGACGCCAGCACGATCGGTCTTGTGGTTTCTGCAGCGCTCTCGCTTTCGGGCGTTGGCGCCGTGGTGGCAGGCAAGCGCCGTTCGGCCGATAAGGTTCCCTTTGAAGATGGCTTTAGGGGCTAACGTATTTATCTTGTAACAATCGAGCGGGAGCGGGGTTGCAGCGTTGAGCTGCGGCCCCGCTGATTTTTAACGCTGTGTGTCGTTTTTTCTCCACTCGACTAAAGTAATTCCTTGCGTTTTACACTCCACTAGGCTAAAGTGAAACGCGTTACGAAAGAGGCCGGCGGTTTTGCGCGGGAAGCGCGAAGTTGCCGGCATTGCGATGAGATTGAGGATTACCCATGAATAAGAAGCGCTTTATGGCTTTTGTTGCATGCGCGTTTGCGCTTGTTGCCGCCTTTGCTCTGGTTGGCTGCGGTGGCACGTCTGCCCAGACGGCGGGCTCCGCTGCTGGCTCCGCTTCTGCCGGCAGCGATGATTCCGCAGACATCAAGACCCTGACGGTTGGCTTTGACCAGTCCTATCCTCCCTATGGCTTTGTGGGCGATGACGGCGAGTTCACCGGTTTCGATATCGAGCTTGCCACCGAGGTTGCCAAGCGTTGCGGCTGGGAGCTTAAGCTCGAGCCCATCGACTGGGATGCCAAGGACAGCCTGCTTAACTCAGGTGCCATCAACTGCATCTGGAACGGCTTTACCATGGAGGGCCGCGAGGACGACTATACCTTCTCCGATCCCTATATGCTCAACGGCCAGGTGATCGTGGTCAAGAAGGATAGTGGCATCAAGAGCCTGGACGACCTTGCCGGCAAGACCGTCATCACCCAGACCGACTCTGCCGCCGAGGACGTTTTGAGCGGCGATAAGGCCGACCTTGCCGCCACCTTTGCATCGCTCGAGACCATCGGCGACTACAACACGGCTTTCATGCAGCTTGAGTCCGGTGCCGTCGACGCGGTTGCCTGCGACCTCTCGATTGCCCAGTATCAGCTTGCCGCAAAGCCCGACGAGTACGTGCAGCTCGACGAGATGCTCTCCGAAGAGCACTATGCCGTGGGCTTCAAGAAGGGTGACGACGCCCTTGCCTCCAAGGTCACCGAGACCCTGAAGGAAATGGACAAGGACGGTTTTGTCAAGGACCTGTGCGAGAAGTACGCGGATTACGGCATTAGCTACGATAACTGGGTGCTTAAGTAAGGATTGCTTCATTCAGGGCGCCTGTCCGGGTGCCTCGCAATGGGTAGACTGTGCTCCCGATGTCGGCTGGTCGGCATCGGGAGTTGCGTGTCTATAGAAAGGTAGAGCATGGATATCACAACGATGTCGGGAATGTTGCTCTCGGGTTTTGGTACGACACTGCAGATCTTTGTGTTGACGCTCGTGGGATCGATCCCCTTGGCGGTGCCCGTGGCGCTTGCGCGTATGAGCAAGATTCGCCCGCTCGCGCTTCTTGCGCGCATCTACATCTCCGTTATGCGCGGCACGCCGCTGATGCTGCAGATGTTCGCTATCTATTTTGCGCCGTACTACGTTTTTGGTATCCGCTTAACGCCGGATTCCAAGTGGTACGCGTGCATCGTCGCTTTTATCATCAACTACGCTGCGTATTTTGCCGAGATTTACCGTTCGGGCATTCAGTCCATTCCGCGCGGTCAGTATGAGGCGGCCGAGGTTTTGGGCTATACCAAGGTGCAGACGTTTTTCCGCATCGTGCTGCCCCAGGTGGTCAAGCGCATCCTGCCGGCTATGGGCAACGAGGTGATCACGCTCGTCAAGGACACGTCGCTTGCCTTCGCAATTGGCGTGGCCGAGATGTTCTCGACCGCAAAGGCGCTTGTCGCCTCGCAGGTGAGCATGGTGCCCTTTGCCATTTCTGCAGCGTTCTACTGGGGCTTCAACTTCTTGGTCGAGGTCGCTATGGGCGCGCTGGAGAAAAAGCTCGATTATTACCACGACTGATAGGGGGCAACAATGACCGATTCCAATCGCTGCGCGGCTCCTGTCTTCTCGATGGAGCACGTGAGTAAATCCTTTGGCAAGACCTGCGTTTTGCGCGATATCTCGCTTTCGGTACGTCCTGGTGAGGCCGTGGCCATTATCGGGCCTTCGGGTGGCGGCAAGTCGACGCTGTTGCGCTGTGCCACCACGCTCGAGACCATCGATGCGGGGTCGCTGCGCTATGGTGACCTGACGGTCGCTTCTTCGGAGGGCGGTACGGTCACCTATGCCAAGGGGGCCGATCTTCGTGCGGCAAAGAGCCGCTTTGGTCTGGTGTTTCAGGGCTACAATCTCTTCCCGCACATGACGGTGATGCGCAATATCTGTGACGCTCCCATTGCCGTGCAAAAGCGCCCGCGTGCAGAGGTGGAGGCCCAGGCCCGGGCGCTTATCGCCAAGATGGGCCTTGAGGGCTGTGAAAACAAGGTTCCCTGTCAGCTTTCCGGCGGCCAGCAGCAGCGTGCAAGCATCGCACGCGCTCTGTGCCTCAATCCCGACATTCTCTTTTTTGACGAGCCCACCAGTGCGCTTGACCCCGAGCTGACGGGCGAGGTGCTCAAGGTGATACGTCAGCTTGCAGATGAGGACACGACGATGATCATCGTCACGCACGAGATGGCTTTTGCCCGCGACGTTGCCGATCGCGTGGTCTTTATGGATGGCGGCTTGATCGTAGAAGAGGGCTCGCCTGCCCAGGTGCTGGGCTCTCCGCAGCATGAACGCACCCGTGCGTTTCTTTCGCGCTATAGCGGATAGCACGCGGTTTGTGAGATAAAGACCAAGGCGGGGCGGTGACGCTAAACGTTGCCGCCCCGTTTGTTATTCACTGGTATCATGGGCAGCAGATTCGCTCGCAACCGAAGGGAGCTTCGTATGGAGGCTTACAAGCAAGAGTTCATCAAGTTCATGGTCGAGTCCGACGTGCTCAAGTTTGGCGAGTTTACGCTCAAGAGCGGCCGTCAATCGCCGTTTTTCATGAACGCCGGTGCTTACGTGACGGGCAGTCAGCTCAAGCGCCTGGGCGAGTACTATGCGCAGGCCATTCACGATAACTTTGGCGACGACTTCGACGTGCTGTTTGGACCTGCTTACAAGGGCATTCCCCTGGCCGTGGTGACCGCCATTGCCTATCACGAGCTGTATGGCAAGGAGGTCAAATACTGCTGCGACCGCAAGGAGGCCAAGGACCACGGTGCCGATAAGGGCAACCTGCTGGGTTATGAACCCAAGGACGGCGACCGTGTGGTGATGGTCGAAGACGTGACCACGTCCGGTAAGTCCATCGACGAGACGTATCCCAAGGTCAAGGCTGCTGCCGATGTCGAGATCAAGGGCCTCATCGTGTCTCTCAACCGCATGGAGGTCGGCAAGGGTGGCGTGACCACCGCGCAGAAGGAGATCGAGGCCAAGTACGGTTTCCCCGTCGCGAGCATCGTCTCCATGGCCGAGGTTGTCGAGGTGCTCTACAACCACGAGATCGACGGCAAAGTGGTTATCGACGATACCCTCAAGGCGGCTATCGACGCGTACTACGAGCAGTATGGCGCCAAGGAGTAGCATCTCTGCCCGTTGCTAATTAGATGTTGAGCGGACGTTCCGTATTCGGGGCGTCCGCTTTTTAATAACTGGTAAAGATCTAGGCCGCTCCTCGAATAATGTCCTGTCATCGCTTGTTGAGAGCAGGGGGTCTGATACATTCAAATCATTGTGTAAATGGGCTTGGGGGAACATGGAGAGTGCCATGGCGGGCCCGCGACCACGTTCGGAGGAACGATGAAGAAGAAACTCACGACGCTCGCGCTTATTCTGATCGCTGCGCTGAGCATGCTTGCGCTGTGCGCCTGCAACAACGGTCCTTCGTCGGAGGAGGTCATTCGAGAGGGCCTGTCCGGAGAGCTCGACACGATCGTCAACAAGAAGGGTGACGATTGGGATGAGATGATCAGCGACATTGAGGATGAAGCCGACCTCTCCCAGTTCGGTATCGATGCCGAGGAGTTCGTTAACGTTTTGTTTGATGGCTTTGATTACGAGATCACCTCGGTCGATGTCGACGAGGAAGACGATACCGCCGTTGCGCACGTGACGCTCACCTCTAAGTCCATGAAGGACGTGATGACGGCTTTGCAGCAGGCAGCCGATGACTTTATGGGCGATCCCAACAACTATGCAGGTTTGAGCGAGGACGAGCTTTACAAGAAGGTCGGCGAGCTGATGATGGATGCCATCCGTGGCGTCGAGACGCAGAATGTCGATGTGGATCTTGAGTGCGAGCGCGACGAGGACGGCAACTGGACCGAGGCCGATAGCGTTGCGGACGAGATTACCAATGCACTGATGAGTTAATCGCCAATCGATATCTTGCCTCTGGGGGCCGGGAATAATTCCCGGCCCCTTTTTGTTTGAAACAAAAACAAAACCTATCAACAACCCGAAAGACAAGAACGAAAAAGCGAAAGTAAGGGGTTGGTAAGCGCGCTTGGGACGAAGGCTTCGTTTGAGTGTGGGTACGGCATGGGGACACATGAGAAGCCCGGCTGCGCAGCTTTACCTAAACTGGCGGTGTGCGGTCTGAGGAAACGCTTACGAAACAATTAAAGCCGAGCTTGACTTCATTGAGCTAAAGCGTAGACTGCATAAATGCAACGTAGGGAGATGGGAATTCAACAGGGACCCATCGCTTTGTAGAGGAATGCCACAGCATGTTTATGAGCCAGCTACACATTATCAGCGTAATTATTATTTAGCGCGGGTTGGCGATAAACAGTCAGCCCGTGCCAAATGCGGGCGGCTGATAAAAGACGAGGGCCGTCGAATCGAAAATCGACGGCCCTCGTTTTTTATCGAAATCGAAAGTGTTGGGGAAACCTCAGAAGGAAGGATAGTATGAACGGAGTTGTAGTCATGCTCGTGTGCGCGGCGGTTCTCGCCTGCGGCTATCTCGGGTACGGACGCTGGTTGGCCAATAAGTGGGGCGTCGATAGGGAGGCCCTTACTCCTGCCAAGCGCATGAAGGACGGCAAGAACTTCTCGCCCGTCTCTGCATTCACCGCATTTTCGCATCAGTTCAGCTCGATCTGCGGCGCAGGCCCTGTCACGGGCACCATCGTGGCCATGGCTTTTGGCTGGCTGCCCGTTGTGCTGTGGGTGCTCGTGGGCGGCATCTTCTTTGGTGCCGTACATGACTTTGGCGCCCTGTATGCCTCGATGAAGAACAACGGCAAGTCGCTGGCCCAGCTCATCGAGAAGTACATCGGCAAGACCGGTCGTCGCCTGTTCCTCCTGTTCTGCTGGTTGTTCTGCATCATCGTCATCGCTGCTTTCACCGACATGGTGTGCGGTACCTTCAAGTTCACCCCGGTCATGGGTGCAGATGGCGTGGCTACCGCTGCTATCGACTTCACCAAGTCCTATGCCGCCGGTTGCGCAGGTACCATCTCCATCCTCTTCACCTTTGTTGCCATTGCTTTTGGCTATGCCCAGAAGAAATTCAACCTCACCGGTGTGGCCGAGTTCGCCACCGGCGTGGTGCTGATGGTTCTCATGTTCGCCGTGGGCATGCAGTTCCCGCTGTACCTCGATAAGTTCCAGTGGTTCGCCGTCGTTATGGTCTACCTGGTCTTTGCCGGTGCTATGCCCATCAGCGTGCTCAAGACCCCGCGCGACTATCTCACTTCGATCATGATGATCGTCATGATCGTCTGTGCCGTGCTGGGCATCTTTGTCCTGGGCGCTCAGGGTCAGGCAACCATCACCGCTCCTGTGTTTACCGGTTTCTCCACTGCTTCTGGCATGATGTTTCCCATCCTGTTTGTTTCCGTTGCCTGCGGCGCACTTTCCGGCTTCCATAGCCTCGTGTCCTCCGGCACCTCTTCCAAGCAGGTCGAGAAGGAGGCCGACGCCGTCAAGGTTGGCTACGGCGCCATGATCGTTGAGTCCTTTGTGGGCGTCCTCGCCATCGTTGTCGCCGGCATCATGTTCTCCTCGATGAATACCGCCGGTACCGGCACGGTGAACGTTGCCAACGGCGGCCTTGCCTCCACCCCGTTCCAGATCTTCGCTGCCGGTATCGCTCGCGGCATGACGGCTTTTGGCGTCGACCAGACCGTTGCCACCGTGTTCATGACCATGAACGTCTCGGCCCTTGCTCTCACCTCGCTCGACGCTGTTGCCCGCATCGCCCGCACCTCGTTCTCCGAGTTCTTTGCCAAGACCAATGACGCTTTGGCCATCAATGCCAAGACCGGCGTCATGAAGGTTTTGGGCAACCCCTGGTTCGCTACGGTTGTGACCCTGCTTCCCGGTCTTGCCCTGGCCTTTGGCGGCTATGCCAACATCTGGCCGCTGTTTGGTGCTTCTAACCAGCTGCTCGGCGGCATGACCATGATCACGCTCGCTGTGTTCTGCAAGTGCACCGGCCGCAAGGGCTGGATGCTCTACGTGCCTGTGGTGTTCCTGCTGGTATGCACCTTCACCTCTCTGGTGCAGAGCGCCCTGGGCTGCGTTGCCGCTATCCAGGCCTACGGTCTGTTTGGCTCGATCCCCGCAGCAACTGCCGGCGCCGCTGCGACGCCCGTGCTTGCCACCAAGGGCCTGCAGCTGCTCTTCGCCGTGTTGCTGATGGTCCTGGGCCTGATTGTTGCCGTGAACTGCCTGAAGGAGCTCTTTGGCAAGGAGGCTGGCTCCCTGCCCGACGAGGAGCCCGAGTGGACCGAGATGGGCCGCGCCGAGTATGGTCGCGCATCCGTTGAGGCTCCTGCCGATGGAGCTGCTCAAAACGCCTAATCGCGTCTGAGCGTACCTTTCGCACATCGTTATATTCGCCCGAGTGCTCTGCAGCCGCACTCGGGCGTTTTTTTATTTTGGCGATACGTGGTGCCGGGGTACGCCCAACTGCTTGCAAGGAGTCCTGTTGCGCCGCACTCCCCGTGGAATCGTTCGAGCAAGAAGCCTCGTTTAGATTCCATGGGGTACCATAAAGACATTTGTGTTTATCTTCGAGGAGGCTTGTGTGTCTTCATCTTTGTATAGCGATAATCAAAACGATGTCGATGCGCTGGCGCGTCGCATCGCTGCTCTCACCTCGTTGAGCTCCAAGCAGGCAGCTGTTATTTCGCGCGGTCTATTGGGCCGTAAGGTCCTCAAAATCAAGTCGAGCTCACTGGGCGGGCTTTTCCGCTCGATCGATAAGGATATCGATACCAAGCGTCTACGCGATGAGTTTATCAAGTCGGGGCTTATCGAGCGCATCGATGAGACCGGTGTCGACGGGCGCCCTGCCATCTATTCGATTTGCGCAAAGGTTTCCGAGCTTATTATTGTTGATGGCGCCGAGGATCTGAACGATGGCTTTGACGTCGAGGAGGAGCCGGCGCCTGTCGAGACGTTGGCTGCTGAGGCTAAAGACGCTGGACAGGCTGCACCCGCAGCGGCGGCGTGCGGGTCCGAGAAAGATTCTGGATCAGCGAAGCCCGCGGTACCTCGAGCCGAGGATACCCGTCGCGACCAGGAATTGCCCGCCACCGCGCCTTCCGAGGCAGCTCAAAAGGAAGAGCAGGCAAGCCCAAACGATACGCCAGCGCCCTTTGTCTCGAAGGTGGGCCGAGGAGCGCGTGTACATCGTCGCACGCAGGACAAGAAAGCATCACGGGATACCCGGGACACTTCCGTCGAGCAGCCAAGGCTCGCCGAGCCGAAGGCCCAAGAGCCAGAAGTTCACGCCATGGGACCCAAAAAGCAGCAGCCGCAGGCTCAGGATGCTCCGTCCGCTCCTGCCGAGAAAAAAGCGCTCGTTCCCAAAGAGCCAGCCGTTTCAAAGAAAGGCGCAGCATTTAAGCAGGCGGAGGCAAATCGCGGTCGCGTTGCTTTTGCCGAGCGAGATACTCAGCGAAAGCATGAGGACGCTAAGGAGGGAGAGACTCGCTCTTCGGTAAAAAAGGAGACTCCTGCGAACAGGAAGCGAAAGGGAAAGCCCGGGCGTTCCGAGGCGGTCAAGTCGTCTCACAAGCAGGATTCGCCTTCGACTCAGACAACGGGGGCTCATCGCTCGAACGATTCCGTCCGGCCCGAATCTCGCTCTATCGTACGCGTGATTCGAGGGCAACTCGCAAAGGTGGCAACCGTGTTGCCGCTTTCTGCTGTTGCGCACGGCGATCGCGTCCAATATGCCAAGATTACGTGCGTTGACAATCGTCCGATGGCGAAGACCGCCGAGCGCGAAAACGGTCATCAAAACGCCAAGCAGCAGCTTGCGCATGATTTTGAGGCCATTACCACGTGGATCGAGCAAACGGACGGCATGGATACCCCGTACGCCTCGCGTCGTCAGCGCGCCTTTGAAATTTTTAACGATGAGAAGGCCTTTGATGGTAAGCGCGGTGAGCGCCTGTTCAAGCGCCTGAACGACCGCGGCGTTAACGTGGCAGCGCTCAAGATTACGCCCCAGCGCCCGTATCATTTCACGAGCTTCTTTGGCATCGGTGCCAATAAGCCGTTCATCATGGTCGAGAATATCGATACGTACGACGAGATCGCGCGTCTGCTGCGCGGCAAATCGTCGGTCAAGCTTTTTGGCGTGCGCGTGAGCGGCGTAATTTTTGGCAGCGGTTGCAAGGCGAGCGTTTCGCATGCGTTGGACGATTATCTGTCCGATATCGGCTATGGATACGACTATGTGTACTATGCGGGCGATATCGACCGCGAAGGCGCGCGCATCGTCGAACAGGCCCGTGCGGCAAACAATACGAAGATTCGCATGCACGCGGGTATGTACAAGGCTATGCTGGCGGCTCACAAGCGTCGTTTGAAGGACGGTCGCGGGGTGGAGCATGCATCCGAGAATCAGGGCGTGCCGCAAAATCTCGCACGCGCTATCGCCGACCTGCCCATGGTCACGCGCGTGCAGTTCCGCAATATCTTGCGTGAGGGCGGCCGTATCCCACAGGAGATCCTAACCTCGGCCGATTATCGCGACTCAAGCTCCGGAAGCCTTGACCGCATCCTCAACAGCTAAGCAACGTGACAAAAAGTCGACAGGTTTATTTTGTTACATTTTCACAATTCCTTCATAAAAGGCGTCCGCACTGCGAACCGAGTTGCAGTGCGGACGCCTTGACTTTTGCTATCGAGAGCTATCGAGGCTCTATCATGCTGAGCGAGATTTTCTTGCGATCACGGTCGACTTTCTCGACCCACACGTCAACGGTGTCGCCTACGCGAACAACGTCGCTGGGGTGTTTGACAAAGCGATTGGCCATCTTAGAGATATGCACCAGACCGTCTTGATGCACGCCGATATCGACAAACGCGCCAAAGTCCACGACATTGCGCACCGTGCCTTTAAGTTTCATGCCCGCCTCCAGGTCATCGATAGAGAGGGCAGAGCGGCTAAAGACAACTTCGGGGGCGTCGTCGCGAGGATCACGGCCGGGCTTTTTGAGTTCGTCGATGATGTCGATGAGCGTCAAGATACCGCAACCGAGCTCTCCGGCGATCTCGCCGATGCTGCCTACGCGGCGTTCGATGTCGGGGATTCCGCCGCGCTTGAGCTCATCGGCTTTAACGCCCGCACGCTTGAGCACCTCGTTGGCAACGGCGTAGCTTTCGGGGTGGACGCTTGTTGCGTCGAGCGGATTTTTGCCATCTGCAATGCGTAAGAATCCTGCAGCGTTGAGATACGCCTTGGGGCCGAGCTTCGAGACCTTCTTGAGTTGCGCGCGGTCGGTGAAGGGGCCGTTCTCCTCGCGGTAGGCAACGATGTTGCGGGCAACCGTTGGCGTGATGCCGGACACATAGCCCAGCAGGCTTGTGCTTGCGGTGTTTACATCGACGCCCACGCGGTTGACAACGTCTTCTACAACATTGCCCAGCGAGTACGAAAGCTCGGCCTGGTCGAGGTCATGCTGATACTGGCCAACGCCAATGGACTGGGGCGGGATTTTGACCAGCTCGGCAAGGGGGTCTTGCAGACGGTGACCTAGGCTAAGGGCGCCGCGCACCGTGACGTCAAGATCGGGATATTCCTGGCTCGCCAGCTCGGATGCCGAGTAAACCGACGCTCCGGCTTCGTTGACGATGGTGTAGCGAAGCTCGGGTGCCTGCTCGGCGATGAACTCGCTCACGACCTCCTCGGTTTCGCGGCTTGCCGTGCCGTTGCCAATAACAATGGTGTTGACCTTGTCCTTTTTGACCAGGCGAGCCAGCTCGCGTTTGGTGCCGGCGACGTCGTGGCGCGGCTTGGTGGGGTAGACGACGCCGTGGTCGAGCAGCTTGCCGGTCTCGTCCATGACGGCGACCTTGCAGCCAGTGCGGTAGCCGGGATCGAGTGCCAGCACGCGTGCGCCGCGAACCGGTCGAGCTGAGAGCAGGCCTTCGAGGTTTTTTGCAAACACGTTGATGGCGTCGGTTTGAGCGCGCACGGTGAGCTTGGCGCGGGCCTCGCGTTCGAGTGAAGGCGCCATGAGACGTTTGTAGCCATCGGCGATAGCGGCGTCGAATATGGGGGCGAAAACGCCTTGCCGACGCGGCCAGCGGCTTCCCAGGCGCGAAACGGCTGCCTGGTTATCGACGTTCACGCGAACCCGTAGCTTCCCCTCTCGCTCACCGCGGTCGATGGCGAGAACACGGTGGTTGGGGATGCGACGCAGCGGCTCATCGTAGGCATAGTAGGGCTCGTATGGGGTCTTTTCGGTGGGGTCGGTCGCCTCGACAACGATATCGGCGGTGTTTTGGGTGAAGGCGCGCAAGTCGGCGACATTCTCGGGGTCTTCGGCGACAATTTCCGCCACGATATCGGAGGCGCCTGCGAGGGCTTTTTCGGCGGTATCGAAGCCGGCTTCCTCATTGATGTATGCTGCGGCTGCCTCGATGGCCGAGCCACCGCCCTTGGGGTTTGCCTGCATAATGATCATGTTGGCAAGCGGCTCGAGTCCCGCCTCGCGGGCCTTTTGGGCGCGCGTCATGCGCTTCTTGCGATAGGGTTTGTAGAGGTCCTCGACACGCTGCAGCTGCTCGGCTTCGCGAATCTGCTGCTCCAGCTCGGGCGTGAGTTTGCCCTGGGCATTGATGAGCACGATGACATCCTCTTTGCGCTGCTCGAGATTGCGCAGGTAGCCCAGGCGTTCGTTGAGTGCGCGAAGGGCGACGTCGTCCATGCCGCCGGTCGCTTCTTTGCGGTAGCGGGCGATAAAGGGGATGGTGTTCCCCTCGTCGATGAGCTTGACGGCTGCGTCGACGTCGGTGACTTTAAGATCGAGCTCGCGAGCAAGTTGTGCGATGAGATCCATGGGACTCCTAGCGTTCGTTGCTGCGTTTGAGCAATGGGGCAACAAGAATACCATTGCGCGCGACGTCGATGGTTTAGGGCAATTGCTCTTTGGCGGCTCTTCAGAATACTATGAGCAAACTGGCCGTTGCAGAAAGCAGGGCATTTGGCGTGAGTCTATTGGCCACCGCACCTGCTCAGGCTATCTCTTTGAGAAAAAGGCGGTTAAAAAACGATCATAAGGCCCCTGTTTCTACAAACTTCCTGATTTCAGTAGCAGTATTGCATTATGCGGAGTAGACGGGTCTTTCGAGCTCTATTTATCTGGGATTTTCTAATCAAAATAGTGCTTCTAATTGTAAAAGCGCCAGATTGCTACTGAAATCAGGAAGTTTTGATTTGCTCAAAGGGTTTTGGGCTGAAAGTCGTTTGCTCAAGGGCCGTACGGGAGATATCGACTTGCCAAGAGTTGCAACTCCAAACAAAAAGCCCCGGCGCCATGGCCGGGGCTCAATAAGACAAGGGCTGGGGTAGAGGGATTCGAACCCCCGTAACCGGCACCAAAAACCGGGGTCCTGCCGCTGGACGATACCCCAATGCGGACGTGCTGCTATCGCAGCCTGTCTAGTTTACCTAATCACTCAAGGCAGCGCAAACGCCATCGAGAATACGCACAGCAAGGGTTTGCGCATCGCTTGACGTGAACGTGCCGTTGTAGCACGTAAGGCCGGTGAGTTCGATACGCAGGTGCGCGGGTTTGGATGCAGCTGCCTCAAAAGCGGTGCTAATGCGCTTGGCAAGGTTGTTGCACTGGGCGAGCGTAAGGGTCGGGCGCGGCTCGGCGTTCTCTGGGAGCTCGTCGCTTGCGAGCTCAAGAACCAAATCCATGCCCTCGGGAGCTTCGCCCTCGCTGAGCACCATGCCACTGTTTTCCGTTGTGGCCGAGGCGATATTCCACATGCGCGAGGCGATGTTGCGGGCGATGGCGTCCTGTCCGCTTACGGCGATGCGATAATGCTCAAGCACATTCGCGGCGCGCGCAAAGCCGGTACGCTCTTCCGCCTCCAGCACAGAGGGCTTTCCCTCCCATACGTGGCGCAGGCGATCGATGTAGCGAAACGTGTCCTGGAAGGCCATGCCATCGGCAAACAGGCCGACATTTTCCTGGAACTGCTGCAGGGCGTTTTCGGTATGCGGGCCAAAGTAGCCATCGACATCGCCGCACCCAAAGCCTAGGGCGTTCAAAGCTTGCTGCAAAGCGACGACATCGGCCCCGTGGAAGTTGGGAAGACGCAGGTAAAGCGTGCGATCGCCCAGTTTATACGAGGCGTCTACCAACGCGCTCCAGCAGATGATGTCAACGTCGCCCAGGGCGTCGAGGCCCGAGGTGACGCGAAACGACGCCACGGCGCGCGCAGTCGTATCTCCGTAGAGCTTCTGCGTGTATTCCTGTTCGTCGATGGTATAGCCCAGGCCAATCAGGCGCGTTTGAATATCTTCAACTGCGGGTCCCTGCATGCCCTTTGTAATCGGATCCAAGAGAACCCCTTTCATATGCAATATGGCGCGTGCCGCCTGTGGGCGGTCCGCGTTCAAAGTTACCCATCAGTGTATCAAGTTAACGAGTTATGCGCTAAGTCGCACGACATCTGCAGCCTACGCACGCAAAACCATAAGTGTCCGCCCGGCGCGAGCCTGACAAAACGCTCGGTCACCCTTTACGTTCCCTTGTTGTTTGTCCCATAGCCTAAAGAAGATACGCCAAGAAAGGAGAAACGCCATGAGCGACGCATGGGGCGAGGTATTGACGATGGACGACGGCACGAAGGCGGACGTTGTCCCGTTGCTGGAAGACCGTGCTGCTTTGGCGTCTATCGCGCTGTTCGGTGTACTGGCTGCTGCTCTCGTTGTCTTTTACCTTTAGTTCAGACGCTCGACAAAGAAATCCGCCATGCCCAAAAGCAGGTCCTTGCACTGAGGGTCGAGTTCGACGCTTTCCAGCGCGGCTTTGGCGTGGGCGGTAAGATCGAGCGAGTATGAGTGCGCATATGCGATAGCGCCCGTACGCTCGAAAATCTGAACGGCGCGGTCCAGACGATCGGGATCGGTGGTTCCGCTTGTGAGGATATCCATCAGCTCGTCGTGGGAGGCGTCATCGGCATAGTTGAGGGCATGGACGGCCACCAAGGTACGCTTGCCTTCGGTGATGTCGCAGCGAAAGTCCTTATTGCGTGCTTCTTTTTTACCCACCAGGTTGAGCAAGTCGTCTTGAATCTGGAACGCCAGGCCGGTGTGAAGGCCAAAGGTGCGCAAGGCAGAGATCTGCTCCTCGCTGCCGCCGCCGATGATGGCTCCGCAGGCAAGTGGAGTGGCGCCGCTGTAAAACGCCGTTTTGTGTGTGGCCATGGCGAGATAGTCTTCGATGCTCAAATCAAAGCGGCCGTCGCGTACCCAGCCCAGGTCCAGCGCTTGGCCTTCGATGGTTCGTGCCGTCATGGAGGTGAGCTCTTGTATGAGTCGCACCTTGAGGGGCGCGTCGAGGTCGGGATCGTTTGCCACGGCGGCGCTAACGAGCATGAGTGCGTAGTCGCCGCAGTTGATGGCGATGCCCTCGCCCTCGGTGATGTGCAGGCACGGCTCGCCGCGACGGAGCTGTCCGTTGTCGGCGATGTCGTCGTGGATGAGCGCTCCGGTCTGGAAATGCTCGATTGCGGCGGCGCAAGTTGCCGCGCGGTTCCAGTCGCCGCCTACCGCGCGGCAAGCGAGCATGCAGATGAGCGGCCTATGGCGTTTTCCCGCGTTGGCCGAGTAGTGACCGAGGGGCGCATACAGGTATCGCTCGATATCGGCGCTATCGGTCTGGTGGCGAAAGTACGTGTCCAGATAGGCGTTGATCTCGTTGAGGTGGGCGCTTAGGAACTCAGTGAAGGAACTCTGCACGATAATGCTCTTTCGGGTGAAGGGTGCTGGTCGCTAACGGGTGGAACAAACAAAACGTGGGGCAAATCCCTTGCACGGAATTTGCCCCACGCCAAATGTGATTGATTACTCGGCGTCAGCGAAGCCGTTGGGGTTGCGGGACTGCCAGTTCCAGGAGTCGCGGCACATGTCGGCGAGGTTGTACTGAGCCTTCCAGCCCATCTCGCGCTCGGCCTTGGTGGCGTCGCACCAGTTTGCGGCGATGTCGCCTCCGCGACGCTCACGAATGACGTAGGGGAGTTCTTTGCCACAGGCTTTGGAGAAGGCACGAATCACGTCGAGAACCGAGCTGCCGGTACCAGTGCCCAGGTTGAACACCTCAACGCCCTCGCGGCCGTTCATCCAGCGCAAGGCCGAAACATGGCCGGAGGCAAGGTCGCACACGTGGATGTAGTCGCGCACGCCGGTGCCATCGGGGGTGGGGTAGTCGTTGCCATACACTTGCACGGCCTCGCGCTTGCCCACGGCAACCTGCGCCACATACGGCACCAGGTTGTTGGGGATGCCTTTGGGGTCCTCGCCGATAAGGCCCGAGGGATGTGCGCCGATGGGGTTGAAGTAGCGCAGCAGCACGACGTTCCACTCGGGGTCTGCCGTGTGGAGGTCGGTAAGGATCTGCTCGATCATCCACTTAGTCCAGCCATAGGGGTTGGTAGCGCTCTTCTTGGGGCTCTGCTCGGTGAGGGGCAGGCTGTCGGGGTCGCCATAGACGGTGGAAGAGCTGGAGAACACAATGGACTTGCAGCCATGGTTGCGCATGACGTCTACGAGCACCAAGGTGTTCTCGATGTTGTTGTGATAGTACTCGATGGGTTTGGTCACCGATTCGCCCACGGCCTTAAAGCCGGCGAAGTGGATCACGCGGTCGATGTTGTGATCGGTAAAAATCTTCTCCATGGCATCGCGATCGAGCACGTTTGCCTTATAGAAGGTGAGATTTTGCGCCTTCTCGTCCCCAACGATCTGACGCACGCGCGATACGGCGACCTCACTTGCATTGGAAAGGTCATCGACGATAACGACCTGGTAGTTGCAATTAAGCAGCTCGACAACGGTATGGGAGCCGATAAAACCAGCGCCGCCGGTTACCAGCACGCAGGTATCCTGCGGCTCGAGCATTTGGGACATAAAGTCTCCTTTCGGAAATGGTTGTCGTGCAAATCAGTATAGAACACTGGCCTATGCGTTTTGCGAAAGTGGGGTAACCGCTGCGTTATGGCATGAAAAAACCGGCCGCAGAAGCGACCGGTCGAAAGGCGTAGCAGCGGGTTTGGAGGGTGGCGTTAGGACAGCACGATACCCTTTGCCCAGCCCCAGCGGGGCGTGACGGTGGAGTTGTAGAAGTTGATCCAGTAATCGGCGCTGCAGGTTCGGATATAGCCGATGTTGTCCATAACGGTCCCGCCGCCCACGTAGATTCCCACGTGGCCGTAGATGGCTCCCGCGCTCGTAAAGGGGTGCGAGGAGACGGCGATGATCATGCCGGTCTTTAGATTGCTGCGATTGGAGCTAAAGCAGTAGTTGGCATACATGTCGCAGGCGTTGCCCGGTACGTTGCCCAGACCCGCGTTGCAAAAGACGTCTGCCACCCACCAGGCGCACAGTCCGGCACCGGGCGAGGGGGTGTGCTGTGCCCAGTAGACGACCTTCGAGGCAGAGCCTGTTCCACCGCCGCCCACGCCGGCGCTGCCGGAGCCGCCACCGGAGTTGCCACTGGAGCTGCCGCCTGATTGCTGGGCCTTCTTCGCTTCTTCTGCGCGCTTGCGTGCTGCCTCTTCGTCACGCTGGGAGGCAAGCAGCTCTGCGTCGCGCTTCGCCATGAGTTCCTTGACGTCGGAGTCCAGGCCATCGAGAACGGTTTGAACCTCGTCCTTCTTGGCGCTCATCTCGTTGAGCTTTTGAGTTTGCTCATCTTTCAGCGCCTCAAGATCGCTCTTTTGATTCTCGAGTTCTTCTTTCTTCGAGGCAAGGTCGTTTTGAATGTTCTGGATTTCGCCGATGGTCGCGCGGTCGCGATCGTTCATCTTGTCGAGGTAGTACACGTTCGAGATGAGCTCATCAAAAGAAGAGGAGGAGAGCAAAAGGGTGAGTGTGTTGTTGCCTCCGTTCTTGTAGCTTTCGCTCACGCGAGCGGAAAGGGTGCCCTGCTTTTGCTTGAGCTCTTCTTGCTTTTTCTCGATTTCTGCCTGGGTGGCATCGATATCGTTTTGCACCGACTCGATGTTGCCCATGGTCTTGTTGAGCTCCTCGGCAAGCGCTTGGTATTCGCTGGCGATTGCGTTGAGCTGAGATTGGACCTCGTTGTACTTTGCTTGGGCGTTGTTGAGGGCATCGGTGGTTTCTTTGGTTGCCGATGCAGCCGAGGCGGTGCGGGGGATGCCATAGAGCACGGCGGCGGTAACGGCACCGAAAGCGAACTTGAGCGCCTCACGGCGTGTCATACCGTACGAGATATATGAAGTGGATTTAACGTACTTGGCGTTGGCTCGCGTTCCATTGCCAGTGCGCGGATGCTGTGACATATGTTCTCCATTGATTGTTCGTGTATATGTCGAAAGCGCTATATGTGTATTCAGGATAGCGTATTTTGAGAGGTGCGTTAAGTTTTTCATCAACCGTCAACGCGGTATAGCATAAAGGGGCTTGCGGTATAGTCTAGGCAGTCCATTAAGACCCAAGGCGGTATACCATGCATGAATTCGACGATTGTTTTGACACCAATTTTCTATGCGTCCTTGCATCGATTGTGGGCGAGGACGGCGTGCTGATGGCCGAGCCCATGCGCGATCACACGACGTTTAATATCGGCGGTCCCGCGGACGTGATGATTTTGCCGCGTACGCGTGATGAAGTGGTCCGCGTCCTTGATATCTGTCTGACGGGCGGCATGCCTTGCGAGATCGTGGGCAACGGGTCGGATCTTTTGGTGGGAGACCGCGGGCTGCGCGGGGCGTGCATTCTTCTGCGTGATAACTATAGTGACATGACGGTGGCCGGCAATCGTATCCGGGCTGCGGCAGGAGCGCTTTTGCGCGACGTGGCGCTTACCGCTGCCGACGCCGGGCTTTCGGGATTAGAGCCCCTATGGGGCATTCCCGCTACAGTGGGCGGCGCCTGCTTTATGAATGCCGGTGCGTACGATTCCTGCACCGCAAATGTGCTGGAGTCCGTGGAAGTCTATGTCCCCGGCGCTAAGCTGGAGGATGGCTCCCGCGCGAGCGGACAGGTTCGCACGGTTCCTATTGCCGAGCTTGGCATGGGGTATCGCAAGAGCCGCGTTCATGACGAGGGGTGGATTGTGCTCTCTGCGACGTTTGCCTTGACGCCCGACGATCCGGATATGATTCGCCGCGCGATGGATGAGTATCAGGCACGTCGCGAGGAAAAGCAGCCGCTCGATATGCCGAGTGCCGGCTCGACTTTCAAGCGCCCCGAGGGTTATTTTGCCGGAAAGCTCATCATGGATGCCGGCTTGCGCGGTGTTCGCGTCGGTGGCGCCCAGGTGTCCGAAAAGCATTGCGGTTTTGTGGTCAATGCCGACCATGCCTCTGCCGCCGATGTCTGCGCCCTGATTGAGCATGTGCAAAAGCAGGTTAAAGATCAGTTTGGCGTTGACCTTGAGCCTGAGGTGCGCCGTATCGGTGAGTTTTAATCCACGGCGATGAGATTTTGCGGCGGGCTTGATTGCGCCTTGCCGCATGCCGAGCCCCTGCATCTGCGCCTCCAAGCAGATACAGGGGCGTTTTAATCGCGAAGTCATACGATGACCTGTACTGATGGCATTGCTGCCGCCATAAAAAGCGGGCGCATCCCGTTGGGAATGCGCCCGCTGCTCTCGTGATGTAAAGGCTGGCTTATTCGCTGGGGCCAGTCGAGATGTAGAGGATGATCACCGTGCCCGCAGGTTGCTTGCCGCCGGGGCTGTACTTAATGACGTTGCCAACTTCGACCGAGCTGCTTGACTGCTGACGCGGATCATACTTGAGGCCTGCGTTGGCAATGGCTTCCTCGGCGTCTTCGGCCGTCATGCCCGTAAGGCCCAGGGAGTCGACGTCGACCTCGTCACTCGAGGTGTCCTTGCCTTCGGAAATATAGATGGTGACCGTCGAGCCCTTCTTGGCGGTGCCGGTGGGGCTTTGCTTCATGACGTAGCCCTTGGCATACGTATCGCTGGTGCCGCCGCTCTCGACATTCACGCTAAAGCCGGCGTTGCTCAGCGTGTTGGTAGCGTCACTCTCGGTCTTGCCTACCACGCCGGGGACCGAATCGGTCTCGGGGCCCGAGGATACGACGATGTCGACCTTTGAACCCTTGTCGACCTTCTCGCCAGCCTTGGGGCTCTGATCGACGATCTTGCCCTCGTCGGCATCGTTTGCCTCTTGCGTGGTGCTGCCTACGGTGAGGCCGGCATTCTCAATGAGTTTCTTTGCTTCGTCAAGATCCGAGGCATTTGAAAGATCGGGAACCTCAACTTGGTCAATAGGCTTCGAGCCCTTGGAGATCACGATGTCGATTTTTGAGCCAGCGGCAGCGGTCTTGCCTCCGTCCGGCGTTTGCTCGCAGACCTGTCCCTCGGGATATTGGTCATTGTAGCTTTGATTCACATTGCCGGGCTCAAAGCCGCTGCTTTTGATACTGGCAACAGCCGCTTCCTGCTTCATACCCAAAAGGTTGGGTACGCTCTTTTGGTCTCCACCGTTTAGAAAGCCCGAGACGGCAAAGACTGCGATGGCGACAAAGGCGACGATTGCGATGGCGATGGCAGCGATCTTACCTTTGCCCATGCCGTGCTTCTCATTGTCGTAAGAGCTGGTATTGATCTGATTGTTGGGTCGAATCACGGGATTCGATGCCGTGTCGCCGGGGGCGGTGGGGCGCACCATGGTTTGCGTCTTGTCGCCCATGCGCATTGCCTCGGTTCCGCCAGCGCCCGCCATGCCGGCGATGACGCGGGTGGGCTCGGGCACATCTACGGCGCGGCCCGCAAGGTAGGAGTTGAGCACCTGGCGCAGCTCGTCTGCCGTTTGGAAACGATTCGCCGGGTCTTTTTCCATGCACTTGAGGATGATTCGCTCAAGATCGCCGTCGACATTGGCGTTGATCTGGCTCGGCGGTACGGGAAGCTCGTTGACCTGCTTGAGGGCGACGGAGATGGCATCGTCGCCGTCAAAGGGAACGCGGCCTGTGGCGCACTCGTACATCACCACGCCGAGCGAATAGATATCGGAGGTGGGGCCGAGCTCCTGGCCGCGCGTCTGCTCGGGACTTACGTAGTGGGCGGTGCCCAAGACGTTGTTGTCCTGAGTGAGGTGGCTGTTCTTTGCGCGGGCAATGCCAAAGTCCATCACCTTGATGTTGCCGTCGGGCTGCACCATGATGTTTTGAGGCTTGATGTCGCGGTGGATGATCTCGTGCTTGTGGGCAATCGAGAGCGCGCCGCAGATCTGCGAGCCGATCTGCGCGACCTTCTTGGGGTCGAGCGCGCCGTGGCTGCGCACGCCGCTCTTAAGATCGGTGCCGTGAAGCAGCTCCATCACGATGTAATAGGTGTCGCCATCCTTGCCCCAGTCGTAGACGCCTACGATGTAGGGGCTCTGCAGGGCTGCTGCTGCCTGGGCTTCTTGCTTGAAGCGCGCGGCGAACGTGGGGTCTCCTGCATACTGGGGCAGCATGATTTTGACCGCTACGGCACGGTTCAAAACCTGGTCTTGAGCACGGAAAACCGTGGCCATGCCACCGGTTCCGACCTTCTCCTTAAGGAGGTACCTTCCTCCCAGCAAGCGCTGTTGCTCCGCCATTCTTACTCCTCACACTTCAAATGCATCGAATGCATACTATTCATATACCATCACGCGCCTTGAACGGCCAAGGCTACTTTCAAAACCTGGCTCGCAAGTTCTGCGGCACTGGCTTCGCCGCTGTCTTCGGTGTAATCCTCCAACATGACCGAGATGGCCACGGTAGGCGTGTCATAGGGGGCAAAACCGATAAAGACCGAGTTGATGTTTCCCGATCCGATCTCTGCGGTGCCCGTCTTGCCGGCTACCTTAACGCCGGAAACCTGAGCAACCTGTCCAGTACCGTCTTCGACAACCTCCAGCATGGCTTCCTTGACCTTAGCTGCGGTATCCGAGCTAATTGCCTGGCCAAGCGAGCGCGACTGGGTGGTTTTGACCACTGTGCCCTCGGGGGAAAGCGTCTGCGCAACAACATAGGGCTTCATGGCGATGCCGTTGTTGGCGATTGCGGCGGCGATCACGGCGTTTTGCATCACCGTGGTCTGAGGGCCGGGGGTGTGGCCTTGTCCAACAGGCTGGCCGGCGCCTGCCCAGGCAAGCTCCCATTCCGTCATCGCGCCGGCGTCGGGAATGATCGACTCGGCGGTGCCAAAGTCTTGGCCAAGCGACTGCCCGTAGCCGAATGCACGCGCATACTGTGTAAGGGTGTCGGCGCCGATATCGGTGGCTAGCTGGCCAAAGACAACATTGGAAGAGAGCGCAAAAGCGCGCTCGAGGCTTACGGTTCCGTAATTGGCGTTGAGGTGGTTGGTGACATCGGCGTCGCCGATTTTCATGGACGAGGGCGACTCGAAGCTTTGGTCCAGGGTTGTCTTGCCCGAGTCGAGTGCTGCGGCGAGCGTGACGACCTTGAAGGTCGAGCCCGGCGTGTAGAGCGACTGGGTGGAACGGTCCACGAGCGACCCCTGGGATTCGTCATTGGTGCCCATGAGGGTTTCGACATTGGAATTGTCGTAGCTGGGGGCACTCGCCTTGGCAAGCACGGCGCCGGTGCGCGGGTCGAGCACCACGATGGCACCCTTCTTGCCAGCAAGCGCCTGTTCGGCGGCCTGCTGAATGCTCGAGTTGATGGTGAGCTTCACGGTGTTGCCGGGCTGGGTGATGCCGGCAAGCGAGTTGACGGCATTCTTCCAACTGGAGTAATCGCGCGATCCGGTGAGCGTGTCGTTCATCGACGATTCGATGCCGGTGGAGCCGTACTGCGTGGAATAGTAGCCCACCGTGTGCGCGGCGAGGTTTCCGTTGGGATAGGAACGCGAATAGGTTCCGTCGGCGTTTTGGACCGATTCAGCAAGCGTCACGCCATCGGAGGTGATGATGGAGCCGCGCTTGATATAGGCGGCGCGCATGATCGTGTGGTTGTTGCTGGGCATGCTCTGGATGTTCTTGGCCTGGAACACCTGGAGATAGGTGAGATTGCCAATGAGGATGGCAAACAGGCCGGTGAAGACGAACACTGTGACCGTAAGGCGCTTTGCCAGCGCAACGCGGCCCAGTACGCCGGATTCGGGCGTGTCAAGCAGGCGTCGACGCATGCGCGAATTGGGACGAGCGTGCGATCCGGCGGTGGCACCGGTGCTGGCCGTGAAGAAGCGGGTGCCGTTTTTGCTGGTGGGAGCCCCTGCAACAGCGCTGTCGGGAAGGGCGGTGGAGACGCCTGTGCCCGCAAGCTCAACGCTGCGACCGGTTGCCTCGTCGCCTGCGCGCATGAGCAGTGCCACAATGACAAAGCTCGCAAGCAGGGAGGAGCCGCCCTGACTCATAAAGGGCAGGGTAACACCGGTAAGCGGGATGAGTTTGGTTACGCCGCCCACGATCAAGAACGCCTGGAACGAGATGGCGGCGGTGAGGCCCGTTGCCGTGAAAGCGGCAAGGTCGGACTTGGCGCGTGCGGCGGTGGTGAGGCCGCGCACCGCGAAGAGCATAAAGGCAAGAAGAACCGCGGCGCCGCCAAGCAGGCCCATCTCTTCGCCAATGGCGGAGAAGATGAAGTCGGATTCGACGATTGGGATGAGCTTGGCGAGGCCCTTACCCACGCCCACGCCGGCCAGTCCGCCGTCGGCCAGGGAGTAAAGCGACTGTACGATCTGATAGCCCTTATTCTGCGCGTCTGCAAACGGGTTGAGCCAGATTTGGAAACGCACTTGCACGTGGGACAGGAAGTGATAGGCGCCCACGGCTCCGATTGCCAGCAGGAAAAAGCCGATGATCACGTAGGAGACACGGCCGGTTGCGGCGTAGAGCATCATCAAAAAGATGGTGTAGAACAGCAGTGCCGAACCCAGGTCGCGTTCGAAAACAACGACCAGAAGGCAGATGCCCCACACCAAGAACAGCGGGGTGAGCAGGCGCAGGCGCGGAATCTTGAAGCCCATGATCGAGTGGCTGGAGATGGAGAGCAGCTCGCGGTTCTCGGAGAGGTAGCCGGCCAGGAACAAGACGATGAAGACCTTGGCGAACTCGCCGGGCTGGATGGTAAACGAGCCAATGCGAATCCACAGCTTGGAGCCGTAAATCTCGGTACCGATAAACATGGGCAGGATGAGCAGCAGGATGCCGATCGCGCCAAACGTGTACTTATAGCGCTTCACGATGTCGAGATTCTTGACCAAAGCAAGCGTGATGACCATGAGCGTGATGGACACGAACAGGATGATCAGCTGGTTCATGGCAAGGCTCGGTGCCAGGCGCGTGACAAAGGTGATGCCGATGCCCGAGAGGAAAAAGACAATGGGCAGAATCGCCGGATCGGCGCCGGGGACAAAGATGCGCGCGGCGATGTGCGCCGCGGTGAAGGCGGCGAACAGGCCGATGGGTACGGCAAGCGTCTGGAATGAAAGCGTGGCTCCGGTGCCCGTGACATAGAGTGCATACAGAAGCGTTACCGGGAACGCGGAAGCGATGAGCAAGAAAAGCTCGGTGTTGCGGCGGCTTCCCATCATGCGCCTCCTTTGGTGGTTTGAGTCGTATCGGTCGTATCGGTTGGAGTGCCTGTGGCGGAACTATCGGCGCCGCTCGAATCGGTTTCCCCCGCGTTGGCGTCTGCGCTCTTGCGAATCGTCTCGGCGGTGAGCACCTGTTCGGTTTCGGCGGCATCGATTTGTGCACGGTATTCCGAAATCGTATTGCGCGCGTCCTCGAGACTATCTTGCGGAATGCCTTCTTCAAGACGGTTGCGCGTATCGTCGGGCAGGTCTGAGAGCTTGACCGACGTGGTGTCTTCAATGTGATAGAGCTTTATGCCCAAAAAGTCGGCATGGATGCCGGTATAGATCGCTACGGTATCGTCGCTGTTCACGCCCAAAAACACGGAGCGCGTGATAGACACGGCGGCAACGATGCCCGAGAGCACGAGCGCGGCTACGAGCGCGACCAAGGCGATGATGAGGTTACGGCGGCGCTTGCTGATGAGGGTTTTGATGCGCCCGTCGTCCACCACATCTACGACGACAACGGTCACGTTGTCTCCGCCACCTGCTGCCAGGGCTGCGTCCACCAGATTGTCAGTGCAAATCTGTGCGGTCGAGGACTGGGCGGCGATGGTCTCGATATCGCCGTCCGGGACCATGCTCGATAGGCCATCGGAGCACAGGATCAGGCGGTCGCCCTCTTCGATGTTGAGCTGGAAATGGTCTGCGTACATGGCGGGGTCGGAGCCGAGTGCGCGGGTGATGACCGAGCGATTTGGGTGCGTGCGCGCCTCGTCGGCGGTGATTTCACCGGCGTCTACGAGTTCCTCGACATAGGAATGATCACGCGTTACGCGGATGAGGGTGCCCTCATGCAGCAGGTAGGCGCGCGAGTCGCCCACGTGGGCAATGGCGATGGTGGTGCCGTCGATATAGGCGCAGGTCGCGGTGCAACCCATGCCCGATTTGCCCAAGCCGTTCGCTGCGGCTTCGATGATGGCGGCGTTGGCGGCCTCGACCGATGCCGCGAGAAGCGCGGGGTCGGCAGCGTTCGGCGCCGTCTTCGCGATGGTTTCCACAGCAAGCGAAGATGCAACTTCGCCCGCCGCGTGTCCGCCCATGCCGTCGCAGACGCAAAAGAGCGGCGACTGCACCAGATAGGAATCTTCGTTATGGGAGCGCACGCAGCCCACATCGGATCGTGCTCCCCACATGAGCGTGGTGGTGGTTCCGGNGTGGGCCGGGGGCGCGGGCTCGTCATCGGGTGCGGCGTCGGATGCGTCGGGCGCCTGCTCCGGGCATGGCTCTGCAGGAGCCTCGGCGCTGGCAGTGGGGATGACGGAGACCGGGGCAGCGTCCTTTTCGGCCAAATCGATGTCTTCATTCAGGATGTCGACGGCAGCGGCGTGCGTGGCGGCGTCTTCGTTCAGGATATCGAGGGCGGCGGCGTGCACGGCGGTGCGGTCGGCATCGTCGGCTGGTACGGTGTCCTGCGGAGCATCCACAGGCTCTGCCATGTGCGCTCCCACTGTGGGAACATCGGCGTGTTCGACAGGGGAAGGCGCCATATGGGCAGCATGCGCCGCTGGCGTGGCGGCATCGTCGCCAAGACCAGTATCAGCTTCGAAAGAGAAATTGTTCTCCTCGTCGATCATCGGCGATTCACTTTCATCACGACATCGCCGATTTGCACCTCATCGCCTTCGCGCAGGGTGGCAGGCTCGGTGAGTGTGCGGCCGTTGACGAGCGTTCCGTTCAAGGAGTTGAGGTCCTCGATCACGAGGGCGGGACCTTGGGTGGTGAAACGTGCGTGCGATGCCGAGACAAAGGGCTCGTTAATGCAGATATCGGACGAAGGCGAGCGGCCCACGATTACGGGTCCAAGCATGTCCACGTGGATGCCACGGATGCCGCGAGGGCCCTTGTCGACATCGATGGTCCAAATTGCCGAGTCACGGCGTTGACCGCGGACGAGACCAACGCCGGTCTTCATGACGGCGAACAGGAAGATATAGAGCAAGACGACGAGGACGATGCGCCCCGTGAACAAGATCAGGTCGATCATGAGCTGCTCCTAGCTTCTGAACTCGAAGTTGCTAAGACCAAAGGTGAGCAGGTCGCCGTTGCGCAGCGGGCAGCGCGTGATGCGGCGGTTGTTCACAAACGTGCCATTGGTGGAATTGAGGTCCTCGATGGACCAGTCGGAGCCCGTGAAGGTGAGTTCGGCATGGCGGCGCGAGACGTTGGGGTCGCGAAGGATCACGTCGGCGGCGGCGCGCTCGCGGCCAATGATGCAGTGTGCCGCGTTGACCTCGAGGGTTTCGCGGGTCACGACATCGATAAGCTGGGCCAAAGGCTGTGCGGGAGCCTGGTTTGCGCGTGCGTTTGCCATGTTGGCGGCGATGCTTGCCGCGGCGCCGATCGCACCGCCGGTTGCGGCTGCTCCGCCCATGCCGGCGATTGCCTCGCGCGTTACGGTTTGCGGCACGGGGATGGGCGCTGCAGGATCGGGCGGGTTGGGGGCAAACGGATCGTTTTCGACGGCTGCCGGGCTGGGCACCTGTGCCACGGGACGCGAGGCGGGGGCAGGCTGGATGGGGTTTTGCTGCGGCACGGGAGCGGGCTGGACGGGGCGCGGCGTTTGCTGCTGGCGCGGCATCGGTGTCGACATGCCGTTTTGGTACGCGCGCTCTTCCTCGTACAAACGTCCCAGCGTGGGGGCATCGACGTTCTCGGCAAAGACGGAGAACTTGCCGCCCTTAAGAGAGGGGTCGATCATAAAGCGCACCAGGGGCTCGCCTACAAAGGTGTAGCGCTTCTTCTCTGCCTGAGCCTTGACGAACTCGCTCACTTCGCGCGAGAGCTGCGGGTAGTAGGGGGCCATCAAAGGGTCGTCGTCATTGGCAATCAAGATCGTATAGAGTGCCGGCGCGGTGTTGACGCCATTGACCACAAGCGTCTGATCTTCCATCTCGTGAGCCGCCTGCTTGGCGAGCTTCTTGAAGGAAAATGGTGCGCGGGCGGCACCGAGGATGCCTGCCACGTGGTCTTCGAAGGTGTTCAGAAACTTCACGTACGATCACTCTTTCGACGGGCCGTGTTCATAGCCAAATAGATACATGTCAATCCAAACAATTATAGAGGATACGATTCCGGCTCCAAATGCATTTGCGATGTTCTCGGGGCGCAAGCTGGCAATTTCCATAGGGTGCGCAAGACAGAGGGTGCCGATGGCGAGGACGACCGGGCAGACTTCGGCGAGCAAAAAGAGCAGGCGAGAGCCCTGTTTTTGGTAATTTGACCACCCGCGGTCAAACAAATATGAGAGCCCCGCCGCCCCTGCAGCGCAAATGAGGGCAGGGACGATAAAGGACACATCGAGAAGTCCTCGGGCCAGCATATCGGCTCCAAGGACTCCGCCTGCCGTGCAAGCGAGAAGCGACAGCCTTCCTAAGATCATGCCGAGCGCACACGAGATTCCCGCCTCGGCAGGCGACGCGAGGTACGCGGCCAGGCAAGCCCCGACAAGACAGGCATCGGTCGGCAGTGATGGCGATGCGGATAAGGCATAGGTCACGACGAGTGCCGTTGATGCATGGCGCGAGGTGCGTCCCCATACGAGCCACCACGATGTTCCCAATGCGGCGATGAGCGCGAGGGAGGGCAGTGCGGGGACGAGGGGGGTCGAGTTGACAATTATGGTGAAGAGCCCGGCTGCAAGCAGGGCCGAGCCGATCTGAGGCGCGGCGCCGCCAGCGGCCCCGATGACGATGGCAGAGAGGGCGGCAGGAGCCTGAGCCAGGCCCATGGCGTGCAGGATGGCAAAAGACGGCCAAGCGACGCCGAGGCCCGATGCGATGACGCCCAGCAGCAATCGGGCTTGAGGGTATCTGGTTCCCAAAAGGCCTTTTGCCGGATCGGTTACGGTGGGCTCGTCGTCTTGAGTCGGCTCCACGGGGTCCATCTCGTCGGAAGTCATGCGCGCGATCATGCGTGCGAGGCTCTTTTTGCCCTGACGCGCATTGCCCATCTCCGATAGGAACGCCTCGGCAAAGTCGTCCGCGCGAACGGGTCGGGATTCCGGTGCGGGGGAGAGCGCCTGCAAAAGCGCGTGCTCCGCAGATGCGGGGATATCGGGCAAAAGCTCGCTGGGCGTCTCGACACCAGCTTCGATGCGCTTGAGCGAGTCTGCGGGAGACGCGGCGACAAAGGGCTTGCCGCCGCAGAGCGACTCGTAAAGCACGCAGGCAAGGGAGAACAGGTCGGAGCGCTCGTCCACTACAGACCCGTCGAGCTGTTCGGGCGACATGTATCCGATGGTTCCGCCGCGCGCTCCGCCCCAACCCGCGGCGCTCGTGAGGCACGCCATGCCAAAATCGGCCAGTTTGACGTGGCCGCTGTGGTCGATGAGCACGTTTGCCGGCTTGATATCGAGGTGCAGCACGCCGTTTTCGTGCGCGTAGGCAAGCGCCTGACATAAGGAGTCCGCGATGTGCGCCTCCTCATCGTACGTGAGTGAGTGGCCGTCGACTTGAGCGAGGAACTCCTCGAGCGAAAGTCCGTCCACGTATTCCATGACCAAGTAGGCGAAGGAGGCATCATAGGTGAAATCGATGACCGAAACGATGTTGGGGTGCTGCAGCATACTTGCGGTGCGTGCTTCGGCAAGCGCTGCGGCGGTGGAGCCTGCCGGTGCGGGCATGCCTTCTGCAACAAGGGGGATGCGCTTGATGGCGACGCGTCGCTGCAGGCGCGAGTCGAGACAGATCTCGACGCTGCCAAAACCTCCGGTTGCGCGCGTCTCGAGCGGGCGATAACGACGCAGGAGGGTTGCAGCACCGTTTTGCTGCGGGCTATGTTGCGAGAACAACGGCATGAAGTCACCTAATGCGTTTGGGTTTTGGTTCGCACGGGGTACGTGCGGGTGTCATGTTTGCCGTTAGTTTAGCACGGCCGCTATGGGTGCGGCGTCGCACGACACGGTAGAATAGGGCCCGTAATCATTTGAGTTGAGGAGCACCCATGGAATCGCTCTACAGAAAATATCGCCCTCTCACCTTTGATTCCGTTGTGGGGCAACGGCATATCGTGTCGACGCTTGAGCACGCGGTGGCGGAGGGTCGTCTGTCGCATGCGTACTTGTTCTGCGGCCCGCGCGGCACGGGCAAGACCACCATGGCGCGCATTCTCGCCAAAGCCCTGTTGTGTCAGCAGGCAGAAGGGGCTCGTGCCCAGGGCGCATCGGGCTGCATGCCCGACGGAACATGTCCTGAGTGCGAGGCTATCGCCGCGGGGACGCACCCCGATGTCTACGAGCTCGACGCGGCTTCGCGCACCGGCGTCGATAATGTGCGCGAGGAGATTATCAATTCGGTGAGCTTCGCCCCTGTGCGCGGCGCCTACAAGGTCTATATCATCGACGAGGTCCACATGCTCTCGCCGGCGGCGTTTAATGCTCTTCTCAAGACGCTTGAGGAACCGCCTGCGCATGTGGTGTTTATCCTATGCACCACCGATCCGCAAAAGATCTTAGAGACGATTCTTTCCCGTTGCCAGCGTTTTGATTTCCACCGCATCTCGATGGAGGATATCGAGGGCCGCCTACATTACGTGTGTGAGCAGGAGGGCTTTGAGTGCGACGAAGAAGCTTTGCAGATCGTTGCCCGCCATGCCCGCGGCGGCATGCGCGATGCTCTTTCCACCTTGGAGCAGCTTTCTGTTTTTGGCGACGGTGCTGTGCGAGTGGGCGATGCTCGCTCCCTTTTGGGCGAGGCTTCGGGCGCGATTCTCGCGCAGTTTTCGAAGGGTATCGCCACACGCGATGTTGCGACGCTCTTTGGACTGGTTCGCACGCAGGTCGAAGAGGGAAACGACTTGCTGGAGGTTACACGCGATCTTGTCTCGCACATGCGTGATGTCTACACGGCGCGCGTGGCGGGTACCGCTCCCGAACTTTTTGATTGCCCCCCAGAGAACATTCCCGCCTTGGGCGAGGAGGCGTCTTGCTTCGAGACATCCGATCGCCTTGCGCGCATTCTTACCGTGCTGGATGATGCCGCTATCGAGATGCGCAATGCTTCCGATCCGCGTCTGGTGCTCGAGATCGCCCTCACGCGTCTTTCGCGTCCCGAGAGCGATTTGACGCTCGAGGCTTTGGCCGAGCGCTTGGACATGCTTGAGACAAAGCTGTCCTCTGGTTCCTTTGCGGCTCCCGCTACTTCGTCTTCTGCGCAGAATCGTGAACAGAAGGCGGTGCCGCAGGCTGCTGCGTCGGCGAACAGGCCGACTTCGAATACGGCGGCGCCTTGGAACAATCCGACGCCTGCGCCTCAGCCCGCTTTGACGCAGACGGCGCCAAAAGCCGCATCTGCGTCTCAAGAACGATCCGCCTTCTCGGTTCCCACCGCGCCTGCACATCGGCCGGCGTCTTCTGCTTCACAATCTGCAGCGCAGCCAGCGCACAAGGCTGCCCCCGCACCCGCCCCTGCTTTAGGGCGATCCGCTCCAAAGTCGGCGCCACAGCAATCTACGGTGGCAAAGCGTGCCGTCGCCGACGCCCCCAAGACCCCTGCCGTGGAAGACCAGTCCGATCTTCAACGCAAATGGAATGAGGTTGTGAAGCGCGTGACGGCGCAAAAGGCTTCGCGCGGGGCATTGCTGCTCCATGCTCGCGCGCAGTCCGATGATGGATTGCGTTTGACCATTGAGCTTCCTGCGGGTTCCGTCTTTGCCATGAAGATGTTGCAGCGAGCAGATTCCTGCGAGGCTATCGTGCCGGTGGTTTGCGAGGTATTCGGTTCGCGAACCGTCGAGTATGTAATGCCCGGCGCGCCTGCGCCGCAGCCGACGTCCGCGGCGCCTTCCCAACAAGATCTTGCGCCCGCTTCCGCTCCTGTGCCCGAGGTATTCGAGCATCCGGTGCCGCCTGTCGCTGAGCCCGCTGCCCCAGCCGCTGGGTCCGCTGCTCCCGCCATCGTCGCGTCAAGATCGCCGTTCCAGCCGCCCGCTTCGAGCGCTGCTCACGCAGTCCCTGCAACGCCGGCTCCGGCTTCGCAGCCGATTGCGCCCGCGGTTGCTCCTGCTACAGAGACCGTGGCCTCCGGTGCGGTTCCGACAAGCGATACCGACGAGCGTGCCCCTTGGGAAGGTGAGCAGGTTCCCTATGACGATGCCATGATCGGCGAGGCCGACGCCGAGGAGCCTCCCTTCCAAGAGCCCGCCTCCGACCCTGCAGCTTCGCCTTTTGCAGTACCCGCACCGGCGCCTGCCGAACCCGCTTCGTCGCCTCAGGTTGATGAGACGTCTGTTTCTGTGCCCGCCGTCGAGCCGGTGCGCTCGACTCCGGCGCCGAGTTCGCCTTTTGCCGCGAGCCCGTTTGGCAACGTGATGGAGCAAAACCTGACGCCGCAGACCGTCGAGGAGGGCAAAAACCTGCTCAACAGCGTTTTTGGCGAGGGCGTTGTCTTCAAGCCCGTCGACAATTAAGCGAACGATATAGCGAACGATAAAATCGCGCCCGGCTATGCATCGAGCATGGCCGGGCGCGCTCATAAGCAACGTGCTGCCGTGAATGAGTGGCGGTTTTCGTTATTCTTTTCCTACTGCCGTGAATGAGTGGCGGTTCTGTTCTTCTTTTCCGCCGCACCGACCTCTGATAATCGGCGGCTTTTCATTCGTTTTCGAACGAGTGGCGGTTCTGCATACGTTTGGGAGAGGAAAACGCCCCGTAAACGAGCGAATTTCCGCCACCCATCTCGGGAACGAGCGAATTTCCGCCACTCATTTGAAGCGAGGAGTCAGATGACGGTCTCGTTCCAAAAAGGGGCGAAGAAAGTATTGCCGGGGGCGCGTATAAGCGAAATGTGAAAGAAGCGCCTTTGCCCCTTGCCTTTGCACTTTGCCCTTTGACCCTTGCCTTTAATGGTCCTCTTTGGTGGTGCTGATGATCGTGCGGATTCGGCTCAAGGATTCGGAAGCATTGGGGTTGCGAAACATCAACGTGGTGTAGAGCGAGTCGATGATGGCGAGCTGCGGGTAGCGGCTCGAGAGCGACTCGGAGCGATAGCCCGTTTCCTCGGAGGTCGAGACAAACGTCACGTCGGCATATTCGGAGATCTTCGCATTGGGGTAGCTCGTGATCACGATAACCTTGCCGCCCGCGCTTTTGACCATGCGCGCGATGGCGAGCATCTCTTTGGTAACACCTGTGTGGGTAACTACAAAGGCACAATCTTCCGGTTGCGTGAGGGAGGCATGCATGAGCTGCATGTGCGAATCCATGATGAAGTGGCAGCTGATGGGGGAGCGCAGAAACTTTTGGTAAGCGTCGAGCGCTACGACTGCCGATTCGCCGCAACCGTAGAACGAGACGATGCGCGCGCTCGTTAAAAACTGCAGCGCCTTCTCCAGATCGTCCTCGCGAATCATCGCGAGCGTGTCGGAAAGTGAAGTCGCCGAGGAATGGAATACCTTCTTTGCGATGTCGAGGGAGCTGTCGTTGGGGCGAACGTTTTCGTGAATCGAGATCTCGGGGTCGAATTCTTCGGAAAGCAAATTGTTGCGGAAGTCACGGAACCCGTTGTACCCCAGGCTTCGCGTGAACTTAAAGACCGTCGAATCGGCGATGTCGAGCGTGCTGGACATCTCGGAAATGGTCATGCGCGATGCTGCGCGTGGGTCGTCAAGAATAAAACGCCCGATTTTTTGCTCCTTGGCGGAGAGGTTGGGCATGAGAGACTTGATTTTTAGAAGTACGGCGTCGGCCATCGGTGCTCCTGGTTAGAAAAAACTTATTTCTCACTCTGCAGTGTAGACCGAAATCAAAAGAAAGCATCTCATCGGCAAATATTTTTCGATGAGAAGCATCCCGGGTAATTGAACGGTGTTCACTTTTATACAAATGCAGTGACTTGTCGCGATTATTACCAACAGTATTAGCAGGTAATAATGGATAAAGGGGGTTTATGACAATGATTGCCACAGGGGTCGGCCCATCGATAAAACGTGAGCGAAAGAAACCTGAGGCATGGAACGAAAAGAATTCCGAAAGAAAAAACAAAAAATGTTTTTTCAAAAAGCACTCAACACGCAAAACCAAAAATATACATCCATAACCGTTCACCTTCAAGAAGAATTATGTGAACGATGTGTTATATACCGTTCGCCGGAAAATCAAAAATAAAGATATGAATGAATCGTGTTTGACCATAAAATTTTTTTCGAAAGGCACGGAGTTTGGCTGTTGGCGCAGTGTCGAGCTTCGTGGAAGAAGGATCGGGTTAAAGAGGATCCGGTCCTAGAAAGAGGAGAGAAAGGAAGAGCCAATGAGTGTCGTTCAAGCACTGCTGATTGCACTTTTCGTCGCAGCAGTCGAGTCGCGTGCCCTCGGCTACGCAACCCTTACCATGCGTTTCTCGCCGCTGATGGCGGGTTTCGTGGTTGGTCTTGTTCTGGGCAACATGCCCCTCGCAATGACCACGGTTGCAACCATTCAGCTTATCTATATGGGCGTTGTCGCCCCCGGTGGCGCTATGCCGTCCGAGCCCTGCATCGCTTCTGCGATGGCAGTTTCCACGGTTATCGTCGGTAACCTCAAGCCTGAGGCCGCCGTCGCCATCGCCGTGCCTGTCGGCCTGCTGGGCAGCTACCTGTATCAGCTCCGCTTCTTCATGAACACGTTCGCGGTCACCAAGATGGATGCCTGCGCCGTCAAGGCTGACTCCAAGGGTCTTGCCATGTGGATCGGCGTTATGCCCACCATCTTCTCCTTCGTGCTGTTCGTGCCCCTGATGTTCGTCGCTCTGTACCTCGGCGCTCCCGTGGTCTCCGGCTTCATGGACACCATCTCCAACGGCCCCGTGCTCCACGTGCTCAGCACCGTCGGTGGCGGCCTTGCCGCTCTTGGTATCGCCATTACCATGCACGTCATCGGCAACCGCAAGCTGCTGCCGTTCTTCTTCCTGGCCTACTTCATGCAGGTGTTCGCCAACATGCTCAACACGCAGCTCACCGCTGTCAAGGGTAGCTTCAGCGTTCCGATGATCTTCTGGGCCATCATCGGCGTGATCATCGCTGTTGTCTACGAGCAGCTCACCGAGAAGTCCGCTGAGTAACGACCCTTCTAGATTAAAGAAAGGATGGGAATACGCATGAGCGAAGAGATTTTGAACGAAGCTGTGGCTGAGGCCCCGCTTTCTCAGGATTATCACGATTACCTCAACGAGGACGGCCAGATCGTCGCCGATCCCCGTTTGATGCTGGGCGAGGAGAACAAGCCCGAGGAGATCACCACGAAGGACCTGCTTAAGGTTTGGTTCCGTTGGTGGTGGGCAAACGAGGTCCCGCACTCCTTCGACCGCATGGTTGCTCCTGCCTTCACCTTTGGCCTGATGCCGGTTCTGAAGAAGCTCTACAAGAACCCCATCATGCTCGGCGAGGCTTATCAGCGTCACCTTCAGTTCTTCAACACCCAGGCTGTCTGGGGCGGTGGCATCATCTCCGGTATCACCGTCTCTCTCGAGGAGGAGCGCGCTAAGGCTCTGAACGAGGGCGACGTTGATGGTGCTATCGATTCTTCCATGATCCAGAACACCAAGATCGGTCTGATGGGCCCGCTCGCTGGTATTGGCGACTCCATCGACTCCGGTACCGTCCAGTACATCTTCATCGCCCTGTTCCTGGGTATGGCCCAGGAGGGCAGCTGGCTCGGCGCCGTTCTGCCGTTCGTTTGCTTTGCTACCGCAACCTTTATCTACGGCTTCCTGTTCACCAAGATGGGTTACACCATGGGCCGTCGTGCCGCGCTCGAGATCATGAAGGGCGGCAAGATTAAGTCGATTATCAACGCCCTTGGTGTTTTGGGTCTGTTCATGATGGGTATCATGGCTGCTAAGTACGTTACTCTGTCCACCCCGCTCGCTTGGGAGATGTCTGGTAAGGCGTTCAACCTCCAGGGCATCCTCGACGGCATCCTGCCCGGTATCCTCCCGCTGTGCGCAGTTCTGGGCCTGTTCTTCTTCTTCCAGAAGCAGGGCATGAAGGTTACCAAGGCCATGCTTGGCTTCACCGCCATCCTGATCGTCCTCGGTGCCATCGGCCTTCTCTAAGGAGTTACTCGGAATGCTGAACAAGGTTCTTATCATTACGCACGGTCTCTTTGGCATCGAGCTGAAGAAGTCCGCAGAGATGATCATGGGCGAGCAGGAGAACGTTGAAGCTCTTGGTCTGATCCCTGGTCAGTCCGTTGACGAGCTCCATGCTCAGGCTCTTGAGATCGTCAAGAAGAACGAGGCTGATGGGTTCCACACCGTGGTCATGGTTGACCTCATGGGTGGCTCCCCCAGCAACGTCGCCCTCATGACGTGCCTCAAGGAGGTCGACTGCGACGTACTCGTCGGTGTCAACATGCCGATGCTGATCGCTGCCATCTCCGGCCTGACCTTCCAGGAGGACTCGGAGCTTGCCGAGAGCGCCTTCGCCGAGGGCCAGAACGGTATGTGGCTGATCAACCATGCTGAGAAGAAGCACGCACAAGCCTAAGGAGTACTAAACATGGCAGAAATCACCCTCGCTCGCGTCGATGACCGTCTGGTTCACGGCCAGGTCATGCAGGTCTGGACTAAGGGCCATGGCACCAACGCCGCCTACGTCATCGATGACGCCACCGCTGCTGATGAGTTCATGAAGGAGATCTACGAGTCCACCCAGTCCACGGGCGGCCTCGCCATCAAGGTCTTCTCTTCCGATTCCATCGTTGACGAGTGGAACAAGAACCAGTTCGGCAACGACAATGTTGCTCTGATCTTCAAGAGCATCGCGTACGCCAAGAAGGCCGTTGACGGCGGCGTGCCTATCAAGGAGCTGAACGTTGGTGGCATCGCCATCAAGCCCGGCACCACGAAGGTCATCGAGTCCGTTGGTCTTTCCAAGGACGACGCTGAGCTCTGCAAGGCTCTCGACGCTGCTGGCGTCAAGGTCTACTTCCAGAAGATTCCTTCTTCTGAAAACGTTTCTCTGTCCGCTGCACTCGCAAAGATGGGCTAGTTCAAAACATGGATTACCGTATCGCAATCGTTAACTCTTCTTCCTTCGGCACCCGTTTCCCCGATCAGATGGATCGTCTCCGCAAGATCGGCGAGGTCGAGCGCGTCCGCGTTGCCGGCACGTGCTGTGGTGCTGAGCTCGCTAAGGCTCTCGAGGGCTTTAACGTTGTCATCTCTTCGGTGACTCCGTTCTTCGACAAGGAGTTCTTCGAGAACAAGCGTGATCTTGTCCTGCTTTCCCGTCACGGTATCGGTTACAACAACATCGATATCCCCGCTGCCGAAGAGGCTGGCTGCCTCGTCACGACCGTTTCCCCGCTCGTTGAGCGCGATCCGGTCGCCGAGGGTGCCGTCGCCATCCTGCTCGATGCCATGCGTCGCGTGAGCGATTCCCATGTCGCCGCCAACGAGGGCCGTTGGGCTGAGCGTGCAAGCTTCGTCGGTAACGGTCTGTCGGGCAAGACCCTGGGCATCATCGGCTGCGGCAACATCGGCTCTCGCGTTGTCGAGATCCTCGCTCGTGGCTACGACATGAAGGTTCTTGCTTGCGATCCCGTTCATCATGATGACTGGGCTGCTAAGCTTGGCGTTCCGTTTGAGTACACCGATGTCGACACGGTTGTTGCCAACTGCGACGTCCTGACGCTCAACGCCGACCTTAACCCCACATCCTTCCACATCCTGAACGCCGATGTGTTCTCTAAGATGAAGAAGGGCTGCTACGTCGTCAACAACGCTCGTGCCGACCTCATCGATCAGTCTGCTATGCTTGCTGCTCTCGAGGACGGTACGGTCAAGGCTCTGGCTATTGACGTTATGCACGACGAGCCGCCGCTGCCCGACGATCCGTACTTCAACCATCCTCAGGTTCTCGTTTGCCCGCACATCTCCGCTTACACGGAGGAAGGCCTGCGCGGCATGGGCGAGAAGTGCGTGGGTGACGTTGAGCGCTTCGTCAACGGCGAGGCTCCGGTTAACGCCAAGACCAAGCTTGCGTAAGGTGCATTGACATCCGCATCTCCTGGCCCCGGCTGGGGGATGCGGATTTTAATTTCGAAATTAATCGAAATTATTTCGTAATTAGCCCCATCAAAATCGAAATTTGGAGGGAAAATGCGCTCAATCCATGCTGTTATATTCGACATGGATGGTCTCGTTTTTGATAGCGAGCGCATTGCTATGCGGGCTTTTATCCGCACCGCACTTCATTTTGGTTTCCAGATGAATGAGCTAATGCACCTTAATTTGACGGGACGTGTGGAAGAAGACTGTGCCGCGCAGATGCAGCGCATGTACGGGCAGGACAAGGATGTTCGAGCCTGGCGTGCCTACTTACGTGAGCAAAAGGCTTCCATTCGCAAGGCGCAAGGGGGCCGCGTTGGCAAACGCCCCGGCCTCCTTGCTCTTCTGAGTTACTTGCATGAGCGTGACATTCCGTTTGCGCTGGCGAGTTCTTCCACCCGGCAGACCATTGATTCGTATCTCGAGAGTGAGTACCTGCTCCACGAGTTTACGAATATCGTCGATGGCTCCCAGGTGGAACGAGGCAAGCCCGACCCAGAGATCTTCCTCAGGGCAGCGACGCTTTTGGGTGTTGAGCCCGAGCATGCTTTGGTTCTCGAAGACGGACTGGCAGGTATCACCGCCGCGAATGCGGGCGGTTTCGTGTCAGGATTCGTGTACGACGATCTGTCATTTGCCGGTTCGGTCGATACCGGTTTCCCGATCCTTATCGACCTTATGAGCGTTGATGATGTTCGCACGACTGCGGATGTGTCGTTTGATACGCTTAATGACGTTATCGGATACCTGGAGAAAGCCCGTTCGGTGCGGCAGTAAGCGAGGTTTTGGACATGGAAAAACGCGAGATTTATACCAGCATCAGAAAGACCATCATGATCATGGTTTCCTATGTGCTGATTGCCGTCGCCGTGAGCGCGCTCGTCTTCACGCAGTCCAACCTGTTGATTTTGAAGGTCTTTGGCGTTTTGATCGACGTGGTTATAGCCGCGGCATTTGTCTTTACCTTTCGCAAGATGCTCAACCGCAAGCCGCTGTTTGTTTTTGACGAGAACGGTGTGACCGATTACTCCAAGCCCGAAGATATCATCACGCTTCCGTGGAACCAGCTGGTGAGCGTGGGCCTCAAAGCTGCCAACAGTAACGACTTGATGCTCAATATCGTGGGATACAAGACAGCCGACCAGCTTGAGAACATTACGCCCGAAATTCGCCAGCAGCTCGCTGCCAACGACAACAAAGCCTATTATGCCCTCGAGGTCTCCGGCTTGTGGGTTGCTCGCAAGGATATTCGAGAGACCTTTGAGTGGATGAAGGAGACGATCCCTGCTCTTAATGGCGAGATTCAATTTGTCGATTTCGAAGATCCTTTGGCAAAGCTCGGAAAGAAATTCTAAGGAGGTTCAAGATGGCAAAACGTGCGCTGCTTATGGCGGAAGCCGACGACGTCGCGACCGTGATCGAAGCGGTTTGTGCGGGCGACACGGTTGCCGTCGAGACCAAGCAGGGAGAGGCCGTGGAGGAGCTCATCTCTTCGCACGACATCCCTCGGTTCCACAAAATCGCCCTGCGCAATATGGCGGCTCATGACATCGTGCATAAGTACGGTCAGGTTATCGGTGAGGCTACAGCGCCTATCAAGCGCGGCGATTACGTGCATATCCACAATATCGAGAGCATCAAGACAGGGGTGGAACGATGAAGGGGTATCGCAGGCCCGATGGCCGTTTTGGTATTCGTAACCATGTCCTGATTCTTTCTACCGTGGGATGCGCCAACATGATGGTGCGCAAGATTGCGGACCAGGTTCCGGGTGCCGTGGCGCTCGAGAACTCCAAGGGGTGCGGCCAGGTTGGTTCCGGTCGCGCGATTATGCGCCGTTGCCTGTTTAACCTTACACTCAACCCCAATGTCTACGGTACGCTAATCGTCGGCCTTGGCTGCGAGACCACCAAACCCTACGAGCTTGCCGACGAGATTCGTCAGGTGAGCGATAAGCCTCTCGAGGTCATTACCATCCAGGACTGTGGCGGTTCCGTGCGTGCCCTCGAGCGTGGCGTTGAGATTGCGCGCAAGCTTGTTGAAGATGCCTCGAAGGTCGAGCGCGAGCCTATGGAGCTTGGCGACTTGCTGTTGGGGACCAATTGCGGTGGATCCGATGCAACGAGCGGACTTGCCGCCAATCCTGTTATCGGCGTCGTTAGCGATAAGGTCGTAGCTGCGGGTGGTACCGTAATGCTTGGCGAGACAACCGAGCTTATCGGTACCGAAGACATCTTGGCCTCTCGTGCGGCTACGCCCGAGGTTGCGAATGATATCTATACGATCGTCCACGGGCTTGAGCAAAGTTTTGTTGAGGCCGGCGTAGACGTGCGCGGTGCCAATCCTTCGCCTGGCAACATGAAAGGCGGCCTCTCCACGCTGGAGGAGAAGGCTCTGGGCGGCATCAGCAAGGGCGGCACTACGCCCATCACCCAGGTGGTTCCCTATGGCGTACGTCCGACCGAGAGCGGCCTTACCGTCATGGATACCCCGGGCTATGACATCGAATCTGTCTCGGGCATGACCTGCGGTGGCGCTCAGGTGCTTATCTTCTCTACGGGCCGTGGAACGCCGATCGGCAACCCGCTTATCCCCGTGATCAAGGTTACGGGCAACTGCGAAACCTACGCGCGCATGAGCGACAACATTGACTTTGATGCATCGGGTGCTGTTGAGGGAACCTCAACCATCGCCGAGCTGGGCGATCACCTCTATCGGATGCTCGAAGACGTGTGCGATGGCGCTGAGCCTGCGGCGGAGCGTTTGGGCTTTGACGACTTCTCCATCTTCCACAACCAGGAAGTGTGGTGTACCTGCATTCCCTAATGCCTGGGTCTAGGCCTGCGGCATATATGTTTATTTATAAGTTCGACATGAAGAGAGAGGAAATCGATATGTCGACCGAGTACATGAAAGAGAACGGTTTTTACGAGCAGCTTGAGAAGACGGCCGTTGTGCCTGTCGTTGTGCTGGAGAAGGTTGAGGATGCTGTTCCCATGGCCAACGCTTTGGTCAAGGGCGGTCTTCCCGCCGCTGAGGTGACCTTCCGCACCGCTGCTGCTGCCGATTGCATCCGTGAGATGTCCGAGAAGTGCCCCGATATCCTCGTCGGTGCCGGTACCGTGGTGAATCTCGAGCAGTGCAAGCGTGCAGTCGAGGCCGGTGCCAAGTTCATCGTCTCTCCGGGCTATGACGACGCCATCATCGACTACTGCCTCGAGAACAAGGTCAACCTGATCCCGGGCGCTGTCACTCCTGCCGAGCTTACGCACCTCATCAACCGCGGCTTTGACATCACCAAGTTCTTCCCGGCAAACCTCTACGGCGGCCTCAAGGCTACCGAGACGCTCTCTGCCGTCTTTGTTGGTCATCGCTTCATGCCCACCGGTGGCGTGAACCTCGAGAACCTGCCCGAGTTCCTGGGCTCCAAGTCCATCATTGCCGCTGGTGGCACCTGGATGGTCAAGCCCGCTCTCTTTGCCGATGGCGACTTCTCCAAGGTCGAGGAAATGACCGCCGAGGCCGCTGCTGTGGTCAAGAAGGTTCGCGGCTAGGACCATCGTCTTATTCACGCGTGTTCGAAGCGCCTTTTGAGCGCTGAAGATATGGTTGCTACACGGAAAAGGGGATTTCAATGAGCAGCAATCAACCCAAGTTGGATACCGCTATCAAGTTTGGCGCCGGTCGTGTGCGTGCTGAGCAGGGCCTGCTTCCGCAGCTGGGCGAGGAGATCGCTCGCTTTGGCAAGAAGGTGCTCATCGTTGCCGGCCCTCGTTCCTGGGATGCCGTCAAAGATCAGCTTGAGCCTGCGCTGAAGGAGGCTGGCGTCGACTATCAGCTCGAGATCTGGACCGGCTGGTGCTCCAACGAGGCTGCTGACGAGCTGACCGAGAAGGCCCACGCCTTTGGCGCCGAGGAAATCGTCGGCGTTGGCGGCGGCAAGATCATGGACCTTGCCAAGGCCACTGGTGAGACCGCTGGGCTGGGCACTGTCAACATCCCGACCTCTGCCTCTACCTGCGCTCCCTTCACCTGCATGAGCGTTATGTACACGCCTGAGGGCGGCAAGAAGACCTCCTGGCGCTTTGACCACGAGATCGACGCTGTCTACATGGACCTCGACGTTATCGCTGCGTGCCCGATTCGTTACAACGCCGCCGGCATCATGGACGCTATGGCCAAGAAGATCGAGATGCTCAACGGTCGTCCCGAGATGCATATCGACGAGAACCCCATCGACGTCTACACCGCATTCAACATGGCCGCTTACGTCTATGACGTGCTGCATACCTATGGTCAGCAGGCCATTGCCGACAACCGCGAGGGCAAGTGCACCAAGACCCTCGGCGACGTTGCCTTCCTCAACGTGATCACCACCGGCGTTATCGCCAACACCACCAAGAGCTTCCGTCAGTCCGAGCTCGCTCACGTCATCTATGACGGCGTGCGCACCCACTTCACCCACGAGGCTGCCGACGCCATCCACGGCGAGATCGTGGCTATCGGCCTGTTCTGCCAGCTGTACTTCAATGGCCTGCAGGAGAAGGAGGCCGAGCTGCGCGAGTTCATGCGCAAGATGGACCTGCCGCTGACCCTTGGCGAGATTGGCATCGAGCCCACCGAGGAGAACCTCAACACGATCGAGGAGTACATTGTGAACTCCCGTCACTACAACAGCACAGATCCGGCAGATCGTCAGCGTCTGCACGAGGCCGTGCGCGAGATGGTGTAATATAAAACCTTGTCATTAGGTAGAGCCCGCGCTGCGTTGGCGCCGACCTCTGCTCAATCCAATAGGAGGCATTAATGTATTCTGAGAACGTTACCGTTGTGAACGCTACTGGCATCCACGCCCGTCCGGCTTCCCAGTTCTCCAAGATGGCCGCTGGCTTCCAGTCCAACGTCACCGTCAAGAAGTCCGACGCCGAGGGCGACGGCGTGAACGCTAAGTCCGTTCTGAACCTCATGACCCAGGGTCTAACCTGCGGCACCGAGATCACCATCGCTGCCGACGGCGCGGACGAGAAGGAGGCTGTGGCCGCTCTCGTCGAGTTCGTCAAGGGTGGTTGCGGCGAGTAGTTCTCGCGCACTCTTATATGAGTCTCGCAATGAGGCCTCGCGCCAATTGGTGCGGGGCCTCATTTTGTTTGGGAATGCGAGCGTGTATTGTCTTTCGCGTCCTGCAATAGATGCCCAGAATCTATCGACCCTACAATCTATCGTCCCATGAAGAAAGCCCGGAAGACCTTGGCCTTCCGGGCTTTGCTAGGGGGAAACGTTGTAATCGCTGGCGATTAGCAGCTCAGCAGAGCGCCGTCCTTGGCGGGGCCGACCATCTTCTGGTAGCGCTTGAGAAGCTTGCCGGGCACGGGGTGCACGACGGGCGTCCAGTTGGCGCGACGCTGCTCCAGCTCTTCGTCGGTGATATCGAAGTTGATGGAGTTGTCGGCAAGGTTGATGTGGACCATGTCGCCATCCTGGATAAGGGCAATGTTGCCGCCCTCAGCGGCCTCGGGGCACAGGTAGCCCACAGAAAGACCGCCCGAAGCACCGGAGAAGCGACCGTCGGTGATGACGGCGGAGCCCGGGATGCCCTTCATGATCTCGGTGACGCGGTGCAGCTCCTTCATGCCAGGACCGCCCACGGGACCCTCGTAGCGGATGATGACGGCGGTGCCGGCAGGAATCTCGTGCTTGTTATAGGCGTCGAAGCACTCTTCCTCGCTGTTGAAGCACATGGCCGGGCCGTCGAAGGTGTGCTGATCGGCAGGAACGGCAGAGGTCTTGACGAGCGTGCCCTCGGGAGCCAGGTTGCCGTAGAGCACCTGGATGCCGTTTGCCACAGAAGCGGGATCGTCCTGAGTGCGGATGACGGAGCGGTCGATGTCCTTCTCGACGTCCACCTGAGCAAGGTTCTCGCCCATGGTGTGGCCGTTGACGGTCATGACGGAGGTGTCGATGGAGCCCTCAATGGTCTTGAGGACGCCCTGGATGCCGCCTGCCTTATAGAGGTTCACGCAGGAGATATCGCCGTTGGGAACAACGTTGCAGACGACGGGAAGCTTGGAGGTAGCCTCGGCAACCTGAGCCCAGGTGCACTTGAGGCCAAGCTCGGCGGCGATGGCGGGAAGGTGCAGCAGGGCGTTGAGGGAACCGCCGATGGAGGCGAGGACGGCCACGGCGTTGTCGATGGCGGCCTGCGTCATGATGTCGCTCGGCTTGATGCCGCGACGGACCAGGTCCACGACGGCGGCACCGGTGCGGCGGGCGATGAAACGACGCTGAGCGGAGGGAGCGGGTTGCAGTGCGCCGCCGGGAACCTCCATGCCCAGGGCCTCGCCCAGGCAGCCCATGGTGTTGGCGGTACCCAGGAACGGGCAGATGCCAGGGCCGGTGTAGTACTTGAGCGTACCCTCGATGACCTCGCGCTCGGTGGCCTCGCCACGGAGGAACTTGGCGCGCAGGTTCTTGGAGTAAGAAGGCTTGACCTCGTCATAGCAGGGGCCGGCGGTTACGAGTGCTGCGGGTAGGTTGATGCGAGCGGCTGCCATAAGCAGGCCAGGGATGATCTTGTCGCAGCTGCCCATGTAGACGACGCCGTCAAAGCAGTTCTGACCCATGATCTGGGCCTCACAGGAGTCGGCGACGATCTCGCGATGGGGAAGGCTGTAGTGCATACCAGCGTGGCCCTGTGCCAGGCCGTCGCAGATGGCGATGGTGTTGAACTCAATGGGCTCGCCGCCGGCCTCGAGGATGCCCTTCTTGACTTCCTGAGCGAGCTGACGCAGGGGCTCGTGGCCCGGGCAGATCTCGTTCCAGCTGTTGGCGATAACGATCAACGGCTTGTCGGGGTTCTCGAGGGAATCGACAGCTACGCCTGCAGAGGCGAGGTGTGCCTTGGAAATGGCCCTCTGGAACGGCTCGAGTTTGTCAATTGCTCTTGTCACGATTGCTCCCTTCTTGCGGTTCTCTCTCATAAACCGCGTTGCCAAACATGACTTTCTGTTAACAAACGACAGTAATGCCGAAATTATTTTTTCGGCCTTTCATCATTATATATAGTGACGAATCCCCCTGTTTTTAGCAACGTTTTATCGCCATTAGACAAAAATTTTTTCGAATTCGGCGCGATAAATTGTCGAGACTTTGCGAAGAGCGCTCAAAAAATGATCTTGATAAGACGTTTGACCAATTCCGCAAGCAAAAAAGACGACGTTTCACCCTTGCATGGGGCGTACGGAGGTGTGATAACGGGGGAGCCGGCGTGCGTTTTTCTCTCCACGACGCGCCGGCTTATGTTTGGTAGTGTGGTCTTTGTTGGAAAAGGGGCGGGCAGCATGGAGATCGGAATCGTCGGTCTGGGCAAGATGGGCGCAAACATCGCGATGAACCTGAGGGACAGCGGGCATCGCGTGGTGGGCTTTGACATGAGCGAGGTCGCCCGCGCCGCAGTCGAGGCCGAAGATATCGAGACGGTCGATTCCATGGCGGGCTTGGTTTCTGCGCTCGGCACTCCCCGTGTTGTATGGGCCATGGTCCCTTCCGGCCCCATTACCGATGCGGTACTCGCCGAGCTGTTCGAGATGCTCGATGAGGGCGATATCGTGATCGACGGCGGCAACTCCAACTATCACGATTCCGTGGCGCATGCCGAGCAGGCTGCTGCCCACGGTATCCGCTTTATGGATTCGGGCACGTCGGGCGGCAAGTCCGGTGCTCGCAACGGCGCCTGCCTCATGATCGGCGGCGATCGTAGCGCATATGAGTATGTGGAGCCCATGCTCGATGACATGTCGTGCGAGGGCGGCCTGCTGTATACCGGTCGTGCGGGCAGCGGTCACTTCATGAAGATGGTCCACAACGGCATCGAGTACGGCATGATGCAGGCGATCGGCGAGGGTTTTGCGCTCATGGAGGCAAGCGACTTTGACTACGACCTCAAGGCCGTCGCTCATAACTGGAACTGCGGATCGGTTGTTCGCAGCTGGCTTATGGAGCTTATGGAGCAGCAGCTTGGTGAACATCCCGGCTTGGAGGACATCCGCGGCGTGGTGGACGCGAGCGGTGAGGCCAAGTGGACGGTGGAGACGGCTCTTGACCTGGAGGTCCCGGTACCTGTGATTGCGCTTTCGCTCATGACGCGCAACGCCTCGCATATCGAGGACTCGTTTGCCAACAAGGCGGTCGCAGCGATGCGCAACGGCTTTGGCGGGCACGCGATTCACACTAAATAATACCGGCAATGCGGCGCGGATGTCGCGGCGACACCGCGTCGCTCGTCGTAATGGTGTAAGCGTAAAGGTATTTGTGGTTGCCGCCCCGCGTGCATGGTACGATTCTTCTGGTTAAAACGCCGAAGATAAGGAGCCATCATGGCCGGTATGAACATGCAGCAGATGATGAAGCAGGCGCGCAAGATGCAAGAGCAGCTCGCCGCAGCCGAGGACAACCTCAAGACCCAGACCGTCGATACCAGCGCGGGCGGTGGCATGGTGAAGGTCACCATGACGGGTGACATGAAGATCGGGTCCATTAAGATCGATCCGGATGCGTGCGATCCCGAGGACGTCGAGATGCTGCAGGACATGATCATGGCCGCCGTCAACGAGGCCATCCGCAGCGTGGGCGAGCTTGCCAACAAGCAGATGGGCGCCATCACCGGCGGTCTCAACATCCCGGGTATGCCGTTCTAAATCATGACGGCAGACCATAGCCTACAGATTCTTCTTGATGAGCTGGGCAGACTTCCGGGCATTGGTCCCAAGTCGGCTCAGCGCATCGCGTATTACCTGTTGGAATCCGACGTTGAGGAGGCGCGTCGCCTGGCAGACGCCATCCTCTCCGTCAAGGAGCAGGTGCATTTTTGCAGCCGTTGCTTTAACTATGCCACGGGTGACGAGTGTGCCATCTGCGAGGACTCCACGCGCGATACCACGCGCATCTGCGTGGTGGGCGAGCCTCGCGACGTTACGGCGATCGAGCGCACAGGGTCCTATCACGGTCTTTATCATGTGCTCGGCGGCGTGATCAGCCCTATGGACAAGATCGGTCCCGAGCAGCTTCATGTCCGTGAGCTGCTGGCGCGTTTGGGAACCGAGGATATTCACGAGGTCATTATCGCCACCAATCCCAATATCGAGGGCGAGACCACGGCGAGCTATTTGGCGCGCACCATCAAGCCTCTTGGCATCGAGGTGAGCCGTCTGGCGAGCGGCCTTCCCGTGGGCGGCGACCTGGAGTATGCCGACGAGCTTACGCTCGGTCGTGCTATCGAGGCCCGTCGCACGCTGTAGCTTTTACCTTGCTTTTTGTGGGGGCAGCGGCCTATACGGTATCGCTTCCCTCGTTGATGAAAGATCCCGAGGGAAAGTCGTTTGTGCGCGGGTTTTGTCGCGACGGGCGGGGCGGCGGGGCAATGTGCGAGGCGGGATTGAGCTGTCGTGTGTGCGAGCGACGTGCAAGCGGCGTACGGGGCTCGCGCGGCTGCGGACATGCCGACGTTGCGTAGACGCTAGTCGTGCCTTCGTTCCATCCGAGCTCCCGCTGTGCCGCTTGCGGTTTTCGAAAACGAAAGACGACCCTGAGGAGTACAATAGAACAACCTGTGAAATCGAAGCATTCACCATGGCAGAGACGGGGTCACCCGTCGCATGGCGCACTGTATCGAGTGCGCGTTCATGGGTAGAATGACCTGCGGTTCCAGCGCAATGCATCACATCGCCTGATGCACTGCGACACGTGGCTACATCCGAAAGGCGCCGTCTTTCGGAAAGCATGTACACCCAAACGAGAGGAGAGGGGTATATGGCGCGTAAGTTCAAGTCTATGGACGGCAACGAGGCCGCCGCATACGTATCGTATGCGTACACCGAGGTGGCGGGAATCTATCCCATTACGCCGTCCAGCCCGATGGCCGATCATGTCGACCAGTGGGCCGCGCAGGGCAAGAAGAACATCTTCGGTACGCCCGTTAACGTTGTTGAGATGGAGTCCGAGGCCGGTGCTGCCGGTACCGTCCACGGTTCTCTGGGCGCTGGTGCGCTGACCACCACCTACACGGCTTCCCAGGGCCTGCTGCTGATGATCCCCAACATGTACAAGATTGCCGGCGAGGGCCTTCCCTCGGTTTTCCACGTGTCCGCTCGTACCGTGGCTACCCAGGCGCTCAACATCTTTGGCGATCACTCCGACGTCATGGCGTGTCGTCAGACCGGCTTTGCCATGCTCGCCGAGGGCAACGTCCAAGAAGTCATGGACCTCTCCCCGGTGGCGCACCTCGCCGCTCTTGAGGGCAAGGTTCCGTTCCTCAACTTCTTCGATGGTTTCCGCACCAGCCACGAGATCCAGAAAGTCGCCATGTGGGACTACGAGGACCTCAAGGACATGTGCAACATGGAGGCTGTTCAGGAGTTCCGCGATCACGCGCTGAACCCTGAGCATCCGCACGCTCGCGGCAGCCACGAGAACGGCGACGTCTTCTTCCAGCATCGTGAGGCCTGCAACACCGCCTACGACAAGCTGCCCGCTGTCGTCGAGAAGTACATGGGCAAGATCAACGAGAAGCTCGGTACCGACTACGGCCTGTTCAACTACTATGGCGCCGAGGATGCCGATCGCGTCGTCGTCTGCATGGGTTCTTTCTGCGACGTGCTCGAAGAGGTCATCGATTACCTCAACGCTCATGGTGAGAAGGTCGGCCTGGTCAAGGTCCGTCTGTTCCGTCCGTTCTCCATCAAGCACTTTGTCGACGTGCTCCCCGCGACCGTCAAGAAGATCGCCGTCATGGACCGCACCAAGGAGCCGGGTTCCATTGGCGAGCCTCTCTACCAGGACGTTGTCTCCGCACTCTATGAGGCTGGCCGCACCGACCTCACCGTGGTGGGCGGCCGTTACGGCCTGGGCTCCAAGGATACCGCTCCCTCTTCTGCCTTCGCTATCTACGAGGAGCTCAAGAAGGACGAGCCCAAGCGCGAGTTCACCGTCGGCATCGTGGACGACGTCACCAACCTCTCCCTGCCTCTTGCCGAAGACACCCCCAACACTGCAGCTCCGGGCACCATCGAGTGCAAGTTCTGGGGCCTCGGCGGCGACGGTACCGTGGGCGCCAACAAGAACTCCATCAAGATCATCGGCGACCACACCGACAAGTACGTTCAGGCCTACTTCCAGTACGACTCCAAGAAGACCGGCGGCGTGACCGTCAGCCACCTGCGCTTTGGCGATTCGCCCATCCGCAGCCCGTACTATGTGACCAAGGCCGACTTCGTCGCTTGCCATAACCCCAGCTACATCGTCAAGGGCTTCAAGATGGTCCGCGACGTCAAGCCGGGCGGCACCTTCCTGGTCAACTGCCAGTGGTCTGACGAGGAGTTTGCCGAGCATCTTCCCGCTGTTGCCAAGCGCTACATCGCCAAGAACGGCGTCAATGTCTACCTGATCGACGCTATCGACCTGGCTGCCAAGGTTGGCATGGGCAAGCGCACCAACACGGTGCTGCAGTCTGCATTCTTCGCGCTGGCACAGATCCTGCCTGCCGAGGACGCACTGCAGTACATGAAGGACGCGGCTACCAAGTCTTACATGAAGAAGGGCCAGGCTATCGTCGACGCCAACCATAAGGCTATCGACGCCGGCGCCACCGCCTTCCATAAGTTTGAGGTTCCTGCCGACTGGGCAGACGCTCAGGATGCCCCCGTCGAGATTTCCGACGAGGAGAAGAGCGCCATCGCCAAGCAGGTCAAGGAGCTCCTCGAGCCCATCGACCGCATGGACGGCGACTCGCTGCCCGTCTCTGCTTTCATGGGCTGCGTTGACGGCCAGTTCGAGCTGGGCGCCTCTGCATACGAGAAGCGCGGCGTTGCCGTTATGGTTCCGCATTGGGACGAGACCAAGTGCATCCAGTGCAACCAGTGCGCTTATGTGTGCCCGCATGCTACCATCCGTCCGTTTGCTCTGACTGACGAGGAGGTTGCCGGCGCGCCCGAGCAGCTCCGTGCCATCGATGCCATGGGCCCCAAGGCCAAGGGCATGAAGTACGTCCAGGCTGTGAGCCCGCTCGACTGCATGGGCTGCACCAACTGCGTGAAGGTCTGCCCCAAGGGCGCCCTCGAGATGGTTCCCACCGAGACCGAGCTCGACCAGCAGCCCGTTTGGGATTACCTGGTCAAGAATGTCTCCGAGAAGCCCGAGCTCATCGCCGCGAACGTCAAGGGCAGCCAGTTCAAGCAGCCCTACCTCGAGTTCTCCGGCTCCTGCGCCGGCTGCGCCGAGACCGCGTATGCTCGCCTGGTGACCCAGGTGGCAGGCGACCGCATGTTCATCTCCAACGCCACCGGCTGCTCCTCCATTTGGGGCAACCCCGCCGCGACCTCTCCGTACTGCACGGACAAGAACGGTCACGGCCCAGCATGGAATAACTCCCTGTTCGAGGACAATGCCGAGCATGGTCTTGGTATGGCCGTGGGTTACGAGGCAGTCCAGAACAAGCTCGTCGCCGACACCGAGAAGGTTCTTGCCTCTGACGGCGCCGCTCCCGAGCTGAAGGCTGCCGCCCAGGCATGGCTCGACGCTCGCCACGACACCGAGGCCAGCAAGACCACCGCTGCCGCCTATGTCGCTGAGCTCGAGAAGTGCGGCTGCGATCTTGCCAAGTCCATCCTGGCCGACAAGGCTTACCTCACCAAGAAGTCCTTCTGGATCTTCGGCGGCGACGGTTGGGCCTACGACATCGGCTTTGGCGGCCTTGACCACGTGCTGGCATCCCGCCACAACGTTAACGTCTTTGTCTTTGACACCGAGGTCTACTCCAACACCGGCGGCCAGGCTTCCAAGGCATCGAACCTGGGCCAGGTTGCTCAGTTCGCTGCTGCGGGCAAGACCACCAAGAAGAAGTCTCTCGCCGAGATCGAGATGAGCTACGGTTACGTCTACGTGGCACAGGTTGCCATGGGCGCCAACCCCGCTCAGACCCTTAAGGCCATCCACGAGGCCGAGGCCTACGACGGCCCGTCCCTCATCATCGGCTACAGCCCCTGCGAGATGCACTCCATCAAGAAGGGCGGCATGCAAAACTGCCAGGCCGAGATGAAGAAGGCCGTGGATTGCGGCTACTGGAACCTCTTCCGCTTCAACCCGGCGGCTCCTGCCGGCAAGAAGTTCTCGCTCGACTCCAAGGCTCCGGCCGGCGGTTATCAGGAGTTCCTGATGAACGAGGCCCGCTATGCCTCCCTCACCCGTTCCTTCCCGGAGCGTGCTGAGGAGCTCTTCAAGGAGAACGAGCAGGCCGCTATGGACCGCTATGCTCATCTGCAAAAGCTCCTGACGGTGTATAACGAGGCGTAAAGCTTCCTGCTACAAGACCTGAGAGCGTTCCCGGCGAATGTTCTCGGACATGGAGAGACCCCCGACCGCATGTCGTGCGGCGGGGGTCTCTCCCGTTCTATGGGTTGCTTATCTGCGCTCTTGGATGGCGCATCCTGTTCGTACGATGGGGGTTCTTCGAGGTCGAAGGGCCGCTGCTATAATAAGCGCGTTATTGAGAACTTCACATGGAAGGAAAACCCGCTGTGAGCAATGCCACTAAGGGTGCCAAGGGACCTCGTTTCCATCTCGCTATGGCCGTGTCGAGGGCAGCGGCTTCGGCGCTTAAGCTCGCGCGCCGCAATGCCGGGCAGATGCCGGGCGTTATCGCCGAGAAGATCGATCCTTCGTTCCTTGCTGATGTCGACAAGCCTGCGCGCGTCGTCTTCGTCTCTGGAACGAACGGCAAGACAACCACGAATAACCTGCTGTGCGACCTGCTGCGCGATAATGGCATCGAGATGATCGATAATCGTGCGGGCGGTAATGTTCGCAACGGCGTTGAGAGCACGCTTATCAAGAATGCCACCATTTCTGGTCGTCAGAAGCTCGACGTGGCAGTCATGGAGCTCGACGAGCTTTCGTTCCGCACCGTGCTGCCCGATCTGGTTCCCGAGGTCATCCTCGTCACGAACCTCTATCGTGATTCCTTCTCGCGCAATGCCAACCCCGACTTCATCTTCTCTGTAATGAGTGAAAACATCTCGCCTGCAACCAAGCTTATCTTGAATGCAGACGATATGATCAGCTGCCGTCTGGCGCCGCAAAATTCGAACCGCGTTTACTATTCCATCGCTCGTCTCGAGGATGACTCGTCAGATCCTCAGGGCATTGTGTGCGACCTCACCGCTTGTCCTCAGTGTGGCGGCAAGCTTGAGTATGACTACTGCCATCTGCGCCATCTTGGTCACGCGCATTGTAAGAGCTGCGGTTTCACTAACCCCGAGCCCGATTACGAGCTCGTGGCGCTCGACTGCGACGCTCATACGTTTACCGTGTGTGAGCGCTGCCATGAGGGGGAGCCTACCCACACATATCACTTTGGCAATTACTCGATCACGAACCTGTATAACCTCTTCTCGACGGTTGTTGTTGCGCGTGAGCTCGGCCTTTCCGCCGAGGCTATCGCAGCTTCGCTCGAGCGCGGCATCAACGTGACGGCGCTGCGCTATACAGAGAAGACGGTTGGTGGCAAGCGCTTGGTTGCAGTGGCGTCCAAGGGCGAGAACAGCACGGCGACGTCGGTGGCGCTCGATACGATTCGTAAGGAGCCCGGTAGTAAGGCAGTCATCGTGATGCTTGCCGATGCCCACAAAGCGGCGAACCCCAAGGAGACCGAGTATATCGGCTGGTACTATCAGACTGACTTCGAGTATCTCAACGATCCCAGCATCGAGCAGATTGTAATTCAGGGTGCCACGAATCTCGACTTGCTCCCGCGCCTGCGTATGGCGAATATCGACCCCGCAAAGCTTCACATGGTCGAGACGCCCGAACAGGCTGCTCAGGCGGTCGACCCCATGAGCGTTGATTCCGTGTTCTGGGCATTTGACATCTTTAACGGTGGCGACGTGGAGAAGAGCCGCGAGCTTATTGGGAAGAAGATCGAGGAGGCATCTGATGTCCGCTAATGCAAAGACTGTCATCGAGGTGCTCTACCCCGAATACGCAAACCAGGCAGGGGACAATGGCAATGCCATGTATCTGCGCGCATGTCTGCCCGATGCCGAGTTCATCGAGACGACGCATGACGACGTTCCCTATTTTGCCGAGCACGTGCCCTCGCTGATTTTGCTGTGCGGCATGTCTGAGGCGCAGCAGGTAAACACTATCAAGTTGCTGCAGCCGTATCGCGAACGTCTTGTTGAGCTTATTGATGCCGGTGTGCCCATGCTCTTTACGGGTAGCGCTCCGGAGGTTTTGGGCACCAAAATCGTAAATCCGGATGGCTCGGAGACTCCGGCGTTGGGCCTTCTCGATTTTGTGACGCACTGCAATATCCCCGCACGTTATCACGATGTGGTGATTGGCGACCTCAACGCTCCCGAACGCGATGAGGCTATCAAGGTCGTGGGCTTCAAAATCCAGTTCACTCAGATGGAAGCCGGTGCGGGTCAGCAGCCGTTCTGCCGTAATGAGGTAGGCTTTGGCCTGAATAAGCAAACCAGCGAGGAAGGCTTTAGAAAAAACAACCTTATGGCAACCTGGCTTATCGGCCCGCTGCTGCCGCTCAATCCCGATTTTACGCGTTATCTGCTCGACCTTATCGGCGAGAAGGATGCTCCGCTCGCGTTTGAGGAGGATGTGCGCGCGTCGTACGAGGAGCGTTTGAAGACGTTCCGCTTGCCTGGAATGGGCCTTGCGTACTAGGTGCGCTTTTCGTTGCTTGCGGGTTGGCCGTTGACGGAGCCCGCGGAGGCTATCAAGAGGATTCGGGCGGTGGGACCAGGGGTCCCGCTGCCCGTTTTTGCGTTTGGCGGGGCCGGTCGTGATTTTAATCCGCTTCGGACGCATGCTTACATCTGCTTTCATCGCTTTGGTGGAAAAGTCAAAATATGTACGATTGAAGGCTGTCGATTTTGCATGTATAAAGCTCTAAGGGGCGCAAAGGGTTTCGTACAGCATATGAACACCGTTCATGTTTATTCAAGAGTCTCTTGCCCTGCTTTTGGATGTATTGGAACTTGTTTCATCGTACATTTTTTAGGTTTTCCACCACTTTGAGTCGTTGTGGATGCAATATTTCCCGATGGGGAGCGTGTGGGCGTATTTTTATGCATACACAGCTTATCTTTATGCATTTTATCCTTATGGTGCCGCCGTGCGCATCGGGCGGTGCGTTGCAGGTTGGACGATAGAGTCCGCGGGCTGCTTGGGCGGAAGATTGCCGCCGTGCCGGTTTGTTGCCATGTGCAGTCGAGGGTGTGACAATATGCTTGATGTGTTGTCACATTCAGGGGGAGAGGGGACGGCTATGGACGCATTTGTCTCACGTCGTGCGCTCATATCTTCGCTGAGCCTTGCCGCGATGTCGGCAGGACTGGGCGCGTGCGGCATTTCTGGCGGACGGAGTACGGGGCTTTCCGGTTCGTCTTCCTTAGCTAAGTCGACCGAGCAGAAACCTCTTGTCCAGCAAAAGCTTGAGTCCATGACGCTCGAGCAAAAGGTGGCGCAGCTTTTTCTTGTTACTCCCGAGCAGTTTACTGGTGTGTCTCAAGCGGTTGTTGCCGGCTCTGTTACGCAGCGAGCTCTCGAGGATATCCCCGTGGGCGGTCTGTGTTACTTTGCGCAAAACATTACGGGGGACCAGCAGCTGCGAGACCTTCTTTTGGGCACCTATAGCATGGCATCACGGTCCGGAGCCGGCATTGCCCCGTTTTTAACTGTGGACGAGGAGGGCGGCAGTCTGGTGTCGCGTGTTGCCAACTCGGGCTATTTCGAGGTGCAACGCTTTCCGAACATGGCTGAGGTGGGGGCAACGGGAGACGAGACTCAGGCGGCCCATGTCGGGGCAACGATAGGCGAATATCTGCACGAGATTGGCTTCAATGTCGATTTTGCCCCCGTTGCAGATGTGCTCACCAACTCCCACAACGAGGTTGTCGGGCCCCGTGCGTTTTCCTCCGATCCCGACGTGGTGGCGCAGATGGTGTCCGCCGAGGTCCTGGCGATGCTCGATACGGGCACAATGCCCTGCATAAAGCATTTTCCCGGTCATGGCGATACCGCTGGCGATTCCCATACCGGCGGCGCCGTTTCCTCGCGTTCTGCCGAAGAGATTCGAACATGTGAGTACAAACCGTTCCAAGCGGGAATCGATGCGGGGTGCCCCTTCGTGATGGTGGGGCATATCGAAACTCCCAATCTGGCGGCAGATGGCTTGCCGGCATCGCTTTCCAAAACGATGATTACCGACGAGCTCCGCGTACGCCTGGGGTTTGGGGACGTAGTGATATCTGACTCATTTGTTATGGGTGCAGTTACGCAGCGCTACGCATCGGCCGATGCTGCTGTGCGCTTTATCCAAGCAGGCGGCGATATGGTTTTGATGCCCGAGAACCTGCAGGACGCATACCAGGGACTGCTCGAGGCGGTAAATGAGGGCGTGATTGAGGAGAGCCGCATTGACGAATCGGTCATGCGTATTCTCAAGGTCAAGAAGCGCGCCGGAATGCTCATGTAGCGTGGGTTTGCATGAGGTCAGGTGCCTGCTGGGCTGGGCGCGTTTTGCGCAATTCCTTAAAAGCTAAAGGGAGAGGGCCCAGCTGTAGGTCGATTGATCCACGATGGTATCGATGGGCCAGGTGTGGGAGCTGCGCCAGGCGCTTGCGGGGTCGTGAACGGTCACATTTCCGCTGTCATCGATATCCGAAAGCACGATAAAGTGGCCAACGTTGGTGAAATCGCCAATGTTCATGAGCGAAATAACGGGCTTGCCCTGTGAGAGGGCGGCGGATATCTGGTCTTTATTGCTGTCGAACATCTTGGAGCTGACGCCAAAGGCGGCGGCACCTTCGGTCATGAACGACCACTCGGTGGAACCGCTCGGAGCATAGCCGTGCGCGTCGGCCCAGGCAGCCATCGTGGCTGGCGTGTAATCGATATGGCCGGTGAGATAGACGTAGGCCATCGTGAAGGCGGTTGGTCCGCAGGCATTGTCGCGGACAGTGCCGCCGCCATAGGGGCGCTGCGCCCACATGGGGTCGGTTTGGTAGAGATAGGGCATCTTGCCTTGCTTCCACGACTTCTTGGGTGTTGATATGGGGAGGTCCGCCGGGCTCATAAGAGGCATATCGAGTTGAGTCGTCTCGGCGGCAGGCTCTACACCTGCGGAAATGGTGCCAAAGAGGGCGCCGATGATACCAAAGATCACGATAAGGGTTGCCAAAAGCCCACGTCGAATGCGCAACGGTCCGGCCGGTGCCGCCGCCCCGCGATGTGCCCTAAACCCTGCCCCGCGCATGCCGGGACGTCCAGAGGCAAAGTACATATGGTTGTTGGAATAGGTACCGCGGCGGAGCGGTTGGCCGATTACGGAGCCTTGCGAGCGCGATGGGCGGGCGCCGATATTTCGACGTGATGGGGGCTGGCTGTTTCGCGTTTGAAATTGAGCGCCGCGCAGTGGGCGCTGGCCACTACGGGACGGACTCGAGGTGCTGCGCTGCGGTCGGCTTGCGCTGCGCCTCGTCGGGTTCGAGGGGCGTCCAAGGGCGCTGTTGAGTTTTCGTCCCGATGCGGGGGTGTAGGAACGCTGTGCGCGGCCGAGGTCGTCGGCATGATGGCGCGCGGGGTCGTGTGCGCGCCAGCTGCTTTCGGCTGGCGAATGGTGCCTGCGCTCCGGCTGCGAAGGAGCCTGGCGAAAATGAGGTGCCTGTTGAGGCTCATGCGAAGGCGGTCGTTGGGGGCTTCTTGGCCGTGCGGAGGCGAGGCGGACCGTAGGACGTGCGGTCCCGCTTTCGTACCGGTTATTGTCTTCTCGTGCGTTCATGGCCCTCCGTTGCTGGCGTCAAGTCGCCGAGTGCGCAAGATTGCCCCCATTCTATCTCAAGTAGGATGTTTACCCCCTTCGAGCTCGGCTTTGCGTACATATAACCGCTGGTCCCGCGCCTGGGTCCTTTCGCCGCCAGAGGCTTGACGTATAAGAAGGATGTAACGCATTGACAGGCTTTTTGCGCTTTGGGGCGCCGAGCGCTCGATTGCGAGACCCTTGCAGTCACGCTCGTAGACGCCTGCATTCTTCAGGCATCGGATGCGTTCGTTTCCTGTTAAGGTAGCTGCCGAGGAATAGACATGTGCGTGACGCCCCCGCCTGCGTTGCTGCGTGCGGATAGGGCAACTCTCTATGACGGTCCCGGAGGAGGAATCGTGGGTAAGAAATATGCGATTGTCGGAGGAAAACTCGTTGACGGTACCGGTTCTGCACCGGTTGAAAATGCTCTCATCCTTATTGGGGAGGATGGCAGGATCGAGTATGCGGGCAAACATGAGGACGTGCCTGCCGAAGCCGGCTACAACAGTATCGATGCTGCTGGAAAGACTGTCATGCCGGGTTTGATCGATACGCATCTGCATTTCTCGGGCAACCTGACCGATGACGATACCGATTGGGTCATGCAGCCGCTGCTGGAAAAGCAGGCGGTCGCCGTCAAACAGGCATACGACTGCCTGACCCATGGCCTTACCACTGTGTGCGAAGTGGGGCGGTTTGGTATCCACGTGCGCAATTGCATCAATAACGGCGTGTTCAAGGGCCCGCGCGTCTATGCGACGGGCTTGGGCTTTTGCCGCACTGCAGGACATGGCGATTCGCACCGCTGCAGCCAGCTCGAGAACAAACAGTCGCATCCTTGGGGCGATCAGGTGGATGGGCCGTGGGAGCTGCGCCGTGCTGTTCGGCAGCGCCTGCGTGAGGACCCCGATGCCATCAAGATTTGGGCTACCGGCGGCGGTATCTGGCGTTGGGACTCCGGTCGCGCTCAGCATTATTGTGCCGAGGAAATCAAGGCGGTAATCGATGAGGCAAAGATGGTGGGCATTCCCGTTTGGAGCCATTGCTACAATTCGCATTCCGCTGCGTATGACTCGGTGCGATTTGGTTGCGAGCAGCTGATTCACGGTTTTGATATCGATGAGCGCACCATGGACCTTATGGCCGAGCAGGGCACGTTCTTCACGCCTACCATTGGCTTTTTGCCTACTTGGTACAGCACTTATCCTCCTGTCTATGTGCCCGAGATTCACGATAGGTTCCCCGGCGATACGCTGGTCGAGAAGGAGCTGCAACGTAACTACGACTGCCTGCGCGAAGCCAAGAGGCGAGGCGTGGTCTTTACCATTGGTTCCGACTCCTTCTCGTTCGTGACGCCGTATGGATACGTCACGATCGCCGAGATGTACGACTTTGTGGACAAGGTGGGCATCTCGCCACTGGAGACCATTACATGCGCCACGCTCAATGGCGCCAAGATGGCCCATTGCGATGACGAAACCGGTTCTCTCGAGGTGGGCAAGTGCGCCGATTTGCTGGTTGTAAATGGCGACCCTGCCGTGAATATCCACGATCTTAAGCCCGAGAACATGGATCTCATCATGAAGGACGGCGAGATTGTTGTTGCCGGATCGTTTGGTGAGCGAAACAGGTGGAGCGCGTAAGGGCTTGTCTTCCCATCGGGAGGCCCGAGGCCGTTCCCCTTCGCTGGTCCTCGCGCTTCGCGCTGCGGAATCGCTCAGGGGAACGGCCCCGGGCCTCCCTGCGGCCTCGCCCTTGAAATCGCGGGGCGGGGATGAAGGGTTTGCGCGCCTGCGGCGCCCCGAGGCCGCTGGTCCTCGCGCTTCGCGCTGCGGAATCGCTCAGGGGAACGACCCCGGGCCTCCCTACGCCGCCGCTTCTAAAACGAAGAAAACATGCCGACGTTTGATGATGGGGCGTCGGGGCATAATGGACGCATGCACGTTATCGCGGAAGGAGACCCCTTCCGTGTCCATGAAAGGACTTCCCTTATGCCTGCACTTATCACGCATCATCTTTTTGGCGAGGAGAGCATCGACCGCCTGCCTGCCGGAATCGTCACGTCGGACGAGGAGCGCTGTGCGTTTCTGCTGGGAAACCAAGGCCCGGACCCCTTCTTCTTCCACGTGCGTACGCCGTATATGCGCGACTGCATGCAGCTTGCCAGGGTGATGCATCGTTCACGCATGTCAAAGCAGTTTGCCTGTCTTCGCAACGGCGTGAGCCGTTTACAGAAGCATGACGCTCAGCTTGGGCGCGCTTTTACCCTGGGACTTCTTTCCCACTATGTGCTCGATCGCAACGCTCATCCGTTTGTGTACGAGCAGCAGTTTGGCGTGCTCGATGCCGATCCCGATCTGGCGTCGGCAGCCAGTCAGGTGCATGCGGTGATCGAGAGCGATTTGGATGTCTTGATGCTTCAGCTCAAGCGCAACGGCGCCACGACGGCGGACTATCCGCCGGTGAGTGAGCTTGTTACCAGCGAGCGCATCGATAAAGTGGGCGGCGCGCTGATGAGCCATGTGGCGCGTAGCGTCTACGGTCTCGATGTGGGCGTTGCCGAGTATGGCGGCGCTGTGGCGGATATGCAGATGCTGTATCGCATTATCGAGCCGGCGGGCTCGCTCAAGACCGACGTTATCGGCAAGCTCGAGGGCCTTGTGTCCAATTATTCCTTGCTGGCGTCGCTTGCGCATCCCGTGACCAATAAACAGCCGCTGCGCGCTGGCAATATGGGGCACATCGCGTGGAAGAACCCCTTTACCGAGGCTGTTTCGCACGAGAGTTTCCCGGAGGTTTTCGACCGCGCTTTGGACGACTACGAGCGTGCGGCAGCGTGCTTTGTCGAGTGCGCCGATATGGAGCAGCTGACGGGTCACCTCAACTATTCTGGTCGTCCGCTTGCTGCCGATGAGGAATTCGATCGCGAGGAGTAGTGCGTCGTCTGACTCTCGCCCGTCATATAATTCGTCCGATCAAGCCCGTCTCGCGCGGGCTTTTTTCTACATCTAACTGGGGTCTTCACAAAATGTGACAAAATAAACCTGTCGACTTTCTGTCACATTGAGCGGGTGGGTTCATGCGGCGTTGACGGGTTCTTGACCTGTCCTTGATACAACTTGTCGTACGATATTCTATTGACATTCCGAGCAAACGCCGCTGTGGCCAACCAAAGGGAGACGCACACCATGAAGTACACCAAGCTCGAGCGGAACTGGGTTATGTATGATGTGGGCAATTCCGCACTCGTGCTGCTGCAGACCTCCGTGGTGCCCATCTATTTCAACGCGCTTGCCGCAGGCGCCAGCTCGGCTGGTTTAGTTACCGCATGGGCCAATGCCCAGACGGTCGCCTCGCTCGTGGTGGCGTTCCTCATGCCGATTCTGGGTGCGCTCGCAGATTACGCTGGCAACAAGATCAAGTTCTTCATCGGCTTCTTTCTTACGGGCCTGGTGCTGTGCTTTGCGCAGGCCGTGCCCATGAGCGCTATGGCGTTCCTTGTGATCTACGTGGTGTGTACGATCGGTCTTAACTCGTCCATGACGTTTTACGATGCCATGCTTCCCGACATTACCACCGACGAGCGCATGGATGCTGTTTCCAGCTCGGGCTATGCTTGGGGCTATATTGGCTCGACCATCCCCTTCATCATCTGCCTCGCGCTTATCATGGCCGGCCCTTCGGCGCTCGGTCTCGAGACGATGTTCTGCACACGCATGGCCTTTATCATCACCGGCGTGTGGTGGCTCGTATTCACCCTGCCCCTGCTTCGTACCTATAAGCAGAAGTACGGTCGCGAGCGCAGCAGCGAGGATACGCTCGGCCATATCGTCTCCGGTGTCTTCTCCGAGGTCGCTCATACCATGAAGGAGATTGCCTGCGACAAGGTGGTCCTCCTGTACATGGTGGCGTTCTTCTTCTACATCGACGGCGTGCATACCGTCATTTCCATGGCTACGAGCTACGGCTCTTCGTTGGGCATCGACTCCACGCAGCTCGTCTTGGCTCTGCTCGTCACGCAATTCGTTGCGTTCCCCTCGGCCATCATCTACGGCAAGCTCGCCGGTCGCGTGGGCACTCTGCGCATGATTACCGTGGCCGTGGTCGCCTATATGTGCATCGTCTTGTTTGCCGCGTTCTTCCTCAAGACCGCTACCGAGTTTTGGATCCTCGCCATCCTTGTGGGTATGTTCCAGGGTGGCGTGCAGGCGCTTTCGCGCAGCTACTTTGGCAAGATCATCCCCAAGGAGAAGTCCAACGAATACTATGGCTTCTTTGACATTTTTGGACGTTACGCCTCTGTCATGGGAACTCTGCTAGTATCTGTTGTGACGTCACTCACGGGGGATCCTTCTTTAGGAGTGCTTTCCATCGGGATCCTTCTGGTTGTGGGTTTCGTTTTGCTAGTAAAGCTCTCCAAGATGCAGGGATCCGCTGCGTAAGCGGACGTGCGCACACCTGTCTTGGAACGGAGGGCTTTACGGCGTAGTAAAGCCCTCCGTTTTCATAGAAGGTGAATGAGGAACAATGAAATCGAATTATCTTGCCCGTGTTGGTGTGATCGCCGCCGCTTATGCAGCTTGCACCCTGATTGCCCTGCTCTTTTTGGGAAGCCTCGCGTGGGGTCCTATCCAGTTTCGCGTGTCCGAGGCGCTGTGCGTGCTCGCCCTGTTCACGCCTGCCGCCATTCCCGGCCTGACGCTTGGCTGCGTGATCGCCAACGTGATGAACATCGTCATCTCCGGTACGGGCATGCTGGGCATGCTTGATGTGGTCTTTGGCTCGCTGGCCACCTTTGCGGGCGCCCTTTTTACGTGGAAGATGCGCCGCCACCCCCTCGTGGCACTTGCGGGCCCCGTGCTTGCAAACGCACTGATCGTGCCCGCCTATCTTCCGCTTTTGCTGCAGGGCGTGGGCTTCTACACCATCCCCTTTACGACAATCTCGCTCGATAACTCCTGGCTGTTCATGTATCTGTTCGGCTTGGTGACCACTGGCGTGGGCGAAGCGGTTATCATGTATGTACTTGGGTACCCGTTGGCACGCTCTCTGGCAAAAACGCCGATGTTTTCTGCAGAGAGTGCCGAGTTGGGTATGCATAACTAACGGCGAGGTAGCACGCATGCGGGTCGAGTGGCGCCGCGGCTGACAGATGGGCATGCGCGGCGATGGACGGAGCCAGCATGAAACCCGTTGTCGTGATTCCCACGTACTGGGAAGCAAGCCAGGATGGCGTCTGCACGCCGGGCGGGTACGACCACGCTACCGATATCTATTCGACAACGCCCGATCTTGATCGCTGCCTGCGTTCGCTCGAGCAGGTGCGCAAGCTTCCGCGCGTTGTCATTCTTGTTGTGTGTCCTGCCGCGACGACCGCGCGAGTGCGTCGACGCGTAGAAGAGATCGCGGCGGCGCACCCCTCGATTGATGCCTTGGTTGTGACAAACGCCGAGGCATCGCATATAGCCGACCGCGTGGCGGAGCTTGCCCCCAACGTCATAGGGGAGCCTATATCGCTACGCGGCTACGGTGCCATTCGAAACATGGGTCTGGCCGTCGCGGCGATTTTTGGGCACGACACCGTCGTTTTCTTGGATGACGACGAGATGGTGCTCGGTCCCGATTTTATGGACAAGGCCCTCTACGCCCTGGGGCAGCAAAACAGGCAGGGCGTCCCCATTTTGGCCAAGAGCGGCTACTTTTACGATCGTGCCGGGTCGCCCATGGCCGATGCGACGCAAGCCGGCCCCACAACGCGTTGGTGGACCAAACGTCTCGAATTCAATAGCTGGATGAAGCGAGCCCTTGCGGGAACGCGCATCTCTCGTTCCAACTATGTGTGTGGCGGATGCCTTTCCCTGCACGCGCGCGCCTACATGCACGTTGCGTTTGACCCGTGGATCACGCGAGGCGAGGACCTCGATTATCTCTTTAACATGCGCCTTTGGGGCTTTGAGATGTGGTTTGACAACCAGTGGGTGGTTCGTCATCTGCCGCCGGTGGTAACCCAGCGCGCTCCGCGCTTCATGCAAGACGTATACCGCTGGTACTACGAGCGCGCAAAGATCGCCTACGCCAACCGTCAGCACGACCTAAATCCGGTGACGCCCGAATCGCTTATGCCGTACCCGGGGCCGTGGATCTCTAAGCAGCTCGATGATCGCGTTCGCAAGACGGCTGCGGCACGTGCCATGCTGACGGCCGAGAAGTTTGCCTATCTCAAGATTTTGAAAGATGGCATCCCCGAGGCGGAGTCCTATGCGCGTGCGAACGCGAGCAATTATGTGCGTCTTCAGAGCTTCTGGCCCGCTATCATGAATGGGCTGTGGAACGATATCGATATGCAGGCCATGCTCCTGCAGCGTGAAGAGGAGAACGATGGGCGACAATAGGACCATGCAGGCCGAGGCTTCTTCGCAAGACGGTCTTACGTCGGGAGTGCGCATTCTAGTGGCGGTATGCGCGGCGTTGCTGATCTTCTATTTTATCTATGCATTGATGGTGGACAGCAAACCTTTGGCGACGGTGTTTGCCTGCGCTCTCCTATGCGCATTCCTGCTGATTTTTATCTTCTTGTCCCTCAATCCCGATATCCTTCGCTCGCAGTACACCGAGCAAACGCTTTCGTCGGCGTCGGAGATGCTGGAGGATATCAAGGACGGTTTGACTCCCGAGGGCGCCGAGGCCATCTGTCGCAGGCTGCTTACCGAGACGCGCGCTATGGCCATCGCCATGACGGACGATACGTGCGTGCTCGCTTGCGCGGGCGATCTTGCGAGCGATTTTCCGCCTGGCTCTCTCATTCATACGCCTGCCACGCATTATGTTCTCGAACACGGTATCGTGCAGAGCTTCACGCATGCCGTGGACGTGAAGAGCGAGACCCGGGGGCATCGCGAGATCCCCGCGGGTATCATCGCCCCGCTTAAGGTGCGCGGCAAAGCCGTGGGAACGCTCAAGTTCTACTATCGGCGTTCGCACGAGGTCAATCGCACCCAGTATGCGCTGGCCTCCGGTTTTGCCGAGCTCATTTCCACGCAGCTTGCCATCCATGAGCTCGAGCTGCAGTCCGAGCTTACTGCCCGCGCCGAGGTGCGCGCGCTACAGGCCCAGATCAACCCTCACTTCCTGTTCAACACGCTCAACACCATTGCGGCCCTTACGCGTACCGAGCCGCTGCGTGCCCGCGAGCTGTTGCGTGAGTTTGCCTCGTTCTACCGCGCGACGCTCGACAATTCTGGCTCGCTTATTCCCGTTAGCCGCGAAATCGAGCAGACGCTGCGCTATCTGACGTTTGAGAAGGCCCGTTTTGGCGAGGATCGCATTGGGGTGAATGTCGATATCGACGAGGAGGTCGAGGATACACTGGTGCCTGCATTTGTGATTCAGCCCTTGGTGGAAAACGCGGTGCGCCATGCGATGGGCGACGAAGATCCGCTCCATATCGATATCTCGGTTGCTCCCGAGGGCGAATCCATGGTTCAGATCCAGGTTAAGGACGACGGCGTGGGCATGGACGAGCAGACGGCGGCGCGACTGTTCTGCACACAGCAAAAGGCCCCGCGCACGGATGCTCCCCAGGGCGGCGGTGCGGGCGTTGCCATGCACAATATTGCCGATCGCATCGCGCGTTTTTATGGACCCCGCTCGAGTACGCAGGTTATTTCCTCCCCCGGAGCGGGTACTTCCGTTGTTTTGCATCTTGATTTGCAAAAAAGTATCCTTGAGTAGGGTTAGAATAGAAATTCGGCATTGTATGCCGGCTCGGCGCGATTTTTTAATGGTGCCGGTACTATCGATGGTTACTCCAACGAAGGGACCATATTGATGCTACGTGCGATGATCGTTGACGACGAAGCGCCCGCACGCTCTGAGCTGCGTTTTCTGCTTGAGCAGACTGGAAAAATCGGATTGATTAACGAGGCTTCGAGTGTTCGCTCGGCTATTGAGATGCTCATGGAGAATCGTGTCGACGTGGTTTTTCTTGATATCTCTATGCCGGGAGCCTCGGGCCTTCAGCTTGCGGAGGCGCTTCACCGTTTGAAGAACCCCCCTGCGGTGGTTTTCGTTACCGCCTACAGCGACCATGCTGTCGAGGCATTTGATGTGGACGCTGTGGACTACCTCATGAAGCCGGTCGAGGAAGCTCGTCTTGACCAGGCCATCGGCAAAGTGCTTGCGCGCGTCAAGCCGGTTTCGGAGAACAAGTCGTCCATTGAGCGCATCCCCGTGGAGAAGGGCGGCCGTAAGGTGCTCATCCCCGTGGATCAGATTCGCTACATCATGGCCAAGGACGATTACTCTTGCATTTTTACCGAGGATGATCGCTACCTTTCCACGACCTCGCTTGCGCAGTTCGAGTCCAAGCTGGGAGATTTTGGCTTCTTCCGCGTGCATCGCCGCTATATCGTGAACCTTGCATGTGTTGAAGACGTTGAAACCGCTGCCTCCGGTGCGATTCAGCTGGGTATCACCAGCGTGGAAGATCGCATTCCCGTCTCGCGCCGCCGCGTGGTGCCGCTTAAAAAGGCGCTGAACCTCTAATGGATACGCTGGCGGATGCAAAGCGTATCGATATTATTTCCGATACGCATGGATACCTTTCGGATGAGCTTCTCGCTGCCCTTGAGGGTGCTGACTTGATTATCCATGCGGGAGATATGACGTCCGAGGCCGATTGGGACCATCTCAATACCATTGCTCCTATCAAAGCCGTGTTGGGCAACAACGATTACTATCGCGATTACGGACCAGGGGTGCCGGCGCTCAATACGTTTACGTATGAGGGCTTGAGCTTTGCGGTGGCCCACTATCGCGAGGAGCTCCCGGTGGGGACGGTCGATGTGGCTATCTGCGGTCATACGCATCGTCCCAAAATCGTGCAGTTGAGCAAGTGTTTGGTTATCAACCCGGGATCGCCTACGTATCCTCGTAGCGCGCGGGGCAACACCATGGCTCGTCTTTTTGTGGCTGATGGCCGGGTTATCTCGGCCGACATCATCGATCTATAGTGTGGCGCGGGGCTTGGTCCCCGCGCCATTTTTTGTGTGCAAGAGCGCTGTCTACCTGCAAATTCATTGAGTACGGGGTGTGATTAACCGTCTGTTCGGTTGCTCGATATTCGGGCGTCGGAAAAATTTTTTAAAAAAGTGTTGCGCACATCTCAGAGTTCTGTGTATACTAGCTCTCGCAGCAACGCCTGCTGATGGGGAGTTAGCTCAGCTGGTTAGAGCGCCGGCCTGTCACGTCGGAGGTCGCGGGTTCGAGTCCCGTACTTCCCGCCATCAAATGTTAAAAGCCTTGTCTTCGGACGAGGCTTTTTTCGTATAGATGCAAAACTGTCGTTGATATAGGATTATTCCCGAATGGCAATTCATGAGGGGAGATTCCGGTGTTTTGTGCAAAATGTGGGAACAAGTTGAGCGACGGCGCTCGTTTTTGTGTCAACTGCGGTGCACCGGTTGCTGCTCGTGATGGAGCTGACGTTCCGGTGAGCGCTCAGGGGGATGCTCAAGGGGGCGATGCTCCCGATGCGACCGTTGCGGCTCCTGTTCTTGTGCCCGCAGATGCGACTTCCGATGCCGCACCGGGCCCCGATACCGTGTCTGCCGAGCCCGAGGCCGCTTCTGCCGCCGATGCGCCCGCGGCTCCTACCGACACCGCTGCTAAGAAAAAGAAGACGCCGTTTATCATCGCGGCGGCGATTCTCGTTATCGTCATCATCGGCGTTGCCGCCTTTTTCCTGCTGGGCAACAAAGGTACAGGCGATATCGAGTTTGGCCAGGACGCCGAGGTTGAGCTTGCGGTGACAACCGTCATCAAGCCGCGCAACAAAGACGGCAACCTCATGAATTCCTACGACGCCTACCTCATCAACGAGAAGGCAAAGGGCGACGTTTCTTCTATCAAGACCACGCCGTATCATCTTACGGTCAAAGGTGATCAGGGCTTCAAGCCCTCCGACTTCAAGGATCTCCCCAACAATCGTTACACGCTGGTGATCGTGGACCACGATTCCGATGATGCCGATAGCGAGCAGAAGATTCCCGTCAATTACGACAAGGAGAACAAGAAGGCTCCTTCCGAGGCGATTATCGCGGTGCCCTCAAAGCCCCACAAAGCTCCTGCAAAAGAGGATGGAAAGACCGACGAGCAGAAGGCCTACGGTCTGTTCCTCGATAAGATCAAAGAGTTGACCGATACGTATGGCGCCAGCGGATCAACCGAATGGGGCGGCTCCTACAATCTGGCGACCGGCCTGTGTGTAGCTGATCTTGTAGACTTTGACGGCGATGGCATGAACGAACTGTTCGTGGTCTACAACACCCAGGTTGTAGATTTCAATCAGGAAGCTTGCTTTGACAAGCAGAAGGAGTCGTTCAAAACCGAGGTATGGACCTACCGTGATGGCAAGATCTCCAAGGTCTTTGATAAGTCGGTTGTTCAAGGCAGCAACGGCGGCATAATGTGGACTTGTGTGTATCAAAAAGACAGCAAGTTCTACCTCGTCACTTTTGATACCGCTTACGAAGATCTTGGCGGCGGTGCCTATAACGAGACGACCGATACATTCTTCCACGCTTATGACGGGTCGAAGTTCAAGCAGGCGGCATCGACACACTCTGACGTCGATGTGTCATCGGGCCCGGCTGACGAAACCTATACCGTCAACGGCGAGGATGCCTCGTTCGACGAGATGATGGACTTCCAAAGTTCTTTCTCGCCATATCTGAGCTACGATCTCGTCAGCTTCATTCAAAATGACAACTTTCACGATGAGGGAACGTACTACCCGGTGAACGACCTTCCCAGCTTGGTGGCAAAGACCACCCAAGCGCTCGAGGAGGGTGCTGCGACCAAGAAGGACGACACCGCAAAGGATGCGTCGTACTCTGCCGACATCAAGACGGTTTCCGTGCCGGTGCCCGACGCCTCCAGTGACGTTACCCCTCGTGTTGATACCGATTGGACCTATCTCCAGTTTTCCAAAGACGGTAAGCCTGATGGATGCAAAGACCTCAACGCCAAGCTCAAGGAGAGCTTTGACGCCGATGTCGACGCCACGTCCTCCTGGAGGCTCGATTTGAGCGGCAACGGGAACGGTGCTGCCGAGGTGCTGCAGAACCGCCGCGACACCATGGTGTCTCTCGACGGCTCGATAGCTTGCGTGTTCCAGGAGCGCTACTATACAGCGGGCGGTCCCCATGGGTGGAACAAGAACGCGGTGGTCTACTACGATCTCTCGAAGGGCACCGAAGTCGACGCCGACGTGGCTTTGGGGATTGACAAAGACACTCTGGCGGGCCTGGCTTCCGACGCCATCGATGCGTTCGTGCGTGCCAATCCCGGTATCAGCGATACCGGCGATGTACGCGATCACCTTTACGAGATGGATCGCTATGGCCGCGATAAAGCGGGCATCTTCTTTATCACGCGCGACTACGAGATGGGTACCTATGCCGATGGCTCGCATGTCATCTACATCAAGGCCCTCAACGGCGATGATGGCCTTGTGGGCACGTCGGGGGATTTTGGTAACTGATTAGTGCCCGATGCGCCAATGTGAACACATGAAGCCCGCCTGCGCCCGCCGCGCGGCGGGCTTTGTCCGTCTTACGCGGTATGATAGGTGAGCACAACGAACACAATCGGCAAGGAGAGTTCATGCCGACGATTGATACCCATAGCACACCGGCCTTCATCACCCTGGAGGGCATCGATGGCTGCGGAAAGTCGACGCAGGCGCGTTTGCTCGCCGCCGCTCTCGAGCATGCGGGCTGCGCGGTGCTGCGCTTGCGCGAGCCTGGCGGCACGGAGATTTCCGAGAAAATCCGTGCGCTTTTGCTCGATCCCGCTAACGCGGCGATGAGCGAGACGTGTGAACTGTTGCTCTTCGAGGCGGCGCGCGCTCAGCTTGTGGAAGAGGTCATTGTTCCGGCCCTGGCAGCGGGCCAGGTGGTAGTTTGCGATCGTTTTTACGATTCGACTACGGCATACCAAGCATTTGCCGATGGTCTCGACTGCGCGATGGTGCGCAGCGCCAACGCTCTTGCGGTGGGGGAGTGTGCTCCGCGCCTCACGCTCGTCTACGATGTGAGCGTTGACGAGGCACTTGCTCGTCGCGCCGCGCGCGCGGGCCAAGACCGCATGGAGCTCAAGGGCGATGCCTTTCAGGAGAGCGTCGCTGCGGGGTTTCGCGCCATTGCGAAGCTGGAGCCTGAGCGCGTGAAGCTGATTGATGCCTCGGCGGGCGTGGCTGAGGTGTTTGCACAGACGGTCGCCTGTGCTCGTAGGGCCGGCTTTGCTCTGTCCGATGCCGATGTGCAGGCGGCTCTTGCTCTCGAACAGACCGAGGTGGCCTGATGGTGGCCGACGCATCGCTTTTGGCAAAGCTATCTGGTCAAAAGCGCGTCAAGAGCTTTTTGACACGTGCGGTGGAAGGCGGCCGAGCCGCTCACGCCTATCTGTTTGTAGGCGCTCCCGGTTCTGGCAAGCTCGAGGCTGCATGGGCGCTTGCCCAGGCTCTTTTGTGCGAGGATGGCGGATGCGGGGCTTGTGATAACTGCATGCGTGCGGCGCGTCGCACGCATCCGGACGTGCACTATTACACTCCCGAGAGTGCCACGGGCTATCTCATCAGTCAGACGCGCGAGCTGCTGGAGGATGTTGCTTTGGCCCCTATTCGCGCCAAGCACAAGGTCTATATCATCGACCGCGCGGAGCAGATGCGTGCAAATACGGCAAATGCCTTGCTCAAAACTATCGAGGAGCCGCCCGAGACGGTGACGTTTATCCTGCTGGGCACCTCGACCGATACCATCTTGCCTACCATCGTGTCGCGTTGCCAGTGCGTGCCGTTTCGTACGTTGCCACTCGACGAATCTGCTCAGACCGTGGCGCGTGCAACTGGCGTCGACCTTGCTCGTTGCCGCATGGCCATAGCCGTGACGGGCGGGCCCAATGCTGCCATCGGTTTTCTCAAGAGCGCCGAGCGCCAAGAGGTGCGCCGCCAAATGCTGCGCGCTATCGACATGCTTAGACGCTCGGACGAGGCGGACATTTTGCTTTCTGTGCGCGACTTGCTTGGCGTTATCAAGGCGCCGCTTGCAGAGCTTAAGGATGCGCAGAAAGCGATGCTCGACCGCGACTCGGATTATCTTTCGCGTGGAGCCTTGAAGCAGCTGGAGGATCGCAACAAGCGCGAGCTTACGGCACGCGAGCGTTCGGGTATCATGGAAGCGCTAGCGTGCGTACGATCGCTGCTGCGCGATGTTTTGCTGCTTGTCCAAGACGATGCCGCTTCGATTGTCAACGAGGACGCGCGAGACATTGCGTGTCGTTTGGCCGAGCATGCGACGTGTACGGGTATCGTGCGCGCTATCGAGGCCGTAGGCGATGCCGAGCATCGCATCGCGCGTAACATAACTCCCCAGCTGACCTGCGAGGTCATGCTCTTTGATATAAGAAAGGCGCTTCTATGCCCGTAGTTGTTCCCGTTAAATTTGCTTTTGCCTCGCGCGATTTGTGGTTTGACCCCCAAGGCTTGGACATCGTCGAGGCCGATCATGCCATCTGTTCCACCGAACGCGGAACCGAGATCGGCCTGGTGACCGCAGACCCCTTTGAGGTTCCCGAAGACGAGCTTTCCGCCCCGCTCAAGCCCGTACTGCGCATCGCTACCGATGACGATTTGGACTATGCCGATGAGCTGGCCCAGCGCGGTGACGACGCCATGGAGGATTTCCGTCGCCTGGTTAAGCAAAACGAGCTGGACATGAAGCCCGTTGGCGTCGAGTATCTGTTTGGTGGCGAGAAGGTTGTCTTCTATTTTGCCGCCGAGGATCGCGTAGACTTCCGCCAGCTGGTCAAAGACCTCTCTTCGTGCTTCCACACGCGTATCGACATGCGCCAGATCGGCGTGCGCGACGAAACACGCCTGGTGGGCGGTTATGCCCATTGTGGGCAGGAGCTGTGCTGCACGCGCTTTGGCGGCCAGTTCGAGCCGGTCTCCATTCGCATGGCAAAAGAGCAGGACCTTCCTCTCAACTCCGCTAAGATCTCGGGCGTTTGCGGTCGTCTGATGTGCTGCCTGCGCTACGAGTTCGAGGCCTATAAGGATTTCAAGAGCCGCGCTCCCAAGAAAAAGACGCTGATCGACACCCCGCTTGGCAAGGCCAAGATCCAGGAGTACAACACACCGCGCGAGCAGTTGGTTTTGCGCCTGGAGAGCGGCAAGGTTTTTCGTGTGAACCTTTCCGATATGACCTGCTCTGAAGGTTGCAAGAAGCGTGCCGAGGAACAGGGCTGCAGCTGTCGTCCCGACTGCGTGACGCGCGACATCTTGGAGCGCATCGAGTCCCCGGACATCGCGCTTGCCCTTATGGAACTCGACCGCGAGGCGGGCATCGACGTGGGCGATGGCCTTTCCCGCGCCGATCGCTTGGTGCCCGAGGCGCCTGCACGCCACCGTCGCCAGCGCTCGGGTGAGCATGGGGGCGAAGAGCGTTCTCAGCGCGGCCAGCGCGGTCGCGGGGGCGATGATCGCGGCCAGGGTGCGGCCGACGAGCAAGCGCC
>NZ_LT699738.1:109121-147084 GCF_900155365.1 Collinsella bouchesdurhonensis | reverse complement strand
GCTGCCGACGACCAGGCTCCGCGCCGTCGTCGCCGTCGCTCGCGCAAGCCGCGCGGAGGTGCGGACGGCGCCGACAACACTCCGTCTGCCGAGTAGATAACGCAACTTGCGCGCAGCTGCACCACTCCGTTTGTGCGTGCGGGTATGCTTGATTCAAGCCCTCTTGCCATTGTCGACAAGGGGGCTTTGTGCTTTCTTATCCTCCATCTACGCCTTGGGAGCGGGTGCGCGACGCGACGCTTGAACTTTTGTCGCCCACGCGCTGCGTTGCCTGCGAGCGCCCGGGGTCTTTGGTGTGCGACGCCTGCGCCGCGCGCATCGTGACCATCGACCCCATCTTTGCCTGCCTGCGCTGCGGAGCGCCTTTTGGCAGTCTTCTCTGTACAGAATGCCAATCAGAATCTAGCCAGGACGACCAGGGCGAGAACAGCTGCCTTGCGGCATGTGTGTTTGAAGGCGTGCCCGCGCGCATCGTGCGCGCTTACAAGGATGGGGGCGAGCGCCGCCTTGCCGCATGGATTGCACATGCGCTTTTTGGCGCCGCGCATCGCGCTCAGAAGGCAGTTCCCAAGCGCATGGATGCCTTTGCCCTCGACGCCGATGCCGTGGTCTTTGTTCCAGCAACGCCCGCGGCATATCGACGTCGCGGGTTTGACCATATGGAGGCGGTTGCTCGCGAGTTCTCTAACCTAATGGGGATTCCCGTACTCGATGCGCTTGCGAAATGGGACGCGTGCGACCAGCGAAAACTTGGCCGGGGAGGGCGCCTGGCAAACGCGGCGGATGCGTATGACGTGGTGGAGCCCGTTGCTGGCATGCGTCTTCTTTTGATCGACGACGTTATCACCACGGGGGCGACAATGGGCTCATGTGCGGAGGTTTTGAAGCGGGCGGGGGCGGTTAAAATCGATTGCCTGGCGTTCGCGCGCGTGTGGTAATGGGGCATAAAAACGTGTACATCGCTGCATTGTGGCCGCGTTTACGTGCGAAAACGCTTTACTCCTGATATAATTCGCTTCGTTCTCCCCAGGCTGTGGTTGCGGGGGCGCTCAGGCGCTTCTCAGTCCATGACAGACGCGGTCAAAGGGATCCACGTAAGCGTCCGCGTGCGCGCGGCGCGATCATGGCGCGTCCTAGAAGTAAGCCGCACCGTCCGTTTTTCCTTTTGCGAGGCAATGGTTGCCTCCCGGACGAGCGGGTTAGTAGTGAGGGCCGCTGAGGCGGCGTGAGCAAACGCTCCAGTGCGCAGGTGTGGGGTCAAAAACCAGGTCAGCTGGGGGGACGCAACGTATTTTTCCCGCGCATGGGCGCGGACCGTAAGAGGACGCCCTTCTTTGGGGGAATGGAGAAGACGATGCTGCGCGTAAGGAAGACGACCCTTGCGGCCACGATGATGCTTGCTTTGATGGCTGCCCTTGGCTTGGGCGGCTGCTCGCTGTTCACACCGTCGTTGAGCGAGGATACTCAAAGCGTGGTCGCCAAAACCGATATCAAGTCATCGGCGCTGGTGACGGAAGGCAAGCTTACTGTCGCCCTCGATACCTCCAACGCCCCGCAGGCCATGACAAACCAGGATGGCAGCATCGCTGGCTATCAGGCCGACCTCGGCCGTTCGATTGCCGAGCATTTTGGTCTCGATGTCGTTTTCGTCGACGCCACGAGTGCGGAAGACGTCCTTACATCGGGCAAGGCCGACATCTATCTGGGTGCCACTTCCGGCGACGCCTCGTCCAAAGTCAAGGTCACGGGCGATGTCCTCGAGGATGCGTGCGCGATCTTTGGCAAATCCGACTCCGGTCAGCTCAGCGTGAGCGCCTCCAATCTTTCTTCTGCAACTATCGGCGTGCAGATGTCTTCTGCCTCGCAGGATGCGCTTTCGCGCGCAGGCATCAACGCCCAGCAGAAGACCTACAACAACGTCAACGAGTGCTTTGCGGCGCTTGAGTCCGGCGAGGTTCAGTACGTGGCGTGCGATATGACTGCCGGTTCGTACCTTTCGCGCGCCTACAGCGACATTTCCTTTGGGGGAACGATCGCTTCGGTGTCGAAGTTCAGCGTGGCGACTCTGGCCACCAACAGCGAGCTGACAGAAAAGCTGGGCCGCGTCCTCGATACCATCTGCTCAGACGGCACGCTCGATGCCATCCATACGCTGTGGTACGGCTCAACCCCTACGTCTCTTGCCAATACGCTTGTCTCCGGCGTGGCGATTAACGAGTCGGACTCGGGTAATAATTCTGATGAAACGCAGGACGATACGACGAGCGATTCTGCCGATTCTCAGTCTACTGCAGCCGAGGAACAGCCCTTGACGGTTGACATCAACGACGTCAATCGATAAAACGACCAGGTCAGATATACCATTGCAATCTCCTTGCGCCCGTAGCCCACTTTGGGGCTGCGGGCGCAAATCTTCGGCGGCTGGTGTCATCCATTACGTAAACGGGGGTTTACATTTCTCGGTTACCCGCGCGGCAAGTTGGGTATGAACAAAGTACTTTAAGGTCCCCTATAGATTGGAGTCGCGTATGGATATCAAGGTTTCTGGGCGCAAGACGACCGTGACCGATGCTCTGCGTGCGCGCGTTGACGAAAAGATCGGCGAGGCTTGTTCGGTTTTCGACATCAGCCCCATGACGGTTGATGTCGTTTTGCGCTACGAGAAGAACCCCGCTAATCCCAATCCGGCAATCGTCGAGGTTACCATTCGCGCCCGCGGCTCGGTGATTCGCGTGGCCGAGCACGGTTCCGATATGTATGCCGCTATCGATAGCGCAGCCGATAAGGCTACCCGCCAGCTTCGTAAGTTCAAGACCAAGGTAGTGGACAACCGTCAGCAGGGCGCCTCTGCTGCAGAGGTTGCCCCCATCGAGCCCGTCGAGGACCTTGCAGACCTGCTTATCCCTGCAGACGAAGACGATCAGCTGGTGCGCGAGAAGGTTATCGACGTCACGCCGATGACCGAGGAGCAGGCACTCGTCCAGACCGACCTTCTGGGCCATGATTTCTATGTCTTTGAAAATGCCGCAACGGGCCTTATAAATGTGGTCTATCACCGTAAGAATGGTGGATACGGCATCATCAAGCCGAGGATCGAGACTCTCGACGAGTAAACTATGCATGGTAATGCATGAACAAGGATGGCGGCCATCCCATGCGGGGTGGCCGCCTTTTTCTATGAAGGAGCTTTGCCAATGAGCAAATCCACCGTCGGAGGCCATTCCAGCCGCTGCCGTATCGTGATCGACACCTGCGCCGATCTTTCGCCCGAGATCGCGGCCACGCTCGATGTGGATATCCTGGGCTTTCCCTATATCTTGGATGGCGTGGAATACACCGACGATATCTGGTCGTCCATTACGCCGCATGAGTTCTACGAGAAGCTTCGTCAGGGTGCCCATGCCTCAACCTCTGCTGTATCGCTGGGGCGCTTCGTCGAATTTTTCACCAGCTGCGCCGAAGAGGGCACGCCTACGGTATACCTGAGCTTCACCGCCGGTCTCTCGTCCAGCTACAGCTCGGCCTGCCAAGCGGCCGATATGGTGCGTGAGCAGTATCCCGATTTCGAGATCTACGTGGTGGACAATTGCTCACCTTGCGGAGCTGCCGGCCTTTTGGCGCTCGAGGCGGTTCGCCAGCGCGCTGCCGGCCTCAGCGCTCGCGAGCTTGCAGCCTGGGCAAACGAGGCAAAGCACTATATCCACGGCTTCTTTACGATTGACAGCCTGGATGCGCTCGCGGCGGGCGGACGCATTCCCCCTGCGGCGGCGCAGCTCTCCAGCAAGCTCGATATCAAACCCGAGATGTCTTACGACTTGTCCGGTTCGCTTACGCTTGTGGGTGTGAATCGCGGTCGCAAGAAGGGACTCAAGTCGCTCGTCAAATCCTTCAAGGAAAACTACGTGCTCGATCCGGCACTGCCGGTAGGCATTCTCACCTCCGATTGCGAGAAAGATGGCGACTGGCTCGAGTCTGCCATCCGTAAAGAGGACGGATGCGCCGAGCTGACGGTCTTGCGCGCTTCGGTGGGCCCCACCATCGGCTCGCATGTGGGTCCGGGCATGGTCGCTATCGTTTTTTGGGGTAAGAACCGTACGGAGAAGATCTCGCTTACCGATCGTATTGCCAATCGCGTGCGTGGCGCCGAGGGCGCCAAGGCCTAAAGCCTCTTTTCCCATCGATTATCATTTTGCATGCACACGTTTGACGTTTAAGGAGTACCTGCATGTCTGACAAGAAGCTGTCTGTCGCATTCATCGGAACGGGCATCATGGGCGCGCCCATCGCCGGCCACATCTTGGATGCCGGCTATCCCGTCACCGTCTACAACCGCACCAAGGCCAAGACCGATGACCTTGTGTCTCGCGGTGCCGTGTGGGCCGATAGCCCCGCCGCTGCTGCCAAGGACGCCGATGTCGTCTTCACCATGGTGGGTTATCCGGCAGACGTTGAGGAGATCTATCTTTCCGGCGACGGCTTGCTGGCTGCCGCCAAGCCCGGCACTTACCTTATCGACCTCACCACGAGCGCTCCCGAGCTCGCTCGTGATATCGCTGAGGCCGCCGAGACCTACGGCAAGCATGCCTTCGACTGCCCGGTGACCGGCGGCGATACCGGTGCTATCGCCGGTACCCTCACGCTGATCGTCGGCGCAACGGATGAGGGCATCGAGCCCGTCCGCGACATCCTCGAGACGTTCTCCTCCAAGATTTACTGCTTTGGCGGCCCGGGCAAGGGCCAGGCTGCAAAGCTCGCCAACCAGGTGGCGCTTTCCTCTTGCATGGTGGGCATGGCCGACGCCCTTTCCTTCGCCCAGCAGATGGACCTCGATCTTGCCGAGACGCGCGAGATGATCCTGGGTGGCACGGGCCGCTCCGGTGCCATGGAGCAGCTTGCGCCCAAGTCGCTCGATGGCGATTGGAAGCCCGGCTTCATGGTGACGCATTTCCTCAAGGACCTGCGTTTGGCGCTTGCCGCCGCCGAGGAGAAGGAGCTTGCCCTCCCCGGTGCCGATACCGCATTCACCCTGTACGACATGCTCGACGCCATCGGCGGCAGCAAGCTGGGCACCCAGGCCATCACGTTGCTGTATCAGGAGGAGGCCGACGCCGTGGCGGCTGGTCTCGATTGGTCGCTCTACAATCCCCCCGTCCATGACGAGGACGAGCACGAGTGCGGCTGCGGCCATCACCATGAGGATGGCCACGAGTGCTGCGGCGGCCACGGCGACCATCACGGTCATCACGAGGGCGGTTGCTGCTGCGGTGGCCACGGCCACGACGCAGAGTAGGGCGTAATGGATATCGCTTTTATCGTCTGTTCGCTGCTGCTCTTTGCATTTAGCGTGTACATCGGGTTTCTTATTGGAAACACGGTGGGCGTGCGCGCCGTCACGCGTGCGGACTATTGGAAGATGAACGGCGCTGCCATTGTCATTGCCGTGCTGCTTTCGTTCATCTTGGCTGCCGTCCCGCTGTTCTACTCTGTGGATGTCGGCCTGCTTGCCGGCGCTATCGTGGGCCTGAAGATGGCCTTTGGCGAGTCGGTGGGTCCGTGGGCCGTGCACGACAAGGCATTTAACGTGAACCGCTCGCATCGCGAGACTGCCGAGAAGGGATGCGGGGAGGAGCGCCGTAGGCGCCGCGCTTCCCGTGAGGACGCACCCGATCTTATCTCGGTGGAAAAGAAGTCCCGCACGTCCGGTTCGCGCAAATAGGAACGAAAGGTAGATTGGTCATGGCAGAAGAAATGAAACAGGAGCTTTCCGCCGAGGAGGCCGAGCAGCTCGCGCTTGTGGAGAACGATCGCGATGCGCTGAGCGCTTTGGTCGACGACCTCTCCGGTCACAGCCGTCGCAAGCGCCAGATGGCCGCTCATGTGATGCTACTCGTGGCACAGCGTGAGCCCGAGCTGCTTTCCGAGTTCATTCCCGACCTGATCGATGCGCTCTATCGTCCGGAGGCCCAGACGCGCTGGGAGATTCTCGATGCTCTGACGCTGCTTGTTCCCGAGCATGCTAAAGAGATCGGTGCCGCCTTTGACGGCGCTGAGGCCGCTCTGTTCGATGACCTTTCTTCGATTTTGCACTTCTCGGCCTTCCGCCTGCTTGTCACCTGGGGTGCCACCGAGCGCGGCCGGTCCAAGAAGGTTTGGCCCATTCTCGACGAGGCGATTCAGTGCTATCACGGCGATTTGGAATATCGCGATATGCTCGGTTGTCTTCATGAGTTCGCCGAGGGCAAGATCGAGGGCGGCGTCGCTGCCGAGCTTGCCGGCCGTTTGCAGTTCGATGCCGAGAACGGCAAGGGCAGCTATCTCAAGGCGCGTTCTTCTGAGATTTACAACATGCTTGTTAAGCGCTTTAAACTTGAGAAGCCTCAAAAGCGCGCTCGCATGGTGGCGAAAACCGACGAACCCAAAGACGACGAGGAGTAGCAGATGGCCCACGACGTAGTACTTATTCCCGGAGACGGCATTGGACCCGAGATCACTTCGGCCATGCGCCGCGTGGTGGACGCTTCTGGCGTCGATATCGCGTGGAACGTGGTGGATGCCGGCGCTGGCGTGATGGACGAATTTGGCACGCCGCTGCCCGAGCATGTGCTCGATGCCATTCGCTCCACCAAGGTTGCCATCAAAGGTCCCATCACCACGCCGGTGGGAACGGGTTTTCGCAGCGTCAACGTGGCCCTGCGTCGTGAGTTTGACCTGTATTCCTGCGTGCGCCCCTGTCTGTCCATGCCGGGCGATGGTAGCCGTTATACCGATATCGACCTGGTGATTGTGCGCGAGAACACCGAGGATTTGTATGCGGGCATCGAGTTTGACGAGGGGGCGCCCGAGGTAGCCGAGCTCTCGCAGCTCATCGAGGCGTCGGGGCAAAAGACCTTCAAGCCCGATTCCGCCATCTCGGTAAAGCCTATTTCCGTTTCCGGTTCGCGTCGTATCGTGGAGTACGCCTTTGAGTATGCTCGTCGTTGCGGTCGACATAAGGTGACGGCAGTGCACAAAGCTAACATCATGAAGGCAAGCGACGGCTTGTTCCTGCGCGTTGCCCGCGAGGTGGCCGAGCGCTATCCGGATATCGAGTTCAACGACAAGATCGTCGACGCCACCTGCATGGGTCTGGTGCAAGATCCGTACGCCTTCGACGTGCTGGTCCTGCCCAATCTGTACGGTGACATCGTGAGTGACCTTGCGGCGGGCCTCGTGGGTGGCCTTGGCATGGCGCCGGGCGCCAATATCGGCCGCGACATCGCCATCTTCGAAGCAACGCACGGCAGCGCTCCCGACATCGCGGGCAAGGATATCGCCAATCCCACGGCCGAGATTCTTTCTGCCTGCATGATGCTCGATCACCTGGGCGAGGGCGTGGCCGCCACGCGCATTCGCGAGGCGGTCAAGAAGACGCTTGCCGCCGGCGAGTCGGTGACGGGCGACGTTCGCCGCGCGCAGACCGGCTCCGCCGAGGGATGCGTGGGCACCCAGGCGTTTGCCGACGCGGTAATCGCCAATCTGTAGAGATGCTATTATGTGAGCCCCGATATGGCAGTATTGCGGCTCACTGCTGTGTAGCGCAGTCACTATGCGCACGGATAAGGAGAATGCACACGATATGGGTTTGATTCAGAAGAAAAACGATCGTGAAGAGGTCGACGGCATCGAGATTATCGGCCGTGGCGATACCCCGGGCGATATCGACGAGAACGAGGTGGAGCTCGTAGAGGGTACCTCCGCTGAGCATATGGCCGCTGGCACTACCGCCGAGAAAGAGGCCGAGCCCGCTGCCGCAAAGGTTCGCACCTGTCCCAAGTGTGGCACGACTCTTCAGCCCACTGACAAGTTCTGCACCGGTTGCGGAAGCAAGATGGCAGATCCCTTTGCCCCTGCAGCCCCGCATTGTCCTAACTGCGGCAAGGAAGACGACGATGAGGAAGACGAGGCCGCAGGCTGCGGCAAGCGCCAGAAGATCGCCATTGCCATCGCCGTTGTGGCCGTGATTATCGCTGCTGTTTTGGGGTATTTTATCGGTTCGGGCGGTTTTGCCCACAAGGGCGCCGACTCCGCTTCCCTCACGTCCGATCAGCTCGATACCGTTGTGGCTTCGTATTCCTATAACGGCAAGAGCATCGATGTCACCGCGCGCGAGGCTATTGAGAGCCAGTACAGTCTGGACAGCGTCAAGCAAAGCGACGACACCTATCCCACGCCTTCCGCCGATATCGTGCTCTCCTATGCACGTAACCACATTCTGCTTAACGAGGCCGAGGCTCGCGGTATCTCCGTTACCGAAAAGGAGATGAAGGAGTATGCCGAGGGCGCTTTGGGCATGAGCGATTACAGCCAGATATCTCAGCAGTACGGCGTGACCAAGGATCAGGCAAAGACCATCGTCAAGCAGCAGGCTACCATGCAGAAGCTCTACGATAAGATCGTGGGCACCTCTTCTGCCACCATGCCCGAGGCCCCCGCGCAGCCAGAGGACGGCAACGAGGACACCGCATCTAAGGATTACGCCGACTACATCATCAAGCTTGCGGGCGATGAGTGGGATGCCGAGAAGGGCACCTGGGCTTCTACCGACGGTGTGTACGCGCAGGCGCTTGCCGGCCAGGAGTTCACGGCTGATTCCGCTACGTATGGCCAGGCGCTGACCGCCTACTACACGGCCTATCAGCAGTACGCGCAGGCCAACTCTGAGTCTGGCGGCAAGTGGACCGAGTTCGTCAATGGCCTGTATGCCAAGGCGAATATCACCCTGTACGGTCTGTATCAGTAAAGATACTGGGAGGGCACGATGTCGCTTCGTGTTCTTATAAGTGAATGCCTGCTTGGCGCCCCCGTTCGCTACGACGGGGGCGCCAAGCCCTCTTTAGCGGTCGAACGTTTAGCGCACTGCTTGCGCAGGCGCGGGGGAGAAGGGACGGTGGTCCCCGTTTGTCCCGAGGTCTTGGGCGGCCTTGCCTGTCCGCGACCGCCGGCGGAGCGGCGCGGGTCGCGGGTCGTCACGGCCGAGGGCGTTGACGTGACCCGTGCGTACGCGGATGGTGCTCGCCGTTCGCTCGATATCGCACGCGCATGCGGCGCGAGTCTTGCTATCCTGAAATCCAAGAGCCCATCGTGCGGCCTTGGCCGCATATACGACGGCACGTTTTCGGGGCAGCTTCGCGCCGGCTCTGGCGTGACGGCCGCCTTGTTTGAGCAGGAAGGACACATCGTGGTAGCAGACGAGAAGCTTGTTGAGTATTGCGAGCCAAGCATGGAGCATCCCATCGCGTTGGTGCTTGGCAGCGGCCTGGCCCCGCTTGCCGATGAGGTGCGCGTGGTGCGCCGCATCAAGTACGAGGATATCGATGGCTTTCCCACCGAGGCGATTCCTGTAGAAGGGCATCGCTACGAGGTGATCATCGGCACGCTTGAGGGTGTTCCCGTGGTGGTGTATCCGGGCCGCGTGCACCTGTATCAGGGCTATAGCCCACTGCAGGTGACCTCGCTTGTTCGTCATGCTCATCGCTTGGGTTGTCGCGACATCATCCTCACCTGCGCTTCGGGCGCTGTTTCTGCTGTGGCCTCGGGCATGGTGGGTCTCATTACCGATCACATCAACCTTACTGGCCAAAACCCGCTGGCGACCCCTCAAGGTGTCGCTGCCGCCGAGGCGGATACGCCGTTTATCCCTATGGCGGGCGCTTACTCTGGCTACCTTGCCGAGTTTGCCCGTGCGGCGGCTCGTGATGCGGGTCTGCATCTTGCGGAGGGCGTATATGCCGGTCTGTTGGGTCCCACGTATGAGACTGCCGCCGAGGTGCGCATGCTCAATACACTAGGCGCCGACTACGTGGGCTGCTCGACGGTGTGCGAGGCCATCATGGCAAAGGCTTTGGGTATGGAGGTCTTGGGTGTCACGCTTGTGACCAACAAAGCGGGCATGATCGATAACAGCCACGAAGATGCTCTCAAGGCTGCCGAGAAGGCGGCCACTGCAACTCAAAGTGTGCTTAAGAGCACGATTTCATACCTGGGTGGTCACTAGCGACTCGCGACTGCGACCGGCCACAGCACCGCACCTTGCCCTTCAATCGTCGGGCGCCGCACGCAAGGCGTGCGCCCTCCTCTTTCAGGGCAATCTGCGGCACTGTGGTCGGTCGCTCACTGTGTGTGTCAGAAAAACGACAGGTTTAATTTGACACATTTAATGAAAGGCCTTGCGCGTTTGCGCACTTACCCGTATGATTATCAACCGTTGACGCGCATGTGCCCGTCAACCGCATGATATGCCAACGTGGCTCAGCTGGTAGAGCAACGCACTCGTAATGCGTAGGTCAGCGGTTCGAATCCGCTCGTTGGCTCCATCGAAACGAGGAGGGTCCCGGCAACGGGGCCCTTTTTGCATTTGGGGGAGACGGGGATTCGAACCGATGAGGTCGCGAGGCGTGAAGCGGGCAGGCCGGTGGCCTGCCCGTAGCCGGCCGCGTGGCGGCGGATGCCGGAGGCATACGCGAATCCGCTCGTTGGTTCCATCGGGGCTATTAATATCTGCCGCTTTCTCCTCAGTGCTGCTTTTTCGTGCGCACGACGCTGCAACTGAACATTTGGTTTCGTTTGGGAGGAAGCACGTTTCTTTATTTAGGTGCAGTGCGCCTATGCTGGATGAACGGTCAATATCGAGTGGTGAACGGCGTGATTGCAAGATGACGCCAAATTATTTTTTCAAGCGATCATTGTGGCTTAAAAGCGAAAAATTGGTATTAAGGTATTCAGACCAGTTTTTATATCTTCATATCTGAGCAGGGCGTTAACGGCTGTTAAATGATCTTCATTCGGTAGTTTCGAGCGGAGAGAACGAAAAAAAATTTGATAAATCATGTTTCTAATTGGTTTCAAAATCGCAGGTGGAAGTGTTACCTAGAGGTAAACGGTCGAAATGAAGCCGTGAGCGGTTTAAAAGGCAACCTGCAATCAGCAACATCAATAGAAAGCTCATGGCTGATATAATTCCAATCAACTTATAACGTGGTTACAACCAGTTCCCACACTAAATGAACGCGACGGGTAATTAAATCAAACGTTGCCATGAGATTGATTAAGCGGAAGGACTTCACTGAATGATCGGTTTTATTTTGACGGGCCACGGCCAATTCTCTAACGGGCTCGCAAGCGCAGTCGATATGGTCGCTGGCGACCAGCCTGCTTTCCAGATTGTTCCTTTTGAAGGCGATCATGCCGCAGAGTATGGTGACGAACTCCGTGCTGCCATCCAGCAGATGCATGATACCTGCGAGGGCGTTCTGGTTTTCGTTGACCTTCTTGGTGGTACCCCCTTCAACCAGGCAATGATGATTTCTCAGGAAATTGATAACGTTGAGGTTGTTACCGGTGCCAATCTCCCCATGCTTCTCGAGCTTGTGCTTACCCGTGATGGCTCTACCTTGGAAGAGCTTGCCGGTCAGGCTGTTGAGATCGGTCAGATGGGCATCGTCAACAAGAAGCTCGAGCCCGTTGCAGCTGAGGCAGAGCTTGATGTATTCGACGACGATGAGGATGGAATCTAATGACGGTAGATTTTGGTCAAAGCATCCTTGCTTCTTCGATTGCCCTAGGCGGAATGCTTGTCATCATGGCGATCGTCTACTTCATCTGGTCGCGCATTGGTCTTAAGAAGAAGCAGAAGTACTTTAAGGAACTGCATGTCGAGCTTGCCCCCGGCCAGGAAATTATGTTCGCGGGAGGCATCTACGGAACGGTTAAGAGTATCGACGGCGATAAGGTCGAAGTGAAGGTTCGTTCCGGCGCCGTGCTCGACGTCTCACGTTACGCGATCCAGCAGATCGCCCAGTAAAGGTTCTTATGGACGAAGAATCGTCCTGAAATAGAACAACACTCAGAAAGGATGTGTTTCAAACATGGCAGAGCCCAATATTCTCCTTACGCGTATTGATAACCGATTGATTCATGGTCAGGTGGCAACTCAGTGGAATTCCACCTTGGGTGCGAATCTGATTCTTGTCGCCAACGACGACGTTGCGGGCAACAAGATGCGTCAGAACCTTATGAACATGGCAGCGCCCACTGGTGTCGCCACTCGTTTCTTCTCGCTGCAGAAAACGATCGATGTCATCCACAAGGCATCGCCCAAGCAGCACATCTTCCTCGTGGCCGAAAACCCGTCCGACGTGCTTACGCTCGTCAAAGGTGGGGTGCCTATACGCAAGGTAAACATCGGCAATATGCATATGTCGGAGGGCAAACGACAGGTGGCCACCAGCGTCGCCGTCGACGATGCCGACGTCGCCGCTTTCAAGGAGCTTCAGGATTTGGGGGTGGAGCTTGAGATTAGGCGTGTACCGAGCACGCCGGCGGAGGATATCAACAAGCTTTTCCAGTAAGGCACGTTGACATTCAAGCTGGATAATCCGGCAAATGCTTGTTTTATTGCAATGCGTAAACAAATGAAAGGAGGAGCAAGATGGAATACTCCGTTATTCAGGTCGCACTGGTCTTCATCGTCACGTTTATCGCGGCTATCGATCAGTTCAACTTCTTGGAGTCTCTCTATCAGCCCATCGTCACCGGCGCCGTCATCGGTTTGATCCTTGGCGACCTCAACACCGGTCTTCTCGTGGGTGGTACCTATCAGCTCATGACCATCGGCAACATGCCGATCGGTGGCGCACAGCCGCCTAACGCCGTTATCGGTGGTATTATGGCCGCCGTCCTGGCAATTGCATCGGGCCTCGAGCCCAACGCTGCCGTTGGCCTCGCCGTTCCGTTCGCACTTCTTGGCCAGCTCGGCGTGACCCTCGTGTTCACCCTTATGTCGCCGCTCATGTCCACCGCGGACAACATGGCTCACAACGCCGACACCAAGGGCATCGAGCGCCTTAACTACTTCGCCATGGCACTGCTCGGTCTTATCTTCGCCGTCGTCGTCACGCTGTTCTTCATCGCTGGCGCTACGATCGGTCAGACCATCGCCTCCGCCATTCCGGACTGGCTGCAGACCGGCCTTTCCGCTGCTGGTGGCATGATGCGCTTCGTCGGCTTCGCCGTCCTGCTCAAGGTCATGATGACGCGCGATATGTGGGGCTTCTTCCTCATGGGCTTTGGCCTCGCGATCATCACCGTTGCCAACGAATCTCTGGCAACGCCCGCCCTGTTGATTCTTGCCCTCGTGGGCTTCGGTATTGCTTTCTGGGACTTCCAGCAGCAGACCGAGCTTAAGGGTGCAGCCGTTGTTTCCGATGGAGGTGACTTCGAAGATGGCATCTAATGCTTACGTTATCCCCGAGCACTACGAGGATCTGACCCCCGCAGCTCAGCTCGATCAGAAGACCCTAAACAAGATGGCTTGGCGCTCCTGCTTCCTGCAGGCATCGTTCAACTACGAGCGTATGCAGGCCGCCGGTTGGCTCTACTCCATCCTTCCTGGTCTGGAGAAGATTCACACCAACAAGAACGACCTTGCGGCTTCGATGAGCCACAACCTCGAGTTCTTCAACACCCACCCGTTCCTCGTCACCTTCGTTATGGGTATCGTGCTTTCGCTCGAGCAGAACAAGGTTGACATCCCCACGATCCGCGCCGTCCGCGTCGCGGCAATGGGCCCCTTGGGTGGTATCGGCGACGCTCTGTTCTGGCTGACGCTCGTGCCTATCACGGCTGGCATCACCTCGAACATGGCTATCAACGGAAACGCCGCTGCGCCTATCATCTTCCTGCTCATCTTCAACGTGGTTCAGTTCGCTCTGCGCTTCTGGCTCATGAACTGGTCCTATAAGCTGGGTACCAGCGCCATCGACGCGCTGACGGCCAACATGAAGGCCTTCACCCGTGCCGCTTCCATCATGGGCGTCTTCGTCGTGGGCTGCCTGGTTGTCACCATGGGCGGCACCCAGATCAACCTCGAGATCCCCAACGGCACCACCCGTGGCCTCTCCGCCAACACTGTCGTGGTTTCCAATGCCGAGGCTGAGAACTTCTCTGATCTTGCTGGTATCGACACCGAGACCGCCGAGGCTGGCACCATGGCCATGACCGATGAGGACGGCAACGCCCTTAAGGCCACCGATGCTGATGGCAATGCTGTTGACTGCGGCGTTACCGATATGGGCAATGGCATGAGCTCCGTCACCTACGGCACCGTCACCGAGTCCCCGGTTACGTTCTCCGTGGCCAGCACGCTGAACACCATTGTTCCTAAGCTTGTCCCGCTGCTGCTCACCCTCCTGCTGTACTTCATGTTCGCGAAGCACAACTGGACCCCGACCAAGGGCATTCTCTTGCTCTTCGTCCTGGGCATCCTGGGCGCAGGCCCGTTCGGCCTCTGGCCGTGCATCTGGTAAGATTTTGCCAATGCCGGGGATGTGCGGTAACTGTCCGCACATCCCCCTTTTAGAGCTTCCCCCAGAGCTCTTAGGAGCGTACGATATGCTCCGTCATGTTTTTTGAAATGAGGTGTCCGCATGGCGCTTGGAACGCGCAAACAACCCCTGTACGATCAGCTTGTTGATATATTGAGCGAGAAGATCGAGCATGAGTGCGTTGCCGGTGACATGCTTCCGTCTGAGCGTGAGCTTTCGGAGCGTTACGGACTCTCTCGCACCACGGTTCGTCTTGCTCTCCAAGAGCTCGAGAGCCTTGGTTTGGTCGTTCGNCGCTTGGAACGCGCAAACAACCCCTGTACGATCAGCTTGTTGATATATTGAGCGAGAAGATCGAGCATGAGTGCGTTGCCGGTGACATGCTTCCGTCTGAGCGTGAGCTTTCGGAGCGTTACGGACTCTCTCGCACCACGGTTCGTCTTGCTCTCCAAGAGCTCGAGAGCCTTGGTTTGGTCGTTCTCCAGCATGGACGCGGTACCTTTGTATCGGACCGCTCCGTGCAGGCGACCAATCTCACGCAGTCATATAGCTTTACCGAGCAGATGCGCGAGCTCGGCCGCAATCCCAAAACGACGATTTTGGAGTTTGCGGAAATGGAGGCAGACAAGAACCTCGCGGAGCACATGGGAGTTCGCCTCGGCGAAAAACTCTTTAAGATTAAACGCTTGCGTTCAGCGGACGATGTTCCCATGATGGTCGAGCGCAGCTATCTGCCCTTGCGTAAATTCATTACTTTGAAGCGGCCTCTTCTTGAGCAAAAGCCGCTCTATGAGATTATCGAGCATGATTATCAGGAGGAGATTCGCGTAGCCGAAGAGGAATTCTTCGCGAGTATCGCTCGTCCTGCCGATGCTCATCTTCTCGACATCGGTGAAGGTGCGCCCGTTTTGGACCTTGTGCGCACCACGTATAACATGCGCAACGAGATAGTGGAGTACACCCTCTCGGTGGCACGTGCCGACCAATTTAAGTACAAGGTCTACCACTACCGGAACAATTAAATTTTTCTGCGGTTCACGTGGATTTTTCTAGAATACAAACTGGTTACTACCAGATAACCAACAGAACATTATAATTCCTCGTATAGTGCTTATCTAGAAGGAGAGGTATCAACTATGTTCGAGAAAAGTATCGACGATTTGAAAGCCTTGGGCGCTGATATCACCACGCATGAGATTAAGCAGCAGCCCGAGCTGTGGCGCGACACCTTCAACATCTACAAGGAGAACAAGGAGGCCATCAACGCATTCTTGGCTGATGCCCGCGCCATGGGTGAGGGCCGTCTGAGCGTCGTCTTCACCGGTGCCGGCACCTCCGATTACGTTAGCGATACCTGCGCTCCGTACCTGCGCCATGCCGGCAACAGCGACCTGTATGACTTTAAGCCGGTTGCTACCACCGACATCGTGTCTGCTCCCCTTGACTTCCTGCGTCCTGAGGACCCCACGCTGCTCGTTTCTTTTGCTCGTTCCGGCAACAGCCCCGAGAGCCTGGCTGCCGTGAATGTTGCTCGCACCGTGTGCAAGAACATCAAGTTCTTGAACCTCACCTGCGCCCCTGAGGGCAAGCTCGCCGTGGAGTCTGCCAATGACTCGAACGCTCTGACTGTCCTGATCCCGAGGGCAAACGACAAGGGCTTCGCTATGACTGGCAGCTACACCTGCATGGAGCTGCTTTCCACCCTTATCTTCGATGAGGCCTCTGATGAGCAGAAGGCCGCGTGGGTTGAGGCCGCAGCCGTTATGGGCGAGAACGTTGTTGCCCGTGAGGAAGAGGTCGCTGCTTTCCTGTCCGGCGATTACACCCGCGTGACCTATCTTGGTTCGGGTTCCTTCGGTGGCCTGGCCCAGGAGGCTCAGCTCAAGATTCTTGAGCTCGCTCACGGTCTCACCGCTACCTCCTATGACACCTCGATGGGTTATCGTCATGGACCCAAGTCCTTTGTTGACGACAAGACGCTCGTGTTCGTGTTTGTGAATAACGACCCCTATACGCGTCAGTACGACCTGGACATCCTGCATGAGATTGGCGGCGACGAGATTGCCATGAAGACCATCGCAGTCCAGCAGGATGCCGGCGAGCTGTTCGAGGGTGAGTCCTTCACCTTTACTGGCTCTGAAGCACTTCCCGAGGCATACCTTGCCCTGCCTTTCGTCATGGTTGCCCAGACGGTGAGCCTGCTTAACTCCGTGCGTGTTGGCAATACCCCCGATACGCCGAGCCCCAGCGGTACCGTTAACCGTGTGGTCAAGGGCGTTACCATTCATCCGTATCCGTATGAGGCTTAAAGCTGCGGTAGCATGTAATGAGCGAACCTAGCCTATAGGTCCCAATTTCGGGTGCCCGACCGTCCTTGCGGGCGGCGGGCGCCCTTTTCTTATTGAGCCTCGCCCGGTTTTGGCGCGGCGCACCGATGCGATGGGAGCATTTAAATGAGCACCTATGCACTTTCCAATGCACATTTCGTTTTGCCCGGAAGGGTTATGGATGACGGATACCTGACCGTTGTCGATGGTCACTTTGGATCTTGGCAGGCGCAGGAACCTGCGTGCGAGATTGTTGATTGCGGTGGTCGCTGGGTTGCGCCTGGCTTCGTGGACACCCATATCCACGGATTCTATAACCACGCTACGACCGATTGTGACGCTGAGGGGATTAATATTTCCAGCGCCGAGCTTGTTCGCCGTGGCACCACTTCTTGGATTCCCACTACGTTCACCGAGGCCCCCGAGAACATCCGCGCGGCTTGCGCCGCTATCGCCGAGGCAGACGAGGTACGCGGTGCCGAGTTTATGGGAGCTCGCATTCAGGGCATCTACCTCGAAGGGCCCTTCTTTACTCAAAAGCATGTGGGTGCCCAGAACCCCGCGTTTCTCATCGATCCCGCTTATGACCTGTATGCCGATTGGCAGCAGGCGGCGGGTGGCCGTATCGTCAAGAGCGCGCTTGCTCCCGAGCACGACGGTTCGATCGAGTACATCTCGGCGCTTGCCGCCGAGGGCATCGTAACGAGCATCGGACATTCCGATGCGACCTTCGAGCAAGCTCTTGCTGCGGTCAATGCCGGTACCACCTGCTTTACGCACACGTATAACGGCATGCGTGGCCTACATCATCGCGACCCGGGTATTGTCGGTTGCGCGATGGTTACGCCCGAGACCTATGCAGAGGTTATCGCCGATGGCCATCATGTGATGCCTGCTGCCGTCGAGGCCCTGGTGCGCGCCAAGGGCTGGGACCACGTGGTGCTTATCACCGACTGTCTGGGCTGCGGCGGTATGCCTGCAGGCGAGTACATGAGCGGCGGTCTGCCTGTGGTCATGCGCGACGGTGCCTGCTATCTGCGCGACGGATCGAGCCTTGCCGGTTCCGTTGCGGTGATGTGTGATGTGGTCAAGAACGTTTATGACTGGAACATTGTTTCTGCTGAGCAGGCCATTCGCATGGGCACTGAGGTCGCTGCGCGCTCCGCGCATATCGACGATCGCTGCGGATCGATCGTGCCGGGTCGCCATGCCGACTTCGTGATTCTCAACAACGACCTGACGCTTGCCGAGACCTACCTGGGCGGCGTGCGTGTTCCGCTAAGTGAATAGGGGACTGTGATGATTCTCACCGTTACGATGAACCCTTCGATCGATACGCGTTATACGATCGATCATCTGGTTGTGGACGATGTGAACCGTGTCGTGCCGCAAAAGACTGCCGGCGGCAAGGGCCTGAACGTGAGCCGTGTGCTTTGTCAGTTGGGCGACGATGTTATAGCTACCGGTCTGCTGGGTGGACACATGGGTGCTTTCCTGGCTGATCGCATGGACGACGATGGCATTCCTCATGATTTTGTTTCAATTGAGGGTGAGAGCCGCATCTGTATTGCCGTTATCCATGATGGCGCCCAGACGGAGTTTTTGGAGAGCGGCCCCACCGTTTCTGCCGACGAGCTCGTACGATTCGATGCGAAGTTCAATGAACTAGTCGGCACGGCATCGTGCGTGACCATCTCCGGAAGCCTTCCTGCGGGTATCGATGTGGATTACTACGTCAAGCTCGTCGAGGCAGCGCATGCTGCGGGCGTTCCCGTGCTGGTTGACACGTCGGGAGCCTCTCTCGATGCTATCTTGAACGCTCCGGTGAAGCCCACGCTCATCAAGCCCAATCTTTCCGAGATCTGTGGTCTTTTGGGCGCAAACTATACACCCGATGACGTGGCGGAGCTCGAGGGGCTTCTCGCATCTGATGAGCGCTTTGCCGGCATCTCTTGGGTGGTTGTCACGATGGGCGCTGCCGGTGCTGTGGCCTTCCACGATGGTCGCGGCTATCGCGTGGTGACGCCTGCTATCAAGGCGGTCAACGCAACAGGCTCCGGCGATTCGACTGTTGCAGGCTTTGCGCATGCCATTGCGGCAGGGATGGATGACGAGGACGTTTTGCGTTGGGGTAATACCTGCGGCAAGTTGAATGCTATGGACCCGCAGACCGGTCACCTGGTTATGTCCGAGTGGGATAGCGTGTTCAACTCGATTGAGGTGAAGCGCCTCTAGGGCGTGCAAGAAAATGGGCCGGTGCATTACCGGCCCGCGTATCGGGACCTGCCGGTTATCTGGCGGGTCCCGTTTTATGCGTTGGGGAGGTGCGAGGTCGGGCTAGCCTTGCTTTCTGTGAATGCCGGCGATGTGTCGCGCGGTGTTTTTGAGCTTTGCCATCATGCTCGGGTCGGGGTGCGCAGCCTCCCACGCTTCGCGTTTGCGACGTTTCACATACTCGTTTTGGATGGGCTCGCCATACTCCTCGATAAGACGTTCGTACCAGTCGGCTGCTCCTTGGACTTCCTCTGCGGTGGGGTGGCCTTTCATGACGCCGCCCACGAGTTTGAAGGGTCCGAATGTGTCATAGCCGCATGCACCGTAGGTTCCGATATACGTTGCGCGTTGAGCTCTTGCGATTCCCTCGAGATCGCGCGTATACCATTTGTTTTTGCCGCCATAGGTCATGAGGCCAAAAACCATGTAGCCATCGAAGACCGATTTTTGCATGATGCGCAGAAGGGTCTGGTCGAACTTACCGTAATAGATGCCCGAGGCGATGCCGATGAGAGGATACTCCGAGAGATCGATTTCTTCATGATCCTTGTCAACGGTGGCAACGTCGATGACTTGGACTTCGGGGTCACTGGCGCAAATGGCATCGACGAGCTTCTTTGTATTGCCGTGGTGCTTTGATTGATACAAGATCATGGTCTTCATAAGGGCTCCTCAAAAGTGGTAGTAACCACCATGATAGCGGGATGTGTTTGAGGATGCGCGCGTAATCGGTCAAGGGGAGCAAGATGGGCGGGGACTGCTTTGGGGTGCCTATATGAATGGGGCTAATAAAATAAAGGCGTACTGGACTTAGCGTTTCGAAATAGGGTAAAACCGGTTGCGCAAAACCATGCTAGGGTTCGGGGAACTTTGAGCTAGAGTGCGCTGCCTGGCTCGTTGACAGTATCAACTGTGGGGTGTGTTTTCCTTTCTCGACGCAGCTCTCGATTTGGCGAGTGACGACTCCTTCGGGATCGCGGTCCATGACGAGGACGTCGATTCTTTCGAGCGGGGCAAAGAGCATAAGGCCGCCCGCGTCGACCTTTGTTGCGTCGATGAGGGCGATCGAGGTCGACGCCGCCTCGATAAAAGCGCTTTTAATCTGCGCCATCTGTTCGAAGTTGGTCATGAGCCCGCGGTTGGGGACAAACGAAGTGGGGCACAGGAACGCCTTATCGGCATGAAGGACTTCAAGCGCGCGCAGGGCAAGTGGCCCATAGAGATAACGGTGGCCTTTGCGCAAGGTCCCTCCCAGCAGGATTACATCGGTTTGGGGAAGACTGTCGTCAATATAGTTGGCGATGGTGACATCGGCGGTGATAACCGTGATGTCGCGGCGCGCGGTAAGGGCATGCACGAACTCGAGGGCAGTGGTGCCGGAGTCGACAATGATCGAGTCGCCGTCTTCGACAAGTTCAATGGCGGTTTGCGCGATGGCCTGCTTGGCGGCGACGTTGAGGTTGATGCGCTTGTCTTGAATGGAGACGGTCAGTGCCTTGTGCAGCGAGACGGCGCCGCCGTGTGTGCGGCGCAGCTTGCCTGCCGCTTCGAGCGCGTCAAGATCGGCGCGTGCGGTGACAGCGGAGACTCCGAAGGTGCGAGCAAGATCCGATACCTGTACGGACGCGGAATGCTCGAGCATATCGAGGATGGCTGCGCGGCGTTCTTCGGCAAAAGTTGCGGCGTTGCTACTCATGAGAGGCTCCGGATGAGGGTCGAAATGTGCAGATTCTATTTTGCTTTATTTTCGTATTACGCAAGAAAAAGCATATCGTTTGCTTTGTTTTTGCGCAAATGCAAGTGAATATGGAACAGCCGTCGCCCATCAATACTGGCAAAAGGAGATTTCCACTGAGGGTGCCGCTTGCGTTTCTTTGCGAACGGACTCGAACGATAAGAGAGGCGACTTCGCAGGTAGAGAGTGGATTTTATACAATGGCATCAACGTTTGGCTCGCGCGGGGATGCGCGGCGCCGCAATGCCGGGGCGATCCCGTGCAGAAGGGAGCGATCATGCTCGTTACCACCAAGGAGATGCTGCTCGACGCAAAGAAGAACCACTACGGCGTGGGCGCCTTCAACGTCGAGAACCTCGAGTTCGTCATGGCTGTGCTCAAGGCTGCCGAGGAGACCAAGTCTCCCGTCATCATGCAGACCACTCCGGGCACCATTAAGGCTGCCGGTCTCGATTACTTCTACGGCATGGTCAAGGCTGCGGCCGAGCGCACCGAGGTTCCCGTGGCGCTGCACCTGGATCATGGTGACGGCTATAACCGCTGCATGCAGGCCCTTCGTACCGGCTACACCTCTGTCATGATCGATGGCAGCCATGAGCTGTTCGAGGACAACATCTCCCTCACCAAGCTGGTTGCCGATGCCGGTGCCGCCATGGGCGTGCCCGTGGAGGCCGAGCTTGGCAAGGTCGGCGGCAAGGAAGACGACGGCCCGGCAGTCGAGGGCGAAAATCCCTACACCGATCCCGACGAGGCCGTGGAGTTTGTGGAGCGCACCGGCTGCACGAGCCTTGCCATCGGCGTGGGCACCGCGCACGGTGTGTATGTGGGCACCCCGCATATCCAGCAGGATGTGGTCAAGGCCATCGCTTCCAAGCTTGATATCCCGCTGGTCCTGCATGGCACCTCTGGCGTGCCCGATGAGCAGGTCGCCGAGGCCATCAAGAACGGCATCTGCAAGGTCAACTATGCCACCGAGCTGCGTCAGGCTTTCACCAAGGGCTTCATGCGCTACATGTCCGAGAACCCCGAGTGCTTCGATCCCAAGAAGCCGGGCCGCGAGGGCATGGCCGAGATTACGGATATCGTGAAGATCCGCATGGAGAATCTGGGTTCTGTGGGCCGCGCGTAAGAGGCAACGCTCATTTTGATTTCGAGAAGGGCCTCGGAGGGTGCTCCGAGGCCCTTTTTGTGTGACAATACCTCAGGTTTGATTGTCACGTTTTATAGGAGAAGAGGGCTGTGACCAGCAAGCTCGATAGTACGAATACGGAATCGTTTGACGATGGCGTGCCAGTGGCGCTCGAAGATCGAGCCCCGGGTGAGCTGCGCGGCGCGGGCGCCCGCTCACCTTTGTTTTGGAAAACCATGCTCGTCGCCATGGCGCTCATGTGGGGCTTTTCCTTTTGCATGATGAAAGACGTGCTTGATGCACTGCCGCCGTATCTGCTGCTTGCCTGCCGTTTTCTCATCGCTGCACTCATCATGCTCGCCCTGTTTTTCCGCCGCATTCGCGCCCATCTCAACCGGACGTATATCGTCGCCGGCCTTTTGATGGGTACCTCGCTTTGGGCTGCGTACGTGTTGCAAACCGTGGGGCTTGTCGATACCACAGCAGGAAAGAGCGCGTTCTTGACGGGAACATATTGCGTACTCGTGCCCTTTATCGGACATGCGGTGATGGGCGAGAAGCTCACGCGCTATAACCTGGGAGCGGCGTTTTTGTGTCTTGCGGGCATCGCATTCGTGGCACTCGATAGCCTTACCGTGGGAAAGGGCGACCTTTTGACACTCGCGGGCGCGGTCTTTTTTGCAATCGAGATCGTGATCGCTGCTAAGTTCGGCCGCAATCTCGATGTGAATGCCATAACGTTTTGGATGTTTTTGGTGGTTGCCTTGCTCTGCGTCGCAGGCTGGTTGTTCACCGAGCAGACTCCTCCGCTGGCGACGTTTACGCCGTCTCTCGTTGGTACTGTTTTGTTCTTGGCAGTGATATGCACCTGCGTGGGCATGCTCGTTCAAAATCTGGGACTTGCGCACGTTCCCTCTTCGACTGGCTCGTTGCTGCTCTCTCTTGAGTCGCCCTCGGGCGTGCTCTTCTCCGTGCTGTTGGGCGGCGAGGTGCTTACTGGCCGTCTGCTGTTTGGTTTTGCGCTGATTTTCCTCTCGGTCGTGCTCTCGGAAACGCATTTCGCATTTCTGCGTCGAAAATGATGCAGATCAACTGGTCGGTTGCGTATCCTCTATAATGTTGGGCGTTTGAATGTGCAAAAAGAAAGGTGTGCTCCATGCAGGCACAGAAGGCAGAAGGTACTAAGGATCTGATCGGCAGCGAGATGCGCGCGTGGCAGCATATGCAAGAGGTTGCCGCCAGCGTGTTTGAGCCGTATGGCTTCGAGCCTATCGAGACTCCCGCTATCGAGCAGGTTGATGTCTTTGTGCATGGCATTGGCCAGTCCACGGACGTGGTGCGCAAAGAGATGTTCCGCGTGTTCTCGGGCGCCAACTTTGCGCGCGTGCTGGAAGAGGGCACCGACGCCAAGCTCAAGGCAAAGCAGCGCCTGGCCCTGCGTCCCGAGGGTACGGCCGGCGTTGTGCGTTCTGTGGTGGAGAACAATCTGGTGCCTCAGGGCGCCGCTCCGTTCAAGGCGTACTACGCCGAAGCGATGTTTCGCGGCGAGCGTCCGCAAAAGGGCCGCTTGCGCCAGTTCCACCAGGTAGGCATCGAGTGGCTGGGCGCCCCCGATCCCGCAGCGGACGCCGAGTGCATCATCATGCTTATGGAGTTCTACAAGCGCTTGGGCTTTGATCTGTCCAAGCTTCGCCTGCTTATCAATTCGATGGGCGACCCCGCGTGCCGTCCTGCCTATCGCGATCAGGTGCGCCAGTTTATCCTGGATCATGCGGACGACATGTGCGACGAGTGCCGCGAGCGCGCAGAGATCAACCCGCTGCGTGCCTTTGATTGCAAAAACGATCACTGCCGCGAGATCATGGCTGATGCCCCGCTTATGCGGGAGCATCTGTGCGACGAGTGCCGTGAGCACTACGAGCAGGTCAAGCGCTATCTGGATGTCGCCGGTATCCAGTATGTTGAGGATCCGACGCTCGTGCGCGGCCTAGATTACTATACGCGTACCGTTTTTGAGGTCGAGGCTCCGGGCGCTGGCGTTGGCTCTATTGGCGGCGGCGGTCGCTACGATGGCTTGGTCGAGCTCGAGGGCGGCAAGCATACTCCGGGCGTTGGCTTTGCCGTGGGCTTTGAGCGCGCGCTGCTGGCCCTCGAGGCGTTTGGCGGAAGCATGACCACGGTGGCCGCTCCCTGCGTGTATGTTGCGAATGTTTCTGCCGATCAGCGCGGCGATGTCTTTGCCGTGAGTAACGAGCTACGTGCTGCGGGTATTCATGCCGAGGCCGACTACCAGGGCCGTTCGCTCAAGGCCCAGTTCAAGCAGGCCGATAAATTGGGCGCTTCTCTTATGGTGGTCGTTGGCGCCGATGAGCTTGCAGAGGGCAAGGTCAAGCTGCGCGATATGGCAAGCCATGAGGAAGTTCTCGTTTCGCGCGATGCCGTGGTCGCCGAGGTTTCGTCGCGCCTGTAGCGTGGCGGCGTTATATAGCTGATTGCTGCTTGTGTTGTAGGCGGCTGCGCGATGCGCAGCCGCTTTTTTGCTGCGGTGCCGCCGCGCGCCATGTAAGAAGCCGCTGCACCGGCCGAAAAAACGCCCGAATTGGGGTTCTCAAATCAAAACTCTTCGAAGTGCGTACCCTAAATTGATAATGCAGAGTAGACACCTGTTTTAGACGACAAAACCACCAGGATTGCAGGGGGTTAATTAATAGGTATACTTACCATTTTTGATTTAAGGTACGCACTTCAAATTGTTTTATTGCGGTAGCATTTTATGGACGGCTTGGAACGGGAGAAAAGTAAGCTATTTGGCGACATTTATTGATATCTGTCTACAAATGGCAGTTGAGTATTTCTAAACGGTTTCCATGGTCTAGAGAAAGCCCCGTTTTACTCAAGCGTTTTGCCGTTTGTGAAACAGGGCGCTTATACTAACACCCCAATGACGTATATCCCGATAGCGTGGAACAATGCAGAATGGAGCGTTGATATGAGCGAGCCCACGGCCGAATCGATCGCACAAAGTTCCGCAGCCTCGACGGGGGCTTTGCCGGATACCACCGCCACCCCGCTAACCGAGATCGATATCCCCGATACTCTCCGCGAAAACTTGGCGCTGTTCTTGCGCCTGGAGCGTCGAGTGCTCACGGAGTACGATCCATCGATCTGCGAGCTATTCGACAAGCTGCTCTCCTATGTAATTGCCGCCAACGAGGGCGATCCGGGTCGCGCCGCCGCGGACGAACCCGTTGATGGCGAGGGCATCCCTCTGTCCACAAGCAATAGCGGCCGTGCTTTCCGTGCCGCGGTAGAGCTGCTCGACTCGCTGCCGGTAGAGCGCTCTCAAGTTGTTGTGCGCGCCTTTACCGCCTTCTTCCACCTGGCAAATCTTTCCGAGGAAAACTATCGCGTCGAAGCGCTGCATGAGCGCGAACAGGGCGTGAGCACCGACATGGATGTCGACCCCGGCAATGAACTCACCGTTGCCTATCATCAGCTGGTGGAAGAAGCCGGAGTGGCGCGTGCGACTGAGTTGCTCAATCGCTTGGAGTTCCACCCGGTCTTCACCGCGCATCCTACCGAGGCACGCCGCAAAGCCGTTGAAGGAAAGATCCGTCGCATCTCGGCGCTTCTTTCCGAGCGTCCGCGTCTGGGTGGATCGGACCTCGTGGAAAACGAGCGCCACCTGCTCCAGGAGATCGACGCGCTGGTGCGCACCTCGCCCATCGCCATCAAAAAGCCGACGCCTGTCGAAGAAGCCGATACCATCATCGATATCTTTGACAACACGTTGTTCGAAACGGTGCCGCGTATCTATCGTCGTTTTGACGACTGGATTTTGGGCGAGCGTGCCGGTCGCGTGGCCCCGGTGTGCCCGGCCTTTTTCCATCCGGGCAGCTGGATTGGTTCGGACCGAGACGGCAATCCTAATGTGACTGCCAAGGTGAGCCGACAGGTGGCAGCTAAGTTCTCGAGTCATATGGTGGCGACGCTTGCGCATAAGTGCATGCGCGTGGGCCGCAATCTGACTCTCCAGGCTGGCTATACCGAGCCTTCTGAGGAGCTGCTCAACCTATGGAATCATCAGGTGGAGATGAGCGAGGTTCTTACTTCGCGCGCACGTGATATTTCGGCATCCGAGCCGCATCGTGCGGTGATGATCGTCATGGCTTCGCGTCTTGAAGCGACGGTGTCGCGCAACGCAGACACTATGTACCGCAGCGCTGAGGAATTCTTGGCTGACCTGCGCGTTGTCCAGCGCTCGCTGGCGAAGGCAGGCGCCGTGCGCGCCGCATATGGCCCGGTGCAGACACTTATCTGGCAGGTGGAGACTTTTGGCTTCCACATGGTAGAGATGGAATTCCGTCAGCACTCGGTAGTGCACGCCCGCGCCCTTGCGGACATTCGCGAGCACGGAGTGAACGGCGACCTGCAGCCCATGACGCGCGAGGTCTTGGATACCTTCCGCGCCATCGGCTCCATTCAGCGCCGCTATGGCAAGAAAATGGCACACCGCTACATCATCTCGTTTACCAAGAGCGCTCAACACGTGGCCGATGTTTATGAGCTGGCGCGTCTTGCCTTCGCTCATAGCGAGGACGTGCCGGCCCTCGATGTCATTCCGCTGTTCGAGCAGCTTGAGGACCTTGAAGGCTGCGTCGACGTGCTCGATCAGATGCTCGAGCTGCCTGCGGTCCAAGCGCGTTTGGCACAGACCTGCCGCCGCATGGAGGTCATGCTTGGCTACTCGGACTCCTCGAAGGATGCCGGTCCCACCACGGCGACGCTCGCGTTGCACGCGGCGCAGGAGCGCATCGCCCACTGGGCCGAGAAGAACCGCATCGACCTTGTGCTCATGCACGGTCGTGGCGGCGCTGTGGGTCGTGGCGGCGGCCCGGCAAACCGTGCCGTGTTGGCGCAGCCTGCGGGATCGGTGAACTGCTTCTTTAAGGTGACCGAGCAAGGCGAGATCATCTTTGCGCGTTACGGGAACCAGACACTTGCTCAGCGGCACGTGGAGAGCGTTGCCGCGGCGACGCTGCTCAATTCGGCGCCAAGCATCGAGCGCACCAATACGCGCATGACGGAAGAATTCGCCGACATGGCTGAGCGCCTGAACCATGCGGCTCACGAGCGTTATCTGGACCTGCTGGGTACCGACGACTTTGCCCCGTGGTTCTCGACGGTGACGCCGTTGACCGAGGTCGGCCTGTTGCCTATCGGCAGCCGTCCGGCAAAGCGCGGCCTGGGCGCGAAATCACTTGACGACTTGCGCACGATTCCTTGGGTCTTTAGCTGGTCGCAGGCGCGCATCAATCTTGCCGCGTGGTATGGCTTGGGTACCGCATGCGAGAAGCTGGGTGACCTGGACCTGTTGCGTCGCGCCTATGCTGAATGGCCGCTGTTTTCGACGTTTATCGATAATATCGAGATGTCGATTGCCAAGACCGACGGCCGCATTGCCAAGATGTATCTGGCTTTGGGCGATCGCGATGACCTGGCGTCCAAGGTCTTTGAAGAGATGCAGCTCACGCGTAAGTGGACGCTTGCTATCACCGGCGATGATTGGCCCCTGCAGAGTCGTCGCGTGTTGGGCCGCGCCGTGCGCGTGCGCAATCCGTATGTCGATGCGCTTTCGCTTGCGCAGGTTCGCGCGCTGCGCGAGGTTCGTATGAACCAAGACCAGCTTTCGGAAGAGGCGAAGGCCGAGTATATGAGTTTGATTCTTTCGACTGTGACCGGTGTCTCGGCGGGATTGCAAAACACGGGGTAATCGATAGCCCTGTGGCTCTCATCGATTCCCTTCGCCCTCGTTCTTCTGGGATTAAAGCAAAAAAAGAAGAGCGGTGCGCTTTGCGCGTTTTGGAGGGGGTCTGTCCCGGCGGGCGTTAGCGCCTAGCGCCTTTTCGGCTGGAGTTGAGATTCATTGGGCGCGTGCGGCGCTTCGCCCCTAGCGCCTTTGCGCATACGGCCGCGGTCCTCTTTGAGGCTGCGGCCGTTTCGTAGCATTCTAATATGAACGTTCTGTTAACGGGTGAGCAAACGGTGGCATTTTTTGGCGAGCGGCGTATCCTCTCAACGGTTTGCTAGTGTGTCAGTTGAAAGGAAGAGGGCGTTCGTCGTTGTTTGAATGTGAACTGCCGTTTGACCACAAGACGCTGCATCTGGAGCTTGAGGATAAGAGCTTCGCTGGTGTGATGGAAGGTCATCAAAACGAGTTTAAGACTACGAAATCGCAGGAAGAGCTGGTAGAGGAGTCGCTTGCCAACCCTTATGGCTCGCCTTCGCTCGAGGAGCTTTGTGCTGGCAAAAAGGATATCGTCATCATTAGCTCCGACCATACGCGCCCCGTTCCCTCACGTGTGACGATGCCTATTCTGCTGCATCACATCCACTCCGCTGCGCCTGAGGCGCGCGTTCGCATTCTGGTTGCTACGGGTATGCATCGTCCGTCGACGCACGAGGAGCTCGTCAACAAGTACGGCGAGGAGATCGTTGCCAACGAGGAAATCGTTATGCACGTCGCGACTGACGACAGCATGATGAAAAAGATCGGCACCCTGCCTTCTGGTGGCGAGTGCATCATCAACAAGATTGCCGCCGATTGCGATCTGCTGCTTGCCGAGGGCTTTATTGAGCCGCACTTCTTTGCCGGTTTTTCTGGCAGCCGCAAGTCCGTCCTGCCCGGCATCGCCAGCTACAAGACCATCATGTACAACCACAACGGTCAGTTTGTGAATGATTCCCACTCGCGTGCTGGCAACCTGTGCCACAACCACGTGAGCGAGGACATGTTTGCTGCTGCCGAGATGGCTCACCTTGCCTTTGTGCTTAACGTGGTGCTCAACGGTAAGCACGAGGTCATTGGCTCTTTTGCCGGCGATATCCACAAGGCGCACGAGGCTGGTTGCGAGTTCGTGAAGAGCCTTGCCGGCGTTGAGCCCGTCGAGTGCGAGATTGCCATCACCACCAACGGCGGCTACCCGCTCGACCAGAACATCTACCAGGCCGTGAAGGGCATGTGCGCTGCCGAGGCCACGCTTCCCGAGGGCGGCGTGATCATCGACGTCGCCGGTTGCGCCGACGGTCACGGTGGCGAGGGCTTCTATCACAACATCGCCGACAACGATCCGGCAGAGTTCGAGCGTGCCTGCATCGATCGTCCTAAGGACGAGACTCTGCCCGACCAGTGGACGAGCCAGATTTTCGCCCGCATCCTGGCGCATCACCCTGTGATTATGGTTACCGACCTGTGCGATCACCAGATGCTCAAGGATATGCACATGACGCCGGTCAACACTATCGAGGAGGCGCTCAAGCTCGCCTTTGAGATGAAGGGTGCCGATGCCAAGGTGGCCGTCATTCCCGATGGCCTGGGCGTTGTCGTCGCGCAGCACTAGTGCGCGGCCTAAACGAATCGTTTATAACCGACAAGAAAGATAAGGTTTTATGCTTACCAAACTCCTCTGCGAATTCGGCGCAACGGCCCTCATGATCATCTTTGGTGTGGGCGTACACTGCGATACCGTGCTCAAGGGCACCAAGTATCAGGGCTCCGGCCACATGTTTGCCATCACCACCTGGTCTTTTGGCATCTCGGTCTGCCTGTTTGTCTTTGGCGGCGCCGTGTGCATGAACCCGGCTATGGTGCTTGCCCAGTGCATCGTAGGCCTGGTGCCGTGGAGCAGCTGCATTCCCTTCATGCTTGCCGATATGCTTGGCGGCTTCGTGGGCGCCTGCATCGCATGGCTCATGTATGCCGATGAGTTCAAGGCTTCCGATGGCGTCATCGACCCCATTGCCCAGCGCAATATCTTCTCGACCAACCCCACCACCGAGGGTACGAACTATGCCCGCAACTTCTTCTGCGAGGCTATCTGCACCTTTGTGTTCATTAGCGCCATCCTTGCTGCTGCTAACCGCGCCGGCGAGAACGTTTTGATGCTCGCTATCTGCGTCGGCCTGATTGTATGGGCCGTTGGCATGGGCATGGGCGGTATCACCGGCTTCGCCATGAACCAGGCTCGTGACCTTGGTCCTCGCATGGCTTATCAGGTGCTGCCGATCAAGAACAAGGCCGACAACAACTGGAAGTACGGCCTGCTCGTTCCTGGCATTGCTCCGTTTGTCGGTGCCGCTCTGGCCGCGCTGTTTGTGCATGGTTTCTTGGGCATGTTCTAGTCCAAGGCTACATAGTTGTCCGCTGGCCGCATGGGGTGACTTCCCGGCGCGTCCTCGGACATGCAAAAAGGCTCGCTGCGCACTTCGTGCGGCGAGCCTTTTTGCGTCCTGCGGAATGCGCTGGGAAGTCACCCCATGCGGCCAGCTACGGGATCTTTGTTGCGTTCGTACAAGCAACCCAACATATATATCTGAATTTGGATGGGAGGGGCTTGTTGCTGGTAGGGGCGTTGGGCTGTTGTCGATACTTTGGGATGGATTGTGCTTTGGGTTGGGGCGGGGCTTTGAGATGAGGGCGGAACTTTGGGATGAGGGGTTTACTTAGTTGAAGAGGGGTTTTATGGCTGAGAGGTAGTCTTTGGCTACGTCGGCTTTGTTGGCTTGGAAGTTGTGCCAGGCCCACCATTGGACCATTCCTACGAAGCTTGAGGCTATGTGGTGGAGCAGAAAGCTTCGGTCCATGGTGGCTGCTGGGCCCTGCGGGTTGACGGGTAGGGCCTCGGTTGCTCGGGTCGCGATGGTCTTGCGGAGGCTGTCGGCGAAGACGCGCGAGCCGGCGCCGGCCACCAGTGCCCGTACGCCCTGACGACGATCCCACAGGTTGCTAAGGATATGCTCGACCTGTACGAGTGGGTCATCGAGGGGCGTACCGTCATCGTCGAGAGCATGGGTGCAGATATCGCACACGAGCTCGGCGAGCAGGTCGTCTTTGCTCTTGAAGAGTCCGTAGAACGTTGCACGGCCCACGCGAGCGCGTGCGATGATGTCGCCGACAGTGATTTTGCCGTAGTCTTCTTCGCACAGCAATTCGGAGAATGCCGAAACGATGGCAGCGCGGCTTTTTGCCTTGCGGGCGTCCATGGCTATGCGTCCGCGTGAACGAGCAGGCAGCGGAGCGTGCCGGAGCAACCCTCGTAGGGGCGTTTGCCGGCGCCGTAGCCGACGGCTTCGATGCGGTAGCGTGAAGGCAGGTGCTCGGACGTGCGCAGCGCGGCGACGATGGCGGCGCCCGTGGGCGTTACGAGCTCTCCTGCGACCGGCGCGGGCGTGAGGGCGATATTGCCCGCCTGGCACAGATTGACGACAGCGGGCACCGGGATGGGCATAAGGCCGTGGGCGCAGTGGATGGTTCCGTGGCCCTCGGAGAGCGACTCGACCACGATATCCTCAATACCCAGGTCGTCGAGGCAGATGGCGACCGAGCAGACGTCAACGATGGAGTCGACGGCGCCCACCTCGTGGAACATGACGGTCTCGGGCGTTTTGCCGTGAGCCTTGGCCTCGGCAGCGGCGAGTACGGAAAAAATGGCGAGGGCGCGACGCTTGGCGCCGTTGCTCATCTGCGAGCCGTCGATGATGGCGGTGACATCGGCCAAAGAGCGGTGGTGATGGTGGTGGGCGTGATGATGGTCCTCGTGGCCATGGCCGTGGGCCTCGTGGTCATGCTCGTGGCAGTGCTCGTGCTCGTGTGTGTGCTCGGCGGCCGCTTCGTTGCCGTAGAGCCATGCCATATCGTGGTCGTGGTTCTCGAGTCCCTCTGCAAGCTGAACGTCGAAATCGCAGGCGTCGATGCCATGCCTGTTTACGCGCGTGACGGCGATCGTAAAGCCGTCGACCGGCAGCGTGGCGAGCTGTTCGCGCAGGTGTTCCTCGCTGGCGCCCAGGTCGAGTAGGGCTGCAACGGTCATATCGCCGCTGATGCCCGAGGTGCCGTCGACGATAAGCGTGTGCTGATGGTTGGACATGGAATGCTCCTTAACGGGCGCAGGGTGTGCCGGCGCTCAGGTGATTGATAAGACTTGCCTGGTAGGCGGCGCCAAAGCCGTTGTCGATATTGACGACCGAAACACCGCTGGCGCAGGAGTTGAGCATGGCGAGCAGCGCGGCTACGCCACCAAAACTCGAGCCGTAACCCACGCTGGTGGGAACGGCTATGACCGGACAGCTCACCAGGCCGCCGATAACGCTCGCCAGGGCGCCCTCCATGCCGGCGATGGCGATGACCACCTGCGCCTGGGCAAGTTCCTCGGCATGCGCGAGCAGACGGTGCAGACCGGCGACGCCTACGTCGTAGAGGCGATCGACCTCGTTGCCATAGAACTCGGCCGTCAACGCGGCTTCCTCGGCGACGGGCAAGTCGCTCGTGCCGGCGCAGGCGACGACGATGCGTCCGTTGCCGGTAGGGGAGGGCTTGCCGCCCACGAGGGCGAGTTGTGCGTCCGGGACATATCCCAGGTCGATGCCCTTGCCGAGGAGTTTCGAGGTGCGGGCTGCTTTTTCGCTGTCCAGACGCGTGACCAGGATGCGCTCCTGGCCGGCATCGCGCAGCGCTTCGATAATGGCGGCAATCTGTTTGGCGGTTTTACCGGCGCCGTAGACAACCTCGCCGGCTCCCTGGCGCACTCCGCGCGAAAGATCGAGCTGCGCAAAGCCCAGATCGACGGTCGGCGCCGTCTGGATGCGCGTGAGGGCATCGGCGGGCGCAACGCTCCCGCTGGCAACGTCGCGCAGCAACTGCTCAAGATCCTGCTTATCCATATATGTTCCCTTCGACGGCGCAAAGTCTAGCACTCAAAGGGTATGTTTCCGAACACTAAGACAAAATTGTTCGGAAACTATAGGACAGACTGATTCAATTGTTAGACAGATCGATTAGTCGCGCAGGATGATATCCATGGCGAGCATCAGGTTGCGCTCATTAATGGCAAATGGGGCCGCCTCGCGGGTCTTGGGTTTGGCGCAAAACGCAATGCCGGTGCCTGCGGCTTGAATCATAGGGATATCGTTGGCGCCGTCGCCCATGGCGACCGTTTGGGACAGGGGAAGGCCGAGCTCGTGCGCCCATGAGCGAAGGGCGTCGAGCTTGCGCTCGCGCGTGACGATTTCTGCCGCAAGTTTGCCCGTGAGCTTGCCGCCTTGTACCTCCAGGCGATTTGCCAGACAGTAGTCGATACCTGCCGTCTCGACGATACGGTCGGCGACCTCGTGGAAGCCGCCACTCACCACGCCGACCTTCCATCCGCGCGCATGTGCTGCGCGCACCAGCTCGAGCGCGCCCGGCGTGAAGGTCACGCGCTCAAAGGTACGATCGAACACTTCTTGCCCGAGGCCTGCAAGAAGCCCCACGCGCTCTTCGAGCGCTTGCTTGAAATCGATTTCGCCGCGCATCGCGCGCTCGGTGATCGCCGCAACCTGCTCGCCGACGCCCGCTTCCTCGCCCAGCAGGTCAATGACTTCTTCATTGATGAGCGTCGAGTCGATATCCATCACGATGAGGCGCATGTCGGCGGCGTGGCGCTCTTGTTCGTTGGCAGCGCGGGGAGATTTGAACGATGCGGTCATGGGGGCTCCTTGCAATCGGTTTGGACCACTGTAGCGCAATGGAGCGTTTTGAGGCAGGAACCGTTTACGATGTCATATGCGTTCCATGCACCGCATGCATCGTTGAGCGGGGAAGATACGCGTTGCCATTCGCAGAGCTTTGGGTTTTGTGGTTGCGACTGTGTTAAGACTCGCCATGCGTCTGCACATTTTTGCGGCAGAGGGATGCGTTTCGCGTTAGACTAGTACGCCGTGCCGGATCGCGCTGTCTACGCGCTCCGGCAATCTGTACGCCAGCCGCCCGTACGACACGGGGCGGCGCAGATCAAAAAAGGAGATATCTGTGGCAGACACCAGCACTCGTCCCATTGACGAGCACTCCATGCACACGCACACCTGCGGCGAGCTTCGCCGCGAGAACGTGGGCGAGGAGGTTACCCTTACTGGTTGGGTAAGCCGCCGCCGCGACCACGGTGGCCTCATTTTCTGCGACCTTCGCGACCGCGAGGGCATTACGCAGCTCACGTTCGATCCCGAGCACTCCGACGGTGACGCCTTCAAGATCGCCGAGACCATGCGTCCCGAGTGGCCCATCAAGATCCACGGTGTCGTGCGCGCCCGTGGCGAGGAGACTACCAACGTCAAACTCGCAACCGGCGAGATCGAGGTCCTGACCGATCACGCCGAGGTGCTCAACACCTCCATGACTCCGCCTTTCCAGATCGAGGATGGTATCGAGACCAGCGAGGATACGCGCCTGCGCTATCGCTACCTGGACATCCGTCGTCCCGAGATGATGGCAAACCTGCGCCTGCGCTCTGACTTTACCTTCGCTATCCGCGAGGCGCTGCACAACCGCGACTTCATGGAAGTCGAGACGCCTTGCCTCTTCAAGTCCACGCCCGAGGGCGCACGTGACTTCATCGTTCCCAGCCGCATCCAGCCGGGAAACTTCTACGCCCTGCCTCAGAGCCCGCAGCTTCTGAAGCAGCTGCTCATGGTCGGTGGCGTTGAGCGCTACTACCAGGTTGCCAAATGTTTCCGCGACGAGGACCTTCGCGCCGATCGCCAGCCCGAGTTCACTCAGGTGGATATCGAGATGTCCTTCGTGGACCAGGATGACGTGATGAGTGCCCTCGAGGAGGTGCTGGCAGACGCCTTTGGTCGCATGGGCGTCGATCTCCCCACGCCGCTTCGTCGCATCCAGTACTGGGATGCCATGGACACCTATGGTTCTGACAAGCCCGATACCCGCTATGGTATGCACCTGGTTGACCTTACCGACGTGTTTGCCGACTCCAAGTTCAAGGTGTTTGCAAGCGCTGCAAAGACCGAGGGCCACGTGGTCAAGGCCATTAACGCCAAGGGCGCTGGCACCTGGCCGCGCGCACAGATCGACAAGCTGGGCAACGTTGCCGCCAAGTTTGGCGCTAAGGGCTTGGCTTGGATCGCCTTCCGCGAGGATGGTTCCATGAACAGCCCCATCGTCAAGTTCTTCTCCGATGAGGAAATGGCGACCCTGCGTGAGCGCATGGACGTCGAGCCTGGCGACCTGGTGATGTTCGCCGCTGGTCCGCGTCTTGCTTCCGACGAGATTTTGGGCGGCATGCGCACCCACATGGCCGATGCCCTGAATATCGAGCGCGAGGGTCACGACTTCCTGTGGGTTGTCAACTTCCCGCTGTTCCACTGGGACGAGGAGCGCAAGGCGTATGCCGCCGAGCATCAGCCCTTTACGCTGCCTACCGAGAGCGATATCTCCAAGATCGAGGCTGATCCTCTGGCGGCCGGCTCCTTTACGTACGACTTTGTCATGGATGGCTTTGAGGCCGGCGGTGGCGGTATGCGTATCCACAACGCCGATATGCAGATGGCCATGCTCAAGCTGCTCGGCTTTACCGAGGAGCGCGCAGAGTCCCAGTTTGGCTTTGTGCTTGAGGCGCTCAAGTTCGGTGCGCCCCCCATGGGCGGCTTTGCGCTGGGTCTCGACCGCGTGTGCATGCTGCTTGCCGGCTCCAGCTCCATCCGCGACGTCATGGCGTTCCCCAAGACGGCGAGTGGCTCCGACCTCATGTCGGCCGCCCCGAGTGCCGTCTCTGGCGCGCAGCTCAAGGATGTTTCCCTGCGCCTGATGTAGGGCCGGGTTTGAGTTAAAACCAATACAAGAAAATGAGGCAAGGTCGTCAAGACCTTGCCTCATTTTTAGGCGCGTTCCTGCAGCGTATAGATTGATTTATCCATGTTGAAGAGATATGCGACGGCGCAGACGATAAAGAACGCCGGAAGGTGGCTAAATCCAAAGACCTCGCAGCCGATGAAGATGGGTGCGAGCAACGTATTGGTAGCGCCGCCGAACGTCGCAGCGTATCCAAGTGCCGCGCAAAGAAGGGGATCGATACCGGCAAGTCCAGATATGGCCACCCCCAGGCTGGCGCCGATGGAGAACAGGGGCGTTACTTCGCCGCCTTGGTAGCCGGCGGCAAGCGTGACGATAGTGAGGATGAATTTAGCGATCCAATCCCAGGAGTAGATGGTGGCGCTGTTTGCGAAGGCTGCCGAAATCAGATTGGTACCAAGTCCGCAGTAACGTCCCTGCCACAGGGCAAAGAGGAGTATCGAAAGGGCCGCACCGATAACGCCGATGCGGATGTAGGGGTTGAGTGCCAGACGCCCCGCAAGGGTTTTGGCATGGGCGAGGCACCAAGCAAAGGCGCCGCCAACGATGCCAAAGACAACACCCAGGATGGCAAGTCGAGCGATTCCCGTAGCATCGAGCGAGACCGTTGCGGTAAGAGCGACCTCGAACTTCTCGAGTCCCAGAGCGCCCGAGGTTGCACTTGCGACAAGCGATGCGATCAGTGCGGGAAAAAGCGCGCGATACTCCAGGCGGCCTGCCACGAGCACTTCGAGCGCAAAGACCGTTGCGGCGAGCGGTGTGCGAAAAAGCCCGGCGAATCCCGCTGCCATGCCAATGAGCAGGAAGGTGTTGCCGGGATGCTTGAAGGGCAGCTTGCGGCCGATCCAGTGTGAGACGGTGGCGCCGATCTGCACGGCTACGCCTTCGCGTCCGGCGCTGCCGCCAAAGAGATGCGTCGCCCATGTGCCGCCCATGATGAGCGGCACCAGGCGTAGCGAGATGCTCTCTTCGCGTCCGTGGCCCACATCGAACACAAGACTCATGCCGCGACCGGTGTTTTTGCCCCATTTCTTATAACAAAAGACGATGGCAAGACCGGCGAGTGCCAGGAAGGGCAAAAGGAGTGCAAGATGTGCGTCTCGAAATGATCCGATTGCCAAAAGCGTGCGGCCAAAGACGGCGTCGATGGCACCGACGATAAGGCCGATTGGGATGGCTACGGCCCCCATGATCAACAGGCCGCCGTAGGTTCTGGTTGCATGTTTTAATCTATGGCCTATGTTGGTTTTTGCCATCGTTTCGCTCCTTAATAAAAAAGACTTCTGCTGCATAGCGATTGCCTGGGGCAATGCAAGACAGCAGAAGTCATCAGCAACAAGGCGGTTTAGGGCTCAGCCTGGCAACGCGCTCGGTTTTGCCCAGCGGAGACATTCATTCCGCAGGCGAAATCATAACCTCACGCTCTGGCTGGGTCAACGAGATGAGGCGTATCAGGGTATCGAAATCGTTGATTGAAAGGGCTGCCCGGGCGTTGAGTTGGGTGGCGAATGCCTTGATATTGCGTAACTTCGGCAGGCGGTTTTATAGTGCCATGGAGATGATAGATACGCGTCTGCATTTGCGGAGGCGCGGGGGAGAAGGAGACGATATGTTCTGCCGAAAGTGCGGTGCCGAGATGGAAGGCGGTGCCAGGTTTTGCCCCAAGTGCGGCTTGCCCGTCGCGGATGCGAGCGAGGGGCCATTGGGGGAATCTGAACAGGCGCCTGACGATGCTGATGAAGCTTCGGGGCAGCTTGTTAGTGTGGAGGACGAGGGCGAGCCGACGGGCAGCGTAGCTGCTTCGCCCGAGTCGGCCGAGGGAAGCTCCACGGGAAAAGTATTCGGGCTGGAGTCCGATAGCGCCGATGCCGACGCCGAGGGCGCCGTCGCCCCCGTTCGCTCTGCCCGTCCTAAGAAGCCCTTCATAATCGCCGTGATTATAGTGGTCCTGCTCGTTCTGGGCGGTTCCGGTTACTACTTTGGCGTCGTCGCCCCCGAGCGTGCGCGTGAGGCCGCCGAGCAGGAGGCTCTCGCGGCCGAGTACGTCGTGCGCGTGTCGGTATCGGCCGAGGGCTGGAACACCACAGCCGGCGCGTCGCGCGTACCGTTGCGGGTGAAGGGTCGTGAGGAGCGCGGCAAGAAGGTCAACAAGGTCTATTACGTTGACTCCGCGGGTGCCGGCCTCAAGCTGCGCCGCGGTACATATACCGTCATCGTGGCGGGCTCGCCCATCGCGGCAGACGGGACTATCTACGCCGTTCCGGATACCGAGGTCGAGGTGAAGGTTGACGAAAAGTCTGCCGCGAAGAAGGACGGCGTCGACGCTACCGGAGACGCTGTAACGCTCGACCCGGTTCCTGCGACCGACGTGACGGATGAGCAGATCGCCGACGCGAAAAAGTGGGCCGAGGGCGACAAGGGCGCCGCGGACGCGGGCTGCACCTTCGACGCCGAGGCGCT
>NZ_LT699738.1:0-109025 GCF_900155365.1 Collinsella bouchesdurhonensis | reverse complement strand
CGACGGCGGCGGCCAAGCGCCGTGACGACGCCGTGGCGGCCAAGAAGGCGGAGGAGGAGGCCGCAAAGCGCGCCGAGGAGGCAAAGCGGGCGCGCACGATCGACACCGACTACTTCACCATGGTCTTGCCCGACTGGTTTCCCATTGACGAATTTGAGTACAAAACCGAGGAGCGCCCTGACTATGGTGGCGGGACTGGCAATTGGAGCGTGACGAATTTCATTCGGAACGGAGATGCAAATGATGATGCAGACTTCATGATCGTGACGTATGAACAGGGCATGCCGGGTTACGGCTGCGGCTATGCAAAAGAGCTCGGATCTTCTAAGGGACGAACGGTACAGCTGCTTGTTGGCGGAGTGACCGCGCAAGAAGCCCTCGGAATGTCCCTGGAGGACTACGGCGATGCGCTGGCGGGCTGCATAACGCTCAAGTAGCCATCACGCAACAATCCAAGATCGCATTGAGATCAAGCGGTCCGCCTTGCCATCGAGTGGGGCGGACCGCTTTTTCGCACGTTGGCATCCCATTTTCGCGGGATTTTCACCCGCTGCCTGAGCTACTACGGCCGTTTGCCGATTACACTCCACATCAGCCTAGCGTTAACCAATGGAAACATTTTGAAGAAAATGGGCCTGCAAGCCTTCCCAAAAAGTTAACCACGTGCTAGTTTACTTAAGTAAACATAGAGACGGCTAACTTTTTGGCACACAGGCGTTGTCAAAAGCCAGCTCGATGTATGCAAAGGATGGAAGCGACATGACGAACAAACCCATGATGCCGGCAATGCCATTATCGCTGGTCAAGGCAGGGGAGACCGTCAAGGTTTCCCGCGTCAAAGGTGGCGATGACATGAAGCGCCACCTCAACGACATCGGTTTTGTCGAGGGCAACGAGATTCACGTGGTGAGCTCGAGCGGGGCGAACATCATCGTCACCATTTTGGGCGCGCGCTTTGGCTTGGACACCAAGGTTGCCCAACACGTTATGACTGTCGCCGCCTAGCCTATCCAAGCACATTTCGCAGCGAGATTCTTGGCGACCGAATGCACGCCGGCGGCCAAGATTCTCGTGCGTGAAGGTGATATGCAAATCGCAAGCACGAGTATCCGGAAGGGGGATGCAATGAAAACTCTGGGAGACGTCAAGGTAGGCGAGAGCTCCACGATCGTGAAACTGCACGGCGAGGGTGCGCTTCGTCGTCACCTTATGGACCTGGGCCTCATCAAGGGCACCTCGTTCAAGGTCGTGAAGGTTGCACCGCTGGGCGACCCTGTCGAGATCAACGTTCGCGGCTACGAGCTGTCTATCCGCAAGGAGGAGGCAGCTGTCGTCGAGGTTCAGTAAGTTGACCCAAACGAACATTTATGCAGGTAAAGTTAGGAATTTCTAACTTAAAGACATCCAACTCGGACGGTATGGAAGCAGTCCGAGCGCAATGGGAAGAAGGATTGCATGGCGGATTCTCAGATCCATGTTGCTCTTGCGGGTAACCCCAACTGCGGCAAGACCACGCTGTTCAACCTGATCACCGGTGCCAATGGCTACGTTGGCAACTGGCCGGGCGTCACGGTTGAGAAAAAGGAAGCCAAGCTCTTGAGCGACAAGAGCGTAACCATCACGGACCTTCCGGGCATCTATTCACTGTCGCCCTACAGCCCCGAGGAGCAGTGCTCGCGCGACTACCTCATGAGCGGCGAGCCCGATGTCGTCGTCCAGGTGATCGACGCCACCAACCTCGAGCGCAACCTGTACCTGGCTCTCCAGGTTATTGAGACGGGCCTGCCCGTCGTGGCTGCCCTCAACATGGCCGACCTTGTGGAGAAGTCCGGCGACAAGATCGACGTCAAGAAGCTCTCCGATCGTCTGGGCTGCCCCGTCGTCATGATCTCTGCTCTTAAGAACAAAGGCATCGACGAGCTGTTTGCTCAGGTCAAGAAGTCTGCTGCTACTAAGGGCCGCGTGCCCGAGCACAAGTTCGACTCCGCTATCGAGGACGTTCTCACCCATATCGAGAACTTGCTCCCCGCAAGCGTCTCCGCCGAGAAGCGCCGTTACTACGCCGTCAAGCTCTTTGAGCGCGACGAGGCTGCGTGCAAGCTTATCAACCTCACGAAGGACCACGCCGAACGCGTGGAGCAGCTCGTTGCCCAGTGCGAGAAGGACTGCGACGACGATGCCGAGTCCATCATCACCGGCGAGCGCTACGGCGTGATCGCCCATATCATCGACGAGTGCCTCACCAAGGCTCCGGCAAAGATGAGTACCTCCGAGAAGATCGACCGCGTAGTCACCAACCGTATCCTTGGCCTGCCGATCTTTATCGTCATCATGTTCGCTGTCTACTACATTGCCGTTTCCACGCTCGGCGGTACGGTGACCGACTTCACCAACGATCAGCTCTTTGGCACCGATGGCTGGTTCGTGCTGGGCCAGGGCCGCGATGCATATGACGAGGCTGCTGGCGAGTACACACAGGCCCAGGCCGAAATCGCCGCGTTTATCGACGCTGCCGACGCCAAGGGTATCGACGTTTCTGCCTATAACGACGCTGTCGACGCCGAGGACGGCGACGCTGCCGCCGACGCACTCAAGACCATCGCAGCCGAGCCCAAGGCCGCGTCCGTGAAGGGCGAGGTCGAGGAGGACGAGGACGCTGGCACGACTGCCGCCACCGTCACTGCGTCTCAGGCGGTCGAGGACCTCGATGTTGCCGAGCCCGACCCCGCCGACTACGGTCCGTTCGTCCCCGGCATCACCACCGCGGTGCATGACGCCCTTGTGGCGGGCGGCACCGAGGACGGCGGTCTTGTCGATTCCCTCGTCTGCGACGGCATCGTGGGCGGCATCGGCGCCATCATGGGCTTCGTCCCGCAGATGTTCCTGTTGTTCGTGATGCTCTCCTTCCTGGAGGACTGCGGCTACATGGCCCGCGTCGCCTTCATCATGGACCGCATCTTCCGTCGCTTTGGCCTGTCTGGTAAGTCGTTCATTCCGATGCTCGTCTCTTCTGGCTGCGGCGTCCCGGGCGTCATGGCCACCAAGACCATTGAGAACGAGAAAGACCGCCGCATGACGGTCATGACCACGACGTTCATTCCCTGCGGCGCCAAGCTGCCGATCATCGCCTTGCTCATGGGCTCGATCATCGGCGATTCCTCGACGAGCGCCAGCTGGATTTCTCCGCTCTTCTACTTCCTGGGCGTGTTTGCCGTCATCGCTTCTGGTCTGATGCTCAAGAAGACCAAGCTCTTTGCCGGCCGTCCGACTCCGTTTGTCATGGAACTGCCCGCCTATCACTTCCCGGCGATTCGCTCTTGGGCGCTGCATGTGTGGGAGCGCTGCTGGGCCTTTATCAAGAAGGCCGGTACGGTTATTTTCGCCTCCACCGTTGTGGTGTGGTTCCTTTCCAACTTCGGTATGTTCGAGGGCGCCTTTGGTTACCTGCCTTCCATGGAGGGCATCCCCGAGGAGTTCATGGACTACTCCGTGCTTGCCATGCTTGGCAACCTTGTAGCTTGGATCTTCGCTCCGCTTGGCTTTAGCACCTGGCAGGCAACGGCCCTTACCGTCTCTGGCCTTGTAGCCAAGGAGAACGTCGTTGCGACCGCCGGTTCGCTTCTTTCGGTGGGTGACGTGGGCGAGACCGATCCGAGTCTTTGGACCGCGTTTGCCGCTATGTTCCCCACGATGGGTGCCTGCGTGGCATTCGGCGCCTTCAACCTGCTGTGCGCTCCGTGCTTCGCGGCCATGGGCACCATCCGCAACCAGATGAACTCCGGTAAGTGGACGGCTATCGCCATCGGTTACGAGTGCGCCTTTGCCTGGGTGATCGGCCTTATCATCAACCAGCTCTACGAGCTGATCGTGCTGGGTCAGTTTGGTTTTTGGACGATTGTCGCCTTTGTACTGCTGGCGGGAATGCTCTTCCAGATCTTCCGTCCTATGCCTCACTTTGCATGGACGGATGAGGATGAGACCAACTCCTCCAGTGTGGTGAACGCCACCGCTTAAAAGGTGCGTAGGGTTTCAACTCCCCGCCTTCTCCCCAGCCGCTCGTGGGTCTGTGCCCGCGGGCGGCTTTTTTGAGAAGATGGCGTTGAAACTGGGCCTATAGGGTAAAGTTGCAGTAGGAAAACTTATGAAAGGGAGGCGTCGATGGCCCCTATCGATATCGTTATTTTGCTGCTTGTCGCCATCGCGTTTGTGGCGGTGTGCGTGCGCATCTACCGCAAGGGCACCTGCGCCGACTGCGCTCAGGGTGGCGTTTGCACGGGGCATTGCTCCAACAAAAAGACGTGCGCCGCGCTTAAGGACGTGGACAAAATCGCCGAAGACTTGGGCCGCGGTATCAAGTAAAGCTCAGACATCCAAGTGCCCCGCGGGCATCCGCTCGCGGGGCACTTTGCGCATTTGGACGCGAGCGCGGCGAGTTGAAGAGTATTTTTTGGGTATCGTTAACTATGTGGTCAACGGCCCGCTCGCGGTCGTCCATGCCGTGGCCGGCGCTAAACTCGCCGTCGAAGGTATGATTGCCTACCTGGGCCCCTAACTCCACCCCGCCCATCAGTTGCGGTGAAATACGGACTGTTTTGGCTGTCAAAGGCCTTATCTACTCCGTATTCCACCGCAACTTTTTTGTGCGGGTCGGGATTGAAGGTGGGGAGTGCGAGCGAGTGCGAATGCGGCGGGTACTGATACGATAGGTGTGTCAGCAACTGCCGCCGAGCGGCTCAAACGAAAGGAACCCTGTATGGAGTCCTCCGCCTACCCGATGCTCTTTAGTCCGATCAAGGTCGGTACGACCGAGGTCAAGAACCGCGTCTTTATGCCGCCGGTGTCCACCAACCTGGCCGATCATGGCTATGTGACCGATGACTTGGTCGATCATTACCGTGCCCGCGCCAAGGGCGGCGTGGGCCTGATCATCACCGAGGTCGTGACGGTCGAGCCTACCTATACCTATCTGCCGGGTGACATGTGCTGTTACGACGACACGTTTATCCCCGGCTGGGAAAAGCTCGCCGCGGCCGTCCACGAGTACGGCTGCAAGATCATGCCGCAGCTCTTCCACCCCGCCTAAATACCTCTCCCATCTCGCCGCAACTGAGGGGATGGGGGATGCGATAGTATTACGTGGCGATATTCGACAAACCGTGAGCTTCATCCGAGGGCTTTATGGAACAGCACCAGCATTATCAGAGCTTGCAAGATCAGGCATACAACGCATTGCGCTCCAAGATCATCTATGCCGAGCTCAAACCCGGCACGCGTCTTTCGGCGATTGGTCTGGAAAAGGAGACGGGAATCGGGCGCACGCCCATTCGCGAGTCTTTTGTGCGCCTGCGCGAGCAGGAGCTGGTGGAAACTCGTCCCAAAAGCGGCACCTATGTCTCAAAAATCAGCATGGAGCGCGCCGAGAACGCCTGTTTCTTGCGCGAGAAACTCGAAAGAAGCGTGCTTATTAAATGTTGCTCTGCCGCCACGCCCGAGCACAAGCATCGGCTCGAGCGGATTCTTGCCGAGTCCGAGTCGCTTGACCATAGCGAAACACGTCGCTTTTTCGACTTGGATAACCTGTTTCATGAGACGTGTTTTGAGATTGCCGGCCGCCATATGTTGTGGGATTGGATGAAGAGCGTCAATACGCATTTTGAGCGATACAACTGGTTGCGTATGGTGTCGCAGGATCTGGATTGGGAGCCGATTCGTCGGCAGCATCGCCGGATTCTCGAGGCCATTAAGAGGGGCGATACCGACACGGCGAGCTATCTGGCAGAGACGCACCTGCACCTGATGCCCGAGGAACAGGGCCCGGTTATCGCCTTACATCCCGACTATTTTGAGCCGTCTAAAGACTCGGCTATCTAGCCCATCATCGCATCTGCTCGAGACGCAAAAAGTGCGTTGCTTGGACGGGCATGTGGGCAGGCCTGTTGGTGCGCCTGATATAGGCGCGCCCGGGAAACTCCACCGAAACAATCGTGTGAGAAAGTAAAATGTCTAACGTATCGATTCGGCAACTTTGCTGTGTGCGTGAAGGGATGCCCCATGAATCAGCAGCAGAATATCGACTTCGTGCTCCGAACCGTCGAACAGCGTGACATCCGTTTTGTGCGCCTGTGGTTCGTCGACGTGTTGGGTCGTCTTAAGAGCTTTGCCATCAGCCCCGAGGACCTTGAGGTCGCCTTCGAAGAGGGCGTGGGTTTTGACGGCTCTGCTATCGAGGGCTTTGCCACGCCTGAAGAGGCCGACATGCTGGCCTTCCCCGATCCGTCTACATTCCAGGTTCTTCCTTGGCGTCCGAGCGACAACGGCGTTGCGCGTGTGTTCTGCGACATCTGCACACCCGATCGCAAGCCTTTTGCGGGCGACCCCCGCGAATGTCTGCGCGCTATGTTCTATCGTGCCGAAGAGGCCGGCTTTATCATGAACGTGGGCGCCGAACTGGAGTATTACTACTTTAAGAACGACCAGGTTCCCGAGCCCCTGGACAACGTGGGCTACTTTGACCTTTCCGAGTCCGATTCTGCTCGCGACCTGCGCCGCAACACCGTTCTTACGCTCGAGAAGATGAGCGTCCCGGTGGAGTATACGTTCCACTCTGCCGGCCCCTCCCAGCACGGCATCTCGCTGCGCCACGCCGAGGCCCTCACGATGTCCGATGCCATTACCACCGCGAAGCATATCATTCGCTTGGAGGCATTTGAGGCTGGGTGCCACGCCGCATTTATGCCCAAGCCTCTCTCGAAGGCTCCCTCGTCTGCGATGTTTTTGCACCAATCCCTCTTTGACCGCGAGGGCAATAACGTGTTCTATGGCGATGACGACCCGGTCTACCATCTGTCCGATACGGCCAAGCATTACATGGCGGGCATCCTGGCGCATGCACGCGAGATCTCGGCTATCACCAACCCCACGGTGAACTCCTATAAGCGTCTTACCACGGGCGAGGGCACGACGCCCGAGTACGCCATGTGGGGTCTGCGCAACCGCTCCGCAATGATTCGCATTCCCATCTACAAGCCGGGCAAGCAGCTTTCCACCCGTATCGAGCTGCGCAGCCCCGATCCCATGGCCAACCCCTATCTGGTGAACGCCGTAACGCTGGCGGCTGGTCTTGACGGCATCGAGCGCAAGCTCGAGCTTCCGGCGGAGACCACCGCGGCTGCCTTGCGCATGTCCGAGCGCGAGCTCGAGCAGGCGGGTTACACGCAGCTTCCGCGCAATCTTGAAGAGGCGCTGGACATCTTTGAGGATTCTCAGTTCATGAAGGATGCTCTGGGCGAGCATATCCACAGCTTCTTCCTTACCAAGAAGCGCTTGGAGTGGAAGAAATACGCTTCATGCGTCTCGCAATGGGAAGTCGACCGATATCTTTCCAACTCATAAAGGCCAGCCAAGGGCATATGGGGCCTGTGTGGCCCAAATTGCCTCGCCTTACCGTATGTGACCCGTATGAGCTGCTAAAATGTACCCTGTAAGGGGGTTTGGTATGTCAGAGAAAAACATCCTTTTCATGGCTCGCACTACGCGATACCACGAATTCACGCGTTCCCTCACTCAGACCATGGGAGCGGAGGTTTTTGCTGCGACTCCCGATTCGCCGACCGCGGCACACGACTTCGACCTGCTCGTGCTCGACGCCGACGGCATTCGCAATGATCGTATCGAGCAGATTGCCAAGTGGCTGGACGATCGTGGCAACATTCCCATGCTGCTGATTGTGGACGAAGATGCTTTGCCTGACTTGCGCATCCCCGCCCATGGTCATGCCGACTTCATCTGCTCGGGAGGTTCGACGGGGGAGCTTGAAGCGCGCGTGCGTCGTTTGCTGGGCGAGGAAGAGTCGTTTTCGGTCGATGATGTTTTGCATATCGACAATCTTGTGATTAATCTGGCAACCTACCAGGTGTATCTGGACGGCGAACCCGTTGACCTTACGCTTATGGAGTATTCGCTGCTCTCGTTCTTGGCTATGCATCCCAATCGTGCATATAGCCGCGAGGTCTTGCTGCATCGCGTGTGGGGCTTTGAGTACTGCGGCGGTACGCGTACCGTTGACGTACACATCAGGCGTATTCGTTCCAAGGTGGGCCCGCAGATTGCGGCGCACATCACCACCGTTCGCGGTGTGGGCTATCTGTTCAAGCTCTAAGTGCTTGTGGCAAAAGCGGAAGAATCATCTTTGGATGCGGCGGCAATGGTGTCGCCGCGTTTTTATATTGAAGCCTCTTTGTGCATACCTTAGATTTAGCTTAAGGTACTCGTTGTTGGGGACAATGGTGCTCGCAATGGGGTACAACGGTGCTTGATTAAGGGCATATGGAAAGGAAGACCAATCCATGAGTGAAGATATCGATTCGCGTCGCGACGACTCGGGTGCTACCGCGCCGGCGCCACGCGTCGCCGTTGAGCCCACACCGCAGGCGCCTGCCGGGCAGGCACAGCCAGGTCCTGAGGCTGCGACTCCAGGAGCTGCGACGCAGCCTCCCTTCAATGCCGGCAATCCGTACGCCGCCCAGACGCAGACCGTGGCGCACACGGTGGTGAAGACCAAGACCAAGAAGCTGCCGGTGTTCCTGTGCTCCTTGGCGGGCATGGTTGTGGGCGCTGTCTTGGTCGTGGCGCTTATCATGACGGGCGCGCTTAACGTCAACCGCGACGCCGGCACCGCAACCGCAACAAGCGAGTCTTCCGGCGGCTCTCAGACCATCAAGATCGATGCCGAGGACACGACGCTTGCCGAGGCTGTTTCGGCAAAGGCCTTGCCTTCCGTGGTATCCATTACGGCATGGAGCTCGGGTTCGTCCGAGAACGTCATGCAGGGCGATGATTCCGAGGCTTCCGGCTCCATCGGTTCGGGCGTGGTGCTCGACACCGATGGCAACATTCTCACGAACAACCATGTGGTCGAGGGCGCAACCGACATCACTGTTTCCCTTAATGGCGAGAGCTATGAGGCCGAGCTCGTGGGTGCCGACACCTCGAGCGATCTTGCAGTGATCAAGCTTAAGGACGTGGATGCCAAGAACCTCACACCCATCGAGGTCGGCGACTCCGATGACCTTAGCGTGGGCGAGTGGGTTATGGCTATCGGCAGCCCCTTTGGTAACGAGCAGTCTGTCTCGACGGGTATCGTGAGCTCGCTGTATCGTTCCACGGCGCTCCCCACCACGAGCGGCACGTATATCTACGCCAATATGATCCAGACCGATGCTGCCATCAATCCGGGTAACTCCGGCGGCGCACTCGTGAACGATAACGGTGAGCTTGTGGGAATCAACTCTATTATCGAGAGCTATTCGGGCTCCAGCTCAGGCGTGGGCTTTGCCATCCCGTCCAACTATGCGGTGAAGATCGCCAAGCAGATCATTAGCGGCAAGACGCCGGAGCATGCGTATTTGGGTGTTCGCCTGGGTACGGTGACCGCATCCAACGCGCGCCAGAATGACCTTTCGGTCAATGAGGGCGCCTATGTTGGCGAGGTTATTGCCGGCAGCCCAGCAGATGAGGCGGGCATCAAGAAGGGCGATGTTGTTACCAAGGTTAACGACGAGCAGATTTCCTCTGCAGACAGCCTGATCATCGCCCTGCGCTCTTACGACGTGGGCGACACGGTGACGCTCACTGTCCAGCGTGGCAAGAACGAGAAGAAGATCGATGTGAAGCTGGGCTCTGACGCCGATGCGCAAACGTCGCAAGGCGAGGAGACCAACACCGACAGCGCGGAGGGAGCCGGCAACGGCATGAGCGAGGAGGAGTTCCTCGAGTATCTACGGGAGCTCATGGGCAATGGCGGCGCCGGCAGATAGCTTCCCGTGAGAGGACGCTGGTTTTCCCAGCGCCCTCTTTTTATGTGACAGCAAAACGACAGGTTTATTTTGTCACATTCGACCGTTCGCCGAACGTCTCTTCGCGTTCACGGTGCTAGGCACTGATGATGCGCGGAAGGGGAAGGTCGAAGGTATCGACGGGTACGCGCGGGACCTGTTGTTCGCTAAAGGCGACGCCGACTACGAAGCAACGGGGCTGGAGCTTGGGAAGATAGCGGTCATAGCAGCCGCCGCCATAGCCTAAACGCATGCCAGTGGCGTCGAATCCCACAAGGGGGACTACGATTGCGTCGAGTTCATGCGGGGCGACAGCGGGATAGCGCCCATTTTCAGCATTACCGACAGGCAAAAAGGGCCGCACCGGATGTGCGATAAACGGGGCGGAACCGTCGAGATAATCCTTGTACGAGACAATGCGCATCTGCATGCGCTGACCATCTTGAAGATTTGGAAGCATGGCAGGGAAGGCGACGCGCGCTGGCGCATCGTAAAGGGCGGCGATGAATTCGCCCAAATCGACTTCACTTCCCATGGGGGAGTAGACGGCAACGATGAGTTGGCGGCTCATCCGTGTCGGGAGGGCTTGCTTGGCTGCATCTGCAAGATCGGTGCAAATTGCGCTCGATTTGCGGGAGCGAAGGGCAGGGGCCAAAGCATCGCGCTGCGCGATGATCCGGGCGCGAACCTCTCGTTTTAACTGGGCAATATCGTTATCGCGGGGGCTATTATTTAGCATGGCAGTTGCCTGCGGTGACGGCATGTACAATTGGTCGATACGCTTCTACAAGCTGGTCCAAGCGCACGCGCGCGTTTGCGGCGCTTGTGGATGGAAGGCCGGTGAGCGGAATATTTCGAGCGCTGAGCACCTCTCCATCCATGCGCTGACACAGCTGCGTGGCCTTTCCTCCTGTTGTGAAGACGTGCGTGATGGGTGCCGTGCCGAAGATGCGCGTGAGATCGTTGGGAATCGCGTCGACGATGCTTGCGTCGGCAGCCCCTTCGATGGTGCATGAGGCAAGCACATCCCAAAGGGCAATATGCTGCTTGAGGAGAAACGCGCGACGCGCATTGTTTTCGACAAGAGAATGGCTGGGCAGCTCGAATAGCGCCTCCATCACGCGCCAGAAGCGGTTTTGCGGATGCCCGTAATAAAAGCCGACTTCACGGGACTTGGGTGAGGGCATGGTCCCCAGCACGAGCACGTGCGAGCGCTCGTCAAAAATCGGTTCCAACGTATGTTCGATATGCTGAGCTTCCATCTACCCCACCTGCGATGTGACAAAAAGTCGACAGGTTTATTTTGTCACATTTTGCTGCTACTCTCCCAACGCCGACCGAGGGCTGCTGTAGCTTAGATTCAACATGGGCTAAATGCAGCAAAAAGTCCCACTTGGAGGACCCATGGGCGTTCCAAATGGGACTTTTTGCTGCAAATGCCGACAATGGAGACGGCAGCCTGTCTGCGTGCGCTTCTTTTGCTCGTGTGCCCTTGGCTATTCCTCCTCGCCCAGGCAGTACTGCTCGATTATCTCGCGCAGTTCCTCGATGCCTTGGCCCGATTCGGATGAGGTGACGATGACGTTTTTAGCGGGGACGTTGAGCTGGCGCTTGATCGCTGCTGTCTGTTTTGCCTGCTGATTGCGCGAAAGCTTGTCTGCCTTGGTGAGCGCCACGATAAAGGGGAACTCGCCTTCCTGCAGAAACTCAATCATCTGATGGTCGAGCTTGCTGGGGTCGTGGCGGATATCCACCAGCGAGACAACCAAGTTGAAGCTGCGATCCAGGTCAAAATAATCGCCGATAAGCTGCGCCCAGCGATCGCGCTCTCCCTTCGAGCGCTGTGCAAAGCCGTATCCAGGCAGGTCGACGAAGTGCACGCCGTCTGCCTCGAAGAAGTTCACATTGGCCGTTTTGCCCGGGGTGCTCGACACCTTAACGAGATTGCGACGATTGAAGATCTTGTTCATGATAGACGACTTGCCCACGTTTGAGCGGCCTACGAAGCTCACCTCGGGGCAGGTCGAAGGCGGAATCTGCGAAGCCTTGCCGTATGAAGCGACGAACTTGACGGTGTTGTAGTTGATCTGGTTTGCCATAGTGCTCCTTTACGCCTCGTTGCCGCAAATGACGCGACGGACGATGCCGAGAGTGATGTTGCTTGCGCGCTGTGCGTACTCCTCGAGGTCAAATTCACGCGTGCACAACGCGTCGTATGCTTCGTCGCAATTGTCGGAAATGGCACGCATGACCAGGCAGTCGATGCCGTTTTTGGCGGCGATGTGCGCGATGGCGGCGCCTTCCATCTCCACGCAGTCCGCGTGGGTTGCCTCGATGGCGCGCTCGCGCATCTCGGCGCCCGCAACGAAGCGATCGCCGGTGGCGATGATTCCGCGCAGGTATTGCAGGCTATCGGGACCTGCTGCTTGCTCGGCCGCGTTGCAGTAGCCGCGGCTCGTGAGAAGCGCCTCGGCAGCATCGACAAGGGCTGGGGTCGAGGTGTACTCCTCGAGTCCCGGGGCGGATTCGGCAAGAAGCGCCGTGTCGGTATCGAGGTAGCGCAGGCGCTCGCCGATCACGATATCGCCGATATGCAGCACGGGGTTAAGGCCGCCTGCGATGCCCGAGAAGATGAGGGCCTCGGGATGATAGGTGCTGATAAGGTGCTGTGCGGCGGCTGCGGCGTTGACTGTGCCCATGCCCGCCGTGGTGGCAACAAGACGGGCACCATGGTAGGTGCCGGCGAGCACCGTGAGGCCGGCCTCTTGTGTGGTGACGGCTCCGTCAACGGCGGATGCAACCTCGCGAACCTCTTTTTCAAGGGCGCCGATGATAGCGATTGTTTTCATGATTTAACCCCCATATCCTTAGGTTTTTCTGCCCTATGGTATCAAAGCGCCGGCCATCGCGCCTGCGTCGGGTGCCTTTCCAGAGGAAACCGACGAACGCTGCCGCCACGTGACCGTTCGCCGACTTGCGGCTACACTGATGCCGTGGCACAGCCGCCTGGAGCCGGCAGGGTACATTATTGCGCTGCCGCATGCGATGCCCACGCCTGTCCGCGGCGGCCGTGCGCTGACGCTTGTTTGCGTCTTGCTTGCCAAGACGCCCGAGAGAAGGGGGCCCTTGATGGCGCTCGTCAAAGTCGATTTCCTTTCCACCTCGCTCATGCGTACGGTGACAATTAACGCCGTTGTCCCCGCAGACTGGGCGTCCATCGATTCGTTGGGCTATGCACGGTCGGTGCCGCGTGATCAGCAACGACCTTTCAAGACGCTCTATCTGCTCCATGGCGTGTACGGCAACTATACGGATTGGGTTACGCGCACGCGCATCCAAAGCCTTGCGGAGGCGCGAAACCTTGCCGTTATCATGCCGTCGGGCGAGAACGGCTTTTATAACGACCGAGCCGACGGCGCGCGGTTTGGGGAATTTATCGGTCATGAGCTGGTGGAGTTCACGCGAAAGCTCTTCCGTCTTTCCTGCGAGCGCAAGGATACGTTTATCGGTGGCCTGTCCATGGGCGGCTACGGTGCTATCGTCAACGCCCTGCGCCATCCCGAGACGTTCAGCAACGTGGTGGCGTTGTCCTCGGGCCTTTCCCTTAATTCGAAGCGGGTTCTTGAAAGCACATACGATGCTCCAGGCATCCTGGGCAATCGTGGCTTCTACGAGTCGGTCTACGGCCCGCTGGATGCGGTGCGTGGCTCGCAAAACGATTATGATGCTCTGGCCGAGCGCGTTGGCGCCTCGGATGGTCCACGGCCGAGCTTTTATATGGCTTGCGGAGAGGACGATGACCTGCTCGAACCTAACCGCGCGTATCGAGACAAGTTGATAGGCGAGGGCTTTGAGGTGGATTATCACGAGGGTCCCGGCGCACACAATTGGAAGTTCTGGGACACCTGGATCGAGCGCTCTCTTGACTGGCTCCCGCTTGACGATTCTGATGACCCGTTAAGCAGCGGAAACGTGTTCTAGCGATCGCTGCCGTCCGTGTCGATGTGACAGCAAAACGACAGGTTTATTTTGTCACATCGACAAAAATGCAGCGTCGGGGGCATGCGGTGCTGCGCGGGCGCGTGGAGAGTGTGACAGAATAAACCTGTCGTTTTTTTGACACATGATGGTATGCGAGGGGATATGCGATGACGGAACAAATGAACCTGTTTGGCGATACGGCGGGTGCGGGATCTACGGAGCCTGCGCTGTCGCATGAACAGGCTGCGGCGCGTGCGGCGGAGCTCCGTCACGAGTTGGACTACCATGCGTACCGCTATTACATGCTCGACGCCCCAGAGATCACCGATGCCGCGTTCGATAAGATGCTTGTCGAACTTCAGGAAATCGAGTCGGCATACCCCGATTTAATAACCCCTACGTCATATACGCAGCGTGTAGGCGGCTACGTCTCCGATCAGTTTGCCCCCGTCACGCACATGGCGCGCATGTACTCCATGGACGATGCCATGAATCTCGAGGAGCTCGACGCTTGGCTCGAGCGCACGGAAAACGCCTTGGGTGCCGGTCACGTGACGTATACGTGCGAACTCAAGATCGACGGCCTGGGCGTAGCCATTACCTATGAAAACGGCGCCTTTGTGCGCGCTGCTACTCGCGGCGACGGTACGACCGGCGAGGATGTCTCGTTGAATGTCCGCACGATTCAAGACGTCCCCATGCATCTTTCTGAGAAAGCCCTGGCACACATGGGCACCGACCGTGACCGCGTGATCGAGGTCCGCGGTGAGGTCTATATGCCCAAGGGCAGTTTCGTGCGACTGAACGACGAAGCCGATGCCGAGGGCCGTGATCCGTTTGCCAACCCCCGAAACGCGGCGGCGGGCAGCCTTCGCCAAAAAGATCCCAAGGTTACGGCCAAGCGCGACCTCTCTACCTTTATTTACGCTATTGCCGATACGGCACCGCTGCACGTTCACAGCCAGCATGAGTTTTTGGACTGGTTGCGCGACGCCGGGTTCCACGTGAATCCCAACGTCGCGACCTGCAAAACGCCGACCGAGGTGCACGAATTTTGCGCTGATGCTCTGGCACATCGCGGCGACCTTGATTACGACATCGATGGCGTGGTCGTGAAGGTCGATTCCTTCCAGCAGCAGTCCGATCTGGGTTTCACTGCCCGCGCCCCACGCTGGGCTATCGCTTTTAAGTTCCCGCCGGAAGAAAAGACAACCGTGTTGCGCGAGATTCGCGTGCAGGTGGGCCGCACCGGTGTGCTCACCCCGGTTGCCGAGTTTGACCCGGTGACCGTTGCGGGCTCCACTATCGCTCGCGCGACCCTCCACAATATCGACGAGGTGCATCGTAAGGATGTGCGCGTGGGCGACACCATCGTGGTCCATAAGGCGGGCGACGTGATTCCCGAGGTTGTGGGCCCCGTGCTCGACAAGCGCTGGCCCGACGCCCGGCCCTGGCAAATGCCTGCGACGTGCCCCGTGTGCGGCAGCCCCGTGGTGCATGAGGAGGGCGAGGTCGCTTATCGCTGTGTGTCGCTCGACTGCGCGGCTCAGCTCAAGGAGCGTTTGCTGCACTGGGTGAGCCGCGGCTGCATGGATGTCGATGGCGTGGGCGATGAGCTGGTGGACAAGATGATTGCCGCTGGTCTGCTCCATGACGTTGCCGATTTCTATCAGCTGACGGTCGAGGACATCGCCGGCCTTGATACGGGCCGAACATATGCCGCTTCTAATGCGCGCCGTGGCGTGCGCGCGGGCGACCCGATCCTCGTGGGTCAAAAGACAGCGAAGAAGGCGATTGACGAGATTGCGCGCAGCAAACAACAACCGCTTGGTCGTGTGCTGTTTGCCCTGGGTATTCGCCTGGTGGGAAAGAGCGTGGGCGAGCTTTTGGCCCAGCGCTTCCTCTCCATCGACAAGCTCGTGCTGGCGAGCGAGGAGGAGATTGCAAGCATCGACGGCGTCGGTCCCAAGATCGCCGCGAGCGTTAAGGGCTTTTTAGCGGTGCCTGAGAACCTCGAGGTCCTGGAGCGCCTACGTCAGGCAGGTCTTACGCTTGAGGAAGATTTGGGCCAGATAGCGGCGGATGCCGCAGCTGCCGCGGGCGTCTCGGCGGACCTCGCATCCGAGCAACCGCTTGCGGGCCTCACCTTCGTGCTCACCGGTACGCTCGTGCGCCGTACGCGCGACGAGGCGGGGGCAGCGCTCAAAACCCTGGGTGCCAAGGTGACTGGTTCGGTCTCGAAGAAGACGAGCTTTGTGGTGGCAGGTCCAAAGGCGGGGTCAAAGCTCGCTAAGGCAGAGAGCTTGGGCGTGCCCGTTTTGGACGAGGAACAGCTTGAGATAATCCTGACGACAGGTGAGTTGCCCACGGCGTAGAAAAACATGCTGACATTTGGGTTTCAAGAAGACTCCTTCAAGCTCTAGACCAAAATGCTATATCATAATTGTGTACATAATTATGATAGGAGTGTGCCATGCCAGTTTGCGTGCCAATCAAAGATATGCGTGACACCGCCAAGTTCTCGGAGCTTGTCGAGTCTACTCCGGGTCCCATCACGGTGACGAAGAATGGCTATAGCAAGTTCGTCGTCATGCGCTCGGTGGACTATGATCGCATGGTCCAGGAGCAAGCCAAGGCCCGTCTTATGGAGCGAGTTGCGATTGCGGAGCGCGAGCGGGCGGCCGGTTTAGGACGCAGCGCCTTTGAGGCTTTGAGTGATCTTGAGACAAAATATGGCCTATAACGTCAAAATCCTCCCCACAGCAGAGCAAGAGGTTGACGATATCGTTGAGTATCTGATGGGTCATGGTGTAAATACCGCGCGTCGCTTTTTGGCAAAATATCGGCAACAACTCGAGATTCTGCAGAGCGGGGTTGCCGACTACGGGCTCTCCTTTCTGCGGGAGTTGAGAGGTCTTGGATACCACGCGTGCTCCGTGAACTCTTATGTCATGCTGTACTACTACGAAGGCAGCGATGTCGAAATTGCTCACGTGTTTCATCAAAGCCAGGATTATGCGTCGCTTGTCATCGCTTATGACGTTTGCAATGAACTTAAAGGGGGAGATGATTAGTCGCCTCGTCGTTCGCTCCCCTAACCCCATGCGGGCCAGTGGACGGACGTCGTGCCGCCGCGTGCTCTCTGAGGCCCCCTTAATGAAGCAGAAAATCCCTTTTAGCGCGTCTACCAGGCGGTCTAAAAGGGATTTTTTGCTCCATTTGGCGCGTGTGCACATCCCTCCCCGGCACCGCGCTGTGCCGCGTGCCCCTGTCGTGCACTTTGTTACTTACGTTACAAATTCGGGCGGGTACTTGACCCCGGGCCTCCTTTCACAATACTTGAGTAGTCATTAGTTGAGTATTCAAGGAGATGAAGATGGCACAGGATGATTCCATCTCAACAGACGCGCCGATGCAGCAATCGGCCTCCGACGAAGACATGCGTGAAGACATGCGTTTGGGCATGTCGCTCAACGATATCCATATGAGCATCAGCCGTGCATTCCATACCATGAACAACACGACGCGCCCGTGCGCCCGAAGCCTGGGGCTGGGGCAAGGCCAGCCTCGCATCCTTTCGTATATCGCGGTGCATGGCGTGAGCACACAGCGCGAGATCGCCCGCTTCTACTCCATCGATCCCTCGGCTGTGTCGCGCCTGCTCGATCCGCTGGAGCGCGAGGGCTTTTTGACGAGCGTTCCGGGTCGCGACCGTCGCACGCGCGCCCTCGATATCACCGAGAAGGGCAGGCATGCCCTTGCCGCTTGGGAAGATGAGTGCCGTCGCGTCGATCGCATCATGTTTCGCGGCTTTACCTCAGAGGAAGAAGCTACGTTGAGGGACATGCTCGAGCGCGTACGCAAGAATATGGCAGATGAGCTTGAGGCAGGCAAAAAGCATGAATAACCTGCGTCGCATGATTCATTACCTGGGAACATACAAGATCGACGCCGTGCTCGGCATCCTTATCGTGGCTATCGAGACCTCTATCGAGCTCTTTATCCCCGTGCTCATGGCGCGCATTATCGACGAGGGAATCGCGCATGCCGACATCCCCCTCATCCTACATCAGGGCGCACTGATGCTTGCCTGTGCGGTCACATCGCTTGCCCTGGGCTTTTTCTACGCGCGTTTTGCGTCGAGGGCTTCGGTGGGGCTCGGAGCGAACTTGCGTCAGGCGGAGTACGAGAAGATCCAGCGCTACGCCTTTGGAAACCTCGACCATTACCAAACGTCGTCGTTGATCACGCGCATGACCACCGATATCACCGTCATTCAAAACGCTATGGCAAACGGCTTTAGACCCTGTGTGCGCGGGCCGATGATGCTCGTCATGTCGCTTGTCTACGCGTTTTCGCTCAACCGCGAGCTTGCCATGGTGTTCGTCTGCATTCTGCCGGTCCTCGCGGTGGCCCTCGGCATTATCACCTGGCGCGTATCTCCGCTCTACCAGCGCCTTCAGACCTCAATGGACCACGTGAACCGCGTGGTGCAGGAAAACCTGACCGCCGTTCGCGCCGTCAAGGCCTACGTGCGCGAACCGCAGCAGTGCGACGTGTTTGGCAGCGTGAACAGCGAGCTTGCACAGGGGGCTACCAAGACGTTTGGGACCGCTCAGTTCAACCTGCCGGTATTCCAAGCGGCAATCTACACGGCAGCCACGCTCGTGCTGTGGGTGGGCGGCCAGATGATTTGCGCAAACACCCTGACCGTGGGCGAGCTCACGGGCTTCATGAGCTATGTCTTGCAGGTCATGAACTCGCTGATGATGATCTCGAATGTTTTCCTGCTGCTCACGCGTGCGCTTACGAGCGTGGAGCGCGTGGGTGAGATTCTTGACGAAGAACCCCTGATCGCCTCTCCGGCGGCTGCGCATGCGCTCACAGCCGTGCCAGACGGCTCGGTCTCCTTTCGCGATGTCACCTTTAAATATCGCGCCGAGGCGGAGGAGGACGTGCTCGAGGATATTTCGTTCGATATCGCAAGCGGCTCCACAGTGGGCATCTTGGGCAGCACAGGCGCGGGCAAAAGCTCGCTCGTGCAGCTCATTGCGCGCTTGTACGATGCAACGGCGGGCGAGGTGCTGGTGGGCGGCCATGACGTGCGCGAGTACGACCTGGCTGTTCTTCGCGACGCCGTGGGCGTGGTACTGCAGAAAAACGTGCTCTTCACAGGCACTGTGCGCGACAACCTGCGCTGGGGCAATGCCGAGGCAACCGACGAAGAGCTCCTTGAGGCGTGCCGTCTGGCATGCGTGGACGAATTCTTGGATCGTATCGGCGGTCTCGACGGCGACCTGGGGCAGGGAGGCGCCGGTGTATCCGGCGGCCAAAAGCAGCGCCTGTGCATCGCCCGCGCTCTGCTCAAGCGTCCGCGTATCTTGATCTTCGACGATTCGACAAGCGCCGTGGACATGGCCACCGAGGCTAAGATCCGTGCCAACTTGGCGAGCATCCCGGGCGTTACCTGCATCATCATCGCGCAGCGCATCACTTCGGTGATGGATGCCGACAAGATCGTCGTTTTGGATGACGGCCATCTCCATGCGCAGGGCACCCATGCGGAGCTTCTCGAGACCGATGCTATTTACCAGGAAATCTACGCTTCTCAGGTGGGGCATGCCGACAAAGCGACGCCTGATGATTTTTTGAGGGGAGGCGAGGCCCATGCCTAAGACTGCAGCTCAGGCACGCCCGGAAAACCTCAAGCATACGCTGCGTTGCCTGCTTTCCTACATGGGTCACGCCAAGATCTCGCTTGGCATCGTGAGCGTGCTTGCCGTTGTTTCGGCTCTCGCTAACCTGCTGGGTACCTACATGATCAATCCCGTTGTGACGGCGCTCACCACGGGACATGCCGCTAGACTGGGCTCGCTTATCGCGCTTACCGCCACCATCTACGCGCTGGGCGTGGCCTGCGCGCTGGGCTACACGCAGATTATGGTTCGCGCGGCGCAGCGAGTGGTGTTTGACATTCGCCGCGACCTGTTTGCGCATATCCAGACGCTTCCGCTTGCCTATTTTGACCGTACGCGGGCGGGCGACATCATGAGTTTTTTCACCAACGACGTGGATACCGTTTCCGAGGCGCTCAACAACAGCTTCGCAACGGTGATTCAGGCTGCCGTGCAGACGGTGGGAACGCTGGTCTTGATGTTTGTTCTCAATTGGCGTCTTGCGCTCATTACTGTGGCGTGCGACGTGGCCATCGTGGTGCACGTGCGCTATTCGGGCACGCGCAGCAAGAAGTTCTACGCGCGTCAGCAAAAGGCGTTGGGTGCGCTCGACGGCTATATCGAAGAGATGGTCTCGGGGCAAAAAGTTGTCAAGGTCTTCAACCATGAACAGGCAAATGTTGCCGAGTTTACCGACCGTAACGAGGACTTGCGCCAGGCGGGAACCTCGGCACAGACATATGCCGCAACGATGGTGCCGGTCACGGTGTGCATCGGGTACGTGAACTACGCGATTGTGGCCGTGGTGGGCGCAATCTTGGCCATCCATGGCCTGGCGACCGTGGGCGCGCTCGCAAGCTACCTGGTATTTGTACGCCAGGCGGCAATGCCGTTCAATCAGGTGACGCAGCTGGGCAACTTCTTGCTCAATGCCCTTGCGGGTGCCGAGCGTCTGTTTGCCGCGATGGAGCTTGAGGGCGAGTACGATGAGGGCCGCGTGACGCTCGCGCAGAATAGCGAGGACGAATGGTCGTGGAAGCTGCCGGAGGGTCAGGGCCTGGGAGCCTATGGCAAGCTCGTGCCCGTGGCTGCCGATGTGGATGCCGGAGAGCAGACCGCCCTCGCGGTTGATTGCGTGGCGGATGCCGAGGCATCGGGCGCACGTCCGCAACGTACAGCACTGGGCACAGATGGCACGCTGCTGGCAGTCGAGTCGGTTCCGCTGCGAGGTGACGTACGCTTTCATGGCGTGGACTTTGGCTACGTGCCGGGGAGGCTGGTCCTGCACGACCTCAACCTGTTTGCCAAACCAGGCCAAAAGATCGCTTTTGTGGGATCGACCGGTGCCGGTAAGACCACCATTACCAACCTCATCAATCGCTTCTACGAGCTTGACGCGGGCGAAATCACCTTCGATGGTATCGACGTGCGCAACATCGCCAAGGCAGATCTGCGTCGAAGCCTCGGTGTCGTGCTGCAGGATACGCATCTGTTCACGGGGACCATTGCCGATAACATCCGCTTTGGCAAGCTTGATGCTACCGACGAGGAAGTGCGTGCTGCAGCGCGTGCGGCTTGCGCCGATTCGTTCATTCGCCGTATGCCGCATGGCTACGACACGATGGTGACCTCCGACGGCGCGAACCTGAGCCAAGGACAGCGCCAGCTGCTTGCTATCGCTCGTGTGGCGGTGGCCGATCCTCCCGTGCTGATTTTGGACGAGGCTACGTCGAGCATCGACACGCGTACCGAGAAGCTTGTGGAGCGGGGCATGGACCGCATCATGGACGGCCGTACGACCTTCATGATTGCGCATCGCCTGTCGACTGTGCGCAACGCCAACGCCATCATCGTTTTGGAGCATGGACGTATCGTCGAGCGCGGCACGCACGAAGAGCTGCTGGCCCAGCACGGCGAGTACTGGCAGCTTTACCAGGGCCTCAAAGAACTCGACTAATGTGACAAAAAGTCGACAGGTTTATTTTGTCACATTTTCACAGGTCCTACATATTGAGCTCCGGCAGGACTTGTTGGGCCGCATGTAACGGTTCTGTACGCACTTGCATGCCGGACACGGAAGATGGATATAGTAGAAGCAGTAGAAGCGAACGCTATTACGATTGAAGAGGACCGTGCCCGCGCATGCGCGTTTTTGATTTCGACAACACCATCTACGACGGCGAGAGCCCTTACGACTTCTATTTGTTCTCGCTCAAGTACAATCCGAAAGTCGTGCGTTTCGTGCCGCCGCTTGCCTACTACGGCATGCGTTACTCCAAGGAAAAATGCACGTTGGAGGAGCTCGAGCATGCCATGGCCAAGTACCTCAAGGCGTATCTGAACTCCTTTGATGATATCGACGGTATGGTGAGCGCCTTTTGGGACGCGCACATGCATAAAATCAAGCATTGGTATCATCCGCAACCTGACGATGTGATCATGACCGGGTCGTTTGACTACACCATGAACGAGATTCAGCGGCGTCTGGGTATCAAGACTATGGTCTGTTCGACGGTCAATCGCGATACTTTGGAGCTCGAGCACCTCAATTTTGGAACTAACAAGGTCAAGGTGTTCCGCGAGATGTTTGGGCCAGATGCTGTGCCCGACGAGTTCTATAGCGATAACATGATCGACCTGCCCATGATGAAGCTCGCGCGCCGCGCTTATCTGGTGCATGGCAACCATATCAAGCAGGTTAACGTTTAGGCTGCGGTGCCACCCAAGCCATGTCATTTTGATTGACGCCGGGGTGACCAGAGAGTCCTTTTGGCTAGTGCCCGTGACTTCAATGAACAAAAGATGTTACGAATTTGTGCACATTTGTGCAATTTGCGCGGGTGCGGGCAACTCTTGTGTGACCCAAGCACGACAATGCGGGTGAATGCCGGCGATGAGGAGGACATCATGGAGTCATTCACGTTTTTTGCCCCGACTCGCTTGCTATTTGGACCAGGCAAGCTCAATGAGCTCGGAGACCAGGAGCTGCCGGGCAAGCGCGCCCTTTTGGTTACCACGGGCGGCAAGTCCGTTAAGGCAAATGGCTATCTTGCGCGCGTGGAGGCTCAGCTCGACCGCGTCGGCGTAGAGCACGTCCTCTTTGACCGCATCGAGCCCAACCCCTTGCGCGACACCGTGAACGCGGGGGGCTGGATGGCGCGTGTGGAACACTGCGATTTCGTGCTCGCACTGGGCGGCGGCTCCGTTATGGACGGCTGCAAGGGCATCTGCGTGGTGGCGGCCAACCCCGGGCATGATGTCGAGGGTAACGAGGTCGCTGGTGACATTTGGGACTATGCCATGGGCGGTACCGCAAAGGGTCTCCCCATTCCAAACGATCCGCTTCCGTTGGTGTGCGTGATCACGACGGCGGGCACCGGATCCGAGGTCGATGCGGGCGCCGTGCTTTCTTGCGAGGAGACCGACGAGAAGCTTCGTTTGGGCAACCCTCGCCTGTTTCCAAGTCTTTCGGTGGTCGATCCCGAGCTCATGCTCACGGTCCCTTCGCACCTCACGGCTTTCCAGGGGTTCGACGCCCTGTTCCACTGCGTGGAGTGCTATATCAACAATGCGCACACTCCCATGGGCGATATCATTTGCCGTGAGGGCATCCGAAGCGCTGCCATGGCGCTTCCCGCCTGCGTGCATGACGGGTTTGACCTCCATGCGCGCACGCAGCTTGCCTTTGCCAATACCCTGGGCGGCTACGCTATGGTTTGCTCGGGTTGCGCGGGCTGCCACGGAACGGAGCACGCCATGAGCGCGCACCATCACGACCTGCCGCATGGGGCGGGCCTCATCATGATCAGCGTGGCCTATCATCAGCATATGATCGACGCCCACGTGTACGATGACCGCTATGTCGACATGGCGCGTCTGATGGGCAATTGGCTTGCCAGCAAGCCCGAGGATTTTATCGTCGAGCTGGAGCGCTTGATTGACGAGTGCAACATGGGCGACCTCAAGATGAGTGACTGGGGCATCACGCCCGACGAGTTTGATGCTATGGCGAGCAACGCTCTTGACACCAACGATGCCCTGTTTGCGCATGACCCGGCACAGCTCTCTCATGATGACGTGGTGAATATCCTTCAAGCCTCTTGGGTAGAGTAGCGCGCAAACAATCATCCTGCTGGGAGCGGGGAGATCTTCTCGGTTTTGGCTCAATGTGGCATAGCGAGCCTGTGGCGGCTGCCTCATGTGAGATAGAGGGGAATGCGTGTGAAAAAAGGTTACGCAACAAGACGCGGCAAGATTGCTGTCGAGGATGCTGCGGCGTACGTGCGTGACCTTGCTCAACGTCTGGAGGCGCGAGGAAGGCTGGGCGCGACGCGCTCGTTTATTCAGCACGGTGACGTCTCGGTGTATGACCATGTGCTTGCAGTGGCAAAGACGAGCATTTGCATGGCTCGTGTGCTTTCTCGTGTGGGTATAGCTGTCGACGTGCACGCCTTGGTGCGCGGCGCGCTTTTGCACGATTACTTTCTCTACGACTGGCATGATTCCGATCCGAGTCATCGCCTTCATGGGTTCAAACACCCCTTTTTTGCTCTTGAGCGCGCCGAAGAAGATTTTGACTTGACCCCCATCGAGCGCAATATCATCGCTCGCCATATGTTTCCCCTTGTGCCGATTCCGCCTGCGTGCCGCGAGGCGTGGATCGTGTGCTTGGCGGATAAGGCGTGCGCGCTGGGCGAGACGATTGACGGGCGTATTGGCGGCAGTCGCCAGGTAAAACGAAAGAGGAAGCGCGCATGAACGGTGCGTTGAGGCATACGATGGCGGCAATCACTTCCGCTGTTCTGGCTATTCAAGTTGCGATTTCCATTCCGGGCGCTCCGCTTTCGGCACTCGTGCTTTCCTTTATGGTGTATGGCTTTGCGGGATGGCTGTGGGAGTCGACGGTTTGCGCCATGCTCAACCACGGCTCGTTTTCCAATAGCGGCTTTTTGCTTGGGCCGTGCTGTCCTATTTACGGCGCGGGCGCGCTTGTCTGTTGGTTTGCGCTGCGCGGCATCGAAAACGTGCCGGTGCAGTTTTTGGCAGCGGGCGCGCTGTGTTGTTGTATTGAGTACCTTGTGGGCGTGATTCTCGAGGTCACGACCCATGCGCGTTTTTGGGATTATTCGGACATGCCGCTCAATTTTCAGGGACGCATATGCCTGTACGGCTTTTTGATGTTTGGCGCAGGGTGCGTGCTTATTTGTCGTATTGCCGAGCCGGCGCTCTTGGGGATGCTTGCATCGATGCCGGTGTGGGCGGTGAGGGCGCTTGCCTTGGCCGCGCTGACGCTGCTTGCGGTTGACGCGGTGGCATCGATGGCGAGTTTCCGACGTCTTTCCGACTCGCTGGAGGAGCTGCGCGGCGAGCTTGCCGACCGCATCAACGATTCGCTCAAAGACGCTTCCGATTCGCTGGTCGAGCGTATTCCGGAGACAGCCCTCGATTCTGCGCAGACGGCGCATGTGCGTGGCCGCGCCATCAATGGTTGGCTGCTCGAGATTTCCGACGCGGTGATGGATTCTTTGCGCGAGAAGGTCGAGATACCGTCGTTTATTGCCGACGGTGCCCGTGGTTTGCGCCTGGTTGCACAGCGCCTTGCAGATGCGGCGCCTCGTCCGCGCCTGTCTAAACGTTCGGTGCGCGCGATTGCCATTTCCAAACGCGACCTGCGCTTCTTCAATGCGTTTCCGCATTTGCGCATGATGAAGTACGAAGGCGTTATCAGGGCGACGAGGCTTAAGGCCCACGCCTACGCCCTCTTCCGCCGCAAGGGGCTGTAGCACCGCATCTTGCCCCTCAAGCCTGCGGGTGCCGCACGCAAGGCGTGCACCCTTGTCTTCCGGGGCAACCTGCGGCGCTACAGCCCCTTGTGGGCGTTGACAGTGCCGGTGCATCTCGGCCCTCAATCGTCGGGCGCCGCATGCTCGGTGCGGTGTCCTCTTCTTTTTGGTCGGCCTACAGCACTGCGGTACTTTGCGCACTGCTTGCCCCTCACAGAAGTGTGGCCGCCCGCCAGGCTCATTTGTCAGATAATGGATTGCATCGGTGTGCGCAGTTTGCTGTTGACGTTGACGCGTGAGCAGCGCATAACATTGCCGAATGATGCGAGGGCCCGTCAACGCATGGATGGGCATGGCGAGCGCGAAAGGGGAGGTAAAAGGCATTGCAGGACGTTATCGCGTATTTTTCGACGCATGGTGCGGACTACATCCAGATGGTGCTCGAGCACCTGAATGTCAGCATCCTTTCGCTTGCGGTGGCCATCCTCGTTGCCGTGCCGCTCGGTATCGCCTGCAGCCGGTCCCCGTTGCTCGAGAAGATCTCGGTTGGGGTCTCTGGTATCCTGCGCATCATCCCGAGCCTTGCTGTGCTCGTCGTTTGCGTGCCGATTTTGGGCACAGGGGTGCTGCCTGCGGTCGTGGCGCTTACCGTGCTTGCCATCCCGCCCATTCTCATCAATACGGCTCTCGGCTTTCGTTCGGTGCCCGTCGATGTCCTCGAGGCAGCGCGTGGCATGGGAATGGACGAACGTTTGGTCTTCTTCAAAATCAAGGTGCCGTTGGCGTTTCCCGTGTCCTTTGCGGGCATTCGCACAGCGGCTTCCGAGGTCGTGGCCTCCGCGACGCTTGCCGCCTATATTGGCGCGGGCGGCCTGGGCCAGATCATTTTCACGGGCCTTGGCCTCATGCGTACCGACCTGCTTGTTATCGGCGGCGCATCAGTTGCGGCTCTTTCCCTTTTAGTGGGTATGCTTCTCTCGGCAATCGACCGGCGGATGCGTCCGTACGAATTTGCCAAGCAATGACGGAGCACCAACGTGTCATGTCAAATCGTCTTGATATAGATCATTCAGAAAAGGAGATGCACATGTCTCAATCTATCGATTCTGCGCCGCCGATGCCTGGTGGCCTCACGCGTCGCCAGTTTGTTCGCGCCGTCGCGGCGGCGGCTCTCGCTACAACCGTTCCTGCCGCGCTCACCGCTTGCGGTTCCAAGGGCGCTGCCGGCACCATCACCGTGGGCTCCAAGGATTTTACCGAGGGCGAGATCATCTCCGAGATCTATGCCCTGGCGCTCGAGGACGCTGGCTTTACCGTCAAGCGCTCGTTTGACATTGCGGGCTCGGTGATCGCCACGGCACTCGAGAAGGGCGAGATTGACCTGTATCCCGAGTACACGGGTACGGCGCTGCTCACCGTTCTCAAGGCGGAGATGGAAACCGACCCCCAGGCTGTTTATGAAACGGTCAAGAAGCAGTACAAGAAGAAGTGGGACCTGGTGTGGCTCGATATGGCCGAGGCGGCCGACAGCCAGGCCCTGGTCATCACCACCAAGGCTGCCGAGCAGTACGGCATCAAGACTATCAGCGACCTGCAGGCCCATGCTTCCGAGCTGCGCTTCGCATCGCAGGGTGAGTTCGACGAGCGCTCGGATGGTCTGCCGGCCCTTGAGGCAGCCTACGGGGCTTTTGACTGGAAAGAGCACACGAGCTTCAACAACGGCCTCAAGTACGAGGTCCTCAGGAACGACGAGGCCGATGTCGCGCCCGTCTATACCACCGAGGGCCAGCTCGTGGACGACGCATTCACCCTGCTCGAGGACGACAAGCACGTGTGGCCGCCCTACAACGTGGCGCCCGTGGTGCGCGGCGAAGTCCTCGACGCCAATCCCGATATCGAGGACGTTCTCAATGCTGTGAGCAAGCAGCTCACCACGAAGGGCCTGACCGAGCTCAACGCCAAGGTCGATATCGACAAGCAGGATTACGAGGACGTTGCTGCCGAGTTTTTCGACAGCCTGTAGAAGTGAAAGATGCGAGCGCCGGGCTCCAACGGGGCTCGGTCGATTCCCTGAAGGAGTGCCGAGATGACCGCGGCCGTCGAATTCAAGAACGTGACCAAATGCTTTGCGGGCATGTCGCACCCGGCGCTCGACGACGTGAGCCTCACGATCGACGAGGGGGAGCTCGTATGCGTGCTCGGCACCTCGGGCGGCGGCAAGACCACGCTGATCAAGCTCATCAACCGCCTGCACGACGCCGATTCCGGCCAAGTGCTCGTGGAGGGCAGGGACGTCTCGACGGTCGACCCGGTGGAGCTTCGTCGAGGTATTGGCTACGTGATTCAACAAATCGGCTTGTTCCCGCACATGCGCGTGGGGGAGAACATCGCCACCGTGCCGCGCATCCTCAAGTGGGACCGAGCCCGCACCGCCGCGCGCGTGGACGAGCTGCTCGACCTTGTGGGGCTCGACCCGGGGGAGTTTCGCGATCGCTGGCCCTCTCAGCTCTCGGGCGGCCAGCAGCAACGCGTGGGCCTGGCGCGCGCCCTCGCCGCCGAGCCCAGGCTCATGCTGCTCGACGAGCCCTTCGGTGCCCTCGACGCCATCACGCGCGGTGATCTGCAGGACGAGCTGCTGCGCATCCATCGCGGTTCGGGCAAGACCTTCGTCTTCGTGACCCACGACGTCGCCGAGGCGTTCAAGCTCGGCACCAAGGTTCTCATCATCGACCGGGGCCGCGTCCAGCAATATGACACTCCCGACCGCATTCGCGAACAGCCTGCTACGGAGTTCGTACGGGCGCTGCTGAGCTCCGGCGTGGGCGGCGGGACATTTTGCTCTGTTGCCGGCAGGGACGGTGCCTGATGGGTGATTTTGTTGCATACTGGGCGAGCCATCAGGACAAGTTCATGGCGGCGCTCGGCGAGCACCTCGTTATCATGGGGGTTGTGCTTGCGTGGTCCCTCGCGGTGGCGGCGCTCGTCACCCTCGCGATCAGGCGCTCGCGCCGCGTCGAGGGCGCGGTCCTGCAGGTCCTCGGCGCGCTCTACTCCGTTCCCAGCCTGGCCCTGTTCTCGCTGCTCATCCCGCTCACCGGCCTGGGGCTTACGTCTGCCACGATCGTCATGGTGGCGTACAACCAGTTCCTGCTCGTGCGAAACATCGTCGAGGGGCTGAACGGCGTGGACCCGGGCGTGGTCGAGGCAGCGACGGGGATGGGGATGAGTCCGATGCAGGTGCTCCTGCGCGTCGAGCTGCCCCTGGCCTTTCCGGTGATCATGGCGGGCATTCGCCTTGCCGCGATCAGCACCATCGGCATCGCCACTATTGCGGCGACTATCAACGCCGGCGGCCTGGGGACTATCCTCTTCAGCGGTCTGCGCACCATGAACGTCTACAAGATCGTGGACGGGACTGTCCTGTGCGCGGCGGTGGCGCTCGTTGCCGACGTCGTTCTCAAAGGGATCGAGAAGCTCGTTACCAAAAGGATATCGCGATAGGGACCGGCGTTTGCGCGTTCGTCGCGTTTGATGGACGCGCGCCGGCGCAGTCTGCGAGGCCAAAAACGCACCGTTTCCATGATGCGTGCTGCCTCTGATGGGCGGCACAATCCTCGCTTCGACAACGAACTTCCTGATTTCAGTAGCAGTATTGCGTTTTGCTGAGTAGACGCCGGCTTTCTTTAACAAAACCCCAGTTGGCGCGAGATTAAAGGAGCCGGCTACTCGCGCAGTTGCAATACTGCTACTGAAATCAGGAAGTTCGTTGCGTGATGGGGCATAAAGGGCAACGTGGGCGGTGAAATAGGACCCGGAAAAGCCATGCTTGCCGTTTGCGCACCGCCCGCAACGGGGCGCACGGCCTTTCGGCGCACACCGCCGCTCGCCCATTCGCCCCGGGCACTTGACGCTTGACCTGCTGCGCTGCCTTATCGCGCCTTCTTTTCCGCTATGCTGGGAAAAACGCGCGGAATGGAGCCCGGTATGATCAAACTGTTCGCTTGCGACCTGGACGGTACGCTGCTCAATCTCTTTCATACTACCGACGATAAAATCCTCGCAGCGATTCGCGAGATCACCGATGCAGGCGCGCATGTTGCCGCAGCTACAGGCCGCACGAGCGTGTGGTACACCGACGGTGGTTTCGAGCCCGGAACCATCGAGGCGATTTGCGCCAACGGTTCTATCATTCGCGGGCGCGACGGCGAGGTCCTTAAGTCCTACATCGTGGACCCGGCGTTTTTGGAAGAGCTTATCCCAGCTTTTCCTGGCATTTGCTTTGACTGCGTGACGAGCGATTCGATTCTTTCGAGCAACACGCGCGAGGTGCGCGAAGCGGGTTTTGTGACCGACAGCCCCTGGCGCCGCATTCTCATGCGCGGCATGCGCGCAAAAGCTTCCTTTTTGGCGCACCACCGCTACGAGGTGCCACTCGCCGAGATCTTGCAGCACGATGTGTGCAAGGTAAACTGCCGCGTGCCCGATCCTGGCATGGAGCGCGAACTTCACGCGTTTTTGGCCGAGCACGCCGACACCGTGGTCAACGCCCCGTTTAATCCGGCGATGTTCGAGATAACCGACCGCGCCTGCAATAAGGGCGAGAGCGTGGCTTGGCTTGCTAACTATCTGGGCTTCTCTGAAGACGAGGTGGCAGTCTATGGAGACGGCGGCAACGACATCGTCATGCTCGATCGCTTTGAGCACGCCTATGCCACGAGCAATGGTTCGGATGCTGCCAAGCGTGCGGCTGGCAACGTCATTGGTAACTGCGCGGCTCATGCTGTGCCGCGCCATATGGTTGCCACACTTCGTAACGACCGCAACCGTACCGTGATTTCCTAGCAGTAGGGAGACAGCGGGTGTGCCGGGCGACGCGCTGGCCTGCCGCTTGGCGCGGCGGAAAAGCAGGGAATCGTCGGGCGCACTGGGCAACGACGCGCCAAACCTGTCGACTTTGTGGCGCGTGGAATAAAATACACACAGTGTGAAATAATACTCGGAGTGTGAAATAGCACCCGAGGAGGCCTATGCCGCAAACAGATTTTAAGTGCGACCCCCGATCTCTGCGTTCGCAGACGTCGCTTCGGGACGCACTTGTGCAACAGCTTGGGGCGGGCGAGGATCTGTCGCGCATCACGGTGGCGTCGCTTACCGATTGCGCGGGCCTGACGCGCCGCACGTTTTATAGCCACTACAAAGACATTCCCGATTTTATCCAACAGGTCGAAGATGCCATTATGGATGAGATTCGTACGCTCGTCCGCAATATCGGCGCAGCCACGCTGCCCGAGCTTTATCACAGCATCGACGAGCTGGAGCCAGCGCCCGGCGCGGTTGAGCTGCTCGAGTACCTGGCGGGCAATCGCGACCTCATCGGATCGTTGCTGGGCCCTGGCGGTGACCCTGCCTTTATCAAGCGCCTAATCGACCTTGCGCGCGACGAGATTTCGGGTCGCATGCAGACGGGTATTTTCCCTGCGCTCTTGGGGTCGTTTTTCGATTATTACCTGAGCTATGTGGTTACCGCTGAGGTGGGCGTGGTCCAGCGCTGGTTCGAAAACGGCCTGCCCGAATCGCCCAAAACCATGGCGCGCATCATGACGGTGATCGCCTTTGTGCGTCCCGGCGACCTGTATGGCCAGCCTATTGATATCAACGTGCCGGCATATGGCATGAAACTGTTGAATCTTCAGCTCGACGACACCGACGAGCGCAACGAGAGGGAGTAACCGATGAACGAAGTGAACGAGGAGACGAGCGAGATCCGTCCCGGCGTGGTTCCCGAGGGCGCCATCTACAACGCCGAGGCCGCGACTGGCCAGCTGCACCTGGGCATCGACGTGGGCTCTACCACCGTCAAGCTTGCCGTGCTGAACGACGAGAACCAGATTGTCTACGCCAAGTATCAGCGCCACCATACCGATGTGCGTGCCTGCGCGCGCGACCTGTTTGTGGGCGCTGCGGGCCTGCTGCCCGAGGCTCAGATGACCTGCGCCATCACCGGCTCGGGCGGCCTGCTGCTTTCCCAGTGGCTGGGCCTCGAGTTCGTGCAGGAAGTCATCGCCAGCAAGCGTGCCGTCGAGACGCTCATTCCCGCTACCGACGTCGCTATCGAGCTGGGCGGCGAGGATGCCAAGATCATCTACTTCGATAACGGCATCGAGCAGCGCATGAACGGCACCTGCGCCGGCGGCACGGGCGCCTTTATCGACCAGATGGCCACGCTTTTGCACACGGATGCCGCGGGCCTAAATGAGCTCGCCAAGCAGGCCACGACTATCTATCCCATCGCCAGCCGCTGTGGCGTCTTTGCTAAGACCGATGTGCAGCCCCTGCTCAACGAGGGTGCGGCTCCCGCAGACGTCGCTGCCTCCATCTTCCAGGCCGTGGTGACCCAGACCATCTCCGGCCTTGCATGCGGCCGTCCCATCCGCGGCAATGTCGCCTTCCTGGGTGGTCCGCTGCAATATCTCTCCGAGCTCCGTCATCGTTTCTACGTGACGCTTGAACTGGACGAGGAACATCGCATCGTTCCCAATAACGCCCACCTGTTTGTGGCCTCGGGTGCCGCGATGGCTCATGAGTCTAACAAGCTCTCAACGTTCCCGCAGCTTATCGATGCAATCGATGCCTTGGGTGACACGCAGGGTTCCGAGGTCGCGCGCCTGGAGCCGCTTTTTGCCACGCCTGCGGAGTACGACGAGTTCAAGAGCCGCCACGACAAGGAGGTTGTGCCCAAGGGCGACCTCGGCAATTACCAGGGCCGCGTGTTCATCGGTATCGACGCTGGTTCTACCACCATGAAGGCCGCGCTTGTGGGCGAGGACGGCCAGCTGCTGCATACCTGGTACGGTAACAACAACGGCGACATCCTGGGTACGGCCAAGGTCATCATGGCCGATTTCTACGAGCACATTCCCGCGGGCTGCACCATCGGCCACGTAACCACTACCGGTTACGGCGAGGCGTTGCTCATCGAGGCCCTCAAGGCCGACTCCGGCGAGATCGAGACGGTCGCGCACCTGCGCGGCTCCAAGGCGTTCTTGCCCGGCGTGCAGTTTATCCTCGACATCGGTGGCCAGGACATGAAATGCCTGCGCGTGCGCGACGGCGTGATCGAGCACATCATGCTCAACGAGGCATGCTCCTCGGGCTGCGGCAGCTTTATCGAGAGCTTTGCCGTGTCGATGAATATGGACGTGCGCGCCTTCGCGGCTGCGGCGGTGAATGCCAAAAACCCCGTCGACCTGGGCAGTCGCTGCACCGTCTTTATGAACTCCCGTGTGAAGCAGGCGCAAAAAGAGGGCGCTACCGTGGGCGATATCGCCGCCGGCCTCTCGTACTCCGTGATCAAGAACGCTCTGTTTAAGGTCATCAAGCTGCGCGACTCCAAGGAGATCGGCACGAGCGTGATCGTTCAGGGCGGTACCTTTATGTCTGACGCCACCCTGCGTGCCTTCGAGAAGCTCACGGGCGTCAACGCGGTTCGTCCCGACATCGCCGGCTGCATGGGCGCCTATGGTGCGGCCCTACTCGCGCGTGACCGCGCGGGCGAAGACGGCGTCTCCACCATTCTCTCTGCCGAGGAAGTGGCTGCCCTCACCGTCACGCAAAAGCATGCGCGCTGCGGCCGTTGCTCCAATAACTGCCAGCTCACCATCAACGACTTTGGCGGCGGTCGTCGCTTTATCACTGGCAATCGCTGCGAGCGCGGCGCGGGCCACAAAAAGAAGAAGAGCGAGGCCCCGAACCTCTTCAAACGTAAAAACGAGCTGCTGTTCGACCGCGAGTGCCTGGCACCCGAGGACGCTCCGCGCGGCACTGTGGGCATTCCCCGCGCACTCAATATGTACGAGAACTACCCGTTTTGGCATCGCTTCTTTACCGAGCTCGGCTTCTCGGTCGTGCTGTCCGACCAGTCCAGTAAAAAGACCTACGAGGCGGGCATCGAGTCCATGCCGTCCGAGAGCGTGTGCTATCCGGCCAAACTCAGCCACGGCCACATCATGAACCTGCTGGACAAGGACCCCGATTTTATCTGGATGCCCTGCGTGCGCTGGGAGCGTAAAGAAGATCCCACGGCGGGCAACTGCTACAATTGCCCGATCGTCATGAGCTATCCCACCGCGCTCGGCCTCAACATCGATGAGCTCTCCGAGCAGCACGTCGAGTTCATGTATCCCTTCGTGCCGTATCACGATAAGGTTGAGCTCAAGCGCCGCCTGTATCAGCTCATCGCTGTCGACCGCGTGGCCGATGCCGAGGCCGGCCGCGGCCGCGTGACAGGGCCTAAGATCACGCGTTCCGAGATTGACGCTGCCGTGAACGCCGCCTATGAGGAGGATGCTCGCTTTCACGAGGCCATCCAGACCATGGGCGAGGAGACCATCCATTGGATCGAGGAACACGGCGGCCATGGCATCGTGCTCGCCGGTCGCCCCTACCATAACGACCCCGAGATCAACCATTCGCTGCCCGAGCTCATCAGCTCCTTTGGCTTTGCCGTGCTCACCGAGGACTCGGTGGCACATCTCATCAAGCCCGAGCGTCCCATCCGCGTGGTCGACCAGTGGATGTTCCACTCGCGCCTCTACGCGGCGGCACGCTTTGTGACCATGCGCAACGACCTCGACCTCATTCAGCTCAACTCGTTTGGTTGCGGCCTTGATGCCCTTACCACCGACCAGGTGCAAGAGATCATGGAGGCATCCGGCAAGATCTACACGGTGCTCAAGATCGACGAGGTGTCAAACCTCGGTGCCGCGCGCATTCGCGTTCGCTCGCTCATGGCTGCCCTTAAGGACCAAGAAGCCGAGCGCCGCGCCGAGGCCGAGGCCGCGGGCGAGGCCTACAAGGTGGGCGAGGCAAGTCCGGTCGAGCCTTCGGACGAGCAGCCGGTCTTTGACACTCACAAGTACCGCATCGAGCCGCAACGCGAGAGCAAGTCCACGGCATGGGATAAGGTTCCGTTTACCGAGGAGATGCGCCGCGAGGGCTACACCATCTTGTGCCCGCAGATGGCGCCCATCCACTTTGACCTGGTCAAAGAGGTATTCCACGCTTATGGCTACAACCTGGAGCTCCTGCCTTCGACCGACCGCGGTGCCGTCGAGGCGGGTCTGCGCTATGTGAACAACGACATCTGCTACCCCTCGATCCTCGTGACGGGCCAGATTATGGAGGCCATCGAGAGCGGCAAGTACGACCTCACCAAGACCGCTGTGGTTATCAGCCAGACGGGCGGCGGCTGCCGTGCCACCAACTATATCGCGCTCATTCGCAAGGCGCTGCGCGATTCGGGCCATCCCGAGATCCCGGTCATCTCGCTTTCGGCCGTGAAACTCGACGAGAAGAATCCCGGTTTCAAGCTGACGGTTCCCATGCTCAAGGCTGCTGTCTACTCCATCCTGTTTGGCGACGTGATGATGCAGATGCTCTATCGCTGCCGCCCGTATGAGGTGACGCCTGGTGCTGCCAATGCGCTCTTTGACGAGTACATGGCGCGCGCCCGTGCACTGGCGCCCAAGTTCAATCGTCGCAACTTCACGCGTCTGGCGCGCGAGGCTATCGAGGCGTTCGATACCATGCCGCTTGAGGGCGAGGGGACCAAGCCGCGCGTGGGTGTGGTGGGCGAGATTCTCGTCAAGTTCCATCCCACGGCAAACAACCACGTGGTTGAGGTTATCGAAAACGAGGGCTGCGAGGCCGTGGTTCCGGGTCTGCTCGACTTCTTCCTGTACTCCATGAGCAATTCCAACCTGCAGAAGGACGAGCTGGGAAGCTCTGCCGTCACGCGTGCGGGCATGGATGCGCTCATTGGCATGGTGGACTGGATGCGCAAACCGGTGGAGGATCTGCTGGAGAAGTCCGATCGCTTTGAGGCTCCCGAGCCCATCAGTGCTATGGCGGATAAGGCTTCGCAGGTGCTGTCGCTGTGCAACAACATGGGCGAGGGTTGGTTGCTTACGGCCGAGATGCTCGACCTTATTGACCACGGCGCGCCCAATATCATCTGCACACAGCCGTTTGCGTGCCTGCCCAACCACGTGGTGGGCAAGGCGGTGATCAAGGAGCTGCGCCGTCAGCATCCCGAGAGCAACATCGTGGCGGTGGATTACGACCCAGGTGCCTCGGAGGTCAACCAGCTTAATCGCATCAAGCTGATGATCAGCGTGGCCAAGGAGAACATGCGCGCCGGCAAGGGCTTCGTGATGGAGCACATCGCCCCGCTCGAGATGGACGCAGTGGACTCCAAGTTCCGCCCGCACCATTAACCCGAATGTGACAAAAAGTCGACAGGTTTATTTTGTCACATTTTGCCGTTCACCGGTCGTTACCTGCCACTCGGCACATTGCCAGACCGCCGTGGGGTTGCCCACGGCGGTCTTTTTTACAGACAAAAGATAGCTAACAGATGTAACCGTTTCCCGATGACCCACCGCCGCTGGGCGAGGGGTGTCTTCCATGTATCGCCGCATCATTTTTAATGGTGTCTATTGCAAGGTTGCCAAGAGCAGAAGGAGACCCCCATGAGCTACAAGAACGTTTGCGTGGCCGGAGGCGGCGTATTGGGAAGTCAGATTGCGTTCCAAGCAGCGTATTGCGGCTTTGATGTCACTATTTGGCTGAGGAGCGAGGGCTCCATTGGCCGTACGCAGCCCAAGATCGACCATGTGCGCGAGGAATACGTCGCAGCTATCGAGGGTATGGCGGACGGTACGGGCGAGTGGTGCCCGGGCATTGCCGATAGCGATGAGCCGTTCGATAAGCAGGCGGCGCTCGATGCGGTGGAGCGCGCGTATAACTCGCTCAAGCTTGAGCTCGACCTGCCTGCCGCTGTGGCAGATGCCGACTTGGTAATCGAGAGTATGGCCGAGGACACGCAGGCAAAGACTGAGTTCTATCAAAAACTTGCGCCGGTGCTGCCGGCAAAGACGGTCGTGGTCACGAACTCGTCTACGTTGCTGCCCAGCACGTTTGCCAAGTACACGGGCCGTCCAGAAAAGTACCTGTCGCTCCACTTTGCCAATTCCATCTGGAAGAACAACATGACCGAGGTCATGGCACAAGCGCAGACCGACAAGCGCTATTTTGACGAGCTCGTCGAGTTTGCAACCGAGATTCGCATGCTCGCGCTTCCCGTCAACAAGGAAAAGAACGGCTATCTGCTCAATTCCATGCTGGTGCCATGGTTGCTTTCCGGCCTTGACCTGTACGTGTCGGGCGTCTCGGATCCCAAGAGCATCGACCTTGCTTGGACGCGCGGTACCGGCGCGCCCAAGGGTCCGTTCCGCGTGTTCGACACCGTGGGCATCCAGACGGCTTACAACATCGTAATGCAGTATCAGAAGGTTCCCGGCCTTGTGAGCCCGCTGCTCAAAAAGATGATGATGCCGTACAACTTCAAAGCCATGGCAGCCGTTCTTAAGAAGATGCTCGACGAGGGCAAGCTTGGCGAGTCTTCGGGCGAGGGTTTCTTTAAGTACTAGGTATGGGCTCCAAGGCGAGCATTCTCCCGCATATATGAAGCCAGGGTGAAAATGTGACAAATTAAACCTGTCTTGCTGGTGTTACGGAAGCTCGTTGCAGGCCGCCTCGATAGGGCGATCAACAAGGCCGGCATGCCGTCTTTTGGAACAGCATGCCGGCCTTTCTTTGTGCCGCTATAAAGCTCAGAGGGTGGTTGCTCGCCAACGCTTGCACGGCAGTTATGAAGCCTCTGTGAAAATGTGACAAAATAAACCTGTCGACTTTTTGTCACATCAAGATTCGGTGCTACGGCAGGCCGATCTGGTTGAGTTGACTTTTAAAAGTCGGCGTTGCCTACGGTGCGCGGGTGCGGCAGGACGTCGCGGATGTTGCCCACGCCGGTGAGGTACATCACCAGGCGCTCGAAGCCCAGGCCGTAGCCAGCGTGCTTGCAGGAGCCGTAGCGACGCAAGTCCAGGTAGTACTTGTACTGCTCGGGATTCATGCCCAGGTCCTTGATGCGGCCCTCAAGCAGATCCAGGCGCTCCTCACGCTGAGAACCGCCGATGATCTCGCCGATGCCGGGAACCAGGCAGTCGGCCGCGGCGACGGTCTTGCCGTCGTCGTTCATGCGCATGTAGAACGCCTTGATCTCTGCCGGATAGTCGGTTACGAAGGTCGGACGGCGGAAGTGCTCCTCGGTAAGGAAGCGCTCGTGCTCGGTCTGCAGATCGATACCCCAGCTAACGGGGTAATCAAACTTGTGGCCGGCAGCAACGGCCTCTTCCAAGATCTTGACGGCCTCGGTGTAGCTCACGCGGGCAAAGTCGGAGCTGGCCACGTGCTTCAGGCGCTCGAGCAGACCCTTGTCCACAAACTTGTTGAGCATATTGAGCTCGTCGGGGCAGGTGTCCATCACCTTGTTGAGCACGTACTTGAGCATAGCCTCGGCATTGTCCATGTAATCGTTGAGGTCGGCGAAGGCCATTTCGGGCTCGACCATCCAAAACTCTGCGGCGTGGCGCGTGGTGTTGGAGTTCTCGGCGCGGAACGTGGGGCCAAAGGTGTACACATCGCCAAACGCCATGGCAAAGTTCTCGGCATTGAGTTGGCCAGAGACGGTGAGGCTTGCGTGCTTGCCAAAGAAGTCCTGGCTCCAATCGACCTCTCCTGCGTCCGTCAGGGGCGGATTTTGGGGATCGAGCGTGGTCACGCGGAACATCTCGCCGGCGCCCTCGCAGTCGCTCGTGGTGATGATGGGCGTGTTCACGTAGACAAAGCCCTGCTCCTGGAAGAAGCTGTGGATGGCCGCCGCTGCGACGGAGCGGATGCGGAAGACGGCACGGAAGAGGTTCGTGCGCGGGCGCAGGTGCTGCTGCGTGCGCAGGAACTCGACGGTGGCGCGCTTCTTTTGCAGCGGATAGCTGGGGTCGGAGACGCCCTCGACCACAATTTCGGTCGCGGTGAGCTCAAAGGGCTGCGGCGCGTCGGGCGTGAGCTTAACCTCGCCGGTGCAGATGAGGGCAGCCGAGACGTTTTGATGTGCGATCTCGTCGTAGTTGGAAAGAGCATCGCGGTTCATGACAACCTGCAGGTCGGCAAAGCAACTGCCGTCATTTAGGGTCACGAAGCCAAAGTTCTTCATATCGCGAATGGACTTGACCCAACCGGCAACCGTGACGGTCTGGCCGCCAAACGCCTTGGCGTCGGCGTGAAGCTGGGCGATCTTCGTGCGTTTCATGCATCCTCCTTTAGGCACGATATACAAGGCGAAGTACCTGCGTTGCGTATCGTGCAAAAACCAATCAGCTCATCATTCTAGCAGGGACACCGCGTGCCGATGGCCGGGTTTGGCACGCGGTGTCCGTCGTGGCGATTTCGCGGTCAGCGCCGCTTTGCCTCTATTGCCCGCACAGGGCGCGGCGCACCATGAGGGCGTAGGCGTCCCTACCCGCGCTGGTGAGGTGAATGCCATCGTCGGCAAGATATTCGTCGTGCCCCTCGCTTGTGCCGTACCAATCGATGATGCCCACGTTGTCGTTCTTGGCGGCAAAGTCGCGGAAGACCTGGTTGTTGGGATCTTGCAGATCAAGGGGGCAGCGGATGGTAACAAAATAGAGTGGCTTTCCGCCCACGGCATCAACGAGCGCCTGTACCGTGGACGTGTCGCGAATCAGTCCATTTGTTCCCAGCGCAAACACCACAACGTCGGGGTCGTATCCGGTGGCGACATCTTGCGCGTAGACGTCTTGTCCTACAAAAAGCTGGCGACTTACCTTGCCATCGACATAGGCACAGGGCAGGTATTGTTGCAGCGCGGGTGCGGCTCCCTCGGTTACCGAGTCGCCAATATAGAGAACCTTGGCGCTGCAGGTGCCCTTGTTGGGGTCGAAGGTCCAGCGGCTGGGGTCGAGATTTTTAGGCACAACCTCGGCTGCGGGTTTAGGACTTTTGTCCTTTTCCTTCTTCTGTTTTGCGTCGGCCTCCTTTGCGTCTGCTTTGGAGGTTGCCTTTTGCTTGGGCGTCGCTTTTGTTTGTGCAAGCTCGGGGCGCAGCTTCTCCGCACGTGTTTGGGCAATATCGCCCCAGTTCACGGGCACGATGGCGAGCGCAAGCACCATTGCGCAGGCGACGACGCAAGCGATGCGCCTACTCGCGGCGATGGGCTTTTGCGAGGCAAAGGGCTGCTCAAACAGGCGATAAAACACCTCGGCCGCCAGCAGGATGACGACAATCTGGATAATCCATCCCCACCAGGGGAGCGCCTGGGTGCGCGTTGCTGGGTTCATGATCTCGAGCAGCGGGTAGTGCACCAGGTAGATGGAAAACGAACGGCTGCCCAGATAGACAAGCGGGGCAGACGAAAGCACGTGTCCGACCTTGCAATCCGGGTGCTGGACGGTGCAGATAAGCAGGCCGCAGACAAGCGCCGTCGCCAAAAAGCCCCCGCGATAAAGCCAGGTGTCCTGGCCCGTTGCCAGGATAAAGCCTACGAGGAGCGCAAAAAGCGTGACCTTTGCCACCGTGTCCACATGCCTGACCAAGTGGGCGCGCCCGGCAATCAGTCGCTTTACATAGGGAAAGCCCAGCGCGAGCTCGGCGCCCACGAGCAGCTCCGCCGCGCGCGTGTCGAGTCCGTAATAGACGCGTGCCGTGTCTTGACCGGGGACGAACTGCAGTGCCATGGCGATCGTAGAGAGAAGTGCCAGCGCGGTAACGCAGACCATGAGCGGCTTTCTTTTATGCGTGAACTTTGCCAGGCCCAGGAACACAAGCGGCCAGACGATGAAGAACTGCATGCTTACGCCCAGGTACCACAGGTGGGTGAGGGGCGAGGGGAGACCTGCGGCATCAAAATAGGAGACCTTACGAAAGATATAGGACCAGTTGCTTACAAACAGCGCCGAGGGCAGCGCATCGGCCTGCAGCTTGGGCAACAGGCTGGGGCTTGCAATGTAGACCGCAAGGGCCGTAAGCGCGATTGTCGCAAGCACGGGCGGCATAAGCCTGCGCAGGCGTTTGACCAGGTAGCGTTTGTAATCAAACGATCCGGTATCTTTAAGCTCGTGCACCATGCTCCGGGTAGCAAAGTAGCCTGCGAGTACAAAGAACAAGGTAACGCCCAAAAAGCCGCCGGAGAGCAGCGATGGACGCGTGTGGTAAAAGATGACGCCGATGATGGCGAGCGCACGCAGGCCATCAAGCGGAAGGATTCGCGAAGAAGGGGAAGCTGCCTTTTTCGCATGGGCCCCAGTATTTGTTTGCTTTGATTGCCAGGGGGCAAAGCCCTTGATGTCTTTTTTGCCAAATCGCTCGGCAGCCAGTTTTTGCTCTTTCGTCAATTCGGTACGACTCGGTTCCGTCGTCATGTACATCCATCCCCCTTGAGTTCATGAACTCAGTCTACACGGGAAGGCGAAGAGGTGCGCGCCCTTGCGAGAGACTCTGCAGAAGTTTGACGGCGATTGCTCAAATTGCACGGCGAAAGCGGGCGGTGAGGGTAAGCTAGTGCCCGATTAACAACAAGGATAGGTGGACAGCATAATGATCATCGAGCAGCTTGCCCTTTGGGGAGACGAGGCCACGCAGGAGCATCCCGCGACGTTCACGACGTATTTGGCAGACCCCATGCCAGAGCATGAGGACGCGCGTCGGCCGGCGGCGATTATCTGCGGCGGCGGAAGCTTCACGCATGTGGGGGTGCACGAGAAGGAGCCAGTCGCCCTGGCTTTTTTGCAGGCTGGCTACCAGGCGTTCACACTCGATTACGTGACGAGTTCTACCGGCGATGTTTCCTATCCCAATCCCGAGGCCGATCTTGCGCGCATGGTCGCGACTGTTCGCGCAAACGCTGCGGATTGGCGCGTAGACCCTGCGCGCGTTGTCGTTGTGGGTTTTTCTGCTGGCGGCTTTGTATGCGCCAGCCTTGCAACCTCATGGAGGGGAAACGCGCTGCCTAAGCTCGTGGGGGCTCCTTCGGAATCCATTCGCCCCGATGCGGTGGTGCTTGGCTATCCTGCGCTGGACTATGCGCATTTGTGCCGCATGCAGCTTAAAGATCCCCGTATTGACCTGCGCGTTCCCAAGACGGGCGGCAAGACAGGTCGTGACCTTCTTAACGATTACGGCCGCATGATCGCCGAGGGTGAGCCGACGGACGATGAGCTGCTTGCCGCGCTTGATTCCATCTGTCCCACCATGCATGTCGATCGTCATGTCCCGCCGGTGTTTATGTGGGGCACTGCCGATGACGACACAGCGCCCGTGGCGCAGCTCTATCCGTTCGCGCAACGTCTTGCCGAGGCGGGCGTGGTGCATGAGCTGCATGTTTTTGACCGCGGAGGACATAGCCGCTCGGTTGCCAATGCCAATTCCGAACACGGCGATGCCGAAAAACAGGAGGCCGTGCGCCCCTGGTTCAATCTCGCGCTGTCCTTCCTTGCCCGCGTGATGTAGCGAGCGGGCCCTGCGCCCACCCGCCGTCTGCGAGATTTGGGACTTCTGGCCCGTTTTTCGAGACGTCCCGTCGGTAAAATTGAATAGCTATGAGAACGCGTGAGCGACATACCCGCCGCATGGCAAATCCTTTCATACCTGCTGCAGATTTGCGAAGCAACAGGCTTTTTGCCATGCCGCGCTTTCTTTCCGACGTGCCGCACGAGATATATCGTCATCGCGCTTTTGCGATTGCGGCTATCGTTACGGGCCTGTTTTTGCTCCTGTTCGCCAGTCTCCCGTTGCTATTTCGCTCGAATCCGTTCCTCTCCTTAAGGACGCCCGCCTATGAGGAAATCGCTACGGAGGTGCTCGAAAATCTTGTGCGGTCGAGTTCCTTTCCGTTGCTGATCGCCTCTATCGTTTTTTCCATCTGGGGCGTAAGCGTCTATCTTCGCTGCTTGGATGCCGTGCTCAGGCGGCGCCTCGTTGCCATTGCTGCGATTTGTACGCTTTGGATGATCGAGGTCATCGTTAAGTACAAGTCGTTCACGCCGGCATACGCTTCGCTGCTGTGGTACCTCTACTACGTCCCCATGACGCTCATTCCGATTTTGTGCCAGCTGTGCGGCTTTAGGCTTGCGGGCCTGGAGCGGCGTCGCCCTTGGCGCCGCTATCGCAACGTCTTGTGGGCTCTAGCGGGCATCATTATTCTTTTTGTTCTTACCAACGACTTTCACCATCAGGTGTTTTGCTTTGATCCCGCGAGCGATAACTGGAGCAGCGACTATACCTATGGTTGGGGATATGTCCTTGTTCTCGTGTGGAGCGTTGCCAACTTCGTGGGCTTCTTTATCTTGATTGGCCTATCTTCTTCGTATCGAATCAGGCGCTTTACGTTTACTGCTGTGCTCGTCTTCTGTGCGGGCGTATTCTTTGCCGTCTCTTACGCACTGCGCGTTCCGTGGGCGTGGAGGCTCAATTTTTCCCTGGTATATTGCATCTTTTGCGTGGTGGTCCTCGAGATCTGCCTGGAAAGCGGCGTTTTCCCCTCGTATCACGACATTGCGGGCATCTTCGATACACTGCCGCTTGACCTCAAGGTCATGACACGTGATTTTGAGGTGGCGTACGCTACGCCAGCATCGGAACCTCTTGCCGATGGCGTGTGCGATGAGCTGCGCGCACAAGAGCACGGTCGTATGCATGCCTTTACCGTGATTTCGAAGCCCGATGTGATTTATCGTGCCTTTCCGCTGATGGGCGGGTGCGCCCTTCTTGCCCAGGACGTTCATGAGCTCAATGAGCTCAACGGCGAGCTGGCGCATCGTCGCGCTGAGCTTCAGCGTCAAAACGAGCTGCTTGCTGCCGACTACGACCTCAAGGCGCATCTCGCCGACCAAGAGGCCGAAGCGCTGCTCATACAGGATGTCGACCAGGCGCTCGCGCGCTCGTTGAGCAGTCTCTACGATCTTTTGAGTTCGCTTCCGCCGCTTACGGACGGAACGTCTTTGGATGAGCGGTACCGGCTGCTGCAGTGTGCCAAAATGCATATCGCCTACTGCAAGCGTAAGGGGTCCCTCACGCTCGCCCAGCACGGCGAAAGTGGCTTTGACCGCGACCGCATCCAGCTGATCGCAAACGAGCTGGCAAGTGACCTGCGCACGCTTGGTGTCGATTGCGCCTCGATTATCGCAATTGGACAGCCGATGCATGCAAGCACTGTGAGTGCATTGTACGACTGCGTTTACGATTTTGCATTCTTTGCCTATACGACTGAGCGCCCTGCCCTTATGTACCACCTGAGCGACCATGATCCAGGTAACGTAGAGCTGCGCGCGACGTTGGTCTCGACTGATGACATCGATCTTTCTGAGGTTCCTGCGGCGCGTGAGCTTGAGCGTGCCCTGCAAGGAAGAGACATCGCGTATCGCCTGGAAGGCGAGCCGGGCGAGCTGCGCATGATTGTCTTGATGCCGCGGGCGGGTGAGTGACCATGCGATTTGATCTGATCCTTCCCCAGTTTGTACTGCTCGATGTGATCTACGTTCTGGCAGCCTGTATGCAGACCATCCATGTGCCGCTTATCACTTCGCGGCGCATGCCCTATAGCCGCATAGCGGTATGCATCTATGAGGCAAGCCTGGTTGTGCATCTGGCCATCGTAGCCGATATCCTCTTATGCTCGACGGGCAATCGTTTGCTGGCACCGCCGTTTGCCATCGCGCATGCTCTGACGGGCATCTTGTGGCTTAACCTGCTGCTTGTCGCCTTTGGTATTGGGCTTGCTGCGTACTACCGCCGTCCTTGCATGATTCCCGAGTTGGCGCTTATCGCGGCGTCGATTCCTCCCGTCGTGAAACTGCTGGGGCCGGCATGGGTCGGAGCTGCCATCATCGAAGGGGCGTTTTTCCTCTTCCGCTCTATTTCGGCGCTTCTTTTGGATGCGTGCCATCGGCAAGAGGACGTCACTGCATTCTCGACGATCGAGACTATCAATGTGATTCCGGTTGGCATTCTTTACCTCGACCTGCAGGGTCGCCCGCTGCTTATGAACCGCTGCATGCGCTCGAATCTTACCGACTTGCATCTCCCCACCGATCTGCGCGATATGAGCGAAACGTGGAACGAATTGCGCAAGCTGGGGGCGAAAGAGTCCGACGAGAGGGGAGGAGGCCACCGCCTTGACTTTGCGCGCTTTGGCGACGCTCGTTCGGTTGTCGAGCTCTCGCCTTCGGAGATTCGTCTGTTCGTGCGGGACAATCTCATCATCTCGGGCCGTCCGTTCGAGCGGATTATCGGTCTCGACGTGACTGAGTATGCCCATGCCTATGACCGCCTGGCCCATGCGAACCATTTGCTCGAGCTTGCGGCAAAAGAGCTTCGCGTGCAGATCGAAGAGGTCAAAAAAGTTGCCGACAATGCTGCGTACCTGCGCATGCGCGCCCGTGTTCACGACGTTATCGGGCAGCGTCTCTCCATCATGCACCGTTATTTGGAAGAGGGGCGCCTGGATGACGAATCGCTCGAGCAGATCGAGCCGCTGCTGCGCTCCATTGCTATCGACTTGCATGGAAAAGACGGAGACGGCACGCGCGACGCTGCCGAAGAGCTAGGCGATATCGTTCACGCTTTTGCCTTGGTGGGCGTGCGCATCGTTGTTGACGGCAAGCTTCCTGTCGATGTGCGCACTGCTGCGGCCTTCTTGCAGATTGTTCGCGAGGCCTCGACCAACGCAACCAAACATGCGCAGGCCCATCAAATCCAAGTACGCTTTTGGGAAGAGGGCGCCGAGTCGTGGCGTACGGCGCGCATGACCGTCTCGAACGACGGAACTCCAGCCCCGGCATCGATTCGCGAGGGAACGGGTATTCCAGGTATGCGGCACGTTGCTCAAGACTTGGGAGGGTCACTTGAGGTTGACCCAGGACCGCCGTTCACGCTCGTTGTATCCATCCCGCTCTCTTCCGATATCACCGCCCAGAGGAGGAACTCATGATCAGCGTCCTTATCGTCGAAGATCAAGCTATCCTGCGTGAGAGCCTTGCGCGCTCCATTGCCGATCAGCCCGATATGACGGTGGTTGCCGCTATCGCAGACGCCTCTTGTGCTCTCGATGTCGTGCGCGAGCAGCATCCCGATATGATCTTGATGGATGTGTGCACCGAGCATGATTCCAGCGGCATCGTTGCGGCTGGGCACATCAAGGAGGAAGTGCCAGAGTGCCGCATCGTTATCATGACGGGCATGCCCGAGATCACCTTTGTCGACCAAGCACGCGAGGCGGGTGTCGATAGCTTTGTGTACAAGAACGTAGGCATCGAGGAGCTGCTTGCCGTGATGCGCTCCACGCTTGCGGGCTACTGCACCTTCCCTAAGCCGCCACAGAGCATCTTCTCGGGCACAGCAGCACTCGACGAGGTGGAGGTCTCGATTTTGCGACTCGCCTGCGAGGGGAAGAGCCGCCGCGAAATCGCAGCCGAGTTGTTTATGAGCGAGGGTACGGTCAAGCGCCGTATCTCGGAGATTCTCAACAAGACCGGCTACGACAACATCATGCGTCTGGCGGTCCATGCGGTGACGGAGGGGAGCATCGTTCCCAACATGGAGCGTTAGTTAGCGTTTGAGAACGTATGCATAAAAGCGGCGGGGCCGCGGGGGAGTGTTCCCTCGCGGCCCCGCTTGCTGTTCGAGTGGGCGCTGCTCGTTGTTGCCTGCTGCGCGCATTACGGGATGAGAGCGCTGTAGGAAGCGACGTCCTCATAGGTCTCGGTCTCATAAGCATCGATGCCGATGGTGATGTTCACGAGGTCGTCGATGCTATCGAGGTCGCCAGTCGAGAACGTGAACTCCTCGGTGGCGTTGGTGCCGGGCATCAGATCGCAGGAGAACCAAGGCTCCTTCATGGTGCCGTCGACATTGGTCTTGCCGCTGGGGGAGTAGAACGTCAGGTCCTTGTCGCTCTTGTTGGTGATCTCGACGGTCAGGCCGATGGTTCCCCACTCGTCCTCGAACTTCTCGGTGACGGTGATGGTGCACAGGTCGTCGTCGGCAACGGTGACGGCGGGAGTGATGGCCTTGCGGGTACCCTTGCCCTCAGCCTCTTCCTCTTCGGCCTCTTCGTTGGCCTTCGCCATATCGCGGTCCTTCTTCACGGTGTCGGAGAGGTCCTTCTTGGACTTGGTGAAGGAGATGTTGTCGTCGCCGTCCTTGAGGGTGAGGGTGTCGTCCTTGAGGGTTGCCTTGAAATCGACGCCTTCGGCGCTGATCTTCGCGGTGCCGTCGCTCTTGACCTTCCAGGTGATGTCTTCGACATCGCCAAAGAGGTCAAGCTGGCCCTCGCCGTCCTCATCGAGGATCAGGATGCAGTTGAGGCCCCACTCTTCCATGGTCTCGATGGTCTCGTCATCGAGTTCCTCGCCGTAGATCTCGCCGCCGGAGAGCTTCCAGCTACCCAGGAATGCTTCCTCGGGGTCGGCCTTTGATCCGCCGCAGCCCACCAGGGCAAAGGCGAGCGCTAGGATGCAAGCCATGAGGGCGAGAGCCGATTTCTTGATCGTTGTGGTCTTCATAGTGTCCTCCTTACGGTTGGAAAACCCATGTATGCAAGGCGCGGGGCTTATGCTTCCGCGCGGGTTGCCGATGCTTGGGCGCTAGGGCCTCGGGGTGCCGCAGTTGCTGCAGAACTTGCCGTTGTTTTCGGTGCCGCAGTTAGGGCAGTACCATTTGGTGGGCGCCGGCGCAGGCGCGGGGCTGCCGCATTCGGAGCAGAACTTGCCCGTGTTGGTGGCGCCGCAGCTGCAGGTCCAACCACCGGCTGCGGGGGCAGGTGCCGGCGCAGGCGCGGGCGCTGCCTGCTGGACGGGTGCCTGCTGGACAGGCATCGGCTGCGCCTGGGCTGCCGCCTGCTGTGCCTGGCCCGCAGCGAAGAGCTGGGTCGCATTCATGCCGCCCATGCCGCCTGCCATGCCCATGCCCATGAAGCCGGCCATGGCACCGTTGGGGTTCGAGGCCGCTGCGCGCATGGCGTCACTCTGGGCGCTTGCGAGGTTCGCTGCCGCCATGGTCGGGTCGCGCATGACCGCTGCCTTCTGCAGGTCCTTGATCATCTGCTCGTCTTCCTGCGAAGCTGCGATGGAATTCACGCCAAAGCTCACGATCTCCACGCCGCGCAGGTCGCGCCAGTCGGCCGAGAGCACATCGTTCAGTGCGCGAGCGACCTCGGTGGTGTGGCCGGGGATGGCGCTATAGCGAATGCCCATTTCGGAGATTCGGGCAAATGCCGGCTGAAGTGCCGTGAGCAGCTCGGATTTAAGCTGGCTGTCGATCTTGTCGCGCGTGTAGTCTTCGGTCACATTGCCGCAGACGTTGGTGTAGAACAGCAGTGGGTTGGTGATGCGATAGGAGTACTCACCGTTGCAGCGCACGGAGATATCGACGTCGAGGCCGATGTTGTTGTCGACCACGCGGAAGGGGACAGGCGCGGCGGTGCCGTACTTGTTGCCGATGATTTCCTTCATGTTGATAAAGTAGACACGCTGGTCCTTGCCGGCGTCGCCGCCAAAGGTAAAGCGGCTGCCGATGCGCGCGAAGGTGTCCTTGATGGTGTCGCCAAGGTTGCCCGAGAACACGCTGGGCTCACTGCCGGTGTCGAAGACGAACTTACCGGGCTCGAGGGCCACTTCGATAATCTTGCCGTCTTGTACCACAAGCATGCCTTGGCCGTCGTTGACGGCGATGACGGAACCGTTGGAGATGACGTTGTCCTCGCCGTGAACGTTGGAGCTGCGATCGCCGGTGCGCTTGCAGCCCTTGCACGCCAAGACGTCAGCGGGCATCGATTCGCAATAAATATACTCTTTCCACTGGTCGGCCATAACGCCGCCGGCAGCTCCCATTCCAGCTTTCAAGAGTCCCATAGCAGTCTTCCTTTCCTATCGAGGGTGGTATACGGGATGGGTGATCGTTTACTTCTTTTGCTGCTTCATCTCGACGCGGGTCTCGGTGCGGATGAAGGTATCGCTTTCGTCTGTAAGGTCGAACTGTCCGCAATAGCTATCGGCATTCGTCGCTTCGACCGCGGTCTTGAGCTGGCCCACCAAGAACAGGTCGGCGATGGCTGCAATCACAAGGGGAATGACGATGTTGATGAGAATGCCCTCGAGGTCAAAGTCGAAATACGCCGGATTGAAGGCATTTGATCCCATGCAGGCAAAGCGCGTGACGACAAAGGCCACGATAAAGAAAATCAGCGTGGCGAGTGCGAGCTTGGGCTTGGAGCAGGGGAGCTCGCCCACCATGCGGCCCGTCTGTCCGTTCATGGCAAACAGGTAGTTCTTGCCGTTCCACGAGGTGGAGAGCATCCAAACGGGGAAGAGCGCATAGTCGGCATCCTCCCAGTTGTAATCGAGGTTTTGGCTCATGAGGGACGCGGTGTTGTAGGAGCTGACGGTCTGTCTGAAGGCCGAGATCAAGCTGCCCTCCATGCGCTTTTCGGCGCGGTCCCTGCATATGCTGCTGTCCTCGTCGTAGCGATTGGCGATAAATCCGGGCATGTACGCTACCGAGAACGGGCGCAGCGAGCTGTAATCAAAGGGTTCGATGGCGTCCATGTGACCATCCGGCATCTTGGTCGATCCGTCGACGGGCACACGCTCAAATGACATGTTTCCCTTGCGATAGGCATCGTAGTGATTGATGGTCGTGACGGTGCGATCGGAGTACTCGGTCACGCGGTGGTTTTCGGCATCGAAGTGCACCTCGCCGTCCACATGTGCTCCGTAAAGCCAAAACGGCACGTAGACACCCTGGACCTCGTCGATATGATTGCCGGAGATAAAGCTCTTGGGAAGCAAGATCTTGCCTTTGTAGTGCTCTTGGAGAGCAGAGAGGGCGTCCTTGCGTTCGAGCTTGAACGGAATCACAAGGTCGGGGGAGAACGAGCCCGAGAGCTGTCCGGGCGCTACGGCAGGGTTGCCGCAGTAGGGGCAGGTGCTGACGGCGACGGTACCGTCCGAAATCAGCTCGGCTCCGCACGAAGAGCAGATATAGCCAGCGTTCATGCCGAGTACTTCGGCTTCGCTGGGAGACGCGGCCTGCGCCGGTGCAGGCGCTGCGTCTGCCTTGGCATCAGCCTTTGCTTGGCGTTCGCGGTAGAGAGCCTCAACTTCTGCCACCTCGAAGCGAGAATCGCAGTAGTCGCATGCCAGTTTTTGCTCTGCGCTCGAAAAATGCAGAGGTCCGCCGCATGCGGGGCATTGATAGTTGACGCTCTCGTTCGCCATGACCGGTCCTTCCCAGTTGTCGCGTTATGCGCCCGTTATGCGCCGATGGCGCCGCCGCAGTATTCGCAACGGCCGCTGGCATCGGGGATGGTGGTGGCGCCGCAGAAGGGACACGTTACCGCGGTCTTGGGGGCCTGAGCAGCAACGACGCTGTCGCGGGTCTCCTGGCGCAACTGCATCAGGGCATCGCGGATCTCGTTTGTTTGGCGTTCCGCCTCGCGGTACTCGATGGAGCCGCGCTGCTCGATGGTCGAATCGTTGACGCGCAGGTTGATCTCGGTGAAGTACGGCGTGTTGACATGGATCGTGACATGGAAGTCGTAATCGAGGTCGTAGCGCGGGGGATTGTAGCTCACGCGCTCGCCATCCTTGTTTTCGCGATACTGCTCGGTGCGATGCTCCTCAATCTCTGTATCACAGCCCAGTACCTGGGTGAACTCGATGATGTCGGGGTTGGCGTCGCGCCAGCGGGCCGCCGAGGTGATGATCAGGAGCTTTGCATCTTCATCGAGCATGATGTTGGTGCGACCGGCCGAAAGCGTGCGCGTAGGATTGAAGGAAGCCAGGCGCTGCGCGTTCGCCTCGCGATAAGCGAGCTGCTCGCGAATGTCGTCTGCAGTGCTCGAGCGATGGCCGCGGAAGAAAGGCGAAAGCTTGCCTGCGCACTCCTTGCACAGATACCCTTCGTTGATTTTGGTCTTTCCCAAAAGTCCCAACTCGGTACCGCAGATTGCGCACTCTTTCTTTTCGAACATCTTGTCAAAGAAGCCCATGGCAGCCTCCAATCATCTTGAGTTGCTCTTCGCTTTAGATGATGGGGGTGCGCGGAGTTTTGCACGATGCCCCTGCGGCCCGAGGTGCTCAACCCAGTGGGACATATGGCCCAATGTGCTGGTCAATTAAGGGATATAGGGCTATGAGCTGGGAAAACGCTTCAAAATGACGGGGCCCGCCTGCGGTTTGTCGCGGTGTGCGATATACTGTGCGTTAGCCGATGGGGTCGCGGTAGAAGCCGCCGTAGAAGTCCTCGGTGCGCAGCACGTTGATCACAGCGCGCTCGTCTTGGGTGCGCACGAGCGCCACGATGTCGCCCACTTCATAGGAGGAGACAACGGTTGAGATGAGCCAGTACTTGTTGCCGCTGTAGCCGCCCGTTGCCTCGATGCACGAGGAGCCGTGGCGGTATTGCATGCTATAGGCTTCGAGCACCTGCTTTGGCTTGGACGTGGTTATCTGCAACGTCATGCGATCGTAGCGGTGATAGAACGTCTCGATCGTTTTGGTCGAGATGAACTGGAAAATAATCGAGTAAGCGGCAAGGTCCCAGCCAAACATGGCGCCAAAGATGCAGATGACGGCGCAGTTGCCCGCAAATATCAACCCCCAGATGGAGTGGCCGGTGCGATTAGAGACCATCAGCGAGATAAAGTCGGTGCCGGCCGTGGAGGATCCGCCCTTGAGGGCGAGCGCGATGGAGAGGCCGTAGAGGAATCCGCCGAACACAACTTCAAGCAAGATGTTGTGGAAGGGCGGCAGAATATGCATCTCGGTGAAGGTGCGCAGAAAGAACGAGGATAAAAAGACCTGCGCCATGGAGAAGAGCACGAAGCGGCGGTTGATGGACCTCCAGCAGATCGCCGCGACGGGGATATTGAGCGCCAGCATGCCTACGAAGGTAGGGAATGAGAATCCCACGAGCGAGGTGATGCGGTCGATGAGAATGGCGAGTCCGGTAAAGCCGCTGGACAGAAGGTTTGCAGGAGTCACAAAGGCGCGAATGGTAAAGGCCTGCAGCAGCGCAGACAAGAAAACCAAGCTTGCAGTGATCAGGTTGCGTACAAACGCAATGCGGCGCAGGCGGCGGAGCTTTTCGAATTCTTCGCCCAGATTGGGAAGATGCGCGTGCCCTTCTTTGCCGACATTCTTCTTTTTTGAGACCGATGTGTCTTTCGAATCCCTGTCCGTCTGCATATATGTGCTTTCCTCTGCAAAACCATCCTTGTTGCCGGGTTATTCGGCAACCAAACTATAGCAACGCCCGCAACGGTGACACTAGGCGAAACGTCGCGGGCGGTATTGAATCGTATGTGAGTGAACGGGTGCCTATTGTGCCGGGTCGTTAATGACCTCCACCTGGCAGCTGCGCAGGGTGGCGAGTGCCGCCTTGTGGCTGTCGGGCGTGACGCCGGCGCAAAGCGACGCGTCCACCTTGAGCGGGACCTCGGGAATCCAGCCCTTGATGAGAAGCGCATTGCTGACCACGCAGATGTCGGTGCACAAGCCGATAAGCTCGATGGACTCGATGGGTTCGGCGACGTTTTCCTCGGCGAGCCACATGGCAAGGTCGAGCGAGGCGAAGGTCGTTTTCTCGAAGACAAAGGAGTTGCGCTCGTCGCGAATCGCCTGGAGCTCGGGCATGAGTTCCCAACCCGGCGTGCCGTGTAGGCAGTGCTCGACGGGCAGGTTCTTGCCTTCAAGGGTCTGAAGGTAGTCACTGTAGTGCGTGTCCTTGGTGAACACGACAGTGCCATCAAAGGCTTGGGCCTTAGCGGCGACACTTGCTACGATGGCCTGCGCCTCGGGCGTTCCCAGCGCACCGTCGACAAAATCGTGCTGCATATCAACGACAACTAAATACCTCTGACCCATGATGCCCCTCCTCATTCGTGGATGTACCTGGAATAGTACACCCCATGTTTGCGGTACCGCAGCGCATGATGGCAGCTATCGGCGAATGTTCAAAAAAGATTAGGTAACGAAGGGGGCCGGTTAATGACGACGCCTGGCAAACCTTACGAAAGGGAAAGCGGCGTGTAAGGCAAATCGATGGCACGGGTAATCGTCGCGCGCGAGTATGGATGACAAGGTAAGACCTTGTTTGAAGGAGGAACGCCATGAGCGCGCGTGGACCGTATGACATCGACCGGTATGCAGATACTGCTTCGGAGGTGCCGGGCAACCCCTTCGTAACCCTGGGCAGCAGGCTATGCTGCTTGGCAGCCATGGCCGTGCTTTGCCTGGGCGCGATCGTGATGCTGTGGAGGGTCTCGGGACGCTAGAGAGTGTTGACGATTAGCTCAAAATCCCTGCGCAGGGGGCATCGTGCTTCTTGTGATGCGTGCCCAACGAGGGGTATTCATTGCTGGCATGCGCGTATAATCGCGCAGGCATTGATGGATACCATAAAGGCATGGCGGAGGAAAACCTGTGGCGCAGCGAGGAATCACGATACGGCAATGGCTTCCATTGATTGGTTTGACGTGCGCCGCCTTTATCTTTAACACCTCCGAGTTCATGCCCATCGGTCTTTTGACCGATATCTCCGCTTCTTTTCATATCAGCGAGGCGGCGACAGGCGTGATGATCTCGGTCTATGCCTGGGGCGTCATGCTGCTCTCTTTGCCGCTTATGGTGTTCGCTTCGCGCTTTGACCTGCGACGCCTGTTGCTTGCGGTGATCGCGCTGTTCGCGTGCGGGCAGTTTCTCTCTGCTGTGGCGCCGACCTTTCCCATTCTGGTGCTTGCCCGCTTGGTGGTTGCCGCCGCGCATGCCATCTTTTGGTCTATCGCATCGGTGATGGCGGCGCGTCTGGTCGATGCCGAGCACGGGGCGCTGGCGCTTTCGATGATCGCTACGGGCTCGTCTATCGCGCAAATTTTTGGCTTGCCGCTGGGGCGCGCCATCGGTCTTGCCGTGGGCTGGCGCATGACTTTTTGCGTTGTGGGAGCGGTCGCAGCGGCGATTCTCGTGTATCAGGCCGTTGTCTTTCCTGTTATGCCTGCGGGCGAGCGCTTCACCCTGGGGCAGCTCCCCTCGCTTCTGCGCAATCGCGTGCTGCTTGCCCTCTATGCGGTGACGATCTTTATGTCTTGCTCGTATTACGTGGGGTACAGCTATATCGAGCCGTTCTTGCAACAGGTGGCGCATCTTGATGCAGGCACTATCACTATGGCGCTTACCGTGTTTGGGTTTGCGGGCCTGCTTGGGTCCGTTTCGTTCTCGCGCTTTTTTGACGGGCATCGCTTTGGCTTTTTGCTCGGCGTGATCGGCGGGCTTGCGCTGTCCCTTCTTCTTATGCAAGCGGCATCGTTCTCGCTTGCGAGCGTGCTTGCCCTCTGTGTGCTTTGGGGCCTGTGCGCCACTGCGTTCAATGTAGCGTTTCAGGCCGAGGTCATCTCGTTTACGCAGGCTTCGGCAAGTGCTGTCGCTATGTCGATTTTCTCCGGCCTGTTCAATTTGGGTATTGGTTGTGGCACGGCTATTGGTGGTGCCGTGGTGTCGCAGGGCACCATTGCAGGCATCGGCTACGTGGGCGCAGGCATTGGCGCTGTGGGCGTTATCTGCACGGTAGCCTGGCTGTTTCCTGCTATCAGGCGTGCTCGCGGATAGCGTAGATAGCGCGGGCCGCGTGTGAACGGGACGGTGTTCTCCGCTCGCGCAGGAGCGCTCCACTGTGTCGTCTCTGTGAAATACTGCCGTTTGCCAGGAAAGTTTCAAAATTGAACCTTTTTTCTCGTTCAGGTCGTATACTGCCATCTAAATTGAACTTTTGAGATGCACTGCAGCTTGAAAAGTTCAATTTAAGAGGAGGTTGAACTGTGGAAGAGGACCCTGTGGCCCAGGCAACGTTTGCACAACGCTTGAAACAGCTGATGGAGCTGCGCGACGCCAAGCAGGCGGACGTGATTCGCATGGCTCAAACGCGCGGGAAGCATCTGGGGAAAAGCCAGGTGAGCCAGTACGTGAGCGGCAAGACGATTCCGCGCCGAGACGTTATGGACGTGCTCGCCGCCGTGTTTGAGGTGGACGCGGAATGGCTCGCCACAGGCGAGGGGCTGGGACCCGATACCGCACGAGCTACCAAGCCGGGTTCGATCCCGGCGCCTCCAGCACGACCGATTCGCAGCAATTCCGCATCACATACAACAGGGGGAGCACCCATGCGCACGTTCAAGAAATCAAATAAGCTCGATAACGTTTTGTACGACGTCCGCGGACCCGTGGTCGACGAGGCGGCGCGTATGGAGGACGATGGTGCGCGCATCCTCAAGCTCAACATCGGCAACCCTGCGCCCTTTGGTTTCCGCGCCCCCGACGAGGTTGTCTTCGACATGCGCCAGCAGCTGGCGGACTGCGAGGGCTATTCCGACTCGCGCGGCCTGTTCTCGGCGCGCAAGGCGATCATGCAGTATTCGCAGCTGCGCAATATCCCCAACGTGGACATGAAGCATATCTATACCGGCAACGGTGTGTCTGAGCTCATCCAGCTTTCTATGCACGCGCTGATCGACAATGGCGACGAGGTGCTCGTTCCCTCGCCCGACTACCCGCTGTGGACTGCCTGTGTGACGCTTGCCGGCGGTAACGCTGTGCACTACATTTGCGACGAGCAAAACGAGTGGAACCCCGACCTTGAGGATATGGAAAAGAAGGTCACCGAGCGCACCAAGGCCATCGTCGTCATCAACCCTAACAATCCCACGGGCGCTGTCTATTCACGAGAGATTTTGGAGGGCATCGTCGAGATCGCCCGCAAGCATCAGCTCATGATTTTTGCGGATGAGATTTACGACCGTCTGATCATGGATGGCTACGAGCATATCTCCATCGCTTCGCTTGCACCCGATCTGCCGTGCGTCACCTACTCCGGTCTTTCCAAATCGCATATGGTCTGCGGCTACCGTGTGGGCTGGATGGTGCTTTCCGGCAACCAGGACTGCATGAAGGATTTTATCCTGGGCATCAACATGCTCTCTAACATGCGCCTGTGCTCCAACGTGCCCGCGCAGTCCATCGTCCAGACGGCGCTAGGCGGCTACCAATCGGTAAACGAGTACATTCGTCCCGGCGGCCGTGTGTACGAGCAGCGCAACTACGTGTACGAGGCGCTCAATGCCATCGACGGTATCACGGCGGTGAAGCCCAAGGCTGCGTTCTATATCTTCCCCAAGATGGACGTCAAGAAGTTCAATATCACGGATGACGAGCAGTTCGCGCTCGACCTGTTGCATCAGAAGAAGATCTTGATTACCCGCGGTGGCGGCTTTAACTGGGGCGAGCCCGACCACTTCCGTATCGTCTACCTGCCGCGCATGGAGGTACTCAAGGAGTCGATGGAAGACCTGGCCGATTTCTTCGCGCATTATCGTCAGAGCTAATACAGGGCAAGACGGTCTATTTGGGGCAGGGGCCGCAACGGGATGTCCGTTGCGGCCCCTGCTTTTCCATATGCAAAAAAGAACCGGGGAACTTGTGCTCCCCGGTTTGCTCAACGTTGTCTATTACAGTCCAAAATAGGTCTTGAGCCAGGTTTTCTCGGTTTCTGGCGAATCGCAGACGTGGCTTTCTATGCTGCCGTCTTCTTTCTGGATGGTGAGCGTGTCTCCGGTAAGGGCAACGCTTCCTGTAGGTGTGCTGATGCTGACCGCCGTTTTTTGCGTAAGCCACATGTCCGGCGAGGTCGAGCAGTAGTAGTTAAGGACTTCGAAATCGACATCCTGCGCAGGGTGCAGCGTAAAGCTCATGAGGGGACGATACTCTCCGTCCTGCTTCCGCTCCATCAGGATTTCCCCGTTGGTGCCCTGCGGCTCCATTGTCACGCGGAAGGTGCCGTTTTTCTCGGTATGAAGGCCGTCTTCCAGCTTGACCGGATACCGGGGACCGGGACCGCCGTAGCCCACGTCGCAGTAATAGGGACCGTCTTCCAAGACAACCATCGTGGCCCTGTGCAGGATGCGGCGAAAATCGTCCGGGCTCCACAGCATTCGTATCGCAAGCGGTGTGACGTCAAAGCCCAGGCCCTTGAGGAGCTCGTAGAAGATCTTGTTCAGCTCAAAACAGCATCCGCCCCGTTCTTGGTGGACGATTTTGTGGAAGATGTCCTCGGTTTTGAGGGAGGGAACCCTCTTCTCCTTGAAGACCTCCAAATTTTCAAAAGGAACGCTTTGAAGCTGCAGCTCCATAAGCTTTTCCAGACAATCCTTATCTGTATGTGGCTCTTCCTGGTAGCCGATGCGCTCCAGGTATGCCTTGCATTCAAGTGCATTCATATGTTACTCCTCCTTACATTTACAAATAACAGCACGTGTAATGCAGCGATGCGAGAGCCCATTGAAGTTAGGGATGGCGAGGGACTCACATTCAAGACGATTATCCCGTATTTCAAGCTTCGCCAATATTACGTATCGGTCGAGCGGCAACGTGGGGCGGTTGTGCTCCTCACGTTCAACCAGCTCGTCAATGCTATGATGGTTCGGACGTATCGGCATTGACATGAAGGGGCTGTCTGCATGTCCTCTCAACTTCGCATCGGACACGGCTACGATGTCCATCGTCTGGTGGAAGGGCGCCGATGTATTATCGGCGGGGTCGATATTCCGCACGATAAAGGGCTGCTCGGTCATTCCGATGCCGACGTCTTGGCTCATGCCTTGGCAGATGCCATCTTGGGCGCTGCTCGTGCCGGGGATATCGGGAAGCTTTTTCCCGACACCGATCCTGCCTATGAGGGTGCCGACTCGCTGTTGCTGCTCGCACGCGTCATGGAACATGTGCGCGGCCTTGGCTTCGAATTTGTCGACGCCGACTGCACCATCGCTTGTCAGGAGCCCAAGATCTCGCCTCATCGCGACCAGATGCGCGCCAACTTGAGCCGCGCTTTGGGGGTCGATATCGAATCGGTGGGCGTCGCGGCAACAACAACCGAGCACCTGGGCTGGGAAGGCCAGGGCGAGGGCATCGGCGCCTGGGCCGTGTGCCTGCTCGAGAAGAAATCTGAGGAGTAATCAATGCGTATCTACAACAGCGCCACGCATAAAAAAGAAGAGTTCGCACCCATCGAAGAGGGCAAGGTTCGCATGTATGTATGCGGCCCCACCGTCTACGACAATATCCACATCGGCAACGCTCGTACCTTTATTAGCTTCGACGTCATTCGTCGCTGGCTCATGGCCAAGGGCTATGAGGTGACCTTTGCGCAGAATCTCACCGACGTAGACGACAAGATCATCAAGCGCGCCAATGAGCAGGGTCGCACCGCCGCCGAGGTGGCAAGCGAGTTTTCCGACAAGTTCATCGGCGTCATGCGCGCCGCCAACGTGCTCGATCCCGATATTCGTCCGCGTGCGACCAAAGAGATCGGTCCTATGATCGGCATGATCAAGGCCTTGATCGAGCAGGGCCATGCCTACGCCGCCGACAACGGTGACGTGTACTTTGCCGTGCGCAGCGATCCCACCTATGGCGAGGTTTCGGGCCGCAATATCGACGATTTGATGGTGGGCGCGCGTATCGAGGAGAACGAGGACAAGCGCGATCCGCTCGACTTCGCTTTGTGGAAGGCCGCCAAGCCCGGTGAGCCCATGTGGGATTCTCCGTGGGGCAAGGGCCGTCCCGGTTGGCACACTGAGTGCGCTGCCATGGTGCATCGCTATTTGGGCGTGCCCATCGATATTCACGGTGGCGGATCCGACCTCGCCTTCCCGCACCATGAGAACGAGTGCGCCCAGGCCAGCTGCGCTTGGCATCAGGGCTTTTCCAATACCTGGATGCATACGGGCATGCTTTTGGTCGATGGAGAGAAGATGAGCAAGTCGCTTGGCAACTTCTTTACGCTGGCCGAGGTTTTGGAGAAGCACTCTGGCGCGGCACTGCGTCTGCTCATGCTGCAAACAAGCTATCGCTCGCCGCTCGATTTCTCGTGGGATCGTTTGGACGGTGCCGAGAGCTCGCTGACGCGTATCGCCGGTACGGTGCAGAACCTGCGCTGGGCTGCATCGCATGCAACGGCTCAGGCAGATGTTGCTCTTGCCGAGGATTTTGATGTAAAGACCGCTGCCGTTCGCGCGAGCTTTGCCGAGTGCATGGACGACGACTTCAACACCGCCGGTGCCCTGGGCGCTGTCTTTGGTTTTGTGACCGAGTGCAACCAGTATCTTGAGGCCGCGGGCGACGCTGTCGCGGCGCCGGTGGCGCTTGCTGGAGCCGATGCTCTGGCAGAGTTGCTCTCCACGCTGGGTATCGAGTTGCCCGAGCCCGAGGAGGAGCTGCCCGCAGGTTTGCTCGACGTGGCTCGCGAGCTGGTTGATTTTGAGGGCGACGACGTTGCGGAGGCTGCCGAGAAGATCTTGGCCGCCCGCACCGAGGCCCGTGCAGCCAAGAACTGGGGTCTTGCCGATGCCATTCGTGACCAACTCAAGGATTTGGGCCTGGTTATTGAGGACACGGCGGCGGGCACCCGTATTAAATCGGCCTAATCCCGACGACCGGATCACAGCACCGCACCTCGCCGCTCAATCGTCGCTTGCGTACCCAGGTACGCAACGCTCCTCTTTCGGGGCGATCTGCGGCACTGTGACCGGTCGTACTTCCGGGCCCAGGCACCCGACCTTGCCCCTCAATCATCGGTCGCGTACCTCAAGTACGCTTCCCTCCTCTTTCAGGGCAATCTCGGGCACCTGGAAAACCCGCGGCCTCCGGGGCCAGGGTGGTGTGCTCGCGGCGGGCGGGGGAGAGCCGGCGCATCTATTGTTGAACCTTCTTTAATCGAGGAGAGATATCGTGGCGGACAAGCGCGCACGTGGAAACAACCAAAAGAAGGACGCCTCTCGTGGCGGCCGTTCGCAAGCTTCGCGCAAGGCACCCTCTCGTGGCTCTAGACAGGGGAGTGAACCTTCCCGTCGCGGTGGTGTGCCTCGTGAGCGCGTGGCTGTACCCGCGGGCGACTTTATCGAGGGGCGTCGTGCTGCCGCCGAGGCGCTGCGCACGGGCTTTCCGGTCAAGCGCGCTCTCGTTGCCAACGGCCAAGGCTCCGATGCGGCGCTCGCTCGTCTGATTGACGACCTCTATCGTGCGAACATTCCCATCAAGACGGTGCCTCGAGCGCAGCTCGATGCCATTTCCAGCCATGGTGCTCATCAGGGTATCGTGCTCGAGGTAGGTTCTTTCCCGTATGCCGGCATCGCGGACATCATCGCTCGTGCGGGTGAGGGCCCAGCCCTCGTACTCGTGCTTGACCACGTGACCGATGATGGCAACTTTGGCGCCATCGTTCGATCTGCCGAGGTTGTGGGCGCTGCTGGCGTGGTTATCGCCAACAAGCGTGCCGCGGGCGTCACCGTGGGTAGCTATAAGACGTCGGCGGGTGCTGTGATGCACCTGCCTATTGCACAGGTCCCCAACATCGCTCGTGCGCTCGATGATCTTAAAGACGCGGGCTTTTGGGTGGCTGGCGCTTCCGAGCATGCGCAAGATGTGTGCTGGGACTCTCCCCTTCAGGGGCGCGTTGCGCTTGTCATGGGTTCCGAGGGCGATGGCATTTCACGCCTAGTGCTCGAAAAGTGCGACTTTCTGACCAAACTTCCGCAGCGTGGTCTTACCGAGAGTCTGAATGTCGCTCAGGCAGCATGCGCCCTGTGCTTTGAGTGGATGCGTCGCAATGCATCTGAGCTGGGGGAGTAACCATGGGAAAGAAGAGTCGCGCTAAAGCCAAGGCGAAGCGATTCGGCGAGAGCTCGGTGCGCGAGACCGTCTCGGCCAGCACGTATGGAGTGGGCAATGCATTTTCGGCGGCGTTTGAGACGCCCGATGTTCCGCCGCGTGGTACCAATGCGTCGGGAAAACGAGAGCTCTTGGTGGTCGATGGCTACAACATCATTCATTCGACGCCGCGCTACGAGTGCCTGGTGTACGATCGCTCGGACGATCCCTATTCGCGCGACGTCCATGCCTCGGCGCGCACGGCGCTCATCTCGGATGTGGCTGCATTCGCCCAGGGTCGCTACGAGGCCGTAATCGTTTTCGACGGTGCGGGCAATGTTTCTGCCGAGCGCCCGAATATCTCTCAGGCGGGCTGCCGTATCGAGTTTTCGCCCACGGGGGTTTCGGCCGATACCGTGGTGCAGCGTATTTGCACCGAGGCGCGCGAGACCGGCCGCGCCTGCACGGTGGTGACGAGTGACGCCATGATTCAAGCAACGGTGATGGGCAAGGGCGTGACGCGCATCTCTGCCCGTATGCTTTTGGGCGAGATCGAGCAGATCGATCGTGACGTCGCCGAGGTCGAGGAGGCTCCGCAGATCAAGATGACCCTGGGTAGCCGTTTGAGTCCCGAGGCACTTGCCAAGCTCAAGGCATTGCGCGGAAGATGAGATTTGATGGGGCGGTGCGAATGAGCGCCGCCCCATGGGTTTCATTCGCCGATATCGGCGCCGTGGAATGCAACGGTGGTTCTTGGTTCGATTGCGGTCGAGGCCTTGGTTCGTTTCGAGGCCCACAATCAGTGCCGGTGGGTTCCCCGTGGTTGAGTGGCGGGATCCACCCCGAGTGATTCCTGCGTTTGAGTGGCGGTTTCTCGCTCGTTTCTGACTGAGTGGCGGGTCCTCGCTCGTTTTGAGACGGGAAGCGGCTCAATTTCGCTATCGGTTCCGCCATTCATTTCGAAACGTATAAATTGCCGCCAGTCATTCTCCCGGCGGAGTCTCTGAATGTACGAGAATCCGCCAGTCGTCTGACACGACGGTCCCAGATGGGCGCGGAGATGGATGATAAGAAGATGTCTGGCGGATTCGAAACGTTTCTTGCGCCGGCGCTTCGAACGATTGGCGGCTTTTCAATCATTTAGGAGATGCGTGGACCTTGGTGCACTTTACGGGATTCATTTCTGCAACGAGCGAGCCTCAGTGCGTCTGACGGGATTATATTGAGCAGCCGGCAACTTCACGGATGATCTAAATCGTGAAGCCATTCGTTTTGACGAGGGACATTTGGCTTTGGCGAAAACGATGGATCCGATCCGGACGGTATGGAGCGGTCGTTTGAGCTTGCCGTTTATGTCGTGTCCCTGCGCTCATGTGTTGCGCCCCGGCTCTAATTCCTTTATCCTAAACAAGCTTCGCGCGAGAGCGCCAAGCGTGCCAGTGTGGCGCAACGGTAGCGCAACTGATTTGTAATCAGTGGGTTGCGGGTTCGATTCCTGTCACTGGCTCCATGAAAAATAGCAGGTCAGAGGTGTTATCGCTTCTGGCCTGCTTTCTTATTGAAAACAGCTGATGCCTAATCCTATCTTGTCTGTTTTTCGATTTGCAACGAACGCGAAGACGTCCAGTGGAGTGGCAGGGCATGAAAAGGCCCCGCCTGAAGGGCGGGGCCGAATGGTTTTTGGCAATTCTGTTTAGACGCTATTTAGCTTCGTAATAGGTTGGTTCAACTTTTACGCTTTGCGCATCGACGCTTCCGTAAGCTTCGAAGCGGACTTTTTCACCCGGGCCCCAGCTATTGACATCTGCGTATGCCTCGTCCTGCCTTACGCCATCGGCGTCATATAATCCCAGCGTGATGCTCACGTTTGAGTAGTTGTATTTGGTGGTGTTCTCTACTACGGCGGAGTACGTGTAGTTTCCCCAGCCGTCATCGGAGATGTCCCAAGTGACGTTGTTGAAATTATTAATCAGGCCTTCGTCCTGTTCATTCTTCTTGGTTGCGGCTGCGCCATTGGCAATAAGCTCGTCAAAATCGTCCTTGTACTTGTCTGACACTGTGAGGTCGTAGTTGTCGACAAGAACCTTTAAGGCGGCGGCGCGCTTATCATATGCGTCTTGCCACTCCAGATAGAACGAGTCACTCGATGGCGAGTTGTTCTCTACGATATCTAATTGCGCCTGCACGGAATTGATGTAGGAGAGGACGTCCTCCTGCATTTTAGAATCTTTGAACTTGGCATCCTTGAGGTCTTTATCGACGTTAAGCTCGGCCTTAATAAATTTCTTGTATACCTTTGAAGTTTCGTCGTATTCGCCGTTTTGTTCCTGTTCGTTAATGACATCCGCGCGGGCTTCAAAACCCTTGGCAATTGTTTCCATGGCAGTGTCGTCTGCGTATTTAGGCTCCTCGCTTTTGCTATTTGAGGAGCACGCGGCTAGAGCGACTAGGATAACTAGGCACGTAAACAGTGCGGCAAGACGTTTTTTCATGACGTTTCCTTTCCCTTTTACCAAAGCAAGATTAGGCTATCACCCTCATGTTATTGAAGGCTTAAGAAATGGAACAATTCGGTAAAAGGGGTCGCCTGGCCAGCACCTTGTCGTAGATCGAGGGGTCGAATAGCGAAAGGGGTTTCAGGACATTTATTGGTCTAAATGAAGCAAAAACGGTTAACTATATTGCGGGCTCGATTCCCGTCACTGGCTCCATGAGAAATAGCAGGTCAGAGGTGTTATCACTTCTGACCTGCTTTGCATTCAGTCGTATCTGACAAATAATTGCTTGGTGCGGGTTGGGTTCGATCGGTGGAGCCTAGCTTAAAGGCAACTAAATACAGGATGCCGCCGATGAAATACATGCATGCATCGAGCATGTCTGGAGTACTGAAATCAAACAGCGCCGGAGTCAGTACTTCCCAACAAAGTGAACATCCCGTCGATAAAATAAGGCTGCTCGGTAAACCATTCATTAGCGTTTTTCCACAGACGGCTTCACTCAGGGTATTTACATAGGCGGGGAAGATGATTCCTCCGCAAAGATCACCTAGCTGATAGTGGGAGAACCCATAAGGTAGAAAACAATCGAAAGAAACGATGTACCTATTTAGAAGATACGCAATACCGGCAAATAAGGGCAAAATGTTGCGGCTCGAAATGAGCGCAACTTCGAGTCGCCTAGCCACAGACTGCGAATAGTAATAAGCCAAAACAAACGCCTGCTGCAATAATTAGGGCTTGCTGCAAGCATCCGGTATCTGAGGGGACCATGAAAACCTCTTTCTTGAGACGATAATTCCTTAAAGTATTCCTCAGCGACCTTGTTTACCTGTTGAGCAACAAATATCTGTATGCATGAATGGGGGGGAGAGCGTATTGAATTTAAAGCGGGGATGGATCGGGCTATTACTATTTAGATGACAAAATAGCCCTTATGAATTCATTGCTGAGCGGACTCCACTTTACTTAAGAATCTGGATATAGTCCTCCGCATGTCCTTCAAACACCCCATTACAGTCTGAAATAGGCCATCGATAAAATTCGATGGCGAGCATTCGGCGCATTGCCTACGATACGGGCAAGCCCCGAGGGGCCGCCGATCGGGCGCCTCCGGATGGCCGTCTGCCCCTGCCCCGTAGAGGGCCCGGGGGGTGTTGCCACCGGGGGCGCTCGCCGCTCCGGACGACTGATAGGAAACTGCCGGGCGCAAGCGCCACGGCCAGGTAATGTGGGTGTCGCGGGGAGGGGCTCCGATCGGCCTACCGATTGGAGGATACCACCGTGGCACCAACTAGAATGCCGGAAGCCGTCATCGGGCTCGATGTCGGGAAATCGTCCCACTGGGCATGTGTCGCGACCCGAGACGGCGAGGTGCTGCTGAGCGCCCCCGTCGCGAACAGGGAGGGCGACCTGGACTCGCTGTTCGTCCGCTTCCCCGACGCGCTCGTGGTCGTCGACCAGTCGCGCAACATAGGCGCCCTCGCGCTCGCCCGCGCCAGGGCGGCCGGGATGTCGGCGGCGTACCTGCCGGGACTCGCGGCGCACGGGGCCGCCAGGCTCTTCGCCGNGGCGCCGCGCAACCGCCAGTCGGGAACCTCGATCTCCTCGGTGACGGCATCACGCCAAGGAAACAAGAGGCTGAAGAACCTGCTCATATTCTCATGCAACTGCCTTACCCGGACAGAGGGGAGATGGGGTGACTACTACGCCAGGTGCCGAGAGCGGGGCATGCCGCACGGCAAGGCGCTCAAGGCGCTGGCGCGAAAGAGGCTGAAGGTCATCTACGCGGTCATGCGGGACAGGGTGCCTTACGCCGCCTAGCCGAAGCGCACCGAGCAGATTGGAGCCCACCGGCCGAATGGCCTGGCGTCAGCATGCCGCGATTCAGTCGCGCGGACAGCATTTCCCAGTTGACAAAACTATAGGAACACCCCCCTCAATTACCTGCGGTCTTCACACCATATTCACTGCTCCACTTGCCTAAAGCAACAAAACCCCAGGAAAGAGAAATATAGATACGCCCGGCACCGTGTATTATAGCTTTCTGATTGACAGGTTGCCGGCCCGCGTCGTAATATCTCTTTCGTTCGCGAGCGCAAAAGCTTAGAGCCAATGCAATCGAGAACATACGTGGGAGTTTGCCCGAGTGGTTAATGGGGACGGGCTGTAAACCCGTTGGCTTTGCCTACATAGGTTCGAATCCTATAGCTCCCACCCTTATGTTGCCTGTATAGCTCAGTCGGTAGAGCACTTCGTTGGTAACGAAGAGGTCACCAGTTCAAGTCTGGTTGCAGGCTCCATTTGGCGGTGTAGCTCAGTTGGTCAGAGCACACGGTTCATACCCGTGGCGTCACTGGTTCGAATCCAGTCACCGCTACCAGGTAACAAGGTGGCTCTCCTAAATCCTTTTAGGGGGGCCACTTAGGTATAAAGGCAAGTCCAAAAGGACACCTTTGAAAGAGGAGGGCTTCATGGCCAAGGAAAAGTTTGAGCGCACTAAGCCGCATGTTAACATCGGCACCATCGGTCACGTTGACCACGGCAAGACCACGCTGACGGCTGCCATCACCAAGGTTCTCTCTGAGACCGAGGGCTGCAAGGCCGACTTCACCGCGTTCGAGAACATCGACAAGGCTCCCGAGGAGCGCGAGCGCGGTATTACCATCTCCGTCTCCCACGTCGAGTATGAGACCGCTGCTCGTCACTACGCTCACGTCGACTGCCCGGGCCACGCTGACTACGTCAAGAACATGATCTCCGGTGCTGCTCAGATGGACGGCGCTATCCTGGTTATCGCTGCTACCGACGGCCCGATGGCTCAGACCCGTGAGCACATCCTTCTCGCCCGTCAGGTCGGCGTTCCCTACATCGTCGTGTTCCTGAACAAGTGCGACATGGTTGACGACGACGAGCTGATCGACCTCGTCGAGATGGAGACCCGTGAGCTCCTCTCCGAGTACGATTTCCCCGGCGACGACATCCCCGTCATCCGTGGTTCCGCTCTCGGCGCTCTCAACGGCGAGGAGAAGTGGATGGACGCCATCCGCGAGCTCATGAACGCTGTTGACGAGTACATCCCGACGCCTGCTCGTGACAACGACCTCCCGTTCCTGATGGCCGTTGAGGACGTTATGACCATCTCCGGCCGTGGTACTGTTGCTACCGGCCGTGTCGAGCGCGGTGAGCTCAAGCTCAACGAGCCCGTCGAGATCGTCGGCATCAAGGATACCCAGAACACCGTTGTTACCGGTATCGAGATGTTCCGTAAGTCCATGGACTTCTGCGAGGCTGGCGACAACGTCGGTCTGCTGCTCCGCGGCATCAAGCGCGAGGACATCGAGCGCGGCCAGGTTCTCTGCAAGCCCGGTTCGGTTACCCCGCACACCAAGTTCACCGGCGAGATTTACGTTCTGACCAAGGAGGAGGGTGGCCGTCACACCCCGTTCTTCGATGGTTATCGTCCGCAGTTCTACTTCCGTACCACCGACGTTACCGGTACCGTGAAGCTGCCTGAGGGCACCGAGATGGCTATGCCTGGTGACCACATCACCATCGAGGGCGACCTCATTCACCCGATCGCCATGGAGGAGGGCCTGCGCTTCGCTATCCGCGAGGGTGGCCACACCGTCGGCTCGGGCATCGTCAGCACCATCATCGAGTAACTTTAGCTACTCGAGCTGTTGATTTCATCAACCCGGTTCCTCTTCGGGGGAGCCGGGTTTTTGTGTCGATGCGCACTAATGACAGGATTGTGTTCTGGATCTGCAGAAAAATCGTGGAGACGTAAATCGCATTGACATAACCCCATTACAGATGATAATGTTTACCACCGTGCCCGTGAGGTACGGTATTTGGAGGTAAAAGACACATGCGTACTCTCGTTACACTTGCCTGCACCGAGTGCAAGCGTCGTAATTACACGACGACCAAGAACAAGGCCAACACCCCTGATCGCATGGAGCTTAAAAAGTATTGCCCCTGGTGCCGTCGTCACACCGTGCACAAAGAGACTCGCTAGTCTCTTTTGACATACGCCAGTAGTTCAATTGGTAGAGCATCGGTCTCCAAAACCGAGTGTTGAGGGTTCGAGTCCTTCCTGGCGTGCCAGTCTTTGATCCGTAAGCCTCCATAGGAGGCTTACGGTTTGTTACTGTATGTTGGGTCTGTGCCGGAGGTAAATGTTCATGGCCAACAAGAAGACCAAGAAGAAGTCTCAGCAGGGCTCCAACAAGGCTGCTGCTAAGCCTGAGGTCAAGAAGACCGCTAAGGTTAAGGCCAAGGATAAGAACAAGAAGCCCGGCCTGTTTGCCCGCATCAAGAAGTATTTCTCTTCCGTGCGTTCCGAGATGAAGCGCGTTGTATGGCCCTCCAAGAAGGAGCTCATCAACTACACCGTCACGGTTTGCGTTTCCCTGATTGTTGTTGGCGTTGTCATCGCGCTGCTTGATGCCGGTATCGGCCAGGCGCTGGTGGCCTTCTCCGGATTGAGGGGTTAAGCATGTCCAAGCGCTGGTATGTCGTCCACACGTACTCTGGTTATGAGAACCGCGTTAAGTCCGATCTTGAGCATCGCATCGAGACCATGGGTATGACCGATCGCATCTTTGATATCGAGATTCCCACCGAGCGTGTGACCGAGATCAAGGAGAACGGTGCTCGCGAGACCAAGGACTCCAAGATTTTCCCGAGCTATGTTCTCGTTCGTATGGAAATGGATGACGACTCTTGGACGTGTGTTCGCAACACCCCCGGCGTCACCGGTTTTCTGGGTGGCAACGGTAAGCCCGCTCCTCTCTCGCGTGAAGAGTACAACAAGATGATGCGCAAGAGCGATAAGGGCGGCGCGCCTAAGCGTACGACCGTCAATATCGAGGTCGGCTCGTCTGTTCGCGTTACTTCTGGTCCGCTTGCGGACTTTGATGGTAAGGTCTCCGAGGTTAACCCCGAGGCCGGCAAGGTCAAGGTCACTCTGATGATCTTTGGCCGCGAGACTCCCGTCGAGCTTTCGTTCGATCAGGTCTCCGTTATTTCTTAGTTCGTTCTCGCGTTCACGCTCATCTGCCGGCTGCTCACCGGATGGATTGCTTCTAACGGGTACGCGTTGAACATATTGGCACTGTAGACACATTCGTGTTTTAGGAAGGTTTTGACATGGCTGAGAAGAAGGTTGCTACTGTCATTAAGCTCCAGATTCCCGCTGGCGCTGCTAACCCCGCTCCTCCCGTTGGCCCGGCACTGGGTGCTGCTCAGGTCAACATCATGCAGTTCTGCCAGGCGTTCAATGCCGCTACGCAGGACAAGCAGGGCGACATCATCCCCGTTGAGATCACCGTTTATGAGGATCGTTCCTTCACCTTCGTGACGAAGACCCCTCCTGCGGCTCACCTCATCAAGAAGGAGCTTAAGCTCAAGAGTGGTTCCGCTAAGCCCCAGGCCGACAAGGTTGGTCAGCTTACTCAGGAGCAGCTCACCAAGATCGCCGAGATCAAGATGCCGGACCTCAATGCTAACGATATCGAGGCCGCCAAGAAGATCGTTGCCGGCACCGCTCGCTCCATGGGCGTCACCATCGCCGAGTAGCGATACTGTTTAGGTAATTTCGGGCACGATGCGTGTCGTGTCCGGTTGCGTGCAATAGGGCACGCGTTGATGTGGGAGGGCTCAGGCCCGTTTGACCACAGGAGGTATGTATTATGGCTAAGCACGGTAAGAAGTACCGCTCCGCCGCTGAGAAGATTGATTCCGCTCAGCTCTACACCCCGCGTAAGGCTGTCACTCTCGTCAAGGAGGTTGCAACCGCCAACTTCGACGAGACCATCGAGGCTCACTTCCGCCTTGGTGTCGACACCCGTAAGGCCGATCAGAACATCCGTGGCTCCATCTCCCTGCCTCACGGCACCGGCAAGTCCGTTCGCGTTGCCGTGTTCGCTGAGGGCGCTAAGGCCGATGAGGCTCGCGAGGCTGGTGCCGACATCGTTGGCTCCGACGAGCTGATCGCCGAGATTCAGAAGGGCAACATCGAGTTTGACGCTGCCATCGCTCTGCCGACCATGATGGCCAAGGTTGGCCGCATCGGTAAGATCCTCGGCCCCCGTGGCCTGATGCCGAACCCCAAGCTCGGCACTGTTACCATGGATGTTGCCAAGATGGTCTCCGAGCTCAAGGCTGGCCGCGTTGAGTATCGCGCCGACCGTTATGGCATCTGCCATGTGCCTCTGGGCAAGAAGTCTTTCTCCGACGAGCAGCTCGTCGAGAACTACGCTGCCCTCTACACTGAGATTCTGCGCGTCAAGCCCGCTTCTGCTAAGGGCAAGTACGTGAAGAGCATCTCTGTCAGCTCCACCATGGGCCCTGGCGTCAAGGTCGACCCTGCTGTTCAGCGCAACTTTCTCGCTGAGTAGTCATTCGAACTGACTCGTTCTTCTAAACCCGGTTCGCATTTGCGAGCCGGGTTTTCTTTTAGGCGAGCATCGTTATTCCGTTCGTTTTCAAAGCTGTAACAATCGGATTTTCTGTTCTAAGTAAACTTCGATTCTGCTAGACTCACCTTTGTTGAGACTTTATCTGAGAGGAGTGCGCATACCATGACGAACAACGCCTTTGCAACTGCACTCCTAGCCCTCGCGCTACTACGGTAGTCGCGCTTGGGATCTTTTCAACTTGCTTAACACCCGAGTGCGTAACTGACCATCGCTTTGCGGTCCGTATGAGCGCTCGGGTGTTTTTCTATCTTTCGCCTGTACGTGCCTACAAAGCCCGACATGTTGAACATAGTCGCCCGGCGGCTTCGATGTACAGGAGGAACCATGACCCGCAAAATCGCAATCTTCGATACCACTCTGCGCGACGGCGAGCAATCGCCTGGCGCCAGCATGAATACCGAGGAGAAGCTCATCATTGCGCGCCAACTCGTGCGCATGAACGTGGATGTTATCGAGGCTGGTTTTCCCATTTCCAGCCCGGGTGATTTTAAGTCGGTTTACGAAATCGGAAAGATTGCCGGTGACACCTGCACCGTATGCGGTCTGACGCGTGCCGTGGATAAGGATATCGAGGTGGCTGCCGAGGCCCTGAAGAGTGCCAAGCGTCCGCGTATCCATACCGGCTTGGGCGTCTCTCCCTCCCATCTGCGCGACAAGCTTCATCTCACCGAGGACGAGGCCATCGAGCGCGCAATTCATGCCGTGAAGTACGCTCGCAACTTTGTGGACGACGTTGAGTTCTATGCCGAGGACGCCGGGCGTTCCGATCAGGAGTTCCTTGTCCGTATCATCCAGGCTGCGGTGAAGGCTGGTGCGACGGTCGTTAACATTCCCGACACTACGGGATATAACATGCCTTGGAATTTTGGTACGCGCATCAAGGACCTGCGCGAGCGCGTCGACGGTATCGAAAACGTGACCATCTCCGTGCATACGCATAACGATCTGGGCATGGCTACCGCCCTTGCTCTCGATGCTGTCCAAAATGGAGCCACGCAGATCGAGTGCACCATCAACGGCCTGGGCGAGCGCGCAGGCAACACCTCGCTCGAAGAGGTCGTTATGGCCATCAAGATGCATGGCGAAGCTCTCGACGCCCATACCGATGTCGTGACCCGCGAGCTGACGCGCGCCTCCAGGCTGGTGAGCTCCATCACGGGCATCAACGTGCAGCCCAACAAGGCGATTGTCGGCGCCAACGCCTTTGCGCATAGCTCCGGCATCCATCAGGACGGCGTGCTCAAGGCTCGCGATACCTACGAGATTATCGACCCGGCAGATGTAGGCGCCGCTGGCTCCGAGATTATCCTGTCCGCCCGTTCTGGCCACGCTGCCCTGCGCCACCGCCTGGGCGAGCTGGGCTACACCTTTGACGATACCGCGTTTGAAGACGTCTACAATCGCTTCCTGGAAATTGCCGACCAGAAGAAGGAGGTTTTTGACGAGGACCTCGAGTCGATGGTGCAGGAGCGTCAGCGCGAGGTGAAGGCTATCTATACCCTCGACGCCCTGCAGGTGTCCTGCGGCGACCCGCTGGTTCCCACTGCTACGGCGACCATCAGCGACGAGCTGGGCGTCAAGCACGTGGTGTGCGCTACGGGTACCGGCCCTGTCGACGCCGCTTACAAGGCAGTGGACAAGGTTGTTGCGGTTCATGGCGACCTGGCGGAGTTCTCTGTCAAGGCTATCAGCCGCGGTATTGATGCCATCGGTGAGGTAACGGTGCGCATCACGGCCGAAGATGGCAAGGTCTACACCGGTCGTGGCGCCGATACCGACATCATCGTTTCGAGCGCGAAGGCCTATGTGAATGCAGTTAACCGCATGATTCAGACCGCCCGCTCAAAAGAGGGCAAATAACCGGGTGCATAATCGCCCTTTTCGCCTGATTGCCAAAGACTTAACAAGAGAGGAAACCCAATGGCACGTCCCATGACCATGGCAGAGAAGATTTTGGCCGCCCACGCCGGACTCGATGAGGTTGTGCCGGGCCGGCTGGTTGAGTGCGACCTCGACCTGGTGCTCGCCAACGACATTACGGCTCCCATCGCCATCAAGACGGTGCGCGAGATTGGTGCTGGAGTTTTTGACCGCGAGCGGATTTGCCTCGTGCCCGACCATTACGCGCCCAATAAGGACATCAAGAGTGCCGAGCAGACCAAGGTCACGCGCGATTTTGCCCATGAGCATAAGATCGTCAACTATTTTGAGCAGGGTTGTATGGGTATTGAGCATGCACTGTTGCCCGAGCAGGGCGTTGTGGTGCCCGGCGACCTCATGATCGGCGCCGATTCCCACACCTGCACCTATGGCGGCATCGGCGCCTTCTCAACCGGCGTGGGATCCACCGACGCCGGCGTGGGTATGGCAACGGGCCGTGCTTGGTTCAAGGTGCCCGAGACCATTCGCTTTGAAATCGATGGCGAGCTTCCTGCGGGTGCCACGGCAAAGGACATCATCTTGCATATTATCGGCAAGATCGGTGTTGACGGCGCCCTTTATTGCGCTATGGAGTTTGGCGGCTCGACGATTGAGAACCTCTCTGTTGAGGGACGTTTGACCATCGCAAACATGGCTATCGAGGCGGGCGGCAAGGCCGGTCTCTTTGAGGTGGACGACAAGTGCCGCGAGTACGTGGCTGCCCGCGCTCGCCGCACGCCGGTTGAGTATCATCCCGATGCGGATGCCGAGTATAAGCAGGTCATCAAGATCGACGCTGCCGAGATCGAGCCGTGCGTGTCCTGGCCGCATCTGCCCAGCAATACGCATCCCGTTGCCGAGAGCCGTCATATCGCGGTCGACCAGGCCGTTATCGGTTCGTGTACCAACGGCCGTATCGAGGATATGCGCGCCGCGGCCGATGTCCTGCGCGGGCGCACGGTTGCCGAGAACGTTCGCTGCATCGTGATTCCTGCAACCCAGAAGGTTTGGCTCCAGTGCGTACACGAGGGCCTGATGGATGTCTTCATCAACGCCCATTGTGTGGTTTCCACGCCCACGTGCGGCCCGTGTCTGGGCGGCTACATGGGCATCCTCGCTGCAGGGGAGCGCTGCATTTCTTCGACCAATCGTAACTTTGTGGGCCGTATGGGCGACCCCACGTCCGAGGTCTACCTGGCAAGCCCTGCCGTCTGCGCCGCTTCTGCCGTCGCCGGCCACATTGCGTTGCCGAGCGACCTGTAAGCGCGCTGGGGCCTTTGGGCTTTACTCGCTATTTCAGACAGTCCTGCTCGCACGGAGAGCACATTAAGTGCTCTCCGGCTCGTGCGGAACTCATAGCGAGCAAAGCCCAAAGCCCCTGCTGAAAAAAGCATGGCGCAGCTGGGCCATAAAAGCGTAGTGCTGCAAGTCCAACTACTTTGCGTTGTGGAAGTTTTATTCGATAGAAGAACATGATGTGTGAGGGAGGGACCAGGCTTTATTTGACATGAGTTTCCGCACGAGCCGAACGTGACTAAATGTCACGTTCGTGCGAGCAGGACTGTCTGAAATGGCAAATAAAGCCTGGCCCCTCCCTCCCGGGAAAGGTGAACGATATGAAATTCAACGGAACTGTTTTTCGTTATGGCCGTGACATCGATACCGATGCCATCATTCCGGCTCGCTATCTCAACACGTCAGATCCGGCGGAGCTTGCCAAGCATTGTCTGGAGGACCTGGATACCACGTTTGTGGAGCGCGTAAAGGCCGGTGACATCATTGTTGCCGACGAGAACTTTGGCTGTGGCTCCTCGCGCGAGCACGCGCCGGTCGCCATCAAGGCTGCAGGTGTTTCCTGCGTGATCGCCAAAAGCTTCGCGCGCATCTTCTACCGCAATTCGATCAACATGGGCCTGCCGATTCTGGAATGCCCGGAGGCCGTGGACGCTATCTCAGACGGGGATGTGGTGAGTGTCGATGCCGATACCGGCACGATTGTGGATGAGACCACAGGCGCGATCTTCCATGCGCAGCCGTTCCCGCCGTTTATCCAAGAGATCATCAATGCCGGCGGTTTGGTAGAGCGTACCAAGCAAAAGATCGCCGAGGCACAGACGGAGTAGACGACCGTGGAAAACCCCTTTTGCAAAGGCCCCTCAACCCTCGATTGGAGTTGCAACGTGAAAAAGAGCTATAGGGTATGCACCCTGCCGGGCGACGGCATTGGACCCGAGGTCATCGCTGAGGGCAAGAAGGTTCTTGCCGCAGTGGGGGCGCGTGCCGGCGTCGAGTTTATTTGCGAGGACGCGCTTATCGGTGGAGCCGCGATCGACGCGTGCGCAGATCCGCTGCCCGAAGCCACGCTTGCCGCCGCTCAGGCGTCTGACGCCGTTTTGCTGGCGAGCGTAGGCGGACCCAAGTGGGATTCGACCGATTCAGACGCTCCTCGTCCCGAGCAAGGTCTCCTGCGCATTCGCAAAGCTCTGGGGCTTTACACCAATCTTCGTCCGGTGAAGATTTACGACGCGCTTGCTGGCGCCTCCACCCTTAAGCCAGAGGTCATCAAGGGTGTTGACATGGTGCTCGTGCGCGAGCTTACGGGTGGCATCTACTTTGGTAGCCATGAGCGTTTCTACGACGAGCAGGGCGCTGGCGCAAACGGTGAAGCCGGCCAGCGTGCGGTGGACGTTATGGAGTATCACGAGTACGAGGTCGAGCGCATTGCTCGCCAGGCCTTTGAGGCTGCACGCAAGCGTCGCGGTAAGGTGACGAGCGTCGATAAGCGCAACGTGCTCGAGACCTCCCGCATGTGGCGCGAGATAGTTCATCGCGTGCATGACGAGGAGTATGCAGACGTAGAGCTTGAGGACCTGCTTGTGGACAACACCGCGATGCAGCTTATCAATCGTCCTGCCGACTTTGATGTCGTGGTAACCGAGAACATGTTTGGCGACATCCTTTCCGACGAGGCTGCGCAGATCACGGGTTCGCTCGGTATGCTCGCTTCTGCAAGTTTGGGCGACGGCGTGTCGCTTTTTGAGCCCAGCGCTGGCTCCGCGCCCGATATCGCGGGCCAAGGGATTGCCAACCCGCTCGCTCAGATTCTCTCGGTGGCAATGATGCTCACCTATGCCTTCGATATGACCAAAGAGACCGCATGGATCGAGGCGGCCGTCGAGCGCGTTCTCGACGAGGGCTGGCGCACGCGCGATATCGCCGATCCCGATACGCCTGCCGAGAAGATCGTCGGTACCGCCGATATGGGCGACAAGGTGGTTGCAGCCTTGGCGTAGGCTAGAAGCCAGAATGTTGGCACTCCGCATGTTCGGTCGGGCAAGCGGAGTGCCTTGCGTTTGGGCATATTGCATTGAGGAGTCGGCACGCCTGTATGGAATGGTGGCGCCGGCTCGCGTGTTGTGGGCGCTGATGCGGCGCCGCACTGGAGTGGGGGCACCATGCAGCAGGTAGTGACCGTGAACGACGATTTTCGCCATTTGAACGATGGCCTGCCGCCGCATATCGCGCGTTTTATCGTCGCGGGGGAGTATGACCGTGCGCTTCGTCTTATCGAAGAGGAGCTCGAGATGGGGAACCGTCCCGAGATGGAGCCTTGCCTTCGTGCGGAATATGCTCGCCTGCTGCGCACGCGCCGCGATTTTTGTTTGACACGCGCTGATGTTATCGGGCAGATTCGCGCTGAGTGGCCTGAGTTTGGCGATGCCGAGCTGGATGCCCTTATCGATCACGAGCGTCTTGATTGGCGTTACGTGGACGGCGAGCAACGTTTCTTGCAAAGTTGTGTGGAGTCGCTGCGTCTGTACCCTAATGACGTTCCGGGTCTTGCTTGTCCGCCAATCGATCGCGCAGATCAGCTCGCCGTGCTCGACGAGATGCGCTCAAAGGGATACGCCTGTCGCCGCGTGCGCGTGCGCCATACGCTTAGCGTGGGCAAGGATGTTGATGTGGACCCCGAGACGCACGTCATGGCATGGATTCCGTATCCTTCCGGTCAACAGGTGGCGGATATCAAGCTTGTCGATGCAACCGATGGTGCGCAGGTTGCGCCTGCGACAGCGCCGCAGCGCACGGTCCACTGGGATGTGCAGGGTGAGCGTTCGTTCTTTGTCGAGTATGAGTACACCATTCGCGCTCCCTATGTAGATCTGTGGGCAGACAATCCCGTTGCTCCCGTATGGGACGCGCCGTTTGCGCCCGCGCCCGCTCCTACGCCAGAGGATCTTGCCGCCGAGGAGCCGCATCTGGTGTTTACTCCGTATCTTCGCTCGGTCGCTGGGCGTCTCTATGCAGATATTCCGGCTGAGGATATGCTCGAGCGCGCCCGTGCGGCGTATCTGTGGGTTACGCAGAATGTGGATTACCGTTATCAGCCGGCCTACGTGCTGCTGGATAGCATTGCGGATTCATGTGCACGTTCTCGCCGTGCCGATTGCGGCGTGTTTGCCTGCACGTTTATCACGCTGTGCCGCTTAGGCGGTGTGCCGGCACGCTGGCAGAGCGGTTTGTACGTAAAGCCCGATTCGGTGGGCTGCCACGATTGGGCGATGTTCTACATTGAGGGCCTGGGCTGGCTTTGGGCCGATTGCTCCTTTGGCTCCGCGGCGCGCCGCGAGGGGGACGACGCCCGCAGGCATTTCTATTTTGGAAATCTGGGGCCCTGGCGCATGCCCGCCAATGCGCGCTTCTTTGCTCCGCTCACGCCTGCCGACCCAGCATTGCGCGACGATCCCTTTGACAATCAGATGGGCGAGCTGTGCGTGGACGGCGTCGGCATGACGTCGTACGACCGCGAGGCCGAGGTCACGGCGACTATGGAAACCCTCTAGCCAGTAGCTTTCGCGATTTTAAGTGCTGCCGCAGCGGCTCTTCGTTTTTTCGGGAGCCGCTGCGGCGTTTTTTGGCGGTGGGGCCCGCGCGCTCTGCGACCATGCAAAAGATAATGGGCATTTCACGGCAGTCTGTCGCAAAACTAAAAAGCTTAATGCCCTTGTAAAATGCTACTTCAATAAAACAATTCGAAGTGCGTACCCTAAATCAAAAGGGCTGAGTATACAAATTATTTAACCCTCTGTAATCCTTGGCTTTTATCACGCGAATAGAAGGGTCTACTCGGCAATTTTAGTTTAGGGTACGCACTTCGAAGAGTTTTGAAACGAGCTACTAAAAACGGGGCACCGAATTAGCTTCGGCGCCCCGTAAAACAGGCTGTTTAGAATCGCGGTCCTTTGCAGACGCACATGTGCGCTTGAATTAGCTCAATAGCATGCGGTCGTTAGCGAATTCGCCACCGCTGACCTCTTCGAACTTCTGTAGCAGGTCGGGAACGGTGAGCGATTTCTTTTCTTCGCCGGCAACGTCGTAGATAACGTGGCCCTCGTGCATCATGATGAGGCGGTTGCCCAAGCGGATGGCATCGTTCATATTGTGCGTGACCATCAGCGTGGTGAGATTGTTCTCGGCGACGATCTCTTCGGTGAGATTGAGGACCTTGGATGCAGTTTTGGGGTCAAGCGCTGCGGTGTGCTCGTCAAGCAGCAGCAGCTTGGGCTGTGTGAGGGTGGCCATCAACAGGGTGAGGGCCTGACGCTGTCCGCCCGAAAGCAGACCGACCTTAGCTTCCATGCGCGTATCGAGGCCCAAGTCGAGCTTCTTAAGGAGTGCCGGGAACTCAGCTTTTTCCTCCTTGGTGACGCCCCAGGCAAGACCGCGATGCAGGCCGCGGCGCTTGGCGAGTGCCAGGTTCTCGACGATCTGCATGTCGGCGGCAGTGCCACGCATAGGGTCTTGGAACACGCGGCCCAGGTACTTGGCGCGTTGGGGTTCGGTCATGCGCGAAATGTCTTTACCGTCGAGCTCGATTACGCCCGAGTCGAGAGGATATACACCGGCGATCATATTGAGCAGCGTGGACTTGCCGGCGCCGTTGCCGCCGATCACAGTAACGAAGTCGCCGTCGTTGAGGACAAGGTCAACACCGGTGAGGGCGCGCTTCTCGGTGACGGTGCCCTTGTTGAACGTCTTCTTGACGCGGGAGAGCTTAAGCATCCTGATCATCTCCCCTCGAGTAAGAGCTGCGCAGTTTGTACTTCTCCCAAACAACGGGGATGCACAGCGCAAGCACGACGATGACAGCCGAGAGCAGCTTCATGTCGTTGGCGTCCATGCCCATCTGCAGCACGAAGGCGCGGATAAGGAAGTAGACCACAGAGCCCACGACGGCGGCTGCCAGGCGCGCGCCGAACTTGGTGAGGCCGCCGGGCAGCAGACGTCCCAGGACCTCACCGATAACGATGGCGGCAAGGCCGATGACGATGGCGCCGGTGCCCATGCCGATATCGGCGTACTTCTGGCTCTGGCAGATAAGGCCGCCTGCAAGGCCCACGAGTGCGTTGGAGAGCACGAGGGCGATCATCTTGGTGCGGTTCGTGTTGACGCCAAGCGCGCGAATCATGTCCTCGTTGTTGCCAGTGGCGCGCAGGGCAGAACCGATCTCGGTTCCAAAGAACCAGTAGAGCACGGCCACGATGACAATGGCGATGATGATGCCCATAAGAGCCGATACGGTGCTTTGGGGCAGCCCCGTTAGCCTGGACGCGTCGGAGAAGATCGTGTCGTTGGCTAGAAGCGGGGTGTTGGACTTGCCCATGATGCGCAAGTTGATGGACCACAGCGAGATCTGGGTGAGAATACCCGCGAGGATGGCGGGAATCTCGAACACCGTGGTGAGAACGCCCGTGATGGCTCCAGCCAGGCCGCCTGCAATCATGCCGGCAAGAATGGCTACAGCGGGATGAACATGTGCGTTGACGATAAGCACCGCCACGACACTTCCGCCCAGGGCGAAGCTGCCGTCTACGGTCATATCGGGGATGTCGAGCAGACGGAACGTGATGAACACGCCGAGCACCATGATGCCCCAGAGGATGCCTTGTGAGATGGCGCCCTGCAATGCGACGGACATGCGATGTGCCTCCTTATGTGACGTCGGAGCGTTCCCGCCGGGGGAGTGCGCTCAAAATACAAATACCGTTAGATAATAGCGTGGGATATCAAAGACGCCGCAACGGACCCATGGACGGGCGCGTCGCGGCGCGGAGAGTGACAAGCGCAGGCTCGAGCTAACCGCCGGACCTTATGCGTCGAGGGCGGAAAGATCGACGCCGATGGCCTTTGCCATCTCATCGTTCTTTACGACGACGAGGCTCTTGGCGGAAAGGTGCTCGATGGGCATATCCTCGGGCTTGGCCTCGCCCTTCAAGATCTTGATGGCCATCTTGCCTGCGGCGCTGCCCAGATCCTTGTAGTTGATGGAGAGGGTGAACAGGCCACCGGCGTTGCACATGCCTTCCTCGCCAGCGATGAACGGAAGCTTGTTCTCCTTGCAGATCTGGCCGACCTGCGCGGCGCCCGCGGCGATGGTGTTGTCGGTGGGGGAGTAGAGCGCATCGACCTTGCCCACGGCAGATTCGACCACGGACTGAATCTCATTGGAGCTGGAGACGGTGAAGTCGGCGTACTCGATGCCGAGCTTGTCGAGCTCCGCCTTAGCGGCCTTGATCTGGACGTCGGAGTTGGACTCGGCGGTGCAGTAGAGCAGGCCGACCTTTTTAACGTCGGGCAGCACCTTCTGCATCATCTCGAGCTGCTCGGCGACCGGGGTGAGGTCGGAGGCGCCGGTGACGTTGGTGCCGGGCTTGTCGTTATCCTGCACGAGGCCGGAGGCGGCGTAGTCGGTGATGGCGCAACCCACGATGGGGATATCGGTAGTCGCTGCCGCGGCTGCCTGTGCGGCGGGCGTGGCGATCGCGTAAATGAGGTCGACGCCGTCGCTCACGAACTTAGAGCTGATGGTCTGGCAGGCAGACTGGTCGTTTTGGGCGTTTTGCTGGTCGAACTTGACGTTCAGGCCGCTTTTCTTGAGGGCCTCGACAAAACCTTTGTTGGCGGCGTCGAGCGCGCTGTGCTCGGTGAGCTGAATCACGCCAATGGTGTAGGTGGTGCCAGATGCTGCAGAGCCGGCGGCGCTGCCGGTGGAGGAGCCGTTTGAGCCGCAGCCCACAAGCGTGCCCGCCAGGAGCAGGCCGGCGCTGGCGATGAAGTTCCTTCTGCTGATGTTCGCCATGGTAATCAACCCTTTCAAGTCGTTGATCAAAGCTGTTGGGCGCGCTGTTTATTCGTGCCGTCCGACCGCAGCGCGCATAACGCTTAAGATACTGCGTGCGATGTTCAATATCATACGTATACGTGCTCAATAGCGTGGAAACAAAGGTCAACGGTTGAGCGTTTGTTACCAATTGTTAATCTTCAAGGTGATGGGTGTTTATTTTTGGGTACACGACTGTTGCCGCGGACATTTCCGCTCTATGAAAAATGGCGGAGAATCACAAACCGGTGCCGAGCGTGACCTCGCGCATGGGTCTGCAAGCATGTACTATATGAGTGCATATGATGCATGAGCGCCGGCGGCATGAGCGCCAGCGCAGGGTATCAAGATATCAAGACGAAAGGAGCCCCTGTGGCTGTTGACGAAGAATATCTCAAGAAGGTCCTCGACGAGATTCGCCCTAACCTTCAGGCCGATGGCGGTGACCTCGAGTACGTTGGTGTTGACGAGGACGGCGTGGTGTCGTTGGAGCTGCAAGGTGCTTGCGCCGGCTGCCCCATGAGCCAGCTCACGCTCTCCATGGGTATTGAGCGCGTTTTGAAGGAGCACGTGCCCGGTGTCACGCGCGTTGTCGCCACCAATCTTCCCGGCGAGGCCGCAGACATGTTGGACGAGTACGAGCCGTTCTAAGACGACGGCGATTTGATTCGATTTGCGCTCACTCCCGTAAGGGGCTGCGGGCACATGTAAGTCGCGGGCGTTCGCATTAAGCGGGCGCCCGCTTGGTATAACGGCGACGTATCTGGCGACAGCAAAAGACAAGAGGACATCGTGCTCAACGAGTTGTATCAAAGCTTGGACCCCGTGGCGATATCGGCCGGTCCCATTACTATCTACTGGTACGGAATCGCCTATATCGTGGGGGCTATCATCACGGGCGTGGTGATGTATCGCACGCAGCGACGCTGGGGCCTTAATCTGACGATTGATGACCTGGTAAGCGTGGTTGTAGGCGTGGTCTTTGGCCTGATTATCGGCGCACGCCTGTTCTACGTTGTCTTTTATGGTGACGGCTACTACCTGGCGCATCCGCTCGAGGTCTTTGCCGTCAACGAGGGCGGTATGAGCTTTCATGGCGGCCTGGTGGGCGGCATCGTGGGTGGAACCATCGCATGCCGCATCTACAAGATCTCGGCATGGACCGTTGCCGACCTCGCGGTATGCGGGGCCCCGCTCGCTCTCATGCTCGGCCGCTTTGCGAACTTTGTGAACGGTGAGCTGTGGGGCAAGCCCACCGATCTGCCATGGGGCGTGGTCTTTGGCGGCGCTGCGGGCACGATGCCGCGGCATCCGTCCCAGCTTTACGAGGCCCTGCTCGAGGGCATTGTGCTCTTTTGCGTGCTGCAGATTCTGAGCCGTCGCAAACCTGTGTTGCCGCAGGGCACGTTCATGGGCGTTTTTGTGATGGGCTACGGTATCGTGCGGTTTCTGATCGAGTTTGTGCGCGTGCCCGATGCCCAGCTGGGATATCTCTTGGGCGGCGTTATAACCATGGGCCAATTGCTTTCCCTGCCACTTGTGGTGGCGGGCGCGGTACTTATCGTCTACGCGCAGCGCAAGGCGCGCCCGCAATGCGATTACCTGGAGAAATAGTGAGAGAAACGGTGAGGCTGCCATGGTATGGAGCCGTTGCCGTGTGATAGAAACGCCTCGCAACCGTCGGATTCGATGGGTGCGAGGCGTCGTTGTGACTATGCGTCGACAAGAACCTGCCGGTAGGTGATGCCGCAGGAATCGAGAATGCGGCGGCTGATGCGTCCGTCGTCGGTATCGGCGTATTTGTTGTCGAGGTAGACCACTTCGCCGATACCCACCTGCGCGAGGATCTTCGCACAATCATGGCAGGGAAAGAGCGTCACGTAGACCGTGGAGCCCTCAAGGTCGCGCAGGCTGCCGCGGTAGTTAAGCACGGCGTTTGCCTCGGCGTGCACCACGTAGTTGTGCTTGTCCTCGAGCGGGTCGTCCGAGGTGCCCCAGGGAAAATCGTCGTCGTTGAGGGCAGAGGGCGTCCCGTTATAGCCCACCGAGAGGATGCGGTGGTTGGTGCTTGCAATGCAAGCGCCCACCTGCGTATTGGGATCTTTGCTCCTAAGCTGTGCGGCAATTGCCACGCGCATGAAGAACTCGTCCCAACTGATGACGTTTTGGCGCTTAGCTGATGGCATGGGTGCTCCTTTCGGCTTTGCATTGCACCACAGTATAGCCATTGTGATGGCTCTCTATATCGCTCGGAGTGCCGCCTTGTGCGTAGCGATTGCGTGCAGGCAAAAAGAGGAGACTTTATCGCGCCCGCCGCGTGGTATATCATGCATTCCGTATGTTTGCAATCCTCGCGCGATGCACCCGCGCGGGTGTGATCGTGTAGAAGGAGACTCGAATGTCCGGACACTCTAAGTGGGCCACTACCAAGCATCGTAAGGGCGCTCAGGACGCCAAGCGTTCTGCCCTGTTCTCCAAGCTGAGCCGTAACATCACCGTTGCCGCTCGCCTGGGTAACGATCCCAACCCCGAGAACAACGCTTCCCTTGCTGCCGCTGTCGACAAGGCAAAGGCTCAGTCCATGCCCAAGGACAAGATCAAGTCTGCTATCGACAAGGCCTTTGGTGCCGGTGCCGACGCTGCCGTTTACGAGAGCATCTCCTATGAGGGCTACGGTCCCGCAGGCGTCGCTGTTTACGTTGAGTGCCTGACCGACAACCGCAACCGCACGGCTGCCGATGTTCGCTCCGCCTTCTCTCATGCCGGCGGCAACCTGGGTACTTCCGGTTCCGTTTCCTTCCAGTTCGAGCGCAAGGGTCAGGTTGTTGTTGTCAAGGAGATCCTCGACCCCAACGCCAAGAAGGAGACCATGATCGCCAACGGCGCTGCTGGTGACGAGGACGAGTTCATGATGGCCGTGGCCGAGGCCGGCGGCGAGGACTACGAGGACGCTGGCGACGAGTGGATCGTTTGGACCAACCCCGGCGACCTGATGGCTGTTTCCAAGGCTCTTGCTGCCCAGGGCATCGAGGTCAAGGGTTCCGAGCTTACCATGGTCCCCACCACCCCGACCGAGGTTTCCGGCGCCGACGCCAAGAAGGTCCAGCGTCTGGTTGACCGCCTTGAGGAGCTCGACGACGTCCAGGATGTGTACCACACCATGGACATGACCGACGAGGTCATTGCCGCCCTCGAGGAGGAGTAGCAGGAGCTGTTGCGCCGTTGCACAATGTGACAGGATTGTTATCGGGCCGGGTCTGTGTAAATCACACAGACCCGGCCCGATTCGTTTATTCTTAAAGAGTTGTTGAGGCGTGCAACGCGCGCGGGACATACGGGTATACGAAAGCCTTAAGGCTGTTGAGCTATTGGACGAAAGGAACAGGGCATGCGAGCACTGAGAAGAATTCTCGCGCTTATCTACCTGCTTTCAGGTGCCTTGGTCATTGCCATGTTCGCTGGCTATCTCTTTTCGCCCGCGGCACGCAACATTGAGGTCTTGTTCCAAAAGCCCGCGGTGCGTATCGTTTTGCTCGTGTGCATGGTCATCTTGGGTTTGGGTACTCTGGCTGCGACGATTCGCATGATGGCGCACCGCCGTGTCGTGACGTGCGTGCATCCGCAGGCGAATCCCGATATCGAGGTGAGCCTTGCCGCCATCGAATCGGTGGCGCGCTCGGCAGCACAAGACCCTACGGCGCTTATCGAGTCGGTCGAGGGCCGCGTGATCGGTCGCGATGCCGATCAGGTGCGCGTTCATATCGACGCCATCGCACTTGGCAGAGACAACCTGACCGAGCGCGCGCAGCGTATCCAGGGGCGCGTGACTCGTGCGCTCGACACTATGCTCGGCGCTGCGGGCGCAACCGTGCGCGTGCGCTTCCTTCCCAGCAAGACCACGATTACGACTCAGGAGGTTACTCGTGAGTAAACCCGGCAAGCAAACGTCTAAGGCGTCCAAGCCTCGCTTGACCATCGAGTCCCAGGACGAGGCGAGGGCCGGTGCGCCAGGATCGCAGACGGCCAATGGCTCTGAGCCCGTAGATGACGAAATCGATTTTCACGAGGCAGCGGGATTCATCCGCGGATTGGGCATGCTCATGCGGCGTTATGCGCGTTCGCATCCCCATACGGTTTTGTACGGATTCATCGGCTTTGTGCTCGCGGCGCTCATCTTGATCTTGGGCCTATGGAACACGATCGTCATCGCGGTTTTTGTGTTTGTGGGAGCCACGCTGGGGCAAGTTCGCGACGGCGATAACGCGATCGTCAACTTTTTTGGCAAGTTATTTGACAGGCACTAAGGCCAAGGCAGGAGTATCACATGGCGGAGATTGAGCAGACCAACAGCGAGGATACGCAAGATCAGGTTGAGGAGTTTGTCGCGGTGGCAGCTGAGCCCGAGGATGGCGCCGCCGTGACGGTGGATGCCGATGCCGATGACGATGACGAGGAACTCGTCGAGTCTGAAGATTCGCTCACCTATTCCAATGGCGTGATCGAGAAGATCGTGGCAATGGCCACGCGCGAGGTGCCTCATGTGCTGGGCATGAAGGGCAACCTCATGCACTTTGTGCAGGAGCAATTTGGCGCCGAGAATCTCACCAAGGGCGTGAGCGTCGAGGTCACCGACGACAATCGCGTTGTTGTGAACATCTCTGTGATCATTGAGTACGGTGCATATGCTCCCGATATTTTTGAGGAGGTCAAGGAGCGCGTTACCGAGCGCCTTGGCGCTATGACCGGTCTTGAGGTCGCGGGCATCAATTTGCGCATCGAGGATGTTTTGACGCCCGAGGAGTACGAGGGCAGCGAAGAGTGACGTATTGGTAATGTATCGCCTGAATATGGGACAAGAGGCTAAATTCTGTTTGCTAAGCATCGAAGTGCGTTAGGATGTTGAGTTGAAAGAAATCCCATTGGAAGGAGATTCACCGTGTTCTGTGGCAATTGTGGCCAGAAGCTGGCAGATGGCGCTAAGTTTTGCCCCTCGTGCGGCTCGCCCGTAGCTGGCTCTGCACCCGCTTCTGCTCCGGCTCCCGTGCCTGCGCCGGTATACACTCCGGCTCCGACTGGTGACAGCGGTCCGTATTCCTCTGCGACGCCGGGTCAGGCTCCGCAGGATTTCTCATATCAGACGAACTCCAACCCGTACGTCGCCCCGACGCCTGTTACGCCGCGGGGCGGCATGCCGTTTGTGCCCATACAGGCCGATCGCAGCCTGCCGATGTGGATTATCCTCTCCATCGTCACCTGCGGCATCTACTCGTGGTACTTCCTGTATGAACTGGCTCGTGATATGAACGTCATGTGCCAAAACGACGGAGAGACCACACCTGGCCTGGCGCAGTTCATCCTGCTGTCCATCGTCACCTGCGGCTTCTATGCCTACTGGTGGTATTACAAGATCGGCAACCGTATGCAGACCAACGCCCCGCGTTATGGTCTGCAGTTCCAGGAGAACGGCACCACCATTTTGATGTGGCAGATCGTCGGCGCGCTCCTGTGCGGTTTGGGCCCGATCTTTGCGATGAACATCATCATCAAGAACACCAACGCCATGGCTGCCGCATACAACGCACGTATGGGTGCGTAATTCGGTCTTATGCGTATGACGTTTCCAGAGGGCACGGCGGGCTGGGTTCGCCGTGCCCTCTCTTTTCTGGGTATCTTCCTGGGCGTGACGTTGCTGCTCTATGTAACGGATATCGGCTGCATTATTCGCACGGTCACCGGGGTGCCGTGCCCTGGCTGTGGCATGACACGTGCCTGGCTGGCGTTTCTTACCGGTCACTTTGATGCCGCGCTGGCATACCATCCTCTGTTTTGGTGCGTGCCCGTGGTGTTTGCGGTCCCGGTGGTGCAGGAGCTTTTTCCTGGGGCCAAGCGCGCGTGCTGGATTATCGCCTGGGCGCTTATCGTCCTTTTTGTTGGCGTGTGGCTGTGGAGATTGATGACCCTGCACGATGCTGGCCTGCTGTTTTGCGGCCATGTGCCCGCGGGCGTTGACGATGACATCATCCATCTGCAGCGTCCCTTATGGCTTGGGTTACTGTCATAACAAGGGATTCGTTGGCTTACTGGCTGCGCCCTGCCGCTCTTCGATAAAACGGCGCCGCTTGGCCGTTTCTCTGTCTAAGCCGATGGCGCTTATGCCGAGTCGTGCTAGTTTTTCTCCGGTTGTGCCAAGACGGCAACGTAAAAGCGGAGAGGAACGGGTATGTCCACCATGCCCGATGGGCAGATTCAAGCTGCTGCGGATGCGAAGACAAGCACGATGCACCATACCCCGGTGAAGCCGATGGAGCGAGTGGTGAGTCCCGAGGACATCGAGCGCGGTGAGCGCATGGAGCGCCGCCGCTCTGCCGAGCCGGGCTTTTGGCGCTTTTTTGCCGAGCTCAACGCCGGTCTTATCCTTACGGCCTTTGCCATCGTTGCATTTAAGACTCCCAATCACTTTGCGTTTGGCGGCACTTCGGGCGTTTCGGTCATTCTGTCTACGCTGGTACCGACGCTTCCCGTGGGCGTCTTCATGTGGATTCTCAACATCATCTTGGTGGTTTTGGGATTCATATTCCTTGAGCGCCGGGCGATTCTCTGGAGTGTCTTTGCCTCTTTTGCGCTTTCGGCATACGTTTCGCTCTTCGAGCTCTGTATTCCTTCGACGGTTTCGCTGACGGGGGACATGTGGCTTGATCTGTGCTTTGCGGTGATCTTGCCGTCCCTGGGCAGCGCGATTGTGTTTGATATCGGCGCGTCTACGGGCGGCACCGATATCCTCGCCATGATTCTTAAACGCAGGATGACGCTCGAAATTGGGCGCGCCCTTTTGTATGTCGATATCGGCATCGTCGTCATCGCGGCGTTTTTATACGGCCCGCGCGTGGGTCTTTATTGCGTGCTGGGGTTGTTTGCCAAGACCTTGGTGGTCGACAAAGCGATTGAAAGCATCCATCTGCGCAAGGTCTGTACGGTGATTTGCAAGGAGCCGGAGCGGGTTGAGCGCTTCATCGTCCAAAAACTCAATCGCACGGCAACAATCAGCCGTGCGTATGGTGCATTTACCGGCGAGTGCGTCACAGTGATTATGAGCGTGCTAAGCAGACGCGAGGCCGTGCAGCTGCGTCGCTATGCGCGCGAGATCGATCCGGGTGCCTTTATCACGATTGTCGACAGCTCCGAGATTGTAGGCAAAGGTTTTCGTGGAACGAACTAACGCAGGCGCACTCATCTAGCAATCGAATAGTGTCCCGCGCGTTGCAAATACGTTGTCTAAGAGCATTTGTCCTCACGTTGGGTGATAATGATGCTAGATATCGTTTGCGATCCAGGTGATTCGCTCAAGATACGAAGGGATGATTTCGATGTTTTGTTCGCATTGTGGCGCTCCCATGGGCGATAACGACAAGTTCTGCAGCGCTTGCGGCGCCCCTAATGCCGGCGCTGTAAGCTCCGTTCCTCAGGGGCAGCCTCAGCCTCAGCAGCTTGTTCCCCAACCTGTCATGAATGTGCCCAAGGGCTGCACGGCCCAGGCGTTTGAGGATATGACCAAGACTCCGGGCGTGCTGCAACGCGTGTGCCAGATTGCCTTTTTGCCGGCGCTTATCTGCGTCGTGTCGGTGCTCGTGCTGTTCATTCCCGTTATCGGCGGTATTGCAGCTGCTATCGGCTTTTTGGCCGCCTATGTGGCGAGCGTGTGCGGTGCGGGTTTTGGCATCGAGTGGGGTCGCGATCTGTCGCTTAAGATCGATGGCGGCATGGATCGTCCGCTGATGCGTTCCACATCGTTTGGTCTCGGAGTCTTTTCGAGCGTTATCTCGGCCGTGCTCGAGGTCATCGCTGCCATTCCCGTTATTGGTGTAGCGCTTTCGCTGGCGGAGGGCGTGGTAATCGGCGCCGCGGGCTCGTACTCTTATTACGGCTCTTATGCGCTCGAGGCTGCGCTGTTTGGCTCACTTGGCCTGCTTTTCCTGGCCTTGATTGTCACGGTGGTCCTGGGGGTTTTCTTTAAGATGTTCGCCGACATCGCCGTAATGCACTTTGCGGTGACCGGTCGCGTCGAGAGTGCGTTTTCGCTCGATAAGGTTTGGGCGGCTTTTAAGAACAATAAGACCAAGCTGTTCTGCGCTTCGTTCCTTCCCGAATTTTTGACGGGCCTGGTCTCCAACGTTGTCACGTGGATCTTGACGGCCGTCTTTGGTGCCATTGCCGGGTTTGGGGCATACAGCTACTACTACCGCCCCAGGGGTATCGAGGCAATTGTTGCCGGCGGCGGCGTCATGCTCGTGCTGTTCCTGGTGCTGATTGCATTCGTCACCGTATTCCTCGCGGTCTTTGGCAAGATGCTCAAGCATCGTGCCGTTGGCTACTGGGTGGCGCGCTACGCAAGCGAGTGGGCCGACGAGGACAAGGACGACGTTCTGACTTTTGTGCTGCCCTTCGAGAAGAAGCCCGCCCCTTCTGGCTATAGCGCTCCGGGTGCCGTACCTGCTTCCGCACCCGCGCCTGCGCCCGTAGCTGCACCCGCGCCCGTACCTGCGCCCGCGCCTGTGCCTGCCCCGGAATCTGCGCCGAAACCCGAGCCTGATTCGGCGCCCGAGCTAAGCTCCGATGCGGAGCCGCAGGACGAGTAGCCCTGCCGCCTGCCATTTGGGGACGGGGTAGAAATAGAGTTTGAAAAATGAGCGGGGGCGGACGTGTCGAAACGTCCGCCCCCGCTTTGACATCGCGATGTGGCTATGACTGCGGGATGACAGTGAAGTGACTACTCGTCGCGTTCTTCCTCGCGACGAGCGGCGGCACGTGCATCGCGTATGCCCTTGATGGCGGCATGGCGTGCAGTGTGCGCATCGTGTACGGCGTCGCGAGCCTCGGCGGCCGTTGCTTTGGCGGAACGAAGTTTGGCGGCCAGATCGGGATTGGTTTCGGCGACCGCGGCGATAGCGGGGCCGTCGAGCTCTGCTTGCGTAGGCTCGGTCAAAAAGTCGATGGCGTATTGAGCGGCGAGCATGCTGCCCTTGGCAAGCACGGTTTCGTCAATCTTGTAGAAGCATGAATGCTGGGCATATGTAGCGCCAATGGCGGGGTTACGACAGCCCAGGAAAGCGAGCATGCCGGGAACGCGGCGCAGATACTCGGAGAAGTCTTCGCCCGAAAGCGTGCCGCGGTAATGACCCACGCCGTCCTCGCCCAAGAGCTTGACGACGGCACCTCGGCAGCGTTCGGATGCTGCGGGCTCGTTTTCGACCTTGTAGTTGGCGATGGTATAGTCCGTGAGTTCGGCCTCGGCGCCCAGGGCGGCAGCGGTATGCTCGACGATACGACGGATGTGGTCGGGAACCACGTTGTGGGCGGCTTCGCTGTAGGTGCGCACGGTGCCGGTGAGATAGGCAGAGCCGGCGATGACGTTGCGCGCGGTGCCTCCGTGAAGCTCTCCCACGGTCACGACGGCGGGTTCGTACGGGCTGATCTCGCGCGCAACGATGGTCTGCAGCGCGTTGACGATCTCGGCGGCGACCATGATGGCGTCGTGGCCGCGCTGAGGCATAGCGCCGTGGCACGACGTACCGCGCACATCGACGCGGAACCAGTCGGTGTTGGCCATGCGCGGGCCCGGCTCGCAGCTTACGGTGCCGGCGTCCACTTCACTCCAGATGTGCATGGCAAACGCGCCATCCACGCCTTCGCACACACCGGTGCCGATCATCATCTTGGCACCCTGGCCGTTTTCCTCGCTGGGCTGGAACACGATGCGGATCTCGCCGTGGATATCGTCGGTCATATGGCGCAAGATCTGCAAGGTGCCAAGCATCATGGCGATATGGCAGTCATGGCCGCAGGCATGCATAAAGCCTTCATTGACACTGGCGAATTCCTCGCCGGTCTGCTCGGTGACGGGCAGGGCGTCGATGTCGGCGCGCAGCAGGATACGGCGGCGCGGCGTGCCGTCCTCGCGGTAGGCATCGGGGGCGGTGCCGCGCAGGGTCGCCACGAGGCCGGTTTTGAGCGGGCGCTCGTAGGGGATGTTCATGGCATCGAGCTGATTGGCGATGTCGGAGGTGGTGCGCACCTCGGCCAGGCTCGGCTCGGGGTGTTTATGGAAATGGCGACGCTGCCTGATGATATAGGGCTCGAACTCGGCGGCAATGTCATGGATGCATTGAGTCACTTCCTGTGGCGTGCGTGCATCTTTATCGCTCATGATTTGCTGTGCGCGAGTTTTCGTCATTCTTTGGCCCCTTTGACGTTTTTTGCGGCTGCATCCTCTTAAGTATAGTGATGCTTGCTCATTGCGCGTACACTGCATTCCGTGTCCACATGGCGCGAGATTGCCGCAGAGGGGAAGAGATGAGCTTGATGCAGATGCGAAACGCCGATCATAGCGAGCTGATTGTTCGATCAAAACGTGTCTTTACCTCGGAAGATGGTATTGACGAGCCGCGAGAGCTTGCCTTTTACATGCGCGATGGCCGCATCGTCTCCATTGGGGAGCCCGAGCGCGTTATTGCCGAGGCCCCTTCAGGCGTGCCCGTGACCGACTACGGGGATCGTTTTATCTGTCCCGGTTTTCACGATGCACACTTGCATTTCTTCCATACGGCCGTGGGATGTTCTCCCTACATGCTTATGTATATGGGCAAAAGTGAAGAGGACCTGGTGGAGCGTACGGTGGAATTTGCGCGCGACCTCCCTGCAGATGCCTGGGTGGTAACGCAGGGCTGGCGCGATTATCGCTGGACTCCTCGCCAGCATCCTACCAAGTGTTCGCTCGACCGTGCGTTTCCCGATCGCCCCTGCGCGATGTATTCGGGTGATGGCCATACGCTTTGGCTTAACAGCGCCGCGCTCGACGCTTTGGGCGTGATGCCCGATACCGAGCCTCCGGCGGGCGGCAGCTTTGACACCTTTGAGAACGGTGAGCTTACGGGTATTGCGCATGAGGCGGCCGCAATGCAGCTGCTTCCGCGCTGTCTTGAGTGGTTGGGCGAGGACCGTATCGCCGAGGCATATGCTCAGCAGATGCAACGCATGGCCGAGCAGGGCATCACATCGATGTGCGACATGTCGCTCATGCCCATGCCAGGCTGCGATTTTATTCGCGACGATGTATACGACAAACTGCAGGAGGAGGGACGCCTGTGCGTTCGCGCGCATTTGTTCCCCACATTGCTCGACGACCAATCTCGTCTGTTTGAGCTGCAGCGTCGCTACGAGGGCAACGAGTTACTCTCGGCGCCGGGATTCAAGCAGTTCTTCGACGGTGTTTCGAGCGAGCATACCGCGTTTCTTACCGAGCCGTATTCCAACCCACGCTTCCCAGGCGACCGCGGCCGCCTGACGATTCCCGCCGAGCGCATGCGCGAGTTGGTGCTGGCTGCAGCAAAAGCAGGCGAGCCTGTGCGTATCCACGTGATTGGTGACGGCGCGATTCATGCTGCGCTCGATATCTTTGAGGAGGCGCGCGCGCGTTTTGGTGCGCCAACGCATGGACACAACACCTTGGAGCACCTGGAGAATCTTCTGGCCGAGGATATCGATCGCCTGCGCGAGCTCGACGTGGTGGCGTCAAGCCAGCCGTGCCATATCACGCTGGACCCCGGTGGTCCCGAGCGCGACCTTGGCGAGGAGCGTGCTCAGATCATGTGGCCGTTTGCCACCTACGAGCAGCGCGGTATTCGCCAGGCGTTTGGTACAGATTCGCCCATCACGGTTATCGACAGCATGCATGTGATCTATACGGCCGTTACACGCCAAGATCCGCAGAGCCGCTGGCCTGAGGGCGGATGGCATGCCGACGAGAAGATTTCGGCAGCGAGCGCGATTCGCAATTACACCCTCGGTAGCGCCTATGCGGCAGGAGATGAGAAGAACCTCGGAAGCCTCGAGGTGGGCAAGTACGCTGATTTTATTGTGCTCGATCAAGATCTTACGGCGATTGACCCGCAGGAGATTCTTGATACGCAGGTGCTCGCAACCTACCTGGGCGGCACCTGCGTGTTCGAACGCTAGATGTTTCGCTATTGAGTGGCGGTTTTTCGGACATTTTGAAATGAGTGGCGGTTTTTCGAACGTCTGACGAGGCAAATCAGCATTATTTCGTTTGATTATCCGCCACTCATTTATAAATGCACGATTTGCCGCCACTCATTTTGGTAATCACGCGGGGAAATGCGGCGAGGGCGCGAGCAGATGCGGTGATTACGCGGCCAAATGCACGTTTTACCGCCACTCATTTTAAAAGGAGCCTCGGGTGGACGCGAGATGTGCCTCGGGTGGACGCGAGATGTGCCGAGGCACACCAAAAAGACGGCCCCGGGGCATTTCTGGCGCACGAATTTTCCGGTGAGGACCTCTCATCGACCCCTTGTTCGCCTTGGTCTGGAGCGATTCATAAAATCTAAGTGGCAAGAAATAAGATTTTTTGCATTTGCGTTGTATAAGTTGGAATCGCTGGGTACTATTCATACCGTTCGTAACGAGAGAGGGCCATCGCGCACGTCTTGGCGCATGGCAACAAAGGAGGAACAAAGCATGTCTTTGAAGCCGCTTGCAGATCGCGTTCTCATCAAGCCGGACGCAGCCGAGCAGAAGACCGCTTCTGGTCTGTACATCGCCAGTAACGCTCAGGAAAAGCCCCAGCGCGGCACCATCGTCGCCGTGGGTGCCGGTAAGGTCAACGATAAGGGCGAGCGCATCCCCATGGATGTCAAGGAAGGCGACGTTGTCATCTACGGTAAGTTTGGTGGCAACGAGGTTAAGGTCGACGGCGAGGATTACCTGCTGATGCGTGTCGACGATATCTACGCCGTCGTCGAGTAGCTTTCTCGGACATTTTATCTATACCGCGCGCCGTCATGACTCGGGTTCGTGCGCGGTGTCACTTCTTTTGGAGGAATAATCAATGGCTAAGAACATCACGTTCAACACCGACGCTCGCGCCAAGCTCGCCAAGGGCGTCAACACTCTGGCCGATGCCGTTACCGTTACCATGGGACCCAAGGGTCGCTACGTTGCTCTTCAGCGTTCCTATGGCGCCCCCACCATCACCAACGATGGTGTTTCTGTTGCCAAGGAGATCGAGCTCGAGGACAACATCGAGAACATGGGCGCTCAGCTGGTGAAGGAGGTCGCTACCAAGACCAACGACACCGTGGGTGACGGCACCACCACCGCAACCCTGCTTGCTCAGGCTATCGTCAACGACGGTCTGCGTAACGTTGCTGCTGGCGCTAACCCGCTGGCCATCCGCCGTGGTATCGACAAGGCTGTCAACGCTGCCGTTGCCGAGATGAAGGCTCAGGCCAAGCCCGTCGAGACCAAGGATCAGATTGCTTCCGTTGGCACCATCTCTGCTGGCGACCCGCAGGTTGGCGAGAAGATCGCTCAGGCCATGGAGGTTGTGGGCAAGGACGGCGTTATCACCGTCGAGGATTCCCAGACCTTTGACATCACCATCGACACTGTTGAGGGTATGCAGTTCGACAAGGGTTACGTCTCCGCTTACTTCGTCACGGACAACGACCGCATGGAGGCCGTGATGAAGGATCCGTACATCCTCATCACCGACCAGAAGATTTCCAACGTTCAGGACATCATGCCTGTTCTCGAGGCTGTCCAGCGCACCGGCAAGGGCCTGCTCATCATTGCCGAGGATGTCGAGGGCGAGGCTCTGCCTACGCTCGTGCTCAACAAGATTCGCGGCGCTCTCAACGTCTGCGCCGTTAAGGCTCCGGGCTACGGCGACCGTCGTAAGCGCATGCTCGAGGATATCGCTGTCCTCACCGGTGGCCAGGCTGCTCTCGATGAGCTGGGTATCAAGGTTGCCGACATCACTGCCGATATGCTCGGTACCGCCAAGTCCGTCACCATTTCCAAGGACAACACCACCATCGTGGGTGGCGCTGGTTCCAAGGAGGCCATCGATGCTCGCATCGCTCAGATCAAGGGCGAGCTTGAGCACACCGATTCCGATTTTGACCGCGAGAAGCTCCAGGAGCGTCTGGCCAAGCTCTCCGGTGGCGTTGCTGTGATCAAGGTTGGCGCTGCTACCGAGACCGAGCTCAAGGAGATCAAGCATCGCGTCGAGGACGCCCTGCAGGCAACCCGCGCTGCCGTTGAGGAGGGTATCGTCGCTGGCGGCGGCGTGGCCTTCATGGACGCTGCTCCTGCGCTCGACAAGGTTGAGGTTGACGATCCCGAGGAGAAGATCGGCGTCGACATCGTCAAGAAGGCCCTGACTGCTCCTGTGGCCACTATCGCCAAGAACGCTGGCTTTGAGGGCGCTGTCGTGGTCGACAAGGTCGCTACTCTGCCTGCAGGCGAGGGCCTGAACTCCGCTACCGGCGAGTGGGGCAACATGATCGAGATGGGCGTGCTTGACCCGGTTAAGGTTTCCCGCGTCACGCTGCAAAACGCTGCTTCCGTTGCTTCCCTGATCCTCATCACCGAGGCTACTGTCACCGATGTCCCCAAGAACACGCAGCTTGAGGACGCTATCGCTGCTGCTACTGCTGGTCAGCAGGGTGGTGGCATGTACTAAGCCGTAAGGGCTTGACTTCCCATCGGAAGGCCCCGGGTTTTCTCCTTCGCTGGTCCTCGCCGCTTCGCGGCTGCGGAATCGCTCAGGAGAATAACCCGGGGCCTTCCTGCGTTTACGCCCTTGAAATCGGGCGAGCGGGGAACTGTGGTTGACGCGGGGGACCCGTCCCAGGCGCTCGTTCGGCTGCGCCGAACTTTGCGGGACTTTGGGGGCGCTGTAGGGACGTGGCCGCATCGGCCCCGTGGCCCCAAGCGCTACTGTGGTTGACGCGGGGATGAGGGCATTTGTCTTCTGTGTTCGCCCTCGACACTGTACCTGACGCGGCGCGGCGGGTAGCGTAAAATAGGAGCTTGCTTGTTTGCACTGCCAAAGGGGAGGGCAGCCACGGTATGGCTCAACAACACGACCTGTTTGACGATATCATCGACATCAGCAAAGGGCTTGGTGCTCTGAAGAACCCACTGGGCGGAATCTCCGATTCGCTGATGGGTATCGAGTCGGAAGAGAATCATTGGAATCCTGCGGACTATAAAGAAAAGCCGCGCGGCAATTCCAATCGTTGTCTTGCCTGCATTCACGAGGGGAGCAGCTGCAACGCCTGCAAGGTTGCCTGCCCGGTTAATGCGGTTGATATTGACGACGGCGGTATTGACATCCTCGATATCTGTCGTAAGTGCGGCCTGTGTGCGGCAGCATGTCCCACCGAGGCGATGAACTCCCCCAAGATCAAACCCAAACAGCTGTACGACAAGATTGCCGGCGCTGCGGCGTCGCACACCACGACGTATGTCACGTGCACGCGTGCACTGCGTCGCCGTCCGCGTGAGAACGAGATCGTGCTCGCCTGCATCGGCGACGTGACACCCGAGGTTTGGTTTGCCGTTTTGGCCGATTACTCCAATGTGAGCGTGTACCTGCCGCTTGGCATTTGCGACCACTGCAAGACCACGACCGGCGAAGAGATGCTGAGCGATGCCATCGCCACCGCCGAGGAATGGGCGGGAACCGGCCTGGGCCTTGAGGTGGAGGCGCGCGACCTCAAATGCGTGAAGCGCCGTGAGTACGAGCGCAAGGAATTCATGGACAACATGATGCGCACGACGGGCCTTACCGTTTCTAAGCTCAATCCTGCCGCCGCCGCTGTGGCCTCGGTAACGCAGAAGCTCAAGGCTCATAGCGACCGCATCACGCAACTTGAGCGCACCCTCAACAATGCCTGCGGCTCCACCGATTTCAAGCGCCGTCGCGTCTTGACTCAAAATCGTCAGCTGCTGCTTTCTGCCCTGCAAGATCACCCTGAGCTTGCCGATAATATCGAGGCATCCATCCCTCAGTGCGATTTTGATAAGTGCACCATGTGCGGCGCTTGCGTTGACTTGTGCCCTACAAACGCTACTGACTTGGTGGGCTCGGGCAAGTTCACCATCGAGCCGGAGTATTGCGTGGGATGCGGCCTGTGCGTCGAGGCGTGCGAGAACCATGCGCTCAAGATGGTGGCGTGTCCGGGATCTGAACTTGTGGTGCCCGATCCGGAGGCCGAGGAGAAGGCTGCTAAGGCCGCAAAGGCTCGTGAGGAGGCGGCCAAGATGAAGGCCGACGCCAAGAAGAAGCTCACCAAGGTCCTGGATCAGGTTGAGAAACTCGCAGATTAAACGTGCGAAGTGCCCGCTTGCGGGCGCGCTGCGTCAAAGACTGCTATCGTAGGTTCGTTACCAAGAATCCGTCGCCGCAGCGACGGCATGAGAAAAGGAAAGCCATGTCCCTGTCTATCGGCATTGTCGGCCTGCCCAACGTGGGCAAGTCCACGCTCTTTACCGCGCTGACCAAAAAGGGCGGTCTTGCCGCCAACTACCCCTTTGCCACGATTGATCCCAACGTGGGTATTGTCGATGTGCCCGATGCGCGTCTGCAAAAGCTTGCCGACATTGTGAATCCTGGCCGCATTGTGCCTGCTACGGTTGAGTTTGTGGACATCGCAGGCCTGGTCAAGGGCGCTAACGAGGGTGAGGGCCTGGGCAACCAGTTTTTGGCTAACATTCGCGAGACCGATGCTATCTGCGAGGTCGTGCGCTACTTCAAGGACCCCAACGTCATGCGCGAGGTGGGGCGTACGGGCGAGTTCGTGGACCCCGTGGCCGACGCCGATACTATCATGACCGAGCTGATCTTGGCCGACCTCTCCACGCTCGAGAAGCAGCTGCCCAAGTTGGAGAAGGAGTCCAAGCGCGATAAGGAGCTGGCTCCTAAGTTTGAGGTCGCCAAGCGCCTGGTCGATTGGCTTAACGACGGCAACCGTGCCGCCACCATGGAAATGACCGACGAGGAGCGCCTTGCTGCCAAGGGCCTGTTCCTGCTCACGATGAAGCCGATTCTCTACGTGGCAAATGTCGATGAGGACATGCTCGGCGACGACTTTGACCCTATTGACGGTGTGAAGCCCATTCCCATCTGCGCCAAGGTCGAGGCAGAGCTTTCTGAGCTCGACGCAGAGGAGGCTGCCGAGTACCTGGAGAGCTTGGGTCTTGAGCAGCCGGGTCTGGATGTGCTTGCGCAGGCTGCCTACGACCTGCTGGGCCTGCAGAGCTTCTTTACCGCTGGCGAGATGGAGGTCAAGGCCTGGACGGTGCGCAAGGGCGCAACGGCTCCGCAGGCTGCCGGCGTGATTCACACCGATTTTGAGCGCGGCTTCATTAAGGCCGAGGTCATCTCGTATAACGATTACATCGAGCTTGGCGGCGAGCAGGGAGCGAAGGCTGCCGGCAAGCTGCGCATCGAGGGCAAAGAGTACATTATGGCCGACGGCGACGTGGTGCACTTCCGCTTCAACGTGTAATGATGTCTCTTCGCCCCTTACCTGGCCAACGACAAAGGAGCAGACGGTATGCTTAACGAGTATGGACAAAAAGCTAAGATTATGACCATTGTGCTGGTGGTCTTGGGCCTCGTTCCGCTGATTGTTGCCGCTGTGGTGTTGCCGCAGTTTGCCGATCAGGTTCCCATGCGCTATGACGCGGCGGGCGCCGTGACGCGTTGGGGAAGCCGCTGGGAGCTTTTGATTACCCCTATCTTTGCGCTGGTGTTCAGCCTGGCGTCGATTGCCTACGGCAGGAAGCAGGCGCGTGCGCATACGGAGTCGGACGCTATGGCGCGCATGATCTTTACGCGCAATGTGCGCTCCGGCCTGGTGCTTGCTGTTCTTTTGAACATTGCCAACGTGTACCTGATGTGCGTCTCGGCGGGTATCGCCGGCCCCTTTGTTTTCTAGGGGTAACGTCAATCGCCAGCAGCTAGCATGCTAATGAGCCAGCTCCTTTGGGGCTGGCTTTTTTATCGCTCGTTTGGGTCCTTAATCAAATCGGATGGAGTGGTTTTAAGAACATCGGCCAGGCTTTGTAGCGTGTCGAGCCTAATGTTGCCAAGTCCTTGTTCGATGCGATCGAGGATGGGCCGCTGGATATCTGCAGCAATGCACAGGTCGACCTTCGACAGGCCAAGCTCCTCGCGTCTCGCTTTGATGTTTTGACCAAGGGTTTTGCGCAAAAAGGTATCCATGCCTGCGAGTGTCGTTGCGGGCATGGATATATCTGTCAAGTAAACTATACATTGCTATGAGGCATACCTGCTGTAAAGGCATTAACAACGGGGCTATTAAACTGGTGAATAAGGTGGCTAATCCCAATCCATGCGATCAAAGTTGATGGGCTGCATAAACAGCTCCTTGACGGTCTTGGGATCGCTTGAGACGCCTCGTGCCCACATGGTTTTAGCCACGAGTGCCTCGGTGGTCATGTCGTCGCCCTTCAGGATGCCGGGGTGCTCGGCGTAGGCGCGACCAACTTCGTAGACGCCCAAGTCGAGTCCTTCTTCCGGCACTTGAGTAGTGATGACGGCGGTGCGCCCAGAGTCGACCCAGTCAAAAATCGCCTGCTTAAAGGAGAGCCCGTCCTCGTTTTCGTACTCGGGGATGCCGCCGATGCCAAAGGTTTCGATAATAACGGCGTTGTAGCTTGCTTTGAGCGCCTCGAAGATGCGCGGGTTCATTCCGGGCGTGAGTTTGAGGGCAAAGACCGCCTCGTCAAGGGCATCGAAGAATCGAGGCTCGGTGTGCGGTGCGCGTTTGGCATTATGACGAATGCCAAGCATATGCTCGCCGCTGCGGATGATGCGATCGTTTCGCACATAGGCGAGGGAGGGGTAATTAACGCTTTTGAATGCGTTAAAGCTCATGGTGCGCTGCTTACGAGCGCGCGTGCCGGCTATGACAGCGCCGCCAAAGACTACCGTGATATCGCGAGAGCGATCGTCGGTGGCGTAGAGCAGGCTTTGGTAGAGGTTGAGCTTGGCGTCGGTAAAGGGGTTCTCCATGGGCTTTTGCGAGCCGGTGAGCACGATGGGCTTGGGGCTTTCTTGAATAAGGTAGGAGAGTGCCGCCGCGGTGTACGCCATGGTGTCGGTGCCATGAAGGACCACAAAGCCGTCGTAGCTGTCGTAGGAGTCGTGGATGGCGCGAGCGATGCGCAGCCAATCACTGGGGCGCATGTTGGTGCTATCGATGTTCATAAGCTGAGCGACCTCGACGTGCGCCACCTGAGCAATCTCGGGCACTGCCTGGGCGAGTTCTTCTCCCGTGACGGTGGGGGAGAGCCCGTTTCCGTCTTCCGACGAGGCGATGGTGCCTCCGGTGGCGATCAGCAAAATGCGCTTCATGACGATCCTTTCCGTGCGCTCAGGGGCCATTGTGGCATAAGGTTTAAGCCTTCGTGCAAAAGAGATGCACAGACGAGTTACTTTTCGGTAAATGCCCACGTTGCGTGTATTATTAGATTCTTGAGAGAGCCATGGGGCGGAGCCGCTGCCCCTCTGCCGAACAAGAGGAGTCCTATGTCCAAAAACACCTCGGACCAAAAGGTCCTTGTATTCGACTTTGGCGCACAGTATGGCCAGCTCATCGCTCGCCGTGTGCGCGATCTGCATGTGTATTCCGAGATTGTGCCGTGCGATATCACAGCAGACGAGGTGCGCGAGATGGCTCCTTCTGCCATCATCCTTTCGGGCGGTCCCGCTTCCGTTAACGCCGAGGACGCTCCACGTGTCGATCCTGCCGTATTTGAGCTGGGCGTGCCGGTCCTTGGCTTTTGCTATGGACACCAGATTACGGCCGTGACGCTGGGCGGCACTGTGTTCCATCCCGAGGTGGGCGAGTACGGTCCTGCCGAACTGCATGTTACTGGCGGTGAGCTGTTTGAGGGCACCCCTGCCAGCCAGACGGTGTGGATGAGCCACTTCGATGCTGTACAGGACGTGCCCGAGGGCTTTACCGTGGTTGCTTCGACCGACGTGTGCCCCGTGGCGGCGATGGAGAACGTGGAGAAGAAAATCTATACCACGCAGTTCCATCCCGAGGTCAAGCATACCGAGTGCGGTCAGCAGATTCTCAAGAACTTCCTCTTTGGCATTTGCGGCCTTGAGGAGAACTGGTCTATGGACAATCTGGTCGAGACCATGACGGACGAGTTCCGCGAGAAGGTGGGCGAGGACCGCGTAATCCTGGCGCTTTCCGGCGGCGTTGATTCCTCTGTGGTGGCAGCGCTTGGTGCCCGTGCTATCGGCAAGCAGATGACTTGCGTGTTTATCAATCACGGCCTGTTGCGCAAGGGCGAGCCCGAACAGGTGGAGGAGGTCTTCACTAAGCAGTTTGATGTCGACTTTGTTCACGTCCATGCCGAGGACCGCTATGCCGAGCTTCTGGCCGGCGTGACCGAGCCGGAGGAGAAGCGTCGCATTATCGGTACGCAGTTCTGGAAGGAATTCTTCGCGGTTGCTCAGCAGCTTGAGACCGATGGTAAACCCGTGAAGTACCTGGCCCAGGGCACCATTTACCCCGACATCATCGAGTCCGGTGCACGCAAGACGGGCGGCAAGGCCTCGACCATCAAGAGCCACCACAATCTGATTCCGTTCCCCGAGGGCGTGAGCTTTGATCTTATCGAGCCGCTCGATCACTTCTTTAAGGACGAGGTCCGCGCGCTTGGCTTGGCGCTTGGCCTGCCGGCGCATATTGTGTACCGCCAGCCGTTCCCGGGCCCGGGTCTTGCCATTCGCATTATCGGTGCGGTGGACAAGGAGAAGCTCGAGATCTTGAAGAACGCCGACGCCATCGTGCGCGAAGAGCTCGATGCGTATAACCAGAAGCTTTTTGAGGAGACTGGCGACCGCAACTCCGAGCACAGCTGCTGGCAATACTTTGCGGTGCTGCCCGACATCAAGTCTGTTGGCGTTATGGGAGACGAGCGTACCTATCAGCGCCCGATCATCCTGCGTGCCGTGGAGTCCAGTGACGCCATGACCGCCGACTGGGCCAAGCTTCCCTACGAGGTACTGGCGAAGATCTCTGGTCGCATTGTGGCCGAGGTCCCGGGTGCCAACCGCGTGTGCTATGACATCACGAGCAAGCCGCCCGCGACGATTGAGTGGGAGTAGGCCGATAGGGTTCTGACCTGCATTTTTGAGTGCCGCGCTGTGCCGCTGAGTTTCGTTTCGTACGACAGTCATGGCAAAGCCACCGGCGACGGCGGTGAGTAAATACGATAATCTAGCCTCCGCTCCCATGTTGGAACGGAGGCTTTTTCTTTGCCTATTTACTCCCTTTCACCTGCGATTTCGCCATTTACTCCCCGTATTTCAAGACGGCAAAGCACTGGGCGGTATTCGGAGGAATGGGAGTAAGGATTCATCCCAAATGAGTAGACGCGCGGTTTTTGTCCCCGAGGACGAAACGAGGCCGTTTCGGGGCCCGTGAAACTCAAATCGAACTCAATAGGCTTTTCGGCGGTCTCCGCACGGCGTTTCCCCAGGTCGTTAATGGGGAGTAAAGAATCTCACCGTCTCAAGGAAAACGGGAGTAATCAGGGGAAATGCCGCGGCGTGCTGTCGCGTGCCGTCATATAAGCCACCGCGTCATTTACTCCCCAGGAGCGCCGAAAATGCCTTGACATGCAATGGGGAGTAAAAACTCAGCAGACGCAGGAGCGGGCGGAGCTCACCGCCTAGCCTGGCGTCCTGATTCGGTTGCGCTGGTTGCGAAATGCGGGGAGCCGCTACAGCGAGGCTTTCCAGCCCTCGTATTCGTCGGCGTCGATCTCGCCGTTCTCGAGCTGCGCGCGCTTCTCGGCCCACAGCTCGATCGCCATCGCGGCTTTGGGAGCGTGCGGCGCCTTGGGGTTCAGGGAGAGGCCCGAGCCGTCGGCTGCGGGAACGATGCCGAAGGAGTCCTCGAGCCGCACGAGCAGCGACATGAGGTCGCCCGCGGTCTCGACGCCGTAATCCTTGAGGGCGTTGACGGAAACGCCGAGCGCGGCGGAGATGGACTCGAGCAGCTCGGGCTTGACGGCGCGGATGCCGCTCTCGTAATGGCGCACGGCCCCCTCGGTCAGACCGACCGCCTCGGCGAGCTGCGCCTGCGTCATGCCGCGCAACTTGCGGTACCGCCTTATGTTCTCGCCTACGGACATGCGCCCTCCTCCTGGAATTACGTACCCGCACATCTTATCAGCGTACGCAAATGTACGCAATTCTATTGACAGTACGGATGCGTACGTTTACTCTCAATCTGTAAACCGTACATATACGTACGCTGTTGATTGGAGGAGCCATGGACGAGAAGGTGGCGAAGACGCCGAGGCCTCACATGCTAGACGCCGACGAGGTCGCGGAGCTGCTGAGGATCAAGAAAGGCAGCGCCTACGAGGTGATCAGGAGGATAAACGCCGAGCAGGAGGCGCGCGGGCGCGTGGTTATCCGCGGGCGCGTCCGAAGCGACGTCTTCGACGCACTGTACTTCCCGGAGGTGGACTGACATGCCCGTGTACAAGGATGACAACAACGGCACGTTCTACGTGCAGTGCTACTACCGCGACGCCCGCGGCTCGAAGCGCCACAAGACGAAGCGCGGCTTCTCCTCCGAGGTGGAGGCCGCAGTGTGGGAGAGCCAGTTCAAGAGCCTTAACGGCGGGGCCATGGACATGACGTTCTCCGAGTTCGTCGAGGTGTACGCCTCCGAGGTGAAGCCGCGCATACGCGAGCACACGTGGATCACCAAGGAGTACATCATCAACGACAAGCTCGTGCCGTTCTTCGGGGACATGCGCATGTGCGACGTGAGGCCGATCGACGTCATCAGGTGGCAAAACGAGCTCACCGAGCACCGGGACGCCGACGGGAAGCCCTGGGCGCCGACGTACCTGCGCACGGTGAACAACCAGCTCAACGCCATCTTCAACCACGCCGAGCGCTACTACGGCCTCACCGACAACCCGGTGCGCAGGGTCGACAAGATAGGGTCGAAGAAGGGCGGCGAGATGCAGTTCTGGACCAAGGACGAGTACCTGAGGTTCAGCGAGGCCATCATGGACAAGCCTCTCTCGTTCCACGCCTTCGAGCTGCTCTACTGGACGGGCATCCGCTGCGGCGAGCTCCTGGCGCTCACGCCGTCCGACTTCATGCTGGAGAGCTCGCGGCTGCGCATCAACAAGTCGTACCAGAGCCTCCACGGCATGGACACCGTGACCGACCCCAAGACGCCCAAGTCGGTGCGCACGATCGTCATGCCCGCCTTCCTGCGCGACGAGATGGCGGACTTCATCGAGATGCGCGACGACGTCGCCCCCGACGAGCGCCTGTTCGCCGTGACCAAGCACTTCCTGGCCCATGAGATGGAGCGCGGGTGCAAGGCGTCTGGCGTGAAGCGCATCCGCATACACGACATACGCCACAGCCATGTGAGCCTGCTGATCGAGATGGGGTTCTCCGCGCTTGCCATCGCCGAGCGCATGGGCCACGAGGCGGTTGACATCACCTACCGCTACGCGCACCTGTTCCCCACGAAGCAGGACGAGATGGCCGCCGCGCTCGACGGGGCGAGGGGGTAAGAAGGATGCCGTGCGAGAACAGCGCCCGCAAGCGCAGCAAGACGATGGCGTTCCGCTGTACGCCCGAGGAGCACAAGCTCATATGCGAGATGGCAGCTTGGAGCGGCATGAGCAGGCAGGACTACATCATCGCCAAGCTGACCGATACCAAGGTCGAGGTGAAGCCCTCTGTGAGCGTTCAGAAGGCGCTGAAGGACACGATGACGGAGTTGGCCAAGGAGGTCCGGCTGGCGGCCTCCTACGGCGAGCTGAGCGAGTCCCTGCAGCAGAGGATCGAGCTCGTGATGAGGTTCTTCCTGGCGCTCGGCGAGGGGGTTGAGGCACCAGTGACGGAAGCGCCACCGCAAACCTCGCATTTGGAAGAGCCGACAACATCCGTCATGGATGCGGGCTCCGACACCGCAAGCATCTTCGAGATGGGGCGCATGTAAGGTTTAACGCCAGACCTCCAACGCCTTGTCCGCAAGCCATTCGGCGCGATCGGCGATATCGCCCTCGTCCCAAGACTCCTTCTCCAGGGCGCCGGCCATGGTCGCAAGGCCGGCGGCGCAGAGGGCAAGACCGTCCTTGTATCCCTTTCCCTGCTTCTTGGTGGGCCAATCGGCATCGCGGATGGAGGCGTTAAGGGAATGCGTGATGATGGCGAGGTTGCCGAGCGTGAGGAGCTTCCTGTCCCTTCGCGTGGCAGCCTCATCGTCGAGGGCTCCCCATTTGTTGCGCCACTTCTTGGGCATCATGTGTTCGAGGGTGTACTGGTTGAACCCGAGCAGGGCCGTGCTGCTCATGTCTGGGCGAATGGCGCTTTCCAGCAGATAGAGAACGCCCTTGGACTGAAGGTTGTACAGACACGATTCCTCGAACGCCCTTCGAACCTCGTCATCGCCGGGCATGTACGTCGTCGCCTCTTCGTTGGCTTCAAGAGCCTTCCTCAGCGTCTCCGCGTCCTTCACCTCGTTCAGGATCAGCGAGGTGAACAGCCTGTTGTAGTTCTTCGTGGTCGCCTGAACCAGCGTTCGGCGGACGATGTAGCTCTCAAGCAGGGCGAAGACCTCGGATTCCTCGCCCGAAGACTCCGCGTTCTTGCGAACGTAGAGCACGTACGGGATGAGCGTCGAGTTCTTGAGGCCGAATATCAGCACGTTCAGGCGCTCGACGCCGGGAGCGGAGGGGATGTCCGCGTCGCAGTAGCCGGGGTCGAACGTGGACTCGAACACCTCGTGATTTTATCAATGATATTTCGCAATAGCCAGCAATGAACGCTTGCATTGCGCAAGACGTTACATTACCTTCTGAAACATATGGCGCACCTTGTCCAGGCGGCTGTTTGGACGGCGGGGCTGGATGACTGGCTTGCCGACAGCGGCCTGATACCCTTTCAGTTCTGTAAGGCATACGCTCTGCCCGTTGGTGTAAAAGGCCAGATCAGTACGGTATGCCTGTATACAGCGGGCGGGAATCTCGCCAGTAAAGACAACTTCATCCTTTTTTACCTGGACCGTTTCGATGGTGGCACAGTATTTCGGTGCATCATGATAAGCCCTGGAAAGATATTCCCGGGGCGCATAGAGGGTGAAGGAGAGATAAGGTTCCAGCAGTTGCGTCCCTGATTCCTTCAATGCCTGTTCCAATACAATCGGGGCCAATGAGCGGAAGTCCGCCGGCGTGCTGACCGGACTGTAATAAAGCCCGTATTCAAAGCAAATCTTACAGTCCGTTACGTTCCAGCCGAACAAGCCCTGCTCCAGCCCGTAACGGATACCATCCCTGACAGCGTTTTGAAAACTCTGGTTCAAGTATCCCAGCGAAACCCGGCTCTCGTATTGTACACCGGAGCCAAGCGGGAGTGGTGTAACAGACAGTCCGATGGATGCCCAAAACGGGTTGGGCGGCACCTCGATATGGATGGTGTGGCTGGCTGCTTTGAGCGGCCGCTCCATATAAATGACGGTGGGTTCCTTTACCACTGTTTCAAGCTTGTATTTTTCCGACAGCAAAGCGGAAACAACCTCCAACTGCACCCGGCCCAAAAAAGAAAGAATGATCTCATGGGTGATGGAATCCACCTCGCAGCGCAAAAGCGGGTCAGTATCCGCAAGTTGCGTAAGAGCGTCCAGCAGCCGTTCTCTTTGCGCTGCCGTTTTCGGCGCAATCGACGTCCGCAGCATGGGGAGGGGGTCCTCACGCCACCTTTTACGAGGGAGCCGGGTTGGGTCCCCTAATACATCGTTTAACCTCACGCTGTCGCTGGGAAGGATAACAATTTCACCCGGATAAGCGGTGTCTGTCCGAACAATTTCCCCTTTGGATGGAATACGCATCTCTGTGATTTTCAGCTTTTCTCTCCCGGCCAGAGCCACCGTATCCCGCAGGCGCAGCGTTCCGCTGTATAGCCGCAAATAGATGAGCCGCTGGCCACAATCTGTATACTCCACCTTGAAAACGCTGCCGCATAGGGCGTCGCTCCCCTGTTCCCCAATCGGTTGGAACAGCCCTGTCACCGCATCCATCAACGGTTGAATGCCAAGGCCCTTTTTGGCGCTGCCATGATAGACCGGGAACAGGGAGGCGTCTTGAACCCGCCGCTGTTCCTCCTGCGCAAGTTCTTCCCGGCTGATTGGTTCTCCTGCGATATACTTTTCCAATAATTCATCGTTATTTTCGATGACCGCATCCCATGCTTCTATGTCGGTATTTTCCTCCAGGACTATTTCCGGGGACAGCGACACCGTCTGCTTGATGATAATATCGGCGGAGAGCTTATCCCGAACAGACTGATACACGCCCTGCAAATCAACGCCAGCCTGGTCGATCTTATTGATAAAGATAACGGTGGGAATGTCCATTTTCCGCAGGGCATGGAACAGAATACGGGTCTGGGCCTGCACACCATCTTTAGCGGAGATCACCAAGATGGCCCCATCTAAAACAGCCAAAGAGCGGTACACCTCCGCCAAAAAATCCATGTGGCCGGGCGTATCCACAATGTTGACTTTACATCTGTGCCACTGGAAGGAAGTGACTGCCGCTTGAATGGTAATCCCACGCTGCCGCTCCAAAAGCATGGTGTCCGTCCTCGTTGTCCCTTTTTCGACGCTCCCCGGTTCTGAAATGGCTCCGCTGGCATATAGCAGGCTCTCCGTCAAGGTTGTCTTTCCAGCGTCTACATGGGCAAGAATCCCGATATTGATAATGTTCATGTCTATCCTCCATACAAGGCCCAAATGGGCGCAAAAATCCCCAGCGGCTAATACTTTTACCGCTGGGGATCATGACTTCGGACAAACAGAAGTATGACGGCTTACATGAGCCGCTGTCCGTCACGATATTTACTAAAAAGGCAAAAGTATTCTTAAATTGGGTACAAAAACTAAGCCCCTGCAAGGGGCAATCATTTTTGCGCCCATTATCAAATTTTATTTAAGAATACCTTGCCGCATATTTTTTACTCCTTTTCTGGATAAAATCATTGTATCACATCAGTTTTAGGAAAGCAAGTACCTAAAAGAAATTTTTCTTCCCCTTATATGTAACAATCATACCGGCTTCCTAGCGTTCAGAATGTTTTCTGCTGTCTGCTGTGGTGTTTGGTTGGAATTGTCCAACCAAAAGCCGATCCGTGGTGTTGTCTGCATTTTACTAAATACAAATTCAATGTATACAGAAAGATATAAGGAGTGGGAGGGATTCCGCCGTAGTTGGCATTGTAGGAAAATCCAAAAGTTTAGATTTTCCCACAATGCTTATCTTTTGGTCTTTGGTTCGGAATAGTGTAGTGCTGGCGGTCTATCTATTGTTTTCGGTTGCTTGCTTCTTTACCGTACATGAGCATTCTCGACGGTCATCTCGTCATCGCCCATGTAGCCGTCGCCTAGGGCCTCGTATTCGTTGTCGGCCCATATGATGTTGCGCCCCGTAGTGCGGTCGCACAGCAACGTCTTGAGAATGAAAGTCGGGTATCGGCGGTCGAAGGACTCTATGAAGCCTTCGACCGAGATGTCGTGCATTGGCTCCGTCACGGGCTATTGTCCCTTCTTCGCGAGCTCTTCGATCATGCAAGTGCGCACAAAGGCGGAGAAGCTCATGCCGCGAAGGGCAGCCTCCTCCTTCGCCGCGTCGCGCAGGGTGTCGGGGATGCGCAGGGTCACAGATACCTGGTCGCCGTTTACCAGGAAGCTCCTGATCTCGGTCTCGCCGGGGTTACCCTTGATGAGCTCCTTATAGCCATTAGACATTCGCGCCTCTATCCCTCGAAATGCAATACAAATGCGTTTTCTGAATTATAACGCAGCGGTACGCCGCGGCACTGGGAATAGGGGGACATCAGCCGCTCGGACACAATGCGACACCGGGCGGCGGAGAAGATCATCCGGCCGGAATCAAGGAACAGTTTCCGGACCGGGTTTCGTTCCTCAGTTATCGCGCGGTTTGACTTTGGCCCGCTCCTCCGCATAGAGGACCTCGTTCTGAGCCTCCAGGATGCGCGCCGCGTCGCCGATGCGCTCGGCACACCTCTCGCTTATAGACCTCAGGACCAGGATCCCCTCGACGTCGAGCGGGTCCAGCTGGTCGGCGTGAGCCAGGGACTCGAGCAGCTGGTCCAGGCCCCTCGCCAGTCTCCCGGCATCGCACACGGCATCGATGAGCTCGATGCGCTCCAACTTCTCTTCGTGGCTCAACATCAGCTCGCCTCCTTCTCTCAACAGACGTGTCGCGCAGCACCGTAGCCGTTCCATGCGGAGAACCATCTCGCTGCCCACGGTCCCGTGCACATATCGCCCGCAAGCGGCGCGGGAAAGCCATCTGTCCCGACTCATACCGCGGCACCACGACTCGGGATCCCGCCTCCGTCCCCGCCGCGACGTCGTCGCCAAGTCCCGCGGGAGCCCAGGACCGCCGACGGGCCGCATCCCATGCCCGGAGGGTTTCGGCGCCCACGCCCGATTCCATGCCGCACGCCTCCGCCCCTCCGACCCGAAACTCGCCCCGGCGCTCCTTGGACGCGCAGGGTCGCACGCCGGCAGGCGGCCCGCAAGGGCCGCGACACTTTTTCGGGTTCTTCGCCCCATGCGCTGCGCGCGCGAACAACGCGAAAAACTGACGTCGGGAGATTTCTATAACCACGCCCGACTTCGCTTCCTCCCTTGCAGGCACGCCCGCGCTGCATGCGACTCACGCGGCGCAAGGCACGCCACAGGGGCGGGCCTCAGAGTCTAAGGAGCAAGGCATGAACGACATGAAGGAAAAGGCGATGGGCGCGGTCAGGGCCTTCCTCGAGCGCAAGGGCTACGAGATCGTCGACGAGGCCTGGCAGGGGCCCGAGGGCATCGGCGGGATCGACCTCGTGGCGGTGGACGAGGACGGGACCCTGGTCTTCGTCGACGCCACGGTCCGGATCGGAACGGACGGCTTCCCCGAGGCCCACAGGGCGCGCGGGCTGCGCGAGGCGCTGGCGGCGACGTGGCTCGCGGGGAACAGCGACGACTACGCAGACACCCCGGTCCGCTTCGACGAGGTGGCGATGATGGTCGTCAAGGAGAACCGAGCGCTCCTTCGCCACCACATCAACTGCTTCGGCGAGATGGAGCCGCTCTCCTAGGCGGCGCGCCCGGCCCCGGGCTCCCGGGGCCGGACTTCCCCGAAATCCGACCCTGTACCACGAAAACGTACATATACGTACGTTTTCGTGGTACACTCCGCTTGTCGGACAAATTCGTACGGTTTTGTCCCGACGCTCCGAGACTCGGGGCGCGCCGGACCGGATGCGGCGAGGCGCGCCCCACGCTAGAGAGGACGCGACCCATGCGCACGATAGCCATTTCCAACTACAAGGGAGGCGTCGGCAAGACGACGACCGCCGTCAACCTGGCGGCCATCTTCGCCGCCCGGGGCCTTCGGACCCTGCTCGTCGACCTCGACCCGCAGGCGTCGGCCACCGACTTCTTCGGCCTCTACGACCGCGCCGCCTCCGAGCGGCGCACCTCGGTCGAGCTGCTCTACGGCGGCGCGCCCGTGGAGGAGGTCGCCTACGCCGCCGGGGAGGGCCTCGACGTGGTGGCCTCGACCATCGACCTCGTCGACCAGAACGAGATGCTCCTGCGCGAGCAGCGCCTCAAGTTCGCCCTCGACGACGCCTCGGGCTCCTACGACGTCTGCCTCATCGACTGCAGCCCCGTGATGCGCAGGCTTGCCTTCAACGCCTACCTCGCCGCAGCGGAGGGCGGCATGGTCGTCATCCCCGTGAAGCTCGACTCCACCGTGATGCGCGGCACGGCGCTCACCGTGGAGGCGACGCGCTCCATTTCAGACGCCCTGCGCATGCCCACGCCCAGATGGAAGATACTGCGCACCTGCGTGCCCGGCCGCATGACCAACGCCGAGGCCACGGGCGCGGCCGTGCTCGACGGGTTCTTCCCGGGCGAGCAGTTCGAGACGGTCATACACGCGAGCAGCAAGGTCTGCGAGGGCAGCTGGCAGTGGAAGCCGGTGGCGGCCTTCGAGCCGGGGAGCCGCCCCGCGCGCGACTACGAGGCTCTCGCCGACGAGGTGTCCCGTGAGCTCGCCT
>NZ_LT699737.1 GCF_900155365.1 Collinsella bouchesdurhonensis | reverse complement strand
CCTCGCCGTCGCGCTGGGCATCGAGGCCGTCAGGGCGGGGCGCGAGGTCAGGTTCGTGGACTGCGCCCGGCTCGTCGAGGACCTGGAGGACGCCTCGTCGCGCGGCATCCTCAAGAAGAGGCTCAAGTACTACGCCCACTCGAGGCTGCTGATCATCGACGAGCTCGGCTACCTCGACGTCGGCAGCGCGGGCGCGGACCTGCTGTTCCAGCTGATATCGACGCGCTACGAGCAGCGCTCGACGATCATCACCACCAACGTGGGGATCAGCGGCTGGGGCAGGGTGTTCGGGGACGACGTGGCGGCGAGCGCGATCGCGGACAGGGTGTGCCACCACTGCCACCTGGTCAAGATAACCGGCAGGTCCTACAGGCTGAAGGACCTACCGAGGGACGGCCCCGTCAAGCCGTGACCGGAATCGGTGAAAATACGTTAGCGCAACCGGTGAAACCGCCTTTGCGCGAACGGTGCGCCTGTTTAGCGAAACTGGTGAAAAATAGATTGACGCTAACAATCATCTGCCCAGGCTGCGGCGGCGTCATCAAAAACACGGCGTTCAATCCCATCACCGACACGTGCGGTGCCATGCTGCAGGACGGCTGGCTCTGCCCCGAGTGCGCCTACAGGCTGCGGCCCAAGTACCCGATGTACTATACCGACGACGAGCCCGTTACGTTAGAAAAGGCGCCTGATGCCGGCAGGCCCATCCTCACCATGCTCAGGAACGACTTCCTCTATGCCGATCCGCTTGATCCGGTGAACAGCACTGCCTTCTCTTATACCAGTGCACTTCGCAGCGATCCTTTGGCTAAGCTCAGATCGGACCAGATTAAGGACGAGCTCGCGAGCATCGATGCGTACAAGCAGGAGGTCTCGAAGAGATTCGGCGGTGCCAAGAACGTGTTCGAGGTGCTCGAGGTCGCTCTGATGCCCAAACTCAAGCCGTTTTGCGCGGGGCTTCCTAACATCAAGCGTCTTAAGGGCACCATCGCAATCGCGGGCAACGTGCGTCTGGGCGCTTTCGCGGCCGGTGACATCGTGACAGTCCATCATGGTGGCATGCGCTATCCGGCAAAGGTACTTATTAACCGTGCCACTACAGGGTTCTTGCGCTGGTGGATGTTTCCCAACGCGATTATTGGCCAGCCGCTGCCGACCGTCAGCACAATCGACAGCTCGGATCTTATACCCGAGAAAGGTGGCTTAACCGAAGGGTGTCACGGCGTGCTGGTGCTGAGTCCCGAGGCTTCCGACATCGCTCCGGGTGACGCACTCACGCTTGGGTGATGGGTGGCTCCGTACACGTATACGGCGGGGACGTTCCGGGTCTTGATTCATGCCCTTGTTTAGAGCGCGCCTCTACCCTCGGGCGATGTGCTGCGGATACCACTTTTGAAACCAGGCAGTAAAGACGCCCATGAGCGCAGGGAGGACCGAGTTGATCGCGCCAGCAAAGCTGGCAGCATCCGTCTGCATGATGAAATATGTCCAGATGGGCGTGACCAGGTAGAGGATTCCCCATGCGGCGGTTAGGACGCGATTCGTTCTCATGAAAATCGGGTTGCGCAGCGCCGCATCTCCGTTGTAGCTGTTTTTGGAGTAATGAGCAGTCAGCGGCACGTTTGTGAAACAGGAGACGGTCCAGATGAGCCCGAACAGGAAATACGATGCCGGAATCACGAGGACGGGGGAGGCCCCTGCCAGCAACGCGATGGAGCATGCGCCGACTCCCAGGCTCGAAATCTGGTCGTATCGGGTGGTCTCGGTTCGGTACATCAGCACTGGCAGAAGAACGCATATCGCCATGCTGAGAAGGCTGCCCCAAAAGCTGTCGATGGAAGCTGCAACCCAAAAGACGATCCAGGGAATTAAGAGCAGCAACATGTTGGTTTTTGGCTCGTCCACGCTCTTGGTGGTACTTGTCTCGTTAGCGCTTGCGCTTGTGTTACCGTTGCCTGCGCCGAGATTTGCAGCCCCAAAGTATTCGTCCCAGTGCATCATCAGGTCGAAGTTGCCTTCAACCGAGTACATATGTTTCATGAGCGCCTCGTCGCCGGCAATTTCGCCGGCGGCAATCGAGCGCCAAACGCTCAGGGGCGTGTTGATTTGAGTGGTGCAATTTGTGGTGAAGCCCCCGGTGGGTTCCTCCTCGACGTGACTGCCGTTCTTTCCAAGGACGATGCGATAGGTCTTGTCGATATCGGTGTAGCGCATGTCGAGTACGATGTCGCGTCCCGGCCAAGCTTCCCTGCGGTAGAGGGCTGCCATCTGACGGGTGAATACCAGGCTTGGCTCTTCCTTTTCGCCGGATTCGTCAACACCCCAGCTTGCGTCCGCCATCGCTTCGAAGACGTCGCGCGGGAACAGATTTTGATCGAGCTTGGCACGGGTCTCCCCAGTGATGCTCCCGTCCGCGAACTCCTCGCCTGCTTTTTCGACTTGTGAAAGGTATTCGTCCGTACGCTCTGCCAACTCCTTCACGCGGAAGAGTTCGCCTTGCCCGCAGAAGAGCGCAGTGTAGCCGCCTTTGCCGCAAAGCCGATCGAACAGATCGGTTACGCCGCTGTAATTGCCCTTTGCGGTATAGAATCCGCAGGTCGAAATCACGACTGTCCGCTTGCCGCTCATGTCGTAGCGGGACGGATGCCCGCCGTTTTGCGCCTCGACGCTCATAAAGGGAAGCGATATGGGAAGTTGACGGTCAATCAAGTTCTTCAGCGGACCGGGCAGCCCGAAGTAGTACAGGGGGAAGCTCCAGATAATGACATCGGCCCACAGGATTTTCTCAATGATTGCTTGCATGTCGTCGTGCAGGCAACATGTTCCCGGCGTCTTGCTCCAGCAGGAAAAGCAGCCCAGGCAAGGTTTGATGTCGAGTTTGGCGACATGTAGGGTTTCGACTGCTGGCGTCTGCCCGCAGGCACTCTCTTCCCGGGCGGCGATTCCTCGTAGAAAAGCGCTGGTCAGGCGCCAGGTATTGCTTCGTTCGCCTTTGGGGCTGCCGTTGATGGCCAGGATGTTCATCGTTCGCTCCTCAGTTTAGCGGCGCAGTGCTCGGCCCAGTCGATGTGCATTTGCAGGCTTCTTCTGCCAAAGTCGGCGGTCATTTTCCAGTATGGACTTTGGTCCTGCAGATTGAGTTCGCCCTCAAAGTAGTCGATGCTTTGGTCGATGTCGGAAAAGGAGGCCAGCTGCTGGCGGCATGTACTTGCGATACCTTCGAAGTAGGCGATGTTTTCCTCTTTGCTTCGGTTGCCCAGGAAGAACACCTGCATTAGCAGGGGCACGCGGGTATCGCCGATGGGGTTTTGCGTGGAGAGCCAGCTCAGAAGCTCGGTGCGGCCGTCTTCCGTAATGGAGCAGACATTCTTGTTGGGTTTCTCACTTTGCTCGACGGTGGTGATCGTTATCCAGCCGTTTTTCTCCAGGGTGCGCAGCTCGCGATAAATCTGGCTGCTCTGCGCTTGCCAGAAGAAGTTCAGGGATTTGTTGAAAATCTCTCGGATCTCGTAGCCGGTCATGTCGCCGTAATTGAGAAGGCCGAGTATCCCGTGTTTTAGCATCATGCCCGTCCCTTATGATGATATTCCACTTGTGCACTATGATTATAGGCTACGGAGGGGCTCTGCTGGGGCACGAGACGTAATGGTTCGGTAAAGGTGTGCCGGATGCGCGGGCGGATTTGAAATGAGTGGCGGAACGAGTGGCGGAGAAACGTGCACTTTGAGATGACTGGCGGCAAAACGCGCATTTTGCTGCCGAGTTTAGTCCCGTAGGGGCTTCGGGTCCGAGCAAGATCCAAACGAGTGGCGGTAAATCGTTCATTTTGGAACGAGTGACGGATGAGCGCCGGAATGAGTGGCGGCAAATCACTCATTTTGAAATGACTGGCGGAAAAACGTGCACTATCTATTCGATTTGGCCCCTAAAACGTTTCAAAAACCGCCAGCCGTTGGGGAATGCGCGAAAAACCGCCACTCCGCTCTGGGTGGCGGCGTGTTCGCGGTGATGCTCAAGGCCACGTCGAGATTTGCGGCACCGAGATCAGCGACAATGCTGCTTCCGTGGCGGAGGTGTCATGTCGTATGGGTGCTACACCGCCATGAACATCAAGGGGAGCACCATTACCGGCAACAAGACAGCCAGCTACGGCGGCGGACTCGCTGCGGATTCGAGCGTTCGCGCGCCTGCCGGCACAGTCGTGAGCGACACGAAGACTGGCGCAATTCTCGTACTGCCTTTATCTACTAAAAGCTGTCGCATGACAGGCATTGAAGCTTGCCATGCGACGGCGTTCATCGCATCGATTGTGTTGATGTCCGGCTAGTGCCTGGCGAGATTCTTGCTAAACGACGTGTCGGAATGACGCGCCCACACTACGTAGATGAGCACGCTTGCCACGCAGGCCAGTGAGACGATCATCCACATGCTCGAATAGCCCATGGCGGTAATCAGCGAGCCTGCGAGGCCACCGCCCAGGCCGTAGCCGATGTCGTAACCGCATAGAAATGTCGAATTGGCCGAGCCGCGCGTTTCGTCGGTTGAGGTGTGAACCGCCATCGACTGCAGCGAAGGCTCAAGGCCGCCAAAGGCGTAGCCGGCAAGCGCTGCGGAGAGGATGTACGTTGCCGTGTTGGGGACGAGGGCCAAAAGCAAAAAGGCTACGAGCATCGCAGCGTTGCAGGTATAGACGAAGATGGCCTCTCCGCGCTGGTCGACCAGCTTGCCCAGCGTGATGCGCACCACGAGGAGCATCACCGACATCACGATGAAGTAGATCGATCCCGAGGGCAGCGAATTCTCGGCTGCAAAAATAGCGACGAAGTTCTCCAGGGCGCCAAAGGTCAGCATAAAGACGAGCATGGTTGCCGTGGCGGGCAGGGAATCGCGGTTGATGATTGTGCGCAAGTCGAGCTTTTTCTTGGGGACATTCACCTTGCGCGTGCGCACAAAGGCAAAAAGAACAAGCCCAAGGCCCGCAATGCCAGCGGCAACAGCATACAACGTGCCAAATCCAAAGCCTTCCATGAGGCTAAGGCCCAGCGCCGGTGCGATCGCCGAAGCCAGGGCGGTCGCCATGCCAAAATAGCCCATGCCCTCTGCAAAACGGGGGCGGCAAATCACATCGGAGGCAACAGTCGCCGTGGTCGAATTGGAGAAGGACAGTCCGATGCCGTGAAGCATGCGGAAGGCGATACTCATCGAAAGGACCGGCACGAACACATAACCCAGCGGCGCGGCGCCCAAGAGGAGCAGGCCTACCACGAGCGCCGCTTTACGAACACCGTTATCGAGCCACCAGCCTACAAACGGCCTGATGATTACGGCTACAAAGGCAAAGGCTGCCGCGCAGATGCCTGCGACCGCCTCGCTGCCACCCAGGCTTTGGATATAGAACGGGAAGGTGGAGAGGCTCATGATGTGGTTGGTGAAAACGCAGAGATTTACCAGGATGATGAGCACCAGGTCGCGCGTCCAAAGTTTGGCGGCAGGTTTGCCGGCGTGCGCAGCTTGTTCTGTTGACATAAATAATCCCTCCTAGACGGGTTTGATAGGACCGTCCAGCAGGGATTGAATGCGCGTGATGCGAAAAATGTCACAGCTGAACGGCGAAGCCATCAATTGGACTTACGCACGGAGCAGCTCATTGACGTGTTGAAGTATATCGAAGATAAAGCTGATTTGGCATGCGTCTTTTATGCTTTGGCTTCTTCTGCTGCCCTTGTTTCTCCCATGTGCGAGAAAAGCGCTCCAAAGACAAGACGCGTGACGGGAGACGCCGCGAAGAGGTTCCATAACAGCGCCATGGGGAAGTTTTTGATAAGCGTGCCTGCCCAGATGCCTGGGAGTTGGCTCACGGGCATGCCCGCGAGAACGATGTTGAACAGGATGCTTGCAACAAGGCTCATCGTGGGGCACATGACAAGGACGGTGCAGCAAGAACGAACGGTTCCCTGGACAAAGGCACTGTCGCGCTCGGGGTCGATAAGGCGTTTGGCCAGGGATGCGCCCCCGCGCGTGCCCCACAGATTCGAAAACAGGAAGACAAAGATCCACATGTACGACGCTTCTATAAAGGCATCGGCGAAGACGTCGTTGGTCATGTTGGAAAAGCCGCGTGCCATAGTGGGGATGCCCAGTTTCCAGGCCACGTTGTAGACCTCCATTCCATAGGCCATCGTGATGGACATGAGGATTCCAAAGATCACGCCTTGCACCTTGTTCTTTGGCATGAATTTCTCCTTTCTTGTGGGGGTTCGCGCGGCATACCCCTAACAAACAAAAGCGTGCGGTCGCCCCGGAGGGCAACCGCACGCTTTGCTTACTACACTGTATTTGCCGCGGGGGAGTGACGCCGTTGGACATCTGCCGCGGCAGCTTCGCGCTACACGCAATAGCCACTCTAGCACGTTGGTGCTGCGTGCTAACAGAATCAACACGAGGGTACGAGGGCATTACCAACGGCTGTACTGGTCGCGCGAATCTAATTCCTCGAGCGCGTTGATGAGTTCCTGCTGGAGTTGTGCTTTCGTTAGCTTCGAAACGTACGAGACGATCTCGCGATGTCGCTCTTCTGCCTCGCGTTTTAAGGCTGCGTTGTAGAGAAACTCTTCCAGTTCGACCTCTCGAAGAAAGTCTCTCTCGGCATTGGGAACGGCTTTGAAGAAAAGCGCGACCTTGTGCTTGCAGATGACTGCTCGGTTCTTCGCGTGCGGGCAGTCGCAGGTGGAGCTGCGCGGATGGTCCAAGGACAGTCTGACGTGGTACGGCTGCTCAGCCGAGCCCTGCACAGTCCCTTCAAACCAGTTCCCCTCGGCTTTTTCGCAAGTGAGAACCTTGCCCGCGCGGTAGATGCCAAGGCCGCGCCAGGCCGATTTTGCGCTGGCAAGATTGATTACCGGGTGATACATGTGCGGCTCCTCTGCGAGATGATGGGTCCGTGCCCGTTAATTACGAGCTGCCTGTGGCCAGCTTGAAATCGCTCGGAAAGTTGTGGCAGCCCATGGGGTTCCGTCTACATCCTGTTGCGAATCTTCTTCACGTTTCGATTCATGAGATGCCTGCCAAGATATCGGTAGGCGAACGCCTTTATTGCAGGCATGGCTTGGCCATGCTCTTGTAGCAGGTCGTCAGGGCAGTCGTAGATTCCAAGGTCACGGGTGATGCCTTCGCTTTGGATATAGGTGTCGTTACAGTCGAAGTCAATCGGCGGGTGCTTGAAGTCCTTGACGGCGACGCCGTAGCCGCAAAACGCGCCAGAACATTCCGCGTGGGCTGCTTGTAGGCTTCCCAGATAGCTCTTATCGAGGATAAAGCCCTCCAGCTCGTACCAACGTCCGTCGAGAAAGACTTCGACCCAGCTGTGAAGGATTTCTTGCGGCGCGTTGCGATAGACGATGCCGGTCATGGCGCCCTTTTGCAGCTTTTTGTCGATCATAAAGCCGTGGACTCGGCAGGGGATGCCGCAGGGACGCAGCAGTGCCATGAAAAGCGTCCCCTTGGTATTGCATTGGCCAAAGCCGTCAGCGAGGACACGTGATGCGGGGATGCTGTCGTCGATGTTGTAGCCAAACAGTATCTCGTTGCGTACGTAGTTGTAGATAGCCTGTACCCGCTCTGTTTCGGGAAGTTCGTTCCAACCGTGTTTGTGAATCAGCGCCTGAATGGAGGCGCTGCCGTAATCGAGCATCGGTGTTTCCCGCAGGTATCGATCCATGGTGCGCCCTTCTTCTCCTGGCTTTTGCTCATTGTACGGGAAGGACGGCCTGGGTCTATCGTGGGCGGGCGTCGGTTTGGATGCAGGCGACGAGTGGCGGTAAATCACTCGTTTTGAAATGAATGGCGGAGAAACGTGCATTATCTAGTCGATTTCGCCTCAGGGGCGTTTCAAAAACCGCCACTCGCCGAGGAATGCACGAAAAACCGCCACTCATTCGGCGCCATTCAGGGCGAACGCGTCGGTTTCTCCCGGGCACACTGCGGCTCCTCCCGGACGAGCCGTAGCTTTTCCCGGGCGCGCTGCAACTTGTGCTTGTATTCCATCTCGCTCGCATTTCTCTTTTTTGGGTAGAACAAACAAGCCCATGTGCCGTACGCCTACGGCGCTCAGAGAGGAGAAAACAGAATGAATATCGTCGTTTTAAGCGGCAGCCCGCGTAAGGGAGCCAATACCGACATCATGGTCGAGGCGTTTGCCCAGGCCGCGCGCGAGCAGGGTCACGCTGTCGAGGTCGTTCCCGTGGCGCGTAAGAGAATCGCCGGTTGCCTGGGCTGCAAGTACTGCTTTAGCCACGAGGGGGTTTGCACGCAGAAGGACGAAATGGGCGATGTGATCGAGACCCTCAAGAGCGCTGACATGGTGGTCTTTGCTTCGCCCATCTATTGGTTCGATATCACTGCGCAGGAGAAGGCTGCCATCGATCGCTTGTATGCCTTTGGCGGAATCGGCTTTCCCTTCCGTAAGGTGGCGCTTTTGCTCGATAGCCACAGCGATGGCGTCTACGATGCGGCAATCGCGCAGTACAAGGCTACGTGCGCGTATTGCGAGTGGGAAGACCAGGGCATCGTTACCATCAGCGGCATGACCGAGCGCGACAGCATGGCAACCTCGCCCAAGCTCGACGAGGTTCGCGCCCTTGCCCGCAAGCTTGCCTAGCGATGCATGTGAATGGGGCGTGCGAGTGGGGTCGAGTCTCCTTCGTGCGCCCTTTGTTTAAGAAAGACGAGACGCTAGAGTCGTTACGTCGATTCGTGTCCAAACGAGTGGCGGAAAATCACTCATGCATGAATGAGTGGCGGATAAACATACATCATTCGATTGATTCTGCTTTCTAAAAGATTCAAAAACCGCCACTCGTTAGAAAATGCTCGAAAGACCGCCACTCATTTCGAGGCTGCGTGTGGGGCCGTGCCCGGTCCGTCGCTTGAGGGACGATGGCCGGGACTTGTTGTCCGGCGCTGCCACTTGATTCCACCGCACAAGGCCACTGCTCAAGCGCATCACCGCCCACGTCACCGCCGGGGTCTCCGGCATCTGCCGCGTGTGTTACGACCTCACGCCCAAGCCCGTCGGCACGGTCGAGTGGGAGTAAGCTTCTACTCTTTTGGGTGAATTGCATTGGCAAAGGGCCCCACGTAATGTTGTGCGGGACCCCTTGGGCAGTCGAATCACGTGGTGGCCCCCTTTGAGAGAGTTACGAGCATGGTGGTCCCGTTCTCGGAACTTGCTTCGACCTCTACAGCGCCACCGTGAAGCGCTGCAATCTCCCAGACAAGTGCTAGCCCGAGTCCTGCGCCGCCGTATGCTCTGCTGCGGGATTTGTCGAGACGAAAAAACGGCTGGAAGATGCTCTCTCGATACTTCTTGGGTATACCAGGGCCCTGGTCCTTGACCCGCAGGAACACGTGGCTATCGGTATCGCAGATAGAGACGTTGACAGTCGAGCCGGGGCGACTATAACGGATGGCGTTTTCGACCAGATTAAACACCAGCCGATAGAGGAGCGTATCACTTCCGATTGCCAAAGCGTCTCCGGCGCAATCGAGGGCTACGTCCTTATTCTCGGCAAGTGGCGCAAGGTCGGTGAGGACCTCTTCGGACAAGGGGCCGAGTTCAACATCGTCCTCGCAGGGAACGCTGCGGAGCTCACTCATCTCGAGCAATACCTTGGTCATTCGAGACATGCGCTCAGTTTGTTCTTGTAGCAGGCCGAGCAGCTCGGCTGTTTTGGGTCGCAAATTGGAGTGCTCGGAGACGAATAGTTCAATTTGCGCTTGCATAAGGGCGAGTGGGGTTCGTAGTTCGTGTGCGGCGTTGCCGGTAAACTGACGCTGTGCAGAGAACCCTTCGCCAAGACGGGCGATCATGTCGTTGAAAGAGGCGCTGCATCGTTGTAGTTCGGTGGGCACATCTTCGCTGAGTCTGATTTCGCTTAGGTTGTCAGGCTGCACACGCTCAACCTGGGCCGCAAAAGCCCGTAGCGGTTTGAGTGCACCGCCGCTCACAAAGTATGCCAGCACGCCGCCAAGGAGTGTGACTCCAGCCGTGATGCACCAGGCTGTCGTGCCAAAAGACTCTTGCGCGTCGCTTACGACGATCGTGACCTCGTCATCGAGGGTCGCTTTCGTTGGGTCGAACGCCTGGGGCGAATCTTCGCCGGTTGCGTTAAGGGCCGAGATGTCACTGCCGATGGCATCCATGTAGTGCATGCCCGTATAGCCGACCAGGCAGTTCGTTAGCACGCACGCTACACACGTGAGCAGTGCCGCCATAATCGTTATGCGCCATTGCAGCGAAAGCCTTTTCATTCGCTATCCTCCATAACGTAGCCCTCTCCAATCCGATTGCGAATCGGATCGTATCCCAAAGCGCTGCGTAGCTTTTTGCGGAGTGACGAGATATGAACGCGGGTTGCGTTGCTAAAGCTGTTGACGCTACTGTCCCATACATGCTCGATAAGCTCTTCCTGGCTCACTGGGCGTCCCTGGTTGAGCATCAGGTATTCCAGGATTCCCGTTTCCTTGCGCGTGAGCGACAGAGTCTCACTGCCGGTGGAGGCGACGCGCGCCTTGGTGTCAAAGCGGAGCTTTCCACAGGTGAGCATCACATCGCTTTGCGTAAAGCGCCTGAGCGTGAGGCTGCGGATGCGTGCTGCCAGCTCGTCCAGATGAAACGGCTTGGTGAGGTAATCGTTGGCGCCGGCATCGAGTCCCGCCACCTTGTCGGCGACCTCGCCGCGTGCCGAGAGCACGAGTACCTTGGTCTCGCAGTCGGTTTTCCTAAGTTCCCTGAGTATGGTCATGCCGTCGATGCGGGGGAGATTGAGGTCGAGTACCACGAGGTCAAAGACTTCGACGCCCAGCAGGTCGAGCGCCTCCTGTCCATCGTGGCAGCAGTCGACGCTGTATGCCAGGTTTCGTAAGCTGCGTGCGATTGCGTCGCACAGCGCCCACTCGTCCTCGACGATCAAAATACGCATAACAGTCTCCTTGCACATTCCAAATCGCGCTTAACACGGATTTTATGGTCGATATGGTCCAATGGTCGCGTAACGAAAGGAGTGGTCAGGTTGTTCAAAGCGGTAAAACCCGTGGTACAGGTCGCTTTGTTGATCGTCGGAATTGCCATGGTGTGCTTTGGCGTTATGCGTGGCGAGGCGGATGCCGTGCTGGCCAAAGCGATTAGGCTGTGCTTGGAGTGTATCGGAATTGGATAAAAGAGAAAACACTGCGTCGCATGTTTTGGCCCGATTTCGCGGATTCATTCAGGTGGCGGCGACGCTCATCACCAACATTCACCTGCCAAACTTTGCCAAAGGCGGCATCTATCAGGGCGCGGGAAAAACAGTCTGCGTACCCGGACTTAATTGCTATTCGTGCCCCGCGGCATCGGGTGCGTGCCCCATCGGGTCGTTCCAGTCGGTAGTAGGTTCATCCAAGTTCAACTTTTCTTACTACGTCACCGGTACGCTCATTTTGCTCGGCGTGCTGCTGGGTCGCTTTGTATGCGGGTTTTTGTGCCCGTTTGGCTGGCTGCAGGAGCTGCTTCACAAGATTCCCGGCAAAAAGTTCTCTACGAAAAAGCTCAAGCCGCTCACGTACATCAAGTACGTCGTGCTGCTGTTTGCTGTGGTGCTGCTGCCCGTCTTGGTGATTAACGACGTGGGCATGGGCGACCCGTTCTTTTGTAAGTACATCTGTCCGCAGGGCGTGCTCGAGGGCGCCATTCCGCTGGCGGCTGCCAATGCTGGAATTCGATCTGCGCTGGGGCAGCTCTTCACCTGGAAGCTTTTCGTCCTCATTGCCGTGGTGGTGCTGAGCGTTTTATTCTATCGCCCCTTCTGCAAATGGATTTGCCCGCTCGGCGCATTCTACGCGCTCATGAATAAGGTGTCCTTACTGGGAATCCGGGTCGATGCATGCAAATGTGTCTCGTGCGGCAAGTGCTCAAAGGTTTGTCAGATGGACGTCGATGTGGTCCGCGCGCCCAATCATGCCGAATGCATCCGGTGCGGAAAGTGCATTGGGTCCTGTCCCGTCGATGCCATCAGCTATCGCTATGGCCTGGATGTGCCGGCAGAAAAGCTCCCTCTGACCGCTGATGAAAAGTAAAACAAGCTTCGACGAAAACGGAGGAATGACCATGAAGCTTTCTAAGATTGCAGCCCTGTTTATGGTGCCGGTATTGGCCTTGTGTCTTGTGGCATGTTCGGCGCCCGGTGGCAATGCGAGCGAATCTGCGAGCTCCAATCCTAAGATCGCAGAACTCACTGCGCAGAAGCCGACCAATGCCGACGAGGCCGCCGAGTTGTATGCGAAACTCATGAAAAAGGAGAACGATATCCTTTCGAGCGATAACGCGCTGTGGGAAAAGGTATTCAATGCGGCAAATAAAGACTCGGCAATGATTGAGGACGGCAGCAATTACGGCGATTTCCTGCTCAAGACCATCGACGGCGCCAAGGACGAGTTTACGGCGGATGAGCTTAAGACGCTCAAGGCCGGCGCGCAGCAAATCAAAGAGATTGAGGACAAGCTCGAGAGCTTGGAGAAGGAGTTCCCCGGCTGTGGAAGCACGCCGAGCGCAGGCGAGTGCGTCGACGCTTCGGCCGCGGGTATGACGACTGATGCTAATGCTTCGACTAAGGCGACGAAGTTCCCCAGCTTTACGGGCAAGGACCTGGATGGCAACGACGTGAGCAGCGATGAGCTGTTCTCTAAGAACAAGGTCACCGTCATGAACTTCTGGTTCACCACTTGCAAGCCGTGCGTGGGCGAGCTGGGCGATCTTGAAAATTTGAATAAGGAGCTCGCCGAGAAGGGCGGCCAGGTCGTGAGCGTCAATTCCTTTACGCTCGATGGCAACAAGGATGAGATTGCGGATGCCAAGGACGTGCTGAAGAAGAAGGGCGTGACGTATAAGAACGTCTGGTTCAAGTCGGACAGCGAGGCTGGCAAGTTTACGTCAAATCTGTTCTCGTTCCCGACAACCTACGTTATCGACCAGAACGGCAACATCGTAGGGGATCCAATCGTGGGAGCCATCAGCTCCGCCGAGCAGCGCGCGGCACTCGACAAGCTTATTGACCAGGCGATTGCGAATAGCGAGCAGTAAAAAACGCGTAAAGCATGGCGAGGATCGTGCGCCGCTGTGCGAAGTAGTCCCTACCTTTCAAGATAAGCTCCACCATATAGTGAACTGCCTCCCATTTCTTGGACATGAGAAATGGGAGGCAGTTCATTTCTGTCGGGTTCGTCTTTGTTTTCGAGATGGGTGCTAGGCGAGTGGGCGCGACGGACTGGCGGCTTTTCTATCGTTTCCGAACAAGTGGCGGTTCTGCATACGTTTAGGGGAGGAAAATGCCCCGAAAATGCGCGAGTTTCCGCCACTCATTGAGGGTTGTAGTGGCCGTCCAGCGGGTTGCTCGATAGCCTTGCAACCGGGGAGGAAGAGTGCCCTTTCCGTAAGACACACAAGAAGGAATCTTCTCGTTAGGGCCATTTGGCGGGGTCTTCAACGCGGGCTGAGCTTTGCCGGTCTTGGCTGCCATGCGCTTTGCGCTGGCGCCTTTTGCGCCGCGTTGCACGCTTGTGCCTGTCTAGTCGTTTCGCGTGGTAGGGCGCGCCGCATCGCTTTGTCTCTCTTTTTGTATTGCTATGGGAAGCTAGTACATTTATGTGAGCGGTGCTATGGACTGATTTGCTTTTGAGCGTCAGTAGTGTCCGGGCGTTGTGATAAAGTACAGTTCATCCCGAGGGACCAGATGTTTTCTCGGGGAGGACGCTTGTTGACGAGCGTCTCTCATTCAACAATCAAAAGAGGTATTTCGGCGGATATGGCAGCCAACCATGGTTGCTATCTATCCACTGTCGCATTGCGTCAGATGACGATGCGGCGATTTGCCGAAGGGAGCTCTACATGAGCGATACAGCCTCGATTTTCCAGTATCAACCACAGATTTTGCGCGAGACCTGCGAAGGCATTCAACGTCTTGACCTTCGCGATCAAATGCTTGCTAACCGCGAGGTCGAGCTTTGCGGTCCCGTGGATGCCGGCTCGTGTGCCGTGCTTATCCGTAGCCTTTTGCACCTGCAGCAAGAAGATGCTCAGGCCCCTATCCGGATGTTCATCAATAGCCCGGGCGGCGAGGTCCAGTCGGGCTTGGCGCTCTATGACGTCATGCAGGCTTTGAACTGCCCGGTTAATACGATTTGCTTGGGCATGGCGGCAAGCATGGCCGCCTTGATCTTTGTCTCCGGTGCTCGTCGGGAGATGCTTCCGCATAGTCGCATCATGATTCACGACCCGCTTATCGGCGGCGGCATTGGCGGAAGCGCGCTTTCCGTTAAAGCTCGTGCCGACGACCTCATGCGCATTCGCGACATCACCGGCGAGGTGCTTTCGCGTCATACCGGCATGCCGCTCGACCGCGTTTTCGAACTCACGGCGCAAGACACCTATTTCGAGGCCGAAGATGCCATCGAGGCGGGTCTTGCCGACGCCGTGATCGCTTCGTTTTAGTATCTCTTCCGCACGTTTTAACACCAAGCCACTGGAAAGGGGCATTATCATGAACAACGCAACTACCTTTACCTATGATGCTTCCGCCGCTAACCGCTCTGCGTATGCAGGTCAGCTTTTGCTTACCAAAAACCATACTGCCAGCACGGATTCGTGGGAGACCGGCCTTAACAACAATGTGCTCGTGCTTGGCTGCTCGGGCGGCGGCAAGACGAGGAGCCATCTCAAGCCCAATCTCATGCAGTGCCAAGGCTCTTATGTGGTCTTGGATACCAAGGGCTCGCTTTACTATGAGATGGGGCCCTATCTGCGCTCTCGCGGATACAAGGTCGACCTGCTCGACTTTACTCGCGATGGAGAGGGGAGTGTGGGGTATGACCCGCTTTCGTACATTCGTTGGAGCTGGGGCCATCCCTGCACGCAGGACATCATCACCGTGGCAAGCGCCATCTGTTCGACAGACGAGATGGACAGCGACCCGTTTTGGGCTCGCGCTGCCGCCAACTACCTCGCAAGCTACATCGCCTATGTCTTGGAGGCGCTACCTGAAAAAGAGCGCAACATGGCCTCAGTTGTGCGCGTTTTCGAGCAGGCGGGAAGGGGACAGGAGAGCGAGCTTTTTGAGGACCTTGAGCACGACTGTCCGGAAAGCTATGCCGTCTCCCTTTTCTATCGTGCGAAGGCGACGGCGCGTGCCGAGAAGATGCATTCCAGCATCATGGGCATCATTGCGGCAAATATCCTTCCGTTTTCCCATGAAGGTGCCATGCGGAGCTATCAGCATGCCGAGCAAGTTGATTTTCGCAGCTTTGGCCGTGAGAAGCGCGCCCTCTTTGTGAAGATGGACGACCTCGACCATAGCCTTTCGGCAATGACGAGCCTGTTTATTCAGCAGGCGTTTGCGGCACTTTGCGACATGGCCGATGAGTCTTGCGAGGGTCGTCTTTCCGTGCCCGTTCGCTTTATGTTGGATGATTTTTCCAATTTGCGCCTACCGGATTTTGATGACGTGCTTTCCGTTATCCGCAGCCGCGAAATCAGCTGCACCGTGATTTGCCAGACGGTAAGCCAGCTTGAAGCGCGTTACGGCGAGGCGGCCGCCAATTCCATCATCGGCAATTGCGACCGACAGATCGTCCTTGCGTTCCAGGACGAGCGGACGGCGCGCTATTTTTCCACGCGTGCGGGCAAGACTCCCACGACTCTGCTGGAGACTCCGCGTGGCAGCTGGTGGCTGTTTTGCCGCGGCGAGCGCGGTGCACTCGATGCCGCCTATCGACTCGAGAATCATCCATGCTATCAAGATCTTCTTGACGCTATTGCGCAAAGTGAGGCCGAGAGGATCAAGATTTCCGAGGAGGAGCTGGGCGAGTTTTTCTCCCGGGAAGACGCCATCCTTTTTGGCGATGGCGATGTGCCGGACGAGTGGGCATGGGAGTTGCCGGACGAAGGCACGCTGTGAGGCAGGCACGCCGATGTCGCTTTTGCGGCTGTCATGATGCCGTAGGCGCGAACGGGGTTTGTGGCCCTGTTTCGCGCCTACGGTTTGTGCCGGCTGAGGCTCAGGCCTACTTTTGCAACCCTCGGGCGTATTCAAGAAAGCCGCGGATGCTGTAGTGATCGGTTCCGTCGGAGGCGCGGGTGGCCTCGTTGTCCGAATCAATGGTGCCCAGATATCCCTCGGGCACCTGCTGGCCGTGTTGGTCCACGATGACGGCGTACCAGTGGCCGCCCTCGAAGGCTGGTTTGCGCAGCTGGCAGGCCAGGGTTAGCTTCGATTCTCCGGAACGGTAGAATAGCGCGCTGCTGCGGATGGCGCGAAGGCGTACGGCATCGATCCAAAAACAGATAAATGGCGATGTTTAGATTGCCGAGCATGGTCTGCTGATGGGGCCGTGCGAGCAAGACACGCTTGCTGAGCTCTCCCTTGCTACGCAAAGAAATATCAGGGCGCGCAATTCGGCAACAACGTCTTAAATGATCGGCGGCTTTTCTATCGTTCTCGAATGAGTGGCGGTTCCGCATACGTTTAGGGGGGGACGCTCCAAAAATGAGCGAGTTTCCGCCACTCATCTTGAGAAATCGACTAAGTGCGATCGACTAAGTGCGTTCCTTCCTCATATCTTGAACAAGAGGCCTGCCCTTTGGAATTGTTCCAAAGGGCAGGCCATTCTCTTGTTGGTGCCGCAGACAAAATGGGGATACCATTGAAACCGCATTGAATAAAGACAGTAGGGATGAGCCGTTGGGCTTGCCCGCGCACAGGGAGGAAAGCCCACCCATGCTGGAGCTCAAGGACATCAGCAAGAAGTATGTCACCCAGTCGTTTACGCAGGTTGCCCTGGATAGCGTGAGCTTGGCGTTTCGCGATAACGAGTTCGTGGCCATTCTGGGTCCCTCGGGTTCGGGTAAGACCACAATGCTCAACGTCGTCGGCGGCCTCGACCACTTTGACTCAGGCGATCTGCTCATCGATGGCATTTCGACCAAAGACTTCCACGATCGCGATTGGGACGCCTACCGCAACAACCGCATCGGCTTCGTCTTTCAAAGCTATAACCTCATTCCGCACCAGACCATCTTGGAAAACGTCGAGCTGGCGCTCACGCTCACGGGGGTGGGGCATGCCGAGCGCCGTCAGCGTGCGCGCGAGGCGTTGGAGAAAGTCGGCCTGGGCGAGCACGTGAACAAGCGTCCAAGCCAGCTTTCGGGCGGACAGATGCAGCGCGTGGCCATTGCCCGCGCCTTGATCAATGACCCTGAGATCGTCCTTGCTGACGAGCCGACCGGCGCCCTCGACTCTACCACATCTGTGCAGGTCATGGACCTGCTCAAAGAGGTTGCCCGCGACCGTCTGGTTATCATGGTCACGCACAACCCGGAACTTGCGTACCAATATGCCACGCGCATCGTAAATCTTGCCGACGGCAAGATCACGCACGATTCCGACCCCTTTGACGTGGCTAAGGCACAGCGTCGCGAGGCCAAACCCACGCGCAAGACGTCCATGAGCTTCCTCACGGCGCTGGGCCTTTCGGCACGTAACCTCATGACCAAAAAGGGCCGTACCGCCATGACGGCCTTTGCGGGCTCGATTGGAATCATTGGCATCGCTGCGATCTTGGCGCTCTCGAACGGCGTGAACAATTACATCAAGAAGGTCGAGGAGGATACGCTTTCGAGCTACCCGCTCACGATCTCCCGTCAGGATTACGACCTTTCCGCCATGATGGACGGCCACGGCTCCGCCGCTTCAGACGGCGCCGACGCTCAAGATACCGAGAGCACGCCCAAGAAAACCGACAAGATCCCCGTGGTCACGGCTGTTAAAGATATGTTTGCAAGCGTCAAATCCAACGACATGACGAGCCTCAAAAAATGGCTGGATGGCGGTGGCGATGGCATCGATGAGGACGTCAACGCTGTCCAGTACAACTACGGTGTGACTCCTATCGTCTACCGTGCGGGCATGGGTGACGAATCGCCCGTAAAGCTCGTGCCCAATGCCATGACTGCTGCGATGAGCGGCGGCGCCAGCTCGGCGGCTACGGCTAGCATGGGCTCTATGGGCACGGATGTCTTTAACGAGATGATCGACGACCAGCGTCTTCTCGATTCGCAATATGACGTTGTGGCGGGCCACTGGCCCACCTCGGCCAACGAGGCGGTGCTTGTACTTTCGAGCCGTGGCACCGTGGGCGACTACACGCTCTACAGCATCGGTGCCCTGGACATCGACCAGCTTAACGACCTTGTTGCGAGCGCCATGTCGGCAGACGGCGAGGTAGAGACGCCGGACACCGATGTCGATTTCACCTACGAGGACGCACTTTCCACTACGTTCAAAATCCTCTCGCCCTCCGATGTCTATCGCAAGAATGCCGAGACGGGCACCTGGACCGATATGTCTGATGACGCCAGCTTCATGGCGGGCAAGGTTGACTCTGGCATTGACCTGCGCATTGTTGGCGTGGTCAAGCCTAATGAGACGGCCAATTCCTCTGCGCTTAGCCCGGGCATCGCCTACACACACGCCTTGACGCTCCAGCTTATGGACCGTGCTGCCAATTCTCAGATTGTCCAGGAGCAACTTGCGCATCCCGATACCGATGTCTTTACCGGCAAGACCTTCGACGAGCTGCAGGGCGAGGCCAAGCAGGGTGTGGACCTGGGCAGTATGTTCTCGGTCGACGAGGCCGCGCTCAAAAGCGCATTCTCTTTCGATGCGTCCGCGCTCTCCGGTGCGGCCGCCGGCGTGGATCTTTCCACTGTTGATCTCTCTGGGCTCAACATCGACCTTTCTGGCATGGGCCAAAATATCGATTTCACCGACATCATGGCCAAGGCGCCCACGCCCGACCTCTCGGGCATCTTTGATGGCCTGGAGCTCACGCCCGAGCAAATGGAGCAGGCGGGTACTATCGCCAATCAGCTCTTTACAGGCTTTATGCAATCGGAGCAATTCCGTGCCCTCTCGCCCGACGATCTTAAAGACGCATCGAAACTCGCGGGCGCATTCACGGCTTATCTTGAGCAGGACACGACGGCACAGCAATACCTCGCTCAGCTCAAGGCGCTGGGCGGAGATGCTTTGGCCGAGCGCTTACAGCAAGCAATGACCGATTACGTGCAAAACCAGCTTGCGCCCTATTTCCAGCAAGCCATGGGGCAGATTATGCAAGAGATAAGCGACGAGATTGCGGCCACGGTTTCGTCCCAGCTCAAAGTCGGGGCTGCAGGCCTTATGGACCAGATGGCGACGCAGATGTCGTCCAACATCCCCAATCTGGCAAACGCCTTCCATGTGGATGCCGCAGCTTTTGCAAACGCCATACATTTCAATATGGATGCCGAGGACTTGAGCTCCTTGATGATGAACTACGCTAAGGCCTCGAAGCTCACCTATGACAACAATCTCACCACGTTGGGGTACGCCGACGAGGATAATCCCATCTCCATCAAGATCTTTCCGCGCGACTTTGAGGCAAAGGAGCGCGTGCTTGCGCATATCGACGATTACAACGAGCGAGCGAAGGCCGCGGGCCACGAGGACCAGGTGATTTCCTACACCGACTACATGGGCATCATCATGGGCTCGGTGACCGACATCGTGAACACCATCAGCTTGGTGCTTATCGCTTTTGTGAGCATTAGCTTGGTGGTGAGTTCCATCATGATCGGCATCATCACGTATATCAGCGTGCTCGAGCGCAAAAAGGAGATTGGCATCCTGCGCGCGATCGGCGCGTCAAAGCGCAACGTGGCCAACGTATTCAATGCCGAGACCTTTATCGAAGGTCTTATCGCTGGCGTTTTTGCCATCGCGGTGGTGGTCGTCGTGAGCTTCCCGGTTAATGCCTGGGCGCTTGCGGCCAAACAGGTGCCCAACCTTATGAGTCTGCCCGTCCAAGACGCACTCGTGCTGATTGCGATTTCGGTAGTGCTCACCGTGGTTGCCGGCCTGCTACCTGCTCGAAGCGCATCGAAAAAGGATCCGGTAGAGGCCCTGCGCTCCGAATAAGCGCGCCGGCCGCGCGGCAATGTCGCGCGGCCACCGTGCCGTTAGGCGATGCTCCAAGCAGGGTGTGCGAGCGGCAGCGCGGAGAATGGGTTGAAGAATGATTTCCTGAGCATCGGGGCCCCTTTCTTGCGTTGCCACGATTCTATGCGATGAGATATCGCCCGTTCCCCCTATATCTCCTTGCTATTTCCTTGTTTTGGCGAACACAATGAACAGTGTGCTCGCAATGAGCACGGTTGAGGCAGCAAGTCGCATTTTCGCTGAGGGACCGAGATACGCGTCTGCCGGATCGCACATCCTAAAAGGAGAGGATTGACCGACATGAACGTAGTAAAGATCGTATTCAGCCCGACAGGCGGAACTCAGAAGGTCGCCGATGCTCTTGCGGAAGAGTTGACGAAGAACGGGGGCTTAATCTCTCAGATTGATCTGTCCGACCCCGCGATGGAGAAGGCCGATCTCTGCGTTGACGCCGACGCCCTTGCCGTTATCGCCGCGCCGTGCTTTGCCGGCCGTGTGCCCGCTCTCGTCTTGGAGCGTCTTGCCAAGGTGGTTAGCAATGGCGCAAAGGCGGTCGTGACGATCGTTTACGGCAATCGCGATTTTGACGATGCTCTGCTTGAGCTCAAAGACAGCGCCGTTGTTCTTGGCTATACGGTGGTTGCCGGTGTGGCTGGTATCGCCGAGCACTCTTTGGCACATCAGTTTGCCACGGGCGAGCCTGGTCCGGATCAGATTGCGATGCTTCATTCGTTCGCACAGCAGATTCTCGAGAAGGTTCAAAACAGCGCTGCCGGCGACGTTGAGGTCCCCGGCAATAAACCTTACAAAGATCCCGGTGCTGGCAAGTTGGTTCCCCAGCCAACTCCGGCGTGCTCGGCATGCCGTGCTTGTGCTCAGGTATGTCCCGTTGGGGCAATTGGCGCATTGCCGCGCGGTATGGCAGATGAAAACCTTTGCATCGGCTGCATGCGCTGTGTCGCCATGTGCCCCAAGCATGCTCGCGTCGTGAATCAAGAGATTGCCGGCGCTATCGTCGCGAGGATTGAGAACGCGTGCTCCGTAAAGAAGGATCCTCAGCTCTTCCTCTAACGGATATGGGATTCAGCTGCTCAATTGGATATCACCTGGCAATGCCGTAAGATGATTCGGTCAAAAGAGCATCTGAATCGAGAGGGATACCGTACGTGATATTGTCGCTGGCTCCCATGGAGGGGCTTACGGGTTATGTGTTTCGTCGTGTGCATGCGGAGTGCTTCGGTGCGCTCGATCGTTACTACACGCCGTTTTTACCGCCTCCTCGTGTGGGCAAGACCTTTGGAGGAAAAGCCTTCAAGGAGCTTGATCCGGCGAACAACCAGGGGCTCACTGTTATCCCCCAGCTTATGAGCAAAAATGCCGACGAGTTTGTGGGGGCAACCCGGGTTTTGGCCGATATGGGCTACCGCGAGGTCAATCTCAACTTGGGCTGTCCCTCTGGTACAGTTGTGGGCAAAGGGAAGGGCTCCGGCTTTTTGCGCGACCTGGGCGAGCTCGAGCTCTTTTTGCAGGACATTTGCAGCAGGTCTGCTCTGGGCGTTTCGGTCAAGACGCGCGTGGGCTTTGAGAGCGATGCGGAGTACCAGGATATCTTGGACCTGTATTGCCGCTGCCCGCTGGCCGAGCTCATTGTGCACCCGCGTGTGCGTGCCGACTTTTACAAGGGTGTGCCTCGGCAGGAGCTCTATGGCAAGACGCTCGAGCGCGCGCCGTTTCCCGTGGCGTATAACGGTGACATCTTTGACGTGGACGATATGGACGCACTCGTGGCGGCCTATCCGCAGACGCGCCATGTGATGATCGGTAGAGGGCTGCTTGCGAATCCTGCGCTGGCTCGTATGGCGCAGGGAGGCCCGGCGATGACGCTCACGGAGCTCAAGCATTTTCACGATGAGCTCTACCGCGCCTATGAAGCCGAGATGGGCGGCAACGCGGTCTTTCGCATGAAGGAGTGGTGGTTCTACGCCAAGTGCGCCTTCGCAGATCCGCTGGCGGTTCACCGGCTTGTTCGCAAGGCACGTAAAGCCGCGGAGTATGAAGCGGCTGCCGAGCGGGTCTTTAACGAAGAGCCTCTTGCCAGCGTCGCTCGTTTTCGTGGATAGCAATCGCAGGCGCGTTCCTTGTATGGAGCGCGCCCGCGATGTTGTTACAGCAGGTTCTTTTGGACCCAGGTGATGATGTCGCTCGATTCGTAGAGCGGTTTGCCATCGATGAAGAGGCACGGTACCTGGCGTTTTCCGCCCACGGCAATCAGGTGCTGCTCGGCGGCGCGGTCGGTCGTGATGTTGCGCTGGGGGATAGAGATGCCGTTGCTGGCAAGGAAGTTCTTGACCTTGATGCAATAGGGGCATCCGGTCATGACGTAGAGCTCAAGCTCGTGGTTTGCTGCCATGGGACTCCAATCGGTAGTGACGTTGCTTGATGCTGATAGAGAGATACCCAAAGAAGGGCAGAACGTATCCCATACAAAAAAGCAACAGTATGCACTGCTTAGCTCAGGCCAATTTATGCCATATGTCAGAAATGGCTTGCAATCGACGAGGTTCGGCGTATGCTTATTTATGACATATGTCAGGAATGGAGAAGGCTATGGCAGGACGGCGCGAAAAAACAAGGCACGTGGGCATGCGGCCCGAATACCTAGGGTTCACTCCCGACGGGACAGCTGCCGGCGTAGACGTTGTTCTTGCCATCGACGAGTTGGAAGCGCTGCGCCTGGTTGACCTGGAGCAACTGAGCCAGGCAGAAGCCGCTGAGCGCATGGGCGTTGCGCGCACCACGATCGCCATGATTTGCAGCCGCGCTCACGCCAAGGTCGCAGACGCCCTGGTCAACGGCCGCCGCCTTGTCATCACAGGTGGAAACGTTGCGTACGACCCCGCTCCGCAACCTGACGCAAACGCTTGGTCGCACAAGAAGGAGAACAGTATGAGGATTGCGGTGACCTACGAAGACGGTAAGATTTTCCAGCACTTTGGTCGAACGGAGCAGTTCAAGGTCTACGACGTCGAAGATGGCAAGGTCGTATCCTCGCAGGTAGTAGGCTCGAATGGTGCTGGGCATGGCGCTCTTGCCGGCGTGCTTGCAGCNCGACGTCGAAGATGGCAAGGTCGTATCCTCGCAGGTAGTAGGCTCGAATGGTGCTGGGCATGGCGCTCTTGCCGGCGTGCTTGCAGCGGGCGGCGTTGACGTGCTCATCTGCGGTGGCATCGGCGGCGGGGCCGTTAACGCCCTCGCTCAGACCGGCATCGATATCTATCCCGGTGCGGCGGGCGACTGCGACGACATCGTGAACGCCTTCCTTGCGGGCGAGGTCACGCAGGCCGAGGGCGCCACGTGCGGCTGCGGTGGCCACGGCCACGAGCACGGCCACGGCCATGAGGGCTGCGGATGCGGTGGCCATGAGCATGGCGAGGGACATCACTGCTGCCACTAGTAAATGCTGGATAAACCATTGTTGGATTTATCCCATTTGCATACCCCAGTGTTTGCAACCGCGTAGATAACGCGCTAGAGTTTTCGCTTGAAAGCTAACCGAGCGGGTCAGACTCCCTGGAGGGGTTTGCCCGCTTTTGCTCTATCTGAGGGGACCTTACGTGAAGCTCGACGAGCTGGAAATCGGTAAGGACGCGATTATCGCGTCTGTGGCGTCGGACGACGTGGCACTGCATCAGCATATTCTCGACATGGGCCTAACGCCCGGTACCGAAGTGACCATGATGAAGTACGCCCCCATGGGCGACCCCATGGAGATTCGCCTGCGTGGCTATGAGCTCACGCTTCGTCGCGATACCGCGGCACGTATCGAGCTTGTAGACGTTCACGATACCGATACCGTTGCGCGCCATGCCCCGCAGACGGGCAGCGTCGCGCATCCTGCTTTGGGCGAGGGGTACCATCCGCGCCGTACAAAGAAGGCGGTGCCCGAAGGCTCACCTATCACCTTTGCCCTTGCCGGCAACCAGAACTGCGGCAAGACAACGCTGTTCAACTGCCTTACGGGCTCCAACCAGCATGTGGGCAATTTCCCAGGCGTGACGGTCGATCGTAAAGATGGCCAGATCCGCAATCACCCCGAGGCGACGGTCACCGACCTGCCCGGCATCTACTCGCTCTCTCCGTATACGGGAGAGGAGATCGTAAGCCGTCAGTTTATTCTCGATTCGCGGCCCGATGCGGTGATCGACATCATCGACGCTACCAATATCGAGCGCAACCTCTACCTCACGCTCCAGCTTATGGAGCTCGATCGACCCATGGTCATCGCTCTTAACATGATGGACGAGGTCACGGCCAATGGCGGCACCATCGACGTTAACCTGCTCGAACGCGAGCTTGGCGTGCCTGTGGTTCCCATCTCGGCGGCAAAGAACGAAGGCATCGGCGAGCTTGTGGAGCATGCCATGCACATTGCCCGCTACGGCGAGCGGCCGGGGCGCATCGACTTTTGTTCGAGCGCGGCCGACAGCCCCGATGGCGGCGCGCTCCATCGTTGCATCCACGGTATTGCAAACCTGATTGAGGACCACGCCAAGGCTGCGGCTATCCCGCTGCGCTTTGCGGCGACCAAGCTCGTCGAAGGCGACGCACTGGTTATCGAGGCCCTGAATCTCGACCAAAATGAGCTCGATGCCATCGAGCACATCATTAGCCAAATGGAGGAGGAATCAGGCAGCGATCGTCTGTGCGCTCTTGCCGATATGCGCTTTACCTTTATCGAGGATGTGTGCGCCACCTGCGTGGTCAAGCCGCATGAGAGCCGCGAGCACAAGCGCTCCGTTGCCATCGACCGTGTGCTTACGGGACGCTTCACCGCCATCCCAATGTTCATCCTCATCATGGGGCTTGTCTTTTGGCTCACCTTTGGCGTTATCGGCGCGACGCTGCAAGGCCTACTCGAGCAGTTGGTTTCGATGGTGATTGGGGCGGCCGACGCGGGCCTTACGGCGTTTGGCACCAATCCCGTGGTCCGCTCGCTTGTGGTTAACGGCGTGCTCACCGGCGTGGGCAGCGTGCTTTCGTTCCTGCCCATCATCGTCGTGCTGTTCTTGCTGCTCTCGATTCTCGAGGACTCGGGCTATATGGCACGCGTCGCGTTTGTGATGGATAAGATTTTGCGCCGCTTTGGCCTTTCGGGTCGCAGCTTTGTGCCCATGCTTGTGGGCTTTGGCTGTAGCGTGCCTGCCATCATGTCCACGCGCACCTTGCCTTCCGATCACGACCGCAAAATGACGGTCATGCTCACGCCGTTCATGAGCTGCTCGGCAAAGCTTCCCGTCTACGGCCTGCTCTGTGCGGCGTTTTTCCCGCAGGCAACCGTGCCCGCTATGGTCTCGCTCTATATTCTGGGCATCCTGGTGGGTATGATTGTCGCCACGATTCTCAACCACACAGCATTTAAGGGCGAGCCTGTGCCCTTTATCATGGAGCTTCCCAACTACCGCATGCCCAGCGCAAAGACTACGCTGTTGCTTGCATGGGACAAGGCCAAGGGTTTTATCACCAAGGCGTTTACCATCATCTTTGCGGCTTCGGTCGTGATCTGGTTCCTGCAGACGTTCGACATCCGCTTCAATATGGTGACCGATCAGTCTCAAAGTATGCTCGCGGGCCTGGGCGGGCTTATAGCGCCTGTGTTCGCGCCGCTTGGCTTTGGTGACTGGCGCACCTCGACGGCGCTTGTGTGTGGCCTTGTCGCTAAAGAGAGCGTCATCTCGACGCTTACGGTGCTGCTGGGCTCCACGTCTGTGGCGGCGCTTTCGGGCATGTTCACGGCACCCATTGCATACGTGTTCCTGGTGTTTGTCCTGCTCTATCCGCCCTGTGTGGCAGCCATTAGCACCGTGCGTTCCGAGCTGGGCGGTCGTTATGCTGCGGCGGTTTTTGCCTTACAGGTAACGGTTGCCTGGATTATCGCCTTTGTCGTACACACCGTGTTTTTACTTGCAGGGTTGCTCTAGTGCAAAAGGGGAACAAAGTCCTCGAGGGCTTTGTTCCCCTTTTTTTATTGAGTGACGTTGCCGGTTGAGGATTAGAGGGTCATCGCATGGTGGGGAAGACAAAGGTGGGCGCGGCAAGCCCCATGGGATTTATCCTGGGCTTTGGCATTGTGAGCATGCTGATGGACATTGTGTACGAGGCCGCGCTTTCGGTTCAAGGTCCGTTGCTGTATTCGGTAGGCGCTACGGCGGCGGTTGTTGGCTTGGTTTCGGGTCTGGGTGAGGCAACTTCGCTGGCGGGACGTTTGGCAAGCGGGCCGGCTGCCGATCGTTCCGGCCGCTATTGGACATTTGCTCTTTTGGGCTATGCGGCAACGGGTCTCGCTGTTCCCGCCATGGGATTTGCGGGAAGCGTGTTGGGCGTATCGTTTCTTATCGTGTTCGAGCGCTTCGGTAAGTCGCTGCGCACACCTTCGCGCGATGCCATGCTTTCGCATGCGGCCTCTCGTGTAGGCCGCGGTAAAGGATTTGCGTTTCATGAGGCACTCGACCAAGTGGGCGCCGTGGCGGGTCCGCTTATCGCAGCGGCGATTTTGCAGGCGACGCATAACGCGTACGGCCCTGCGCTCGGTGTGATGTTCATACCCGGTCTTGGTGCCATCGGGGTGCTGCTGTATCTGCGCTATCGCGTTCCGCGGCCTGAGGTGTTTGAGGAAGACGACGAGGCCGATTCGGCCGAGGACGATGCTGTGAGTGCATCGAAGGTCTCGGCAGCGGAGCCTATCAAGCTCCCTCGTCTGTTTTGGATCTACACGGGTTTTTGCGGCTTGGTCTTGGCTGGCGTGGGAACGTTTGGCGTCATGTCGTTCCACATGGTTTCTGCCCAAATCGTCTCGGCACCGACGGTTGCCGTGCTCTATGCGGTGGCTATGGGTGTTGACGGCGTGTTTGCGCTGATAACGGGCTCGATTTACGACAAGGTGGGCGTGCGCGTGCTGTTCGTTCTGCCGGTGGTGAGCGCAATCGTTCCGCTCTTTGCGTTTGGAAACAGCCTTGTCTCGGTGATTGCGGGTGTGGTTTTGTGGGGCGCGAGCCTGGGCATTCAGGAATCAACTATGCGTGCGGCGGTTGCCGATATGGTGCCGGGCTGCAAGCGCGCAACGTCGTACGGAATGCTCTCGGTTTTCATGGGCGTGGGCTCGTTTGTGGGCGCAGGCGTGACGGGTGCCTTGTATGCTCATGGTCAGGCGGCGATTGTCATGTATGCGCTGGTTCTCGAGGCGGCGGCCTGCGTGTTGCTGTTCTTGGCGCTGCGCGGTGCGAGGAAATAGGCGCGACGGAGTGCTGCTCGGCTTCGATAGACAAAGAAAACACTCCCGGTAGATGCTTCTACCGGGAGTGTTACGCGTTCGCGTTGTGGTGCGTTGGCGCGGTGTTATGCGGCCAACGACTTGCGGACCATACCCTTGGGATCTTTGAGGAGTAGGTAAAGCGCCCAGGCGATAAGGCCGGTCGTCACGATAACGAGGCCCAACAGGGCGGCATCGATCATCGCGGCGTGGTCGGCGATCTCGATAAAGGCTTCGCCCTCAAGAAGGCTGGCAATGCCGTCTACCGTCCACATAAGGCCCGCACCCCAGTACATGAGGGCAAGGACGCCGATTTTCATCTGGCTGTTGGGGCCGGCAACATACCACGCGATGGTGGCGATGGCGGCGGCAAGAAGCGTGATGATGAGCGTCATATTAGGCCTCGGTTGCAACCGCGTGTGCGGAGCGCTTGACCACGGCGTCTGCCACGACGGTGACGATGGCCCAGCATACGGTGACCATGACGCACATGCCCACGCCGACGGTTGCCATCTCGTGGAGCATGGCGGAGGTATCGGCCGCGTTGTACATGGCGGTCAGGAACGGCGGGAAGGGCACGACCTCGCCATGCCAGATATGCTCGATGCACAGCAGGATAACGCCACCCCACAGCATGTTGCACAGCCAGCCGAGCTTGCGGGTCCAGCAGATGCCGGTTTCGGCAGCGTCGGTGAGCTGATTGCCGTCCTCATCGACGATACCGCGCTCCATCTCCTTTTTCTTGACGATGGAACGAACGGCAGTAACGGCAACGGCCTCGCCGCCTCCAACAACAAAACAAGCCATAAGAAGTCTCCTTTGTCTATCGATGCGATGTCGCATCGGGCTGTTTCTATTCGAAGCAGTATAGGCGAATTGCATCATGCCGCGCGTACTGCGCAAGACGTTTTACCAAACTGTCACGCTTGGCAAAAAATCGTCAACTTCGATGGTCTTGCGTGCACGGCAGGGCGGGGCGAGCCTTTGTGTGCTCTGCGTTTTCTTGGGTGATGTGCCCACATGGAACAAGGCCGAGTGCACAGCGTGTCTGCGCTGCCTGCATAGCTGCCCTAAGGGCGCAATCCAGCGCGGCCCCAAGACCCGCGCGCATGGGCAGTATCTGCACCCATAAGGATTACTGCTAAGGCTAAGGCCGATTCGCCATATAAAACTGCGAGGTCATGTGCCTCAAAAACGCCTCAAGGAGCTCGCCTCCTGAAGGCGTTTCTTTTTTTGTGGGCTTGTTCGTGTCCGGGCCGGATGCTAGAGTGTGAAACACCCGGGGTCGAGAGACCCGCCTCCTGGTACAAAGGGCGCTTGGCGCCTTTAGGAGTTGCCGGCGGCGTTTGTGCCTGCTGCCGGATTCATTTAAGTACAACCTCATAGCGAGAGTTCTGGCGTATGCGGCTGCCGTTCTTGGCTGCTGTCTTTGCACGCCAGCTGCTGCTGCGCTTTTGGTTATTGCGTCTCACCCGGGAAGGAGCTCAATATGGGCGAGCACACCATCATCTACCAACCTCAAATCATCCGCGAGACGGCCGAAGGCCTCAATCGCCTCGACATCAGAGACGAGATGCTGAGCCGGCGCGAACTCGAACTCATGACATCCGTGGACGCGGAGTCGTGCGCTGCCGTTATACGCGGCCTGCTTTACCTGCAGCATCAGGACCCAGAAGCACCCGTGACGCTCTACATCAACAGCCCGGGCGGTGAGGTGCAAAGCGGCCTTGCGCTCTATGACGTCATGCAGGCCGTGACCTGCACCATCCGCACCGTTTGCCTGGGCATGGCGGCAAGCATGGGGGCGCTGCTGTTCATTGCAGGAGACGAGCGAGAGGTCCTGCCGCACAGTCGCGTTATGATTCACGACCCGCTTATCAGCGGCGGGGCAGGAGGCAGCGCGCTTTCCGTCAAGGCCCGCGCCGACGACCTCATGCGTATCCGCGACATCACTGCCGGCGTGATTGCACGCCATAGCGGTATGTCGCTTGAGCGTGTCTTTGAGCTTACGGCCTCCGACACCTATTTCGAGGCGAAAGAAGCCGTGGAGGCGGGCCTTGCAGACCGTATCATCACAAAGCTCTAGTGTGGGCAAAAACCCTGTATTACCTACGTCTACCAGCGCGAACACATCGCGCAGAAAGCGAGTAATCATGATCGCTAAAACCATGAATCCTCGCGCCGCCTATGCGGGCGAGCTTCTCCTCACATCCGAGCGCACCGAGAGCATGGACTCATGGGCAACCGGGCTCAACAACAACGTCCTCGTGCTGGGCTGCTCCGGCGCGGGCAAGACGCGCAACTTCCTCAAACCGAACCTGCTGCAGTGCCATGGCTCCTACGTTGTGCTCGATTCCAAAGGGCGGCTCTTCCACGAGATGACGCCGTATCTGAGCGACCACGGCTATACGGTCGACTGCCTCGACTTCACTACGATGGAAGGGACGATCGGCTACGATCCGCTGCATCATGTGCGTTGGCGGCGGGGCCGTCCGCTTGCGCAGGATATCATTGGCATTGCGACTGCGCTCTTTCCCCGCGACGAGATGGGTGACGACCCGTTTTGGGCGAGTGCGGCTGCCAATTACGTTGCAAGCTACATCGCCTACGTTTTTGAGGCACTGCCCGATCGCGAATGGAACATGGCATCGGTCGTGAGTGTTTTCGAACAGGCCTGCGAGGGCAACATCGAGCAGCTGTTTTGCGACCTTCGCCGGCAGGACCCGGAGAGCTACGCTGTCTCGCTCTTTCGCCGGGCGCGGAGTACGGCTCGGGCCGAGAAGATGCATTCGAGCATCATGGGCATTATCGCCGCGAACCTGATGCCGCTCACATTTGACGGGGCGCTCGCATCGTTTCGCAAGCCCGAGCAGATTGACTTTCGCGACCTGGGGCGCGAGCGTCGCGTGCTCTTTGTGACGATGGACGACATGGATCGCAGCCTGGCCCCGCTCACGAGTCTGTTTATACGCCAGGCGTTTTCGAGCCTGTGCGACTTCGCGGACGCCTCATGCGAGGGAGGTCGCCTTCCCGTACCCGTACGCTTCATGCTCGATGATTTTGCGAACCTGACGCTGCCCGGCTTTGACGACGTACTTTCCGTCATTCGTAGCCGCGAGATTAGCTGCACTGCCATCTGCCAGACGGTGAGCCAGCTTGAGGCCCGCTATGGCGAGGCTCAGGCAAACTCGATCATCGGTAACTGCGACCGTCACCTTGTGCTGGGATTCCAAGATGAGCGAACGGCTCGCTACTTTGCCCTGCGTGCCAATAAGACGCCCTCGACGCTGCTTGAGACTCCGTCAGGAAGATGGTGGCTGTTCGAGCGCGGCCAGCGCGGTGTGTGCGAGCCCGCTTACGAACTTGAACAGCACCCGGGCTATGCCGAGCTTGCTGGTGAGGAAGAAGCGCCTGAGTTTGTACCGGACATATGCGAGGAGGACCTTTGGTCCGGGACGCTTTTTGAAGTCGAGCCGTTTGGAGACGGTTCGGGCGTGGCTGCCTAAAGGAAGGGGAGACGATGGACAAAACGATGAACAAGATGAACGAACGCCTGAGCTTGAGCGAACGCATTGCGCGTGCCAGTGCTATCCGTGACCAAGCGGCGACGGTGCGGCCGGAGCGCGAGCTTATTGACGCCGAGCGCAGAAGCGCGTTTGGCCCCTGTTATATCTACCGTGCGCATGCCGACGAGCTCTTACAGATCGTGGGGCAGATCTCCGACGCGTTGCCGAGCCGCGCCTCCTTTTTGGCGCGCACGGACCCGACGGAGGCCGCGCGTCCCGAGAATCATTCGGTCGCTGCGTATGCCGAAGTGGAAAACCCCGCCGTCGCCTTTGTGTGGGAGCTGCGCCACAACCCCGAGGGTGCCCTTGCGACCTTGCCGGACCGCAGCTACAGCAAGGTGCTCGATGCCACGGATGTACTCAAGGAGCTGTGGGAGGATAAACCCGCAGTCAACGAGCTGGAGCTCGCGAAGGCCCTGATCACACAGATTGTGCTGCTCGACGACAACCTGTGCGAGCAGGTGCTTACCCGCGCAAACATCATGGCGAGGGAGTGCTCAACCGCCGTGGCCCCGTATCTGCGGCCTCAAAGTTGATGATTTTCCGTTGGGCTATTTGCGCGTGTCAACGCTAGAATCGAATGGATTGTTTCGAGACTAGAGGAGAATCACGTGGCCCAGGACTTTTTCGACCTGCTGTACAACGGCTATACCGGCGAGTACCAGCTTATGAGCTCGCTGTATCGCAACGGCTTGGACGCACTGCGCCCGCCTGCAGACATGGGCGTCGACGTGGTGTCGCTCAACCTTAAACAAAGGCTCGAGCAGCCCGATGCGCCCGCCGAGATGTTCTATTTCCAGGTGAAGATCGCCGTTACCAACGTGAGCGAGAATACAGATCGCCCCGGTGCGTTTGCCGTGGTGGAGTTCAAGCTCAAGGCGACCGAGGTCAATCTGCTGAGCTGCTCGGGCGACCGCGCCTTGTTCTGCTATGTGTACAACAGCGAGGCCGGTGCGCTTACAGATGCGTTTGAGACACCGTTTATCTGCTTTTGGCTCGACGGCTGCCTGCTGGCAAAGCTTGAGCGCCAGGGTGCCTTTTATTGCAAGGAGGGCGAGTCCAAGCTGACGCTGACGTGCCAGCTGCGCAAACCCGCACACGAGTTTGGCCACTGGTACGCGCTTGTAGTGGACAAGGACGGCAATAAGCTCGAGGACGGTTACCTGGGCGTTGTAGGCGGCGAGGGAAACCCGGCGAATGATGGTGCCGATCACTACAGCGTAGGCGGCTATCTAAAGTACGCGCGGCGGGACTAGGTGTTTGGTGCCGCGGACGTGATGAGCTTTATGCGCTAGCACGTGGGGTTGCATATCGTTTGTGGCAAATCTTGCAAAGTAGGATTGCAAGAAATCAAGAATCTTGCAAAGTAACTTTGCAAGATTGGGAGTGCTTTAGAGTGTTTCTCACTTTCCGGGGCGTATGCCCGTTGTTGTTTTTCGACTGTGAGACCGTCGTCACCCTGGCGATGAGCGTCGGGCTTTCCGACATTCCGGCCGTGACAGCCGCTGAGGCCGCCGAGATGCTGGGCGTGAACACCGCGCGCGTGGCGCGGCTCTGCCGCGACGGGAGCCTGAACAGCTGGAGGGTTGGCAGCGCCCGCACGGTTTCGCGCGACTCTATCGGGTGCCGCCTTATTACCAAGTCCGGGGCGGGAAGGCCGCGCAGAGCCTCCGCCGAAGCGTAAAAATGAGGCTTACGAGTCGATGCAGACCTTACGAGAAGAACGGAGTGGTATATGATAGAAATCGAAAGTACCGGGGGCACTTCTAGCGGCTACGCAAGTGGAAATCCCCCGGTCGTATCTTCTCCACGCTTCAAATCGAATAAAGAGATTCTGGCGACACTTGCGAGGGAGGGGTTTCTCGATGCAGGCGCCCCCCGAGGCTCTGTACGTACTCGATCATGTGAGCTACCAGCACCTGCTTCCATACATTAAGGCCCTCGACTCCTTGCCTTCATGGGAGCAAAAGACCATGAAGGGTCGTCCCTTCGTCTGAAACGGGACACTTATAGTTAGCTGTCGATGTCTTCCTTTGCGATGGTAGATTTCTCCGGCGCTTGGGAAATCAGTTGACGTGTTCGCGACTTAATACTGCGAGGAAAGATGCTTTTAGCTATGTTGGACGCAGCCGGCATCGGCGTCGACTCCGACAACGCAAGCATCTTCGGGATGGGACGCGGATTTCGTCTAGAGCCCCAGTTCAGCAATCAGCTTCTTCATTACGATAGCCCACTTGAGCTGCTCCGATATGAATTCCGACCAGGCGCCCTCGTTGCCCTTGATTCTGCAACCGTCCTTGTAGAAGCGAAGCCCTGATGACTTCTTGGCCTCAAAAGGCGTGGCTGCAAGGCCGAGTCGTTCTTCAAACAACTTGATGTTGTAGATAGCCTTGTGGCCGATTTCCTTGTCGTCGGGTACGTAAAACTCAATGCCAATCCGACCGTGCTGCGTATCTATAAGCAGCGCGATGTGATAGGCGGGCGTACCGCAGCGCAATGTGCTCCAATGATTCTTTGAGGGTTTCTGCGGGTTGAACATCTTCAAAAATTCGGGCGTTGCCTGGGCTATCTCGCGATACTTGGTCCAGTACGACAATTTGACGCGCTGGGTCTCGGAGAGACCCTCGCTGAGCTTGATGGCTTTCGTCCACTCGTTCGGCTGCTCGACTACGCCGAAACGCGGTGCCGGCAGGGAGTCTCCGATGGACCACAGCTCTATCTCCACTAGGAAGAACCCGAAATCGCTATCGGTGTGCTGGTTAAGCCACTCGATAGCTTGGCGGTGCTCGTCGCGGGCATGGGCCACCACCCATATGACGACCTCAGCGCCCTTGCCAGCGGCGTAAGTAATAACTTTGCCTAGGTGGTCGTGGTTGGTGTCGTCGAGCTGGTTCTCGATGATTACCTTGCGCCCAGTTCCGGCCTCCTGCGCATATATGTCAACGTTGAACGAACCTACGGACGACTCGGTCTCTATAAGCTCGAGTTCAATGCCGACTGCCGAGCTCAGTATGGCAAGGTTGGGCTCCTCGGAGAGCCATCTGGTGAAGTCAAGCGCCTCGTGCGGCCATACGTCGCGCAGATCGACTTTCTTCAGCTTATCGAGATTGTATTTCATTGCATTCCTATCAAATCATTGGCTCGCAAAGAGCCTCGTCCGCATCAATCGAAAGCTGAGCTATACGTTATGGATGAGCCAGTGCTTCCGCCAGTTCTCCATCCGCGCGCTCATCCCTGATGGATCCATTCTGCCAATCGCCTTAAGGGCATCCTGCGGCTCAACATTCCCGTTTTTGTGCTTCAAGGAGTCTTTTGCTATGTCGTAGGCAAGCTGAACTGACGTCGTCGCGGCAAAGGGTTTTCCTTTCCGCGCTAGATTGAGCGCTTCGGCGGCTCCGCTTATCGCGTTGCTGAACAACTCGATGGCGTCCATCTGCTCGGACGTGTTTTCGACCAGATAGTCAACACCGTCGCTTCCGACGCCGAACTCAACCTCTCCTTGTCTATCCTGCCTACCGAAAGGCGTTTCTTTTCCAAGGCCTAAATATGGTGTCTGGATTATGCCTTGTCGAGCAGCGCTCGTTTCGAACATGCCGTTGCAGCATCTGATAATCGCGGCGTCTCTCACCTCATCGCCGTAAAGCGGGCAAAACGCAAGCACGATCCAATCAACGTGAGCCGATGCTTTCTTGAGAAGCCCATAGGCTTCGCAGCTTATTGGAAACTGACCTGAAGATACCTTGGTCTCCTTAAAGCCATCGTTGAGGAACCATTGGCGCAAATCCGCATGGAGCTCGATCAGGAATCCAAGGCGGATATCGGCATTGGCGTCAATCTGCACTATATTCTCGCGATACGCATCGAGCTTGAACGCATGCCCGCGACCGTCTTTGCCGAACAGCCCCGCGTCGAGCGAAGCCCTGATGTCGTCAACGCAGGCGTTCGATTGCTCCCGTATCGCCCGGCTGATCAAATCGCCGAACCCTCGGTAAGCCTCTTCTGCCAGAGCGCCCCTGCGAGCTGCATCCTCGTGTTGCTTTCGAAACCGCTCCGCATCCGAAGAGAACCTCGCGGACTTAGATTCAACCTTCTTGCCCCTCCCGATATGGTGGTCAACGCGGAAGTGCTCTAAACCGACTATTCTTCTCCCGCCTTCGGCCGTGATGAGAATATCGGGCCTATCGAATGGGCGGGCGTCGCCCGACAGTCGGGCGACGTTCCTTCTCGCTTCTCCGCCTTTTGCCCTCGCGACCTTCAGCGCCTGCTGATAAATCGAAAGCTCTGCCTTTTCCTGGTTCTCCTTATGGTTCATAAGCGTGGCTTAGCTCATCCTGCCCATCACCTCGAGCAGGTCCTCGTACGTCGCCACGTTGTGGTAGCGCACGTCGCCGGTGCTCATCTCGTTGAAGAGCTTCTTGGCGCAGGCGATCTTGGCGTTCTCCACACCGGAGAGCTCCAGCGTGTCCATGGTGCCCTTTGTCTCCGCGATGAAGAACACGTGGCGCACGCTGCCCTCCTTGAAGGCGATGGCCCAGTCGGGGGCATAGTTGCCTACCGGCGTGGGAATCTGGAATGAGCGCGGTAGCTTCGCGTAGACCGCCACCTCGGCGGCGGCGTCCATGTCCTCGGCGAACCTGCGCTCGCCGTCGGAGTCGGGGAACACGAAGCGCTGGATGTTCTTCTTGGCCTCGTACGCCTTGCTCGCGTTGTCGGGCATGCGCTCGGTGAAGATGGCCTCGTCGTAGACGTCGTCGATCTCGTGGTAGCTGATGTGCTCCACCACCATCGTCGCCTTCTCCGACACGATGAGCGCCGCCGCCTTCTTGATGAACTCCTCTGGGTTCACGCGGTAGAGCCCGAACACGTTGGCGTCGATGCCGGCGAGGATCGCCGCGGCGCTCCTGCGCGTGATGGCGGCGGCCTGCGCCACCTCGCCCACGAGGTCGTAGGTCACGCCCACGGACGCAGTGCCAGCGTCGACGTCGCGGGTCTCGGTCTGCGTACGGCCGAACGACGAGCCGCCCTGCACCTCGTCGCGCGTGGCCTGCGCCTTCTGCCCGCCGACCGTCAGGGTGTACTGCAGCCTGCTCACGCGCAAATCGCCGTTGATGCGCTCTATCGACTTGCGCCTCAGCTCGTCGTCCGAGAAGCTCACCGTGTAGGCGTGCTTGCGGTTGATGCGCGCCCACAGCTCCTTGAACTCGCGCTTGGCGAAGTTGTCGGTCAGCGTGTTCTCGGTGATCTTCTCCTGGGCGCGCCCGATCATGCCGTCGAGCGCGTGCGCGTCGTAGACGCTCCTCACCAGCGCCTCGACGGCCTTTGCGTGTGCGGTGTCGGCGATGCCTTCGGGCAGCTTCGCGACGAAGTACTCCACGAAGGTGCCGCCCTCGACGGCCTTGCGGAACTCGGCGGTCGGCTTGTCGTCGTCATCGATGAGGTCGCACTTGTAAAGAGCCTTGTAAATGCGCTTCGACTCCTCCTCGGTGAAGGAGACCGTCTCGCCGTCGAGCACGACGTCGCGCCCGCTGAACAGGTTCATCTCCACCTTCCTCGGGCGCTCGCGCAGGCTCTTGCTTATGTCGGTCTGCAAATCCCTCACGAACGTCTCGTAGCTCTCCGACGCGATCACGGTGAGCAAGTTCACGCGGTGCACCTCGTCGGGTCCCAGCAGCGCTGCGTCCTGGCGGTTGCCGTCCTGGTCGACGGCCAGGCGCATGCCGCGGCCGACCTCCTGGCGCTTGCTCGTCTCGGAGCCCGATTCCTTGAGCGTGCATATCTGGAAGATGTTCGGGTTGTCCCAGCCCTCGCGCAGCGCCGAGTGGCTGAAGATGAAGCGTACGGGCTCATCGAACGAGAGCAGGCGCTCCTTATCGCGCAGGATCAGGTCGTATGCGCGCTTCGCGTCGTCGTCGTTGATGCCGATGCCGTCCTCGCGCTCCGCCTTCTTCTCGGCCTTCGACTCGACGGCGTTGCCCTTCTTGTCCACAGAGAAGTAGCCGGAGTGCACCGAGCGCGCCTCGAATCGCCCGAGGTACTGCGTGTACGAGGGGTCGAGGATGTCGTCCTGCGTGGGGTGCTTCAATCTGTCGGAGACGATGGCCTCGTACTCCTCCTCGAAGATCTTGCCGTAGCCCACTGTTTCGCCGTTGCCGGAGAGGTCGCGGTACTTCGCCACCTGGTCGATGAAGAAAAGGCTCAGGCACTTGATGCCGCGGCGGAACAGGGCCTCCTCCTTCTGGAGGTGGCTCTTAATAGTCTCGCGAATCTGAATGCGCTGGATGTCATCCGCCGCGGAGTCGCAGTAGACCTCGCCCATATAGATGCGGCCATTGTCGCCAATGGAGCTGTCCAGGAAGCGGACGTAACCGGGACGCCCATCCTGCGGTGGCACCACACCATCGTTGCCGCTTGCGATGGTATAGCCTCGATACGCCTCGAGCTTGGTGGACCCGCTTGCGTCATAGATGCTATCGCCCTCGCAAAACCGCTGGGTCTTCTTGCGGACCTTGCCGCCCGCGCCCATGTACTTGAACTCGATGACGGCCTCCGGGGCGCGGCTCTTGCTCACGATGATGTCACGCAGGTACAGGTAGCCGTCGGTACCGCGCATGTTCTTGAGCGAGAAGCCCTTGACCTCGATGCGCTTCACAAGCTTCTGGTTGTAGGCATCCAGGGCGTCCAGGGCATACACCAGGTCGTGCTTCTCCTTGTGCGTTGCCGAGTAGCTCAGAACGAACAGCGGGTTGAAGCGGGCGATGCCCTTCTGGGTCGCGCCTCCCTTCTTTCCCATCTTCTGGGGCTCATCGCAGATGACGATGGGGCGGTTCGCAGCGATGACGTCGATTGGCCTGCGGCTGCTGAACTCGTCGCGCTCGTCGAAGATGATGCGCGCCGCCTTGTTCTTGGCGCCCTCCTTCATCGACGCGTTGAACGCCTGCATGTTGATGACCATGCAGTTGACGTCGCTCGATTGGGAGTACGCATCAAGCTCGGTCAGGTTGTCCGAGTCGTATATGAAGAACCTGATCTTCTTGTGGTATTGGGAGAAGAAGTGCTCCTGGGTGTTCTCCAGGCTCTTGGCCACGCCCTCGCGGATGGCGACCGATGGCACCACCACGATGAACTTGCACCAGCCGTACAGGCGGTTGAGCTCGAGCATCGTCTTGGTGTAGACGTAGGTCTTGCCGGTGCCCGTCTCCATCTCGACGTCCAGCTGGCAAGCCCCCATGCCGCAGAAGAGCTCCTCCGACTCGGGGATCTGGTTGCGTCGCTGCACCGCTCGCACGTTTGCCAGTATGTCGGCACCTGAAAGCGCAACGGGCGCGTTGGCGTACCCCTCGGTGCTCTCGTCGCCGAAGTCGATCTCGCCCTGCGCGCGCTTGGGCTTGCGGCCCAGATCGCGCAGGTAGACGGAGGCGCCCTGGTTGGGCTGCCCCTCGAAGACCGAGGTCACCGCATCTGCGGCGTCGGTTTGGTACTGCTGTACTTTGAACTTGAACTTCATGTCGACGCCTTAAATCACTTGGGGAACGGTGCCGGGGCTGTAGGTGCGGAACAGCTCCTCGTAGTTGGCGTGCGTGGCGTCGTCGGCCATGGATGAGTCGCGGATGACGGCGTACCAGGGCTTGGCCTTCGCCATCTCCTCGATGGTGTCGGAGCCGACGTTCGCATCGAAGCAGGCCGCCAATTTGTCGCCGTCAACGAAAAAGACCTTCTTGCCGGCGAGCACGCGCTCCTCGATCTTCGCGGAGTACGGGATGCCGAGCTTGGGCAGCACCTCGAAGAGCAGATCCAATTCAGAGCGCCCCTCCTTCACGTTGTCAGCGAAGTCGAAGAGGCTCTCCTGTGAGGTCTCGCCAGGCGTGAGGTAGAAGTCCTTGAAGTTCGAGGAGTCGATGCGCAGCACGCGGAAGCCCAGGTCGGGATAAGGCTTTGGCTCGGCGCCGAGCTCGAGCTGCTTATTGGATTCATCGATTTCATTGGCGATTTTCTCGCCCGCACGGCGGATGCGCTCCTCGCCAAGATCGCAAATCGACTTGAAGCCGAATTGCCGTGCTTCCGCTCCCTCATCGAGGAGTTCCGGAATTTGCACAAGAATCCACTTGGCAGCTACTTCCTCGTTGGAATAAAAATCCAAAGCAGCATGCGCAGTGGCAGCCGATCCCGAGAAGAAGTCGAGAACAATCTCGCCTTCTTTTACTCCTCCAAGCTCCATGCAGCGCTGAATCAAGGCAGGCGGCTTGGGCGTATCGAAAACGTTTGAAATGCCGAATAGGTCTTTCATGCCTGCCTTTGTTTGCCGCATAGCTGGCAAATCGTTCCAGATCGTCATCCAAGGTTTCGTTGGGTTGTCGGCAGCATATTCACGAGTATACGGAACCCATTTGCCGTCTCTCTGCTTCCAAATCAAATCTCCGCGAGCATCGATTTCTTTGAGGCTGCTGGGCCCAGCGGCCCAGCGGCCTTCGCGCCCGTCCTCCCGAATAGGCCAAACCTCCGAGCCGTCCGGTGCCGTAAGCGCGTAATACATGGTTGGCCTGTCGGCGCGAAGGCTGTTTTTTCCGTTCTTGCGGAGAAGCCTGTCGCGCCAATATCTGCCGTTTTCGTCCGGCCCATTGTAGGCATCAACGAGCTCAGGTGCCCTACGCTGACGCAAGGTAACCGTTGCCGCATTTTTGCAATAGGCAAAAATGTATTCGTGATCAGGCGTGATAACGACGTGGTTGTCGTTGGGACTATCCACTTTTCTCCAGATAAAGCGTGTAAGAAAATTTGCACGCCCAAATACCTCGTCACAGATTTTCTCAAGGTTATTAGCTTCGTTCTCGTCAATGCTGATGAAGATGGTGCCGTCGGCAGCGAGCAGATCGCGCGCGAGCGTGAGACGCGGATAAATCATCGAGCACCAGTCCGAGTGAAACCGGCCGTTGCCCTCGGTGTTGGCGACCAGGCGGCCGCCCTCCTCGTCATAGTCGCCGCTCTCGGCGTTGTACTCGCCGCGCGTCTTGGCAAAGTCATCGTCGTAGACGAAATCATGGCCCGTGTTGTAAGGCGGGTCGATGTATATGAGCTTCACCTTGCCGGCGTAGGTCTCTTTCAGGATCTTTAACGCGTCTAGGTTGTCACCCTCGATGTAGAGGTTCTCGGTGGTGTCCCAATCCTTGGACTTGCCGGGCTCGGGAATCATCGTCTTGTAGATAGGGCGGCGCGCCTCGGCCTTGGCCTCGCGCTTGCCGGGCCAAGTGAACTGGTAACGCTCGCGCTGGCCTTCGGCCACATCACCCAAAAGATCGCGCAGCGCGTCGAAGTCAACGGCGCGTGCAAGCTCGCCGTCGGTGTTCTCTACCTCGGTCACCACCTGCGGGAACAGCTCGGCAATCTTCTCGATGTTTTCAACGGCACCGTCGGGCGTGCCTAGCTCGATCTTTTCCATCTATCTGCCTTCCTCTATGGCGGCAATCTGCCGTTTGAGTTCCTGTACCTGGTCGAATAGCGCGTTTTTTCGCGCCAGCTGCCGCTCCTTGCGACCGCGGGCTTCGGTCTTGGCAAGCTCCTCGCGAAGCGCCTTGAGCCTGGCGTCCGCCGCGAAGCGCTCGTCCACGGTAGCGGTCTCGCTGCCCGTATCGCCATACGCAACCTGCGAGGCGATCGAGTCCCAGACCCCGTCCATGCTCGTCGCTTTCAGTGTGAGGGAAGCATCATCGACGCTCTGCCATTCTCCCACAGCGATTCCCTTGAGCATCACCGCGAGGCGAACCTCGTCGTCGAAGGTGCACGCGAACAGCAACTTATGGGGGTTCGCCTGAGCCACAAGCGCCAGCACCTCTTCAGGGACGCGGCGAGCCTTAAGCGCCACTTCCACCACGAGCACCTCGTGCACGCGCTCGCCGTCGGGAATACCGGTCGTGGAGGTCTTTATCGAGTTTGCGACTGTGAAGCGCTCGACGTCGTCGATGAAGGACTGGCGCAGCGCGGCGCTCACCTTCAGGCGGCCGTAGAAGGCCTCCTTGGGTATGCGGCGGCCCACCTCGGTCGTGCTCGGAAGCCCTAGCATCTGGGCCTCACCACCAGGAAGCACACGAGCTCGAAGTCGTCGAGCCCCTCGATGTCGTTCTCCAAGAAGCCCGTCGTGCCGCCGGCGAAGAAGCTGTCGACGTCGGACTCCTCCTTGGAGTCCACGATCGACGCCACTGCGTCGCGCAAGAGCCCAGCCTCACGGCGCATGTCGCGGCCGTTCTTGGTCTCGCGGTTGTAGGCGCGGCACAGGGCCATGTCGGGCTCGGACTTGCCGCGGCACAAAAGGCGCATGTCGTCGAGCACCGCCTTGGGCTCCAGGTGCCCGCGGATCACGGACCCGTCGGACCCCATGCGAACCACGTAGAACGGGTGCAGGTGGTTCGCGCCGTCGCGGTCGATCCCGCTGTTGACGTTGCGCAGCACGAAGACGACGCCGGGCTCGTCGCCCTCCACCACGGCGTTGATGCCGCTCGGGAGCCGGTCGACGTCGGGGTTGTCGCGGTAGTAGCCAACCAGGTCCATGCGGAACTCGTTGAGGCCCAGGTCGGTGATGGACACGCCGCCCGAGACGTCCTCAAGGTCCACGACCTCGTCGCGCATCTGCTCGAGCTGCTGGCGGCGGTACTCCAGGTCCCCCGTCTCGTCGGCGTTGATGTAGTCGTCGTCGCCGGTGGACGTCATCACGGTGATGCGCATGCGCTCCTCGACGCGCGCCTTGAGCTTGATGTACTCGTCGAGCTCCACGTCGGGCCAGTAGTTCACCAGCTGGATGCGGGCGTTCTTCGAGCCGATGCGGTCCACGCGGCCGAAGCGCTGCACGATGCGCACGGGGTTCCAGTGGATGTCGTAGTTCACCAGGTAGTCGCAGTCCTGGAGGTTCTGGCCCTCCGATATGCAGTCGGTGGCGATGACGATGTCCACGTCGCAGCCGGAAAGCTGCGGCGCCACCACGTCGCGCTCCTTCGACGCGGGCGAGAAGCAGGCGAGCACCTCCTGCATATGCGGGGGCACGGCCTTTATCGTGCAGGCGCAGCCGTCACCGGTCACCTTCGCGCACTCGAGGCCGAGCTCGCGCTTCGCGAAGGCGGACACGTTCTCGTAGAGGTAGTCCGCCGTGTCGGAGAACGCGGTGAACACGAGCACCTTGCGGTTGCCCGGGTTGATGGGGCCTTGCGACTTCCCTCGGATCTGCTCGCACAGCTCGATGAGCTTGGCGTCGTGGGCGGGGTCGATGTCGCGCACCATCGAGATCAGGACCTCGATGACGGCGACGTCCGCCTCGATGTCGCGCTCCCAGCTCATCCAGTCCATGTCCTCGACGAGGATCTTCGTGGCGCCGCCCACCTCGAAGCCGCTCTCGTCGTCGGGGTCGAAGTCGAACCCGCCCGGCAGGTCGCCGTCGGCCACGCTGGCACCCGAGGCGAGGCCCCTGCGGTAGTCGTCTATGGTCTCGAGGGCGGCGTTCATGGCGGCGAGCACGCGCTCGAGCGTCAGGCGGAACGAGCACACCGAGCTCTCCAGGCGCTTGAGCAGGTTCGTCGTCATGAGTCGGCGCACGCCCGTCTCGCGCCCTCCGAGCGTGAGGTTGCCGCCGCCGCCCATCTTCGCGTACTTCTCCATCTTGCTGGGGTGCACGTACGAGCTCGGCATGTACACGGCGAGCACGAGGGAGTCAAGCTCCTCGTATATCTCGCGGTAGTTGATCGCGTTCGCCAGCGTCGAGAGCTTGGGGCGCTTCGATATCGGCGGCAGGCGCTTCGGGAAGGGCCCGATGGCGCTCATGTCGTAGTAGCGCTGGATGTGCTTGCGGCTGCGTGCCACGGTCACCTGGTCGAGCACCTCGAAGAAGTCGTAGTCGAGCATGTCGGTGAGGGTGTGGGTCGTCCGCTGCTCGGCGGGCAGCTTCGACCAGCGTGCGTAGACGGTCTGCGCGTTGCGGAAAACCGTCTCGATGTCGTTCTCCAGGCGCAGCTTCTCAGACCAGCCGGTGGGGTCGCCCCAGTACGCCAGGGCGAGCTGGTTGCGCAGGTCGCGGAAGCGGTTGTTCACGGGCGTGGCGGAGAGCATGAGCACCTTGGTCTTCACGCCCTGCTTGATGACCTTCTCCATGAGCAGCTGGTAGCGGTTCATCCTGTCTTCCGACGCCGAGTCGCCGCCGTTGCGGAAGTTGTGGCTCTCGTCGATGACGACGAGCCCGTACGCGCCCCAGTTCAGGCGGTCGAGCGGCAGGCCCGTCTCCGACGTGCCGCGCGTGCGCGAAAGGTCGGTGTGGTAGAGCACGTCGTATTGCAGGCGGTCGCCCGCGATGGGGTTGTTCACGACGTTCGAGTTGTAGGTGATCCAGTTGTCGCGCAGCTTCTTGGGGCACAGCACGAGCACGTCCTTGTTTCGGCTCTCGTAGTACTTGATCACGGCGAGCGCGGTGAACGTCTTGCCCAAGCCCACGGAATCGGCCAAGATGCAGCCGTTGTAGGTCTCGAGCTTGTTGATGATGGCGAGCGCCGCGTCCTTCTGGAAGTCGTAGAGCTTGTTCCAGATGAGGCTGTCGCGGAAGCCCAGCCCCTCGTTGGGCAGCACATCCTCGGAGACGTCGTCCAAGAACTCGCTGAATATGCGGTAGAGCGCCATGTAGTAGATGAGCTCGGGCGCGTTCTCCTGGTACATGGCCGTGATGCCGTCGATGACGGCGTCGGTGACGTCGTGGAGTTCGCCCGAGCCCCAGGCGTCGTCGAACTGCTTGAGCAGGGCGCGCGACTGGGAGGCGTCCAAGCGCATGGTCACGTCGGGGACGTCCGTGGTATTGTCGCAGCCTAGCTTGCGCGTGGTGAAGCCGTCGAAGGGCATGTAGGCCACGTTGTCGTCCGTCTTGTCGATGTCCATGAAACCGCTCATGCGCCCCTCGCCCTCGAAGGAGCGGAAGCGCGCCTTGCGGCGGATCCAGTCGGCGCACTCGGTCGCGACGGCCTTCTGCGTGAGCTCGTTGCGCAGCTTGATCTCGAAGTCGGTGCCGCAAAGGCCCTGCTCGCGGGAAAGGCGCGGGATGTAGAACTCGCGCTTCTCGCGCGCTGGGCGCTGCTTGGTGAACGTCTGCGACGTGAAGACGAAGCGCAGCTCTTCGATGCCTTCAAGCTGCTCGGCGAGTTCCTGATAGGCGTACATGGAGAACACCGACGCGGCTATCGCCACGCGATTACCGTCGGCTATGTTGGCGACAAGGTCGTCCTTGACGATGCGCGCCCTGTTGTCGAAGAAGTCGGGTTGCATGGGTTCTACGCCCCCTTCTTCGCGAGCTCTTCGATCATGCAGGTGCGCACGAAGGCGGAGAAGCTCATGCCCCGCAGGGCCGCCTCCTCCTTCGCGGCATCGCGCAAGGTGTCGGGGATGCGCAGGGTCACGGACACCTGATCGCCGTCTACCAGGAAGCTCCTGATCTCGGTCTCGTCGGGATTGCTCTTGATGAGCTCCTTATAGCTGTCAGGCATCTGCGCTCCCATCGCTCGAAATGCAATACAAATGCGTTTGCAGCATTATAGCGTGGCAGCGTGGAGTGGTGCTGTGAATACAAGGAGGGCCGACGTTGCAGCTTTATGCAGGGTGAGCAGGGAGTTAGGAACTGGGATCTGGGGTGCAAATTCTGGGAAGTTTGGATCTGAAATAACAAACGGGAGCAATTAGCCGGGGGCTATTGTTTCGTCTTGTTGCTCCGCTGTCAAGCAGGTGCGTATTGTAGAGCCGGACGCTAAGGGCAGGGTCGGGATGGAGGCCTATTTCAGCAGACTTCCTGCCCTCGCCCTACATCTCACCCTCTACAGCCTCAACAAGAAACGCGGTGGCGCCGGTTCCGCAGGGGTCATCGTAATAAGACACAAACCGCGGGTCGGGAAGGTATCCCTTAACAAGCCCCAGGTAAGCATCGTCTTCGGGCTCACTTCCCCAGTGGAGGCCCACCCAGTGGCGATGCATCCCTACCAGCTTTTCCGCCTCGGGGCCGCGTGGGTCGCCCTCTGCCATAGCAATCGAGAGCTGGCCCAGAATTGCTCGCTCAAGCTCCTTCATGTCATTCCACACTGCCGGGTCCATATCCAAGATCCGCTCGTTGGCAGCATCGATCACGTCATCCCCGTAAAGCCCGCGGGCTTCCTCGCCATAGCGCTCTTCGTTCTCGTGCACCGCGCGCCACCGCTCCAGCTGCGGCAACACCGCACCCATAAGCGACACCGCCTCGTCAAGCGTCATGCCCGTATTCTCTGCCAAGCGCGGGGCGCAATCCTCAATCATGGCCTCCATTGTGGTCTCGTACGTGTATTCTCCCTGCTCATAGCACCACTTGCAGTAATGGTCGGTCTTCTTGCCGCTTGCATCGGTGCCGCAATCGTCAGGGGTAAGGTACATACCGCAGCTCTCGCAATAATGCTCAGGCATCTCCAACAGGTGCGAGAGCGGCTCGCCGGTAACGGCAGCGATGAGCTTCATCATGTCGATTCCGGGCGTAACCTCGCCGCGCTCCCAGCGGCTTACGGCCTGGCGCGTTACAAAGAGCTTTGCCGCAAGCTGCTGCTGCGTAAGGTTATGCGCTCGACGTACGGCAATAAGGTTCTCGGCAAAGGCCATAGCGGCTCCCCTTCCAGCGAGTTTCTTGATAGTGCAAGCTTAAGCGGCGCAGGCAGCCAATCCAAGCAACCGTTTGTTGCGCGGGGTAAGTTGGCCTATAACTGGGCCAAACCTCTCGGCCCCATCGCGCCGCTTTGATACGATGGGACAAGCTCGAAAGGATCCATCATGCGCGTTATCGACCTTACCCATACCATCACCCAGGGCATGCCGGTCTATCCGGGCTCGGACACGCCTCGGCTTGCACTTGCCGGCACGTACGAGAAGGACGGCTTCAAAGAGACGCTACTGCGGATGTCCTCCCATACCGGCACGCACATGGATTCGCCCTCGCATCTGTTCCCCAACAGGACAACGCTCGACGAATTTCCCGCAAGCCAGTTTATCGGCAAAGCCCTTGTTATCGATTGCTGTGACCTGCCGGAAGGTGGCGCCATCACCATGGAGCAGCTGCGCCCTTACGGTGACAAAGTCGCCCAGGCAGACTTTCTCCTCTTTAATCTGGGCTGGGACGAATACTGGGGCACGGACGCCTACTTTGGCGACTACCCCTGCATAGACGACGAGGTGCTCGATCTGATCATCGCTGGCGGCTACAAGGGCATCGGCTTTGACGTCATCGGCTTGGATCCCATTGCCGATACGAACCTAACGCGCCACAAGAAGCTCTTCTCTTCCTGCGACATCGTGAATATCGAGAATCTCAAGAATCTGGATTGTTGCGGCGACGATCTTTTTTGGTTTAGTTGCTGCCCCCTGAGGATCGAGGACTCCGACGGCTCTCCTATCCGTGCCATCGCCTGGTTCGAGTAGGCGGCTCGTCATACATCGCAGACATTGACGCGCCACCACGGCACACGCCGTTTGTTCTACCATCTTTTATACGAACAAGCTAGAACGTGCAGCGCAACAGGGGAGACCAGATGGCTTCGAGCGTTATTTCTCGTGATGAACTCTTAGAAGAGGCATATCGCATCGCCGATGCGCAGGGCCTCTCGGCGCTTTCCATCCGCTCGCTGGCGCAGGTGTGCCATGTGAGCGTGGGCACCATCTACAACCACTTTGCCTCAAAGGACAAACTCACCACAGCAACTATCGAGCTGTTCTTCCGCCGTTTCGTCTTTGACGGCTTTTGCCGCCTCGACGTGCACAAGGGTTTTGTCGACTATTGCGAGGACCTTTACGCATCGCTCGTCATGGTGCTCGACCGCTTTAGGCGTTGCTGGCTTAAGGGCGCCGAGGTGCTTCCCGCCGCCGAGAAAAATGCCGCCCACCTGCGTGAACAGCAGATCTTGAACCATGCGTTGCGCGGTCTGGTAGAGGTTTACAAAAACGACGCCGCTATTCGCACAGACCTACCTGTGGGCTTTGACGCCAAGCGAGTATGCCGCTTTACCTTTGATAACATGCTCAACGCGCTGCATGCGGGCGAGGGCAACTGTCCTATTCTTTTCGGTCTTCTTCGAAGGACGCTCTACAACGCGTAAGACATGAACAAGGTACCTTTGATGTTCAGGTGCGGTGATTCCACAATATGATTCGCAGCTGGGGCAACAAGTGCTCCCGGCGCGATATCGACTTTGGAGGAATCACATACCTATGAATTCGTTGATTATGCCTGCGTCGACGGCGATCACGCTCGCTCTTATCTTTTATACCATTGGCGTTTTTGGCGAGCGCCGCGCCGGTACGCTTAAGAAGAGCCACCTCGCGCTGTTCTGGTTGGGCCTGATCTGCGACACAACGGGCACCACCATCATGACCACCATCGCCCGCACCTCGACTGCGGCTGTCTCCCCGCTGCATGCCATCACCGGCCTGCTGGCCATCATCTTCATGCTCTTCCATGCCCTGTGGGCAACGTTTGTCACCGTGCGCGGCAGCGAGCAGAGTCGTCGGGGCTTCCACAAGCTGAGCATCTGCGTGTGGCTTATCTGGCTTATCCCGTACTGCGCGGGCTTGTTCATCGGCATCCCCGTGTTCCATTTTGGCGACGCCGCGGTGCTGGCATTTTCCGTGTGCATTCCGGCGCTCATCGGCATCGTGCTGTTCACCCAGAAGCGCAAACACGCCTGCTGCTAATTCGATACTCCTCTTTCCATTGCGCCAAGGTCGGGACGGGTTCCTTTGGGTGCCCACCCCGACCTATTTTGTTGCGCGTGCGACCGAGAGGATGGCACCCACGGCGGCTCCGCAAAGGGCAGGGAGCAGCCAGCCAAAGCCCAGGCTCGCAAGTGGCAGGGTGTCGAAGGGCAGCCACGTACCGGCAAAGAACGCATCGCGCAGAGCCGTGGCAACGCTTGCGATCGTTGTGGCACCAATGGCCCAGGGCCAGGTGAGGGGCAGACGGTCGCAGGCGCGGTGTGCCATTCCCATGATCACGAAGACGATGGAGACGGGGTAGAGCGCGCTCAACAGCGGGACCGAGAACATCAGGATGGCGTCGAGGCCAACGTTTGAGACCACGCAGGAAAAAACGGCAAAGGCCGCCGCCCAGCCTGCATAGGGGATGCGGCCCAGCATGTGCGCCTGCGCACCGGGGGCTGCTGCGCCAAAGGTTTCGGCAAAGTAGGTGCCGCAGCAGCTAATGAGGCCAATGCAGACGTTCAGGCAGGCGAGTAAGTAGATGGCGGCGATGATTAGCGTTCCCGCAATGCCAAAGTGCAGCGTTGCCGAGGCAGTAAGCAGCGCCGCACCGTTGGTGGCGTTCGGCATGACCGAGCCAAAGCTGGCACCCACCTGCGCCAGACCGCAGTAGACAAGTGCCATAAGGATGCCAGCGACGATTCCCGCACGCGAGATCTCGCGCATGAGACCGTGCGAATCGCTCACACCGAGCCCCTTGATATTCTCGGCGATAACAAGGCCAAAGGTGAGAGAAGCGAGCAAGTCCATGGTTTGGTATCCCGTAAGGAATCCCTGGATGGGGGCGGCGCTATTGTAGGGCGCCTGGGGCGCTTGCGCCACGCCGGCGGGCGAGACGAGCGATGAGCCTACGACCATAACCAGCAAGATGATGAGCGCAGGCCCCGTGATACGTCCGAGAAGCTTGGTGAGGGCTCCGGGGTGCATGGCAAGGGCGTATGCCACGGCAAAGAACACGATGGAGAAGACCAGGCGGATGGTGCCGATGGGTGCGCCCTGCGGGAAGAGCGGGATGAGCATCTCAAAGGCGGTTGAACTGGTGCGTGGAATGGCGAGACAGGGGCCGATGGCCAGGTAGATGGCTGCGACGAAGATGCTCGAGAACAGCGGATGGACGCGGTCGGCTAGCTCGCGTGCCGTGCCTACGAGCGCTACGGCCACAATGCCGAGTACCGGCAGGCCGATGCCGGCGACAAGGAAGCCGATCATTGCCGGGACGGTGGAGGTGCCCGCCTGGAGTGCGAGCATGGGCGGCAAGATGAGGTTGCCGGCTCCAAAGAACATCGAGAACAGCGTGATGCCCACCGCAATGGACTGCCGGGGTGAAAGGGATTGACTCGTTGCCGCTTTGTTCATGCTGCGGGCCTTTCAAAAGAGTGCGTTCGTGGATTGTATTGTCTCATATACGGCGCCGCCGGGGTGAGCTGCGTGCGCAGGCGGCTTATGACATGGAGATTGCTCGCAGGAAGCTTGAGCCCGAGCTTAAGAAGATTCGCCCTTGGAGCGCGGCCGCGGCTCTGTAGCTCCCGTCCACCGCGCCGGCGCAAATAACGGGCTAGTCGCTTACAATAAAACAAAGACTGCAAGAAATATCGCCGAGAATTGAGTGCATGCGATGGCCAGCGCATTTACCAAAGATGTGATTCGCTCCGTTACCCATTCGTGGGGGCGTTTTATCGCTATCGCTATCATCGCGGCACTGGGAACAGGCTTTTTTGCCGGCTTGCGCATGACCGGCCCCGACATGCGCCTGGCGGGGGACGAGTATTACGACGGCACCTACCTTTCCGACGCCCGCGTGGTGTCGACGGTGGGCCTTGACGATAACCAGATCGACCAGATTCGTGCGGTCAAGGGCGTGGCTGCCGTTATGCCCGCCTACGAGGCCGATGCTATCTCCGACGTTGACGGCATTCAGTGCACCTTGCGCTACCACTCGCTCGATGTGGATGCAGCTCGCGCCTGCGAGTACGACGGCGTGAGCACCACGTCGAAAGATGACGACTACCTTAACCGCCCAATTCTCACAAGCGGCACCTGGCCTAAAGCTGCAGATGAGTGCCTGCTCTCGGCCGACACGGTGTGGCAAAGCGACGTGAAGATCGGTGACAAGGTGCGCGTGATCGAGGGCACACAGGACCTGGGCGATACGTTTAGCGTGCGCGAGTTTACCATCGTGGGCTTTTGCGAATCGGGCTACTACACCTGCTCAACCAGCATGGGATCAACCTCGCTGGGCAGCGGCAAGCTGACGAGCTTTGCCTATGTTCCCGACAGTGCTTTTGCAGAAGACTACCCTTACACCGAGGCGTTTATCTCTGTGGAGGGGGCGCGCGATGAGCGCTGGTCGAGTGACGCGTATCAGCAAAAGGTCGATGCGGTAACCGCTCGTATCGATGCGATTTCCAACGACATCAAAACTTCGCGTTTGGATGATTTGCGCGCGGAGGCGCAGGCCGAGCTTGACGAGAAACGCGCAGAATACGAACGCAAGAAGGCAGATGCCGAGGCTCAGCTTACCAGCGGCCAGTCGGAACTCGATAGCGCGAAAGCTCAGCTCGATAGCGCTGCGGCAGACCTGGAATCGGCGCGCGCCCGCATAGCGCAAAGCGAGGCGCAGTTGCGCGACGGTAAGGCCCGGTACGAGGCAGGAACTGCGGAGCTCGAGGCCCAAAAGCGACAGGCGTATGCGGCCCTCGCACAAGCTCAAGCCCAGATAGACAACGCGCAGGCACAGTACGATGCAGCGATGGCCTCGCGCGCGCAGCTTGCCGAGCAGCTCGATACCGCGCAGACGTCCCTCGGCCAGGTGCAGGACGGCCTTACCCAGGTTGATGACGGCATAGCGCAGGCAACGGCAGGCGTCGATACGCTGACGGCGAGCATTAATCAGCTTCAGCAGCAGATTGATGCTCTGCCCGCGGACGATCCGGCGCGCGCTACGCTCGAGCAGCAAAAGGCCAGCTGTGAACAGCAGCTCGCTCAGGCTCAAGAGGAGCTTGCGGGTCTGCAACAGCAAAAACAAACCCTCGAGGGGCAAAAGACCCAGCTTGAGGGTGCAATTTTCCAGCTCAAAGGCGGCATCGCGCAGATTGATTCCCAAACCGCCGGCGTGGCCGAAGGCCTGAACGCCGCGCGATCAGAGCTTGCGGCTCAAAAGGCAGCTGCCGAGAACGGCTTTGCCACAGCCCAGCAGAGCCTCGACGCGGCGCTGTCACAATTGCAGTCGGGCGCGGGACAACTTGAGAGCGGAAAGGCTCAGCTCGCAGAAGGTCAGGCCCAGTACGACGAGGGCTTTGCCCAGTGGCAGGCGGGCAGCTCCGAGCTTGCGCAAAAGCGTGTCGATGCCCAAAGCCAGTTTGCCGACGCCGGGGCCCAGCTCGAAGAGGCCCAGGCCAAGGTGGACGAAATCGCCACCATGGACGCCGATGTCTACACCCTCGATTTAAAGAAGAACATGGGCGTTGAGAGCTACCGCTCCGATGCTGGGCGTATCGACCAGATCGCGCAGGTCTTCCCTCTACTGTTCTTCCTGGTTGCAGCACTTGTTTCGCTCACCACCATGACGCGCATGGTGGACGAGGACCGTATGCTCATTGGTACCTATAAAGCGCTGGGCTATTCCAACGCGCGCATTACGGGCAAGTATCTGGGCTATGCGGCCATCGCGAGCGGTGTGGGCTCGATTGTGGGTATCCTGGCGCTCTCTACGTTCCTGCCGTGGTTCATCATGGAAGCCTACGCCATCATTTACGCCGTTCCCTGTAGGCCCGTGCCTATCGATATGCCCATTGCCCTGTCCTCGGCAGGCCTCGGCATTGGCATCACCGTGCTGGCCACTTGGTTTGCCGTGGCGGCCACCCTGCGCGAGAAGCCCTCGACGCTCATGCTCCCGCGTGCGCCCAAGGCGGGCAAACGCATTTTGCTGGAGCGCATTCGCCCCGTTTGGAGTCGTCTGACCTTCTCGTGGAAGGTCACCGCGCGCAACCTCTTCCGCTATAAGCGACGCTTCTGTATGGCCATTATCGGCATCGCCGGCTGCACGGCTCTGTTGCTCACGGGCCTTGGCCTGGAGAATTCCATCAACGACATCATCGACAAACAGTTTGGCGAGCTGTACCACTACAACACGATCGTGCGCATGGATGAAGACGTCACCGCGGCGCAGAAAAAGACTGCGACCGAGCGCATCGATGAGGATTCCGCCGGCTCTTCCACCTGGCTTGCGGCCGAGAACATGGTGGTGCGCCAGGCGGGCGCTCGCGACAACGATTCCGACCAGATGGTCGAGCTTGACGTGCCGCAAAAGGTCAAGTCGTATTCCGAGTTCCATACGCTGCGCGACCGCGTCTCGGGCAAGACGATGGTGCTTGACAACACGGGTGCGCTCATCAGCGAGAAGCTTGCCACCGAGCTGGGCGTGCAAGCAGGTGACTCGGTTGATATCTACGCGCAGGATGCCATTGGCAACCCCACGGGCAAGGCATATCGAGTGCGCGTGGCAGGTGTGGTTGAGAACTACGTGGCGCACTACGTGATCATGACTCCGACGCTTTATGAAAAGACGTTTGGCGAGAAGGCCTCGTTTACCACGCTGTATGCGAGTGTGAAAGAAGATGAGGCCACGCGCGACAAGGTGAGCGACGATTTGCTGGCCACCGACGGCGTGAAGACCGTGAGCTATAACGACGAGACCATCAACAGCTACCGCAGCATGCTCAAGAGCGTGGACTCGGTTGTGGTGGTGCTGGTGGTTGCTGCGGCGACCCTTGCATTCGTGGTGCTCTACAACCTTACCAACATCAACATTGCCGAGCGCGTACGCGAAATCGCGACGCTTAAGGTCTTGGGCTTTACACAGCATGAAGTCAATGCCTATATCTATCGCGAGACGTTACTGCTGGCGCTTATCGGCTCGCTTGTGGGTCTTGTGCTGGGCATCTTTATGGAGGGCTACGTGATCGTGACCGCCGAGGTGGACCAGGTGATGTTCGGTCGCGACATTCATCTTCCGAGCTTTATTGTCGCGTTTGCCCTCACCATGGTGTTCTCGGTGATCGTGACGCTGTTCATGCGTTCCAAGCTCCGCCGCATCGACATGGTAGAGAGCCTCAAGAGCGTGGAGTAGCGGCCGAAATTGGCCGATCGTATGCGATAACGGCGTGGTCCTCGTTGTCCGTGCTCTATGGCACGCGCTACAATGCTAAGGTTGCATATTCGCACGTTACGCATACCAATACCAGTTAGGACACACATGGCATCCCTGTCTGACCAGATTTCCTCGCGTCGCACGTTTGCGATCATTTCGCACCCCGACGCCGGCAAGACGACCCTTACCGAAAAACTGCTGCTCTATACCGGCAGCATCCAGACGGCGGGTTCCGTTAAGGGCAAGTCGAGCTCTAAGCATGCCGTATCCGACTGGATGGACATCGAAAAAGAGCGCGGCATCTCCGTTACCTCCTCCGTGCTGCAGTTTTCCTACAACGGTTGCTGCGTGAACATCCTTGACACCCCTGGCCACCAGGACTTCTCCGAGGATACCTACCGTACGCTCATGGCCGCCGACGCTGCCGTCATGGTGATCGACGCCGCCAAGGGTGTTGAGGCTCAGACCATCAAGCTGTTCCGCGTTTGCACCCTGCGCCATATTCCCATCTTCACCTTTGTGAACAAGCTCGACCGCGAGGCTCGCGATCCCTTTGAGCTCATGGAGGAGATCGAGAATGTCTTGGGCATCAACACGTATCCCATGAACTGGCCGATTGGCTCTGGCCGCAACTTCCGTGGCGTCTTTGATCGACAGACGCGCCACGTGATCGCCTTTGAGGGCGATGGCCACGCCAACGCCACCAAGAAGGTCGCCGAAGTTGAGGCCGAGCTGGGCGATGCCAAGCTCGATGAGCTCATTGGCGAAGAGAACCATCGCAACCTGATGGACGATATCGAGCTGCTCGACGGTGCGGGCGATGAGCTGGATCTTGACGCCGTGTCCTGCGGCAAGCTTAGCCCTGCTTTCTTTGGCTCGGCGCTCACCAACTTTGGTGTGGAGCCCTTCCTACAAGAGTTCTTGCGCCTGGCGCCCACGCCGTTGCCCTACAAGGACACCCTTACGGGCGAGCCCGTGGACCCTGCGACCAACGACTTCTCTGGCTTCGTCTTTAAGATCCAGGCCAATATGGACAAGAACCACCGCGACCGCATTGCCTTTGTGCGCATCTGCTCGGGCAAGTTCGAGCGCGGCATGGACGCCTTCCACATGCAAGGCGGGCGCAAGCTCAAACTGGCTACGGGCACCGCGATGATGGCCGACGACCGCGCGATTGTCGACGAGGCCTATGCCGGCGACATCGTGGGATTGTTCGATCCGGGCATTTTCTCCATTGGCGATACGGTGTGCGCGGGCAAGCAGCGTGTGCAGTTTCCGCAGATCCCCACGTTCGCACCGGAGCATTTTGCGCGCATCACGCAGGTCGATACGCTCAAACGCAAGCAGTTCGTCAAGGGTATGGAGGAGCTTGCCCAGGAGGGCGCCATCCAGATCTTCCGCGAGCTGGGCGCCGGTATGGAGAGCGTGATTGTGGGCGTTGTGGGCGTGCTGCAGTTCGAGGTGCTCGAGCAGCGCCTGAAGTCCGAGTACCATGTCGAGGTACGCCGTCAGCCGCTTTTCTACACCGATATCCGCTGGATTATGAACGACCCCGACACCATCGATATTCCGGCACTTTCGCTCACGCGCGACACGCTGCGTGTCGAGGACATGCGCGGCGGCAAACTGCTGTTGTTTACGAGCCCGTGGAATGTGGATTGGGCAACCGACCACAACGAGGGCCTCGAGCTCTCCGAGTTCGGCAACATCTCGTTCTAACGAGCCTTTGACGCGGGAGTTTGAGGGGACACATCGAGCATGAACATCACCGTGTATTTGGGTGCCTGCGAGGGGTGCGATCCGCAGCTTAAAGATGCCGTGCGCGAGCTGGGCACCTGGATTGGCACCTCGGGAAATTCCCTGGTGTATGGCGGGTCCAAGACGGGCCTCATGGGCGAGCTTGCCTTGGCGGCGCTTGGAGCGGGTGCCGAGGTTACGGGCGTAGAACCGCAATTCTTTGTCGATTCTGTCTTGCAGCTGGAGGGCCTCACCCGCCTGATCGTCACGCCCGATATTGCCGAGCGCAAGGCAAAGATGATCGAGCTGGGCGATGCCTTTGTGGCGTTTCCCGGCGGTACGGGCACGCTTGAGGAAATCTCTCAGATCATGGGCATGATCGGTCTGGGGCAGCTCGACGCTCCGTGCGTTTTCTACAACCTTAACGGCTATTACAACCCCATAGCAGAGCAGCTCGACCGTATGCTGGCGTGCGATTTGACCTCACCCGAGCGTCTGCGGGGCATCTCGTTTGCTCGCAATCTGGACGAGCTTGTCGCTTGCCTGCAGGCGTAACGCGCGAGCAGGGTTGACTGTTGATTTAGACGCGATGGGCACATGCCCGTCGCGTTTTTTATGCTGTGGTGTTGCGACGCGTTGGCTGGGCGCACCAATCGATGGGGGCGGCGCCGTGCTGGGCGAGCAGCTCATTGGTGCGCGAGAAGGGGCGCGAGCCCATGAAGGCGGGAAGGTCGCCCGCGGCGCGCGTGGCAGAGAGCGGCGAAGGGTGCGTAGAGGCGAGGAAGAACTTGTTTGCGGTCGCATCTGTTGCCTCGCGGGCTGCCTCAACCATATCGATGGCGTGGCGGCCCCAGGTGAGGAATACGACCGGCTGCTCAAGTTGCAGACAGAGGCGTACAATCGCGTCGGTAAGCGTTTTCCATCCCAGCTTGGCATGGGAGTTTGCCGCGTGCTCGCGCACCGTGAGCGTGGTGTTGAGCAAAAGGACGCCTTGCTGTGCCCAAGAGGTCAGGTCGCCGCTGGCGGGCGCTGTGCACCCAAGGTCCGTGGCCATCTCCTTATAGATGTTGCGCAGGCTCGGGGGCAGCTTTTGTCCTTTGGGGACCGAGAACGAGAGGCCCATGGCCTGGCCGGGCCCGTGGTAGGGGTCTTGGCCCAAAATCACAGCGCGTACATTTGCGGGCGCGGTGAGTGCAAGCGCGTTGAGGATGTTGTCCTGTGCGGGGTAGATGACCTCGGTTTGGCGCATGGCGTCGACGTGTTCCAGGAGACGTTGCGTTTGGGATACTACGTCTTTGGGCAGCTGCTCGAACCATTCGTCAATATGCGTGCGCTCGGTCATGAGGCCCCCTTAGGCAGATGGAGGGTAAAAGCTACGACGATTTTGTCCCAGTTTGGATGGCGAGGTCAAGGAGCTTGGCGGTGCAAGAGCGTGATGTGCCACAATGGGGTTCAGGTTTTGTTGACGATAGAATGGAATGAGCATGCTACGTTGCCCCGTATGCGGACAAGAGCTTCAGGCGGACAATCGCGGTGCGGCGTGTCCTTTGGGGCACCGCTTTGACCGTGCGCGCGAGGGTTACCTCAATTTATTGCGCTCCAATAAAAGCGGCGACTCCATGGGCGACCCCAAGAGTCAGGCGCATAGCAGGCGCGATTTTCTAAACCAGGATTATTATGCCCCCTTGCGCGACGCGTTGGTGGACATCGTGCGCGAGCAAGTCTCTGCCCGCTCGGGTCGGGAGCCTTTGGCGCTGCTCGATATTTGCTGCGGCGAGGGCTACTATACTTCCGCCATGGGCTCGGTCGAAGGCGTTGACGCCTACGGTTTTGATCTGGGCAAAGAGATGGTGCGTTTGGCAGCCAAGCGCGGCGGCGCCACGTATTTTGTCGCCAACATGCGTGCCATTCCTGTTGCCGATGCATCGATTGACATGGCGACGCACTTGTTTGCCCCCTTTAACGAGCATGAATTTGCACGCGTGCTCAAGCCGGGTGCCTCGCTCTACACGGTCATTCCCGGCGCTCGCCACCTGTGGGGTCTCAAAGAGGTGCTCTACGACACTCCGTATTTGAATGACGAGAAGCTGCCGCAGACAACGGAACTCGAGCTGGCCTCGACCCACAAGGTCGCGGCGCAGATCACGCTTGCCACCCCGGCCGATATTGAGGCGGTATTTCAAATGACGCCGTATTACTACCGCACCCGCCGCGAAGACCGCGAGCGCCTGGCGAACCTCGAGCAGCTCCAAACGCCCATCGAGTTCCTCATCGCCCAATACCACCGTCCCATGTGACAAAAAGTCGACTGACAAAAAGTCGACAGGTTTATTTTGTCACATTCGACCGTTGGGAGGCGTAAATGAACCGTTCACAGGAAGAAGCACGCGCGGCGGGGCTGCAGCTTGTCCAAACGCCGGAAGGCTTGGCCCTCACCGACGGGGCCATGCAGCTTATTGCCGATTTTGCGCACATGATTCCCCGTCTTAAGCAAGGGGCCTTGCAGCGTGAGCTGCTGGTCCGTGCTGCGCGTGCCCGCGGCGTGGAACATCCGGTTGCCTTTGACGCGACGGCAGGATTTGGCGAGGATTCGCTGCTCTTGGCTGCGGCGGGCTATACCGTCGAGATGTTCGAGTGCAATCCGGCTATCAGTGCGCTGCTGGCCGATGCTCTGGAGCGCGCGGCGAGCGATCTGCGTTTGAGCGAGGCAGCCGCCCGCATGCACCTTCATGTGGGGGATAGCATTGCGGGTATGGCGGAGCTTGTGGCGGCGGGCACCGTTCCGTACGCGGTCTATTTGGACCCGATGTTTCCCGGGCGCACCAAGAGCGCTTCGGTTAAGAAAAAATTCCAGTTGCTGCATCACTTGGAGCAGCCCTGTGCGGATGAGGCCGCGCTTCTTGCCGCGGCGCGAGCAACGGGCGCGCGCAAAATCGTGATCAAGCGCCCCGTAAAGGGACCGCTTCTTGCAGATGCCAAACCGAGCGCTCAGTTCAAAGGCAAGGCCGTTCGCTACGACGTCCTCGCCTTTTAGAGGCGCCGGCGCTCGGCCGTGCCCGCGTTATCGCTGCGGATGAGACGTGAGATGCCAACCTCCGCACCAGGAGCATTTGTAGCAAGTAAGGCCGCCGCGTCCATGGGCGGCGCAGGCAGCAATGGCGTCTTGGGCTTCGAGCCGGCTGCTGTAGCGCGTCTTGCGCTCGCAGGACTTGTAGCGCAGGGCTTCTTCATGCTTGGCATGCATGCGGTCGCGGCGTTTGTCCTCGGCGGCAAAGAGACTGTCGGATATGCCCATGTTCTCGTTGCCAAGGTCTGCCAAAAAGGCCATCTTTTGCTTTTCACGCGCCGAACGCTTCTTGCTGCCCATCGTAAAATCCTTGCGTTGCCGGGGTTACTTGGGGTCATTATCGCGCATCTTTGAGTACGATAGGGAGCGTTTGCAGTTGTTTGGGAGCGTGGGCGCAACGCCGCATATCCCGTGGGGCACATTGGGAGAGCTATGGAGATCCGCAAAACCACCGAGGCCGATTTGCCGCAGGTCATGGCAACGTTCGATGCCGCACGGGCCTTTATGCGCGCTCACGGCAATAAAACGCAGTGGCCAAAGGGCAACCCCTCGGAAGACAAGGTGCGCGCTGATATCGCACGCGGCAACAGCTACGTATGCGTGGAAGATAATGCCGTGGTGGGAACGTTTGCCTTTATAGCCGGACCCGATGCCACCTATGCTCATATCGAAGACGGCGCATGGAACTTCGACGCACCGTATCATGTGATCCATCGCGTGGCCTCAAACGGCAAGACGCATGGTGTTGCCAAGGCCTGCTTTGAGTTTTGCCAGCAGCACGCCGATGCCCTGCGTATCGATACGCATGAAGATAATATCCCCATGCAAAATGCGATTCGCAAGTATGGCTTTGCGAGAGCGGGGGTTATTTACGTCTCCGACGGAACGCCGCGTATCGCATTTGATTGGCAAAAAGAGCACTAAGCCGCAGCGCTACATTCCGGGGAAGTCTGTCTGGCGTAGTGCCTCATAGAGGACGATGGCAGCGGAATTGGAGAGATTGAGCGCGCTGATGCGATAGCTTGTGGGATCGATAAAATTGCCGCAGATGTCCTGCTGCAAAATCGCCTCATGATCGGGTTCGCTGTGTCCAAGCGCTTGCTCGTGTGCCTCCCAGGCTTCGGCATTGGCAAGCGACGCTTCGTCGGGGAGCATGGGGATGCGCTCGCAGCGTTCGGGCGAACAAGCCAGCAGTTCCTCGGGAATGCCGTTGCTTTCGCTACCAAATACCAAGTAATCGCCGTCGCGGTAGCTGCTTTGGGCATACGTGCGGCGCGCCTTTTTGGTCAAGAGGTGCAGGCGCTCATCATCGCGAGCGAGCTCGTTTTGACGCAAGAAGTCCTCCCAGCTCTCATAGGTGCGCACGTCGAGGTTTTCCCAATAGCCAAGGCCCGCGCGGTGCACAGTCTTATGGTCGAGCGAGAATCCTAAGGGGCCAATTAAATGGAGGCGTGCTCCGGTGACAACGCAGGTTCGTCCGATGTTGCCGGTATTCGCCGGAATTTCCGGTTGGTACAAAACCACGTTGAACATGAGTCTCCTTTGCATGCGGGCCATATGAGCGAAAACCATCATACGGCTTTGGACGCAGCTTGCAAAAGGCGCTGCGCGCAAAGGGATCATCTCCCATGCGGTATGATTCTGCAGATAACTACCGGGCGGGTGCCAATGCCGTTATCTTCAATCTCAGCGCCTCGCATAAAGTGCGGGCAGAGGATGGAGACGACGTCGATGTCCTCAAAATGGCGGGCGAGCTTGCGGTCGTCTCGCAATGGGGATACAACCGCAGCCACTTTATCGCCGATGAAGATTATTGCAATCGCCAATAGGGTTGACGGCGTGCCTTGGCAGACTGTCGTTACGGGGGAGAACCGATGAAATACACCGTTATCGCTGTAGGTAAACTTAAAGAGCGTTTTTGGAAGGATGCTTGTGCCGAGTATCTCAAGCGTTTGGGCGGCTATGCCAAGGTCGAGGTGCGCGAGGTTGCCGATATCGACCCTGCGCGTGCCGGCGGCGTCGATGCTTCGTGCAATCGCGAGGGGGTGTCGATTCTCTCTTCGATTCCCGATCGCGCGCATGTGATCCTTCTCGCCATCGAGGGTAAGGAGCGCTCGAGCGAGGAGTTCTCCCAACGCCTCGATCAGCTTGCGTTGGGCGGCAACAGCGACATCGTCTTTATCATCGGTGGCTCCGACGGTGTGTCGGATGCCGTGCGAGCCCGCGCGAACGAGACGCTCTCCTTTGGCCGCATCACCATGCCGCATAACTTGGCGCGCGTGGTGCTGCTAGAGCAAGTCTACCGCGCCATCAAGATCAGTCGTGGCGAGCCGTACCACAAGTAGCTGGGCCGCCGGGAGGCTGACTGTGTCATCGCAGCCCAGTGCGTCAACGAGCTGAGCCCCCCTCTCTCTGCGCGCCGCGCCGGTTGCGGCCAGACTTTGACCCAAGAGCCACCTTGTGCTGCGATGCCGCTACAGCTCGAGTATCTGCGCCCCAAGCGCTTGGGCGTCGTCTGCATCATGCGTGGCGAAAACGACGATACGCCCGGCACCATGCCGTTTCACAAACGCGAGCGCACAAGAATGCACCTGCGCGTCGAGTCCGGCAAACGGCTCGTCTAACAGCACGAGCTCGCCTGGGGCGGCAAAGGCGCGTGCCAGCTCAACGCGACGTCGCTGCCCGCCCGAAAGTTCGCGCACGGGGCGGGAGAGCGCATCTTTTGGCAGTAGCTCGCATGCGAGGTCGCGCGCGTCTTTGCGGGTAAAGCCCGGGCGCGCAAAGAGCAGAATATTGTCGATGGCATCAAGGTCTTCGACAAGGCGCGTATCTTGGAACATCATCGAACGTCCCTGGGCGGCGTTCTCAAGAGCACCGTCGAGCGGCTTTTGCAGGCGCGCCATAGTGCGCAAGAGGGTTGTCTTGCCTGTGCCCGAGGGGGCTTGAAGGCAAAGACGGGAAGACATGCCGAGTGCGAAGTCGAGGGGCTTGCTCAAAGGCACGTTGGCATATCCAATCAAGAGTCCTTGAGCGCGCAGGGAGGCGTCGGAGCTTCCGTGTCCACTTGCCCTAAGGTCGCGCGGAGCCCTTAGGGCAAGCTTCGCCGCACGGGGCCAAGTACCGCGAAGAAGCGCCATCGCGCCATGCTCAAATAACCAAGACAGGCAGATCACGCAAAACGTCCAGGCAAAAAGGTCGGGCGTTTCGAGCAGTAGTTTTGCCTGGTAGATTCTCTCGCCAAGGGAACCCGCGGGAACACCGATAAGCTCGGCGGCGATTCCCGCTTTCCAGCTCATGCCCAAGACGGTGCTGCTGGCAGCCTCCAGGTAGGGGAGGATTGCAGGCCATATGAGCGCGAAGAAGCGCCTTCGCCCGCGCGCGCCAAAGATTTCAAAGAGGTCGCGTTGACCTGCATCCATGTTGTCGAACCCTGCGCACAAAGCAAAGTAGATGGCGGGCACAACCAGGAGCAGCACCGTGATGACGCTGACGTTTGCCGCGCCGGTCCAGATAAGCAAGATGACGACGACGCAAGCGACCGGCGTGCTCTTGATGGCCAAAAGTGCCGGCTGCAGCAGGATGCGCACCGTACTCGTATGCCAAGATGCGGCGGCAAGGGCGCCGGCAATGATGTATCCAAGCAAAACGCCCGCCACGATGCGCAGTGTGGAAAACCAGATGCTGCTCCAAAACGTTTGCGTGCTTGACAGGCGATAAAGGGCAAACAGGGCGTCGAGCGGTCCGCAGAGCAAAATGCTGCTGCTGTCCAGCATGCTTGCCACCTGCCACACGACAAGCCAAAAGGCGACAGGCGCGCAACGGGTGAGGGCGCGCACGCTCAACGTCTTTTTATCGATCGGTGGGTTTGTATCCATGGGACAGCTCGCTGCGTCTAAGGGGGGCGGGGTGCGTCTTATGCCTGATAGTAGAAATCGTCAGCAGGAAGAGAGCCACCTACGGACGAGGCATCGGCTTGATAGAGTACCTCGAGGTAGCCGGCGAGCGCCTGCTTGAGCTTCTTGTCGGTAAGGCACACCAGGTGGCAAGCGGGAATGGCTTTCTGTGCCACTGCCTCGGACTCAAGGATGCCCTGCTCTACAACGAGTTTTGCAGCCTTCTCGGGATGCTTGTTGACGTACTCCACGCTTGCCGATTGGCCCTTGAGAAATTCCTCGACCGCACGGGGGTGCTCTTCTAGAAACTCATTGCGCACGACGGTGACGCCGGTGACCAGCTGGCTATCATCGCCGGCGGCATCGGCAGCCTCATTCCAGGCATCCGTGAGGTCGATGGGGGCGGCGAGGGCCTGATTTTTGGCGAGAGCTGCGGTGGCAAAGGGCTGCGGCAGCACGCCGATAGCCGTAGGGTCCGAGGCAAGAACGCTTACGACCTCGGCGGCCTCGCTTTTGAACTCGAGTGTGACACTGCCGGCGATGCCCGCGGCGTCAAGCAGGTAATTCATCACGTATTCCGGCGTGGTTCCCTTGCCGGTGAGGTAGACGGTCTTGCCTGCAAGGTCTTTGAGCGAGGCGATGGACGTGTCTGCCGTGACCACGCTAAGAACGCCGAGCGTATTGACGTTCAGGCAGGTGATACCGCCTTTGGTCTTGTTGTACACAACCGATGCCGCGTTTGCGGGAATGAGCGCGATGTCGGTATCGCCCTTGATAAGGGAGGGGAGCACTTCGTCTGCAGCTGTGGAGAGGGTGAACGAATAGCTGTTGGCAAGACCGCTGTCCTTGGATGCGGCCTGGTCCATAAAGTGTACGAGACCGATGGTGGTGGGACCCTTGAGCGAGGCGACGCGTACGCTGGTGGACGAGTTGCTCGCAGCCGATCCTGCTGTGGAGCCTTTGGTACCGGCGGCAGTGCCCTTGGCTCCGCAACCGGTGAGCGCGATGCTCATGATGCCGAGCCCCGCTGTGGACAAAAAGCCGCGCCTGCTAATCATCATGTTGCTGTCAAATGCGTTAGATTTCATTTCGAGCCCTTTCAAGATTTGATGCAAGGTGGGCATTTTTGCTTGCAGTGCCCCATGTTCAAGATATGACTCTACAATGATATACAATTGCTTATCGTTCAAGAGGGGGACGATTATGAGCAACACGATGCGCGGGGTATACACAGGCCTCGCAAAGATTCGCCGTACTGTTTTTTCCGAGGTCGCACGCCTGGCGTACCAGGGAGGAGCGGATGCCGAGGGCAGCGGCGAGGGCGATGCCAGCGACTACAGTTGGGTCGATGAGCTGCCGTACAAAATCATTCCGGGTGACGTGGCGGCCTACCGCGAGAGCGTCTTTTTGGAGCGCGCCGTCGTGGGCGAGCGCATCCGCTTGGCTATGGGTTTACCGCTGCAGGGTGTAGACAAGCCCGCCAAGCTCTCCGATGGCGTGGCCGAGGCGGCAAAACCAGAGACGTACTATCAGCCACCGCTCATCAACGTTATCAAGTTTGCCTGCAATGCCTGCGAGGATAACGTCTATCGCGTGATGCCGAGCGCTTGCCAGGGATGCTTAGCCCATCCGTGCCGCGAGATTTGCCCCAAGGGCGCCATTACCTTTAAGGACAAGAAAGCCTTTATCGATCACAGCAAGTGCATCAAATGCGGACGCTGTGCGCAGGTGTGCCCGTATCAGGCCATCCATCACCATGTGCGCCCTTGTGCGGAGGCTTGTGGCATGAACGCGATCGGTTCCGATGAACACGGCCGCGCCCAGATCGATTACGACAAGTGCGTGAGCTGCGGGCAGTGCCTGGTCAACTGCCCCTTTGGAGCCATTGCCGATAAGAGCCAGATTTTCCAGGTGATTCAGGCCGTACGCGCCGGCGAAGAGGTTATCGCCGAGGTCGCGCCTGCCTTTGTGGGTCAGTTTGGCGGCAAAGGCAATGTCGATAAGCTGCGAGAGGCCTTCCGCGACTTGGGATTCTCGGGTATGGAAGAGGTCGCCTTGGGTGCGGACCTGTGCGCCGTGCAGGAGGCACGTGACTTTTTGGACGAGGTTCCCGAGAAGATTCCGTTTATGGGCACGAGTTGCTGCCCCGCATGGTCGGTCATGGCAAAAAAGGAGTTCCCGGAGCACGCCGACTGCGTCTCGATGGCACTGACCCCCATGACGTTGACAGCACGTCTGATTCGCAAGCAGCATCCCAACGCCAAGATTGTATTTGTGGGGCCGTGTGCCGCCAAGAAGCTCGAGGCCATGCGCCGCAGCGTAAAGAGCGAGGTCGACTTCGTGCTCACATTCGAGGAGATGGCGGGCATGATGGATGCGAAGGGCATCGATTACACCAAGCTCGCAGGCGAGGGGTCGAGCGACTTTGACGTGGCGAGCGCCGATGGTCGCGGCTTTGCCGTCTCGGGCGGTGTGGCTACGGCGGTTGCCAACGCAATTCATCGCGTGCATCCCGACCGCGAGGTGAAGGTTGCGAATGCCGAGGGCCTTTCCGAGTGCCGCAAGATGATGAAGATGGCGGTAAAGGGCAAGTACGACGGCTATCTGCTTGAGGGTATGGCATGCCCGGGCGGATGCGTCGCAGGTGCAGGCACGCTCCAGGCCATCAACAAGACGACCGGCGCCGTGAAGATGTACGCAAAAAAGAGCCCCAATAAAAATGCTACGGATAACGAGTACATCGGCTATATTCCCGAGCTCGAGCGCCCAGGCGACGGTATTCACATCCATGCTGATGAAGCTGAGGCAATCGCCGTTCAGGAGACCTTTGAGGCGCAAAAGCCCCAGGAGTAGCGCCCTGGTGCGCGCTTCTGTGCCGCGTTTTGCCTTATAGATGATGTTGCGTCCCCGATGTCCTCGTGGTGTCGGGGACGCCTTTCTATATCTGATATCGAACCGAAAAAAGGCTCCCGCGCTTATGCACAGGAGCCTTTTGCATGAAGACGTGCTGGTATAGGCAGCGAATCTTACATGTGGTCGTGGCAGGTACGAGCGATAACGTCGAGCTGCTGCTCACGGGTAAGGTCGATGAACTTAACAGCGTAGCCGGAGACGCGGATGGTGAAGTTGGCGTACTCGGGCTTCTCGGGATGCTCCATAGCGTCCTTGAGCTTCTCGACGCCAAAGACGTTGACGTTGAGGTGGTGAGCACCGTTGGCGAAGTAACCGTCCATGACGTTCACAAGGTTGGTCACGCGCTGCTCGTCATCGTTGCCAAGAGCAGACGGGTTGATGGTCTGCGTGTTGGAGATGCCGTCCAGAGCGTACTCGTAGGGGAGCTTGGCCACGGAGTTGAGGGAGGCAAGCAGGCCGTTCTGCTCAGCACCGTAAGCGGGGTTAGCGCCCGGGGCAAACGGGGTGAATGCCTTGCGGCCGTCGGGGGTGCCACCGGTAGCCTTGCCGTACACCACGTTGGAGGTGATGGTAAGGATGGAGGTGGTGGGCTCGGAGTTGCGATAGGTGTGATGCTTGGCGATCTTCTTCATGAAGGTCTTCAGCAGCCACACGGCGATGTCGTCGGCGCGCTCGTCGTCGTTGCCGTACTTGGGGAAGTCGCCCTCGACCTCGTAGTCAACAACAATGCCCTGCTCGTCACGGACGGTCTTGACCTTGGCGTACTTGATAGCGCTGATGGAGTCGACCACGTGAGAGAAGCCGGCGATGCCAGTGGCGAAGGTACGACGCACGTTGGTGTCGATGAGAGCCATCTCGGCGGCCTCATAGTAGTACTTGTCGTGCATGTACTGGATGAGGTTCAGGATGTTGACGTACAGGTCGGCCAGCCAGTCCATCATCAGATCGAACTTGTGCATGACCTCGTCGTACTCGAGGTACTCGCTCGTGATAGGAGCGTACTCGGGGCCAACCTGCATGTGGTTGCCCTTCTTGTCCATGAACTTCTCGTCCTTACCACCGTTGATGGCGTAGTTGAGAGCCTTGGCGAGGTTGGCACGAGCGCCAAAGAACTGCATCTCCTTGCCGGTCTCGGTAGCAGACACGCAGCAGCAGATGCTGTAGTCGTCGCCCCAGACCGGACGCATGACGTCGTCGTTCTCGTACTGGATGGAAGAGGTGGTGACGGAGATCTTGGCAGCGTACTTGCGGAAGTTCTCGGGCAGACGCTTGCTGTAGAGAACCGTCAGGTTGGGCTCGGGAGCCGGACCCATGTTCTCCAGGGTGTGCAGGAAGCGGTAGTCGTTCTTGGTCACCATGTGACGACCGTCCTGGCCAAGGCCAGCGACCTCAAGCGTGGCCCAGACGGGGTCGCCGGAGAAGAGAGCCTGATAGGACGGAATACGAGCGAACTTGACAATGCGCAGCTTGAGCACCAGGTGGTCGATGAGCTCCTGAGCCTCGGCCTCGGTGATCTTACCGGCGGCAAGGTCGCGCTGGATGTAGATGTCCAGGAAGGTGGAAACGCGGCCCACGGACATGGCAGCGCCATTCTGGGTCTTGATGGCGGCCAGGTAGCCAAAGTACAACCACTGGACGGCTTCCTTGGCGTTGGTAGCCGGCTGAGAGATGTCGTAACCGTAAGCAGCGGCCATCTCCTTCATGCCCTTGAGGGCACGGATCTGCTCGGCGATCTCCTCGCGGGCACGCACGACGTCGTCGGTCATGGTGCGGCCGCCGCAGTTGAGCAGGTCCTCCTGCTTGCCGGCGATCAGGCGATCGATACCGTAGAGAGCGACACGACGGTAGTCGCCGACGATGCGGCCACGGCCATAGGTGTCAGGCAGACCGGTGATGACGTGGGAGTGACGAGCGGCGCGCATCTCGGGGGTGTACGCATCGAAGACGCCCTGGTTGTGGGTCTTGCGATACTCGTTGAAGATCTGATTGTACTTGTCGTTGACATGGAAGCCGTAGTTCTCGGCAGCCTGCTGGGCCATCTTGATGCCGCCATAGGGCATGAAGGCGCGCTTGAGCGGCTTGTCGGTCTGCAGACCCACAACCTGCTCCAGATCCTTCATCTCGGGATCGATGTAGCCAGCGCCATAGGCGGTCAGGCCAGAGACGATCTCGGTCTCACACTCGAGGACGCCGTTGTTGGCGCGCTCGGCTGCCTGAAGCTCCTGGACCTTGCCCCAGAGCTTGTCGGTCGCGTCGGTCGGACCGGCCAGGAAGGAGTCATCGCCATCATAGGCGGTGTAGTTGCGCTGGATGAAGTCGCGGACGTTGATGTCGTCCACCCAGTGACCTCCGGTAAAGCCATTCCACTCGTCGCGTAGTGCCATGTATGCCTCCTTGCATTCTCGTGCCGATCCCTGTTCGGCACGTTGATTACCTACATCTCGCCCCGTAGAATCCTTTGCGCACGCTCGGTGCGCTCGGGCGTCGGGGGGTCGACGTCACGAAGTTTGTAAGGGATGTTTAGCTCATCCCACTTGAAGATGCCCAGCGTGTGGTAGGGCAGAATCTCGACGCGTTTGACGCAATCGCCCAGCTCGGCGATAAAGTCGCGTGTGCGATACAGGTACTCGTCGACATCGGTGATGCCGGGAACGAGCACGTGGCGAATCCAGAGCGGCTGACCGATCTGGCTCAAGTAGCGCAGGCAGTCGAGGATGTTGGCGTTGTCGCGCCCGGTGAGCTTTTTGTGCTCCTCGGGGTCGATATGCTTGATGTCTGCCATCACCAGGTCGCACACGTCCATCAGCTTGGTAAACGTGCCAAAGTACGGCTCGTTGCGCGCGAATGGTGCAAGCGAGGTGTCGAGGCAGGTATTGATGCCGCGGGCTTTTGCTTTGGTGAAAAGATCGAGCACGAACTCGGTTTGAAGCAGAGCTTCGCCGCCCGAGACGGTAATGCCGCCCTCAGGACCCCAGTAGCTACGGTAGCGCTCGGCTCGATCGAGAAGCTCGTCGGCTTCGATCATCTCAGCGCCTTCTGCCGCCCAAGTGTCGGGGTTGTGGCAATAGCTGCAACGCATAGGGCAGCCCTTGAGGAAAATGATAAAGCGCACGCCGGGGCCGTCGGCCGAGCCAAATGATTCCGTGGAATGAACACGTCCCTGCATCGTCGCTCCTCTCGTCACGTCGGTGCCGCAGCGGGTTTCGTTTTTGAACCCGTGCAAAGCATGCGTCAGTACAAGTGCAATGTACTGTGTCCCGTAGGGGCGTTCCTTGATTAGAGTCAAGTAACGAGAAAAAATCAGGAAATTTTAAAGCGTTGGAAAGGCGGCGTGGAGATTCGTTAGAGAAATGACCATATGAACAATGTTCACAGGTAGATAGCGGATTTTGGCGGGTGCTTTTGGGCGACGCCACCGGGATGGTGCAGTGATGAAACGGGCGAAAGCGCGCTTCCAGATGAATACGTGGCGGGGAGGTGGCTTTCGCATTTGCCCACGGGCAGTGCGCGTCCGGGAACTCGCTAGTCCTCGTGGTGCGCGACATCTGCGAGTCCGTCGCGATCGAGCACGAGCAGCTTGCCTCGTCCCACGCGCTTGACAAGGCCTTCGCGGACAAACTGCGCCACGTGGCGCGAGACGGTCTCGGGGCGCAGGCCTACGGAGTTGGCAATATCTTCGAGGCGCATGTTGATTTCGGGGCCTACGCAGCTGTGGTCGCGCAGCAGCAGGTACTCGGCAAGACGGCGACGCGGGTTGCGGATACCCAGCATCATGGTCTTCTCTTCCGCGCGATCGAGCTCGGTGCATACCATGCGGATCAAGCCGAGTGCCACGCTGGGATGATTGGCGAGCATAGTTTCGAAGTCGGCGCGATGAATGCGGCACAGCTGCACGCGCGTGAGGCATTCAACGGAATAGTGGTAGATATGGTCTTTGAGGAACATGCCATACCAGAGAGCCTGGCCGTCATGCAGCACGTCGAGAACATATTCCTTGCCGCCGGGGGTGGTGCGGTAGGTCTTGATGCGCCCCGAGCGCACGACGATGATCGACTCGATGGGGTCGCCTTCATGCACGATGATGGACCCGCTTTCATGTGTCGAGTGGCGCGAACAGGCAAGCAGCTCGCGCTTGGCATCGGCGGGAAGGTCGGCAAACAGGCGGATGTTTTCCATGCACGATGACCCTGCGCGCGAGAAGGCGCAGTTATGGCCCGCGCCGGCGCAAACTCGCCCGGTTTGGTTCATGCTCAGCTTGTCATCCATATGCGCATCTCCGATTACGCGCAGTAATACGTTGGAGTTTATTGTCACATAAAAGGCGTGTCGGCGGTATGGTGCGCGCGGCGGGGCTGATGCACACGCGGCGGGGCTGGTGCGTGCCGCTGCGGCTCTATCGACGTTTTCACGCTGCCAAATGGAGCAAAAAATCCCATTTAGGGCGTCGATGGTACCGACTAAACGGGACTTTCTGCTTCATTTGGAAACCGCACGCTGACGATACGTTCTGCCATGCGTCAACGCCCGTGTTTACACTGCGGTGTGCGACAATGGGCGGCATGTGAAACGGCGGCGACGGCCGCGGGCGACTACCGTGGGCGATGGACGTGGCGATGGCCGCGGGCACTCGGCATCGGCCTCGACGCGCGGCCTTCGCGGCAACATGGCCGCAACGGAATCTGGATTGCGAGGGGAAATGTATGAAGCAGGCAGTTATCGGCATCTTGGCGCATGTGGATGCAGGTAAGACCACGCTTGCCGAGGCAATGCTCTTCGACGCGGGGCAAATCCGCATCCGCGGACGCGTCGATAACGGCGACTCGCACCTGGATACCGATGCAATCGAGCGCGAGCGCGGCATCACCATCTTCTCTTCGCAGGCAGTGATCGAGCGCGGGGATACGCGCTTCATGCTCGTCGACGCCCCGGGGCATGTCGATTTTTCTGCCGAGGCGGAACGAACACTCCAGGCGCTCGATTATGCGATTCTGGTCGTTGGCGCCAACGACGGTGTCCAAGGACACACCGAGACGCTGTGGCGCCTGCTCGACCGTTACAACATCCCTTCGTTCATCTTCGTCAACAAGATGGATTTGGAGAACCCCGGGCGTGAGGCGATCGCTGCCGAGCTGCAACGTCGTTTGGGTGAGGGCTGTTTGGATGCCGAGGAGCTTTTGTCCGAAGGTCCCGCGCAAGAGGACGCCGCCGCGCTTGATGAGCGGGCGCTCGAAGAATATCTGGGCGAGGGATCGCTCTCGCTGCCGACGCTTTGCCGACTGGTGCGCGGGCGCGCCTTCTTTCCGTGCTTTTACGGATCGGCCCTCAAGGACCAGGGCGTGGCCGAGCTGTTGGATGGTATGGGCAGGCTTATCGAGGAACGCGTCTGGCCTGGCGATTTTGCCGCGCGCGTGTATCGAGTGAGCCATGGCGACCATGGGGAGCGCCTTGCCTGGCTCAAGGTAACCGGCGGCGTTCTCCGTGCAAAACAGCTGGTGGAGGGGATTGCCGCGAGCGAGGCATGGCGCGACAAGATAGATCAGGTGCGCATCTACAACGGTTCGAGGTTCGAGCTTGCGCAGGAAGTTCCCGCGGGCGCCATCTGCGCCGTCACCGGTCTTTCCCATGTGCGGCCAGGCGATGCTTTGGGCGCGGAGCCTACGGGAATCTCGCCGATGATCGCGCCGGTTCTCACCTATACCGTGCTTCCCGGCGAGCAAGACGTCCATGCCGTCTATACCGCGCTTTCCGAGTTAGCGGACGAGGACCCCATGCTCGGCGTGAACTGGAATACCCATCTGGAGCAAATCCATCTGCAGCTTATGGGAGCGGTGCAGCTGGAGGTGGTCGAGCGTTTGCTTGCCGACCGCTTTGGCCTTGCGGTCAGCTTTGCACCGGGCGGCATTCTCTATAAAGAGACGATTAACCATCCGGTTGAGGGCGTGGGACACTTTGAGCCACTGCGTCATTATGCCGAGGTGCACCTGCGTCTGGAACCGTTGCCGGCAGGCTCGGGTGTGGAGTTTGGCACCGTGACTTCGACCGACGAGCTCGACCTTAACTGGCAGCGCTTGGCACTCACCAATGCCATGGAGCGCGAGCATTTGGGCGTGCTCACGGGCTCGCCCATAACCGATATGCGCATCACGCTCACGGGTGGCCGCGCGCATGCCAAGCATACCGAGGGCGGGGACTTTCGCCAGGCTACATACCGTGCCATTCGCCAGGGACTTATGGAAGCACAGACGATGGGCGCCGCCGTGCTGCTGGAGCCGTGGTATCGCTTTGAGCTCGACGTGCCAGGCGAGTGCGTGGGCCGTGCGCTTGCCGATCTTACGCGCATGGGCGCCGAATACGAACCTCCTGTGATGGCAGGGGAGCGCGCGACCCTCAGTGGGCGCGTTCCGGCGTCTGAGGTGCAGGATTACGCGCTTGACGTTGCTGCCTATACAAGCGGCCTCGGTCGCTTTTATCTGGAGCTTTCCGGCTACGCGCCATGCCATGACGCCGAGCGTGTGATTGAGCAGGCCGCCTACGAGCCTGAGGCCGACCTGCCCAACACGCCCGACTCGGTCTTTTGCTCCCATGGTGCTGGCTACACTGTCAAATGGAACGATGTTCCAGCCACGGCTCACGTGCGTATCGACCCTGGTACCTTCCGCCCCTGGCGCCCGGCAGACGCCGAGTTCTTTGGCCGCTAAAACTGGCTATGTGGAGTGGCCGGCCCGACGTTAAGCGTGTCGTGCGGGAATGATTGAGAATGAGAATGATGAGGGAGCGTCCGATGTCCGAACAACCGACTCCAGATGCAATCGAGGTGCGCGGTGCACACGTCCATAACCTGAAAGATATCGATATCGACATTCCGCTGGGCAAGCTTGTGGGCATTGCCGGTGTCTCGGGTTCGGGCAAGAGCTCGTTGGCGCTGGGCGTGCTCTATGCCGAAGGATCGCGCCGCTATCTGGAAGCGCTCAGCACCTACACACGCCGTCGCCTTACGCAGGCCGAACATGCGCAGGTGGACGAGGTGCTGCACGTGCCGGCAGCCTTGGCGCTGCACCAGCGCCCCAGCGTGCCGGGCGTGCGTTCGACCTTTGGTACCATGACCGAGCTCAACAACAGTCTGCGCCTGCTCTTTAGCCGCTGCACACATCACGTGTGTCCTCACTGTGGCACGCGTGTGGAGCCGAGCCTCAACGTGGCGGCGGGTTTACCTCTTGTCTGTCCGTCGTGCAGTTGCGAGTTCTACGCACCGGGTGCCGAGGACCTGGCGTTCAACAGCGGCGGCGCGTGCCCGACTTGTGGCGGCACCGGTATCACGCGCGAGGTGGACGAGGCGAGTTTGGTTCCCGATGAGACCAAGACCATCGATGAGGGCGCGGTGCTTCCCTGGGGCTCGCTCATGTGGGATCTCATGAAGCAGGTTGCTGGTGAGATGGGCGTGCGTACCGATGTGCCATTCAACCAGCTGACTCCTGCCGAGCGCGACATCGTCTTTCACGGGCCGGCCGAGAAGAAGCACATTCTCTACGTTCCCAAGAACGGCGAGGGTGCCACGCCGCTTGACTTCACCTATTACAACGCGGTCTATACCGTCGAAAACGCGCTCGCCAAAGTTAAGGACGACAAAGGGCTCAAGCGCGTGGCGCGTTTCCTGCGCGAGGGGCTGTGCCGTGATTGCGGCGGCACGAGGCTTTCGGCCGCGGCGCGACGTCCCCAGGTGCGGGGCATCGACCTGGCACAGGCTGCCGCCATGACGCTGGGCGAGGCAATCGAGTGGGTGCGCGGCGTGCCCGCGTCCCTGCCCGCCGAGATGCAGCCCATGGCAACGGATATCTGCGATTCGTTTTTGTCGACGGCGCGTCGCCTGGTCGATCTGGGCCTGGACTACCTCGCGCTCGACCGTGCCGGCTCCACGCTTTCCACGGGTGAGCGACAGCGCGTACAGCTTGCCCGCGTGGTGCGCAATCGCTCCACGGGTGTGCTCTATGTGCTGGACGAGCCTTCGATTGGCCTGCACCCGGCCAATGTCGACGGCCTGGTGGGCGTCATGCGCGATTTGGTTGCAGACGGCAACACGGTGGTGGTTGTCGATCACGACACGCGTGTGCTTACGCAGGCCGATTATCTCGTCGAGATGGGCCCTGCTGCTGGAGTCGCCGGTGGCAATGTGCTCGCGGCGGGCACGGTCGACGAGGTGGCCGCTTCCCCCAAGAGCCGCATCGCTCCGTTTTTGCACATGTTGCCTCGGCGTTTGCGCCCATCAATCGCCGAAGACGAGCTGTTTGACCATGGGCACATTCGCATGGCGACGGGTGCGGTCCATACGGTGAAGCCCCTGGAAGTTGATATCCCCCGCGGCCGTTTGACGGCGGTCACGGGTGTTTCTGGCTCGGGTAAGACCACACTTGTGCTCGAGACGCTCATTCCTGCCCTCAAAGCTCAAGCAGCAGGCGAGCGCATGCCGAGCCATGTACGCTGGATCGATGCCGAGGGGATTGCTCGCGCGAACCTTATCGATGCGACGCCCATTGGCGCTAACGTGCGCTCGACGGTCGCGACCTATGCCGATATCCACGACGAGCTTCGCCGTGCCTACGCGCGCACGCCCGAGGCAAAAGAAGCGGGTTACAAGGCGGGCGCCTTTAGCTACAATACCGGGTCCCTGCGTTGCCCTACGTGCGATGGCACAGGCTCGATATCGCTTGACGTGCAGTTCTTGCCCGATGTCGAGATCGTTTGTCCCGCGTGCCGCGGTTCGCGCTATGCCGAGGCGGCCTCGCATATTCATCGCGAGAGCGCAGATGGCAGCCTCCTTACGCTGCCGCAGCTCATGGACATGAGCGTGGACGAGGCGCTCGATGCGACGCTGGGTCTCAAGAAGGTTCAGGCGCGTTTGCAAACCTTGCACGACTTGGGGCTCGGGTACTTGACGCTCGGCGAGCCCACGCCGGCGCTTTCGGGAGGCGAAGCTCAGCGCCTTAAGCTTGCAAGCGAGATGGGCCGCGTGCAAGACGATGCCGTCTTTGTGTTCGACGAGCCTACGATTGGCTTGCATCCGCTTGATGTCGAGGTTCTGCTGGGCGTTTTTGACGGTCTGGTTTCCAAGGGCGCAACCGTTGTGGTGATCGAGCATGACCTCGACCTTATCCGCAATGCCGACTACGTGATCGATATGGGGCCCGGCGGCGGTGATGCCGGGGGCAGAATCGTTTGTGCGGGGACGCCCACTGCGGTTGCAGCGTTTCCCAAGAGCGTTACCGGTCGCTACCTGTAGTTCCTCCAACACATTCTTGCATGCAAAAAAGCCGCTGCGAGGGCGATTCCTCGCAGCGGCTCGCTGTGCGCAAAGGATGGGTGGTGCTTGGTCTTTTATGCGCGGTGCCAATCGGTCAGGCAGGCATCGAGGCCGGCGATGACGGCATCTTTATCCATATGGCGGCCGATGATGCACAGGCGCGTCTCGCGGTCGCCCACCTCGTCGTCCCAATAGTCACGAAGCTCGGGATTGTCGGCAATGATCTGCTGCTTTTCGTCCTCGGGCGCGGAATCCACAAACAGGCCGTTCTCCATCAGGCGCATCTGGTGGCCTGCCTGCTCAAAGATGTAGCACATGTCGGGATTGGCGTTTTGCCACAGCGGACCCTTGGCGCGAATGACTTCGTCGGGCCAGTCCTGCTCCACAAAGTCGGTGAATTTCTCCAGGTCAAAGGGCTTACGACGAGCGTAGACAAAGGTCTCGATGTCGTATTCCAAAACCTCGGGGTCGTCGTGCTCCTCGGGATGCTCCATGGCCTCGACCCAAGCGGCGGACTTATAAGCGCGGCTAAAGTCAAAGCGGTCGGTATCCAGCAGCTCGTCCATGGGGACATTGCCCTGCTCAGCCTCGACGATCACGGCGTCCTTTTGCAGGCCACGCACGATGGCCTTGAGCTCGGCGATTTGCTCGGGCGTCACGGTGTCGGTCTTGTTGAGCACGAGCGTGGTGCAAAACTCGATCTGCTGGATCAGCAGGCTCTCGATGTCGTCCTCGTCGATATTCTCGGCCAGCAGGTCGCGGCCGCCGTTGAACTCGTCGTACATGCGCGCGCAGTCCACCACGGCAACGATGTTGTCGAGCGCGAGCAGGGGCTCGCCGTCCGTCTTGGCGTCGTCGCAGAAGGAAGAGATGGTGTAGGCGATGGGGATGGGCTCGCAGATGCCGGAGGCCTCGATGATGATGTAGTCGAAGTCGCCGGATTCGGCGATGCCCTGCAGCTGGTTGGCGAGGTCTTCGGACAGCGTGCAGCAGATGCAGCCGTTGGTGAGGGGGATGAGGTCGTCTGCCTCGGAAAGGCCGCCGTCGGCGATAAGATCGGCATCGACGTTGATCTCGCCGATGTCGTTGACGATCACGGCGGCACGGATACCGCCATCGTTTTCGAGGATATGGTTGAGTAAGGTGGTCTTGCCGGCACCGAGGTAGCCGGTGAGCATCACGATCTTGACAGGCTTGTTGGGCATGGGCCCTCCTTTGTTAGTCGCAGCTGACAGGTGAATCTTAGAACAGACCGCGCCTTATGTACCCGCCCGCGGGATAAAAATCACAGAGAGGGTTTGTGCGTGCCGAAAAAACAGCCGCGGGCTGCCTGTGGGTTGGGCTTGCCTGCGGCTGCGATAACGAGCGTTTGCGCGTGGACGGTGTGTCTACTCCCAGGTCTTCCAAACGTCGGGGGCGTAGCCGACGGTGGCGGCACGTCCGTTGCGCACGATGGGCTCCGCGAGCACCTGCTGGTTTTCGAGCAGCTTGTCGAAGCGCTGGCTCTCGGCTAGATGCTGCACGAGTGCCAGTGCGTCCTGGTCTTTGGCCTTGGGGTCCAGCAGCGCATCGATGCCGCCCACGGCGCGCATCACGCTTTGTAGCTCGCCCTTGCTCATCTCCTTTTCGCGCAGGTCGATGAATTGGACCTTGATACGGCGCTCCTTGAAATAACGCTGCGCCTTCTTGGTGTCGAAGCTCTTCTTGGTGCCAAAGATCTGAATGTTCACGATGTCTGCCTCTTCGTTGGAGTGCGTCTGCCTTGCGACATGGTATCGCACGGCGAGCGTGAAAGGACGCTAACGAATGAAGTTCGTCCTGGCGCGCTCCGGCTCGGGCACGGTGATGCCCGCGGCGCGCCCTGCTTCGATGCATTTGAGCATCCATGCCATGTTGCGGCCCAGGTTGCGCATGGTTGCCATGCCCTCGGCATCTTGAAGGGCTTCTTCGGGCGCGCCTCCAAAGGCGACGTTCCAGTAGGTGGAGGAGACGACGGGCATTTGGTTGATGGTGAAGTACTTGTTGAGCACGTCGACGCTGGCGCACGTTCCTGCGCGGCGAGCGACGGCGATGGATGCTCCGGGCTTGTGGGCAAAGGCGGCGCCGCCGGCGTAGAAAGCACGATCAAGGAAGGAGAGGATGCGTCCCGAAGGATGCGCGTAATAGACCGGTGTGCCAAAGACAAAGCCGTCGGCCTGGGCGGCGAGGTTTAGAAACTTGTTAACGGGATCGTCGTCAAAGACGCAGTGACCATCGAGGTCGGAGCATCGATTACAGGCAATGCAATCACGATACGCGCCGGCACCGAGTTGGAAGATTTGGGTATCGATGCCTTCGGTCTCGAGTGTCTGCGCTATCTGCTGTAGCGCTGTCGCTGTGTTTCCATGCACCCTGGCGCTGCCGTTAACCAATAGAACCTTCATGGGCCCTCCCCGGTATTTCGTGTACATGTCCTGGATTATCGCACGTTGCTAGGCGTATGCGCTCGCGACTCAGGCGTATACTGTCGCGCATCGAGAAAGAGGACGAATGCAACAGACGATTTCTACTGCGGATCTGCCGCGCCGTACCGGTGTGGTGCTCGAGGGCGGCGGCTTTCGAGGCCTCTACACCGCCGGCGTGCTTGATGTGTGGATGGAGCACGGTGTTACTGCCGATGGAACGGTGGGAGTCTCGGCAGGTGCTGCCTTTGGATACAATTTCAAGTCCCGCCAGGTCGGACGTGTGTTGCGCTACAACACGGCCTATGCTGCCGATCCGCGCTATGCGAGTTTGCGCAACTGGCTACGCACAGGCGACCTGTACAGTCGCGATTTTGCCTATGGCGAAGTACCGCTCGTGCTCGACCCGGTGGATACCGAGACATTTTGCTCCTGGCCCATGCGCTTTACGGCGGTGGCGACCGATATCAACACGGGCGAGGCGGTCTATCACGACCTCGAACACGGTGATGCGAGCGACATCGAGTGGATTCGCGCATCGGCATCGATTCCCGTGCTGTCGCGTCCCGTGAAGCTCGACGGCCGCGCGCTTTTAGATGGCGGTGCTGCCGATTCCATTCCTGTGGCATGGATGCGCGGGCAGGGCTATCAAAAGATCGCCGTCGTACTTACTCAGCCGCGAGGGTATCGCAAAAAGCCCAACCGCATGATGCCCCTCCTGCGACTTTGGCTACACCGATATCCGCACTTGGTTGAGTTGCTTGCGCACCGTCACGCGCAGTACAACGCATGCCTGGATATGATCGAGCGTCTTGAGCGCGAGGGGACATTATTTGTGATCCGCCCCAGTCGGGACGTAAGCGTACCCGCCATATGTAAAGACCCGCAAAAGCTCGAGGAGATATACGAAGTGGGGCGTGCCGACGCGCTGCGCACGCTCGATGGTTTGCAGACATTCTTTGCGTAATATTCGATGCCTGCGGCATAGAATAAACTTTGATTTCGAGCCGGACGTCCAGCCGGCGTGATTCTTCGCGGTTTATCATTTGGGTACGCGATGAACGCGAGGGGAGGTTGCCGTGAGCCAGATACAAGACGACTCTTGGCGATTCCCCATGCCGCTTATGTGCTCGGCGTTTGAATCGGGGATGCTCGATTACACGCTTGCCCAGATGCCCAAGGACGGTTTTGGGGCCATTGCACATGCCGAGGCGTTCTATTATCGGGGTCTTCCCGATGATGCTTGTCGCCTGGCAGAACCCTATCTGACCTCGGAGGATCTGTCGCTTCGGCTTTCGGCGTGCCTGATTTGCTCCTATGCGAACCTGTCGCTTAATCGCTCCATGGCGGCGCGCCGTTGTTTGAAATACCTTGAGGAGACGGGGAAAGACCCGCGCGTTACCGAGAATCCGCGTGCTCGTGCCTCGTATATGCTCTTTGCGGCGAGTGCCTGCGTGCTACTGCATTTTCCCTCTCCGGTATCGCGGGAGGAATTCAACTCATATGCCGCGCTGCTTCCCGAGGGCTTGCGCCTGTTTGCGACGTATGCGCTGGCGCATCGCTCCTACCTTGAGGGCGATTACGGGCGCTGCGTGGGCATGGCCGAAAACGCCTTGTCGATGAAGCAGGGGAGCTATCCTGTGGCGGAGATCTTTTTGCACGTGATGACTGCTGTGGGGTGGATCAACCAGCATGATACCGATCGTGCCAAGGCGCATTTCATACGTGCCTGGCATATAGCGCAGCCCGACGATTTGATTGAGATGCTCGGTGAACACCATGGGCTTTTGCAAGGCGTGCTCGAATCGTGTCTCAAAAAAGACTTCCCGCAGGACCTTGCGCGCATCATCAAGATTACCGACCGCTTTAGCCGCGGTTGGCGCAGCGTCCATAACCCCACAGCGGGGGCAAGCGTTGCGGACAATCTGACGACGACGGAATTCGCTATCTCCATGTTGGCCTGTCGCGGGTGGACAAACGACGAAATCGCTGCCCATCTGCAGATATCGCGTGGGACGGTAAAGAACCGCCTGTCGAGCGCCTATGCCAAATTGGGCATTTCGAGCCGTGCTGCATTAAGGCAGTTTATGCTGCTGTAAGAGGCACGCTCGGTATCGCCGGCGAGAGCGTCCCGGCAGGCTTACATGAACAAAAAGGGGCCATCGAGCTGTGCCGATGACCCCAATGATGTGTATGGGCTGCCTGTCCTGCGTTTTCTATGCTTGACGCCAAGTCTCAACGAGCCCTGCCGCTGCGGCGTGCGGATCGGGCGCGCTACAGACTGCGGAGACGACGAAGAACCCCTCGACGCCCGTGGCCTTGAGGGCGGGCAGATCTGCTGCCTTCACGCCGCCGCCAACCACGATGGGCCGCGGGCTGACCTCGTGCAGGGCACGCAGGTCGTCGAAATCCTGCGTGACGATGCTGCCATCGGAGGTGAGTCCGGCGTCTTTTTTGGTCGCCGTCTCATGCAGGGGACCGACGCCCAGGTAGTCGACAAGGCTCATGTCCGCTGTCTTCACGTACTCGAGCATCTCCTCGCAGCGGGCGGAGAGGCCCACGATGGCGTCGGGTCCCAGAAGCTTGCGGCACACGTCCACGGGGATGTCGGATTGGCCCACATGCACGCCATCGCACTTGATGCCGCGCTCGCGGGCGGCAAGCACTGCATCGAGGCGATCGTCGATGAGCAGCGCCACCTGGTCGCTCTTGCCTGCGCGGGCGATGACATCTGCCGCTTGTGCCGTGTATTCGATGAGGTCGCGCACGGAGCAGACCTTGGAACGAATCTGCATGCAGGTAAAACCGGCATCGAGGGCCTGCTCCACCACGTCTGCAACGGGACGTCCCAGGGTGTTTTCGGGTCCCAGTACCAGGTATGCCGAGATATCCAGATTGTCGCGCATGGTCATGGTCTATGCCTCCTGTGCTTTGAGCTGGGCGTCCAGACGCTCCAGTTTGCCGTCCATCATGTGATCGAAGCCCGGTCGCACATCTGCCTTGAGCACGACCTCGGTGCGAACGCCCTTTTCTGCCAAGACAAAGGTGGCATCCTTGACCACCTGCATGACTTCGTCCCATTCGCCTTCAATCTCGGTGAACATCGAGGTCGTGCGGCTGGGAAGGCCGGACTCACGGATGACGCGTACGACTTCTGCCACCTCGGCAGATAGCTCGTCGCCCGTGCCGCAGGGTGCGATGGCGACAGCGATAAGCGTGTTCATCTAGGCCTCCTCGACGCACATCGGGTTTGCGGCGATCTCTTCGCCCGTGGCGCGGTAGAGCTCATCGATAAAAGCGACCTTGAAGCTTGCGGGCGCGGTGGCCACGGCTGCGGCGCGCGTGCCGGCGAGGTTGTAGTGGGCCGTGCCGGCGACCGCCGCGGTAAAGGCGTCGGCGCAGGTGGCGTAGACGGCAAGCACGCCGCCCTGGGAGCAGCCGCAGCCCGTGATCTTGGACATGAGCTCGCTGCCTCCGTGCGAGCGCACGACGGTGGTGCCATCGGTCACAAGGTCGACCTCGCCGGAGACTACCACGGCACCACCCGTGTAGCGGGCGAGCGCGACTGCGGCCTCGCGTGCGGCGTCAACGCCGTCGGTGGTGTCCACGCCGCGAGGACGGTCGAGGGCGTCTTCGGCGCCAAGGAGCTCCCACAGACTTGCGAGAGCGATGATCTCGGAGGCGTTGCCGCGAACGATGGTGGGCTTGTAGGGTTTGAGCTCTTCGAGCAGCTTGGTGCGCAGGCCGCCAATGCCCAGGCCTACCGGGTCGAGCACCCATGCCTTGCCGGCGTCGTGTGCGGCCTTGGCCGTTGCGGGGATAGTTTGTTCATAAATGGGGAAGAGCGTTCCCATGTTGAGATACACGGCGTTGCCGGCTGCCACGAGGGCCTCGCCCTCGTCGGGCAGATAGACCATGGCTGCCGAGCCGCCAACGGCGAGCTGGGCGTTTGCCACAAAGTCGATGGTTACGGTGTTGGTGATGGAACCCGCCATGGGGTTGGTCTCGCGCACCTTGCGTGCGGCGGCCGCAACGGCGGCTTCGATCTGGTTCTTTTCGATCATGCATGCCTCCCTAGGCTTTTGGGGATGCTGCACGTAAAGCTACAGTGTCCCAAAACCATGAGGACATGCTCCCTACGCCAGCGCTAACTGACAGGTTCAAAGGGTTGGGCACATGCCCTCTCAGCCTGCTCGCGCGCACGCGGCGGCACCCCTGCATCGAATCTGTGGCATACATGGTACTCCATGAGGCGGGTTTGCGCCGTTGCGTTGTACGATAAGGAAACCAATATGCATAAGAAACCTCACGAAGGGCGCGCCCATGAAACTGCAGCAGCTCATCTATGCCGTCAAGGTTGCCGAGTGCGGCAACATCACCGAGGCCTCGCGCCGCCTGTTTGTCTCGCAGCCGTCCATCACCGCCTCAATCCGTGAGCTCGAGGCCGAGATGGGGGTTACCATCTTTGAGCGCTCTAACAAGGGCGTGGTGGTGACCGAGGAGGGCGAGACCTTTTTAGGGTATGCGCGCCAGGTGCTCGAGCAGGTCGATCTGCTCGAGGAACGCTACTGCGGCGAGGCGCGCCAAGTGCCGCATTTCTCTGTCTCGTGTCAGCACTACTCGTTTGCGGTCAATGCGTTTGTCGACGTGATTCGTCAGTTTGATGCTGCGCGCTACGACTTTACCCTGCGCGAGGAACAGACGCACGAGATTATCGAGGACGTCTCGCATATGAAAAGCGAGTTGGGCATCTTGTATTTGAGCTCGCGCAATCGCGAGGTGATCGAGAAGATGCTGCGTCAAAACGAGCTGGAGTTCGCGCCGCTTTTCCGTGCCGAGCCGCACGTGTTCCTTTCGTCATCGCATCCGCTGGCGGGACGCAGCAGCGTCACCCTCGACGACTTGCAGGACTACCCCTATCTCTCCTACGAGCAGGGGGATTACAACTCGTTTTACTTCTCCGAGGAGATTCTCTCCACCTTGGATCGCGCCAAGAACATTCGCGTGCGCGACCGTGCCACACTGTTCAACCTGGTAATCGGTTTGGACGGCTATACCGTTTGCTCGGGCGTCATCTCGGCCGAGCTCAACGGCGAGGGTATTGTCGCTGTGCCGCTCGATGTGGACGAGTATATGGAGATAGGCGTTATCACGCGAAAGAACTCACAGCTCACGCGCTATGGCGAGGCGTATGTCGAGGCGCTGCGGCGTCACATCTAGATGGCGTTGGCCGGGATAGAAAGCGCGGCCGCCGGAGGGGGAGCTCCGGCGGCCGCTTCCACATGGAGAGGGAGCGATGCTTGGCACCTTTCGGGCGTACGCCCCGTTGTGCGCTACGAGCGCTTACGGCTCGCCACGGCACCCGCGGCGATAGCGGCTGCTCCCGCAAGGGCGGTCGCTACGATGGTTGCGCCCGAGGTGTCGCCGGTTGCTGCGAGCTTGCCGACGGTCTTGGCTCCCACGGTTGCGGTCGCAACGGTCTTGGTCGTCTTTGTGCCCTCAGGCTTGGAATCAGGCTTGGAATCCTCGGGCTTGGCCTGCCTCGTAGACGGTGCGATGACGGCTCTCTTGGCGATGGCATCGTCGTAGGGGGAATCAACCACGGCGTCGCCTGTGCCAATGGCTTGGCCTGCCTCGTAGACGGTGCCGTCACTGAGCTCTTCTTTGTGGCGATAGTCAATGACTTTGCCGCCTTCAGGCGTCAGGATGCCGGCGCCTTCGATCTCGATGGTGCCGATCGCCTTGCCGTCCGCGCTCATGGCAAGGGCGAAGATTGCCGCCGTGTCTCCCTCGGCCGTGACCTTGCTGCGGACGATCGAGATGGTCGCGGGCGTGATGCCCTCGCTGGTCTGAGCAAAGATGCCGATGTTCACGCCCCTGCGCTCAGGGGTGATCTCGCCATCCTGGTTTCCACTGTAGCAGTCGGGGCCATCGCCGCCGGTCTCGATATAGCGGGCTATAGCCTTGACAACGGAGTCGCTAATGTAGATGTGACCACCCGCTTCGTTGGGGTTGTAGTTTCTGGTGGAAATCGCAGTCGAGAATTCGCCCTCTGCGAACGCATCCACGATCGAGCCGTTCTTGATGACGATGTCGTCCTCATCGGTGAAGAGGGCGCTGACACCGTCGCGTTCTGCGGCCGCGCGGACCGTCACGGTCGCGTGGTCGAGCGTGATGCCCTTATAGGCATAGATGCCATATCCAACACCATGCGCGTTAAGGGAGGCATTTGTGACCGTGAGGCCGCCTATGGCCTTAACGGCATAGTCTTCCTCGGAGCTTGCCTTGACCTGGCTGCCGCCCGAAATCTCGATGTTGCCGCCAGCCCAAATCGCTACGTCCTCGACAGAGCTTGCCTCTACCGTGCCGCCGCCCTTGATGGTGAGGTTTTCCTTGGCATCGATTCCTTGATCCTCGGTAGCCTTGGCGGTGACGGTTCCGCTATTGTCGATCGTGATGTCGCCGTCGGCCCTGATGCCATCCGAATCACCCGTGGCGTTGACGTTGCCCGAACCCTTGATGGTGAGATCACCCTTGGCATCGATAGCGTCGTGCTCGGTACTCGTGGCGTTGACGGTGCCAGCACCGTCGATGTTGATGTCGCCATCGGACATGATGGCGTCGCCAGAAGATGTCACGTTGAGCGTGCTAGATGCATCACCTTGAATGTTGAGCTCGGCGTTCTCGGCATTACCATCCATAACCAAGATGCCGCGGCCGTTCTCGTTGGTGACGGTGTTATTGCCCGAGTAGCTTACGTTGAGCTTGCCCTCGGCCTGGATCGCAACGCCGTCATAGCCGTTGAGCTTCATATCGTCGGCGCCATCCCATGACCAGGTGCCGGCGTCGTCGCCTGCCGCGGTGCCGGCGTTGTACTGGGTGCCGCCGACGTCGATCCATTCGGCGGCAAGCGAGATGCTCGGCATGAGCAACGAGCTCACCGTGAGCGCACAGGCCAAGCTGCAGACGATACGGCGGGTCACGCGGCGCCAGCTCCCGCGTGCGAGCACGGCACGGTGGCGCGGGCGGAGATCGGCAAAGTGCGCTCCTGCAGGACGGTCATGCTTGGTGGGGGTCGTGAACGTGGTCATGGCTGTTCCCATCTCTCATATGGTGTGCACCGCTGCTTTGAGCGTACGCGCCAACGGGTGCGGCCGATAGTGCCATTTGGGAACGAATATGGCCAATTTTATGCAAGCTCAGGCGCTTGAAGTCCAAAGAAAACCGCACGACCCTTATTGTGCGAGCATCCAAGCGATGCCCCTCGCACTTCGTAGGGCCGGCTCGCTAAAGTGGTTGCCGGGATTGCACTCAAAGAGCGTTTTGGCGCCGCGGTCTTGCAGGGTCTGCTCGCAGCGTTTGGTGTCGGCGAGCACCTTGCGCATCATTCGGTTGGGGGTCTTGTGCTCCTTTTTGCCCAAGGAGAGGTAGGCGACGTCGAGGGCACCTTGAGGAAGATTCTCGTCGAGGTACTCGGCAAAACCGGGAAACCACAGCGAGCCCGAGATGCTTGCCGCTCGGCTAAACAGATCGGTTTTGCAGCATGCCCACAGGGCAAAGAGCCCGGCGAGCGAGTAACCGGCGATAGCGCGGAGGCGTGGGGGAACGGCGAGGGGTGCTTCGATCGAGGGAATGATCTTGCGCGTAAGTTCATGTAGGAAGGCCGCGGCTTCTCCAGCAAATGGCTCGCTGGCCGCCGTGATGGCGTCGCAGGGCCAAGGGGAGAGCTCGCGGTTCCAATCGAGCCCGCCGATAGCCACAAGTGTGAACGGAAGACAGCCCAGGTCACAACAGCACTGGAGAACGTCGTCTCCCATTCCCGCGACAACGGGCAGGTACACGATGGGCGCCCCCGCGTTGGGTGCGGGGTATATGGCGACCTGTTTTTCGCATGCTGCCATGTGTGGCTCCTTTGCGACAAAGGGTGATGCTGGGCATATCGATTGTGCCATGTCCAGGGGATGGGCCCTTTGTCGCGGGGATGAATGGCGGCAAATCGTACATTTTGAGATAAGTGGCGGATAATCATGCGAATGAGCGCTGTTTCTTGACGAAAAAAGAGCGAGAAACCGCCACTCAATTGGAAATGAATGAAAACCCGCCACTCAATAACTGAGAGCGAGAGAAAACCCGCCATCCGATAACCGAGAACAAGAGAAAACCTGCCGCTCAACAGCGGCCATGGTTAAGGAACGAACAGAGCTGCCGCTCAACAATCAAAAAAGCGCGGAGCCGTTTATGCGGCCCCGCGCTCTGCTGGTTTGATATGGCTTGTGCGCTTACGCTACGAAGAAGTAGACGAGGAACGCAAGGGCAGCGATCCACATGAGCGGCTTGATCTCGCGGGCCTTGCCGGTGAAGACGGCGACGATGACATAGGCGATGAAGCCCAGGCCGATGCCAGCGGAGATGGAGTAGGTGAAGGACACGCCGGCAGCGATCATGAACGCCGGGAAGCCCTGGGACACGTCGGTCCAATCGATCTCGGTGACCTCGGTCATCATGAGGTAGCCAACGTAGACCAGAGCGCCGCAGGTGGCAGCGCTGGAGACAACGGTGACGATCGGCGAGAAGAACGCGGCGAGGATGAACAGCACACCGGTGGTGACGGAGGTGAGGCCGGAGCGGCCGCCGTCCGCGGCACCCGAAGTGGACTCGACAAAGGTGGTGATGGACGAAACGCCCATAAAGCCGCCAGCTGCAGCCGCCACGGAGTCGACAATCAGAATGGGGCGGATGTCCTCGACATTGCCGTCCTCGGTGAGGAACTCGCCCTGCTTGGCTACGGCCATAGCGGTGCCCATGGTGTCAAAGAAGTCGCTCATGAGCAGGGAGAATGCGACAATGAGCAGCATCGGGTCGGTGAGGACCTTCACGATGGCGAGGGTGCCGTCGGCGGTGGCGGCAAACGGGGCGCCAAAAGTCGAGAGATTGAGCGGTGCCACGATGCCCGTCGGTGCCTGCGTGACGCCCAGCGGAATGCCGGCGAGCACGGCGACGATGATGCCGATGAGCAGCGAGCCGGGGACGTTGCGGGAGGCAAGCGCCACGGTCACGACAATCGAGACGATACCGACGATGAAGGCGGGGGAGGTGACGTCGCCCAGGCCCACGAGGGTGCCGTTGCCGGCGACGATGATGCCGGCGTCGGCCAGGCCGATGAGGGCGATGAAGAGACCCAGGCCAACGGAGATGGCATGGCGCAGGGTTACCGGGATAGCATCCATGATGGCCTCGCGCAGGCCGCACAAAACGAGCAGCAAGATGACGATGCCCTCAAGGAAGATGACGCCCATGGCGACGTGCCAGTCGCCGCCGCACATGGTGGCGGTAATGCCGGCGACCATGGCGTTGATGCCCAGGCCCGAGGCGCAGGCGAGCGGGCGGTTGGCAAAGATGCCCATGCAGATGGTCATGATGCCGGCGCCCAGACAGGTGGCGCAGGCGAGCGCGCCGCCGTCGATGCCGGCGCCGGAGAGTATCGCCGGGTTGACGGCGATGATGTAGGCCATCGCAAGGAACGTGGTCAGGCCCGCGCGGACCTCGGTGCCGAAGGACGAGCCTCGCTCACCGTACTTAAAGAACGATTCCATGAATCCCCTTTTCGCTGTTGCGGATCGCTTCCGCAGATTTACAACGTCCTACACTCTACCGTATGGTGCTTGGATAAATCCACAGCATGTGGGCAATATTTCCAACCGGTTGCTCTTTTGAGTCAAGATAAGGCAAGATGACGGTTTCGCAACGGCTTATATCCGCTGCGGGCGAGTGCCGTTCGCTCTGTTACTCTAGATGCAGTTTTGTCGATAGATGAGGAGTTGACCCATGATCAAGGAATTGGTGACCGACGAGGCGCTGCTGAGCACCCCCTGCGAGCCTGCGACCGTTGAGGACATTGCTGTCGCCACCGACCTTACGGACACGCTTGCAAGCCTGGAGAACGCTGGCTGCCTGGCCGCGAACCAGATTGGCGTCACCCGCGCGCTGTTCGCCTTCGAGGACGAGTCGGGCACGGTGCGCGTGATGGCCAACCCCAAGGTGCTCTTTGGTCTGGGCGCCGATAAGGTGGAGGAGTCCTGCCTTACGCACGAGGGTATCTCCCGAGTGACGCGCTACATCAAGATCAAACTGTCCTACGACGAGTTTGTCGATGGCGAGCTCCGTCATCGCAAGGGCGAGTTCGTGGGCTGGGAGGCTCAGATGATTCAGCACATGGCCGATCACTGCGCCGGCAAGCTCGTCTAGTTGTCGCTTTCGCAATGCGGGACGCCGCGTGCGCTCTGGCTGGTGCCGGACGCACGCGGCGTCTTTTTAAATGAAGCAGAAAATCCCTTTTAGCTCAGGTGTCTCACGGTCTAAAAGGGATTTTCTGCTTCATTTGCGTGGCGGCAGGCTGCAATGACGACGGCGGGGCAGCGACGGCGGGGACGCGGCCAGCGACGGCGCCCCCGCGACGCGGATGGTCTATCGGGCTTCGAGCTGGGCGATAAGGCGCTGGGCCACCTCCACGCAGTCGCCGACGACGGCATATTGCGCGGCGTTGAAGATGGGGGCATCGGCGTCTTCGTTGACGGCGACGACGGTTTGGGCACCGCTGATACCTGCCAGGTGCTGAATGGCGCCGGAGACGCCCAGGCTGATGAGCAGCTCGGGCGCAACGGAGACGCCTGTTTGGCCAACCTGATGGCGGTACTCGAGCCAACCGGCTTCGACCAAGGGGCGCGTGCAGCCGATTTCTGCCCCCAACAGCTCTGCCAGACGGCGCATCACCGGTAGGTTCTTCTTCGAGCCGATGCCGCGGCCCAACACAAGCAGGCGTTTGGCTTCGGCAATCGACGCCTGGCTATCGGCGGGGATATGCTCAACCACGCGCACGCGTGAGGCAACAGCTGCGTCAAGCTCGACATCGGTCACTTTGCCCGTACGATTGGCGTCGGCTTCCGGCGCGCAGAAAATGCCGGGGCGAACCGTTGCCATTTGGGGACGATGCGCGGGACACATGATGGTTGCCATGAGGTTGCCGCCAAAGGCGGGGCGCGTTTGATGCAGCAGGCCTGTTTTCTCGTCGATTTCGAGCACGGTGCAGTCGGCGGTGAGGCCTGTTTGCAGACGCACGGCGATGCCCGGTGCGAGCTCGCGGCCAAAATCGGTGGCGCCGTAAAGAATTACCTCGGGGCGATACTCGCGCGCGAGGGCGCAGATCCAGTGAGCGAAGACGCCCGAGTCGTTTGTGGCCAGGCGGTCGTCCTGGCAGCGCAGCACCTCGTCGGCGCCGTGGGCGACCAAAGCATTCGCTGCAGCATCGTCGGCATTCGAGGCTTCCCCTAAAACGGCGATTACGCGGCATTCGCGCTGGGCGGCAAGTTCGCGTGCGCGTCCCAGCAACTCGAACGCCACTGGCAGTACGGCTCCTGCCGCATCCGTTTGAGCAAAGACCCAGATGTCGTGATAGGCGGAGGGGTCAATGTCAGTCCGGGCCTCGTCGCGCTCAATCGAAAGGGCGCCTACCGGGCAGGCGTCGACGCACGATCCGCACAGGATACACGAGTCGGTGACGTGCGCGCAGCGGTTGGGGCGCTCTCCTTCCACGACGATGCCGCCCGAGGCGCAGGCACGCACGCAGCGGCCGCAGCCGACGCAAGCCTCGGCGTCAATAAGAAGTCCGCTCATCTAGTTCATCTCCTTAAGCAGATTGGCGAGGGCATGCACCTGGGTGTCGATATCGCCACCGATATATGTGCAGTCATGGGTGCGCTCGGGAACAAATGAACGCACGACCTGTGTGGGCGATCCCGCAAGGCCGCAGCGGGCGGGGTCCGCTCCTGCATCTGCCGCGGTGAGGACCTCGATCGAGGCATCCTCTGCGGCGAGCACGCCGGCGATGCTGGGCATGCGTAGCTGTGCCACGTCTTTTCCCACGGTGATGACGGCTGGCAGGGGGATCTCTACGACGTCATGGCCCTCATCGGTAACATGCGTCACGACGATGTGGTCGCTTGCGACCTCGCGAATTTCGGAAACATCGGTGACGCAGGGGATATTAAACGCGCCCGCAAGCTCGGGGCCGATCTGCGCGGTATCGCCGTCGACGGCCATCTTTCCGCAAACGATGAGGTCGGGGTTTCCAATATGTTCGATGCCAAGCGTAAGCGCGTAGCAGGTGGCAAGAGTGTCGGCGCCGGCAAAAGCGCGGTCCGAGAGCAGCACGCCGGAATCTGCCCCGCGTGCCACGCAGTCGCGCAGGAGGTCTGCCGTGGCGGGGATTCCCATAGAGAGTGCCGTTACGGTGACGTCTGCGCCTTGGTTTGCCAGGGCTTCACATGCCTGCAGGGCACATTCCAGGGCGGTGGCATCGAAGGGGTTGATAACCGCTTGTTTGCCATCGCGCACGATGGTGTTGGTCTTGGGGTCCATTTTTACCTCGGTGCTGCTGGGCACCGCCTTGACGCAGGCTATGATGCGCATGCTACTCAGCCTCCTTACGGGCAGCGTCTGCTGTTTCGGGTGCAAACAGGTTGCCACGGCCCAACTGCGCCCTGGGGTCGAGCTGGGCTTTAAGGGAGGCCATTTGGGCAATGTGCTCCTTGCCGTACATGACTGTGAGGAAATCGCGCTTGATCTTGCCCACACCGTGCTCCGCCGAGACGGCTCCTCCCATTTCGGTGACTTTTGCGGCCCATTTCAAGAACAGCTTTTTGCCGGCGGCGTAATCCGCGTCGTTGCGCGGCAGGATGTTGACGTGCAGGTGGTTGTTGCCTATGTGTCCCCATGCGGCAGATTCGAGGCCGGCCTCGGCGAGAGAGCTGCGATAGAGGGCAATGACGTCTGCCAGGCGGTCGTCGGGCACGGACATGTCGCTTCCCAGCTTGGTGATGGTGGGGAAGGTGCGGCGGCGCTCGTCGATGAGCATGTTGACGCTTTCGGGAATCGCATGACGGAAGAAGCGCTGGCTCTCGCGGTCGACATCCGTGCGGGCGACCCATGTGTCGTACCGGCTGCCGTCATGTGCTTCGAGAAGCTCTCCCAGGCGGGCGAGCTCGGATGTGGCTTCTTTTTGCGAGTCTGCCTCAAGCTCCACGTAGACGCAGTAGGCATAGTGTGCATCGAGTTTGGGCAGGGCGGAGAAAGCGGTGCTCGCTTCGCGCTGCTGGCGCAGGATGTCGAGGGCCTCGGCGTCAAAATATTCCATTGCCGCGGCGCGCTCAAGGACAGGACGCGCAGCATCGACAAAGGCTATTGCGGCATCTTCGGTCCCAAAGAAACAGTTGACTCCCCAAGTCACGGCGGGTACCGGCATGAGGGCGAGTTCCAGTTCGCAGATGACGCCCAAAGTGCCGTCGCTGCCAATGAACAGATCGATAGCGTCCATATCGTTTTCGACATAGTAGCCGGAGGCATTTTTTGTATGGGGCATCTGGTAGGTGGGGAGGTCGAGTTCGAGCAACGCGCCCGACTCGGTTTTAAGTGAGAGGCGGCGGCCGTGGCTGCGTACCTCGCCGCGGCGCAGCGACAGGACGTCACCGTTGGCAAGTGCTACGCGCAAAGCCGAGACATGGCCGCGCATGGGGCCGTAAGCGTAGCTGCGTGCGCCCGATGCATTGCATGCCGCCATGCCGCCCAAGCAGGCTGAAGCCTCGGTTGGATCGGTGGGGAAGAACTGCTCGGGGCCGGCATAGAGCTCGTCGAGTGCCAAAAGGCTTGCGGTGTCCCATCCGTGCGTGGGGATGGATTTGTTTGTAAGATGTTTGCGCAGTTCGGAGAGGACCACGCCGGGCTGCACGCGCAGATAGAACACGCCTGCATCGTCACGACGAAGGCCCAGGTAGGAGCATGCGCGCGAGAGGTTCATAACGTGTCCGCCGGCAGGTACGGCGCCACCGGCAAGACCGGTGCGGCTGCCTTGCACGGTGATGGGCGTGCCGGCGGGGTACAGCTTGCGTAACACGGAGCGAATCTCGTCCTCGCACGTGGGGAACGAGATGGTCTGTGCTGATCCGACGCTGCGCGATTCGTCGCGCAGGTATTCTTCGAATTCCGCGCCAAGCGGTTTGATTTGGGTCATATGGATTTGCCCCTTTACCTCGATAAGCGGCTTGGCCGATGGGGCGCCGGTTCAAACGGTGACTTGCGATGCGGCGTGCGCCACGCATATGCAGCCGTTACGGCGGCGCCTCCCTGCCACCTGTTGACTTAGCATCCTAGTTGCCTTGTGTTACGTGAGCATTTCGGGCTGCGATGGTTTTGACTTGGGGATGCCTTGCTCGGCTTGTCATGCGCGTTCCCGCAGCCTGTTGACCCTGCTTTTTGGCTTCAATTCTTTTTTGCTTTCGCGCAGTACAAATCAAGACCCCCGAGCCGATGAGGGAAAGACTCGGGGCCTTGCTGCATGCATATGGCAAGCACGAGGGGTGGGAGCGCTTACACCTATTGGCTATTCGGGCTGTTGACGATAACGATGCCCGCGCTTACGAGCGCGAGCGCGATCAGGGCAAACCAGGGGTTCACGGCGTCGGTCTCTCCCAGGAGCACCGCAGACATCGCCGCGCCAAAGACAGGCGTCATGAACCCAAAGATGCTCACGCGGCTCACAGGATTTGCGGCGAGAAGCCTTGACCAGAGGGTATATGCCATGGCCGATATAAAGCCCATATAGAGGATGAGGGTGAATGCGGGCCCGGGGGATACGGGGCAAAGGCTTCCTCCCATGGCAAGGCCGCAGCCAAGCAGTACGACGCCTCCGGTGACAAATTGCCAGCCCGAGAGCAAAACGGAGTCATGCGTGCGGCCGAGGACGGCGATGAAGCAGGTGGAGATTGCGCCTGCAACGCTGCTGAGCAGGATGAAGCCCTCTCCGTCGAGCGCGAATGAGAACGCGGCGTCGCCACTGCCGCCAAGGTTCACGAGGACGACGCCGGCAAAGCCGATGGTGCAGCCAATGACCGCCTTGCGGGTGAGGTTCTCGGTCTTGAAGATAAGGGCTGCAAAGAGGATGGCAAAGAAGTAGGCGGCCGCTCCGATGATCGAGCTGGTAACGCCAGCGGCATGGCTAAGTCCTCCGTAGAAGAAGAAGTACTGCAGCACGGTCTGGAATAGCGCAAGGATGCCGATGGCGCCCAGGTCGCGCTTGGCGGGTAAAAGCGCCCGACGCTGTGCGATGCTAACGCCGACGACAACCATAATGCCGGCAATGGTGAAGCGCGTGCCGGCAAAGACGAGCCGCGAAGCGACGTCTGAGCCGGTGATGCCAAACAGCTCATAGCCGATTTTGACGCAAGGATATGCTGAGCCCCAAAGGCCGCAGCTAATAAGACAGCCCAGTATCAAGCCGGGCAAGGTCCCCAAAAACGATTTGTCGGTACGCTCGCGTGTCATAGGTCCCCATGATACACGACCAGGCCGATGTACCTGATTTTATTCACAGCGCACCGCGGCATGTTACCGTGCTTTTACGCGCTTTCGGAAGGCAAGTGTTGCTTCGCGAGCGATATCTGGAATCGTTTTGAACAAGAATTGCCGTTCGAAAAATGCTACTTATACAAAACAATTCGATATGCGTATCCTGTTTTGAGATTAGACGAGTAGCCGCTTTAGCCAATGGACAAAACCCCAGGATTTTGAGGGGGTAATAAAACGCCTACTTGGCATGTTTGGCTTTAGGGTACACATTTCGATGAGTTTTGAAAAATGAGGGTGAGAGCCGCCTAAAATGCGAACGCTGCTCGAAAGATCTCCTGTTTAGCTGATACCCGCTGATGAGTGGCGGTTTTTGAAATGTAACGGCTTGAGAGGGACGAGCCTTGCGTCGATAGTCACCGCTCGAGAGCGGATTGGCTTCAAATGAGTGGCGGCTTTTCGAACATTTCCGAATGAGTGGCGGTTTTTGAAACGTCCTGGAAGCGAAATCTGCTGTAGGGTGCACGATTATCCGCCACTCGTTTCAAAATGAGTGATTTACCGCCACTCGTTGAGGGATATGGCGAGGACGGAACGCGGCGAGCGAGGACGGAACGCACTGCTCGGCGCATCGCGAGCGTGGTGGGCGAGTGTCGCCGATCTCACGAGGAGTACGGCTGCGGGGTGCAGCGCATCCAGCTCGAGGGCGGGCGCATCTGCAGAGCGGGGGCTGCTAGAAACAAGTTTGCCAGCGCGACGAAAAAAGCGTCGACCCAAAGGGCCGACGCCTAACACTGCAATCGATGTGCCGCGAAGCGCTTACGCGAAGTATGCCACGCCGCTCTCGAAGACGGGCATCCATGCGTTGCCCGGAACGTTGCTGTAGAGGTTGTCACCGCGGCGCTCCACGTGACCCATCTTGCCAAACACGCGGCCGTCGGGGCTGGTGATGCCCTCGATAGCGGCAACGGAGCCATTGGGGTTCACGTCGAGGCTCATGCTGGGCACGCCCGCCTCATCTACATACTGCGTAGCGACCTGGCCGTTGGCCACGAGCGTGCGGAGCACCTCGTCGTTGGCGACGAAGCGACCCTCGCCGTGGCTGATAGCCACGGTATAGGGATCGTCCATCTGGCACTGGGAGAGCCAGGGCGAGAGGTTGGACGCGATGCGCGTGCGAACCAGGCGGCTCTGATGGCGGCCGATGGTGTTGAACGTCAGCGTGGGCGCGTCGGGCGTGGCGTCGACGATATCGCCATAGGGCACAAGACCCAGTTTGATGAGCGCCTGGAAACCGTTGCAGATGCCGAGCATCAGGCCATCGCGAGCCTGCAGCAGGTCGCGAACGGCCTCGGTGACCTCGGGGGCGCGGAAGAACGCGGTGATGAACTTGGCGGAGCCGTCGGGCTCGTCGCCACCGGAGAAGCCACCGGGGATCATAACGATCTGGCTCTCGCGGATGCGACGTGCGAGCTCGTGGGTGCTCTCGGCAACAGCCTCGGGCGAGAGGTTGTTGATCACAAAGGTATCGGCCTCGGCGCCGGCGGTGCGGAAGGCGCGGGCGGTGTCATATTCGCAGTTGTTGCCGGGGAACACAGGGATGATAACACGCGGACGGGCGATCTTGGCGCCGCTGAACACGTGGATGTCCTTGGCGGTAAAGTCGATCTTTTCGACCGGCTGGGCCTCAAGGTCGGCTGCGGCGTGACGATAGCTAAATACGCTCTCGATGCCGCCCTCCCAAGCTTCCTGCAGCTGCGCGAGGTCGATTTGCTCATTGGCGGTCTCGAGCACATAGCCCTCAACGGTAGTGCCAAGCGGCTCCACGACAACGCCCTCGGCGACATCGCCAAGCTCGGCGTCCTCGGAAAGCTCAACGATAAAGCTGCCGTACATCGGGGTGAAGAGGCTCTCGACATCCACGTCGTCGGCAAGCTCGAGGCCAAGCTGGTTGCCCACGCACATCTTGAAGAGGCTCTCTGCGCCGCAGCCATAGCCGGGCGTGGAGATGGCGAGCGCGGTGCCCGCGGCGGTCAGGCTCTCGACAAGCTTAAACACGTCGATGAGCTGGGCTGCGTCGGGACGATAATCCTCGCCGTAGACAGCCGGCGCGATGCGCACCACGCGGTTGCCGGCGGTCTTGAACTCGGGGGAGACGGCGCGCGCAGCGCGGCCCACGGCCACGGCGAAGCTGATGAGCGTCGGCGGAACGTTGAGCTCCTGGCCGTCCTGCTCAAAGCTGCCGCTCATGGAGTCCTTGCCACCGATGGCGCCGGCACCGAGGTCGATCTGGGCCATCAGGGCGCCAAGGACTGCGGCGACAGGCTTGCCCCAGCGCTCGGGCTGGGTGCGCAGACGCTCGAAGTACTCCTGGAAAGAGAGATACGCCTTCTCATGCTCGAAACCTGCGGCAACGAGCTTGGCCACGCTCTCTACGACGGAGAGATAAGCGCCGGCAAACTGGTCTGCCTCCATGAGGAAGGGGTTGAAGCCCCAGGACATGGCGGATGCCGTGGTGGTTTCGCCGTCCACGGGGAACTTGGCGACCATAGCCTCGGAAGGCGTGAGCTGCGTCTTGCCGCCGAAGGGCATGAGCACGGTGGCGGCACCGATGGTGGAGTCAAAGCGCTCGGCGAGGCCCTTGTTGGAGGCGACGTTGAGGTCGGTGACGAGCGAGGTCATGCGCTCGGCGAGCGTCGTGCCGGCCCAGCTGGGCTGCCATACGCTCCGGGCGACCACATGGGCCTCCTGATGCTTGGGCGCGCCGTTGGAGTTGAGGAACTCGCGGGAGAGGTCGACGATGGCCACGCCGTTCCAAGCCATGCGCATGCGCGGCTCTTGGGTGACTTCGGCGATGACAGTGGCCTCGAGGTTTTCCTCGGCGGCATAGCCCATGAACTCCTCGACGTCCTCGTCGGCTACAGCACATGCCATGCGCTCCTGGGACTCGGAGATGGCGAGCTCGGTGCCATCGAGGCCCTCGTACTTCTTGGTCACCATGTCGAGGTCGACGTGCAGGCCGTCGGCAAGCTCGCCTACGGCGACGGAGACGCCGCCTGCGCCAAAGTCATTGCAGCGCTTGATCAAGCGGCATGCGTCACCACGGCGGAACAGGCGCTGGAGTTTGCGCTCGACAGGGGCGTTGCCCTTCTGCACCTCGGCGCCGGAAGTCTCGATGGAGTCGGTGTTTTGCGTCTTGGAAGAACCGGTGGCGCCGCCGATGCCGTCACGGCCGGTGCGACCGCCGAGCAGGATGATCTTGTCGGTGGGTGCGGGGCACTCGCGGCGCACATGGGAAGCCGGAGTGGCGCCCACGACAGCGCCGACCTCCATGCGCTTGGCGGTGTAACCGGGGTGATACAGCTCATTGACCTGACCGGTGGCAAGACCGATCTGGTTGCCGTAGCTGGAGTAGCCGGCGGCAGCGGTGGTCACGAGCTTGCGCTGCGGAAGCTTGCCGGCAAGCGTCTCGGACACGGGGACCGTGGGGTCGGATGCGCCGGTGACGCGCATGGCCTGGTACACGTAGCTGCGGCCGGAGAGCGGGTCGCGGATGGCGCCGCCCACGCAGGTGGCGGCACCGCCGAAGGGCTCGATCTCGGTGGGATGGTTGTGCGTCTCGTTCTTGAAGAGGAAGAGCCAGTCCTGGTCCTCGCCGTCGACATCGACCGTCACCTTGACGGTGCAAGCGTTGATCTCTTCGGACTCGTCAAGGTTCGTGAGCTGGCCGGTCTTCTTGAGGTACTTGGCACCGATAGTGCCCATGTCCATGAGGCAGACGGGTTTGGCGTCGCGGCCCAGCTCGTGGCGGATCTCCATGTAGCGGTCGAAGGCGGCCTGCACGACGACGTCGTCGATGGCGACGGTATCGAGCACGGTGCCGAAAGTAGTGTGGCGGCAGTGGTCGGACCAGTAGGTGTCGATCACGCGAATCTCGGTGATGGTGGGGTCGCGGTCCTCCTCGCGGAAGTACTGCTGGCAAAAGGCGATGTCCGCCTCGTCCATGGCAAGGCCGCGCTCGGCGATGACCGAGGCGAGACCCGCTTCGTCAAGCTCGCGGAAGCCGTCGAGCACCTCGACGGGAGCGGGCTCGGGCACGTCGACCTTGAGGGTCGCGGGAAGCTCGAGGCTCGCGAGGCGCGCCTCGACAGGGTTCACCACGTAGTGCTGGATGGCTTCGACGTCTGCCTGCGCAAGGCTGCCTTCAAGCACATAGACCTTGGCGGAGCGCACATCGGGGCGCTCGCCCTGGGAGATGAGCTGCACGCACTCGCTTGCAGAGTCTGCGCGCTGGTCGAACTGGCCGGGCAGGAACTCCACGGCGAACACGGGCGCGTCGCCGCAGTCGGGCAGCTCGGTGTAGGTCACGTCCACCTGGGGCTCGGAGAACACGGTGGGAACGCAGGAATCGAAAAGCTCCTGGCTGATGCCCTCAACGTCGTAGCGGTTGATAACGCGAACGCCCGTCAGGCCGCTCACGCCGAGAATCTCGGTGAGCTCTGCCTTGAGCTGCTGCGCCTCCACGTCAAACCCTGGCTTTTTCTCCACGTAGATGCGAGAGACCATTGCTGCTGCCTTCCTGTTGGTAGTGGCTACTCGTGCCGGTGCATGGCGGCGGTCGCGGGCATGCAGCCTGTGCCTTGAACCATGCATAACATAAACCTCATTATCATACGACATGGGTCGCGCTGCATGGGTGCTGGTGCGGCTTTTCTCCGGCTTGACAGATTTTCAAATCGCAAAGGAGCGCGGGCCCTCTGTTTTGTTGCGGCAAGATCCGGATGGGCCGGCTGGTGGCGCATACCGGGTAGCGTACCTGGGCGGCCGCACCGCGCCTGCATGACCGTATGTCACACGGGTGCATACGTGTGCTGTGCGGGGCGGCGACGGCCGGGCGCGCTGTCTTTGTCGCTACAACTCTGCTGCTAGGCGCTCGCCCATGAGGTATCCCATGACCGAGGCCATCATGAGGCCGCGCGTCCAGCCGCTGGAATCTCCCAGGCAATGGAGGTTGGCGACGCTTGTGGTGAACTCCTTGTCCATGGTCACGCGGTTGCTGTAGAACTTGAGCTCGGGCGCATAGAGGAGCGTCTCTGCAGAGGCAAAGCCGGGGATGGCCTTGTCCACGGCGAGCATGAACGCGACGATCGAGGTCATCGTGCGATAGGGGAGCGCGCTCGTGATGTCGCCCGCGACGGCATCCGGCAGCGTGGGGCGCACGTTTGATTGGTCGAGTTCCTTTTGCCAGGTGCGTTTGCCGTTGAGGATATCGCCAAAGCGCTGCACGAGGATATGGCCGTTACCCAGCATGTTACAGAGCCTGCCGATGTTTTGCGCATAGGCGATCGGCTGGTTGAACGGTTCGCGGAAGTTATGCGAACACAGGATGGCGAGGTTGGTGTTCTCGGATTTCCGCTCCTTGAAGGAGTGGCCGTTTACCACCGCAAGGCCGCCGTCGTAGTTCTCCTGCGCCACAAAGCCGCCGGGGTTTTGACAAAACGTGCGCACCTTGTTGCGGAAGGGATTGGGATAGCCAATGAGTTTTCCCTCGTAGAGAACCTCGTTCACGTCTTCGATAACTTCGTTTCGCATCTCAACGCGCACGCCCACATCGACAGGCCCCGGCGTATGAAGGATCCCATGTTCGGAGCACAGGTGCTCAAGCCAATCGGCGCCGCGACGTCCGGTGGCCACGATGACGCGCTTGGCGTCGATACGCTCCTCACCATCGGGTCCTGCGGCAATGACGCCGCGGCAAATATCGTTCTCGATAATCACGTCGCGGCACTCGGTGCGAAAACGCATCTCGACGCCGGAATCGCGAAGATGGTTCTCGATTGCGAGATAGAGCTCCTGGGCTTTCTCGGTGCCCAGGTGGCGGATCGGGCAATCGACCATTTTGAGGCCTGCCTGGATGGCGCGACGGCGAATGTCGCGGATCTGCGCGTTGTGTCCCGCGCCCTCGACGTGCTCGTCTGCGCCAAAGGCGAGGTAAATCTTGTCCACCTTGTCGATGGTCTCCTGGGCCTTCCCGGCTCCGATCAGCTCGGGGAGGTCGCCGCCAACCTCGTAGGATAAGGAGAGCTTCCCGTCCGAGAACGCGCCTGCGCCCGAAAAGCCCGTGGTGATATTGCAAGGCCGGCAGTTTGCGCAGCGCCCGGTTTTATCTTTGGGACAATGCCTCTTTTCTACTGGGAGGCCCTTTTCCAGCAAGACGATATGGGTCTCGGGCCGTTCTTCGATGAGCTTGAGAGCCGTGAAGATGCCCGCGGGGCCGGCACCGACGATAACGATATCTGCGTTCATAGGATTTCACCTCATGAGATGGGAGCGCCCGGGCGAACCTTGCTGCCCGGGGAGATGCTCTAAATATGCTAATAATCAGGCTGCATAAAGACAAGAAACGGCAGCTCGAGCGGTCGGTATTCCCGGTGAATAACGGCGGGAGAGGTCACTGTCTTGCAAACGGATTTCGGAGCGCGGAGCCGTGCGCGCGATCTTGGGAAGCGTCGGCGAGGCAGGGGAGACCGCTCGGTCCCAAGGTCGCCCATCGCCGCTGGCGGGCCGTTATGTTGCGAGTGCGCGAACGTTTGTGGCGACCGCCCTGGCATGCGCCATAATGGGACCCGTTTGATATCCCCGGTCCTTTGGAGCGTGATTATCATGTCCAAACCCTATCGCATCGCCGTTGGAGGCTTCCATATCGAGTGCTCCGAGTTCACGCCGTACCGCTCAGGCGAGGCCGCATTTCGCGTGCGCCGCGGCCAGGAGCTGCTCGACAGCCATCCGTGGATCACGGGCGACACCTCTGCGATCGATGCCGCGCGCCTCGAGCGCTTTGGCGCCATCGAGCGCATCGAAGGCGTCGAGTGGGTGCCCCTTACCTATGCGGGCGCCCTCCCCGGTGGTCCGGTGACTAACGAGTTTTTCAACGCGTGGCTCGATGAGTTCTGCACGCTGCTTGAGCAAGCCCATAACGAGGAGCCTCTCGATGCCGTACTACTCACCATTCATGGCGCCGCGAGCGTGGTGGACCTGGAGGACGGCGAGGGCGTGATCGCCTCCCGCGTGCGCCAGATCGTGGGCAAAGACGTTCCCATCGCTGCCTCCATGGACCTGCACGGCTGCATATCGGATCTGCTGTTTGAGTCCTGCGACCTGCTTACCTGCTACCGCACCGCTCCGCACATCGATGTTCCCTGGACGCACGAACGCGCCGCCCGCGCCCTTATCAAGGTGCTCGACAATCCCGGGCGCACGCTCTACCGCGCCCGCGTGAACGTGCCCGTGCTGCTTCCAGGCGAGAAGACTTCGACCGAGGTGGAGCCCGGCGCGAGCATGTATGCCAAGCTGGGTGTCTATCAGCTGCAAGACGATGTGTTCGATACATCCATCTGGATGGGCTTCCCCTGGGCCGACATGGAGCGCTGCCACGGCGCCGTCGTGTCCTACGGCTACGACGAGCAGGCCGTGTGCGACGCTGCCATGGCTGCTGCCCAGGACTTTTGGGACAACGCGGGCGTCTTTGAGTTCGTGGGCCCCACCGATACCGCCGAGGGTTCCGTTGCCCAGGCACTCTCTGCCGAGGTAAGCCCGTTCTTTGTTTCCGACACGGGAGACAATCCCGGTGCCGGTGGCACGGACGACAGCACCGTCTTTTTGCGCGAGATTCTCGATGCCTACCGTGCTCAGGGCAGTACGAAGCGCGTCGTTTTTGCGTCCCTCAACGACCCCGCCGCCGTCGAGGCGTGCGAGCAAGCGGGTGTGGGTGCTCCCGTTCGACTGGCTGTGGGTGCCATGAACGGCGGCGTGTCCGGTGAGCCCGTGATGATGGATGGCGTGGTAGATCGTCTGTTTGACGAGTATCGCAGCGGCGGCAAGAGCGCCGTTATCGCCGAGCGCAACTTCAAGGTCATCGTCACCACGGCGCGTACGCAGTTTGGCTGCTCCGAGCAGTACGAGGCCGCCGGCACGCCGTTTGATGCCGAGGATATCGTCGTGGTCAAGATGGGCTATCTTGAGCCCGATCTTTCCGCTGCCGCCAAGGGCTGGGTCATGGCGCTCACGCCGGGCGCTGTAGACCAGGACCTCCCGCGCCTGGGGCATCACAAGATCATGCGCCCGCTCTATCCCTTCGATGAGCTGCCGTTCGATCCGCATCTGACGGTCGACCTTCTCGAGCGCGCCTAACCCCCATGTGACAAAAGTCCACGGGTTTGTTTTTGTCATATTTTTCAGGGCTCCTTCCGGCTTTTCCTCTCGCAGATTTCCGCCCATCAAAATGGGTACAGTGGAAAAGTTAGAAAAGGAGCCCTTTTCATGGCTTTTGTCTCTTTGGCTGTTATTGCGGGCGCGGCCTTCGTCTGCCCGGTCCTCGCCGCCCTCGTTCCGGGTCGCGCGATTCCCGAGACCGTGTTTTTGCTGCTGGCGGGCGCCGTACTTGGGCCCCATATGCTCGGCTTCATCCATATCGATGAGGCGGTATCCATCGTGTCTGAGCTTGGCCTCGCGTTTTTGTTTTTGCTTGCGGGCTACGAGATCAATCCCAAACATGTTGTTGGGGGCGAGGGACGCTGGGGCCTGGGGGCTTGGGTCGTGTCGTTCCTGCTTGCCTGGCTTGCCGTCCGCATGGCGCCGACGTTTTCGACGGGCAGCATCGACGGCCTCGCGGTCACGCTAGCGCTCACCTCGACGGCACTGGGCACGCTTATGCCCATCTTGCATGAGCGCTCGCTTATGGGCACGCGCCTGGGCGATTCGATCTTGGCATACGGCACCTGGGGAGAGCTTGGCCCGGTCCTTGCTATGTCGGTGCTGCTTTCCGCGCGCAGCAGCGTTCAGACGCTCATGATCCTCGCTGCGTTTCTTGTCGTTTGCGTGGTGCTTGCCGCCGTGCCTGCCCGCTCGCGCAGGTTGGGCAACCGCTTCTTCCGTTTTATCCAGAACCGTGCCGATACCACGTCGCAGACGTTTGTACGTCTCACGGTCTTCATCCTTATCGTGCTTGTTGCCTTTACAGCGATCTTCGACCTCGACATCGTACTTGGCGCCTTTGCCGCGGGCTTTGTCCTGCGCTTTATTATCCCCGAGGGCGACCATACGCTCGAAAGCAAGCTCGAGGGCTTGGCGTACGGCTTTTTGATTCCGGTCTTCTTTTGCGTGTCGGGTGCCAAGATCGACCTCTCCGCCGTTGCCGCCAATCCGCTGATGCTCGCAGGCTTTATCGTGGCGCTGCTCGTGATCCGTGCCGTGCCCATCGCCATCGCCATGAGGCTCTGTCCGCTTACGCGCGATGTTACCCCGCATGGCCGTACCACGGTGGCGCTCTACTGCACCACGGCGCTGCCTATCATCGTCGCCGTTACAAGCGTTGCAGTTTCTGCGGGCGCCATGGGCCAAGATATGGCATCGGTGCTTGTTGCCGCGGGCGCGTGCACGGTGTTTCTCATGCCCTTGCTGGCCCAGGCCACGTATCGCATGGTCGATGCCCGTCCGCTTGAGGCTGCCAGCCAGGTTGTCGAGCATCCTCGCGATGCGGCGCAGATCATTCGCGAGCATCATGACTTGGCAAAACTGCTTGCGCGCGAGCACAAGGTCCTTACCTCGCACGGGCATGGTGATGCGACAGACGAGGCTCCCACCTGGGGAAACATCGCGGAGCACATCGCTGCAGACCCGTTGCATCATCGTTCGATCGACGATCGCATTGCCATGGCGGCGCACCTGCTTGCCGAGGACGTCTATGAAAACGAGGTCGATCCTTCGTCTCTCTCGCCGCGTGAGCGTCGCCGCCTTGAGCGTGCGAAACTTGCGGTGCAGGAATACCGACGTCGCATGCTTGAGCTTCGTCACGAGGACGATGCCGAGTGAGATGCAGAAGCGAGGGCTGCGCGTTGCCGCAAAAAAGACTACCCTCGAAGCGTTTGAAATCGAACGCAAGCCTAAGGAGGACCTATGGATAGCCGTGAGAATAAAACAGAGTGCGTGCCGAGCGATGCCTTGTTTGGTACCTCGGCTGCGGCACTCGACCCTAATGCCAATGCCGAACTCGTAAAGCAGTTCGCAAAGAGCCGTGGCAATCGCATTGCGCGCAACGCCGTCACCTCGATGGACGTGATGGCAGCCGCCCGCAACCCGGTTACCATGCGCACATATTCCGATACCTACCGCGTTGCCGTTAAAGCGCCCAAGACCGTGACCAATCAGCGCCAGTCCGGCCGTTGCTGGATGTTCTCGACGCTCAATACGCAGCGCGTGGAGATTTGCCGCCTGCTCGATGTGGACGACTTCGAGTTCTCTCAGGCATATGGCATGTTCTACGACAAGCTCGAGAAGGCCAACGCTTTTTTGGGAAACATCATCGCCACGGCCCATCTTCCCTTTGACGACCGCGCCGTGACCTTGCTGTTGGAAAACCCCGCGCCCGATGGAGGAGAGTGGCGCTTTGCCGCCAACCTCATTGGGAAGTGGGGTGTGGTGCCCAAGGAGGTCATGCCCGAGACCGCGTGCACCAAAGATTCCTCTCAGATGAATCGCTATCTCAATCGCCTGTTGCGCCGCGATGCCGCGATTTTGCGCGCTGCGGTTGAGCAGGGCAAGTCTGATGAGGAACTGCAGGAGCGTCGTCGCCAGATGATGGAGGACGTACACCGCGTGCTTTGCATCTGCCTGGGCGAGCCCCCGCTGACCTTCGATTTTGAGCTTGCGGTGGGCGAGCATGCAGAAGTCGACCCGTCCAAAGTCAGCGTGCAGGAGGGCGCGGCGATGACGGGCAAGGCGATGGGCACCGAGGATGCAAAGCTCGTCCGCATCCTGCGCGAGGAGGGCATCACTCCCCAGGAGTTCCAGCGCCGTTATGTGCGCTTTGATGCCAATGACTACGTCGATCTTGTTTCCTGCCCGGGCGCAACGCGCCCCTTCGAGCGCGTGGTGGGCGTGCGCTGGATGGATACCGTGGTGGGCGCTCCCGTTATGCGCATGCTGAATATGCCGCCCGAGGTCCTCGAGCGCGCCGCGGTGGCTTCGCTTAAAGCGGGCCATGCTTGCTATATGGCATGCGACGTATCCCAGCAGTTCGCGCGACACATCGAGGACTTCCCTGGCGTGCTTGCCCTCGACACCATTGACGCCGAGGGCCTGTTCGATATCGATCTGGATATGGACAAAGCCACGATGCATGACATGCGCGAGAGCTGCATGACGCATGCCATGACGTTCCAAGGCGTCGAGCTGGCAGACGATGGCACGCCGCGCGCTTGGCGCGTCGAGAACAGCTGGGGCAAGGACGCCTGCAAGGATGGCTACCTGATTATGAGCGGCGAGTGGTTCCGTCTCTATGGCGGCGAGGTCGTGGTGCGCCGCGAGTTTCTGGACGAGCAAACGCTCAAGCTGTGGGATACCCTGCCCGTCGAGATGTGCAATCCGTGGGATGCCGTTGCATCTGCGGTGCAAGTGAAGTAGACGCTGCTTGGGCAGGCCTCTCAATTCGTTTCCAAACAGCAAAAAGGGCTGCTCGAATTAACTCGGGCAGCCCTTTGTCTTAGCGATTGTTTGGACGCAAGTCGCCGGCTCTAGTTGGCCATCACGCCGTCGGTCCAGGCGTCGACGTCCTCGATGCGCAGGACGTTCGCGACCTCGCTTACGCAATCAGACGCGGCGAGGGCCGCGGCTGCATCTTGGACGTTCTTCTCCAATGCCTTGTGCGTAAGGAAGATGACGGAGCATGCGTCGCTGTCGCTGTTGCCGTCTTCGAGCTGGTTGATGAGCGAGATGGAAATGTCGTGCTTGGCAAACACGTTCACGGCTTCGGCGAGCGCGCCCACGCGGTCGGCGACGCGCAGGCGGATGTAGTACTTGGTCTCAAGCTCGTCCATGGAACGGATGGGCTTATTGCGGCTGAACGGCTCGCTTTCGGGCAGCGGCGCCACACCGCGGCTGATCTGTTCGGAGAGCGTCAAGATGTCGCCCACCACGGCGCTCGCGGTGGGGAAGGAGCCCGCGCCCGCGCCGTAGAACATGGTCTCGCCCACGGCGTCGCCCACCACGTAGACGGCGTTCATGGCGCCCGAGACCTTTGCCAGCTGGTGGTCGAGCGGAATCATCGTGGGGTGCACGCGCACGTCCACACCCTCGGCGGTGTTGCGGGCGATGCCCAAAAGCTTGATGGTGTAGCCCAGGTCGTGCGCCACGGAGATGTCCTCGGCGCTGATGGTGCGAATGCCCTGCTGGTACACATCGTCGGTAGTCACACGCGAGCTAAAGCCAATAGAGGCGAGAATGGCCGTTTTGCTGGCGGCGTCAAAGCCGTCGACATCGGCGGAGGGGTCGGCCTCGGCGTAGCCCTTGGCTTGTGCGTCGGCGAGCACGTCGGCGTAATCGGCACCCTCTGCCTCCATGCGGGAGAGAATGTAGTTGGTGGTGCCGTTTAGGATGCCTGCGATGGTGAGGATCCCGTTGCCCACGAGGTCGCGCTCGAGGGTGCTCACGATGGGGATGCCGCCGCCGCAGCTCGCCTCGCACTTAAGCTGCACGCCGTGCTCGCGCGCGGCGCGGGCGAAGGCCTCGACATGACGTCCCAGCAGCGCCTTGTTGGCAGTGACCACGTGCTTGCCGGCAGCGAAGGCGGCCTCGTAGATTTCGGTCGCAGGATGCTCGCCGCCGATGAGTTCGACCACGATGTCGACGTTCTCGTCGGACACGACGTCATGCCAGTCGCTCGTGAATTGCTCGGGTGTGATGCCGGCAGCTTCGGCCTGCTCCCAGACCAGGCCGCAGGCGCGCGCGATCTTGAGGTCGATGTTGTAGGCGTCCAGATAGCGATCGTGATGGGAAAGGATGGTGCGGGCGACGCCGCCGCCCACCGTGCCCAAGCCGATGAGGCCCACGTTGACGGTGCGGAGATTGTCCTGCATAGATGGCTCCTTACGCGGTATCTGAGGGTGGATGCGAATTTGCGTAATGGCATTCTAGCGGCTCGACCGATGCCTGTCACGGTATCGCGCCGGCGGCCCTCGCCTGGCGTCGACGGAAACCGTTTGGACATATTGGAAACAGGCGAGACACACAAAACAAGCCTGTAAAAAACGGCGCCGAAAAAGCGAGTGGTCTCTCCTCAACGTTCGGGCGACACGGATCCAGCGCTTGGAACGGGATGGCAAAAGTGCAAGATCGTCGTCGAGGGCTTGACCGGAACTCTGACATGGAACGATGAGGGTCAGGTCGAAAAGCCCGCAACCGCCTACGTCATCAAGGATGGCAAGTACGTCCAGGCGTAACCGTTGCCGCTGTCCTCGCGCGTCGAAATCGTTTTGAAACATTAAATCTGAGCTGCGAAAACGACGTTTCCCGCAGCTCAGAGGGTCGTGCGCGCGCGGGCTTCTCGCTGGAGGAAGAAATCCCATAAATACCGCTTACTTTTGGATGATAAAGCGATTATTCTTCTGAACACCCACAAATGTGGGCGTGTTCGCAGTTGTCGGTATCTGTTGGAATCCGACTGTCATCGAAAGGAGAGCCGCATGTCGAGCCTCAACGGTAAGTCATTCAACCCTGTTATGAATCGCAGGAGCGTTATCGCGAGCGCAGCTGGTCTGGGGGTCGCGGGTATTCTAGCCGGTTGCTCCTCTGAGGGTGGCGACAGCGGCTCCGCATCGGCCAACTCCAACGGCGGCGAGTTCAAGATCGGTGCCATCGGTCCCAAGACCGGTGCCGCCGCTTCTTACGGCCTCTCCGTGTGCAACGGCGTCGAGCTCGGCTGCAAGGATTTCTCCAACGACACCTATAACTTCGTGAGCAAGAGCGAAGATGACGTCGCCGACGGCGAGAAGTCCGTCACCGCGTTCAATACCCTTGCCGACTGGGGCATGCAGGCGCTCGTCGGCCCCACCACCACCGGCGCTTCCGTTGCCGTGGCCGAGGTCGCAGCGCAAGATCCCCAGATCTTCATGATCACCCCGTCCGCTTCTTCCACGGACGTCACCAAGGGCAAGACCAATGTCTTCCAGGTGTGCTTCACCGACCCCAACCAGGGCGTTAACGCTGCTAAGTTCCTCGCTGCCAACTACGGCGACGAGAAGTTCGTTCTGTTCTACAACTCCGGCGATTCCTATTCTTCCGGCATCGCCGATGCGTTCAAGGAGCAAGCTGCCGAGTCCAAGCTCGAGATCGTCGACGAGGAGACCTTCAAGGACGATTCTCAGACCTCCTTCACCAACCAGCTCACCAAGGCCAAGGAAAAGGGCGCGACGATGATTTTCGCCCCGATCTACTACACTCCGGCCTCTGTGCTCCTCAAGAACGCCTCCGATATGGGCTACGAGGTCAAGATGATGGGTTGCGACGGCATGGACGGCATCCTGGGCGTCGAGGGCTTCGACACCTCCCTTGCCGAGGGTCTGCTGCTCATGACCCCGTTCTCCGCCGACGACGAGAGCAACGCCGACTTCGTGAAGGCCTATAAGGACGCTTACGGCAAGACTCCCGATCAGTTTGCCGCAGACGCCTACGACGGTGTCCATGCAGTTGCCGAGGCTTTGAAGGAGGCTGGCCTTCCGGCCGACGTCGATCCTACAGAGGCTTCTTCCAAGCTTGCTGAGGCCATGACCAAGATTACGGTCAAGGGTCTGACCGGCACTCTGACGTGGAACGACAAGGGCGAGGTCCAAAAGGATCCGACCGCGTACGTCATTAAGGACGGTAAGTACGTCCAGGCCTAAGCGCCGCGGAGTGCCTGCACATACGTGCACGTAACATAAGCAGGGGCGGAACTATTCCACCCCTGCTTTTTCCCTATTGGGACAAGGTGTATTTCTTGACCGTTACCCCTGTTTTACGGGAGGGTTTCGCCCCTTGTATGTCGCGTTGGGGGCGGCCTATCCTAATCGAGTCACATAACGAAAGGAGGGTGTGAAACATGACGGTATTCATCCAGTATCTGGTGAACGGCCTGTCCATGGGCAGCGTCTACGCGATCATCGCGCTGGGCTACACCATGGTCTACGGTATCGCCAAGATGCTCAACTTCGCCCATGGTGACGTGATCATGGTCGGTGCATACGTTTCGTTTTGCGCCACATCGTATCTGGGACTGCCCGGCTGGCTTTCGGTGGTCCTCTCCGTCGTCGTATGCACCGTGCTGGGCGTGCTCGTCGAGGGCCTGGCGTATCGACCGCTGCGAGCCGCAGGTCCGCTTGCGGTCCTTATCACGGCTATCGGCGTTTCGTATTTCCTGCAAAATGCCGCCCAGCTGCTGTGGGGTGCCACGCCCAAGAACTTCACCTCTCTGGTCAGGTTCCCGGTTCCGCCATTTTTGGCGCAGTTCAACGTTTCTGCCGTGTCGCTCGTCACCATCCTCGCCTGTATCTTGATCATGGTGGTGCTCATGTGGTTCACCTCCAAGTCCAAGATGGGTAAGGCCATGCGCGCCTGCTCCGAAGATAAGGCGGCCGCTCAGCTCATGGGCATCAACGTCAACCGCACCATTTCGATGACGTTTGCCATCGGTTCTGCCCTGGCGGCCATCGCCGGCGTGCTGCTGTGCTCGTATTCTCCGGTGCTGCAGCCTACGACCGGAGCCATGCCCGGCATCAAGGCCTTTACCGCTGCCGTTTTCGGCGGCATCGGCTCCATTCCCGGTGCTTTTGTGGGAGGCGTCCTGCTTGGCATCATTGAGGCCATGGCGCAGGCGTACATTTCCACGTCGCTTGCCAACTCTATTGTGTTTGCCGTTCTTATCGTGGTGCTTCTGGTCAAGCCTGCAGGCCTTCTGGGCAAGTACGTTCCGGAGAAAGTGTAGGTGGGCATCATGAACTTCCTCAAGAATAAGCAGACGCGCTCCGATTTCATTACCTATGGCCTTGTTATCGTTGCGTTCTTGGTGGTCTTCTTCATGCAGGCCAATCACATGATTCCGCGCATGTTCGCCGGCCAGCTGGTGCCCATCACCGCTTATATCGTGATGGCCATTTCCCTGAACCTCGTGGTCGGTGTCGCGGGCGACCTTTCGCTTGGCCATGCCGGCTTCATGAGCATCGGCGCCTACACGGGCATCGTTACCGCCGTATCCATGCAGGCAGCGGGCGCCCCTCAGACGCTCGCGCTCGTTGTGAGCATCGTCGTTGGCGCCGTCTTTGCAGCCATCGCCGGATTTATCATCGGCATTCCTGTGCTTCGCCTGCGCGGCGACTACCTGGCTATCGTCACCCTTGCTTTTGGCGAGATCATCAAGGAGGTTGTGACCTGCCTGATCGTGGGTGTCGACGCTCATGGCCTGCATGTCGTGTTCAACCTTAGGGGTAATGCCACGGTCAACGACTTGCACCTTATGGACAACGGCATTGCCATCATCAAAGGCGCTCAGGGCGCCTCGGGTGTTTCTACCTATTCCACGTTCGTGGCCGGTTTTGTGCTCATCATGATCGCACTCGTCGTCGTGCTCAACTTGGTACGCAGCCGCACCGGTCGTGCAATCGAGGCGGTGCGTGACAATCGTATCGCTGCCGAGAGCGTAGGTATCTCGGTCACCAAGTACCGCATGATCGCCTTTGTTGTCTCCGCTGCCCTTGCCGGTGCTGCCGGAGCGCTCTTTGGCGGTAATTTCTCGCAGCTTTCCGCCACTAAGTTTGACTTCAATACCTCGATTCTCATTCTGGTCTTTGTGGTCCTGGGCGGTCTGGGCAACATGCGCGGTTCCGTTATCGCCGCCGCGGTGCTGACGATTCTTCCCGAGGCGCTGCGCGAGTTCTCCGATTACCGTATGCTCGTTTACGCCATCGTCCTCATCCTTGTGATGATCTGCACCAATAGCCCTCAGATCCAAGGCTTTATCGCCCGCTTTAAGCCAAAGAAGAAGGGGGAGGCCGAAGCCAATGTCTAAGTTTGAGTTCGAAAAGGGCAAGATGGTGCCCTATCCCAGCCGTGCCATCGTTCCCGATCGCGACGTCAACGAGACGCCGGCGCTCGAGTGCATCCACCTGGGTATCGAGTTTGGCGGCCTGAAGGCGGTCGATGACTTTAACCTCACCATCGGCAAGACCGAGATCGCCGGTCTCATTGGTCCCAACGGTGCTGGCAAGACCACGGTATTCAACCTGCTTACCAAGGTCTATCAGCCCACAAACGGAACTATTCTGCTCAACGGCCAAGATACGAGCGGCAAGACCGTAAGCCAGGTCAATCGTATGGGTATTGCCCGTACGTTCCAAAACATCCGCCTGTTCTCGTCCATGACGGTCGAGGACAACGTCAAGGTTGGTCTGCACAACCAGGAAAAGTACACGGGCCTCGAGGGCGTTTTGCGCCTGCCCAGCTACTGGAAGCACGAGAAGCAGGCGCACGAGCGCGCTATGGAGCTGCTCTCCATCTTTGACATGGAAAAGCATGCGAACGATCAGGCCGGAAGCCTTCCTTACGGTGCCCAGCGCCGTTTGGAGATCGTGCGCGCGCTTGCGACCAATCCCTCGCTGCTATTGCTGGACGAGCCCGCGGCAGGCATGAATCCGTCCGAGACGGCGGAGCTCATGGAGAATATCGTTAAGATCCGCGACACCTTTGGCATTGCCATTATGCTGATCGAGCACGATATGAGCCTGGTCATGAATATCTGCGAAGGCATCTGCGTGCTTTCCTTTGGCAAGGTTATCGCTAAGGGCACGGCCGAGGAGATTCAGAATAACGAAACCGTCATCGAGGCCTATTTGGGCAAGAAGAAGGAGGCGTAGCGCCATGGCAGAACCGATGCTTTCCGTATACAACGCCAACGTCTGGTACGGCGCAATCCACGCCATCAAGAACGTTTCCTTTGAGGTCAACGAAGACGAGATTGTGGCTCTGATTGGCGCTAACGGTGCAGGTAAGTCCACGACTCTTAAGACCATTTCGGGCTTGCTGCGTTCCAAGACGGGGTCCATCAAATTCCAGGGCGAGGACATCGCCCATACGCCCGCCGACAAGCTCGTTGCCAAGGGCCTGGCTCAGGTACCCGAGGGACGTCGCGTCTTTCTTGAGATGTCGGTGGAGGAAAACCTCGAGATGGGCGCCTATACGCAGCCCAAGAGCACCATCGCCCCCGGTCTTGAGCGCGTCTACGAGCAATTCCCGCGCCTGAAAGAGCGCCGTCGCCAGGTTGCGGGCACGCTTTCGGGCGGTGAGCAGCAGATGCTCGCCATGGGTCGCGCTCTTATGAGCAACCCCAAGCTTCTCATGCTCGACGAGCCCTCTATGGGCCTTGCTCCTATTTTGATCGAGCAAATCTTCCAGATTATCGAGGACCTGCACAAGGCAGGCACCACGATCTTGCTGGTCGAGCAAAACGCGCAGATGGCGCTTTCCATCGCCACGCGCGGCTACGTGATGGAGACGGGCAACATCACCTTGAGCGGCACGGGCCAAGAACTCCTGCATAACGATGACGTTCGCCGTGCCTACCTGGGCGGCTGACGCTTCGTACCATATTGTTCCATCCAAGGGCGGCATCGCATCAACAGGCGGTGTCGCCTTTGCTTTAAGGGACATCGACCTGTTCGGAGCCGGGGCCTCCCTGTCTCCTCATGCTCAGACATACTCGCGCTCTTGCGAGCGCTGCGTAACTGCGCGTGAGGAGACAGGGAGGCCCCGGCTCCTGGGGTAACTGCTTGATTTACGCCACCGGTACGGTACCTTGCCGGAAGGGGGCTGCCCGTTGCCTCCACGCGCAGTTACGCAGCGCTCGCAGAGCGCGAGTATGTCTGAGCATGGAGGCAACGGCAGCCCCCTTCCGGCGTAGGTGGGGACGCTCGCCTGTGTGATGCTTTAGGCAGGGTTTATCCCAGGCTTGCCTGCTTCCGCAAGGGTGCGCGATACTTCTATCTACATGAGACCAAGGGGGCAGACATGGCGCTGGTGTTTGACGTAGTAAAGGCAAAGGGTAAGCCGGACGATAACCGTCGACCGGGCACGTCGTGCCCGTTTTGCGACATCGACGGGCTCGAGAACATCATCCGCCGTGACGGGGACCGCATTTGGTTGCAGAACAAGTTTCGCACGCTGCGCCATACCATGCAGACCGTGCTCATCGAGTCGGCCGATCATGATGCGGATATCACTACATATGAACCCGAGGAGCTCCATGGCGTGATTCGCTTTGCGCTGTCCTGCTGGGAGCAGATGATTGATTCGGGCGATTATCGCAGCGTCCTTATGTACAAGAACATGGGTCCGCTTTCGGGCGGAAGCCTCACGCATCCTCATATGCAAATCGTCGGGCTCGAGAAGGAAGACGGGTATGCAGAGATCTCTATGAAGCACTTCGAGGGAATCGATGTGTGGCAGCGCGGGCGCGTGCGCGCGACCATTTCCACCGATCCCGTTATGGGCTTTTTTGAGGTAAACGTCATCTGCCCACAGGGGCTTGCCCACGGCAATGCTCCAGAAGACATTGAGGACACGAATCGATTTGCCGATGCGCTTCAGACGGTGGTTCGCTATGTTCTTAACGAGCATCACGGCGGGCGCGCCTCGTCATATAACCTTTTCTTTTACCACATGGAGGGGATGACGATCGTCAAAGCGCTTCCGCGCTGGGTGGTCTCGCCCTATTTTGTAGGCTATCGCTTGGCGCAATGCAATGCCGAGACAACGCTTGCACACGATGCCGAGTGTCTGCGGGAGTTACTTGACGAGCGAGCTTGATGCAGCGGTATCGTTTTTGTTTGCTATGCCGGCATCTGTCGTCGAGGTGTCCTCATCGTATAGACGATGAATGAGCGCGCCAAAAAATGCAGCGAGCATCTGCTGGAACAGGGTGCCGCACATGACAGGGAACACCACTTCGCCTGGAAAATACTGGCTGGCGATGACTGCGCCCGACGAGATATTGCGCAGGCCACAGGCGAAGCTCATGGTGACAAGCGTCGGTTGCGGCTGATGCAGAAGGCGTGCGACCAACAGGCCCCAGATGTACCCGCTGCAGGCGTAGAAAAAAATGAAGAGCGCCACGGCGATGCGCTCCCAGGTCATATGGAGCACGTAGGAGGACATCGCGGTCGAATTCGCTGTAATGATGATCACCAGCAACGCGCGGCAAGCGGGGGAAATAGCGGGGGAGAGACGTTCATGTCCCCACTCGTGGGTCAGCTCGTTAACCATCATGCCTGCAAGCGCGGGAAGCGCGATCATCAGCACCATGTCAAAGATCATCTTGGCGGCGTCGATCTGAATCGAATGCCCCATCAGAATCTGAAGCGTAGACGGGATGCTAAAGGGTGCGAGCACGGTGGAAACCAGGATGACGGCGAGTCCGAGGGGGCCGTCGCCGTGGAACATGCCCACCCACATGAAGCTGACCACTGCTACGGGCACGCTATATTCAAGAAGAATGCCGGTGACGAGGTTGACGTTGCCGGCAAATAGCAGGTTTCCCAGGAAATAGGCGAGCGTTGGCATAAAGACCTGGCTTATGAGCAAGATGACGATGAGGTCTTTGGGGTGCTTAAATACGCCAAGAAGCTGATGGACGGTGTTGTTGAGAGAGCCTTGAAACGTCATGAAGGCGAACATGACGGGTACGACAGCGCGAATGGGCGAGAAGACTTGGGGAAAGAGCACGCCTGCCGCCACACAGCAGGGAACGATAAAGGGCATCTTGGAGCCGATCAGGTTTCCAAATGCATGCCAGCGATCCACGAACATCGGTAAGGTCCTCTTTCGCATTGTTTATCACGCTTGCGATCAGATATCGCAAAATCGTGCGGTCAAACGTTGAATCAAGGGCGAGTATAACGCCGTCGCATGCTATGAACATGGCCGCAATTTGTGCATGGCCGTTCTACCAGCGGCTGAAATACGATGGATACGTTCGGTGGCTTAGCTGCACATTGTGTCCACTTGATGCGTATAATAAAGGCGTTCAACAGCTCGGCCCGCCGAAGCGGGCCCACACATCAAGGAAGTGCCCTCATGCGCCCATTTGGTTTCGCGCATGATTGCTGCCATCGCCGCCATCATGCTTCTTACGATCGCGTTCCTCGCAATTGCCTTGCGGGGAGGTGCGTTGCCTATGCCTTCGCTTAAGACATCTCACCGCTGGGTCGTTGCCCATAACGATATCAATCTTGAACGAGAACTCTCTCACGCCCTTGGCGTGGCCCCGCTGGTGGCTCGCATCATGGTTGCCCATGGTATCGAATCGGTCGAAGAAGGCCATCTTTTCCTCACTCCGTCTCTCGAGCGCGACTGGGCGAACCCCTCGATTATTCCTGGCTTGAGCGATGTGGCCGATCGCGTGCAGGCGGCACTTGCTGCAGGCGAGGTCATCGCCGTCTTTGGCGACTTTGATGTTGACGGCATCACGTCAACCTGTCTGCTCACCGAGGCATTGCGCCACCTTGGCGGCACCGTCCACCCGTTTATTCCGCACCGATTTGACGAGGGCTACGGTCTTACCGCCAGCGCGCTCGACCGAGTGGTCGAAGCGTGCTCGCCAACGCTCATCATCACGGTCGATAACGGCATCGCGGCAAAAAACGAGGTACAGCAGATCGTTGAGCGCGGCATCGACATCGTGGTGACCGACCATCATGAGCCTTCCGACCTTGTTCCCCAGGGCGTTCCCGTCGCCGATCCCAAGATTGCCGACAAGAGTCCCTCACGCGAGCTCGCCGGTGCCGGCGTGGCGCTCAAGCTCGTGCAGCTGCTGGGCGAGCGTCTGGGCGAACCCGACCTGTGGCGCTCCTATACCGAGGTCGCAGCGCTTGGAACCGTGTCGGACATGATGCTTCTCACTCCCGAGAACCGTGCGCTTGTGGCAGATGGTATTGCCCATATGCGCGCCTCGACGCGTCCTGGCTACGTGGCGCTCGCCTCTGTTGCCCGTGCCGACTTGCGCACCATCACAGCCGATGCCCTTTCCTTCTCGCTCATCCCGCGCCTCAACGCTGCGGGCCGTATGGCAGATCCTGCCTTGGCGCTCGACTTGCTAATGGCGACCGATCCCATGGAGGCGGCGCAACTCGCTGCCCAGCTCGAAGAGATCAACCAGGATCGTCGAGATATCGAGGGCAAGCTTGCCGATGAAGCCATGGCTCTTGCCGAGGCAAGCTATGACGGCGGTCGCGTGATCGTCGTGGCCGGCGAGGGCTGGCACGAGGGCGTGAAAGGTATCGTGGCGAGTCGTCTTACCAATCGCTTCCATGTTCCCGCGCTTCTGTTTTCCGTGCAGGATGGCATCGCGCGAGGGTCGGGCCGCTCGGTTGGCTCCGTCAACCTGTTTGATGCGGTTGAGCGATGCTCCGATCTCGTGATTCGTTTTGGAGGTCATGCCGGTGCCGTTGGCGTGACCATCGAGGCCGATAAGCTCGATGAGTTTCGCCGCCGGATGGGCGAGACTCTAGCCCAGCTTCCCGCCGAGGACTTCGAGGACACCGACGAGGTCGCTGCCGTTGTTAAGCTCAACGAGCTCGATATCAATACTATCGAGCAGATTTCGGTGCTCGAACCGTTTGGGCAGGGCAACAGGGTTCCGCTGCTTGCAGCTACCGGCGTGACCATGACCGATCGTGCTGCGGTGGGAAAAACGGGCGATCACATGCGTTTTGTCGCCACCGACGGCATCTCGAGCGTTCCCGCCATTATGTTTCGCGTGCCCGATATCGATCGATGCGTGGCATGCGATGCAGTTGTCGACCTCGTGTTCGAAGCCGTGGCGGAGCGCTGGCAGGGCCGCGTGAAGCCCAAACTCATGGTTAAAGACATTCTTCGCCATGACGCCGCGGGCTCTAAAGACGATATGAACGACAACGCCCCCATCATGGCCTCCGCGGCCGTCGCCGATGAAGCCTTTGGCGAAGCTCCCGATGCTTCGCGTCGCGCCATGCTCGCCCGTCTTCCCTATGATGAGCTGACGCGTACGCTCATCCATTCGTTTATTGGATGCGCAGATCCGCATCCCGCGCAGCGCGATGCGCTTGACGCTCTGGGCCAGGGCAAAAGTGTCCTTGCGGTGATGGGCACCGGACGTGGAAAATCCCTGATCTTCCAAGTTCATGCAGCGCGCGAGGCACTCTCCCATGAACGCGCAAGCATCTTTGTCTATCCTCTGCGCGCCCTCGTGGCCGATCAGTCGTTTCATCTCGTCGAGCGCTTTTCTCAGCTGGGACTGCGCGCAGCGGTCCTTACGGGCGAGACGCTTCCTGCCGCCCGTGACGCGATTTTCTCGCGCCTGCGCTCCGGCGCGCTCGATGTGATTCTCACCACGCCCGAGTTCCTCGATATTCATCGCTCGCGTTTCGCGCCGGCGCGTATCGGCTTTATCGTTTTCGATGAGGCGCATCACATGGCCGCGGCAAAGGGCGGAAATCGTAGTGCCTATCTCGACATGCCGGAGGTTTTGCAGCTGTTGGGCTCGCCCCAGGTTCTTGCTGCGACAGCTACCGCTTCTCGTCCTGTTGCCAAGGAGATACGCCACCTTCTTCCCATCAACGAGGTGGTGGTCGACGACACGGTGCGTGCCAATCTGAACCTGGAGGACGAGCGCAACTTGCAAGCGCGCGAGAACTGCCTTGTCTCCATCGTCGCCACGGGGGATAAGTGTGTGGTGTACGTCAATGCGCGCGACGCTGCCGTTGCGCTTGCCCGCACGCTTCGTCGTCGCATCCCCGAGCTCGCTCCCGCCATTGCGTTCTATCACGCGGGCCTTTCACGAAGCGACCGCATGCGTGTCGAGAATGCCTTTAGAAGCGGTGAGCTTTCCTGCATCGTCTCCACTTCCGCCTTTGGCGAAGGCGTCAACTTGCCTGATATTCGCCATGTTGTCTTGTATCACATGCCGTTTGGCGCTATCGAGTTCAACCAAATGAGCGGCCGTGCGGGTCGCGATGGCGCCGCCGCTCGCATCCATCTACTCTATTCTGCTCGCGATGCCCGCATTAACGAGCATTTGCTCGATGCTTTGGCGCCCACGCGCGACGAGCTTGTTGTTCTCTACCGTGCGCTGCAGACCATGTGGCGTGCGGCGCGAACCAAGACGGGGGAGGACTCGTTTGCGGCGAGCGATCTTGACATCGCGCAGATGTGCCTTGCTATCGATGCGCGCACACATGTGGATGAGCGCTCGGTTTCGTGTGGCCTCGGCGTGTTCGAGGAGCTCGGGTTTGCGTGCGTGAAGGGTTCGGATGCAAATCGCCGTATCGCCATGACCGAGAACCCGGGCAAGGTTGAGCTTTCGCGTTCTATTCGCTACCTCGAGGGCATGCGCACGCGCATGGAGTTCTCGGCATTCAAGAGCTGGGCTTTAGATACATCTGCTCATGATATGCTTGCACGAGTGAACAGGCCCATCACGCCACGGGCTGAATAAAGGGGAGGGGTCACCATGGGCAGCGCTGCTTCTCATGCAAATGCTGCGCCGCATTCCGGTGCAGTTGTTCATACAAACCAGGAGGGCAGCCTGCGCCCTACCTCGGAGCTGCTACACATTACATGTGCCGATGATCTGCCGTATCAGATTACTGCAGACAGCTACGACAAGCTCGCGAGCCTGTGCCGCAAGAACATGAACGAGGAAGATCGCGCCAAAGTCGAGCGTGCCTACTGTTTTGCCGCCGAGAAGCATGCGAAGCAAAAGCGCCGCTCGGGCGAGATGTATATCAACCATCCTGTTGAGGTGGCCATTATCTTGGCCGAGCTCAATATGGACTGCGATGTGGTGTGCGCCGCGCTCCTTCACGATACGGTGGAAGATACCGAGACATCCCTCGATGATGTGGCAAGCATCTTTGGCTCGACTGTTTCCGAGCTCGTCGACGGCGTGACCAAACTCACGAACATCGAGGTCGACAGCATGGATGAGAAACAGGCGCTCAACCTGCGCAAGATGTTTCTCGCCATGTCGCGCGACATTCGCGTGATTATCGTCAAGCTTGCCGACCGCCTGCATAACATGCGAACGCTCGCTGCTCTTCGTGAGGATCGGCGTCTGTTCAAGGCGCGCGAGACAATGGACGTGTACGCGCCTTTGGCCGACCGCTTGGGCATGAGCTCTATCAAGTGGGAGCTGGAGGACCTTTCCTTCTTCTATCTTGAGCCGGAAGCCTATCAGCGCATTGCGCGCATGGTTGCCGAGAGTCGTGAGGTGCGCGAGCGCTTCTTGGCAGAGACTATCAAGACGCTGACCGACGAGCTCAAGCACGCGGGCCTTGAGGGATTCCAGATCAAAGGACGCTCCAAGCATTACTGGTCTATCTACCAGAAGATGCGCCGCAAGGGAAAAGAGTTTTCCGAGATCTACGACCTTGTGGCCCTGCGCGTCATCACCAATACTGTGGGCGATTGCTACTCTGCACTCGGCGCGGTCCACTCTCTGTGGCATCCCATGCCCGGGCGATTCAAAGACTATATCGCCATGCCCAAATTCAACAACTACCAGTCGCTGCACACAACGGTTATCGGTCCCACGGCTCGTCCGCTCGAGATTCAGATTCGTACGTACGAGATGCACGAGCAGGCGGAATACGGCATTGCCGCCCACTGGCTCTACAAGCGTTCGGGCGGGTCTACCGCTTCCAAATCCAACGACGCTCAGCGCCTGGACGACCAGATCAACTGGTTGCGTCGCTCGCTCGACTGGACCGTTTCCGACGAGATCGACGATCCAAAAGAGTTCCTTCACTCATTGAAGGTCGATCTTTTTGACCAGGAAATTTTCGTGTTTACACCCAAGGGCGAGGTCATGAGCTTGCGCGCGGGGTCGACGCCGCTTGACTTCGCGTATGCCGTCCACACCGAGGTCGGCAACCACTGCGTCGGCGCTATGGTTAATGGCGTGGTTGCCCCACTCTCGCACGAGCTCGCTATGGGCGACCGTGTCGAAATCTTGACCAATAAGGCCGCAAAGCCCTCGCGCGATTGGTTCAACATCGTGCGTACGCCCTCCGCCCGCTCTAAGATTCGTCGCTATTTTGCGGCGGCAACCAAAGACGACGATGCCGTTTCTGGTCGCGACACACTTGCAAAGGACCTGCGCAAACGAGGTTTTGGCATATCCACGCCCCGCTCTACGCGCGCCCTTACCGAAGTCGCGCACGACTTGAACTTCAAGCAACTTGAGGATTTGTTCGCCGCCGTGGGCGCCGGCAAGGTCGCGCCGCGCATGGTGTGCAACAAGGTGGAAGCGCTGCTCGACCCCAAGCCGACCGAAGCCGCCGCCAAGGAGCCCGAAGAGATCGTTGCCGAGACGATCAAGCAGACGCGCGGTAGCCGCCGTCCGCCCAAGCGCAAGCGCAAGCCCGCAAGTTCGGGTGTTGTGGTCAAGGGCGGCGATGGCCTGCTGGTTCGCCTGGCCCACTGCTGCAACCCCGTGGTTGGCGACGATATCGTTGGTTTCATCACGCGCGGACGCGGCGTGTCGGTCCATCGTGCCGACTGCCCTAATGTCAAGGGCCTTATGGAGCACCCCGAGCGCATGATCGAGGTGTCATGGGACGATGGCGCCGATGCTCTTTTCCAGGTTGAGATTGTGGTCGAATGTCTCGATCGCATGGGATTGCTCAAAGACGTCACTATCGCCATCGGCGATGCGGGGGCCAACATTCTCTCGGCTGCAACATCGACCGACCGCGAGGGAGTCGCTACCCTGCGCTTTTTGGTCGAGATCTCCGATGCCAGCGGCTTGGACGCGCTGCTTGCCGCCATTAGTCGCGTGGAAAGCGTCTTCGATGCTCGCCGTCTCATGCCCGGCGAGGGCGGCGGTGCGCAGATGGCGCATCGTCACTAATAACGTGAGAGGTGTTTTATGGATGGCAAATTGCCGTTGAAGGCGAATTTGGAGCTCGAGGGCCGTGGTTCGCTTCGCGTCGCAACTATTGTTAACGGCCCGATTCAGACCAATACCTACATTGTGGTCTCCCAAGATTACGCTGTGATGATCGATCCCGCATGGGAAGGGGAGAAGCTGGCCGAGCGCGCCTTGGCCCTGTTTCCCACTGCGCATCTCGATGCCGTTGTCTGCACGCACGGGCATGCCGATCACGTTGGCGGCGTAGCGGGCGTTCGCCGCGTCTTGGGCGAGGACATCCCCTTTATGATTTCCGCGCTTGATGCACCGTATCTAGCCGAGGCAGTGCGCAGCATGAAGACGACATGGGGTATCGATACCGAGATGCCGCCTGCACCCGACCGTTTGCTTGAGGAGGGCGATACGGTCGAGGTGGGAGACGTGTGTCTCCAGGTGCTGTCGACTCCCGGCCATACGCCGGGAGGTATCGTGCTGTTTGCTGCCACTTCGGATGCAAACATCGCATTTGTAGGCGATACCCTTTTCCCGGGAGGGCATGGACGCGTCGATCTTCCCGGCGGTGACGAGGGGCTGATCATGCGTTCGCTTGCGCGCATCGGCACCTCTTTGCCCTCAGATACCTTGTGCTATGTGGGCCATAACGGCACCACGACTGTCTCTCGCGAACTTGATTCGAACCCCTTCATGGCCTACGCGCTTCGTCACGAGCATTAACCCTTTCGTTTCGAAGAATATCGAAGCTTTCGTTTTGCTTATGTGAAAGTATGACAGATGGCGTATCGAGGCTATGGCGCATGGTATGCTTTGCTATGTCATTTCGGCACTTCGAACTAGGGGGTTCGTATGCTCGTTAACGCAAGCGACATGCTTAAGAATGCTGAGGCCGGCCATTACGCTTTGGGCGCCTTCAACACCAACAACCTGGAATGGACGCTCGCTATTCTCCAGGCTGCCGAGGAGGCCAAGTCTCCGCTTATCATGCAGTGCACGGGCGGCGCTGCCAAGTGGATGGGCAGCTACAAGGTTTGTGCCGACATGGTCAAGGCTTGCGTTGAGGCTCTCGACATTACGGTTCCTGTTGCTTTGCACCTCGATCATGGTTCCTATGAGGATTGCTTCAAGGCCATGGATGCAGGCTTTACGTCCATTATGTACGACGGTTCTCACGAGGCCGACTTCCAGACCAATCTCGACCGCACCAAGGAGCTTGTGGACCTCGCTCACTCTCGCGGTCTGTCCATTGAGGCAGAGGTCGGCGGTATCGGCGGTACCGAGGATGGCGTGACTTCCTCCGGTGAGCTCGCCGATCCCGAGCAGTGCAAGCAGATTGCCGACCTGGGCGTCGATTTCCTCGCTTGCGGTATTGGTAACATCCACGGTCTGTATCCGAAAGACTGGAAGGGCCTTTCCTTCGAGCGCCTGGGCGAGATCAAGGCTCTCACCGGTAACCTCCCGCTGGTTCTGCACGGTGGTACTGGCATTCCCGAGGACCAGATTAAAAAGGCCATCTCTCTTGGCGTTTCTAAGGTCAACGTCAACACCGACCTTCAGGTTGTCTATGCCAAGGCCATTCGCGAGTATGTCGAGGCTGGCAAGGATCAGCAGGGCAAGGGTTACGATCCGCGCAAGCTCATCAAGCCGGCTCGCGAGGCTATCGTTGTTCGCACCAAGGAGCTCATGGAGCAGTTTGGCAGCGTGAACAAGGCCTAAAGCCGCTTTTCACATGGCCCCGGTTTCGTTTTTCCACATGTGGAGAAGCGAAACCGGGGCTTTTTGCGTTTCAGTGTTCTGCGCAAGGAAAAAAGTTTGCACGAACCCTTTGGGCTACTTTTAATATGGTATAGTTGCTAACGCACCATAGCGTGCGCCCGAGTGGCGGAATTGGCAGACGCAGTGGACTCAAAATCCACCGGTGGCGACATCGTGCGAGTTCGAGTCTCGCCTCGGGCACCATCCGAACAGCAAGGACCCCAGCGATGGGGTCCTTTCTTGTAAACACCGAACTCGCGTGAGCGCGCTGATGAAATTTCTCATGTGCGCTCTTCGTGGAGTAATCCACACTGTGCTACTATACACATCGCACTGTTTGTGCAGTAACGAAGCGGAACCTGTGGGTTCCCACCTTTCGGCGCCAATGAGCAGCTGTCTGGTTCTAAAAAAGAAGATTCGTGCGGTCACGCCGCATAACCTTGTTTTGAAGACCCGGATATCGCTTTGCGGTTCCGGGTTTTGTTTTAGTGTAAGAAGGAGGTTGGGACAATAGCTAAGTCTGATGACACCCGCATCAACGGGGAGATCACCGCGAGCACTTGCCGACTGATCGGTGTGGACGGCTCGCAGCTGGGTCTGTTCGGCATCCGCGATGCTCAGCGCGTCGCCGATGAACAGGGCCTTGACCTGGTGGAGATCGCACCTAATGCGGAACCGCCTGTGTGCAGGGTCATGGATTACGGCAAGTTCAAGTACCAGCAGGCAATGAAGGCCAAGCAGGCTCGTAAGAACCAGTCCAAGGTCGAGGTCAAGGAAATGAAATTCCGTCCAAAAATCGACGTGGGCGATTACGAGACCAAGAAGGGCCACGTGCTGCGTTTCCTCAAGAAGGGCGCACGCGTCAAGATCACCATTATGTTCCGTGGCCGTGAGATGGCCCATCCGGAGCAGGGTCTTAACGTGCTCGAGCGTCTTGCTGAGGATCTTAAACCGTTTGCTACGGTCGAGTCGGCTCCTAAGCTCGAAGGCCGTAACATGCTCATGCTCCTCGCTCCCATCAAGGGCGCCTTCGATACGGAGGCCACCGAGGAAGCATCCGAGAAATAGTCTTTGTAACCGATTAAGGAGAAGTTCATGCCTAAGATGAAGTCCCACAGCGGCACCAAGAAGCGTTTCCGCCGCAGCGGTACCGGTAAGCTCATGCGCGCCAAGGCTTTCAAGAGCCACATCCTGAGCAAGAAGACCACCAAGCGTAAGCGTGGTTTCCGTCAGGAGACCGAGATCGCCGCAGCTGACGCTAAGGTCGTCAACGCGCGTCTCGCTGGCCGCTAAGATCCGTCTGTCCGTTTTATTTCGTCTTTATCTCGTTTGGAGTTGATTTGATATGGCACGCATCAAGCGCGCAGTGAGCGCCAAGAAGAAGCGCCGTACCGTTATGTCTCGTGCGAAGGGTTACTACGGTGCCTCTTCGCGTACGTACAAGGCTGCTAAAGAGCAGGTCCAGCACTCTCTGCAGTACCAGTATCGCGATCGCCGCGCTAAGAAGCGCGAGATCCGCAGCCTCTGGATCACCCGCATCAACGCAGCCGCTCGTGTGAACGGTCTCTCCTATTCCCAGTTCATGCACGGCCTGAAGCTTGCCGGCATTGAGCTCGACCGCAAGGTCCTCTCGCAGATGGCTTACGAGGACATCGAGTCCTTCAACGAGCTTGCCGCTGTTGCGAAGAAGGCCCTCGAGGCCTAAAGCCTGCTCTATATAGGGTATTTAGAAACGGGACGTCGCCAGACGTCCCGTTTTTCTTTAAACGGCATGTAAGGGGATATAGGCGGTAGTTAAATGTGTAGGAGATGTGTATGTTAAAACTGAGTATTGCGGAGGGTAGGGGCATCCGGTAAATTATTTCCTCGCCGAAGGGAGTAACGCAGTTGACGCGACACTCTCGGCGGGTACCTTGAGAACCGGATACCGCGGGTGGAGCGATAGCATATCGGCTCCATCCGGGACAGATGCACTAAATCATACCAATTCGAAGTATGAGCGAATGTGTACGGAAGAATAACTTGATAAGGTCTGCCCGTCGGGCAGGCCCCATCATTTCCTAACCAACAAGCTTTTTTCAATCGAATGGATCCGATCAGCGAGAAGCTGGCCGGACGGA
>NZ_LT699736.1 GCF_900155365.1 Collinsella bouchesdurhonensis | reverse complement strand
CCCGCGGGTCGAAGGGTGTGTGCCCCTAACCGCGGATTATCGCAGCTTGCCGCGTCCTTCATCGGCTTCCTGTGCCAAGGCATCCGCCGTGCGCCCTACATATCTTCCCGCGCTTCCAGCGCGGGCGCCGCATGAAATCATGATGCTATGGTAACGTTCGTTCAATTAGTCATAATAATTGGGTATCGCATACCGCGCCCCCCTCGAGGGAGGGGTCGCGATCAGATGCTTCTCACTTCTTCAATACAGATTGAGAATCGATCGAATCAGAATATTTGATCCGTCTCGCTATGCGGCTCTCAAGGTACGCGGGGGTGACCCCGGGGACCGGGCGCCGCGGGTCCCGGGACGGATGCGCCGGACGGGTGTGACCCCGCGCCGTCAGTTCGAGTGTTTCTTTCAGGTGAGTGCATTCTCCCTAGAAAGGAGGTGATCCAGCCGCACGTTCCCGTACGGCTACCTTGTTACGACTTCACCCCCCTCACCCTCCACACCTTCGACGCCTCCCCCCGGAATACGGTTGGGCCGGCGGCTTCGGGTGCAGACGACTCGGGTGGTGTGACGGGCGGTGTGTACAAGGCCCGGGAACGCATTCACCGCGGCATGCTGATCCGCGATTACTAGCAACTCCGACTTCATGGGGGCGGGTTGCAGCCCCCAATCCGAACTGGGGCCGGCTTTACGGGATCGGCTCCCCCTCGCGGGGTGGCATCCCTCTGTACCGGCCATTGTAGCACGTGTGCAGCCCAGGGCATAAGGGGCATGATGACTTGACGTCGTCCCCGCCCTCCTCCGGCTTGACGCCGGCGGTCCCGCATGGGTGCCCAGCTTCACCTGCTGGCAACATGCGGCGGGGGTTGCGCTCGTTGCGGGACTTAACCCAACATCTCACGACACGAGCTGACGACAGCCATGCACCACCTGTATGGGCTCCTCTCGGCCACGGGGTCTCCCCCGCTTCACCCATATGTCAAGCCCTGGTAAGGTTCTTCGCGTTGCTTCGAATTAAGCCACATGCTCCGCTGCTTGTGCGGGCCCCCGTCAATTCCTTTGAGTTTTAGCCTTGCGGCCGTACTCCCCAGGCGGGACGCTTAATGCGTTGGCTTCGGCACGGAGGGATCGTCCCCCCACACCTAGCGTCCATCGTTTACGGCTGGGACTACCAGGGTATCTAATCCTGTTCGCTCCCCCAGCTTTCGCGCCTCAGCGTCGGTCACGGCCCAGAGGGCCGCCTTCGCCACCGGTGTTCCACCCGATATCTGCGCATTCCACCGCTACACCGGGTGTTCCACCCTCCCCTACCGGACCCAAGCCCGGAGGTTCCGGGGGCGGGCGGGGGTTGAGCCCCCGCATTTGACCCCCGGCCTGCCAGGCCGCCTACGCGCGCTTTACGCCCAATGAATCCGGATAACGCTCGCCCCCTACGTATTACCGCGGCTGCTGGCACGTAGTTAGCCGGGGCTTCTTCTGCAGGTACAGTCTTGTCTCTTCCCTGCTGAAAGCGGTTTACGACCCGAAGGCCTCCGTCCCGCACGCGGCGTCGCTGCGTCAGGGTTGCCCCCATTGCGCAAGATTCCCCACTGCTGCCTCCCGTAGGAGTCTGGGCCGTGTCTCAGTCCCAATCTGGCCGGTCGGTCTCTCAACCCGGCTACCCGTTGTCGGCACGGTGGGCCGTCACCCCGCCGTCTACCTGATGGGCCGCGGAGCCATCCCCTCCCGCCTGGGCTTTGCCGGGGGCCGCATGCGCGGTCCCCGGGTCGTCGGGCATTACCCGCGGTTTCCCGCGGCTATTCCCGAGGAGGGGGCAGGTTCTCCACGTGTTACTCAGCCGTTCGCCACTCGCTTCCCCCCGGAGGGGGGTGCCGTTCGACTTGCATGTGTTAGGCGCGCCGCCAGCGTTCATCCTGAGCCAGGATCGAACTCTCCGTCCAAAGGGGGATGTGAGACATCCCCCGGTATCAGACGCGAGGCGTCCGTCCGGCCAGCTTCTCGCTGATCGGATCCATTCGATTGAAAAAAGCTTGTTGGTTAGGAAATGATGGGGCCTGCCCGACGGGCAGACCTTATCAAGTTATTCTTCCGTACACATTCGCTCATACTTCGAATTGGTATGATTTAGTGCATCTGTCCCGGATGGAGCCGATATGC
>NZ_LT699735.1 GCF_900155365.1 Collinsella bouchesdurhonensis | reverse complement strand
CCCGCCACGGCACAGCAGGTCGGCGATGTCATCGACACCACCGATGGAGCCGATTGCCGTCTCGACTGCTTTGCCGGAGAGCAAAGAGCCGAGGGACACAGCTCCCTTCGAGATACCGAGTTCGAACAGAGTCATAGTGTCCATGCGCAGCCTTGAGATGCGGCCGACGCCGCTGTGCATCGGCGTGCGGTCGTCTCTCGGCGTGGCCGATCCGGTCAGGATGAACTGACCGCGCTCGCCCCGTCTGTCGCACTCGTAGCGCACGGCGTCCCAAATGCTCGGAACCTCTTGCCATTCGTCAATCAGCCTCGGTGTCGTGCCGACTATTGCCTTGGCCTGGTCGATCTCGGCGAGCTGTCGGGCTGCGAAGCTGCCCTCAGGGTCGGAAAGTGACAATGACGATGCCGCGAAGCGCTGGGCTGTCGTGGTCTTCCCGCACCACTTCGGCCCTTGGATGAGCACCGCCCCGAAGATTCCGAGATCCCTCTCGACCATTCGGTCGATGCACCTGCCTATGTACTCAGCCATGACCCGTATCTCCTTGGAAACGTTGAAATTTACAACATTCTACCAGTGCGTGGGTCGTTTTGACGGTAATTTATGAGACCATTTGTCGGTAATCCGTGGGACATTTTCCTTTGTTTTGTGAGACTGGCTGATAACAAGCAGGTGGAATAAACATGGGGGCCCGGCCCTTGCCGCGCAATCGGCGCGCGGCAAGGGCCGGGCCCATCTCATATGTTGTCAACGCTAGCGGTGAACCTGAACGCCAGGGCACATTCTTTGTTGGATGAAACCATCATAGCGGCTAGCGGAAGGTGTCATCGAAGGAGCGTGCTGGAAAGCACCCGTCTCCTTAACTGTTAGAAATGCAAGTTAATAATCTATGTGGTCGATATGCCGTTAAACCCGCATATCGATACCGTTCAGCCATTCGCCTCGCCCCCGTCGCACGTATCTTCATCCGGTCTGTTACTTTTAAACTAACAATTCTTTGAGGAACGTAGGTGCTTCTGAATGTACTGTCGACTTCTTCTCAAACTAATCCTAAGAGACAAGGCCGTATGGATTTGTACGCTCGTTCTCGCTGCAGCCTTCTCCATCCCCATTGCGTTCAATTCACCCATCTACGGGCCCTTCTTCATGAAGCAGGGCATGCAGGGCTTCGTCGACGCATTCAATACGCGCGCGCCCCAGGCCAGCGGCACAGACCTATCGCCAGAGCAGCAAGATGACGCTGAGCTTGCAAGATACGCGAACGCCGCCCTCGCCGCTCAAACCGACGCCGCCTTTCTCGACTCTGCCGAGAGCTACTACGCGCTCATGGACGAAGGCTTCCAATCCGGGTCCATCGTGGGAGACCGAGAGACCAATGACGCAGACCTCGCGTATTGCCGCGCTCTGAGCAGCTCCGGCATCACGGATATCCCGGCCTCCGCAAACGACCTGCCATTCCTTTCCTTCCTGCCTTACGCCATTGCCCAGGCGCCGTCTTTCCTTCCCTTCATCCCCTTCCTTCTCTCGTCGATACTCGTGCTCGGCGCCACAAGGCCCGGGACCCTGGCGGCAAAGGCGCCCGTGCCCAAATTCCGGCGCCTTATCCAAACCGTGTTTTCGATAATTGGCGCGGGGACCGCGATGCTCCTCGCCGGCCTTGCACCCGGGAGCATTTACGCCTTGGCCCTAAACGGCTTCGGGCAAACTGGGTACCCGATCGCCTTCTTCCATAACGGCGTGCTTGCCACCACGACCGCGGGAGACGTCTTCACGACCCTGCTTCTCGCGCTGCTTGCGGGCGGAACCTTGATATCCGTTTGCTCCGTCGTCCTATCGACCGCAACGAGGCGCGTCTTCGCAGGCCCCCTTGCCTCCGCGCTGCTTGTCGCGGCCCCGGCATTCCCGTTACTGTCCGATTCGGCGCTGGAGCATAATGCCGTGCTCGGGCTCCTGCCGCTGGCCGTGTTCTCGCCTATCGAGGCAACGGGCTACGTGGGATGCTTCCCGACGGAATTCATTGGCTCCGGTTCAGGCAGCGCATCGATGCTTGCCGTGGCACTGATATACGTCGCGGTCCTTTTTGCGGTCGGCGCCGTTGCGGCACGTTCGCCCAAACAGGCTGGACCCGCTAAAAAGCACCATGGGCTCGAGCTCCTAGACGCGAGCGTGGGATACGGGAGCACGACGGTACTTTCAATCGGATCGCTTTTCCTGGGCCCGGGGACGGCGGCGGGCCTCGTTGCTCCCAACGGCTCGGGGAAAACCACCCTTCTTGAAGCGCTATCGGGCCAATTTCCCACCCGCATCCGCTCGGGAAGCCTGGTGGCAGACGGAATCTGCCAACGTCGATCAGCCGAATTTGCAGAACTCGTCTACCTGAGCTCTTCGGGCGGCGCGGATCTCTACCCCACGCTATCGGCCCTCGAGCACCTCTCTTTCGTTAGGGAGGCGTGGAAATCAGCCGCCGACATCGACTCGCTCTGCAACTCCCTCGGAATCTCCCCATATCTCGACAAGCCGGCCCGTAAACTCTCGACAGGAATGAAGCAGCAGGTAAAGCTTGCCATGGCGATAGCGACCGATTGCCCGTACCTCATCCTCGATGAACCGCTGAACGGCCTCGATCCGGGAAAACGAAAAACCTCCTGCGACGCGATGCGCAGCGAAGTGACACGGGGCCGCAGCGTGCTCATCTCAAGCCATCTACTCGACGACCTGGCAGACCTCACCGACTCGTTCTACTTCATCGAGGCCGGCACGCTCGTGGAAAAGATCGAGTCGTCCTCGCAAACACTCAAGCAGGAATACCTCGATACATACGAAGGAGGTGAATGACATGAAACTATTTGAACAGCTGAAGCCCAATGCGTCGCGCATGGCTGTCTACGCCATCCTTGTGGCAACGGCTTTATGCGGAATCGCGGCACCCGTCTATGCGCTCAACGGAAAGAAAGGCGATGTCGAGCCTGCGTACATGAGCTCGACGGTTAAGGACCGGTACAAAGCCTTCTCTGGAGACGCGTTTTACGTAGCAGAGTACGACACGACCTACCGTGAGCTTCGCTACAACAAGAGATACGAATATCTAGGCGCAAATGCAATCAGCTATACATCGGGTTGGTACGGCTCCCACTATGGACACATAACCCAGTTCAAGTGTAACTACCGTGTGTACAACTAAAGCAACCGGCTGGGACGAGGGGCGACGCAAAAGCGTCGC
>NZ_LT699734.1 GCF_900155365.1 Collinsella bouchesdurhonensis | reverse complement strand
TGCGCTTGGCCCGTTCTTCGCTTCGCTGTTTCGCCTTGAGTTTCTTCAGACGCTCCTCGGTCTCGGCGACCTGCTGGTCGAGGGTCTTCTTGACGCGCTTGCGCTTCGGCTTCGCTGGTTGCGTTTCGGTGCGCGCCGAAATCGTCGGCCTTGGCGGTTCCGTCATGCCCGGATAGGCCCTGCTTTCAAGTTCCATGTAGTACTGCCTTTCAACTGCGTTTTTACTTAGATGGATTGTACCCATTAGCGAGCGGGTATAATCCCTTCATGAAGTGAAGGGCGCACTTAGTCTCACTTACTCGCGCCTGCGGCGCTGCGTGAGAGAGACATTGCGTGCGCGCCTAGGCGGCGTGCCTCTACGCTCACTTCGTTCGCTGCGCGTCGCTGGCGCTCCTTGCCTCTCCGGCATGACGCAAACGGTTCGCCTTTGGCGGCTTACTGTTTGCGTCATGCCTGCGCGGTCGCCAAGGCTCCCTTGCGCTCCGCGACACCGTGCCCGTTCGCCTCAATGGCCCACGGTGCGCACGGCATCGCTGCGCGCTCGTTTCACTCGCTTGCCTGAAAGGGGGCAGACGCCATGGCCATCTACCATCTCAATGCGCGCGGCATCGCACCGGCACGAGGCTCGTCGGCTGTCGCGTCCGCCGCCTACCAGAGCGGCGAGACGCTGCGCGACGAGATCACGGGCGACCTCAAGCGCTACGCACGCGCCGAGCGTATCGCCGATACCGGCATCATTCTCCCCGACGGCGCGCCGGCCTGGGATCGCCAGAACCTCTGGAACGAGGCCCAGCGCGCATATGGCGGCGGCAACGAACTCGTGGCCAAGCGCTACGAGTTCGCCCTTCCCCGTGAGCTTGACCTGGACGAGCAGCGCGCCTGCGTCCTCGATTTCTGCGGTCTGTTCAAGGGGCGCGCGTGCGACTGGGCGATTCACGATAGCGGTGACGGCAATCCCCACGCCCATGTGCTCGTGAGCGCTCTCAAACTCGGTGCCGATGGCTTCGAGCGCCCCAAGGCCCAGAAGTCGACCAAGGTCTACCTGTGCCGCCGCCCCGACGGCAGCGACGTCATGGTCGCCGCCAAGGACTGGAAGGCCGCTAAGGCCGAGGGCATCGAGAAGGTCTACAACTTCAGGGACGGTGAGCGCCGGACCATGTCCCAGGCGGAGGCGCAGGGCCTTACCAAGGACGATCGCAAGACGAAGACACCCGTTGCCGTCACCGCCAAGATGGACGGAGCCAAGGCGTTTGATGCGGAGAAGGCCGAGCTCAAGCGCGTTCGCGCGTCCTGGGCGCAAATCGCCAACAAGCGACTCGCCGAGCACGCCGCGCGCCGTGACGAGGTCGCCGTGACGATTGACCACCGCTCTTTCGAAGACCGCAAAATTGAGTACGTGCCGACCGTTCATGAGGGACAGCGGCCTACGCCCGAGCGCGTGGCCATAAACGTCGAGGCGCGCGAGACGAACCGTGCGATCGATCGAGTCCTCGCCGAACTTCGTCAGCTCAAGGAGCGCGCCGCCGCCTGGTGGCATCAGAAAACCGATGCCGTCACCCAACGCCGCCGCGTCTTCATCGCACGGCATACGGGCACCATGCGCGCCACGGCGGCGCGCAAACGCTCTATGGCCATGGGGCGCACGGTCGACCTCGCTCTCGATAGCGAGATCGCCAAGACCGTCGAGGCCGAGATTCAACAGGTCTTTGCGCGCCGCTCGAACAACCATTTCAACGACCTCGCCAAGGCACTCGCCAAACAGGGCGTCGATATGGGTTTCGCCGACGGCAAGGGGGATCTCAAGTTCAGCAAGGACGGCCGCACCGTCACGGGCGCGCAGATGGGCAGACCCATGCGTCAGCTCATGGCCATGAGCCAGGAGGCCGGCCGTCCCGTCACGGCCGAGCAGCTGCGGGCCATGACGGCCGAGCAGCGGAACAAACTCGTGCGCGAACAGGCTGCAAAGACCGTCAAGGTTCAACGGCCGCTTACCGTCGAGGTTGAGATCGAGAACACGAAGGGCATCCATCACTAACAGAAACGGAGCTTAACCATGGATGATTTCAGCAACCTTAGCCAGGACAACCTGGCTGTCATGGCCGACAGCCTGAACACGTCGGCCGACCTCAAGGAGCAGGCGGCGCGCGACCATCTGCGCGTCGCCAAGGACATGCACAGCATCGCCGGCATCGCAAAGGAGATGCACGGCGCGCTCGTCGAGAACACGGACACCATGCGCGATATGTCGGAGGCCGTCATAGGTGCCGCCGAGCGCGCCGAGGATGCTTCAGGCGTCGTCTACAAGGCTGTAGAGGCCCGAGCGGTCGAGTGTCTGCGGGACGTTGAGCAGGCGGCTAAAAAAGCCGTTGAGAGCAGCCAGGCGAGCGCAAGGCAGGCTGTCGACGAGCTTGAGGGTGCAAGGAGGTCGATGGTCGCGGCGACCGTCGCGTGCTGCGTCGTGACCTGTGTCGCGTGCCTCATCGTATTTCTCGTCGCTGTTGGGTTCATGTGGGTCCAGCTCAAGGCCGGGGCCGAATGGCTTGGTGCCTGGGGTTGGGCGGCGCTGCTGCTGTCTATGGCCATCTGTGGGACCATCGGATATTTCATCGCGGTCAAGGTTCGTGGGTAGCCATGGACGATATCGAGCTGCTCGATTGGCAGTTTAGGATTGCGAAAATGGGCCGCTCCGAGCTTGAGACTACCGTCGAGCTGATGGCAGATCCCGCGGAGAAGCCGTTCTCGCTCCATGACCCAGAGGCTGTGGCGCGGCTCGCGCGCC
>NZ_LT699733.1 GCF_900155365.1 Collinsella bouchesdurhonensis | reverse complement strand
TGTTTTTGATAGCTTTTATTTTTAGGAAATCACGAGATAAAAGTTTCGGGTTTCACGACGATTGTTTCGCCTCATAAGCAAAGGCGCCGACCACCTCCAACGGATGGCCTAACTTAGTCATTGCTTCGGTAATCGACTCAAGGAGGCCGGAAAGGAAATGATCGGCATGTCAACTATTCTAGCAATCAAGCAGCGCGCTGCCCGTGGCGACAGCGTCGCCCAGATAGCCAGGGAGGAGGGAATCTCCGAGCCCACGGTGCGCAAATACCGCGACATGGACGACTTCTCCCCTCAGGTCAAGCCCAGGAAGAGGCGCGGTTCGAAGCTTGACCCGTTCAAGGCGACGATAGATCGTTGGCTTGCGGAGGACAGGAAGCGGCGCCCCAAGCAGCGACACACGGCCCAGCGGGTATTCGACCGGCTCGTCGCGGAATGCGGCTACGACGGCAGCTACACAATCGTCCAGGCCTACGTCAAGAAGCGCAAAGCCGAGCTCAAAGGCGCCAAAGACGAGTTCCTCAACCTCGAATGGGCGCCCGGCGAGGGGCAGGTCGACTTCGGCGTGTGCGACTTCAGGGTGCTGGGCGTCATGCGCGAGGTGCACTACCTGGTGGTCACCTTCCCGTTCTCCAACGTGTCGCTGGCGCAATGCTTCTGGGGCGAGACGTCGGAATGCGTCTGCGAGGGCCTGAAGGCCGTGTTCGAGTTCTGCGGGGGCGTGCCCACCCGGTTGGTGTTTGACAACGCCACGGGCGTCGGCAGAAGGGTCGGCCAGGTTGTCAGCACCGCCGACACGTTCACGCGCTTCGCCGCCCACTACGGGTTCGACTTCTCCTTCTGCAACCCCAACTCCGGCCACGAGAAGGGCTCCGTGGAGAATGCCGTCGGGGCCATCCGGCGCAACCTGTTCGTCCCCGTTCCCCGCATCGACAGCCTGCCCGCCTACAACAAGCGGATCCTCGGCAGGTGCCTGGATCGCGCCGGCAAGGACCATTACCTCAAAGGGGAGCCCGAGCGCCAGCTGTTCATGGAGGACTGCGTGGCCATGGCCGACCTGCCGGCGAAGCCCTTCCGCGTCGCGAAGATAGTCACGGCCAAGACCGACAAGTACGGCGACGCGTGCCTCGACGGCAGACACCGCTACCCGCTCGGGCCGGACCACGGCGAGGAGAGGGTGATCGTCGAGCTGGGCGCATTCCGGGTAGCCTTCTACGACGGCGAGGGCACGCAGATCGCCGCCTTCGACCGAGCATACGGGGATGCGCCCACCAAGGCCAGCGACCCCATGTCGCAGCTGGCGCTCCTTTGCAGGAAGCCGGGCGGATGGCAGAACAGCGCCGTCAGGGCGACCTTGCCGAAATCGCTGGCCAGGTCGATGGATTCCATGGGCAGGGCCGACAGGGGCACGATGCTCAGGATGCTTCGCGACGTCAGCGCGGATGCGGGCTACGAGGCCGCGGTAGCGGCGATGGCCGCGCTCGGCG
>NZ_LT699732.1 GCF_900155365.1 Collinsella bouchesdurhonensis | reverse complement strand
GACAAGCAGTGAACGTCAAACTTGTCTACGCCAACAGGATAGAGTCGTGGGACACGCGCGCGGACGGTTCGGCAACGACGAGCCGTGCCGCGCTTGAGGTGTCCGATGGCCGTCTTGTGCTTTGGAGTGCGCTCAGCTTCGACGGAGCATATGACGATGACGGGTGTGCGATAAGGGACTCGCAGCGCACCGAGAAGGGGTGTCCTGCAGTTATCGCAGACCTCGGCGAGGATGCACCGAGCTCGCTCCCGGAGTTCATGCAGGCGATGGGTGAGCGAGACGGTCTTCTTCGCATCGACGTCGACGGTGAGACAATCTGGGAGGCGGCAGGGGTGCCGGAGGGCTGACCTCTTACATGCCGAGCACGTCGATCGGGACGACGGCCACGCCGTCCGATGTCACGTGCGACGGCATCCCGTATCCGATGATGACGCATTTCGCCGCCGGCGGCCTCTCGCCGTGCTCCACCATCTTCCGTTCCAACCTGTTGAGATTTTCTGACGCCTCGGATACCTGCGGGCTGCCGAGCTTGACCTCGATGGCGACCCATGATCCGTCTCTTTTGTGGACGACGGCATCGACCTCAAGGTCGTCGCCGTCATGGTAGTGGGATACGAACGCATCGTTCGCCGCTGCATAGACCTTCAGGTCGTGCAGGACGAGCGATTCGAACAGGAGCCCGAGGGTCTTCGGATCGGCTGACAAGGACTCCGAATCGGCTCCGATGAGCGCGACCGCGAGCGACGGGTCGGCGAGATGGCGCTTCACGCCCTGACGAAGCTTAACCGGCGACCTGAGCGCCGGGTGCCACGCAGGGATGTCGTCCACGATGTTGATCCTGCGCAGCGCGTCCATGTAGCGCAAGACCGAGTTCTTCGACACGTCGCCTCCGATGTCCCTCTCGATCGACTTCGACCCGGCGAGCGTAGATTCGTTGCGGGCGAGCGATGCCAGCAGTGCTCTGACCTTCATGGGGTCGCGTCGGACGCCATCCGTCCTCGACACGTCGGATTCGCACACGCCATCGACATAGGCCGACGCTATGCGCATCGCCTCGGTCGTCGCCAT
>NZ_LT699731.1 GCF_900155365.1 Collinsella bouchesdurhonensis | reverse complement strand
CTGCTCCTCGCCGCGCTCGGCGGCAGGTTGCGGCCAGGTGCGAACGGCAGCAGCCGTGGGCTCGGGAGACGCAGCGTCCACGGGCAACACAAGCGGCAGCTGCGCCGTCATGACGAGCGCATCCGAACCCGGACCATAGTAGTTGCGGCGAACGCCGGCGCCGGTAAAGCCGAGCGACTCGTAAAGACCACGGGCAACCTCGTTGTCGTCCTCCACCTCAAGCGATGCCGAGGTGCAGCCGAGCATCTGGGCATCGTAGCTCACGTGCGAGAGCAGCTTGCGCGCAATGCCCTCGCGGCGATGCGCAGAATCGACCGCCACGTCCAGAATCTGAACGTCGTCGTTAACAACCATACCGCCGGCAACGCCGATGATATGGCCGTTATCATGCGCCACCCACCAGGAGCGCGGAGCGGGAAGATCTTGCGCCAGCTCATCGAGGAAAAGCTTCGCAGACCACGCCTCATGGCTTGCGCCCGCAAAGCAGGATGCGTCGAGCGCCGCAGCGCCCTCGGCATCCGCCGCACCCATGGGACGATACTGCAGATGCCTGCCGGCAAGTTCGTCGGCAACGCCCGTTGTCTCGGTATGGGCGCTTTCGCCCAGACCCAACCGGCGCCGCTCGTTTTCCTCGGCATCAGACAGGCGCGTGTAGATGGGCAGCACACCCGCCGGGTCACCGTCACCCGTGGCCTCGCTGCGCAACAAGCCCTCCCCCGAGGGCCACCACAGCGAACGCTCCAAGCAACGGGCGGCTTCGTCTTCGGCAAGCAGTTTGCCATAACGGACAAGGCCATCGCCCATCAGACGAATCTTTGCCCAGTCGGCACGCTCGCGCCATTCGTCCAAAGCAACAGCGGCCTTAACCACGCGCTCGCGGTCAAACAGGCGCTGTGGGCCCGTCTCGTCAATGCGATACAGCGCTGGATAAACCTCGCCGCGCATGGCATCGGCGAGCACGCCCACCAGGCCGCGCTCGCCCGCACGCCAGGCGGTCCAAGCACAAGCGTCGGGCGTCG
>NZ_LT699730.1 GCF_900155365.1 Collinsella bouchesdurhonensis | reverse complement strand
GCGCTCGGCGCCGACGGCGGCGTCCCCAGCCGCGCTGACGTCGCATTGGCTGCCGCATGCACGGCGAACGGCCAAGGGTCCATCGCATACGACGACAGCCCCGACCTCGGGATGTACGACGCCGTCTTCGCAAAGGAGGCCTAGCCATGGACATCGAGCAGATGACGAGGGGCCAGATCGAGGCGGAGTTCGCCGCGCTGGCCAGGACCATGTACTTCACCAAGTCGACGATCGCGGCGTTTTCCAAGGATGCCACGCGAGGCCAGCTGGTGGCTGCATGCGAGCTGATCAGGAGCGAGAACGCCACCAGGGAGGAGAACAGGAAGGCAAGGCTCATGAAGCAGGCCAAATTCCCGGCCGTGAAGTCGGTCGCGGACTTCGACTTCGGCGAGGTGTCCTTCCCAGACGGCTACACCGTCGATGACCTGGTGTCATTGGAGTTTGTCCGGCAGGCCCAGGACTTCGTGTTCTACGGAGGATGCGGACGCGGAAAGACCCACCTGTCGATCGCACTGGGCGTGCTGGCGGCCGAGCGGGGCTACAAGGTCAGGTACTTCGAGACCGCGTCGCTGGTGCTGATGCTGAAGGCGGCCGTCGCCGACAACAGGCTCGAGCAGGTGCTTCGCGACATAGCCAAGGCGGACCTGCTGATAATCGACGAGTACGGCTACATCCCGATAGACATCGAGGGCGCTCGGCTGCTCTACCAGGTGATGTCGGCAACGTACGAGACGAGGAGCATGATCGTCACAACCAACATAGAGTTCGGCAAATGGGGCACTGTGCTGGGAGACGCGCACCTGGCCACGGCGACGATTGACAGGATCATGCATCATGGTCGGCTGGTTGAGTTCGGCGGGCAGAGCAGAAGGTTCGAGGAAGCCTTGATGATGGGAAGATCGGACAGTTAGCGAAGAAAGGGTGCGGCACCTTTGCAAAACGGTGAAACCCGAAAGAAATTAGTCGTGAAATCCTAAATTTAGTTGTTGTGAAAAACA
>NZ_LT699729.1 GCF_900155365.1 Collinsella bouchesdurhonensis | reverse complement strand
CGAGCGGAGGCGGGCCGCAGTGAAGAGGCCCAAGCGACTGTTTACCAAAAACACAGGACTCTGCAGAAGCCGAAAGGCGACGTATAGGGTCTGACGCCTGCCCGGTGCCGGAAGGTCACGGGGAGGGGTTAGCCGCGAGGCGAGGCCCCGAACCCAAGCCCCGGTAAACGGCGGCCGTAACTATAACGGTCCTAAGGTAGCGAAATTCCTTGTCGGGTAAGTTCCGACCTGCACGAAAGGCGCAACGACTTGGGCGCTGTCTCGACCATGGACCCGGTGAAATTGCACTAGTCGTGAAGATGCGACTTACCCGCGGAAGGACGGAAAGACCCCGTGAACCTTCACTGCAGCTTGGCATTGGCCGCCAGCGCGGCGCGTAGAGGATAGGCGGGAGACGCCGAACCCGGGACGCCAGTCCCGGGGGAGTCGCCCTTGGAATACCGCCCCCGCCGCGCCGGCGTCCTAACCCGCAGCCGCGATCCGGTGCGGGGACCGTGCCAGGTGGGTAGTTTGACTGGGGCGGTCGCCTCCTAAAGAGTAACGGAGGCGCGCGAAGGTCCGCTCGGGACGGTCGGCAACCGTCCTTTTGAATGCAAGAGTACAAGCGGGCTTGACTGCGAGACCCACGAGTCGAGCAGGTGCGAAAGCAGGCTCTAGTGATCCGGCGGCCCCGAGTGGGTGGGCCGTCGCTCAACGGATAAAAGGTACTCCGGGGATAACAGGCTGATCTTGCCCAAGAGTCCACATCGACGGCAAGGTTTGGCACCTCGATGTCGGCTCATCGCATCCTGGGGCTGGAGCAGGTCCCAAGGGTACGGCTGTTCGCCGTTTAAAGCGGTACGCGAGCTGGGTTCAGAACGTCGTGAGACAGTTCGGTCCCTATCCTCCGTGGGCGCAGGAGAATCGAGGGAGGCTGCCCCTAGTACGAGAGGACCGGGGTGGACGGACCTCCGGTGAACCGGTTGTCGACCAACGGCATGGCCGGGTAGCCGCGTCCGGCGCGGATAACCGCTGAAGGCATCTAAGCGGGAAGCCGTTCCCGAGATCAGTTCTCCTTCCGGTAAGGGCCCAGGTAGACCACCTGGTTGATAGGCCGCAGGTGCAAGGCTGGCGACAGCCTCAGCCGAGCGGCACTAATCGCCCGAGCTCTTACCCGTCGCATCCCCGCGGGCGCAGCTGCATGTGCTTGGCGGGTGCAACTCAGGTCGATCAGGGTACCCGGTCCGTTGAGCTCGCTGTGCGGCCCCCAGGGCACGCGGAGGGAACCCTCAAGCGTGGGAGGCATTCTCATCGTCTAGAGACGAGCGCCGCCCACCGGTCAGCGGCCATGGCGGGCGGGGCACGCCCGGACCCATTCCGAACCCGGAAGCTAAGCCGCCGAGCGCCGATGGTACTGCGGGGTCAGCCCGTGGGAGAGCAGGGCGCCGCTGACCGGTGGACG